>CAJPFI010000030.1 GCA_905339295.1 Burkholderiales bacterium
GCAGGTGATTCGACGGCTTGCCCCTGGCGGTCGAGCCGTTGTGGCAGGTCGCGCACGTGCCCGGCGCCACGCCGGTGTGGCTGAACGTCGCCGGCTCCCACGCAGTCATGCGATGGCAGACGTCACAGCTCTGCGTCGTCGCCACGTGGTTCGACGGCTTGCCCTTGGCGCTGGTGCCGTTGTGGCAGGTCGAGCAGGTCCCCGGCGCAACGCCGGTGTGGCTGAACGTCGCCGGCGTCCAGGCCGTCGTGCGGTGGCAGACGTCGCAGCTTTGCGTCGTCGCCACGTGATTCGACGGCTTGCCCTTGGCGCTCGAGCCGTTGTGGCAGGTCGCGCACGTGCCCGGCGCCACGCCGGTGTGACTGAATGTCGCCGGCGTCCAGGCCGTCGTGCGGTGGCACGCGTCGCACGCCTGCGTCGTCGGCACGTGCGCCGCGGGCCTGCCCGTGGCGGCCGACCCGTTGTGGCAGGACATGCAGGTTCCGGCCGCGACGGCCGCATGGCTGAAGGTGGCCGGTACCCAACCGGTCGTACGGTGGCACGTGTCGCAGGACTGGCCGGTGACCATGTGGCCCCCCGGCTTCGCCTTGGCGGTCATGCCGTTGTGGCAGGTCGCGCAGGTCCCCGGCGCGACGCCAAGGTGGCTGAACCGCGCGCCGGCGAACGTCCCCGTGTTGTGGCACTGGGCGCAGCCCTGCGTCGTCGGCGGATGCGACAAAGGCATCGCGACCGCGCTCACGCGGGCACCCGCGGCGTGGCAGCCCTCGCAGTTGCGCGGCGTACCCTTGAAGATGCCGCGTACGTGGCAAGACTCGCATGGCGTGTTCTGGTGCGCGCCGGTCAGCGCGAATCCCGTCGCCAGGTGATCGAAGTCCGCCTTTCCCTGCGCCCCGGCCGGTGGCGCCGCGAGCAGCACCAGCGGGACGGCGAGCCAGGCCAGCGCCATGCGGAGGAAGCTGCGGATCATCGAGGTCTCCCTTCGGCGCCGGGTCGGCGCGCAGCGCCCGGCATCCGGATGTCCTTGAACGAGCTCGTCAGATGACATCGCTCGCACAGCGGACCGAAGCTTGCGTGGTGGATGTCGTCGCGCCGATGGCATTCGACGCAGGTGCCGGAAAGCTTCGCGACGATCGCGCCCGGCGCGACGTGGCAGGCGCCGCAGTCGAGCGCCGCGTGGGCGCCGTCCAGCAGAAACGACGTGCGGCGATGGTCGAATTCGTGGAGCCGCCAGTCGCGCGCGTTGTGGCAGGCGGCGCAGTCCCGTCCGAGCGTCCCGCGGTGCTTGTCCTCGGCCGCGTGGCAGCCGACGCATTCGCGCGGCGCCTCGCGGTACACCTGCGACTTGTGGCATGCGTTGCACTCGATTTGCGCATGCCGTCCGGCGAGCGCAAAGCGCGTGCGCGCATGGTCGAATCGGGCAACCTTCCACGACGTCTCGGTGTGGCAGGCCGCGCAGTCGCGTCCGAGCGTGCCACGATGCCTGTCGTCGGCGTCGTGGCAGCCCGCGCACTCGCGCGGCGCCTCGCGGAACAGCAGGGATCGGTGGCATGCATTGCACTCGATCCGGGCGTGCTGCCCGGCTAGCGCGAAGCGCGTGCGCGCGTGATCGAACCGGGCGACCTTCCACGAAGCCTCGGCGTGGCAGGTCTCGCACCGGTCGCCGAGGGTCTCCCTGTGCACGTCGTCCTTGCGGTGGCACGACCGGCAGTCGGTGGCGAGCTTGTCGCGGTAGAGCGAGCCCGTGTGGCAGCTGTCGCACTTGACCGCCGAATGGCGCCCGGCGAGTGGATAGCGTGTGTCGCGGTCGTGGCGGAACACGAGGTCGCGCCAGCTGCGCGCTGCATGGCAGCCCTCGCATTTCTCGCCGTAGCGTCCCTTGTGCGTGTCGTCCTTCCCGTGGCAGGCGGCGCACTCCACCGGCGTGCCCTTGTAGCTCCTCGGGTCGCGGTGGCATTCCTTGCATTCGACACCGCGGTGCCTGTCCCTCAGCGGGAACGCCGTGGCGTCATGGTCGACGCGCGTCTCCTTCCAACCGCGCTCGACGTGGCAATTCGCGCATCCCGACCCGAGGCTGCCCTGGTGCTTGTCGTCCGTCCGGTGGCACGCGACGCACGTCGTGGGAGGCTTCTCGCGCCCCCCGGCGGCGACGTGACAGCTCTCGCAGCGCGCATTGCGATGCCGCCCGTACAGCGGATACCGGGTGTCGCGATCGTGCTGGAACGTCGTGGTCTTCCAGTCGCGGACGCCATGACAGGTGTCGCAGCGGTCGCCAAGGCGCCCCCGATGGATCTTGTCGTCGCCGCGGTGGCACCCGATGCAGGTCGTCGGCGCGGACTTGAACGTGGCGTTGCCGTGGCAGGCGCGGCACTCCGCGTCGGCGTGCCTGCCGGCGAGCGCGAAACGCGTCTTCGCATGGTCGAATCGCGTGTCCTTCCAGCTTGCCTCGCCGTGGCAGTCCGCGCAGCGGGCGCCGAGCGCGCCGCGATGGGTATCGTCCTTGCGGTGGCAGTCGACGCACTGGCCAGGTGCCTCGGCGTGGCGCTTCCCGGGCACGTGGCACGACTTGCACGCGGCCTTGGCATGAGCGCCGGCGAGCACGAAATCGGTCTTCGCGTGGTCGAACGAGCGCTCGTCCAGCGGCGCGATCCTCACTTCACGTCCCCTGTGGTCGGTGTGGCAGCTGCGGCACGTCGCGGCGTCGAGCCTGCCGTGGAAGCCGCGCCTGTCGCGAACGTCGGCGCCCACTGGCTTGTGGCAGTCCATGCACAGCCGGTCCTGCGCGGCGCGATTGAACCGGACGTGGCAATTCGTGCAGTCGCCCTCGAGATTCGCGTGGCCGGCGATCACCGGTCCCGGCATCAGCGCGCTCTCGAGCGATTGCGCCCGCGCGTCCTGGGCGAGCGCGAGGACGAGCCACACGATCGGAAGGAGCCATCGCCGCACCGTCGTCCGCGCCGCGTCAGTACATGTGGACCGCGACGACGTGCGCGATCGTCGTCGCCACGAGCATCCAGACAAGCGGCACGTGCAGCACGTGCCACCACGAGAACAGCCGCTGGAACGCCCGGAACTGCGCGACGCGCTGCACGCCGCGCAGGTACGCCCCCAGCAAGGCGCGCTTGCCCGCGATGCGTCGCTTCAGCGCGCGCCGCTCCCCGCCCGTGACCCGCGATCCGCCCGCGAGCGCCGAGGCGACGAGCGCGCCGCACGCGCGCGCCGCGAGCGTGCGGTCGACGCCCAGCCGCGCGAGCCGGAACAGGTGCCGCCATCCGCCTTCGGAGGCCCGATCGGCGAGGGACGCGAACGCCGCGAGCCGCGCGTCGAGCTCGGAGCCGAGTCCGCCGCCTTCGCGCAGCGCGCCGATGCGCCGCGCGACCTCCTCGCGCAGCGCGGCCAGGCTGGTCTCCTCGCCATAGAGTCCGGCGTGGATGCGCGCGTAGAGGAACCGCCCGACAACCCCGCTCGTCGCCACCAGGACCATGCACGTGAATGCCACGGTGGCGTTCAGCGATCCCAGTTGGAGGCGCGAATGCAGTACGACGAGCAGCGGCGCGGCGATGCCGAGCATCATGTGGGCCGCGAACCAACCCCGCGACGCGCCCCAGTGGCGTACGGGCGCCCAGCGCTTGCGCAGCGGATAGAGGAACAGCCCGAGCAGGGCGATGCCGCTCGCCACGCCCAGCGCGTAGCCAACGTCCGACCCGGGCGCCCAGGGCACGCTCCGCGCGAGCACCGTCGCGACCACGGCGAACGCGGCGATCAGCAGGACGAGGACACCGTCGCGCATTCCGGCAGACGAACGCGCGCGCACTTTCGTCGCCACCGGTTGAACGGCTGCCGTGGTCAACGTGGCCCCTCACGGATGCGCGAGGCGGTGTGCGGCGACGGCGGAACGTCTAGACTGCGTGCGGATTCCCGCCGCCCATGGACGCCTCCCTGCTCGCCTGGTACCTCGCGCCCGCCGCCGCGCTGATGCTCTATTACGCGCTGCGCCGCAGGCGCGCCGAGTCCGCGCACGCGCGCGAACTCGCGGCTGCGGTCGCCGCGGGCATGACCGAGCCGCCGTCGCTGCACCCGGTCGTCGATCCGCTGCGCTGCATCGGATCGGCCACCTGCGTGCGCGCATGTCCCGAGAAGGCGCTCGGCATCGTCGACGGACGCGCGACGCTCGTGTCCCCCGCCTCGTGCATCGGCCACGGCGCGTGCGAGGCATCCTGCCCGGTCCGGGCGATCGAGCTCGTGTTCGGCACCGAGCGGCGCGGCATCGACATCCCGCGCGTCGATCCGAACTTCGAGACCAACGTGCCCGGCGTGTTCATCGCCGGCGAGCTCGGCGGCATGGGGCTCATCCGCAAGGCGTCCGAGCAGGGCCGGCAGGCGATACGGACGATCGCCTCGCGACCGCGTCGCCATGGCGCGCTCGACGTGCTGATCGTCGGCGCGGGACCGGCGGGCATCGCCGCCGGCCTCGCGGCGATCGAAGCGAAGCTGCGCTACCGGCTGATCGAGCAGGAACCCGATCTCGGCGGCAGCGTCTTCCACTACCCGCGGCACAAGATCGCGATGACCCAGCCGGTCGAGCTGCCGATCGTCGGCACGATGCGCTTCACGGAGGTGAGCAAGGAGGCGTTGCTCGCGTTCTGGCGCCGGATCGTCTCCGGCACCGGCCTCGCGATCCACTTCTCCGAGCGCTTCGAGCGGATGGAGCGCATCGACGGCGGGTTCCGCGTCGTGACCGGCCGCGGCACCTGCGAGGCCGCGCACGTCCTGCTGGCGATCGGCCGGCGCGGCACGCCGCGCAAGCTCGGCGTCGAGGGCGAGGAGCGCGCGAAGGTCGTCTACCGGCTCGTCGACGCCGCCCAGTACCGCGGGCTGCACGTCCTGGTCGTGGGCGGCGGAGACAGCGCTGTCGAAGCGGCGCTCGCCTGCGCCGACGAGGCGGGGACCGCCGTGACGCTCGCCTACCGCGGGGACGCGTTCAGCCGCGCGAAACCCGCGAATCGCGAGCGCCTCGACGCGGCGGCGCGGGCGGGCAGGGTCGACGTCCGCCTTCGCACCGACGTCTCGGCCATCGGCGAGAGCGACGTGACGCTGGCCGGGCCGCAAGGCGAGGCTCGACTTCCCAACGACCGCGTGATCGTGCAGGCGGGCGGCGTCCTGCCGACGGAACTGCTCCGTTCGCTCGGCGTCGACGTCGAGACCAAGTTCGGATCGGCGTGAGGCGGCCGCCGCCCGTGGCCGGGTCGGACAGGGTGAAGATCCTGTCCGACCCGACGCGGCGGCGTCGGAACCTGCTGACCGGCGATCCGGAAGGGGCAGCCCCCCCGCCGGCCGGCCGTGGTGCCCGGGCATACGCTCGGACATCGGCATGGCGACACTCCCAGCACCACACTCGACGACACGGTGGCGGTGGAACCGCCACGCCAGGCTCGCCCGGACGTGTGCCGGGGCGGCCGCTGCTCGCAGGGACGTGAAGACCCTGTGGTAGGTGGGGGCGATTTTCGCATGGCGGGCGCGCCTATGCAAGCGTCATAAGCCGTCATTCTTCTGCTTATCGGCAGCACAGTGGGCGGGCGCAACATGTCGCCTGAAAGCGACAGAATGCGGCGCCGCGCCGTCTGCGGCGGGGAATTTCGAGTGTTGTCGTCAGGCGGGCGCGCGTGGGGCAGATGCCCGAAACGCGGACTGCCCGGTGCTCCTTTGAGCGAGTCGGGGCTTACGCTATAATTTCAGGCTTCGCCGGCCGGGGACGCGCGCTTCGCGACATTCCGACATGGTCAGCGCTGTTGTAGCTCAGCTGGTAGAGCAACTGATTCGTAATCAGTAGGTCGGTGGTTCGAGTCCACTCAACAGCACCAATCCCCAGGGCCCGCCTCGCGCGGGCCCTTTCGCTCGCCTTCGCGCTCGCGCTCGCAGGGGTCGCGCCCGGCCAGGACGCGAGTGCGCAGGCCGTGCCCCCCCACGGCGACGCCGTCTACACGCCCACGCCCGGCCAGGCGGGCAAGGACGTCATGTGGCTGGGGACTCCCGACACCATGGTCGCCGCGATGCTGCGCGCGGCGAAGACGGGGCCGGATGACTTCGTCGCGGACCTGGGCGCCGGCGACGGGCGCATCGCGATCGCGGCCGCTCGGGATTTCGGCGCAAGGGCGATGGGCGTCGAGTACGACGCGAAGATGGCCGCGCTGGCCGCACGCAATGCCGAGCGCGCCGGTGTCGCCGACCGGGTCACGATCATCGAGGGCGACATCTTCAAGGAGGACTTCTCGCGGGCGAGCGTCCTCACGCTCTACCTGCTGCCCGAGCTCAACCTGCAGCTGCGGCCGCAGATTCTCGCGATGACGCCGGGCACGCGCGTGGTCAGCTACACGTTCACGATGGCCGACTGGGAGCCCGACGAGACGATCCGGGGGACCGCGTTCGACGCCTACCTGTGGATCGTGCCCGCGCCGGTGGCCGGGCGCTGGACGATCGCCGACGAGCAGGGCCGCGCGTTCGCCACGATCGACCTCGACCAGCGGTTCCAGAAGGTCGGCGGCACGATGACGCTCGGCGGCAGGTCTCAGCCGCTGCTCGGGCCTTTCGTCGCCGGGCGCGAGCTGGGGTTCTCCTACGTCGATCGCGACGGCGGCTTCCGTGCCGCACGCCTGACGGTCGACGCAGACCGCGCCAGCGGCACCTCGCGCCTCGGCGAGCACGCGATCAAGCTGACTGCACGGCGCGGCTGACGCAACCTACCGCTCGTCCACGCGGATCCCCAGCGTCTCGCGGAACCAGTCGGCGACGATGCGGCGGTGGCAGAAGACGCGGCCCGCCTCGAGATCGGCCTTGCGCTCCCAGCACAGCAGCACCGGCTCGGCATCGCCGGCGAGATCGGTCAGTGCGGCGAACGTTTGCTTCGGGTCGAGCGCGTCGAGTTGCCCGGCATATCGACGCCGGTACTCGTCCTCCGGCACCGACCTGAACCACGCGCCCGGCGCGAGCGTGCGGTAGGCGCGGAAGCCGGCCGGCGTGCCGCGCGGGGGGAATCGCGCGATCGAGATGCGGCCGGGGCCCGTGTACTCGAAGAAGCAGGCGGTCTTCACGGGCCCGCCCGATTGCGTCAGTCCGCGGCGGCCCTGACCTTGCGCTCGCGCTCGCAGAGCGCGATCCACTGCGCCGTCAACTTCTCCTGCACCGAGTTCTGCTTCAGCCGCGCGTCGAGCGCGGAGAAGTCGACGAGGTCGAGCGGCTGGTCCTGGTTGAAGCAGCTGAACACGTAGGAGACCTTGCCGGTGGCCGGGTCCTTGTGCGGTTGCAGGCACTGCGCGCAGATCTCCTTCATCATGCACTGCATCGGCGAGTTGATCGAGCCGATCGCCTCGTGGCCGGGCTTCATGTACGGCGCGAGCACCGTGTGGCGCGCGGCGGCGACCGCGGCCATCATCTTGTCCGAGCCGATCGCGATGATGCGGTCGGGGCGGTCGAAAGGGATCGGCTGCGCGCCGAGCCCGCCCCCCGCGTAGGCAACCATTCCCTGCACGATGTTGCCGACGAACGCGCGGTCCTGCGGGCGCGTCGCCACGAAGCCGGGCGGCTCGTCGCTGCACCAGACGACGGCGTCCGCGGCCGCCTCGATGTCGGCGACCTTGTAGCGGTCGATCATCTTCTTGTAGCCGGCGAAGTAGAGCACCTTCGAGCCGGCCGCGCGGAACGCCTGCCCGATCGAGAACAGCACCGCGTTGCCGAGTCCCCCGCCGACGAGCACGACGTTCTCGCCGGGCTCGATCTCGGTCGGCGCGCCGGTCGGGCCCATCAGCACGACCGGCTCGCCGGGCTTCAGTGCCGCGCAGAGGTCCGACGAGCCGCCCATCTCGAGCACGATCGTCGACACGAGCCCGCGGTCGCGGTCGACCCACGCGCCGGTGAGCGCGAGGCCCTCCATCGTCATGCGCGTGCCGCGCTTCACCGCGGCGAGCGTCTCGTAGTTCTGCAGCCGGTAGAACTGGCCCGGACGGAAATTGCGCGCGGCGGCGGGCGCGCGGACGACGACCTCGACGATCGTCGGCGTCAGGCGCTCGACGCGCTCGACGGTGGCGCGCAGGTCGCGATCGAGCCTGGCAAAGAACTCCGCGTCGGGCGCGGACGACGCGGGCGCGGCGCGCGCCAGCGTACGCGACACGATTCCGTAGCCCTGCTTCGCGCTCGCCATCGCCTTCACCACGTTGCCGTGGAACGACGGATGCAGGTCGCCGAAGAAGCTGGTCGCGCGACCGTCGCGGCGGATCGACGTCAGCACCGCGGGCTTCGCGGGCTTGGCCAGTCCGCGCACCGGCTTGACCGGCGCTCCGTCCTCGTCGAGCAGCCGGAAGTACTTGCCGTCGAGGCCGAAGTGGCCGGCGTCCTCGCGCGCGAGCACGGTGTTGGGCTGCGTGCCGGCGGCGATCAGGATCGTGCGCGCGGGAATCGTCGTGCGCGCGTACTCGTGCCAGACGCCGTCGCCGTCGTTGTGGTGCGCCGACACCGAGAGCCCCGACGCGTGGCCGTGCGCGTCGACCTCGATGGCGAGTGGCGTGAGCCCTTCGGAGAACAGGATGCCCTCCTCCAGCGCCTTCTCGACCTCCTCGTGGTTGAGCGTGTACGACGGGCTGTCGACGAGGAGCCGCCGGTAGGCGATCGTCGCGCCGCCCCACGACCTGAGCAGCGGAACGATGCGCGCCGCGCGACCCTCGGACCGGGCGGCGGCGCGCTCGGCGCGGATCGAGCGCGCGTGCGTCAGGAACTCGTCGGCGATCTCGCGCTCCTGCGGCGACCACTCGCGCTCGACCGCCTCGCGGCCGTGCTCGCGCACCAGCGCCTCGTGGCGCGACAGGAACTTCTCGACCTGCACCGGGTAGTAGGCGAGCGACTCGGTCGCGGTGTCGATGGCCGTCAGCCCGCCGCCGACGACGACCACCGGCATCCGCACCTGCATGTTCGCGAGCGAGTCGGCCTTCGCCGCGCCGGTGAGCTGCAGCGCCATCAGGAAGTCGGACGCCGTGCGCACGCCGGTGGCGAGCCCGTTGGGCAACTCGAGCACCGTCGGCTTGCCCGCGCCCGCCGCCAGCGCGACGTGGTCGAATCCCATCGCGAACGCGTCCTCGACGGTCACCGTGCCGCCGAACCGCACGCCGCCGTAGAGCGCGAACTGCGCGCGCCGCTCGAGCAGCAGCCGGATCACCTTCAGGAAGTTCTTGTCCCAGCGCACGGTGATCCCGTACTCGGCGACGCCGCCGAAGCCGGCCATCACGCGCTCGCCGAGCGGCTCGACCAGCGTCGCGTAGTCGCGCACCGGCTCGAACGGCACGCGTTCGCCGGACAGCGCGACGCCCGAGAGCTTCGCGGGCAGCGGCTCGATCTTGAGGCCGTCGATCGCCGCGACCGTGTGGCCGTCGTTCATCAGGTGGTGCGCGAGCGTGAAGCCGGCGGGCCCGAGGCCCACGACCAGCACCCGCCTGCCGGTCGCCTCGCGCGGCACCGGGCGGCGAAGGTCGAGCGGATTCCAGCGCGTCAGCAGCGAGTAGACCTCGAAGCCCCACGGCAGCGCGAGCACGTCCTTCAGCACGCGCGTCTCGCTCTGCGGGATGTCGACCGGGTCCTGCTTCTGGTAGATGCACGACTTCATGCAGTCGTTGCAGATCCTGTGGCCGGTGCCCGCCACGATCGGGTTGTCGACGCAGATCGTCGCGAGCGCGCCGATCGCCCAGCCGTCGGCGCGCAGCTTGTGGAACTCGGAGATGCGCTCCTCGAGCGGGCAGCCGGCGAGCGTGACGCCGAACGGGCTCTTCCTGAACGGCACCTCGGGCAGCGCGCCGTCCGCCGCCTTCTTCTCGGGGAGGCCCCGCGAGCAGCTGTCCTTGCCCTGCTCGTGGCAGATGATGCAGTAGTGCGCCTGGTCGAGGCCGCCGACGAGGTCGGTGCCCGGATCGGTGAGCGCGAAACCCTCGCGCTCGCGCAGGTGGCCGGCGCCCAGCTCGAACGCGGTGACGCCCGCATGCTTGATCGGTTCCACCGGCACGAGCTTCATGACGTCGAGCTTGCGCGGCGCGCGGAACAGCACGCCGTCCCGATGGTCGGCCCGGCCTTCCGGCGTGTGCGCGGCCCACGCGGCATAGCGCGTCGCGAGGTCGAGCGGCTCGGCGTTCGCGGCCTCGTCCTTCTGCCAGGCGGTCACGGCGTTTGCAAACGCGAGCTCGTGCCGCCGGCCGGCGATCGGCGCCCCGATGCGCGCTTCGAGCGCGGCGCGCAGCGCCGGGCCGTCGAACGCCGCGGCGGCCTCGGCCTTGTGCGCGTTCATCGCCTTGCGCTGCACGAACATGCGCTTGACCGCATAGAGCGGCGCCAGCTCGTGCTGCGCGGCCTCCAGGGCGCGGACGTCGTCCTGGATGCCGAACAGCGTCGCGACGAAGTCCTCGAGGTGCGGCCCCAGCGCGATGAGCAGGTCGCCCTCGGCCCGGTTGCCCAGCGCGTCGGGGGCCGACCGGGCCTCGCGCAGGCGCGCGGCGAGCGGCGCGTCGGCCGCGTCGAGGTGGGCGAGGAACAGCCCGTCGATCCGGGCCGCGCCGGCGGTCGAGTAGAGGTCGGCGAACGCAAGGCCGTGGGCGAGTCTCAACATTCGGAAAGCTCGTCGGCGGGCGGAGTTGCCCGCGAAAGGTGCAAACCGACCATTCTACCCGCCGCCCCCCTTGCGCGACGACGGCGGAAACGGCATAACGATATCGCTTGAGGCGCGTCAAGCGGCAGGCCGGATCGACGCCGTCGCGCCCCCCGACCCGACGACAGGACCGAAAGACGACGATGATCCGCACTTTCCTTGCCGCCCTCCTCGCCGCCGCGACCGCTCTCGGCGCGCCGGCCGTGTCTGCCCAGCCGATCAAGCTGGGCGAGCTCAACAGCTACAAGGTCTTCACGGCGTTCCTCGAGCCGTACAAGAAGGGGATGGAGCTCGCGCTCGCCGAGGAGAACAAGGCTGGCGGCGCGCTCGGCCGCCAGCTCGAGATCGTGTCGCGCGACGACGGCGGCACGCCGGGCGACGCCGTGCGCGTGGCCGAGGAGCTGGTCTCGCGCGAGCGCGTGACCATGCTGATGGGCACGTTTCCGTCGAATGTCGGCCTCGCGGTCGCCGACCTCGCGAACCGCCGCAAGATCCCGTTCCTCGCCGCCGAGCCGCTCACCGACAAGATCGTCTGGGAGAACGGGAACGAGTGGACGTTCCGGCTGCGGGCGTCGACCTACATGCAGACCGCGATGCTGGTGCCCGAGGCCGCGAAGCTCGGCAAGAAGCGCTGGGTGATCGTCTACCCGAACTACGAGTACGGGCAGGCAGCGACCGCGACCTTCAAGCAGCAGATGATCGCCCGGCAGTCGGGCGGGCTCGAGTTCATCGAGATCGCGACCCCGCTCGGCAAGATCGACGCCGGCCCGGTGACGCAGGCGATCGCCGACGCGAAGCCCGACGCGATCTTCTCCTCGCTGTTCGGCGCCGACCTCGCGCGCTTCGTGCGCGAGGGCAACCTGCGCGGCGTGTTCAAGGACCGCCCCGTGTTCAACCTGCTGGGCGGCGAGCCCGAGTACCTCGATCCGCTGAAGGACGAGGCGCCGACCGGCTGGTGGGTCACCGGCTACCCGTGGTACGGAATCGACACGCCGGCGCACAAGCGCTTCCGCGACGCCTACCAGGCGGCGTTCAACGACTATCCGCGCCTCGGGTCGATCGTCGGCTATTCGACCGTGAAGGCGGCCGCCGCGGCGATCCGCAAGGCCGGCTCGACCGATCCGGCGAAGATCGCCGCCGCGCTGAAGGGCCTCCAGGTCGACACACCGTTCGGGCGCATCGCGTTCCGCGCGATCGACCACCAGTCGACGATGGGAGCGTACGTCGGCAAGGTTGCGGTACGCGACGGCAAGGGCGTGATGGTCGACTGGCGCTACGCCGACGGCAAGGACTACCTGCCGCCCGACGACGTCGTGCGCAAGCTCCGTCCCGCGAAGTAATCCCGCGTCCTGCCCCCGGTACCGCGTGCCTGCGCGGTACCGGGGGTCGAAGCGATGACCGCCGGCGCGTTCGCCGTCCAGCTGCTGAACGGGCTCGCGTCGGCGTCGAGCCTGTTCCTCGTCGCCGCCGGCCTCACGCTGATCTTCGGCGTGACGCGCGTGGTCAACTTCGCGCACGGCTCGCTGTACATGCTGGGCGCGTACGTCGCGTGGTCGGTCGCCGAGGCGCTGTCTGCGACGCCGGGTGCGAGCGGCTTGGGCTTCGCGGCGGCGGTGCTGGGCGCGGTGCTCGCCGCCGCCGTCGTCGGCTCGCTCGTCGAGGTTCTCATCCTCAAGCGCCTCTACGCCGCGCCCGAGCTGCTGCAGCTCACCGCGACGTTCGCGATCGTCCTGATCGTGCGCGACGTCGCGCTCGCGATCTGGGGCGCCGAGGACCTTCTCGGACGGCGCGTGCCCGGCCTCGACGGCAGCATCCCGCTCGGGACGCGCTCGCTCCCCGAGTACGACGCGTTCCTGATCGTCGCCGGCCCGCTGGTGCTGGTCGCGCTCACGCTGCTCGTGCGCCGCACGCGCTTCGGCGTGCAGGTCCGCGCGGCCGCCGAGAACCGCACGATCGTCGCGGCGCTGGGCGTGGACCAGGCGAAGCTCTACACCGCCGTGTTCGCGCTCGGCGCGGCGCTCGCGGGGCTCGCCGGCGCGCTGCAGTTGCCGCGCGAGCCCGCGAACCTCGCCATGGACCTGTCGATCATCGCCGACGCGTTCGTCGTCACCGTGGTCGGCGGGCTGGGCTCGATCCCCGGCGCGTTCGTCGCGGCGCTCGTGATCGGGCTCACCAAGGCGCTTTGCATCGCGCTCGGATCGGTCGACGTGGCGGGCGTCGAGATCGCGTTCCCGAAGCTCACGCTGGTCGCGGAGTTCGTCGTGATGGCCATCGTGCTCGCGGTCCGGCCGCACGGCTTCTTCGGCACGCCGGCCTCGCTGCCGCCGTCCACGCCGCTCGCCGAGCAGCGCACGCTCGTCGTCGCGCCCGGGCGGCGCGAGCTCGCGATCGGCGCGGGGCTCGTCGCCGCGTTCGTCGCGCTCCCGCTCCTGTCCGACGAGTACTCGCGCGTCCTCGCGACCGACATCCTGATCGCGACGCTGTTCGCCGCGAGCCTGCGCTTCCTGATGGGGCCGGCCGGCCTGACGTCGTTCGGCCACGCGGCGTACTTCGGCGTCGGCGCGTACGCCGCGGCGCTCGCCGCCAAACAGGGGTTGCCGATGCTCGCATCGATGGCGGTCGCGCCGGTCGCCGCGCTCGCCGCGGCGATCGTCTTCGGCTGGTTCTGCGTGCGCCTGTCCGGCGTCTACCTCGCGATGCTCACGCTGGCGTTCGCGCAGATCACCTGGTCGGTCGTGTTCCAGTGGGACGCCGTGACGGGCGGGTCCAACGGCATCGTCGGCGTATGGCCGACCGGAACCCTCGCCGACGCCACGCATTTCTCCTGGTTCACGCTCGGCGTCGTGTCGATCGCCCTGCTCGCGCTCGCCCGGATCGCGATGTCGCCGTTCGGACAGGCGTTGCGCGGCGCGCGTGACTCGCCGCTGCGCGCCGAGGCGATCGGCATCGACGTGCGCGCCCGGCAATGGGCGGCGTTCGCGCTCGCCGGCGCGTTCGCCGGGCTCGCCGGCGGCCTGTTCGCGTTCTCGAAAGGCAGCATCTCGCCGGAAACCCTCGCGATCCCGCGCTCGGTCGACGCGCTGGTCATGGTGCTGCTCGGCGGCCTCAACGCGACGTTCGGGCCGGTGCTCGGCGCGGCCGTGTTCACCTGGGGCCAGGACCTGCTCGCGCGCGCGACCGATTACTGGCGTGCCGCGCTCGGCGTCGCGATCCTCGTGATCGTGCTCGTGGTGCCGAACGGCATCGGCGGGATGTGGGCCGCGCTGCGCGCCCGGCGAGGGTCCGCGTGAGCGCCGCGCTGTCGGTGGACGGCCTCGAGAAGGCGTTCGGCGGCGTGCGCGCGGTCGACGGCGTCACGTTCGACGTCGCTTCGGGCGAGCTGGTCGCGCTGATCGGCCCCAACGGCGCGGGCAAGAGCACCTGCTTCAACCTGATCAACGGGCAGCTCGCCCCGGACGCCGGGCGCGTGACGCTCGGCGGCGAGGACGTGACCGGCCGCCCCGCGCGCGCGCTCGCGCGCCTCGGCGTCGGACGCACGTTCCAGGTCGCCGCGACGTTCGCGTCGATGACGGTGCGCGAGAACGTCGCGCTCGCGCTCGCGTCGCACGCCGGGGCGGCGACGTCGCTGCTGGCCGCGGGGCTCGCGCGATTCGACGCCGCGGCGGACGCGCTGCTCGACCGCGTCGGCGCGCGCGAGCTCGCCGGCCGCCACGGCGCGACGCTCGCCTACGGCGACGTCAAGCGCGTCGAGATCGCGCTCGCGCTGGCGAACGCCCCGCGTCTGCTGCTGATGGACGAGCCGACCGCCGGGATGGCGCCGCGCGAGCGCGGCACGCTGATGCAGGTTGCCGCCGACCTCGCGCGCCGCGACGCCATCGCGGTGCTCTTCACCGAGCACGACATGGACGTCGTGTTCGGCCACGCCGACCGCGTCATCGTGCTCGACCGCGGCCGCATCATCGCGCAGGGGTCGCCGGACGCGATCCGCGCCGACCCGCGCGTGCGCGAGGCGTACCTGGGAACCGATTCGGCCGGGTGAGAAACGCCGGGGACGGCATCGACCGTCGCCCGCGCCAATCGCGGCCCGGGACGCGACGTCGTCCCCGACCCCGCACTCCCGCCCCGGGCGAGCGTTCCGGGACGCGACTATCCCGCCAGGCGCTCGGTCAGCCGTTGCACGAACGGTCGCACGACGATCAACGCGGGAAACGCGATCACCCACGCCGAGAACCACGCGCCCATCCACAATCCGAGGAAGTTCGGCGGGACCCCGGCCGCCACGACGGTCGCGATCCCCGGGACGATGAACGTCATGAACCCGGTGAGCAGGAACGCGAACACGTACGGCGCCGCGCGCTTCGGGAACATCGGCATGGTCAGGACCGCGGCAGGAGCCGCCGGAATCCGTCGTCGAGATCGGCGATCAGGTCGTCCGGGTCCTCGAGGCCGATGTGCAGGCGCAGGCACGGTCCGCCGGCGTCGAAGCGCGAGACGGTGCGCAGCCGGTCGGGGTCGGTCGGGATGATCAGGCTCTCGAACCCGCCCCAGCTCCAGCCCATCCCGAACAGGCGCATGCGGTCGAGCATCGCGGCAAGTCCCTCGCGCGTGGGGCCGGGGCGGAGCACGATGGTGAACAGTCCGCTCGCGCGCCTGAAGTCTCGCTTCCACAGCTCGTGCCCGCGCGCGCCGGGCAGCGCCGGGTAGAGCACCTCGCGCACCTCGGGTCGCGACCGCAGCCACGTCGCGACACGCATCGCGCTCGCCTGATGGCGGTCGAGCCGGGCCGCGAGCGTGCGCAGCCCGCGCAAGCCGAGGAACGCGTCGTCGGTCGACACCGCCACGCCCATGTCGGTCCACAACCGGTGCATCGGACCGGCGGTGCCCTCGTGGCACACGACGATACCGAGCAGCACGTCGGAGTGGCCGCCGATGTACTTGGTCGCCGCGTGCACCGAGACGTCGACGCCGTGGTCGAACGCGCGAAAGCCCAGCGGCGTCGCCCACGAGTTGTCCATCACGACGAGCGCGCCGTGCCGATGCGCGACCCCGGCGATCGCCGGCACGTCCTGCACGTCGAACGAAAGCGAGCCGGGCGACTCGACGAAGACGATGCGCGTGTTCGGCGTCATCGCCGCCTCGACTGCCGCACCGGCCAGCGGGTCGTAGAAGTCGACCTCGACGCCGTAGCGCACGAGCGTGTTCATCGCGAAGCGCCGCGTCGGCCCGTAGACCGAGTCGGTGACGAGCACGCGGTCGCCCGACTTCGTGTACGCGAGGAGCGGCAGCGTCGACGCCGCGAGCCCGCTCGGCACCGCGAAGGCGCGCGTGCCGCCTTCGAGCGCCGCGATCGCCGCCTGCAGGTCGGTGACCGTCGGCAGGCCGTGCAGTCCGTAGCCGATCCCCTCGTAGCGCCCGGCGGCCGACGCCTCGAGGTCGTCGAGCGTCGGGAACACCATCGTCGACGCGCGGTACACCGGCGTGTTGACCGCACCCAGGTGCTTCGCCGGGTCGCGCCCGAGGTGCACGACCTCGGTTGCCGGATCGAGAGGCTTGGCGCGGTCGCTCACGGAGGCGAGGCGCCCTGCGCAGCCGGAGGCGCGAGGGCGGCGCAGATCGCGTCCACCAGGCGGTCGACCGGCATCCGGATGTCGACGGTCACGGCGGACGCGGGCCGCTCGAGCGTGGCAAACTGGCTCGCGAGCAGCGATGCCGGCATGTAGCGGTGCCTGCGCCTCGCGAGGCGCGCTGCGATCGTCGCCTCGTCGCCGGCGAGGTGCACGAAGCGCACGTCGCCGGCCGGCGCGAAGCGCGCCCGGTACGCCTCCTTCAACGCCGAGCATGCGACCACGGCGTTGTCGCCCGCCGCCTCCACCGCCCGCATCTCGTCCGCGAGCCGGTCGAGCCACGGCCAGCGGTCCTCGTCGGTGAGCGGCATGCCCGACGCCATCTTCTCGACGTTTCCCTCCGGATGGAACTCGTCGCCCTCGATGAAGCGCCACCCGAGCCGCGCGGCCAGCGCGGCGCCGACCGTGCTCTTGCCGCACCCGGTCACGCCCATCACGACGACGATCATCCGCGCGTCCCCGGATCGGCGCCGCGCACGGCGTGCCCGCCGAACGCCTGCCGCATCCTCGCGAGCATCCGGTTCGCGTAGTCGCCCCGGCCCTGGCTCGAGAAGCGGCTCATCAGCGCGAGCGCGAACACCGGCGCCGGCACGCCCTGCTCGATCGCCTCGGCGACGGTCCAGCGGCCCTCGCCCGAATCGGCGACGTGCGGAGCGATCGCGTCGAGCGTCGCGTCGCGGGCGAGGAACTCCGCGATCAGGTCGAGGAGCCACGCGCGCACGACGCTTCCGTGCCGCCACGTCTCGGCGATCGCCGCGGTGTCGAGGCCGAACTCGTGCTTGCCGTCCAGCAGCGCGAAGCCCTCGGCGTACGCCTGCATCATTGCGTACTCGATGCCGTTGTGGATCATCTTGACGAAATGCCCGGCGCCGGCGGGCCCGCAATGCAGCCAGCCCCGGTCCGGCGCCGGCGCGAGGATGCGCATGTAGTCCCCGACCGCGCGCGCCGCGTCCGGCGTACCGCCGAACATCAGCGCGTAGCCGTTGTCGAGCCCCCAGACGCCGCCGGACACGCCGCAGTCGACGAACTGCACGCCGCGCGGCGCGAGGTCACCGGCGCGGCGCTGCGAATCCTTGTAGTTGGCGTTGCCGCCGTCGACGATCGTGTCTCCTGGCGCGAGGGTCGCGGCGAGCGTCCCGAGGGTGGTCTCCGTCGGCTCGCCGGCCGGCACCATGAGCCAGACGACGCGCGGCACGGGCAGCGCGCCGACCAGCGCGGCGATCGATTCCGCGGCGACGATCGCCCCCTCCTCCTCGAGGAGAGCGCCTGCGCCGGGCATCGCGTCGTGGCCGACGACTCGAACGCCGCCGCGCGCGAGGCGGCGGGCCATGTTGCCGCCCATGCGGCCGAGGCCGACGATGCCGATCGACAGTTGCGCCATGGGGAGGGAGGTGACGGGTCAGTCGCGCATTCTACCGGGTGCGGCATCATGCGGGTCGGCCGCCGGCAGCGCCGCGCGCGACGCCACGATCGCCGCGGCGACGAGCAGCGCGCACCCGGCGAGCATGCCCGCGGTCGGTCGCTCGCCGACGAGCCAGGCCGCGAGCGCGATGCCGTAGACCGGCTCGAGCGCGGCGACCACGCTCGCCGTGTGCGCGGTGACGGCCGACAGTGACGCGACGAACAGCGTGTGCGCGAGCGCCGTGCACGCGACGCCCAGAACGACGATCAGGCCGAGTTCGCGCACCGTCGGCCACACGCCCGCGCCGGGCCAGAAGAGCGCCACCGGGACGAGGCACAGCGCGGCGAACGCGTTCTGCCACAGCGCGATCGAGCGTGCCGTGCGCGTTCGCGCGAGGCGCCGGTTGCGCACGGCGAGGCATGCGAACGTCGCGCCCGAGAGGATACCCCACGCGAGGCCGCGCACGGTCTCGTCGCGCCAGTCGAAGCTCGGGACCGTCGACGCGAGGCCCGCGACCACGAGGACGGCGACGAGCCAGTCGCGGGCCGCCGCACGCCGCTCGCCCAGTGCGCGCTCGAGCACGAGCGTCCACAGCGGGAAGCTCGCGTACCCGAGGAGGCCGACGGCGACGCCCGCGGCCTGGATCGCGGCGAAGAACGCCACCCAGTGCAGCGCGAGCACGGCGCCGTTCGCGGCGAGGTCGCGGTCGCCGCGAAGGGACTCGCGCATCCCGAGCGCGAGTGCGGCGAGCGCCAGCGCTGCCACCATGGTGCGGCCGAGCACGATGGCGACCGGCGGCAGCGCGAGCCATGCACCGAACAGGCCCGCCACGCCGAACAGCGCGACGGCGAGGTGCAGCGAAACCATGGCGGTGGCGGGTCGCATGGCGCGGGCGATGCCGGGCGGCCGCGGCATTCTCCCACGCGCGGCGCCCGGCGCCGGGAGGCGGTCCCTCGCGACGCGTCGCTGCGCTAGAATCCTCGCTCGCGCCAGCGCGGGCGGCCCGGCGCCCGCCGGTCGCCGCGGCGAGCGTCGCGGGCCATCACAACGACCATTCCCAGGAGGAACCCCGATGCCGGCCGCCCGTCCCGCCAAGGCGATCGTCGCCGATGTGCTGAAGTCGCCGACGCCCGGCGTCAAGGTCGCGGTTTCCGACATCGACGGCATCCTGCGTGGCAAGGTCCTGCACAAGGACAAGTTCGTCTCCGCGATCGACGGCGGCTTCGGCTTCTGCGACGTCGTCTACGGCTGGGACATGCACGACCAGTGCTACGACAACACGACGGTCACCGGCTGGCACAAGGGCTATCCCGACGCGCAGGTGCGCCTCGACCTCTCGACCCACCGCAACGTGCCGTGGGACGGGGGCATCGACTTCTTCCTCGGCGACTTCGTGCGCACCGTGAAGGGCCGCGAGGAGCCGTTTCCGCTCGACGGCCGGCAGGTGCTGAAGCGGGTGCTCGCGCGCGCCGCGACGCTCGGACTCCAGCCGATGTGCTCGCTCGAGTTCGAGTTCTTCAACTTCGCCGAGACGCCGCAGTCCTGGGCCGCCAAGAAGGGCGTGGGCCCCGAGCCGATCACGCCGGGCATGTTCGGCTACTCGCTGCTGCGCTCGGGCCACGCCCGCGACTATTTCAACGCGCTGTTCTCGGAGCTGGCCGCGTTCCGCGTCCCGATCGAGGGCCTGCACACCGAGACCGGCCCGGGGGTCTACGAAGCGGCGATCGTCTATTCGGACGCGCTCGAGGCCGGCGACCGCGCGCTGCTGTTCAAGGCCGGCGCGAAGGAGATCGGCGCGCGCTTCGGCATCATGCCGAGCTTCATGGCCAAGTGGAACGCGCAATTGCCGGGCTGCTCGGGACACGTGCACCAGAGCCTGTCCGACGGAAGGAGGAACGTGTTCCACGATGGAAATCCCAGGACCGCGGGCCGTGCCGGCATGAGCAAGGTGTTCGAGAGCTACCTCGCCGGGCAGGTCGACGCGCTGATGCAGTTCGCGCCGATGTTCTGGCCGACCGTCAACAGCTACAAGCGCCTGGTCGACGGCTTCTGGGCGCCGGTCAAGCCCACGTGGGGGATCGACAACCGCACGGCGAGCTTCCGCGTGATCCCGGGCTCGCCCAGGTCGACGCGCCTCGAGACGCGCTGTCCCGGCGCCGACGTGAATCCGTACCTCGGCCTCGCCGCGTGCATCGCCGCCGGCATGCACGGCATCGAGAAGAACCTGAAGCTCAGGGCCGCGCCGGTCGAGGGCACCAACAAGGGCGGCGAGCACGTCCCGCGCGCGCCGCGTTCGCTGGCCGAGACCACGCGCATCTTCCGCGACTCCGATCTCGCCCGCGACTGGTTCGGCGACGAGTTCGTCGACCACTTCGCCGCCACGCGCGAGTGGGAATGGCGGCAGTGGCAGGACGCCGTGACCGACTGGGAGCTCAAGCGCTATTTCGAGATCGTCTGACCGCCGGGAGCAAGCCTGTGCCCGTTCCTGACTTCCCGTCCTCCTTGCCTCCACTGGTGCATCAGGTTGACGCACATCGCCGCGCGACTTCGAGCGCTGCCGAGCGGTCTCCAGCCGGGGAGTTCGCGCTGTCGGAAGGAGATCTGTCCCAGCCGTTGCCGAGCGGTAGCGGTGCAGTCAGGGTTTCCTTGAACGGCTGGTTGTCGATGTCCTCGTCTGGATGGGATACGGAGGATCATCAAAGGACGCCGGCGAGGCGTCTGGACGTTCGGGCGATGGCTGGATTGACCGAACCATCAAGGAAGACCGCCCTGGACGGGACCGCATCTGCTTGCAGGCAAGGCGGCGGGAAGGGACAGTCGCGCGCCAGGAAGCGCCGACGTTCGCCGGAGCCTTGCGGGAACACCACGCCCGGAAGGGCGTATTCCTCGCTACCGGAACGTTTTCGTCGGAAGCCAAGGACTGCGTTTCCAGGATCGATGCACGGATCGTATCGATCGATGGCGAAACCCTTGCCCGCTTGATGATGGAGCACGATGTCGGGGCAACCACGATCGAAACGTATCGCGTGGAGCGTCTCGACCCTGATTCTGCTGTCGAGGACTGGCCAGGCCGCGTCTCGGACAACCTCGAGCAACCTCGATCACCGGAATTGCACACCTAGATGACCATCGACCGTTTTGCCTTCCCCACCACCATTCACTTCGGCCCCGGCGCCGCGAAGCTCGTCGGCCCGCACCTGGTCGAGCGCGGGCTCAAGCGGCCGCTCGTCGTGACCGACCGCGCGCTCGCGAAGCTGCCCGTCGCGACCGCGTTCGTCGGCCGGTTGGCGAAATGCGGCCTCGACGTCGCCGTGTTCGAGGGCATCTGGGGCAACCCGACGGTGGCGCAGGCCAACGCGGGCGGCGCGGCGTTCCGCGCGCATCGCGCCGACGCGGTCGTCGGACTCGGCGGCGGCGCGGCGCTCGACGTCGCGAAGATCGTCGGGGTGCTCGGCACGGCCGGCGGCGACGCGATCGAGTACGCCTGGGACCACCCCGCCGTGCGGGCGATCCCCGACGCGATCCCGTACTTCGTCGCGCTCCCGACGACCGCCGGAACCGGCTCGGAGGTGGGGCGCTCGGCGGTGATCTCCGAGGACGACACGCACGTCAAGCGCATCGTGTTCTCGCCGTCGATCCTCGCGAAGCAGGTGTTCGCCGATCCGGAACTGACGCTCGGCCTGCCGGGCGGCGTGACCGCGGCGACCGGCATGGACGCGCTCACGCACAACGTCGAGTCGTACCTGTCGCCCGCCTACCATCCGATGTGCGACGGCATCGCGCTGGAGGGCGCGCGCATCGCCGCGCGCGCGCTGCCGGTCGCGGTGCGCGACGGCACCGACCTGCATGCCCGCGGCGAGATGCTGATGGCCTCGATGATGGGCGCGATCGCGTTCCAGAAGGACCTGGGCGCCGTGCACTCGTGCGCGCACGCGCTGTCGACCGTCGCCGACCTCCACCACGGGCTCGCCAACGGCGTGATGATCGACCACGTGATGGGCTTCAACCTGCCCTCCGCCGTCGCGAAGATGGCCGAGCTCGCGCGCGTCTGCGGCGCGCCCGGCGGCGCGACGGGCAGCGAGGAGGCGCGCGCCGCGTCGTTCATTCCGTGGCTGCGCGGCCTCAAGGCGTCGGTCGGCATCCCGGCGAAGCTCTCCGGCCTGACCGGCCCGCGCCCCGTCACCCGCGCCGACTTCCCGCGCCTGGTCGAGGTCGCGTTCGCCGACATGTGCCACCAGACCAACCCGCGCAAGTGCTCGAAGGCGGACTTCGAGGCGCTGTTCGCCTCCGCGCTGTAGGGTGCCGCCCGTGCGCTCGCCCGCCCTGCTCAAGATCGGCATCTCGGCCTCGTTCTTCCACGAGGACCCGAAACGCGCGATCTTCAAGGGGATGACGCTGCAGTACATCGAGCAGAACGTCGCGCACTGGCTGATGCAGCGCGACGTGCTGTCGTTCATGATCCCGTCGCCCGACGGCCGCACGCGCCGCGAGTCGAGCCGCGTGACGCTCGACGCCTACGCGCAGGAGCTCGACGGACTCGTGCTGATGGGCGGTTCCGACGTCTGCCCGGAGACCTACGGCGAGAAGGCGCTGAAGCCGGAATGGAACGGCGACCGCATCCGCGACGAGTACGAGATTGGTCTCATGAACGCGTTCGTCGCGCGGCGCAAGCCGGTGCTCGGCGTTTGCCGGGGCGCGCAGATCATCAACGTCGCGATGGGCGGCACGCTCTGGCAGGACCTCGGCACGCAGGTGCCGCACGCGCTCAACCACCGCAACTGGGAGATCTACGAGAAGAACTCGCACGCGGTCGCGATCGTGCCTGGCACCTCGCTCGCGAAGCTCTATCCTGGGGCGACGACGGTCAAGACCAACTCGATCCACCACCAGGCGCTGAAGGACCTCGGCCGCAGCCTCGTCGTCGAGGCCTGGTCCGAGCCCGACCGCATCGCGGAGGCGATCCGCTGGACCGGCCCGTCGTACGTGGTCGGCATCCAGTGGCATCCCGAGTTCCACCCGTCCGACGATCCGTCGTACCTCGACGACCGGCCGATCCTCGACGATTTCCTGCACCACGCCTCGATGCACAAGAACGCCGCCTACGCCCTATGAAGATCCTCAATCCCTGGAACGGCGCCAAGATCGCCGAAGTCGACACCGACGACGCGCGCGGTGTCGCGGCGAAGTACCGCCGGGCGCGCGCCGCCCAGCCGGCATGGGCCGCGTTGCCGCTGAGGAAGCGCCTCGACGCGGTCGCCAGGTTCCGCGAGCGCATCGTCGCGCTC
Source organism: Burkholderiales bacterium (assembly GCA_905339295.1). Classification (GTDB taxonomy): domain Bacteria; phylum Pseudomonadota; class Gammaproteobacteria; order Burkholderiales; family Casimicrobiaceae; genus VBCG01. The sequence continues at coordinate 22,984 of CAJPFI010000030.1, forward strand.
GAGGAGACGCTCGCGCGCACGCTCACGCAGGAGGTCGGCAAGCCGATCCGCCAGTCGCGCAACGAGCTCAAGGGATTGCTCGGCCGCCTCGATTTCTTCCTCGCCGAGTCCGCGAAGGCGCTGCGCGACGAGAAGGTGCTCGTCGACCGGGGACAGCCGCTCGAGGAGCGCATCTCGCACGAGCCGCTCGGCGTGATCGCCAACATCTCCGCGTGGAACTACCCGTATTTCGTCGGCAGCAACGTGTTCGTGCCGGCGCTCGTCGCCGGCAACGCGGTCCTCTACAAGCCCTCCGAGCACGCGACGCTGACCGGGCTCTACATCGCGGAGATGCTGCACGAGTCCGGCGTGCCCGGCGACGTGTTCGTGCCGGTGATCGGCGGCGGCGATGTCGGCGCGGCGCTGCTCCGCCAGCCGGTCGACGGCGTGTTCTTCACCGGCTCGTACGCGACCGGCGCGAAGATCGCCTCGATCGCCGGCGGGCGCATGATCAAGGTCCAGCTCGAGCTCGGCGGCAAGGACCCGATCTACGTGTGCGAGGACGTCGACGTGAAGTCCGCGGCCGCCGCGATCGCCGACGGCGCGTTCTACAACACCGGCCAGTCGTGCTGCTCGGTCGAGCGCATCTACGTGCACCGCACGATCCACGACGCGTTCGTCGCCGCCTTCGTCGCCGAGGTCAGTGGCTACAAGGCCGGCGACCCGATGGACGAGGCCACCTACCTCGGCGCGATCACGCGCCGGCCGCAGATCGAGGTGCTGAAGCGCCAGGTCGCCGACGCGAGGAAGAAAGGCGCGAAGCTCCTGCTCGGCGGCAAGGCGATCGCCGGCAAGGGCAACCGCTTCGAGCCCACGATCCTCGCCGGCGTCGACCACACGATGGCGGTGATGCGCGACGAGAGCTTCGGGCCGATCATCGGGATCCAGTCGGTCGACGGCGACGACGAGGCGGTCGCGCTGATGAACGACACCGAGTACGGCCTCACCGCCGGCGTCTACACGAACGACGAGCGACGCGCGAAGCGGATCCTCGCGAAGCTCGAGGCGGGAAGCGTCTACTGGAACTGCTGCGACCGCGTCAGCCCGCGCCTGCCGTGGTCCGGCGTCAAGCACTCCGGCATCGGGCTCACCCTCTCGGTCGAAGGCATCCGCACCTTCACGCGGCCGAAGGCCTGGCACCTTCGCGGCGCCTGAGGACTTCCGGGTCGGGCTTCAGCCCGACGATCGCGCCCATTCCCCGTGGGTCGGGCTTCAGCCCGACGATCGCGCTC
>CAJPFI010000031.1 GCA_905339295.1 Burkholderiales bacterium
GAAGGCGAGATCGAGATCGCCAAGCGCATCGAGGACGGCCTGAAGCACATGATCATGGCGATCTCCGCCTGCCCGATGACGGTCGGGCAGATCCTCGAGCTCGCCGACAAGATCGCCAAGGACGAGCTCAAGATCGACGACGTCGTCGACGGGCTGCTCGACTTCCAGGAGCAGATCGACGCGTCGGCCGAGGAAGGCGACGACGCCGAGGAGGAGAACGAGGACGAGGACGAGGGCGACGCCGGCGCGATCCAGGCGCAGAACCTCGAGCGCCTGAAGGTCGCCTCGCTCGAGCGCTTCGCCGCGATCCGCCGCCACTACACGAGGCTCCTGTCGGTCATCCAGAAGGAAGGCCACAAGTCGCCGAAGTCGCTCGAGCAGCAGCGCAAGATCTCGGCCGAGCTCATGCAGATCCGCTTTTCGGCGCGCATGGTCGAGAAGCTGTGCGACATCGTGCGTTCCGAGGTCGACAACATCCGCCAGCACGAGCGCAAGATCCAGGACCTCGTCGTCAACAAGGGCGCCATGCCGCGCCCCGAGTTCATCAAGAACTTCCCGGGCCACGAGACCTCGATCCGCTGGATCGACCGCGAGATCGGCGCGAACCACAACTACAGCGAGCAGCTCTCGCGCTACCGCCAGGCGATCCTCGAGCAGCAGCAGAAGCTCGTCGACCTGCAGCAGCGCGTGATGATCCCGCTGAGGGACCTGAAGGACATCAACAAGCAGATGTCCACCGGCGAGGCCAAGGCGCGCAAGGCCAAGCGCGAGATGACCGAGGCGAACCTGCGCCTGGTGATCTCGATCGCCAAGAAGTACACGAACCGCGGCCTGCAGTTCCTCGACCTGATCCAGGAGGGCAACATCGGCCTGATGAAGGCGGTCGACAAGTTCGAGTACCGCCGCGGCTACAAGTTCTCGACCTACGCGACGTGGTGGATCCGGCAGGCGATCACGCGCTCGATCGCCGACCAGGCGCGCACGATCCGCATCCCGGTGCACATGATCGAGACGATCAACAAGATGAACCGGATCAGCCGCCAGATCCTGCAGGAGACCGGCCAGGAACCGGACCCGGCGACGCTCGCGGTGAAGATGGAGATGCCCGAGGAGAAGATCCGCAAGATCCTCAAGATCTCCAAGGAGCCGATCTCGATGGAGACGCCGATCGGCGACGACGACGACTCGCATCTCGGCGACTTCATCGAGGACCAGTCGACCATCGCCCCGTCCGACGCGGCGGTCAACTCGAGCCTGCGCGACGTGTGCAAGGACATCCTCGACACGCTGACGCCGCGCGAGGCCAAGGTGCTGCGCATGCGCTTCGGCATCGAGATGAACACCGACCACACGCTCGAGGAGGTCGGCAAGCAGTTCGACGTCACGCGCGAGCGCATCCGCCAGATCGAGGCGAAGGCGCTGCGCAAGCTCCGGCATCCGTCGCGTTCGGAGAAGCTCCGCAGCTTCCTCGAAGGCGAGTAGCCCGCTGCGGGTCCGGCTCCGCCGGTCGGGCTTCGGCCCGACTCGTTGTGGGTCGGGATTCGCCCCTGCTCGTTGTGGGTCGGGCTTCAGCCCGACTCCTTGCGGGTCGGGATTCGCCCCTGCTCGCTGTGGGTCGGGCTTCAGCCCGACTCCTTCCCGAGGTCAGGCTCCCCGGAGGCTCGTCCGGCGAGCCTCCCGCCATAGCACGAACGCCCCGCGACGCGGGGCGTTCGTGCCTTGGGGCGCGGGACGGTGCACGTCGTCAGCAGCGAAACGATCTCGTCGGCGGAGCCGACACGAGCCCCGATAGCGAAGCCGCAGGCAGGCGTACGGGATCGACGGTGAGCGTCTCCCTTGCGGCGGTCGCGGGAACGATCGATCGCCGCTCGAAGCGCGCCAGGCAGGGCGAACGCGAGGACCCGTACGAACCCACGACGTTCGTGCCGGGCGAGTGGGACGGGATCGCCTTGGCCGTGGCGCGGGCGGGCAAGGCTCGGGGCGCACGGGCGCGGACCTGAGCCATCGGGGCCGGCTCGAACTGTCGGCGCTTCCCGGTGCACCTCTCGGCTCCCCCGGGCGCAACTCGCCGTCGGGCCACCGCGCCGATCCATGGGCGTGGCGCCCCGGTATCCGCGTCGGGCGGGTCCGCCCCCCGAGCAGGCGGCACGTCATTGACCGCCGCCACGCCGGCGGCTACGCTCGCGGCGCGAGACAGGAGCTGAGCCGGGGAGGGGCAAGGCCTGCTGTCCGTCCTCCCTGTCCCCCCGCCTTGGCACGTCGCATTGCATGGGGGGGCCATGCACCTCGGCCGCGTGCATTTCCGGCTGGCGCATCGTGACCGGCGGGCGGCGCTCGCGCGGTTCGATGCGGCATCGTGCTACGCGGGGCTGTGCGACCTGGCAGCAAGTCTCCGCGATCACCCGTGGATGGTCGTCTCGGGTCTGGTCGAGCCGCTGCGCTGCGGACGCTTCACGCGAGCGCACAGCGACATCGACATCGCTCTGCCTCTGCCGGATCTGGAAGCGGCGGCGCGGTCCGTCGTGCGAAGCGGCTACGCGCTGACCGTGCGCGTGCTGCGTACGCACGTGAGCCGCGCGTTCGACCTCGAGCTGCACCTGCGCATCGCTCCGGCCTCGTTGCGCAAGCCCCGCCGGCACCTGCGCCTGTGGCGCCTGACCGCGGGCGGCGACCTCGACGAGCGCGCGTTTCCGCCCTACATCGACGTGTTCCCGTACGTCGTCGCCGATCAGCACCTGCACATCCTGGACAGCGGGCAGCGCCTCGCGATGCGGTGCCCGCTCGCGGCCGAGGTGTCGCTGCCGGGCGGCGCCACGGTGCCGGTCGAGGATCCCTACTACCTCGAGGCGCTGCGGACCGCGCGCAGGCAGGCACAGGCGACGACGTCGCCGCACGCGCCGGGACGTGGGACGGCGGCGCAACGGAAACGCTGACCATGCGCGCAGGGGGACTGACCGAGGCGCTCGTCCTCGCGCACCAGCTGGTCGGCTACCTGACGGCGTTCGTCGTCGCGCCGATGGCACTGTCGGCGTTCGCCGAACCCCCGCGCCACCGCGTATGGGCCCGGACCTACCTGTGCCTGATGGTCCCGCTCTACCTGACGGGGCTCTCGTTCACGTTCCGGCTGCACGAGGCCGGGTCGTTCGTGTGGGCGCGCAACCTCGCGTTCAACTTCACCGGCTTCTTCTTCCTGCTGCTCGGATGGCGCGCGATCGTGCGCTTCCGCCGCCAGCTCGTCGCGCCGCAAGCGCTCGACCACGCGATGCGCGGCGTGCTGCTGGCCGGCAGCGGAACGATGGTCCTGCTCGGCGTGCTGCACCACTTCCCGTCGTTCGCGCTGGGCTGCCTCGGCCTGTGGATGGGACTGGCCGTGCTCCGCGAAACCGGCGAGGTTCGCGCGCTCTACGTCCGGCACCAGCGTTCGATGCTGACCTCGGCCTTCTACGTCTTCACCGTGCTGTCGCTCGTGCACGTGAAGGCGTCGACCGACGTCAAGTGGCTCTGGCCGGCGCTCGTCGGCGTGCCGCTGGTCGTCTATGCGACCCGCGGACCTCCGGACCGCCGGCGTGTGCGTCTCGCGGTACGCGCGACGCTCGGGATCGCGCTCGCGCTCGCCGCCTACATCGCGGCGTTCAGCCCGCCCGAGTTCCTGCGAGCATGATCCGGCCGGCGCGCCGGGGGCGAACGGGTCAGGCGCCGGACGCGCGGCCCCGAACCGTACAGCGCGAAGTGCAACCATGGCGCCCGACCTCCGCTCGACCTCCCCCCATGGGCACGTCCGCCATCCATCCGATCGCCGTCTGCCCGTTCCGCCGGCGGCCGGAGACCGTGCTCGCGCCGAAGGACAAGGTCGGGCACCCGGCGTCCGATGAGGCGCCGGGGCGATGACCAGGGCCGGCATGCCGACCGCCGCCGACACGATCCTCCGCGACCAGTTCCGTGCCGCGCTGTTCCTCTCGATCCCGCCCGCGACCGTCGGCGTGATCGCGGTGCTGCTGGGCGAGGCGGGCGACGCGGGCCCGCTCGGGATCGCCGGTCCCGTCGTCGCGCTCGTCCTCGCCTGGGCGGGGTTCATGGCGATCGCGCTCGTGCCGGCGATCGCGCTCGGCCGGCTCGCCGACGAACGCTTCCTGCTGCGCACGCGCGTCGCCTGCCCGTCCTGCTCGGCGTCGTTGCCGATCATCGCCTGGCGCTGCACGCAATGCCGGCGCCCGGTCGGAATGCCGGAATCGTCGCGGCCGACCTACGCGATCGCGATGGCGGCCTGGGGCGCCTTCCTGCTCGTCCTCCACCTGAGGCCGGACCGCTGGCTCGCGTCGTAGGCGGCGTCCGGCCTACAATGCCGCCCGGGTGCCCGCCATGATCCGCATTCGCGACATCGACCATCTCGTGCTGCGCGTCGTCGACCTCGAGGCGATGGTGCGGTTCTACTGCGACGTGCTCGGCTGCACGGTCGAGCGGCGGCGGGAGTCCCTCGGCCTCGTGCAACTCCGCGCGGGGACCTCGCTCGTCGATCTCGTGCCGGTCGACGGCGCGCTCGGACGCGCGGGAGGCGCGGCGCCGGGCAGGGAAGGGCGCAACCTCGACCACTTCTGTTTCCGCGTCGAGCCGTTCGACGAAGCGGCGATCCGCGCGCACCTCGCCGCCGCGCACGTCGCGGTCGGCGAAACGGGATCGCGCTACGGCGCGGACGGCGAGGGCCCGTCGATCTACGTCGCGGACCCCGAAGGCAACACGGTGGAGCTCAAGGGACCGCCGTGGGGCCGCGTGACCGGCGCGAGAACCGAGGCGACGACGTCCGGCGAGGACCCGGAAGCGGAAGCCGCGGGCGACCTGCGCTTCCCGGGGCCGTGAAGGCATCGGGCGATTCGCGGTCGCCGCTTCGGCCGCTGCGGCGGCGACGCCGCCGCGCGGGCGAGCCGCTCCCAGGGTCCGATCGCGCTGCCGGGACGCTCGCGCGACTCGGAAAACGGGCGCCCTCAACGCGCAAGGCGCAGCAGCAGCCTCGACAGATGCGAGCCCCTGCGACGCCGCAGGCACCCGTCCTCCCGAGATCGACCGGAGGGTCCGTGTCGCGCTGGCCGAAGGGCGTCGTTGCCTGCTCGTTGCGTGCCGTGCGGCACACCGCCTCGCGTTCGCGGGCCCTCGAACCAGCGCGACACGGACGCGAGTGCCCCGGTACCGCCGACAGCGCCTGGATGCACGCCATCGGCGAGGCGTGACCGCCGCGCGACGTCGCGGCCGGAGGGCGGCCCGGTCGCGGCCCGAGGATCCGGTGCCCGCGAATCCGGGGGCGGACGAACGGCTCGCTCCGGCGCTCGCGCACGTCGCGTCGACGAACCGCGCCGGCAGGGGTTGCCCGAACGCCGATCCCGACCCCATCATGCGCGGAGCCCATCGATCGAGAGGCGCCACATGCCGCGAAGGATTGTCGTGCGCCGGCTCCTCGCCGGCGCGGTCACCGCGATGGTTGCCGCGATGGTTGCCGTCCCGGCGGCGAGCGCCGCGCCATGCGACGCGCCGGCGTACCGGGAGTTCGACTTCTGGCTCGGCGAGTGGAACGTGCGCACGCCGGACGGCAGGCTCGCCGGCGTGAACCGCATCGAGCGCGAGTACGGCGGCTGCGTGCTGCACGAGCGCTACGACACCGGCAAGGGCTACCGCGGCGAGAGCCTGAACACCTGGGACGCCGCCCGCAAGGTCTGGCACCAGGCCTGGGTCGACAGCAGCGGCACGCTGCTGCTGCTCGAGGGCCGCCTCGCCGCCGGCAGCATGCTGCTCGAGGGACAGACGATCGAGCCCGACGGCCGGGCGACGCGCCATCGCATCACGTGGACGCCGGACGCGGGCGGCAGCGTGCGCCAGCTCTGGGAGTCGACCGACGCCAATGGCACGTGGACCGTCGCGTTCGACGGCCGCTACACGAGAAAGTAGCCGGGACCGGTACATTCCGGCCGAAGCGCGCGTCGACGCCACGGCAGGCAAACGGAGGCCCCGATGGACGATGAACCCGCGTCGCTCGACGCCGACGGCATCCACGCGCCCGTCGATCGCGGTGAGCGCGACTGCCGCTGCCTCGTGCCCGGCAACGTGCAGCGGTACGACGCCGCACGCGATCCGGCAACGCATCGGCGGCGAATGACGCCGGCGGGCGCGGCTCGCCGCGCTCGATCGCGCCGCGACCGCCGTCGGCGATGAGCGCGATCCGCGCGCTTCCCCTGCTCGCCGTCGCCGCGGCGCTGGCCGTCGCGGCGTCGGGGTTCGGCGCACGGCTCGGCGTGTGGGACTGGCGCGTCGGCTTCGCCGTCCTGCGCTGGGCGACGTACGCCGCGCTAGGAATCGCGGCGGTCGCGCTCGTCGCGCTGCTGGTCCCGACGCTGCGAAGCGCGCATCGCAACGCGCTCGCGATCGCGCTCGTCGTCGCGCTGGCTGCCGCCGCCCTGCCGCTGTCATTGCTACAGGTCGCGCGCTCCGTGCCGCCGATCAACGACATCACGACCGATACGGCGAATCCCCCGGCGTTCGTCGCGATCGTACCGCTGCGGTCGAATGCGCCGGTGCCCGCGGCGTACCCGGGCGAGTCGACGGCAACGGCGCAGCGCGCGGGCTATCCGGACATCGCGCCGGCCGTGATCGCGAAGGAGCCGCGCGCGGCGTTCGTCGCCGCGCTGGCCGTGGCGCGCGAGGCCGGATGGACGATTGTTTCGGCCGACGCGACGGCGGGCCGCATCGAGGCCACCGCGACGACGCCGTGGTTCGGCTTCGAGGACGACGTCGTGATTCGCGTGACACCGGCCGGGAGCGGGAGCCGTGTCGATGTCCGTTCGGTGTCGCGCGTCGGCAAGGGCGACCTCGGCGCGAACGCGCGGCGCGTGCGCGAGTTCGTCGCGAAGGTCGCGTCCTGAGCCGTCCCGTCGCCGCCGGGCGCGACGGCCCCCACGCATCTCGACGACCGCGTCCGGCTACGGTCCGGTTGGGGCATCCTCGCTCGATGCCCGAACCGCGCGCCACGCCGCAGGCCTCGCCTGCGTCCCCGGACGGTCGGTTCCTCGTCGCCGGCCTGCGCACGCTGCTTGCGCTGACGGCGGTCCTCGCGATGGCGCTCGCGTGGGCGTCCGCGCCCGCCCGGGCGGAGATCGCGGCCGTCCCCGCGGCCGCGCGCACGGTCGAGGTCTTCGTGCGCGACGGCTGCCCGCATTGCGCCGATGCGAAGGCGTACCTCGCGCGGCTTTCCGGCGAGCGGGCCGACCTGACGGTCGTCTACCGGCCGGTCGACCGCGACCCCGCCGCCCTCGACGAGCTCGTGGCGCTGTCCCGGCGTGCCGGCATCTGGCCGCCCGGCGTCCCCACGTTCGTCGTCGACGGTCGCGTCATGACGGGCTTCGACGCCGACCAGGGCGGTCCCGCGCTGATCGCATTGATCGACGACGTGCCCGCGCGCGGCGACCAGGTGGAGACGACCGCGTTCGGTACGTTGTCCGCATCGCGGCTCGGCTTGCCGCTGTTCACGCTCGCGCTCGGGCTCCTGGACGGCTTCAACCCGTGCGCGACGTGGGTGCTGCTGTTCCTGCTGTCGCTGCTCGTGCGCCTCCGGGACCGCAGGCGCATGGCGCTCGTCGCCGGCACGTTCGTGCTCGCGAGCGGCGCCGTCTACTTCGCGTTCATGGCGGCATGGCTCAACGTGTTCCTGGTCGCCGGGATGTCGGCGCAACTCCGCTGGGGACTCGCGCTCGTCGCCATGGCGATCGGCGCGATCAACGTGAAGGACTTCCTCGCCTGGGGCCGCGGGCCGTCGCTCTCGATCCCGGACGCCGCGAAGCCGGGCATCTACGCGCGCATGCGTTCGGTCATGAACGCGGAAGCGATCGGCGCGTCGCTCGTCGCCGTCGCCGTGCTCGCGGTCCTGGTGAACTTCGTCGAGCTCCTGTGCACCGCCGGCCTGCCCGCCATCTTCACCGCCGTGCTCGCGCAGCACGACCTGTCGACGGCCGCGCGCTACGGCTATCTCGGGCTCTACATTGCCGGCTACGTCGCCGACGACGCGCTGATGGTCTCCGTCGCCGTGGTCGCGCTCGGCAGCCGCAGGCTCACCGAGCGGGGCGGTCGCTGGCTCAAGCTCGCGAGCGGCGCCGTGATGCTCGCGCTGGGCGCCGTGATGCTGCTCAGGCCCGGGTGGCTGACCTGATGCCGCGCCCGGGGACCGACGCTACCGCTCCCTGCGCGCCAACGGCTTCAGGAACGTGATCACGCTGGAGCCCGGCGCGTTCTTGGTCGAGCAGCTTCCCTCGTCGACGCCCGCATCGCGCTCGGCCTCGTGCAGCAGGTTGATGACGTCGACGTAGAATTTCTCCTTGACCATCATCAGCGCGGTGAGGCCGCCCTCGTTGCGCGCGACGACGTCGGCGCCCGCGGCGAGCAGCGCCTCGACGACCGCCGTCTCGCCATAGCCGGCGGCGAGCATCAGCGGGCGGATGCCGTAGCCGATCGGCGCCTCGACGTCCGCGCCGCGACCGGCGAGCAGCGCCACGACGTCCGCGAATCCGCGGTCGAGGTCGGCGTTGTGGCAGGCCTTCGCGAGCGCCCCCCAGCCGCGCTCGTCGGTGGCGTTCGCGTCGGCGCCGGCGTCGAGCAGCGCGCGCACGACGTCGAGCCGCCCCGCGTGCGCCGCGTGCATCAGCGCCGTCGCCCCCCCGGCATCGCGCGCGTCCGCGTTTGCGCCCGACGCCAGCAGCTCGCGCACGCGCGCGAGATCCCCGCCGGCGGCGGCCTCGATGAGCGCCTCGTCCATCGTCGTCCTCCTCGGGCACGGATGCGCACCCGTCGATCCCGCGATTATAGGCGGTGGCCGGCGACGGCGCGGCCGACGGACCGCCGGGCAGGGACCCTGTCGAACCGCCCGTTCGTGGTATGGTCGAACGGCACCGACGACACTCCGACCGGACCGCCCATGCCCCGCCTCGTGCGCACCACGCTGCTCGCCGCGCTGCTCGTCTGTGCCGCCCACGCGACGGCGCAGACCGCGGGCACGCTCGGACGCACGACGGCGATCGAGATCGACGGGCGGCCGATGCAGGTCGATGTCTACCTGCCGGGCGCGGGCGAGCCGGTCGGCTACGCCATCGTCGCGCACGGCTGGACGCGCTCGCGCGAGCGCCACCGCGACGCGGGTCGCGCGCTCGCCGAAGCGGGCGTCGTCGCGGTGATCCCGGACCTGCCGAACGTCATCGACCTGTGGGGAAACGGCTCGGCGATCGTCGAGCTCGCGCAGCGGCTCGAGCAGGGGGCGCTCGGCCTGCCGCCGGTCGAGCGCTCGTCGCTCGTCCTGATCGGCACCTCCGCGGGCGGGCTCGCCACCGTGCTCGCCGGCTCGAAGCTTCCCGGCATCGCGGGCTGGGTCGGCCTCGATCCGGTCGACCGGACCGGCACCGGCATGTATGCCGCATCGAAGCTCGACGCGCCGGCGATCGTGCTGCTCGGCGACGCGTCGGCCTGCAACCTGTTCGGAAGCGGCCGCACGCTCGCCTGGTCGGTGCCGCACCTGCTCCGCACGAGGAAGATCGAGGGCGCGTCGCACTGCGACTTCGAGAGCCCGACGAACAGCTTCTGCACGCGCATGTGCGGCGGCTCGTCGCGCGAGATGCAGCTCGCCGCGCGCAACGAGACCGTGCTCGCGGCGCTCGAATTGCTCGCCGCCGCGCGCGTGGCCCGCGTCGGCGAGGCCCGCGTCGCCGGCGGGCCCGGGGGCGCCGCGCTCGCGCTGCCCGCGCCTGCCGTCGCCGTACCGCCCAGCTGGACGCCCTAGCGTCGCCGCGTCGTACCGGCGCGACCGCGCCAGGAGGCCGCGTGCCCGTCCGCGCCAACCGGCAGGGCCGCAGGTCGGGGCGCGGTCCGCGTCAGGCGGGGATTTTGGTATAAGGGCGCGTTGTCGGGTTCCGTCGTCCCGGTCTTCCGGACGCGGCCCCGGCCGAGGCGCCTCACGCCGATCAACGCAGACACGACACCGGGACTCCCATGCGACTGACGAGGAAGCGGAAGGACGCGAGCGACTCGCCGTATCCCGAGGACTCCATCGGTCGCCTGATGGAGCCCCCCCGCGCGGTCTTCCTGCCGCAGCAGACCGTGGGCGAGGCGATCGAGTCGATCCGCGAGCTGGTCAAGCAGGCGTTCATCACCTACGCGTGGGTGCTCGAGGCGGACGGCAAGCTGGTCGGCGTGATCACGATGCGCGACCTGCTGTTCAACGAACGGTCCGCGCGGCTCGAAGAGGTCATGCTGCGCGACGTCTTCGCGCTGAAGGCGACGATGCCGCTGATCGACGCGATGAAGCTCACGCTCGACAAGCACTTCCCGGAATATCCGGTCGTCGACGCCGACGGCCGCCTGCAGGGCACGGTGCGCGGACAGCGGATGTTCGAGGAGCAGGCGGTCGAGCTCTCGGCGCAGGCGGGCGAGATGGTCGGCGTCACCAAGGAGGAGCGCCTCGCGACGCCGTGGCCGACGAGCCTCCTGTTCCGCCATCCCTGGTTGCAGCTCAACCTGCTCACGGCGTTCATCGCGGCGTTCGTCGTCGGCCTGTTCGAGGGCACTCTGCAGCAGATCGTGCTGCTCGCCGTGTTCCTGCCGGTGCTTGCCGGACAGTCCGGAAACACCGGCTGCCAGGCGCTCGCCGTGACGCTGCGCGGCATGACGCTCGGCGAAATGAAGCCGGGCGGCACGCGCGTCGCCGTGATGAAGGAGGCGATCCTCGGCTTCACGAACGGCGCGCTCGTGGGCGTCTCGGCCGGCGCCGGCATGTTCGTCTACGCCTGGATGTCGGGCAATCCGCAGGCATGGATGCTCGCCGTGGTCACGTGGCTCGCGATGGTCGTCGCATGCGTGATCAGCGGCGTCTCCGGCGTGCTCGTCCCGACCACGCTGCAGCGTCTGGGCGCCGATCCCGCCACCGCCTCGTCGATCTTCCTCACGACCGCGACCGACGTCGTGAGCATGGGAGCGTTCCTCGGGCTGGCGACGCTGCTGCTGCTCTAGGGCGCAGGCGATCGCCGCGGCGTGCCGGCCTTTCGGGCAGCGCGGCGTCAGTCGGGATGGCGCGAGCGCATGACCGGGAGCAGCGCCGCGTAGTCGTCGACCGCCGACTGCATCAGGTCCGCCGGGACGTCGACCGGCCCGGCGTTCCCGCGGTCGCGCTCGTCGTCGCGCAGCACCCTGCCCGCGAGGATGTTGGGCGAGGGATCGCCGTGCCCGACCACCCCGCTCAGCGGAAAGCGGCGGTACGCGGGATCGAGGGGCGTCGCGAGTCCGAGGTAGCGCGTCAGCCGCGCCAGCACGGCGCCGGTGTCGGAGACCAGCCGCTCGGCCTCGACGAGCGCGGCGCGCGACCCCATGAGCGCGCTGTACTTGCCGATGCGCGCCAGACGGGTGACGTAGTACCTGGTCGCGCCCGCGGGCGTGGCGACCGCGAGATCGCCACCCTGCGCGCGCCCGACGCGCATGATGCTCGGGATCGCGTCGACCGGGCTGCGGATCAGGAACACGACCTTGACGTCGTCGCGACGAAGGATCGCGGCGTCGACCAGCCCCGCGTTGTGCAGAAGCTTGTCGAGCGCGTAGCGCCCGTGCCTGCGCTCGCCGGTCGCCGCCTCGATCCGGCGCGTCATCGCGCGGAGGTCCATCGGGCTCTCGTAGTGCTGGTGCAGCTCGCTGTAGCCGTCGATCTCCGGATGGCTGCCGAGGATGTGGCTGAGCAGCGACGAATGGCTGCGCATGTGGCTGATCAGCAGGATGTAGCCGCGGGATGGCATGGCGGGAGGCGCGCGGCGGCGCGCGCGACGTCGATCAGCGCCCGGTTCCGTCGGGCTCGTCGCCGAGCGCGCCCTTCGCCGCCTCGACGGCCTGCTCCGCCCGCAGGCGGTTCATCTCCTCCCGCTTCGCCGCCTGGTCGACGATCTGCGCGCGGATGTCCGGATAGCGGCGCAGGATCTCGTCGAAGTCGCCGGTCGTCAGCTTGAGGAACCTGCTGTAGTCGAGCGCCGTGACGTCGGCCGAGCGCGGCTGTCCGCTGACGAGCGCCATCTCGCCGAAGAAGTTTCCGGGGCCGAGCCGGATGTGCTGGCCCCCGACCGACACCTCGACCTCGCCCGCGGAGATGAAGTAGGCCGCATCGGCCTCGTCGCCCCGGTGGATGATGCGCTCGCCCGGTTGCGCCGCATGCGGCTGGAGGTGCAGCAGCACGACCTCGCGCTGCTCGGGCGCCAGGCTGCCGAACATCGGGAAGTGGTCGACCAGCTCCTCGGGCGAGAGCGTGCGGTGCGCCGCCGCGCGCTCCTCGGCGCGCGCGCGCGCCACCTCGAGATCGGCGGCGACCTGCGCGAGCCTCGCGGCGTGGGCCTCCTCGAAGCGCTCCCTCAGGCGCGGCCGCGACCCGACGACCCCGTTGAGTCCGTCGGCGACGACGAACGCGAACTGGTTCAGCGTGATCGAGATCAGCGCGCCGGCGAGGATCAGGCTCAGCCCCTCGGGCGGCATCAGCCCGTACGCGATGCCGAGCCCCGCGAGGATGAACGAGAACTCGCCCACCTGCGCGAGCGCGGCGGCGACGTAGATGCCGGTCGACAGCGGGAAGCCCATGACCATCACGACGCCGAGCGCGATGATCGACTTCCCGATGAGGATCAGCAGCAGCACCGCGGCGAGCATCATCGGCTCGCGCACGACGATCGTCGGGTCGAACAGCATCCCGACCGACACGAAGAACAGCACGGCGAACGCATCCTGCAGCGGCAGAGAATTGGTCGCGGCCTTGTGCGAGAGATCCGACTCGTTCAGCACGACGCCCGCGAAGAACGCGCCCAGCGCGAACGACACGCCGAACAGCTCCGCGGAGCCGTACGCGATGCCGACCGACAGCGCGAGCACGGAAAGCGTGAAGAGCTCGCGCGACCCGGTGCGCGCCACCTGGCGCAGGATCCACGGCATCACGCGCGGCCCCACCGTGAGCACGATCGCGCCGAACGCGGCGACCTTGACGAGAGTGATTCCCAGCGACACGAGGACGCCGTGGTCGGCGCCGCCGTGGCCGCCGCCCGGCACCGTGCCGCCGAGCGCCTCGGCGAGCGCGGGCAGCAGGACCAGCACGAGGACCATCGCGAGGTCCTCGACGATCAGCCAGCCCACCGCGACCCGGCCGTTGGTCGTCTGGATGGCGTTGCGCTCCTCGAGCGCCTTGAGCAGGACGACGGTGCTCGCGACCGACAGGCACAGGCCGAGCACGATGCCGGCGCCGAGCGTCCAGCCCCACAGCATCGCCATCGCCGTGCCGATCGCGGTCGCGATGCCGATCTGTCCGACCGCGCCGGGTATCGCGATGCGCCTCACCGCCATCAGGTCGGCCACCGAGAAGTGCAGGCCGACGCCGAACATCAGCAGGATCACGCCGATCTCGGCCAGTTGGCCGGCGATCGCCGCGTTGGCGACCAGGTCGGGCGTGAACACGCCGATCACGACACCCGCGATCAGGTAGCCCACCAGCGGCGGCAGGCGCAGCCGGTTCGCGATGTAGCCGAAGATGAATGCCAGCACGAAGCCGACGGCGAACGTGGCGATCAGCGTGACGTCATGCGGCATGCACGGACCCGATTCCCTTCCGACTCGACATCGATCGACGCACCGCGGGTTTCTGCCCGCGGAAGCGGGGCGATTGTGCCATGCAACCGCCGATTCGCGGAATGCCGCGGGTGGATGCCCGGCCGCGGACGTCAGGCCGACGCCCGCCGCGAGGCGAGCACGCGCCGCGCCGCGCCGACGACGCCGACGACCGCCGCGCCCGCGACGATGCCGACGATCGCGTCGAGCAGCAGCGGCGCGGTCGCGCCAAGCATCGCGCCGATCCCCGGCACGGCGGCCGCTTTCGCGGCGAGCGCCTCGATGGCGTGCCCCAGCGCGGGGACGCCGTGCGCGAGGATGCCGCCGCCGACGAGGAACATCGCGGCGGTGCCCGCGACCGACAGCCCCTTCATGAGCCAGGGAGCCGCCGACAGGATCGCCGCGCCCGTCGCGCGCTCGAACCGCGCCCACGCGCCGCCTCCCGCCCGGCGGGAGAGCCAGAGTCCGGCGTCGTCGAGCTTGACGATGCCGGCCACGAGTCCGTAGACGCCGAAGGTCATCAGGACCGCGATGCCGACCAGCACCGCGACCTGCGTCGGGAACGCCGCGCCGGCGACGATTCCGAGCGCGATCACGATGATCTCGGCCGACAGGATGAAGTCGGTCCGCACGGCGCCCCTGATCCTGTCGCGCTCGAGCGCGACCAGGTCGACCGACGGGTCCGCGAGCGCCTCGATCAGCTTCGACTTCCCGGCCGCCTCGTCGCCGCCGTGCAGGAACCTGTGCGCGACCTTCTCGAATCCTTCGTAGCAGAGGAACGCGCCGCCCACCATCAGGAGCGGCGTGATCGCCCACGGCGCGAATCCGCTGATCGCGAGCGCGGACGGCACGAGGATCGCCTTGTTGACCATCGACCCCTTCCCGACCGCCCACACCACCGGGAGCTCGCGATCGGCCCGCACGCCCGAGACCTGCTCGGCGTTGAGCGCGAGGTCGTCGCCCAGCACGCCCGCCGTCTTCCTCGTCGCGGTCCCGGTCAGGACCGAGACGTCGTCGAGCGTGGCCGCCGCCTTGCGGCCGGCGACCTTGGTCATCAGCGCCACGTCGTCGAGGATCGTGGCGATGTCGTCGAGCAGGGCGATCAGGCCGATGCCGGCCATCGGATCGTTCCCGGGTCGGGTGGCGAACCGGATCCCCGTTCGGGCGGCCGCATCGCCGCGCGCGCACGGGCCGCGCTACGCATGATGGGCATTGCGCTCGCCCAGCGCGAGGTCCATCTTCATCTCGCTCGCGAGCGCGTCGAGCCCGCGCTCGAGATCGTCGTTGGACAGCGCGTTCGGCACGAACAGCATCGCGCGCACCTTGAACACGTGCTCGGCCGCGGTGGCGCCGTCGACGACTTCCGTGTGCAGCTCCTCGATGGACACGCCGCGGTCGGCGAGACTCGCCGACAGGTCGCGCACGATGCCGGGGCGATCCGGGCCGGCGAGCTCGAGCTTCACGATGCGGCGCCCTTCCGGCGCGGCGACGACGTCGCTCCTGGCGATCACGACGCGCAGGCCCGAGGATTCGAGCGCGGAAAGCGCGTTCGCGAGCGCCTCGGCGTTCTCCGGGGGCACGTCGAGGTGGACGATGCCCGCGAACTGCCCGGCGAGGTTGGCCATGCGGCTCGCGGTCCAGTTCGCGCCGAAGCCCCTGGCGCGCTCGGACATCAGCCTGACGATGCCGGGGCGGTCGGCGCCGATGACGGTCACGACGAGCGAGGCGCTCGGCGCGCGCCGCTCGTCGGTCAGCGTGACCGTGCGCCTGATCATCGGCGCCCGGGTCGCGAAACGCTCGTCCTGCCTGTGCGCGGGAAGCGCCCCGTGCTCCCGCGCGTGCCGCACGACGCGCTTGAGCAGGTCGAGGCCCATCGGGGCGAGCGCACGCTCCCACAGCTCGCGCGCCGTCTCGCCCTTGGCGACGAAGCACCAGTCCTGCACGGCGACCGCGCCCGCGTCCCAGCCGTCGGCCAGGTGATAGACCGACCCGCCGGCGATCGGGTCGCCTTCCATGATCGTCCACTCGACCGCGGCGATGCCGCGATGGCGCGGCAGCAGCGACGGGTGGTAGCCGATGCCGCCCAGTCGCGATCGCGCGAGCGCCTCGTTGGAGACACGCGCGTGCGTGTGCGCCGCGATGATCAGGTCGGTCCCGTCGGCGATCGCCTCGCCCGGAACGATCTTCGGGTTCGCGAGCACGTGCACCGGGATGCCCGCCTGTTGCGCGCCGAGCGCGAGCCGGTCGTCGGCGGCGGGTGCGACGACGCGCGCGATCGCCACGCCGTCCTTGACGAGCGCGTCCAGCACCGCCGAACCGAAGTAGCGTGATCCGACCAGCGTGCATTTCATCGGGGGCTCCCGGGGCGAGGCACGACGGGACGTCCCGTCGCGCCAAAAGCCGCAAGTCTACGACGCGCGGGCGGCGCGAGCGAGCGGCGCCCGACGACGCGGCCAGCCGCCGTCGTGCGGGCCGCGCGCGAGGGTCAGGGCCGCACGCCCGGAGCGTCGACGATCATCCCCGCCGCACGCGAAGCGAGATGCAGTGCCAGGTCGACGAGGTCAGGTGCGTCGTACGGCGGCACCTCGGCACGCACGCCGCCCATGCAGCCGCGCAGGCGGCGTTGCAGCGAGCCGGCCGACTGCCATTCGAGGCGGTAGATCGGGTAGCCGGTCGGGTGCGCCTCGGGAATCGTGCTGCCGCCGAGCCGCTTGCCCGCGTTCGCGTCGTGGCACTGCGCGCAGGCAAGGTCGAGCTGCCCGATGCGCTGGTGGAAGAGCGCGCGACCGCGCTCGCGGTGCGCGTCGAGCCGCGGATCCGCCGGCGGCGCGACGGCCATGCCGCGCGACTGAAGCGCGACGTAGGCCTCGAGGGCGAGACGCTCGTGGCTCTCCGGCGCAAGCGGACCGGCTTGCTGGTGCCGCTGCCGGCAAGCGGCGATGCGCTGACCGAGGTCGACCGGGCGTCGCGACGCCTCGTCGTACGCGGGATGGCGGGCCGCGACGCCGCGCATCGACGCACGCGCGTCGCCGTGGCAGTCGGCGCACGCCCTGCCCGCAGGACCCGCCGCGCGCGACCACAGCGCCTCGCCGTCGGCGACCCACAGCATCGCCGGGTTCTGCGCGTCGTCGCGCTGCATCGCGCGCGTTTGCGGACTCATGGTCGCGGAACCCGGGCGCCGGGCATCGGATTGCACGCAGGCCGGCGAGGCGGCGAGGACGACGGTGGCGGCGACGAGCGCGAGGACGCGCGCGCCTGCGGCGACGCGACTCATGTCACCCGGATCGCCACCGTCTCGGTCTGAGCGAATCCGCGGTCGCCTTCCCACGTGAACGCCAGCGTGCCGCTGTCGACCGCCACGGTGCAAAAGACGAGGTAGGGATTCGCCGCCGTCGCCGGGAAGAGCTCCGCGGCGAACACGACTTCGCCGTTGTAGCGGCAGGTGAAACGGCGGACGAGGTCGCGCGCGACACGCTGCCCGTCCGCGGCGACGCGGTAGCCCGTCTCCATCGGGTGCGCGATCAGCGTCCGGATCTCGATCACGTCGCCGCGCCTCGCGGTCGCCGGGACGTTGACGATCGCGCGCGCCATCACACGTCCCCTTCGATGCACGCGGCCAGCACGACGACGACGTCGACGGCGTGCGACCGGTAGCTGCCGTCGCTCATGCGCGCGACCGCGACGATCGTCTGCGACGTCGCGAGGCGCATGCGCGTCGACACCCGGGCGCGCCCCGCGCGGGGTCCGAGCGTGTAGCGCGCGACGTCGCGCTCCGGATTGCGCTCGTTGAAGATCGCGATCGCCGCGACGTGGTCCGCGGCGGTCATCGGCGAGTCGACGTCGACCGTGACCGGCACCGAATTGCCGTTGTCGACGAGCTCCGGCACGTCGAGCGTCACGCCGCCGCCGCGGACGTCGGCGCCGCCGGCATACATTCGGATCGCCGCGGCGAGGTCGTCCGGCGCGGCGCGCGCCGGCCGCACGGCCAGCCATGCGCCGGCGCCCGCGGCGAGCGCGAGAAGGCGGCGCCGCGAGCGGTCCGCAGGATCGATACGATCGTTCATCGCGCCGTCCGGATCGCGATCAGTCGGTGAGCGTCGCGAGCAGCGCGACGACGTCCTCGACGGCTTGCGCGTCGAGCAGCGGCTTGCCGCGCCACGCGTTGCCGACGCGCGCGAGCCCGTCGACCCGGTGGTACGCCGGCATCGTCGTCGCGGGATTGAGGCGCCGTCCGTCCACGACGCGCAGCCGCAGCTGGGCGGCCGAGAGTCGCGCGCCGACACCGCGGAGGTCGGGGCCGAGCGTTCCCTGGAAGCGCTCCTCCGGGAACGGTCCTGCGTGGCACAGCAGGCACAGCCCCGACCGGCGGCTCGTCACGATCGCGCGGCCGCGCGCCGCGTCGCCCGGCACTCCGGTGAGCGACGCGGGGATCGCGTCGCCGACGACGGTGACGGGAACGACGGACGGCTGCGCGAACGCCGGCGCTCCCGCCAACGCCAGCGCGAGCGCCGCGATGGAGGCGAATCGCGCACCGGCTCCGCTCGCGCGAGCGGACCGCGGGGCGCGCCGGCACGCTGCCGCCCTCCCGCGGCCATGACAGGGCCGGGGCGGGGGCGGAGTCGCGCGGAGGTCACGCACGCTTCAGGCTGTGGTTCTTGAGCGGCAGTTCGCGGATGCGCTTGCCGGTCGCCGCGAAGATCGCGTTCAGCACCGCGGGTGCCGCGACCGCGATCGTCGGCTCGCCGACGCCGCCCCAGAATCCGCCCGACGGCATCACGATCGTCTCGACGCGCGGCATCTCGTTCATGCGCAGGATGCGGTAGGTGTCGAAATTGGCCTGCTCGATGCGCCCGTCCCTGACCGTGCATTCGCCGTAGAGCGCCGCCGACAACCCGTAGGCGAACGAGCCCTCGACCTGCGCCTCGATCTGCTGCGGGTTCACCGCGTGGCCCGGGTCGGTCGCCGCGACGATGCGGTGGATCCTGAGCCTGCCGTCCTGCGTCACCGACACTTCCGCGCACGCCGCGACGTAGCTCCCGAAGCCCATCGCCTGCGCCAGCCCGCGGTGCACGCCCGCGGGCGCGGGCTTCCCCCATCCCGCGCGCTCGGCGGCGGCGTTCAGCACGGCGAGGTGCTTCGGATGATTCGCCATCAGCGCGCGCCGCAGCGCGAGCGGATCCCGCCCGGTCGCGTGCGCGACCTCGTCGAGGAAGCACTCGAGGTAGATCGTGTTCTGGTTCAGGTTCACGCCGCGCCAGAATCCCGGCGGCACGTGCGGATTGCGCATC
This sequence comes from Burkholderiales bacterium, assembly GCA_905339295.1. Classification (GTDB taxonomy): domain Bacteria; phylum Pseudomonadota; class Gammaproteobacteria; order Burkholderiales; family Casimicrobiaceae; genus VBCG01. Next base: position 18,930 of record CAJPFI010000031.1, read on the forward strand.
GCGTGGTCGATCAGGAGCGCCGGGAACGTGTAGCCGATCGACGACTCCGGCCCCGGCGGATTCAGTCCCTGGAACACCACCGGGTCGCGCCCGTCGCGCACGTTCTGCGGGAACACGCCGGCCAGGATCGACTGACCGGAAATGCGCATGTGCAGCGCGGTCACGTTGCCCTGCGCGTCGAGCCCCGCGGCGAGCCTGCACTGCGTGACCGGATGGAAGCGGCCGTGCTGCATGTCCTCCTCGCGCGACCAGACGAGCTTGACCGGCACGCCCGGCATCTCCTTCGCGATCGCGACCGCCTGGCGCACCCAGTCGTGCACCGCGCCGCGGCGGCCGAAGCCGCCGCCGAGCAGCATCTTGTAGACCTCGCACCTCTCGAGCGGCAGCCCCGACGCCTCGGCGGCCGCGGCGAGCGCCGCCTCGCCGTTCTGGGTCGGCGTCCAGACCTCGCAGCGCTCCGGCGTCCAGCGCGCCGTCGCGTTCATCGGCTCCATCGTCGCGTGGTTCTGGTGCGGATACGAGTAGACCGCCTCGAGCCGGCGCGGCGCCGCGGCGATCGCCGCGCGCGCGTCGCCCACCCGATTGCCCACCGCCGCGTCCGGGGCGTCGAGCCCGGCCTTCATGACGTCGGCGAACTTCGCGCTCGACGCGCCCGCGTCGGGTCCTTCGTCCCACTCGATCGGCAGCGCGTCGAGCGCCGTCTTCGCGTGCCACCACGTGTCCGCGATCACGGCGACCGCCGAGTCGCCGACTCGCACGACCTTCCTGACGCCGGGCCGCCGCATCGCGGCTGCCTCGTCGACCCGCTTCACCTTGCCGCCGAACACCGGGCAGTCGCGTATCGCCGCGTTGAGCATCCCCGGCGGCCGGAGATCGATGCCGTAGCGCTGCGCGCCGGTGGTCTTGTCGACGGTGTCGAGCCGCGCGACGCGCTTGCCCGCGATCGTCCAGTCCTTCGGATCCTTGAGCGGCACGTCCGTCGGGAGCGGGAGCCTCGAGGCGGCCGGCGCGAGCCTCCCGTAGCTCGCGCTGCGGCCCGTCGGGCGATGCGTGACGACGCCTTTCGCCGCGACGCACTCGGCCTCCGGGACCTTCCACTGGTCGGCGGCCGCCTTCACGAGCATCATGCGCGCCGCGGCGCCTCCCTTGCGGACGTACTCGTGCGAGTCGCGGATGCCGCGACTGCCTCCGGTCGAGAAGCTGCCCCACACGCGCTTTCGGGCGAGGTTCTGTCCGGGCGTCGGGTACTCGGTGCGAACGTTCGACCAGTCGCACTCGAGTTCCTCCGCGACGAGCTGCGCGAGGCCGGTGAGCGTCCCCTGCCCCATCTCCGAACGGGCGATGCGGACGACGACGGTGTCGTCCGGGTGCACGACCACCCACGCGTTGACCTCCGGCGACGGCGTGCCTTGCGCCGACGCGACGCCGGAGAGCGGAACGTGGAAGCCGACGACGAGACTGCCCGAGGCCGCTGCCGACGCGGCGAGGAAACGGCGGCGCGAGATCGACGCGGTCATGTCGTGCTCCCGTCCGCGTGCAGGATCGACAGGCCGGCGGCCTTCGCGTCGCCCCTCGCCGCGGCCTTGATCGCCGCGCGCACGCGGTTGTAGGTGCCGCAGCGGCAGAGGTTGGTCATCGCCGCGTCGATGTCGGCATCGCTCGGGTCCGGCGTGGAGGCGAGCAGGGACGCGGCGGCCATGATCATGCCGGACTGGCAATAGCCGCACTGCGGCACGTCGAGTGCGGACCATGCCTTCTGCACCGGATGCGAGCCTGTCGGCGACAAACCCTCGATCGTCACGATCTTCTCGCCCGGGCCGACCGTCGACACCGGGCGCACGCAACTGCGCACCGCCGCGCCGTCGATGTGCACGGTGCACGAGCCGCACTGCGCGATGCCGCAGCCGTATTTCGTGCCCGTCAGGCCGAGCTGCTCGCGCAGCACCCAGAGGAGCGGGGTATCCGGCTCCGCTTCGACGTCGAGTACCTTGCCGTTGACGGTCAGGCGAGCCATGTCGTCGCTCCTGCTTGGGCAATCGGGGGGAAGTGCCCCGGCGGGCACCGTCCGCGCCATTGAACCGGACTCCGGCGCGAAGCGCAATTCGACAGTGTCCGACACGCGATTCGACGGAGCGCGGCCAAAGGTGGTAAACATCGATGCAGCCACGGGCATTCCGGAACGCGCGATGGACAAACCCTACGCCCCCTCCTGCGACCGCAACCGCGACCCGATCCTGGCGGTACTGCGCGAGCACTTCGCGGATCGGCGCGAGGTGCTCGAGATCGGCAGCGGGACCGGACAGCACGCGGTCCACTTCGCCGCCGCGCTGCCGCATCTCGTCTGGCAATGCTCCGACCGGCCCGAGAACCTGCCCGGCATCCGCCTGTGGCTGGCGGACGCGTCGCTCGGCAACACGCCCGAGCCGATCGCGCTCGACGTCAACGGCGCGTGGCCGACGCGCCCCTACGATGCGGTCTTCAGCGCCAACACACTGCACATCATGGGGTGGCCGGAGGTCGAGCGCCTGTTCGAGCGCCTGCCCTCGGTCCTTGCGGCCGATGCCGTGGTCGCGGTCTACGGGCCGTTCAAGGTCGGCGGACGCCACACGAGCGAGAGCAACGCGGCGTTCGACGCGACGCTGAAGGCGAAGGCCGCGCACCAGGGCCTGCGCGACGTCGAAGCCGTCGATGCCCTGGCGCAGGGGGCGGGACTCGCGCTCGCCGTGGACCGGGCGATGCCCGCCAACAACCGGTGCATCGTGTGGCGCCGCGCGCCGGCGGCTTGATCCGGATACGGCCGACCACGCGAGATCGCGCCCGGCCCGCTATGCCTGGCGGCGCCGCGGAACCGGTATCTCGGGCGCCGAGAGCGCGCCGCGGAACGACAGGAGCTCGACGCGGTGCAGGTTCGCGAGCACGTCGACGAGCCCCTTCCCCTTCGCGGTCAGGCGGACCTCGACGCAGCGCCGGTCCTCGGTGCTGACGCTTCGCCTGACGAGGCCGGCGGCCTCGCAGCGCGACACCAGCGAGACGACGCCGTGGTGTTGCGCCTGCAGCCGCTCGGCGAGCTCGGTGATGGTCGCCCAGTCGCGGCCGGGGTAGCCGCGAATCTGCAGCAGGAGCAGGTATTGCAGCGGCGTCACGCCGTGCTCGTGCGCGACCTCCTCGGAAAAGCGCAGGAACCGGCGCAGCTGGTAGCGGAAGTGCGCGAGCGCCTGGATGTCGGCCTTCGCCATCGGCGTGGCCGGGGCGTGTGCGCGGGTCTTCTTCCGGACCATGTTCCATCATACTGTTACGCTTCGGCGGCGTCGAGGGCGCGATGCGACTCCACATCCTGTCGGACCTGCACCTGAGCCAGGGAGCGTTCGTCGTTCCCGAGACCGGTGCCGACCTCGTCGTGCTCGCCGGCGACATCGCGCGGCCGAAGGAGGCACTGGCGTGGGCGACCGCGCTCGCGAAACCCGTGCTCTACGTACCGGGCAACCACGAGTTCTACGGGTCGAGCATCGACGGCACGCGGCGCGAGCTCGCCCGCCTGAGCGCGGGGACGAACGTCCGCGTGCTCGACGACGACGAGGCGATCGTCGGGGGCGTGCGCTTCCTCGGCAGCACGCTGTGGACCGATTTCCGGCTGTTCGGCGACGGCGCCGGGCGAGAAGCGGCGATCGCGGACGCGCTCAGGCACATTCGGGACTTCAGTCGCATCGTCGCCGACGACGCTTCCGGCGACCTCTTCACGCCGGAAGCGTCGGCGGCGCGCTTCGCGAGCCATGCGGCGTGGCTCGCGGCGAAGCTCGCGACGCCGCACGCCGGGCCGACCGTCGTGGTCACGCACCATGCGCCGTCGCGCGGGAGCATCCATCCGCGCTACGCCGATTCGCTGCTCAACGCCGGCTTCGTGTCGGACGTTGCGCATCTTGCCGGCGGGGATCGCGCGCGCCTGTGGATCCACGGGCATACGCACGACAGCTTCGACTACGACCTGGGGGGCACGCGGGTCGTATGCAATCCGCGCGGCTACGCGAAGAACGGCGTGAACGAGAACGCGGCGTTCGACCCGGCGTTCACCGTCGACGTCGACTGACCGCCGCGACGGGGCCGGCCGGACTGACTCGCCGGCGGGCAACAGGAACGTCAGGTCACTCGTCCTCGGGCGGATCGTCGCGCGAGACGAGGCAGCGCCACCGCGACCACTCGCCGGGGCCGGTAGGCCCGCCCGCGACGATGCGGTCGCCGCGCGCGCGGGCGACGGCGCCGTCGTCGTCGTCCGCGAGGTGTGCGTCCGGAACCGTGTCGCGCGTGCGTGCCCCGGGGTCGACGTCGCCGTCCAGGCGACGGGCCTCCGCGTCGTCCCCGAGAAGGCCGCGCGCCGTCCGGAAGAGCGCCCGGCCATGCCTGCGCATCAGCCGGGCAAAGGCGCCGAGGTCGTTGCCGGCCGCGCGGTCGGCGATCGCTTCGTCGGTGAGGGTCGTGCCGGGGGTTCCGGCCGTGGCACGCATCGTCGGTGGCTCGCTGGTCACGGTATCGGACGGCCATGGCAGCCGCGGCGCTCCCGTCGCGCCGTTATATCACACGATGAGAGGCCGGCCCGGGCGGCGCGACGCGACGGCCGCGTCCCGGTCGGTGGCAGCGCCCGGGCGGACCGCCGCATGCCGCACGCCGGCCGTACCGCGCCGGCGCGGCCCCTCGGCGCCACCGGAAGGCGCCCGCCCGGGCGGCGCCGGCCGGCAGCCCGCGATTGAAACCGGCGATCCCGGACCGACTATGCTCTACTGGCCCGGAACTCCCGCCGTGCCCCCCGTCAATGCAGTTCGACACGCCGCACCCCACCTATACCGGCTCGCCGAACGTGCGCGCCGGGTTCCGGCTCGCGGTGAAGCTCGCGCTCGCGTTCGTCGGCCTGCTCTGGGCGATTCAGATCCTCAACTGGGGGCTCGACCTCGACGCCGCGCCGTTCGGCGTGAAGCCGCGCAGCATCGCGGGGCTCGCCGGCATCCTGTTCGCGCCGCTCGTGCATGGCGGGTTCGATCACCTGATCGCGAACACGCTGCCGCTCGCGCTGCTGGGCGCCGCGATGCTGCATCTCTATCCGCGCGCGAGCCCCGTGGTAATCCCGGCGATCTGGCTCGGTCCGGGCATCGCGGTGTGGCTGTTCGCGCGCGGCGGCGTCCACGTCGGCGCGAGCGGTCTCGTCTACGGGCTCATCGCCTACGTGTTCGTGGCGGGCGTGCTGCGCCGCGACCGGCGCGCGATCGCGGCGTCGATGGTCGTCGCGTTCCTCTACGGCACCGCGGTGTGGGGCGTACTCCCGATCCAGCGCGCCCATTCCTGGGAGACGCACCTTTCCGCCGCGCTGATCGGCCTTGCCCTCGCGCTGGCGCTGCGCCGACGCGACGCCATTCCCACGGTGCGCTACGACTGGGAGAACGAGGGCGTCGTCGACCTCGACGCGGACGGCGAGCGGGACAGCGCGTCGCGCTCCCCGTTCACCGCGCCCGCGCCGTACGTCTGGGACGGCGAGCGCTACCGCGCTCCCGACGGCCCGGACGAGCCGGGCGAGCCGGGCGAACCGGAGCGCCGCACGCTGCGTTGATCGCGCCGCGCGCGCGCCGCACCCTCGCTCACAGGACCTCGCAGGCCGGCCGGGCGCGCTGCGTGAGGCGAAACACCGGCGTCCCGTCGCCCAGGCTCTCGAGGAACGCGACCAGATCGGCGCTCTCCGGCTCGGTGAGCCGCAGCGGCCTGAGGATCCGCTCCCCGTGGACGTGCAGCCGCTCCTCGTCGATCTCCGAATAGTGCCGCACGACCTCGCGCAGCGACTTCAGGCTTCCGTCGTGCATGTAGGGCGCCGTGGCGGCGACGTTGCGCAGGCCCGGCACGCGGAACTCGCCGAAATTGCGGTGCTCCTGCACGACGTGGCGCGTCGACGTCGCGGTCGTTCGTGCGGGGTCGTCGCTGTAGCGGCCGAGCAGGTTGTACGAGTTCGCCCTGAGGCGCGCGATGCCGGCGTGGCGGCCCGGATCGACGCGACCGGGGGCGGCGAAGAAGCCGAGGCCGATGTCGTGGAATTCGCCGTTCGTGAACGCGGGCCCGACGTGGCACACGCTGCACGATCCGCGGCCGACGAAGATCTTCAGCCCGCGCTTCGCAGCCTCGGGATAGCGCGCCATCGCCGCGCGATCGCCGCGCGCGAGCGCATCGCGGAAGTCGTCGAACGGCGTGCGGCCGCTCGCGAGCGATTCCTGGAACGCGGCGAGCGCCTTCGCGACGTCGACCAGCACCTGGCGATCGTCGGCCGGCGGGTCGCGGTGGTAGGTCATGCGATAGCGGCACGCGAAGTCCTGCTCGCGCCGGATGGTCCGCGCGACCGTCGCCGGCGTCATGCCCATCTCGCGCGGGTCGAGGAGCGGCCGGATGCTCTGCGACCAGAGGTTGTCGTGCGAGCCGTCCCAGCCGTACCAGCGCCGTCCGCGCACGTCGACGACCGTGGGCGCGTTGCGGTCGGTCGGGGCGATCCCGATCGAGCGCTCGTGGCCGTCGGTGAAATAGCGGCCCGGCTGGTGGCAGCGCGCGCACGACACCAGACCGGTCGACGACAGCCGCGTGTCGAAGAACAGGCGCTCGCCGAACGCGATGGCGTCGGCGTTGCCGGACACGCGGTTGCTCGGATCGCGGCCCGGCACGGGCGGCGGCCACGGGCCGTGCGACAGGATCCGCGCGACCTCGTCGGGCGCGAATCCCGTGCCGGCGGTGTCGTCGCCGCTCGCCGGCGCGGCGACCGCCGCCAGGGCGGCGGAAACGACGAGCGCACAACGCCCCGCGAGGGCGGCGACCCGCCGCCCCGGACGCGCGGCCTGCCTCGCGGAAGGCGCGCGCGGCGAGCCCAGGGAGGACGTCACCTCGCCATCTCCTCCGCGCTGATGCGCTCGGTCGTGGCGCCGTCGCTCACGTCGAACGCGAACACCCAGCGGCCCGGCATGTGGAACATCATTCCTTCGGCGCGGAAGCGGCCGCCGCCGAGCGCCGTCACCGACGCCCGGTAGTTCATGCCGTGCCGGTGATCGGGCATCTGCGCGTCGACGCGAACCGCCGACGCCGCCCGGGCGCCCGGCTTCGCGCACACCGCGAGGTCGACCGTGAAATGCTCGCCGACGACCGGCGGAGACGGCGTCGTGCGCCAGACGACGACATGGCGCGGCGACTCCGCGGTGCGCTTCGGCGCCGGCAGCGCGTCGCCGCAGCCGGAAGCGTGGCCGGCGCCGAGCGCGACGGTCGCGGCGAGCAGCGGCAGGCACCGCTTCACGAGCCGCGCTTCGCGATCTCGGCGCCGAACAGCGCGTCGCCGTTTCGCCAGGCGATGCGCTCGGCGAGCGGCCGCGGCAGCGAGGCGAGCCATGCCCGCGACCAGCTCGCGTGCTCGCCGATGTAGTGCCAGCGCTCCGGCGTGAAGGTGTCGGTGCCGACCATGAAGCGGTCCGGGAACTCGTCGAACGCCGCGCGCCACGCCGGGTCCACCGCGCCGCCCGTGCCGTGCTCGCTGCGGAACGCGAGGTCGCACCACAGCGTGCGGTGCCTGCGCAGCATCTCGCGCACGGCCTCCGGGCGCTCGAAGCCCGAATGTGCCCACAGGATGCGCGCCTGCGCGTCGTGACGGAACAGGCGCTCGATGGCGTCGGCGTCCGCGTGCGCGTGCAGCACGAGTCCGTGCTCCTTCGCCAGCGCGACCGCGCGCCGGACGTTGGGCAGGTCCGCGTCGGCGCCGTAGACGTGGAACTCGCCGATCGCGACGTAGCGGAAGCGGCGAAGCCGATCCTCCAGGTACGGAACCAGCGTCTCGTCGCGCACCCAGGTCCCGAGTTCGCCGCGCGTCCGGTAGGGCCGCAGCGAGGGCAGGATCAGGTCGGGCGCGAGTGCGACGAGCCGCTGCGTGCCGTCGTCGCCGGAGCTCGACACGAGCGCTCGCGTCACGCCGGCCTTGCGCAGGATCGCGACCGCGTCCGCGGGCGGCACCGACTCCCACGCATCGTGGCTGTAGTGGATGTGCGCGTCGAAGACAGGCAGGTCGGCCGCGGGCGCGGGCGGGGCGGTCGCGGCCAGCGCGGCGGCGAGCGCGAGCGTCATCGCACTGGAGCGCATCGGCATCCTCCTTTGCCCGTAGCTTATCGCGACCGCGACCGCCGCGCTCGACCGGCCGGTTCGCCTTCGCCACAATGGCGCAGCCCGGCCACTCTGCCGGTCCGGGGCCCGACGATGCCGCCCGCACCGCCGCCCGGACCGCCCTCGCGCCCGTCGCCACGCCGGCGCGTGGCGCACGCTCGCCCGCGCGCGTGTTCATCGGCCGTGACGGCGGGGACCTCGACGTCGCCGACACGCTCCGTGGCCTGTCCGCGCTTTCGGGAAGAACGGGCCGGACGGCATCGTAAGCGGGAAGGCGTGGCAGGATGTCCTCGCGGCCGGCGCCGCGCCGCGCCTCCCGCAGCGATTCGCGCCGTGGCGCGCGTCGGGACCGCGGCGCTCGGGGTCGCTCGGGCGCGAGGCATCGAACGCGCTCCGGCTCCCGCACGCGGGAACCTGCGCGCGACGCACGCCGCGGTGCGCGAGGTGATTGCGCGCTACCCGGCGTGCTTCGAGCGGGAGGCGGGGCTGCGCGTCCGGCGGCCGGCCGGCATCTCGCTCAGGGAGCGAGGACCTGCGGATCCTCGCCGGGCGCGGCCGAGGCCGCCACCGTTCCGCGCAGCGCATGCGACAGGTGCACGAGGTCGCGCCGAAGCTCGGGCGTCCCTGCGACGATGCGCGCCCACGTTTCCGGACGCTCGCGCACATCGCGGCCGACCGCGCGCAGGTACGCCACCGGGTCGAGGCCGTCCGGCCCGGGACGGCGCGCCATCAGCGCGCACAGCGCGAGCGCGCTGTCGTGACCACGCCAGCGGCGGGAGAACTCGACGACCTCCCGGCCGAGCGCGGGCGAGCGGTCGAACAGCGACGCGTACCACGCGGGACGCGTCTCGATGTCCTGCCCGGCGCAACGGAACGAATAGATCGGGCCCGTGGCGACGAACATGCCGGTGGATGCGGGTGCCGCCGGATTCACTTTGTCGCCTCCTCGTCGCAGTCCGCCTCGTGGACCGACGCTAGCAGCGCCCCCCGTCCCGACCTTGACGCCGGTCAAACCGGGCGTTCGCTTTCCGCGCGCGGCGGTCACGGAACCTCGATATTTCCGGAACGGGTCGGCCGGACGACCGGCGAGCGGGGCGTCGCGATCGCGCCCGCCTGGAGGACGACCGCGCCGCGCGCGGCCGGACGGACCGGGGCGGCGGCTCACGCGACCGCGTGGCGCATCCGCGTGCGGGCGAGCAGCCACCACGCGATCGACATGTTCACGAGGTTCCACGCGATTCCGTGGACGAACGCCGCGCGGTACGAACCGGTCAGGTCGAAGACCGCGCCCGACGCCCAGCCTCCGAGCGCCATGCCGACCAGCGTCGCCATGATCACGATGCCGATGCGCCCGCCGGCCTCGCCGGGCGGAAAGTACTCGCGCACGATGATCGCGTAGGACGGAACGATTCCGCCCTGGAACAGGCCGAACAGTCCGGAGATCAGGAACAGCGACACCATCCCGTCGAACGGCAGGAACAGAAACAGCGCGACGCACTGCAGCGTCGAGCCGAGCAGGAGCGTGCGCAGGCCCCCGATGCGGTCGCTGACGAAGCCGAACGTGATCCGGCTCACGATGCCGCACGCGAGCATCAGCGACAGCATCTGCGCGCCCCGCGCGGGGCCATAGCCCAGGTCGCTGCAGTAGGCGACGATGTGGACCTGCGGCATCGCCATCGCGACGCAGCACGCGAGGCCCGCGACGACGAGGAGTCCCTGCAGCGCGTCCTTCGACAGCCCGAGGTCGCGCGGCGTTCGCGGCGTCGCGACGGGAGACCCGGGAGAGCCGTCGTCCGCGTGCGCAGGCGGGTGCCGCTTCAGCAGGAACGCGAGCGGCAGCATCGTCGCGACGATGAATACGCCGATGCCGAAATACGCGGCGCGCCAGCCCGACGTCTCGATGAAGTGCTGCACGATCGGGGGCCATACGGCGCCGGCGAGGTAGTTGCCGCTGGCGACGATCGCGACGGCGATGCCGCGTCGCCGCGCGAACCACATCGAGATGTGCGCGATCAACGGGCCGAACGTCACCGAACTGCCGGCGCCGATCAGGAGCCCCTGCGCGAGCGCGAACTGCGTGAGCGTGGTCGCGTAGCCCGACGCGACGTAGCCGGCGCCGAGCGCGCCGGCCGCGGCGAGTACCGGGAGCATGATGCCGTAACGGTCCGACCAGCGTCCCAGCACGATGCCTGCGGCGCCGAACCCGAGCATCGTCAGCGTGTACGGGAACGACGCCGCCGCGCGAGCGACGCCGAACTCCGCCTGCACGGGCGGCAGCGCGACGACGACGGACCACATGCCGACGCCGCCGATCGTCGCGATCGCCAGCGCGATCGCGAGGCGCGTCCAGGACTGGGGCGAGTCGACGGCGGCGCGGGACATTCGCATTTCGCGGTGCGTGGCGGGCGCCGCGAGAGTCGCGTGTGGGGGGTCTCCGGCGCGTCGCCGGCGGAAGGTCGCGGCGGAAGCCCGCCGAGCCGCAAGTGTAGCGGACCGGCGCCCGCCGGTGGCGAGCCGGGCCGCGTCGGGCGGTCAGTCCGCGGCGAAGCAGCAGACCGGCCCCGCACCGCCGGTGGCCCCGAGCGTGGCGTCGCCGCAGCCGCTCGAGCCGTGCGACGAACGCGACGTCCGCGCCGTCGGGCTCGTGTCGGGCCCATGCGGTCGTGATGGCCGACGGATGCCGAGCCCTCGCCGCCCTGGTTCGATTGCCGCAGGTCCGGTCCCCGCCGGGAGCGAACGCCGCGCCGACCGGCTGCGTGCCGGTGAGGTTGTCGTGGCGGTCGGGCGAGCCGCGGCGACCGTCGACGACCCCGCCCTACTCGTCGAGCGCCGTCTGCCTGGTCGGGTCGTTCGTTCCGTGCCGCTCGGCGACGTTCGCCGCCACGACGGCGCCGCTCGAACCGCGCCACCGCCCGCGGCCGATGCGGTCGCGAGCGCCGCGTCCGCACCGGCGCGGCATGGCGCAGCACGCGCGGGGAGGACGACGCGCAATGCCGGTAGACTCGCGCACATTCCCGCTTCGCGCGGAGCCATGCCCTCGCTCGCCCTGCCGGACGTCTCGCTGCACTACGAAGCCCGCGGCCGCGGAGCGCCGCTCCTGCTCGTCGCGGGACTCGCGTCGGACTCGCTCTCGTGGCTGACCGTCTGGACCGGGCTCGCGGCGCGGTTCCGAGCCGTCGCGCCGGACAACCGGGGCGTCGGGCGCACGGCTCCGCAGGACGCCGCCGCGTCGGTCGACGCGATGGCCGACGACTGCGCGGCGCTGCTCGCGAGCCTCGGCATCGCTCGCGCGCCCGTGCTCGGCCACTCGATGGGCGGGTTCGTCGCGCAGCGCCTCGCCCTCCGCCACCCGCGGCTGGTCGAGCGGCTGATCCTCGTCGCGACCGGCGCCCGGGCCGGGCCGGGCAACGTGGCGCTGTTCGACGACCTGGCCGCGAAGCTCGCGTCGGGCGAGGATCCTTCGCGCTGGTTCCGGCGGCTGTTCGACCTGATCTTCACCCGACGATTCATGAGCGATCCGCAGAACGTCGAGGCCGCGACGCGCTGGGCGCTCGAGTATCCCTATCCGCAATCCGCGGCGGGGTTCCGGCGCCAGGTCGATGCGATCGCCGCGTTCGACGGCTCCGGCGACCTGTCCGCGATCGCGGCGCCGACGCTGGTCGTCGCCGGACGCGAGGACGTGCTGTTTCCCGCGACGGCGTGCGGGGCCTTCGCCCGGCGAATCCCCGGCGCCGCGTTCGTCACCATCGACGGCGCGGCGCACGCCGTGCACACCGAGCAGCCGGCGGCGTTCGTCGAGGCGGTCTCACGGTTCGCGGCGTAGCGGGACGTTCGCGCAGGGATCCTCGCGCGCCTGCGGGGCGATCGCGACCCGCTCGTCGTACTCGCCGTCGGCCGGCTCCTCGAGGTAGCCGACGCTGCGGGCGCGCGCGACGCCGACCGCGCCGAGCCAGCGCGGCACGCCGAGATCGCGGCGCACGTGGCCGTTTCCCGCGAGCAGCACGACGCCACGCGGCGCGGCCGCCTCCGACACGACCTTCGCCATCCAGACGTCGCGCGCCACCTGCGCGAGCACCATGCGTTCGGCGACCGCCGGCGGAAGGCGATCGCAGTGGCCGACCTCGATCGCCCGCCGCTGCCCGTCGGCGAGATCCCGCGGCAGCGCACGATCGAGGCCGAACGCCTCGATCGTCGCGGCGTCGAACGCCGTGCGAAAGCCCTCGCGCACGACCCGCGCGGCCTCGGCCCGCGAGAGGTTCGCCGCCTTCAGCGGCAACCGGTGCGCGAGCGACAGCGCGATCACCGGCTCGTAGTGCTCCCAGTCCCACAGCCCGCCCGGCGCGCCCGCGAGGCGGATCACGCATGCGGCATCCGCGCATTCCGAGGCCGCGCGATCGAGGTCGGCCTGCCGTTCGCGGTCGAACTGCTCCATGGCGACCGCCGGACGCCAGCCGGCCTCGACTTGCGCCTTCAGCCTCGCGAAGCGCCGTGCATGGCCGTCGGCGTTGTCGTGCACCTCGCCGAGCAGCACGATGGGCGGCACGGCGCCGTCCGACGCCATCGGCGGGGCCGGACCCGCGCACGCAGCCAGCGCGCACGCCGCAACGGCGGACAGCAGGTCGCGGCGGGTGCGCGGGCTCATCGACGGACGCGATGCGGCGCGACGGCGTTCGCGCGCGCCGGACGCGGCGCGAGATTGCCGGTGCGCGCCGGCGCGGTTAGCATCGGCGCGCGAGCGCCCCGCCGGTCGCGAGGCGCACACCGATGACTCCCGCCCCACCGTCCGCGCACGTGATCGACGCCCCGCCCGACCGTTACGGCGGCGGCGTCATCGCGCTGCACTGGCTCGCGCTCGTGCTGATCGCCGGCGCCTACGCGACGATCGAGCTGCGCGAGTTCTACCCGCGCGACAGCCCCGAACGCGCGCTCCTGCGGCTGTGGCACTACGGCTTCGGGCTCGCGGCGCTCGCGGCCACGCTCGTGCGCATGCTGGCGCGTGCCTCGCGCCGCGCACCGGCCATCGTGCCGCCGCCGCCGGTGTGGCAGGAGGAGCTCGCGCGGTTCGGCCACATCGTGCTCTACGCGCTCATGCTCGGGTTGCCGATCCTCGGGTGGCTCGCGCTCGGCGCCGAGGGGAGACCGGTCGCGCTGGCCGGCGTCATGCTGCCGATGCTGACCGGGCCGGACCAGGCGTGGGTGAAGCCGCTGGAGAAGACGCACGAGATCGCCGGACAGGCCGGCTACGCGCTGATCGGGCTGCACGCCGCCGCGGCGCTGTGGCACCACTACGTGATGCGCGACAACACGCTCGCGCTGATGTGGCCGTTCGCGAGGGCGCCGCGACGCGACGCCGACTGAAGCTCGCAGCGGTCCGCCCACGGGCCGCTACCTGAACCGCAGCACGGGCAGCTTCGAGCTGGCGACGACCCTGGCCGCGACGGGTCCCGTCGCGAGGTCGGCGAGACGCGCGCGGCCGTGCGTGCCCGTCGCGGTCGACTCGCCGCCGGACGACGGCGCGTGGGCGAGCTCGATCGCCGGCGCCCACCACGTGAACGCCTCGAGCGCGGCCGGCGAGCGCGGCGAACCGGCGGTGGCGACCGCAACCTTCATCGCATGTCTTCCATTGCGCGGGAATGCCGCCGCAGTCTAACCGATCGGACGCGATCGGCGACGCGCGGGATCAATCGCGCGCGAGCGGAAGCGTCACGATCAGCTGCTCGGGATCCTCGGGATCGTCCGCCGTCGAGAATCCCATCGCCGCCGTGAAGCGGAGCATGCCGTGGTTCGTACGCAGCACGGCGCCCTCGAGGCGCGCGAGGCCGCGCTTCCTCGCGCACGCGATCAGGCGCTCCATCAGCCCGCGCGCGACGCCCCGGCCCTGCCAATCGTCTGCGACGACCACCGCGAACTCGGCGCTCTCGCCGTCCGGATTGGCGATGTAGCGCGCGACGCCCACGATCCTCTCCCCGCCGCCGGCCGCGGCAGCGGGCGCGAGCGCGACGAGCGCCATCTCGCGGTCGTAGTCGACCTGCGTGAAGCGCGCGAGCATCTGCGGCGTGAGCTCGTGCAACCGGTAGAAGAAGCGGAAGTAGCGCGACTCCTCCGACAGCCCGAGGACGAAGTCGCGCTCGAGTTCCGCGTCCTCGGGGCGGATCGCGCGCACCGTGAGCGGCACCGAATCGCGCACCTCGATCGTGCCGGCGGTCTCCGACGGGTACGGGTGGATCGCCATGTGCCCGTACCCGCGGCGCGACTTCTGCCGCGGGTCGACGGCGAGGCGCGCCGCGCCGACCGTCGCGACGCCCGGCTCCGCGAACACCGGATCGAGCTCGAGCTCGCGCACCCACGGGCACGCGCACACCAGCGCGGACAGCTGCAGCAGCAGGCGCACCACCGGCTCGACCACGTCGTCCGGCGCGGCGGGCGCGCCGTCGCGGCCGGTGTGCCGCCGCGCGCCGGCGATCAGGTCCAGCGCGAGGCGCCGGTTGAGCGGCGGCAGCGCGAGCGCGCGCCCGGCAGGCGTCAGCGGCGAGCCCCCGCCGATGCCGAGCGAGATCACCGGCCCGAACACCGGATCGGTCGCGACGCCGATCGCGAGCTCGCGGGCGCGCTCGCCGTGCGCCGCCTTGCGCACGAACGCGTGCCCCTCGCGCTCCTGTCCGGCGCGCGCCCGCTCCTGCAACTTTCGCCACGCGCGGAGAAGCGCGCGACCGTCGGGGATCGGGCCGATGGCGGGACCGGTCGCGTCGCCCGAAAGCGACACCGGATAGCCGAGGCGCCGCGCGACGACGCGCGCCTCGTCCAGCGTGCCGGCGCGCGCGACGCGCGGCACCGGCAGCCGGAACGCAGCGAGCAGTCGCGCAAGCTCGTCGGGATCGAGCGTGCGCCGATCGCCGATCGCCGCACGCAGCCGCTCGACCGCCACGAAGTCGGGCGGGGCGGGCTCCAGCAGCGGGGGCGGCACCTCGAGCAGAAGCTCCTGGTGGCGCCGGTAGGCGGCGAGGAACGCGAACGCCTCGACAGCGTTCTCGGGCGTGTAGAAGTTCGCGATGCCGCCGGCCTCGAGGGCGTCGCGCGCCTCGGGCCGTTCGATCGCGCCCAGCCATGCGCCGAGGATCGGCTTCCTCGATCCGCGGGCGACCGCGGCGACGGCGCGCGCGGCATCCGTCGGCGAGTCGACCGGCCGCGGCACGTGCAGCACGACGACCGCGTCGACGTTCGGGTCGGACACCACCGCGCCCACGGCCGCGGCGAACCGTTCCGGCGGCGCGTCGCCGCGCACGTCGACCGGGTTGCCGCGCGGGCTCTCGTCGGGAAGGAGCGCGTCCAGTGCCGCCACGGTCGACGCATCGAACTGCGCGAGCTCGATGCCTGCGTCGCGCGCGCTGTCCGCCGCGAGCATCGCCGGCCCGCGTCCGTTGGCGACGACCGCGATGCGCTCGCCGCGCGGGATGCGCCCGGTGCCGAGCAGGCGCGCGGCGGCGAAGAGCTGCGTGTAGGTGCGCACGCGCACCGTGCCGCAACGCCGCATCGCCACGTCGAAGACCGCGTCCGGCGAGGGTCCCGACGGCGGCGCCGCCTCGAGCGAGCGCCCCGCCTTCAGCAGCACGACGGGCTTCGTGCGCGCCGCCGCCCGCAGCGCGGACAGGAAACCGCGTGCATCGTGCACGTGCTCGACGTAGAGCAGGATTCCGTCGGTCTCCTGGTCGGCGAGCAGCGCGTCGAGCAGCTCGCCGAAGTCGACGTCGAGGACGCCGCCCAGGGAGATCACGGTCGAGAAGCCGATGCCCGCGGGCCGCGCGAAATCGAGCATCGCCGTGCACACCGCCCCCGATTGCGCGACCAGCGCGAGCCGGCCCGGCAGCACGTCGACGTCGGAGAACGACGCGTTCAGGCCGACGCTCGTGCGTATCACGCCGAACGCGCCCGGACCGACGAGACGGATGCCTCCTTGCTTCGCGAGCGCGGCCACGTCGCGCGCCCAGCGCTTCGCGGCGGCCGCCGGGCCGGCCGGCGCGGCGGTCAGCAGGATCGCCGCCTTCGCCTTCACGCGCGCGGCATCCTGGAGCACGCGGGGCACGGCGTCGCACGGCGCGGCGATCACGACGAGCTCGATCGGCTTGCGGATCGACGGCAGGCTGGGCCAGCTCTTCTGGCCCAGCAGCTTGCGGTGCGCGGGATTGACCGCGTGGAATTCACCGGTGTAGCCCGCCGCCGCGACGTTCTCCATCACGACGCGCCCGAGCGAACCCGGCCGCTCCGAGGCGCCGACGAGCGCGAACGAGGCGGGGACGAGCAGCGGGCGCAGGTAGTGATGCATCGCGATCCTCGGGCGCTCGTGCGAGTGTAGCCGACCGCCGCGGCGCGGGCGCGCGTCCCGCGGCGCGCGCTTCGCTATACTCGCTTCGGCGTCCGGACGCGTCCGCCCGATGAGGGGCGTCCCCGCGCAACGGGCCCGTAGCTCAGTCGGTCAGAGCAGACGACTCATAATCGTTTGGTCGCTGGTTCGATCCCAGCCGGGCCCACCCCACTCCCGCGCGGCGGCAGGCCCGCAGCCACCCGAGACCCGCTTCGACCGCCAGTCCGCGCAGAGGCCGGCGACCCCGCGGCGATGGGCGGTGGTCTCCGGCATTCCGCCGCGCGAACCCGTTCCTGCAGGGCCGGCGCCGCCGTGCCGCGGAAGACATCTCGGCCGGAGCCCGTTCCGCACACCCCCGTGGGGGCGCGGCGCACCCGGGACGGCAGCCGGGCAGCTCCGATCCTCGCCGCGCCCGCGTCGACGACGGGAGCGGCGACCTCCGCGCGGTTGGCCGATCGCGCAGGCGTGGCCCCGATGCTCGCCATCCCCCGTCCCGCTACACTCGCGTCGTGCCGTACTCGCTCGCCCTCCGCGCCTACCGCTTCGTCCGAGGCGACGGCAGCCTGACGATCACCGTCGCGCTCATCGCGCTGTTCCTGTTCGCGCTCTACCCGATGGCCGAGGTCGGCGTGGTCCGGACATGGTGGCTCGATGTCGCCTTCGCGATCTGCCTCGTCGCCGGGGCGATGCTCGTATCCGAGCCGCGACAGGTCCGCAACGTGGTGCTGGCGCTGGTCGCGACGACGGTCGTGCTCCGGCTCGCCGAGTCCTACGACCGATCGCTCGCGATCGTGACGCTCGACGCCGCGTTCGTGATCGCGACGGCGTTCGCGCTGGGCGTGCTCGTGCTCGCGCGCTCGACGCGCGACGGCCGCATCAACATCCACCGGATCCTGGGCGCCTGCGGCACGTTCCTGCTGCTCGGCCTCGTGTTCTCGCAGGGATACCGCCTGCTGGCGCTCTACATCCCCGATGCGTTCGCGATCGAGGGCAGGCGGGTCGGCACCGCCGACCTCCAGCACGCGTTCACCTACTACAGCTTCGTCACGCTGACGTCGACCGGCTACGGCGACATCGTCCCGGTGCATCCCTACGCCCGCTCGCTCGCGATGTTCGAGGCGGTCACGGGCCAGCTGTACCTGGCGGTGCTGATCGCGCGGCTGGTCGGGCTCGAGATGGAGTGGCGCGAGACGCAGCGCGAGGCGCAGGCCGGGGAGTGACGCGGCGCCTGCCCCCGCTTCCCCGGCTGGCACGCGCCTTGCGACCGATCGGGCAGTCATGGCTTCCCCGGTGCTTCTGCTGCTCGGAGTGCCCGAGAGCGGCACGTCCGCGCTCGCGGACGCGCTTGTCCGCGCGGGGGCGGCGCTGGCCGGCCCGCCGGGCGGAGATCCGGGCGGGGTCTCGCAACACGCGCTGGCCGCGTGCGGGATGCGCTGGGACTCGCTCGCGCCGATGCCCGCGAAGCTCGCCAGGACCCCGGGGCTCGATGCCGCCCGCGCGGCCCTCGACGTGTTCCTCGAGCGCACGCCCGGCGACGCGCCGCTGGTCGTGGCCGAACCGCTCGCGACGCGCATCGTCGGGATGTGGCGCGAGCGGATCGAGGGATCGGGACGACCGCTCGCCGCCGTGCTGTGGCTCACCCACCCGGGCAGCGCGGCCGCCGCGCTGGCCCGCCGCCGCCAGTTCGCGCCCGAGAAATCGCTCGCGCTGTGGCTCGCCCACCTGGTCGAGTTCGAGCAGGCCACGCGCGGGCTCTCGCGCACGATCGTGACCGAGGAGGCGTTCCTCGCCGATCCCGCCGCGGGGATGAAGCGCATCGCGCAAGCCACCCGGTTCCCGCCGGCGATGCAGGCCGCGAAGGCGCCCTCGGCCACGAAGCATCCGACGCCGGCCCCGCCTCCGCTCGGGCTGGGGTCGGGACTCGACACCGCGCTTGACGCGGGCTACCGCAGGCTCGCGTCGACCGTCTCGGGGGAGCTGAAACGCGCCGTCGACGCGCTCGCCGCCGCCGCGCGCCCCGCGGTGCAGAGCGCGATTCCTCCCTGGATCGCGCAGGAGATCGAGGCGGACCGCACCCGGATGCAGACGCTCGCGGACATGGCCGCCGGCCACGCGGCGCGCGCCGACCGCGCCGCGCGGGATCTCGCGGCCACGCCGCGCGACGCACGGGCGCTGGCGGCGGAGGTCGAGGCGATGCGCGCGGAGCAGGCGCGCGAGCGCGACGCGCTGACCGGCCAGCTCGACGCGCTGCACGGCGCGCAGGCACGCGAACGCGACGCGCTGACCGCCGAGCTCGCGTCGACGCGCGGCGAGCTCGCGCGCCTCGCCGCCAGGCTGTCCGAGGTCCCGCAGTCGGAAGCCGCGTTGCGGATCGAGCTCTCGCAGGCGCAGCGCGAATTGTCCGACGAGCGCACCTCGATCGCGCGGCTGTCCGACGCGCTCGAGACCGCGCGCCGGGAGGCGGACGGCCACGCGCACCGGTTCGAGTCGGCGCGCCACCACCTCGAGCGGTTCGCGATCGAGATCGAGGAGGCGCGCGCGACGCTCGCGTTGCGCGAGGACCACTGCGCCCGGCTCGCCGAGGAGGCGGACGGGCTGCGCGTCAGGGAATCCGATCTCCTGCGCGAACGCGAGGCGTTGCGCCGCGAGCGCGACGAGGCCGTCCGGGAGCTCGAGCGCGCGAAGCGCGAGCACGGCCGCCACGCGGCCGAGCGCGAATCGACGCTGCATCGCACGTCAGCCGAGCTTCGCACGGCGATCGAGGAGCGCGAAAGCCGCATCGCCGGGCTGTCCGGCGAGGCCGACCGCATGGCCGACGCGATCACGGACGCAGCGGTGCGCACCGCGGGCCTCGAGGAGCAGCTCGAGCTGCGCGCCGCGGAGCTCGCGGAGCTCCAGTCCCGGTACGACGAGCTCGCCGCGCGCATGCGAACGCTGGAGAGCCGTTCCCTCGTGCGTGCGGCCGTCTGGCTGGGCGGCGAGAAGCACCCGCGCGAGGCGTCGACGGGCGGCTGACGCCGCGGCCGCGGGACCCGTCCTCCTACGCCCCGGCCGGACCCGGCCGCACGCCGAGCCTGCGCAGGACGATCTCGAGCGGGCAGAAGCGCGTGAAGGCGCTCTGCAGCAGGTTCGCGCCCACGAACGCGGCGACCCACAGCCAGTTCGCGTTCACGAACAGCGGGCTGCCCGGCGCGCCGAGCGCGAGCGAAGCGAGGATGAAGAGTCCGGCGAAGACGCGGATCGTGCGTTCGATGGTCATGGGAAGGAAGCTCCGGGGGGAAGTACGAGGGACGAGGGCCGCGATCACGCGATCCTGCGGCGGTTCACTGCGAAATAGAGCACCGGGATCACGACGAGCGTGAGCAGCGTCGAGACCAGGATGCCGAAGACGAGCGAGATCGCGAGCCCGCTGAAGATCGGGTCGTCGAGGATGAACGTCGCGCCGGCCATCGCGGCCAGCCCGGTGAGCGCGATCGGCTTGGCGCGGGCGGCGGCGGCGTCGACGACCGCGCGGCCGAGCGGCACGCCCTTCGCGGTCTGCAGGTTGACGAAGTCGACGAGCAGGATCGAGTTGCGCACGATGATGCCCGCCAGCGCGATCATCCCGATCATCGAGGTCGCCGTGAACGGCTTGCCGAGCAGCGCATGGCCCGGCATCACGCCGATGATCGTGAGCGGGATCGGCGCCATGATCACGAGCGGCGTCACGTAGGACCCGAACTGCGCCACCACGAGCAGGTAGATCAGCACGAGGCCGACCGCGTACGCCGCGCCCATGTCGCGGAACGTCTCGTAGGTGACCTTCCACTCGCCATCCCACTTGAGCGCCCACGCCCGGTACGGGTCCGACGGCGGCTCGACGAAGCGCTCATCGAGGCGGCCCCCGTGCGGCGCCGCGAGCTTCGCCAGGGCGCCGCGCATCGCGAACATGCCGTAGAGCGGGCTGTCGGCGCCGCCGGCGACGTCGCCGATCACGTAGGTCACGGGCAGCAGGTCCTTGTGGTGGCGCGTCGTCTCGCGCAGGACAGGCTCGACCCGGACGATCTCGGCGAGCGGCACGCTCGCGCCGCCGGTTCCGCGCACGTTGAGCGCGAGCAGCGTCTCGATGCGTCCCTGCTGCCCGGGGGCGAGCGTGACGCGGACCGGCACGCCGTACTTCGCCTGGCCGTCGTGCAGCGAGGTGACGTTCTCGCCGGTCAGCGCGGCGCGCAGCGTCGCGACCGCCTCGGCCGGATCGACGCCGACGATCGCCGCCTTGCGCTGGTCGATGCGGACGTGCAGCCTGGGCGCGGCGTCCTCGATCGAGTCGTCGACGCCGACGACGTGCGGCGTCCCGGCGAAGACCTCGCGCACCGACTTCGCGAGCGCGTGGCGGCCCGCCTCGTCGGGACCGTAGATCTCCGCGACGATCGGCGAGAGCACCGGCGGCCCCGGCGGCACCTCGACGACCTTGACCTTCGCCCGGTGGGCCGCGCCGATCGCCTCCAGCCCCGGGCGCACCGCGACCGCGATCTCGTGGCTCTGGCGCGAGCGCCGGTCGCGCCCGACCAGGTTGACCTGCAGGTCGCCCTGCTCGGGTGCGTCGCGCAGGTCGTACTGCCGCACCAGCCCGTTGAAGTTGATCGGCGACGCCGTGCCCGCGTAGGCCTGCACGTCGACGACCTCGTCGACCGTCGCGAGCTGCGCCGCGAGATCGGCCAGCGCGGCCGCCGTCGCCTCGATCGGCGACCCGGCCGGCAGGTCGACGACGACCTGGACCTCGCTCTTGTTGTCGAACGGCAGCATCTTGAGCGTCACCCACTGGAGCGCGGCCAGCGAGATCGACAGCAGGATCGCGACGAGGATGCCGACGCCGAGCAGCGCGCGGCGGCGCGCGCCCCGCGCGGGGTCGACGAAAGGCGCGAGCAGGTGCGTGAACAGCGAGACGAGCGCGCGGTCGAGCCTGCCGGGACCGGCGTCGGCGTGCGCGGCCGCGTGCTTCGGCGCGAGCCTGAGCGCGAGCCACGGCGTGACCGCGAACGCGACGCCGAGCGAGATCAGCATGCCCATGCTCGCATTGATCGGGATCGGGCTCATGTACGGCCCCATGAGCCCGCTGACGAACGCCATCGGCAACAGCGCCGCGATGACCGTGAACGTCGCCAGGATCGTCGGCCCGCCGACCTCGTCGACCGCGACCGGTATCAGCGCGGCGAGCGGGGCGTGCGGGTCGAGGACGCGATGGCGGTGGATGTTCTCGACGACGACGATCGCGTCGTCGACCAGGATGCCGATCGAGAAGATGAGCGCGAACAGGCTGACGCGGTTGAGCGTGAATCCCCACGCCCACGAGACGAAGAGCGTCGCCGCCAGCGTGAGCAGCACCGCGATCCCGACGATGATCGCCTCGCGCCGACCGAGCGTGACGAACACCAGCGCGACGACCGACAGCGTCGCGAACAGGAGCTTGGAGATCAGCAGCTTCGCCTTGTCGTCCGCGGTCTTCCCGTAGTCGCGCGTGACCACCGTCTCGATGCCGTCGGGGATCACCGTGTCGGCGAGCTCGGCGACGCGGCGCTCGACGCGGGAGGCCACGTCGACGGCGTTCTCCCCCGCCTTCTTCGTCACCTGCAGCGTGACGGCGGGGAGCGCGGTCCCGACGTCCGCCGCGTCGCCCGCACCCGCCTTGCCCGGAACGTGCCACGCATAGCGCGACGGGTGCGGCGGGCCGTCGACGACGCGCGCGACGTCGCCGAGCGACACCGGCTGGCCGTCGTGCACGGCGACGACGAGGTCGCGGACGTCCTGCGCGGAGCCGAGGAAGCTGCCCGCGTCGACGCGGATCGTGGCGTTGCCGCGGATGAGGTCGCCGGCCGGCATCGCCGTGTTGGCCGACCTGAGCGTCCCGCGCACCGCCGCGAGATCGAGGCCGTGGGCGGAAAGCCGCGCCGGGTCGAGCTCGACGCGCACCTCGCGGCCGGGGCTGCCGAGCGTCGAGACCGCGCGCGTGCCGGGCACGCGCTTGAGCTCCACCTCGACCGCGTGCGCGACACGCTCGAGGTCCGCCACCGGGACCGCGGAGTCGCGCGCGTGCAGCGTGAGGGCGACGATCGGGACGTCGTCGATGCCCTTGGGCTTGACCAGCGGCTCGCCGACGCCGAGCTCGGGCGGCAGCCAGTCGCGGTGCGACAGGATCGTCTCGTGCAGGCGCACGACCGCGTCGATGTGCGAGACGCCGACCTTGTACTGGACGGTGATCAGCGCCATTCCCGGCTTCGAGACCGACCACACGTGGTCGAGCCCCTGCACCTGCGAGAGCACCTGCTCGGCCGGCGTCGCGACGAGGCGCTCGACGTCCTCGGCCGACGCCCCCGGGAACGGCACGAAGACGTTCACCATCGTGACGTCGATCTGCGGCTCCTCCTCGCGCGGCGTGACCACGATCGCGAACAGCCCCGCCAGCACGGCGACCAGCGCGACGAGCGGCGTCAGGCTCGAGCCGAGGAAGAAGCGGGCGATGCGCCCGGAGATCCCGAGCGGCGGCGGCGTGTCCGGCATGGGTCGCGGTCAGGCGGGCGGGCGGCCCTTGAGGCGGGTGATGCCGATCGCCTTCATCACGTACTTCTCGTAGAACGGCTCCGACGTGCCCTTCTTCATCTTGCGGATGAAGTACTTCTCGAACGCGATCTTCGCGAAGTGGACCCACCTGCCCTCGGAGAACCAGTTCACGTTGCGCGGCGGGATCTGCGGCAGCGCGACGAACGCGATCCCCGTGTCGCCCATGTCGGCGAGGCAGATCGCGTTCCACGTCGCCTTCTCGGACGGCGGGCGGCCGTCGATCCCGGCGCGGATGTTCGCGGCGGTGGCCGCGACCATCGACTCGATCATGTAGCCGGTCTTCGGGGCCCCGGTCGGAACCGGCGTCACCTCGACCGGCGGGATCGCGACGCACACGCCGACGGCGTAGACGTTCGGGTAATTCGGACTGCGCTGGTGGGCGTCGATCAGGACGAAGCCGCGCGGGTTCACGAGCCCCTCGACGCCGGCGACCGCGTCGATGCCCTTGAACGCGGGCAGCATCATCGAATGGCGGAACGGAAGCTGGTGCTCGCGTTTCGGCTTCCCGTCCTCGTCGTGCTCGGTGACGTGCATGACGCCCGGCTCGACCTTCGCGACCTTCGCGTTGCAGATCCACTTGATGTGGCGCTCGCGCAATGCCGACTCGAGCATCGTCTTCGAGTCGCCGACCCCGCCGAGGCCCAGATGGCCGATGTACGGCTCCGACGTCACGAGCGTCATCGGCACGCGGTCGCGGATCTTCCTGCGGCGCAGGTCGGTGTCCATGATGAACGCGAACTCGTAGGCGGGACCGAAGCACGACGCGCCCTGCACCGCGCCGACGACGATCGGGCCCGGGTCTCCGACGAACGACTGCCAGGCCTGCGCGGCCTTCTCGGCGTGGTCGACGTGACACACCGAGTGCGTGTGGCCCGAGGGTCCCAGCCCCTCGATCTCGTCGAAGGCGAGCTTCGGGCCGGTGGCGATCACCAGGTAATCGTAGTCGAGGTAGCGCCCGTCGGCGAGCTCGACGCGGTTGTCGGCGGGATGCACGCGCTTCGCGCCGGCGGGCTCGAAGGCGATGCCGCGCTTCGCGAGCGCCGGCGCGGCCGGGAACTCGATGTCGGCGCGCTTGCGCCAGCCGACGGCGAGCCAGGGGTTCGACGGGACGAAGTGGAAGTTCGGGCCGTTGCCGACGACCGTCACGCGGTCCTGCGCGCGCAGCGCTTCCTTCATCTCGTAGGCCATCGGCATGCCGCCCAGTCCGGCTCCCAGAATCACGACGTGTGCCATAGCGTTCTCCTCGTTGATGGCGAAGCGGGGAAGTCCCGCGCGGATCCGCGGCGGCGCGACGCGCCGGACGGAGACGACGGCGCGACGCCGCCCGGCGGGCGTGGCAGGCCCCGCGCCCGGGGGCGGCAACAAGGCCGCCGCACGGATGGCGCGTCCCGAACGATCGACGCATCCACCGAACGTGCGTCCTCCGGGCATTGGCTCGTGTGCGTCCACGCGCTGCGTGGACCCGTGCAGCGGTTCCCTGGCGTGCCGTCCCGCAGGTTCCGACGACAACGGGGCTTTCGCCGTCGCCCGTCGGGCAGACTTGCGGAAAGGCACATCAGCGCGTCGCCGTTCTCATGCCGGCCTCGACCGGGTCGGCGGCGAGCGTCTCGCCGCCGGCCAGTCCGGCCAGGATCTCGATCTCGCCGTCGCCGACGCGCTCGCCGGTGCGCACCTGGCGCAGTCGCGGGCGGCCCTCCCCGTCGAGCACGTAGACGGCCGTCACCTCGCCGCGGCGGATCACCGCGGCCTCGCGGACGGCGATCGTCGTGACGACGCCGACCGGCAACCGCACGCGCGCGAACTGTCCGGGCCGGACGCCGTCGACCGGGGGCAGGTCGAAGCGCACCCGCGTCGTGTGGCTTCTCGTGTCCGCGACCGGGATCACCGTCGCGCGAAGCGGCGTCACCGACCGGTCGATCGCCGGCAGGTCGACGCGCGCGCCGTCGAGCCTCGCCCGCGCGATCGTCGCCTCCGGGACGCCCGCGACCACGCGGAGCTCGCGCGGATCGAACACGGTCACGAGCGCCTTGCCCGGGGTGGCCATGTCGCCCAGCTCGGCGTGCGTCTCGCCGACGATGCCGGCATACGGCGCGACGATGGTCGTCCAGTCCCGCGCGACCACGGCCGATCCCGCGTTGGCGCGCACCGCGTCGACCTGCGCCTGCGCGGCCCGGTAGGTGGCCTCGGACTGGTCGACCGCGGCCTGGCTCACGAACTTCTGCGCGGCGAGCGCCTTGTTGCGCTCGTGGACACGCCTCGCGTTGGCGAGGTTGGCCTCCGCCTCGGCCACCTGCGAGCGTCCCGCCGCCACCGCCGCGTCGGCGGCGCGCGGATCGATGCGCGCGAGCACCTGGCCCGCTCGCACGGCGTCGCCGGCCTTGACGGGAAGCTCGACGATCCGGCCCGCGACCTGCGCGCCCACCGTGGCCTGCCGTACGGCCTCCACCGTCGCCTCCACGACGACGGTCTGCGCGAGTTCGCGCGGGGCGACCTTCAGCGTCGCCAGCGCGTGCTCGGCTGCGCCGAGCGCCGGCGCTGCGGCGAGGCCGAGCGCGAGCACGAGCGCGGCGAGGCAAGTCGAGCGTCGCATGGACCGAACCCGCACCCGTCAGCGCTTCGTCGCGCAGGTCCGGATGCCGAACGGCAGGTAGGCCGGGCACCAGGCGGTCAGGCCGGTCACCAGCGGCAGCAGGCCGACCAGGCCCCACCAGCGCGCATTGCCCTCGAGCACGAAAACGAGCGACAGGATCACGACACCGAGGACGATCCGGACCGTGCGATCGACACCACCGACATTGGCTTGCATGGGAATCTCCGCGTGATTGTGGGACTGGGGCTGCGGATTCCACTATGCGGGCGGGGGGGGCCGGCGTCCGTGATCTGGGTCACACACCGGGGAATGGCCGCCACGGCGGCGCCCGGGAAGGCCGCTACGGCCCCCGCCAGGTCGCGACCCACTCGGGTCGGTAGGCCGCACAGAGCGCGATCGACATGCCGGTTAGCGTCGCCTCGCCGACCGCGAGGATCGCGAGGTAGAGCAGGTAGTCGCCGAACGCGAGCGCCGGCGGAACGTCGAGCGCGGCGACGAGCACCACCGCGCCGGCAGCACCGCTCGCGAGCCACGCGACGGCCGAGCCGAGGAACGCGGCGACGAACACGTACACGAAGTAGTTCGCCGGCAGCAGGCGTTCGGTCATGCGCAGGACGCCGATCGCGACGGCGGCGGGCAGCGCGACGGCGAGAAGCCAGACCAGCGCCGCGTTCACCCATGGCGCGCCGCCGAGCGCGAACGTCGCGGCGACGACGACCGCGCCGCCGGCGAGCGCGAGCCAGGGCCCGGTCGCGAGCGCGAGCGCGGCGACACCGGAGAGATGGAACGCGAAATGCGGCTCGACGCTGCCCCGAATGCTCCACAGGAGCACGAGCGCGGCGAGCGCGGCCGGCCACACCTGCGCGGCGGCGCCGGACGCCGCCTCGCGCCAGCGGGCCCTGCCCGCCGCGAAGGCGAGGATCGGCAACGCGGCCAGCCATGCCGCGGTCGTCCACGCGTCCGGCAATGCGAGTCGCGACAGATCCATGACCTCCCCGGGCGCGGGACGCGCGCGCGATGATTGTAGAATCCCCCTCGACCCGCGCGTCGGCGAACGAGGCCGGCCGTCTCGCCATGAACGACTCCGCCCCCTCGCTCGCCGATCGCATCGGCGCGGCCTTTCCCGCGCTCGCGCTCGCCGGCCGGCGCACGCTCGAGCGCATCGCGAGGGCGAGCGCCCTTCGACGCGTCGGCGCGGGCACGGAGCTGTTCGGCGAGCGCCAGCCCTGCTCCGGGTTCCCGCTGGTGCTGTCCGGCACGATCCGTGTCGCACAGCACTATCCGAACGGACGCGAGATGCAGCTCTACCGCGTCCGGCCCGGCGAGTCGTGCGTGCTGTCGTCGTCGTGCCTGCTCGGACGCACGCAGTACCCGGCCAGCGGCACCGCCGAGACCGACGTCGAGCTCGCCGTCGTGCCGCCGGGCGAGTTCCGCGCGCTGATCGTCGAGGAGGCCGCGTTCCGCGAGTACGTGTTCTCGCTGTTCGGCGACCGGCTCGCGTCGCTCCTGTCGCTGGTCGAGGCGATCACCTACCAGAAGCTCGACCAGCGCCTCGCGGCGCTCCTCGCAAGCCGCGCCAGCGGCGACGCGACGATCGTCGCGACGCACCAGGCGCTCGCCGACGAGCTGGGAAGCGTGCGCGAAATCGTCACGCGCCTGTTGCGCGTGTTCGAGGACCGAGGCTGGGTCGAACTGGGGCGCGAGCGCATCCGCGTCGTCGACGCGAGGGCGCTGGCCGACCTGGCGCGGACCTCGCCGTAGGCCGCGGCCGTCCCCGGACTACGGCGCCGGCCCGTCGGGAATCACCGCCGTGGCCTCGAGTTCGATCTTGCCCGGGTTGTCGAGCAGGTCGGACACGAAGATCATGCTCATCGCCGGGAAGTGCCTGCCCATCAGCGCGCGCCAGATGCGCCCGAGCTCCGGGCGCGCGGCGAGATAGGCGGGCTTGTCGCAGCAGAACGCGGTGATCCTGCAGATGTGCTCGGCGCGCCCGCCGGCCTCGGCGAGCACGGCGAGCACGTTCGCGAGCGCCTGCTCGAACTGCGGGGCGATGTCCTCGGACGCGAAGCGCTGCCGGGCGTCCCAGCCGACCTGCCCGGCGACGAACACGATGCGCCCGGGCCGTGCGGCGATCCCGTTCGCGTAGCCGATCGGCGGCGCCCAGCCGGGCGGAAGCAGCACGTCCATCGGCACCCTCAGTCGGTGTAGCGCGGCGGATCGGGATCGTCGCGCCAGCCGTCGTCGGGCGGCGGCACCCTGGCCATCCAGTTCTTCACGAGCGCGACGTGCTCGCGTTCCTCGTCGGCCATCTCGGCGGCGGCACGCTTCACGGCCGGGACGCTCGCCGCGCGCTCGAGCGCCTCGAAGAAGCGCAGCGCCTGCTCCTCGCCCTTCAGCGCCAGCGCGAGCGCGTGGTACGGCTGCATCAGGTAGTGGACTTCCTCGTGCGCGACGGTCTCGGGGCCCTCGGCCCCGGCCCACGGCGCCGGTCCCGCCGGCGGCGGCGGCACCTTCGACCAGTCCATCTGCTTCATGATCCGGTCGGCGTGCTTGCTTTCGATGGCAGCCATCCTGCGGAACAGGTCGGCGACGTCGCGATTGTTGTGCATCTCCATCGCGTCGGCCAGCTCGCGGTAGCGCTCGACCGCGTCGAGCTCGAGCCACAGCGCGTAGCCCATGAGCGCGGGAATCGAGGCGGGCGCTGCCGCGCGGGCGCGCGCGGGGCGGGCCGCAGGTTTCCTCGCCGACGGCTTGCCTGCCAACGGCTTCCCGGCCGCGGACCTGCGTGCCACGGGCTTCCTCGCGGCGGGCTTCTTCGCGGCGGGCTTCTTCGCGGCGGGCTTCCTCGCGGCGGGCTTCCTCGCGGCGGGCTTCCTCGCGGCGGGCTTCCTTGCGGCGGGCTTCCTCGCGGCGGGCTTCTTCGCGGCGGACTTGCGCGCCACGGACTTCTTCGCGGCGGACTTGCGTGCGACCTTTCTCCGCGCGGCGGTCATGGCGCGAACTCCGCTTCGAGGTCGGCGACCGCCACCGGGTGCGCCCGCCGGGCGAGCGGGTACGGCGTCCGGCCGCCCGCATAGAGCACGCCGATGTTGAAGCCGTCGTCGGTCATCACGCGCCTCGCGGCGCGCGCCGGGTCGTCGGTGACCGTGACGGAGGCCGGGTGGACGAGGTCCTTCCAGCTCCGCTGGTCGGGGCGGAAGGTCACGCACGGCGACAGGATCTCGACGAACGAGAAGCCGGGATGCCGGACCGCCTGCGCGATGATGTCCGCCGTGCCGTTCGGGTCGCCCGAGAACGCGCGTGCGACGAAGTTGGCGCCCGAAGCGAGCGCGATCACGAGCGGGTGGAACGCGCGCACCCCCGTGCCGCCCGGCGCGAGCTTCGAGTCCCAGTCGGGCTCGGTCGTCGGCGACGGCTGACCCTTGGTCATGCCGTAGACGTGGTTGTCCATCACGACGTAGGTCATGTCGACATTGCGCCTGCACGCATGCAGGAAATGGTTGCCGCCGATCGAGTAGCCGTCGCCGTCGCCGCCCGCGACCAGCACGGTCAGTTCGGGCCGCGCGAGCTTGACGCCGGTGGCCGCCGCGAGCGCGCGGCCGTGCACGCCGTGGAAGCCGTAGCAGGTCGTGTAGGCGGGAATGCGGGAGCTGCACCCGATGCCGGAGACGACGACGGTCTCCTCGGGCTTCAGCGCGAGCATCGCGAACGCCTTGGTGATCGACGAGAGGACCGAGTAGTCGCCGCAGCCGGGGCACCAGATCGGCTTCGTGGCGGACTTGAAGGTCGCGGGCGTGCTCGCGGCCGGACGTTCGGTGACGGCAGTGGCGGTGGCGGTCGGGGTCATCGGTCGCTCAGGCGGAAACGGCGGTGCGCGCTTGCGCGCCGGTCGCGCGGCCCGCCGCGGCGACGATGGCCTGGGCGAGCTCGGCGGGCTTCAACGGCAGGGGACCCGGGCGGTGGAAGCTCTCCGGGCGGCCCGGCAGGTCGAACCAGGCGCGGAGGTAGCGGTAGAACTGCGCGCCGTGGTTCTGCTCGACGACGAGCACCTGGCTCACGCCGGCGAGCGCCAGGTCGAGCTTCTCGGGCAGCGCCGGCGCGATCAGCCGCATCGCGACGAGCTTCGCGCGCACGCCGGACGCCGCCGCCCGCCCGATCGCCTCGCGCACCGGGCCGGTCGCCGAGCCGAACGTGATCACCGCGAGCTCGCCGTCGCCCTCGACGTCGGCCCACATGTCGCCGTAGTCGTGCAGCGTGAGCTTGCGCGCGCGCTTGTCGAGCTGCATCAGGTGGTCGCGCGCGCCCGACGACGGCGTTCCCGCCTCGTTCTTCTCGAGCCCGTCCGCCGTGTACGCGGTGCCGGGATTGCCCGGGACCGCCATCGGCGAGACGCCGGACGGGGTGTCGCGGTAGCGCTTGTAGTCGGGCGCGTTCGGCTCGGCGACGACGCGTTTGCCGACGAACGCGAGGTCGGCCGGCCGGTCGACGATCGCGCGCGACTGGCCCATGAACTGGTCGGAGAGCACGATCGCGGGCGCCTGCAGCGCTTCCGCGAGATGCACCGCCCACTGCGTGGTCGCGAGGCAGTCGGCGATCGACGTCGGCGCGACGACCAGCCGCGGCGCGTCGCCGTGCAGGCCGGACACCGCATACGAGAGGTCGCTCTGCTCGCTCTTGGCGGGTATGCCGGTCGACGGTCCGCCGCGCATCACGTCGACGACGACGAGCGGCACCTCGGCGCTCACCGCGAGTCCGATGCCCTCGGTCATCAGCGCGAGCCCGGGTCCCGCGGTCGCCGTGAGCGACGGGACGCCCGCGAACGACGAGCCGACGATCATGTTGATCGACGCGAGCTCGTCCTCCGCCTGCAGCAGCGAGCCGCCGACCTTGGCGAGCGCGGGCGCCATCCACTCGAGCAGCTCGGTCGCCGGCGTGATCGGGTAGGCGGCGACGAAGCGCACGCCGCCGCGGATCGCCCCCAGCCCCGCCGCCTCGTTGCCCGAGATGAGCCAGCGCCCGCCGCCCGGCGCGAGCGACGGGAGCTTCGCCATGCCTTCGAAGCCGGCGGCCGCCTGCGCCCCCGCGTCGATCGCCGCGAGGTTGGCCGCGAGCGACGCCGCGTCGCGCTTCCAGGAGTCGCGCAGCGCCGCGACGATCGCCTCGCGCGGCAGGCCCGCGAGCGCGCCGGCGAGCCCGAGCGCGACCATGTTGGTCCAGCTGCCCGGAATGCCCTTGGCGATCTTCTTCAGCGGCACGGCCTCGTACCGGGCGCCGGTGGCGACGAACGCCGCCGGCGGCTCCCCCTCGGCCGCGTCGCCGACGATCAGGCTCGAGGGCCCGAGCGGGATCTCGTCCGCGAAGCGATGGACGTTCTGCCAGTCGAACGCGAGCAGCAGGTGGAAGCGGTCGTCGAGCGACTCGACCGGCGCGCGCGCGATGCGCAGCAGCGCGGCCGCCTCGCCGCCGCGGATCTGCGGCCCGCTGGTGCGGACCATGAGCCCGTACGCGCCGGCCTTCGCCGCCGCCGAGAGGAACAGCGTGCCGGCCGTCATCACGCCCGAGCCGCCGCTGCCCGCCAGTGCGATCGACAGTCCGGCGCGGGCCGGGTCGTTCGCGTTCGCCGTCGTGTGTGCCATCATGTCGCGAAGCTTCGCGCGCCTCACTCGAACGCGAATTGACGTGGATCAAGGCCCCCGCACGCGGGCTTCGGCACAGTGATCGGCGTATTGTGGTATTGCAGTACCGGAATACCGAATTAGGGGGCCGGGACGCCCCGGAACGACCCGGTCGCCGCCCCCGCCAGGCCCCGTCCAACGAGGATCCCCGATGCCGATCGCCGCCCACCGCTGGCTCATGACCGCGCCCGGCGCGCCGCTTCTGCGCGCCGAGTTCGACGCGACGCCGGGCGCGGGCGAGGTCGCCGTCGAGGTCGCCGGCTGCGGCGTGTGCCACACCGACCTCGGCTACTACTACGACGGCGTGCGGACCAACGCCCCGCTCCCGCTCGCGCTCGGCCACGAGGTGTCGGGCCGGGTCGTGGCGGCCGGCGCCGGCGCCGACGGGTGGATCGGCCGCGCGGTGATCGTCCCGGCCGTGCTGCCCTGCGGCGAATGCGACCTGTGCCGACGCGGGCTGGCGCCGATCTGCCGCCACCAGAAGATGCCCGGCAACGACATCCAGGGCGGCTTCGCGTCGCACATCGTCGTCCCGGCCCGCGGGCTGTGCAGCGTGGACGAGAAGCGCCTGGCGGCCGCCGGGCTCTCGCTCGCGCAGGTGTCGGTCGTCGCCGACGCGCTCACCACGCCCTACCAGGCGGTGCGGCGCGCGGGCGTGACCCCCGGAAGCCTCGCGATCGTCGTGGGCGCGGGCGGCGTCGGCGGCTATTGCGTGCAGGTCGCCGCCGCGGCCGGCGCGAAGGTCGTCGCGATCGACGTCGACCCCGCCAGGCTCGAGGCGATCTCGCGGCACGGCGCGGCGCTCACGCTGAACGCGAAGGAACACGACGCGAAGTCCCTCAAGGCGGCCGTCGCCGGGTTCGCGAAGGCGCAGGGGCTCAGGGCCACCGAGTGGTTCGTCTTCGAGTGCTCCGGCACCGCGGCGGGCCAGCTGACCGCGTGGAGCCTGCTCGTGCACGGCGCGACGCTGTCGGTGGTCGGCTTCACGATGGACAAGGTCGAAGTGCGGCTGTCAAACTTGATGGCGTTCGACGCCCGCGCGCTGGGCAACTGGGGCTGCCCGCCGGACGCCTACCCTGGCGCGCTCGACCTCGTGCTCGACGGCAAGGTCGCCCTCGCGCCCTTCGTCGAGACCCATCCGCTCGCCGACATCAACCGCGTGTTCGACGCCGTCCACCACCACGCCATCCGCGCCCGCGCGGTGCTGGTCCCGGCATGAAGGAGACTCCCGCATGATCGCCCCCCAGCCGATCCTCGCATTCAAGGATCACGATCTCGTCGCCGACTTCTCGCGGCCCGGCGTGCGCTTCGAGCGCAGGCCCGCGCGCACGCCCGACGGCAAGGTCGCCGACGGCCTGGTCAACGTCTGGATCACGCTCGACAACCCGTCCCAGTTCAATTCCTACACGACCGACATGGTCAAGGGCGTGATCCTCGCGTTCCGCGCGGCGTCCGACATGCGCGACGTGAACGCGGTCGTGTTCACCGGCGCGGGGGACCGGGCGTTCTGCACCGGCGGCAACACGAAGGAGTACGCCGAGTACTACGCGGGACAGCCGCAGGAATATCGGCAGTACATGCGGCTGTTCAACGACATGGTGAGCGCGATCCTCGCCTGCGACAAGCCGGTGATCTGCCGCGTCAACGGCATGCGCATCGGCGGCGGGCAGGAGATCGGCATGGCCTGCGACTTCTCCGTCGCGCAGGACCTCGCGCGCTTCGGCCAGGCCGGCCCCAAGCACGGCTCCGCGCCGATCGGCGGCGCGACCGACTTCCTGCCGCTGATGGTCGGCGCCGAGCGCGCGATGGCCGCGTGCGTGCTGTGCGAGCCGTTCTCGGCGCACAAGGCCTACCAGATGGGGATCCTGACCGACATCGTGCCCGCGCTGCGCGTCGACGGCCACTACGTCGCCAACCCGCTGGTCGAGACCGAGCGCATGACCGACGCGTACGGCCGCTTCGTCTACGGCGAGCCGAAGACCGGCGACGCGGCGAAGGAAGGCAAGGCGCTCCTCCAGCGCGGTACCGTCGATCTCGCGCTGCTCGACGCGAAAGTCGAGGAGCTGTGCGCGAAGATGCTGCTCACGTTCCCCGACTGCACGACCAAGACGCTCGAGGAGCTGCGCAAACCCAAGCTCGCCGCGTGGAACGGCAACAAGGAGGACTCGCGCGCCTGGCTCGCACTCAACATGATGACCGAGGCGCGCGCCGGCTTCCGCGCGTTCAACGAGGGCACGAAGGCGTCGCGCGAGGTGGACTTCGTCGCGCTGCGCCAGGCGCTCGCGCGCGGGCAGGCGTGGACCGAATCGTTCACCGACAGCCTGATGCCCGGCGCCCGCGGGTAGTCCGATGGCCGACACCCCCCTCCGGACCGGCGTCGAGCGCGACGGCGCGCTGCTGCGCCTGACGCTCGCGCGGCCGAAGGCGAACATCGTCGACGCGGCGATGATCGCGGCGCTGTCCGGCGCGCTCGCGCGGCACGCGGGCGATCGCGAAATCCGCGGCGTGCTGCTCGATGCCGACGGCCCGCACTTCAGCTTCGGCGCGAGCGTCGAGGAGCACCTGCCCGCGACCTGCGGCGCGATGCTCGCGACGCTGCACGCGCTCGTCATCGCGATGCTGGATTTCCCCGCGCCGATCCTCGTCGCCGTCCGCGGCCAGTGCCTGGGCGGCGGCCTGGAGGTCGCGATGGCCGGCAGCCTGATCTTCGCCGCGCCCGACGCGCAGATGGGCCAGCCGGAAATGAAGCTGGGCGTGTTCGCGCCGGCCGCCTCGGTGCTGCTGCCCTACCGCGTCAACGCGGCCGTCGCGGAAGACCTGCTGCTGTCCGGCCGGTCGGTCGACGCCGCCGAAGCGCGCGAGATCGGGCTCGTCCACACGATCGCCGACGACCCGGCCGCGGCCGCGCTCGCCTGGTTCGACGCGCACCTCGCGCCGAAGAGCGCGGCGTCGGTGCGCCACGCGCTCGCCGCGGCGCGCCTCGGACGCCTCGGCGCGATCCGCGAGGGCCTCGCGGCCGTCGAGCGCCTCTACCTGCAGGGACTGATGAACACGCGCGACGCGAACGAGGGGCTTGCCGCCTTCCTCGCCCGCCGAGCGCCCGTCTGGGAGCACCACTGATGAGCGCCGCCACGCAACCCCGAGCCCTCGCGATCGTCGAGCGCTGCCAGTCGCTGTTCGAGGACCTCGACTTCAACGCCGTCAAGCAATGGAAGGCCGCGGTCCCGGGGCGCAAGGCGATCGGCTACATGCCGGTCTACGTCCCGCGCGAACTCGTGCACGCCGCGGGCATGCTCCCCGTCGGCATCCTCGGCGGCGGCGACG
Source organism: Burkholderiales bacterium (assembly GCA_905339295.1). Classification (GTDB taxonomy): domain Bacteria; phylum Pseudomonadota; class Gammaproteobacteria; order Burkholderiales; family Casimicrobiaceae; genus VBCG01. The sequence continues at coordinate 53,632 of CAJPFI010000031.1, forward strand.
CGCTCGAGGTGATCCAGGGCGACGCCTACTACCAGAGCTACATCTGCCGCATCCCGCGCTCGACCATCGAGCTGGGGCTGACCGGGCGCCTCGACTGCCTCGACGGCATGCTGTTCCCGTCGATCTGCGACGTGATCCGCAACCTGTCCGGCATGTGGCAGATCCTGTTCAAGGACAAGTACGTCCGCTACTTCGACGTCCCGCAGAACTACGAGGACGCGATCGGCGGCCGGTTCTACGTGCAGGAGCTCGAGGTGCTGCGCGAGGACCTGGGCAGGCTGCGCGGCAGGCCGGTCACCGACGACGAGCTCAACGCGTCGATCGCGGTCTACAACGAGAACCGCGCGGCGATCCGCGACCTGTACGCCTACCGGGCCGCGGAGCCGTGGCAGGCGCCGACCTCCGAGGTCTACCTGCTGCTGCGCGCGGGCATGGTGCTGCCGCCCGAGGAGCACACGGCGCTGGTGCGCGAGTACCTCGCGGCGGCCCGCGAGTTCGGGCGGCCGAGGCGCGACAACGCGCGCATCGTGATCAACGGCGCATTCTGCGAGCAGCCGCCGCTCGGGCTCATCAAGTCGATCGAGATGGCCGGCTGCTACATCGTCGACGACGACTTCATGCTGGTGACGCGCTGGCTCCTCGACGACCTCCCGACCGACCGCAACCCGCTCGACGAGCTGTCGAAGGCGTTCCTGCACCGGTCCGCGTCGACCGCCGCCAAGTACGACGCGAAGCGCGAGGACAAGGGGCAGTTCCTGCTCAGGCAGGTGAAAACCGGCGGCGCCGAGGGCGTCGTGTTCGCCGCGCCGTCGTTCTGCGACCCCGCACTGCTCGAGCGCCCGATGCTGCAGGACGTCCTCGCGAAGCACGGCGTCCCCTACACCGCGTTCAAGTACGCCGAGAACACGGGACAGATGGCGCCGATCCGCGAGCAGGCCGGCACCTTCGCCGACTCGATCAAGCTGTGGAGCGCCGCGTAGCGGCGCCCGCCCCCCCGTCCGCCAGCCGCCCAGGAAACGAGGCAACCCGATGACCGCCACCGCCGCGATGCCCGCCAGCGCGAAGAAGCCGCAGAACGTCCAGAAGGAGGACGCGATGTGGCTCCAGAAGGAGATGATCAACCGCAACTACATGGAGCTCGCGACCGCGCGCGCGCAGAACCGCAAGGTCTCCGCGACGTTCGTGCCGGGCAACCTGAACGAGCTCCTGATGTGCTTCGACTTCGCGCGGAGCCTGCCGGAGACCAACGCGCTGCAGAACGGCATGCGCAAGAAGTCCGGCAAGTTCATCATGGACGCCGAGCGCGACGGCCAGTCCGAGGACGTGTGCACCTACGTCAAGGCCGACCTCGGCATGATGCTGGGCGGCGAGATCGGCCCCACGGGCGACCCGCTGCCGACGCCCGACATCCTGCTGCTGTCGTACACCGGCTGCTTCACGTTCATGAAGTGGTTCGAGCTGATCCGGCACAAGTACGGGTGCGAGACCGTGATGCTGCACGTGCCCTACCAGGGTGAGGGGAAGATCGCGCCGAACATGCGCGAGTACGTCGTCAAGCAGCTCAAGGAGACGGTGATCCCGACGCTGGAGCGCGTGTCGGGCGTCAAGTTCGACATCGACCGGCTGCGCCAGTACATGAAGGAATCGGCGAAGGCCGAGGAGGACCTCGTCAGGGTGCTGCAGTCGGCGAAGAACCGGCCCTCGCCGATCGACGGCTACTTCGGCGCCGTCTACTACATCGGGCCGATCTTCACCGCCTTCCGCGGCACGCCGGAGGCGACGCTCTACTACGACGTGCTGCGCCGCGAGATCGAGCAGCGCGTGCGCGACGGCAAGGGACCGGTGACGCCCGAAGGCGAGATGGGCGAGGAGAAGTACCGGCTGATCGTCGAGGGTCCGCCGAACTGGACCAGCTTCCGGGACTTCTGGAAGATGTTCTACGACGAGGGGGCGGTCGTCGTGTCGTCGACCTACGCGAAGGTCGGCGGGCTCTACGACTTCGGCTTCCGCCACGATCCCGACCGGCCGCTCGAGTCGCTCGCCGAGTACTGCCTCGGCTGCTACACGAATCTCAACCTGCCGTCGCGGATCGACATGATCTGCAAGTACATCGACGAGTACCAGGCGGACGGCCTGCTGATCAACTCGATCAAGAGCTGCAACAGCTTCTCGGCCGGACAGCTCCTGATCCTTCGCGAGGTCGAGAAGCGCACCGGGAAGCCGGCGGCGTTCATCGAGACCGACCTGGTCGACCCGCGCTACTTCTCGGCGGCGAACGTGAAGAACCGGCTCGAGAGCTACTTCCAGATGATCAAGCAGAAGCGCGTCTCGACCGCTGCGCACTGAGGCGGCATGACGGCACGGACCACGCGCCCACCCCGGCCCTCTCCCGCGCGCGGGAGAGGCGGCCGAGACTGAAGAGGAACCCATGCGCTGCTTCATCGGCATCGACCTCGGCTCGACGACGACCAAGGCGGTCGTCATCGACGAGAACCAGAACGTCCTGGGCCGCGGGATCACGAACTCGCGGTCGAACTACGACACCGCCGCGGCGATCGCGAAGCAGGAGGCGCTGGTCAACGGGCGCTTCCACCTGTTCCGGCAGGCGCTCGGCTCGACCGGCGCGCTCGAGGGCGACCTCGACGTGTTCCTCGGCCAGCTCGAACGCGACTTCCGGCTCGAGCAGTACCTCGAGCAGCTCGCGGACCTCGAGGCGACCTGCCAGCGCAACCTCGAGAACGCCAAGTTCGGCGACGCGACCCGCGACGTGAGCGTGGCGCTGACCGAGGTGTTCCGGCGGCTGTCGGGCGAGGCGGCCGCGCTGTTCGCGCCGGGCGCGAAGCGGAAGAGCGACTTCTTCCGCGACATCGCCGGCAGCCAGTACCTCGCGACCGGCGAGGCGGTCGCCAAGGAGTCCGGGATCCGGTACGACTTCCTTCTCAACGTGTTCGACCGCTCGATCATCGAGGTCGAGAACCGCGTCTACGGCGACTCGATCAGGCGGCACCTGATGAGCGCGCTCGAGCGCGCGTTCGTCGCGTTGCCGGGCATGGCCGGCCGGCGCGGCCGGGTCGAGGCGCCGATCAAGGGCATCCTCGACATGGAGATGGAGGAGACGTACGTCGTGGGCACCGGCTACGGCCGCGCGCGGCTGCCGTTCTCCAAGGAGCACATCCGCTCCGAGATCCTGTGCCACGGCCTGGGCGCGCACATGATGTACCCGGGAACCGCCACCGTCCTCGACATCGGCGGCCAGGACACCAAGGCGATCCAGGTCGATCCGCACGGCATCGTCGAGAGCTTCCAGATGAACGACCGCTGCGCGGCGGGCTGCGGCCGCTACCTCGGCTACATCGCCGACGAGATGAACATGGGGCTGCACGAGCTGGGGCCCATGGCGATGAAGTCGACCAAGACGATTCGCATCAACTCGACCTGCACGGTGTTCGCGGGCGCCGAGCTTCGCGACCGCCTGTCGCTCGGCGACAAGCGCGAGGACATCATGGCGGGGCTGCACCGCGCGATCATCCTGCGCGCGATGTCGATCCTGGCCCGCTCCGGCGGCATCCGCAACGAGTTCACGTTCACCGGCGGCGTCGCGAAGAACGAGGCGGCGGTCAAGGCGCTGAGGTCCCTCGTGCAGGAGAACTACGGCGACCTGACGCTCAACATCAACCCCGACTCGATCTACACCGGCGCCCTCGGCGGCGCGACGTTCGCCTGGCGCGCGGTGGTCGAGGAAGGCCGGACCGTCGAAGCGCGCTAGGGGCCCCGACCCCGGGAGCGAAGGAGACCTGCGAATGACCCCCACCACCACGATCGGCATCGACATCGGCTCGGGCGCGGTCAAGTCCGTCCTGTTCCGCACGACCGGCGGGAAGCCCGAGTGGCTCGCGAAGCGCTGCGAGCGCATCCGCCGCCGCGACCCGATGACGCTCGCGCAGGAAGGCCGCGACGGCGTGCTCGCCGACGCCGGCCTCGCGCCCGGCGACATCGACTACGTCGCCACGACCGGCGAAGGCGAGAACGTGAAGTTCGCCACCGGCCACTTCTACTCGATGACGACGCATGCGCGCGGCGGCGTGTTCCTGAACCCGGACGCGCGCGCCGTCGTCGACATCGGCGCGCTCAACGGCCGGGCGATCTACGTCGACGAGCGCGGGAAGGTCCTGTCGTACAAGATGACGAGCCAGTGCGCGTCGGGCTCGGGCCAGTTCCTCGAGAACATCGCGCGCTACCTCGGCGTCGCGGTCGAGGAGATCGGGCCGCTGTCGCAGAGCTCGACGAATCCCGAGAAGGTCAGCTCGATCTGCGCGGTGCTCGCCGAGACCGACGTCATCAACATGGTGTCGCGCGGGATCGCCACGACGGACATCCTCAAGGGCATCCACCTGTCGATGGCGTCGCGCATCGTCAAGCTGCTGAAGGTCACGGGCGTCAAGGAAGGCACGGCGCTGCTGACCGGCGGCCTCGCGCTCGACACCGGACTGCTCGCGGCGATCCAGGAGGAGATGGTGAACGAGAAGGTGACCGTCACGGCGGTGAACCACCCGGACTCGATCTACGCGGGCGCGGTCGGCGCCGCGCTGTGGGGCGCGTTCCGGCACGCGAAGCTCCAGGAACTTCAGCAGAAGGCCGCCGCGTGAGGCGGCCGGACGGGAGACCACGATGGCCCTCTTGATCAACGAGAACTGCACCTCCTGCGATGCCTGCAAGCCGGTGTGTCCGAACGAGGCGATCAGCGTCGGCGATCCGATCTACGTGATCGACCCGATGAAATGCACCGAGTGCGTCGGCGCCGAGGACGAGCCCCAGTGCAAGCTCGTCTGCCCGGCCGACTGCATCGTGCAGCATCCGGACTTCGTCGAGTCGCCCGACGACCTGATGGCGAAGTACGAGTCGCTCCACGGCTGACGCGGCGGGTCGGGCGTCGGCCCGACGCCGCGTCGAGCGTCGCCCGGCGCGGCTCAGATCGCGTGGCCGAGCACCGCGAAGAAGTGGCAGGCGGTGCCCGCCACGACGAACAGGTGCCACACGAAATGGCCGTAGCGCATCCGCGAGTCGAGCGCGAAGAACGCCACGCCCGCCGTGTAGGCCAGTCCCCCGGCAGCGAGCAGCACGAGCCCGCCGGTCGCGACCCGCTCGACGAGCGGACCGAGCGCGAGCAGCACCGACCAGCCCATCGCGAGGTAGAGGCCGGCGGAGGCCACCGGATGCGACATCCAGTCGAACGCCTTCAGCGTGACGCCGACGGCCGCGAGCGTCCAGACGAGGCCGAACAGCGCCCAGCCCCAGGGTCCGCCCAGCACGCCCAGCGTGAAGGGCGTGTACGTGCCGGCGATCAGCAGGTAGATCGCGCCGTGGTCGAGCCTGCGCAGCAGGCGCTTCGCGCGCGGCTGCGGAACCGCGTGGTAGAGCATCGACGCGGCGTACACCAGCACCATCGTCGCGCCGAACACGCTGGCGGCCGCGACGTCCACCGCCGTGCCGCGGTACGCCGCGGTCAGGACCAGGATCGGCAGCGCCGCCACGGAGGCCACCAGCGCGGCGCCGTGGCTGACGCTGTTGGCGATCTCCTCGCCGCGGGTCTGCGTGCGCTCGCCCATGCCCCCGATGGTCGCGCTCCGGCGGCAGCGCGTCAGCGACGCAGGATGAAGCGCCACGCGAGCGCCGCGATCGCGAGCCAGACCGTGCTGCGGAGCGCCATCGCCGCCACGGTGCGCGCCTCGTACGCGCCGCCGGCGGCGACGAGGAGACCGAACAGCGCGAACACGACGATCGTCGCACCCGCGATCCCGACCGCGATCCACGCGGCCCAGCGCCGGCGCGCCCACAGGCCGCTGCCCGACGCGACGTACGCGAAGCCCGCGAGGAAGTTGAACCACAGCACGAAGGCGACGTAATCGCCGGCGGCGCGGCGCGCCTCGCCGTCGCCGAACAGCACGGCGCCGCCCGCGCGGAGGGTCAGGAGCCCGAACGCGACCGCGACGACGGACCCGAGAAGCAGCGGCCACGCGCCACGGGTCTTCAGGTCGACCATGCCCGCCCTCTCGCCATCGTCAGGTCCGGACCCGCGGTGGCGGCGCGGCGGGCGGCGTGCGCCGGCCGCGCATGACCGACGCGACGGCCGTGGCGATGAACGCGCCCAGCGCGACCGCATTCGCGATCCCGCCGGCCTGCAGGACCGGCCAGAAGCCGGTCGCGTCGCCGGCGAGCCGGATCGCGACGCTCGCGTGCAGGAGCGCGAGCGGCAGGTAGAACGAAGGCCCGTACGGCACCTTCACGCGCAGCACCGCCGGAAAGATGATCGGCGCGTGCCCGAACACCATCGCGAACACGAAGCCGACGAACAGCGCGTGCAATGCCGCGTCGTAGCTTGCCGTTCCCGGCACGAGGCCCGCGGCGGCGATCGTCGCGCCGGCGACCGCGAGCCACACGTAGCCGGAGAGCAGGCACACCGCGGTGTAGCGCGTCAGCCCGGTGTCGCGCACCGTTCGCCGCGCAAGGTCGTTGACCGCGAGCCACGCCGCGAGCGCGAGCATCGCCGCGCCGAAGGCCCGCGCGCCGCGCGGATCGGCGGCAAGCACCGACCCGGCGGCGATCGCCAGCGCGATGGCCACGAACGCGTTGCGCGCGGGCGTCGAGCGCGGCAGGAAGCGCGTAAGCTCGAGCCGCTCACCGGCGATCGTGAGCACGAGGAACGCGGCCCACGCGGGCACCGCGGCCGCCGGGTTCCCGCTCGCGTACCAGACGAGGTTGCCGGCGACGAGCGCGACCGCCCCGGCGGCGATTGTCGCCGTGTGCAGCTCCGGCTGCATCGCGACGAAACGCAGCGACGCGTAGGCGAGCACCGCGGCGCCGAAGGTGGCGAGCGCGGCGGCGACCGCGGGCTCGCCGGCGAAGAGCGCGACCGCCGCGAGTCCGCACGCGAGCGGCGCCGAATAGGCCCAGATCCTCGCGGCGGCGACCGCGCGCTCGAGCGAGATCACGACGCCGAAGAATCCGGCGATCATCAGCGGGCCGTGGTAGGCGGCGAGGACCGCCGCGCGATCGTCCACCGCGAGCCCCAGCCGCGCCAGCCCCGCGAACACGCCGAGCACGAGCGCGAGGAATCCGAGCGCGAGGATCGGAACGCGCGCGCGCGGCGGGACGTCGGTCATCGTCGGTGGCTCCCCGTCGGCGGCGACGGCGGTGCGCACCTGCGCCTTCGCGTCAAACGGCGATCGAGCGCATGAAGGGAAGTCGCTGCGACGGGGCGAATCCGGCATCGTAGAGGAAGCCGAGCAGCGCCAGGTCGCGCGGCGCCACGACGGTCTCGACGCGCTCGATGCGGAGCGCCGCGAGGTTGAGGAACAGCTGCGAGAGCATCGCGTGCCCGATGCCCTGGTGCGCGTAGTCCGGGTCCACGCCGATCGTGTCGAGGATGGCCGTGGGATCGGTGCGCCCGAAGTCGCCCAGGTCGGCGCGCGCCATCGCGTAGCCGACGATCGCGCCGTCGCGCCGCGCCGTCATCGAGACGCGCACGCCGCTCTCGTCCATCGCCTCGTCCAGCTTGTGCCGGATGTAGCCCGACCGGTCGCGCCGCGTGATCGCCCGGTCGATGCGCGCGATCTCGGGGAGATCCGCGGGCGACATCGCGCGCACGTCGCAGGTGTCGCGCGCGAGGCGCTCGTAGTCGTTGCCCTCCGGCGCGCCGTAGTCGATCTCGTGCCCCGGCCCGTGGCCTTCCCGGACCGTCACCGGCCCGTCCACCGGCGCCTCGATCGCGGTCGCGTCGATCACGCGGTCCACGACGTGGTTCGGCGCGATCACGAAGCCGTGCTCGTCGAGCCAGCGCAGCATCGCGTGGTCGTTCCAGCGCGCCGCGGTCCGCAGCTCGACGACCCCGCGCCGCCCCGCCTCGGCCGCGAGCGCGTCGAGCAGGCGCCCGCCGACGTTGCGCCCCTTCGCGTCGGGCCGCACGCCGATGGTCTCGAGGCGCACGCCGGGCGCCGCGCGCCCGAACTCGCCCTCCATCACGCGCCCGAGGATGTAGCCCGCGAGGCCCTCGCCGTCGTCGATCGCGAACTGCAGGTGCAGGTCCGGTTCGCGCAGCGCCGAGGCCAGGCGGCGCTCGAAGTAGGCGCGCCGCGTGCGCCCTTCCAGGCGCGCGTCGATGGCCACCACGGGATCGAGATCGTGGCGCGCGAGGGGACGCGCATCCGCGGCGTGGATCGGTGCGATCGTTTCCATGAAGGCCTCCGGAGGCGTGATGCCCGGGTCAGGCGGAAGTGTAGGCGAACGACAGCTCGCGGTCGGTGTCGTCGTCGAGGAGGTCGTCCAGCATCGGCAGCAGCGCCATCGACTCCTTCTGGATGTGGGCGACCTGGCGCTCGACCAGTTCGAGCGCGTGCCGGCGGAATTCGACGGACTGCTCGGTGTCGAGCGCGTCCATCCCGGCCTCCGCGAGCGGGAGCAGCGCGGCGGCGACCTCGCGGATCGCGGCATGCTCCTCCAGCAGGAGCTCGGCGATGTCGCCCTCCCCCGCCTCGGCGAGGCGCGGGAACAGCTCGCGCTCCTCGAAGTCGAAGTGATGCACGACCTCGGCCTGCAGATGGCGGGCGAGCGGCTTCGCGAGCCGAGCGAGCGCCTCGCGATCGCGGGCGACGAGCGCCTGCTCGAGCTTGCCGTACAGGGCCAGCGCCGCGCGGTGCTCGGCGTCGAGGGCCTGGGGGGTCTGGCGTCGGTAGTCCATCGGGAGCGGGGGTGGGTCGCGCCTAATTCGGTATTATGGTACTTGTTTACCGGTATTGCCGACGGCGGTCATTGACCGGCATCAAGCGGCGATGCCGCCATGCGCCGCACCACGATCGCGAAGAACGTCGCGTAGGCGACCGCGCCCGCCGCGCCCGCCGCCAGCGCCAGCGCGCCGCTGTCCGCGGCGATGGCGGCGGCGAGGAGCGCGAGCGCGGCGACGTGCAGCCGGAAGTGCAGCACGAGCGGCCGCTCGGCGGTGAGCGACGAGGGCGTGGGCGGTCGGCGCCTGCCGCGCGCCGCGTGCATCGACGCGAGGAACGGGACGATGCGCTGCATGATACCCAGCACGAAGGTCAGGAGCCAGCCGGCGACGAGCGTGGCGCCGAACAACGTGGGAAGCCGGGGCGCCGGCAGCCCGAGCGCGATCGCGAGCGCCAGCGCGAGGCTCCCGATCAGCGCGCCCCACGCGATGCGCACGAGCCGGAACCCGATCCCCAGCTCGCGGCGCAGCCCCTGCGCCGTGGCGTCGCGCATCAGCTGCACGTGCAGGATCGCCGCGACCGCGCCGAAGCCGGCGGCCGCGACGCCGAGCACGCCGGGCAGGATCCCCGCCGCTGCGCCCGCCGCCAGCACGAGCGCCGCGCAGCCGAGCGCGAACGACGCCCAGCCGCGGTGCGCGGGCGGGCTGCCGGACAGCGCGAACATCGGCACCAGCACGTACGACAGGCCGAGCGCGAGCATGCCCATGAAGCCGTAGCCGGCGAGCGCGAGGTGCAGCTCGACCATCGTCGCGCGGTCGACCGGCGTGCCGATCGTGTACGCGGCGACGACGGCGAGCGCGGTGGCGAGCGTCGCGGCGAGCGAGATCGCCGCGACCGTGCCGTGCGCCACGACCAGCGGCATGCCCCTGGCGCCCGACAGGTTGAGCGCGAACAGCACGACGAACACGACGAGCGCGCACGCTACCGCGATCGCGCCCGCGCCGAGCAGCGTCGGGGACGGGATCCCCATGCCTGCCACGACCAGCGCGACGCCGGGGACGTAGCCCCAGAAGACCCCGGCCGCCAGCCCGGCGTGCACGATCGGCCGCCGCGTCGCGACGGGAAAGAGCTGCAGGCTCGCGCCGATCGCGGTCATCGCGAGCACGCCGAGCGTGACTGCATGCAGCGACGCGAGCGGCCATCCGAGCCCCCCCGCGAACGCGGGCAGCCCGTCCGCGCCGGCCATCGCGGCGAGCCATGCGATGACGTGGAAGACCACGGCCGCGCCGAAGAACCGGAACGGGATCGAGGCCGGAAGGAGCCGGCTCCCCGCTCCGGCGAGGAAGGTCGCCGCCACGGCGCTCACCGCGTCCGCTCGACCTTCAGCCGCACCTCGCCGGGGTCGCCGTCGATCCGCGTCGCCGTCCAGCCGCGCTCGGCCAGTTCGGGGTACAGGAACACCGGATCGCGTTCGAGATGCACGATGAACGCCGACAGCGCCGGCCCGCCGTCGATCAGCGACAGGATCGCCACCATCGGCTCGGGCGGCTTCAGGCCGCGCACGTCCAGGTGCGTGCCGTCCGCCGCGTCGAAGCGGCGCGCGAACGGATCGGTGGCGTTCATGCGATCGCCTCCGCGAGCTCGCGCACCAGCCGCTGCGCGGCCACGGCGGCGACCTGACGACGCCAGTTCGCCTGCGTCAGCGTCGTTCGCATCGGCGAGACCTGCTTCTGCACCGCCTTGCCGAGATCCGCCAGCAACGCCTCGTCGATCGCGCGGCCCGACCACGCGTCGGTTCCGGCGAGCCGCAACGGACGCGAGTTGGTGCCGGTCAGCCCGACGGCGAGCGACGCGACGCGGCCCGCGTCGGCCGACAGCCGCACGGCCACGCCCGCGAGCGGAAAGTCGATCGCGCCGCGCGCGCGCGCCTTGCGGTAGGCGCTGCGCGCGCGGGGCGGCTGCACGGGCACGACGACGCCCGCCACGAGCTCGCCCGGCCCGAGCGCGAGGTGCGCGCGCCCGTCGTCGCGGTAGAGGTCCTCGATCGCGATGCCGCGCGTCCCGTCCGGACCGGCGATCTCGACCCGCGCACCGCACACGATCAGCGCCGGCGCGAGGTCGCCCGCGTAGGCCGCGTGGCAGCGCTCCCCGTGCGGCGCGACATGGCAGGTGTCGCCGCCGTGCTTGAGACAATAGTCGTTCGAGCGGCGCCACCACTCGCTCTGGTTGTAGTAGACGCAGCGCGTGTCGACGCACAGGTTTCCGCCGACGGTCGCGACGCTGCGGTGCCCCGGGGCCGCGATCGACGCCGCGGCCTGCACGACCGCGGGCAGCGCCTGCGCGAGCGCAGCGTCCGACGCGAGGCGCGCGAGCGTCACGTTCGCGCCGATGCGCACGCCGTCGTCGCCTGCGACGAGCGCGTCGAGGCCGGCGATGCCCGAGAGGTCGACCAGCACCGGAGGCGATCCCAGGCCGTCGCGCAGGTTGGGCACGAGGTCGGTGCCGCCGGCGATCGCGCGGGCGCCCGGCGTCCCGGCGAGCCAGCCGATCGCCTCCGCGAGCGAGGACGCGCGGCGCAGCTCGAACGCGGGCAGCCGTTCCATGTCAGTCCGCGCCCTGCGGCACGGGCTTCGCGGCGCGCCGCAGGCGCTCGGCGCGGCGGCGCGCGACGATCGCCTCCAGCACGCGATCGGGCGACGCGGGCAGCGCGTCGAGCCGCAGTCCGATCGCGTCCGCGATCGCGTTGGTGAGCGCCGGCAGGAACGCCGAGAGCGATCCCTCGCCAGCCTCCTTCGCTCCGAACGGGCCGTTCGGGTCCGGCGCCTCGACGATCGACGTATCGATCGGCGGCGACTCGACGATCGTCGGCACCCGGTAGTCGAGAAGGTTCGCGCGCGCGTGAAGGCCGTCGAGGTATTGCGTCTCCTCGGACAGCGCCTGTCCCATCCCCATCCACACCGACCCCTGCACCTGGCCCTCGACCGAGAGCGGGTTGATCGCGCGCCCGCAGTCGTGCGCGACCCATACCCCGACGACGCGCACCATCCCGGTGTCCTCGTCGACCTCGACCTCGGCGACGAGCGCGGCGTACGAGAAGCCCGCCGACGAGCCGACGGCGGCGCCGCGGAACCTGCCGCCCTGCGTCTCCGGCGGCGTCGACCACGCGCCCTTGGCCGTGATCGTGCCGGTGTCCCTCAACGCCTCGGTGACGACTTCCTTGTAGGCGAGCTCGCGGTCCGTGCCGGCGACGCGGCAGCGCTCGCCCTCCCACTCGACATCGTCGGGATGAACCTCGAGCCGCCTTGCCGCCGCCGCGACGAGCACGCGCTTGAGTTCGTCGGCCGCGCGGATCGCCGCGTTGCCGACCATGAACGACACGCGCGAGCTGTACGAGCCGTTGTCCTTCGGCGTCACGGCACTGTCGTTCGCGAACACGGTGAAGCGGGACATCGGCAGCCGCAGCACCTCGGCCGCCGCCTGCGCGAGCAGCGTCGAGCTGCCCTGCCCGATGTCCGAGGCGCCGGTCAGCACGGTGATCCCGCCGTCGAAGTCGAGCTTGAGGTTGACGACCGCGTGCGGCTCGCCGGTCCAGTGCACCGGCTTGGCCGAGCCCGACACGTAATGGGAGCACGCCATGCCGAGGCCGTGGCCGCGCGGCAGCCGCCCCCGGCGCTCGCGCCACCGCGAGCGGCGCTCGACGATGTCGAGGCACTGCGCGAGGCCGCACGAGTTGACCTGCAGGTCGTTGATCGTGCGGTGCGGCGCCTCGATCAGGTTCGCGCGGCGCACCGCGAACGGGTCCAGCCCGAGCTCCGCGGCCATCGCGTCGAGCAGCGACTCGAACGCGTGGCGCACGTCGACCGATCCGTGGCCGCGCATCGCGCCGTTGGGCGGCGTGTTCGCGTACACCCGGAATCCCTTGTAGCGCGACGCGGGCACGCGGTAGAGCGCGTGGATCAGCGCGCCCGCGTAGAGGATCGTGACCAGCCCGTAGCCCGCGTAGGCGCCGCCGCGCTGCACGACCTCGGCCTCGACCGCGGTGATCGCGCCCGACTTCGCGAGGCCGATCTTCAGCCGCACGTCGGTCTCGGGGCGGCCGCGGTGCGTGAGGAAGGTCTCCTCGCGCGTGAGCTCGAGGCGTACGGTGCCGCCAGCCGCGCGCGCGAGCAGCGCCGCGACGATCTCGAAATTGAGCGTCTCGGTCCGGTGCCCGAAGCCGCCGCCGACGAACGGCTTGATCACGCGGATCGCCGACTCGTCGAGCCGCAGGCAGCGGGCGAGCGCGAGATGCACGTAGTACGGCACCTGCGTCACCGAGTGCAGCGTGAGCCTCCCGCGCTCGGCGTCCCATGCGGCCAGCGCCGCGTTGGGCTCCATCATCGCCTGGTGGACCTCGGCGTAATGGAACGACTGCTCGCGCACCAGGTCGGCCGACGCGAAGCCGCCGTCGACGTCGCCGAACGTCTGCTCGACCGCACGCTCCACGTTGCCCGGCTTGTCGTCGTGCAGCAGCACGGAGCCCTCGGCGCGCGCGGCGGCCGCGTCGAAGACCGCGGGCAACGGCTCGAGGTCGAGCTCGATCGCCTCGAGCGCCGCCCGGGCGGTCGCCGGATCGTCGGCGGCGACCGCGGCCACCGGCTCGCCGCGGTAGCGCACGCGACCGCGCGCGAGCGGAAACTCGTTCTGCGCGATCGGGATCACGCCGTACGCGACGGCGCAATCCTCGCCGGTCACGACCGCGCGCACGCCGGGCATCGCGCGCGCGCGCGAGGTGTCGATGCCGCGGATCGTCGCGTGCGCGACGGGACTGCGAAGGATCGCGCCGACGAGCGCGTCGCGCGGCGCGAGGTCGGCCGTGTAGCGCGCCGCACCGGTCACCTTGTCGACGCCGTCGACGAGCGGCTGGCGCACTCCCACCGCAGCCGGAGGCGGATCGCGCCTGTCCGGCAAGCTCATCGCGTGGCCTGCGTCGCGTCGGCCCGGCGGGGCGCATCCCCGGGCGTTCCGACTCCGGCGGCCGCCTGCACCGCCTCGATGATCTTCACGTAGCCGGTGCAGCGGCACAGGTTGCCGCCGAGCGCCTCGCGGATCGCGACCTCGTCGGGGGCCGGGTCCCCGCGCAGCAGCGCCTCGGCCGCCATGATCATCCCCGGCGTGCAGAAGCCGCATTGCGTGCCGAGCTTCTCGTGGAACGCGGCCTGCAGCGCGCTCATGCGCCCGCCCGCGGACTGCGACTCGATCGTCTCCACGCGGGCGCCCTCGCAGCGCGCGACGAGCGTCAGGCAAGCGAGCCGCGGCGCGTCGTCGACGAGCACCGTGCACGCGCCGCACTCGCCGCCGTCGCAACCGCGCTTCGTGCCGGTCAGGCCGAGCTGCTCGCGCAGGAAGTCGAGGAGCAGCGTCGCGTCGCCGACCGCCTCCTCGCGGAGCCTGCCGTTGACGACGAGCGAGACGAGGCGCTTGCCCATGGCCTCAATGCGCCTTCGGCCGCAGGTCGCGAACGCGCACCGCCTTGCCCTGCGAGCGGGGGATCTCGCCCGGCGCCTTCATCGTCACGTCGGTCGTGATGCCGACGAGCGACTTCACGTGGTGCGCCACGCGACGCGCGAGCTCCGGGTACGAGGACGCCGCCGCCTCCGGCGCCGCCTCGACCTCGATGGAGACGTGGTCGAGGCTTCCGCGCCGCTCGACGACGAGCTGGTAGTGCGGCGCGATGCCCGGCAACCCGACCAGCACCGCCTCGATCTGCGACGGGTAGACGTTGACGCCGCGGATGATCAGCATGTCGTCGTTGCGCCCGGTCACGCGCAGGATGCGCCGGTGCGTGCGACCGCAGCCGCACGGCTCGCCCGTCATGCGCGTGATGTCGCGCGTCCGGTAGCGCAGCATCGGCAGCGCTTCCTTCGTGAGGGTCGTGATCACGAGCTCGCCCGCCTCGCCGTCGGCCAGCGGCGTCCCGGTCTCCGGGTCGATCACCTCGAACAGGAAATGATCCTCCCATCCGTGCAGCCCGGCCTGCTCGGGGCACTCGCACGCCACGCCGGGCCCCATGATCTCGGAAAGCCCGTAGATGTCGATCGCCTTGAGCCCCAGCCGCGCCTCGATCTCGCGCCGCAGCGCCTCGCTCCACGGCTCCGCGCCGAACAGCCCGACCTGCAACCGTCCCTGACGGCGCAGGTCCACGCCCTGGGCCTCCGCCATCTCGGCGATCGCGAGCGCGTAGGACGGCGTCGCGCACAGCACGCGCGCGCCGAAGTCGACGATCAGCGCGATCTGGCGCTCGGTCGAGCCGCCCGACATCGGCACCACCACCGCGCCGAGCTTCTCCGCGCCGTAGTGCGCGCCCAGGCCGCCGGTGAACAGCCCGTAGCCGTAGGCGTTGTGGACGACGTCGCCGGGCCGCGCCCCGGCGCACGCGAGCGAGCGCGCCATCAGTCCCGCCCAGTTGTCGAGGTCGCGCGCGGTGTAGCCGACC
Organism: Burkholderiales bacterium; assembly: GCA_905339295.1. Taxonomy (GTDB): domain Bacteria; phylum Pseudomonadota; class Gammaproteobacteria; order Burkholderiales; family Casimicrobiaceae; genus VBCG01. Next base: position 68,824 of record CAJPFI010000031.1, read on the forward strand.
ACCGTCGGCTTGCCGGTCGTCCCCGACGACGCGTGCAAGCGCGCGAGCTCGCCCACCGGCCTGGCGAACAGGCCGAACGGGTAGGCGTCGCGCAGGTCGGTCTTGACCGTGAACGGGAGCCGCACGACGTCGTCGAGCGTGGCGATGTCGTCGATCGTCACGCCCGCCGAGCGCATCCGCTCACGATGCAGCGGCACGTTGCTCCACGCGTTGGCCACGGTCGCGCGCAGGCGCTCGAGCTGCAGCGCGCGCAGCCGCTCGCGTGGCATCGTCTCGATCGCCGCGTCGCGCGCGCCGGAGGCGCGGGCACGCGCCATCACGTCCGCTTCCGCCGTCGTTGTCGCTCCCATCCTCGTCCTCCTCCTGCTAGTGTCGCGCCCCGGAAGTCCCCTGCACAAGGGCGGACGGGAAATGGCGCGTGGCCCCCTCGCCGCCCCTGCGGGATCTCCCGGGCCGTGCTGCGCGCGGCTTTTCGTCCTGCCCCACGTTCGCCGCCTTTTCGTGCCGCACCGACTTCCCTGCCATGCTGTGGCGCAGTCTGCCTCCCCGGCGGGACACCTGCGCCGTCGCCGTGCGCGTCAGGTCCGCGCGCCCCGGACCGGCATGTGCGGGACCGCGAAACCCTGGTTGTACGCGCCGCGCAGGATGAGCGCGATCTTGAACCACGCGCCCCCCGCGAGCGCGAGCGCGCCGGCGGCGGCCGACAACCCGAGCACCCACGCCTCGACGCTCATCGTCGCGGCGACGGCGAGCAACACCAACGGTGCGAGGGTCCCCGCGACGGCGAGCGCCCACCCCGCGGGCGCGAGCGCGGCGGCGGCGCGCGGCGCCCCGGCGATCGTCCTGCGGTAGGCGAGCCAGGCGAGCAGCCGCGCGACGAGCAGCACGCCGAGCAGCGCGAGTGCGCCGCGCGTCCCCTGCGCGTGCGCCGCGGCCACGAGCCACCATGCGCCCGCGCCTTCGGCGAGCGACGTCGTCACGATGAGCCCGGCCGTCGCGGGCGAGCGCCACGCGGGAATGCCCTTCGCGGCGTTCAGCATGCGGCCCTGGCAATAGACGAACGCCAGCGCGACGAGCGCCGCGAGCGCGCCGGCCACCGTCGCCGCCGGCGCTTCGGCGCGGTGCATCCATGCCGCGACGAGCGCCATCGCGGCCAGCGCGATCGCGACGTAGGCCTCGCGGCTCATCCACGACGTGCGCGGGTTCGTGAAGACCCTGATCGCGCGGAACGGCCGGCCGATCTCGAGCCACACCGAGAACAGTCCGGCGCCGACCAGCGCGAGTCCGGCGACGAGCGCGAGCGCGGCGGGCGTGCCGCGCGCGCCGGCGAGCGACGCGAACACGATCACGCCCGAGCCGATGCCGCCGAACACGAAGTTCGCCGCGGCGCGCAGGTCCCAGTGGCGCTGCACCCAGGGTGCCGGTCCGTAGCTCATGCCAGTTCCATCGCCTGCTCGACGAGCTTCCGCAGCGCCGGCACGCCGCCGTCCGGCCCGGCGCCGTCCCACAGGTAGTAGAACCCCGGCCCGGTACCGAGCTCCGAGTGCATCCTGAAGTGGCGGTTGCCCTCGAGCAGGGTCGAGACGTTGCTCGCCGGGTCGTCGAGGTCGCCGAACGTGAGCGCCTGCGCGATGCACGCGTTGACGCACGCGGGCGTGGCCTCCGGGTCGACGCCCGGCGTCATGCCGGCGGCGAGCCCCGCGTCGATGCGCTCGACGCAGAACGTGCACTTGGTGGCGACGGCGATGCGGTCCGGATCGTGCCGTTTCGTCTCGTGCGCGGCGGGCGCGCCGTAGGCGAAGGTCGCGCGTTCCGTCTTGTAGCGCGCCTGGTAGGGGCAGGCGACGGCGCAGTACGCGCAGCCGATGCACAGGTCGTAGTCGATCGTGACGATGCCGTCGGCGCGCTTGCGCGTCGCCGTCGTCGGGCAGACGTGCATGCACGGCGGGTCGTCGCAGTGCTGGCAGCCGACCGGCACGAACGCGCGCTTCACGTCCGGGTAGTCGCCGACCTCGACGTCGAGCACGCGCCGCCACTGCACGCCCGGCGGCGTCGCGTTCGCGTGCTTGCACGCCGCGGTGCAGGTCTGGCAGCCGACGCAGCGGCGCAGGTCCGCGATCATCGCCCAGCGCGTCATCGCGGCCCCCTGCGCGCGCCGCCGGCGCGGCGCAGCGACACGCGCACGACGTCGGCGCCCGATCCGGTCGCGTCGGTGAGCGCGAGCGACATCGTCGCCAGCGAGTTGAGGCTCGCGAGGCCGAAGTCCTTGGCGTACGGCGTCGCCCAGTGGTCGAACTGGCCGATCGCGAGCAGCGTGTCGGGCCGGATGCCCTCGCGCACGACCGCGAGGCCTCGCGTCGAGCGGTGCGGCGTCGCGATCTCGATCTCGTCGCCGTCGGCGATGCCGAGCCGCCTCGCCGTCGCTCCGTTGACGATGACGCCGCGATGGCCGGCGATGTTGTCGGCGACCTCCTTGATGAGCTGCATCCCGACGTTGCCGCCCCACGCGTACTGCATGCTTCGCGCCGTGAGCAGCCAGAACGGGAACGCCTCCGGTTCGCCGCCCTGCTCCCGGAGCGCCGCCTCCCACACGCCCGGGAAGTCCTTCCATGCCGGCAGCGCCTGGTACTCCTCGAGCTGCCTGTCCCACCAGTGCATGTCGTGCTCGTGCAGCCTGGCGCCGAGCTCCGCGCCCACGCGCTTCAGCCGTTCCTGGTACGGCAGCTCGAAGCGCAGCCCGTGCTCGACGAGCGTCGGCAGCAGGTACCAATCGAGCTGCGGATACGGCCGGGTGAGGAATCCCTTCTCCTTCCACCAGTCGAGGCCGTGCATCTCGCGTCCGTCGGTGACCTCGGCGCTGGCGGCCTTGCACACCGCGTCCCAGATCTCCTCGCGCGATTGCCGCCGCCCGGCGTCGAGCTCGACGTTCCAGGCGGCCGACTTGAGCGGCACCCCCGCGACACCGCGGTTGATCGCCGTCACGTACTCGCGCGTGAGGCCGCACCGGTCGGCCAGCTCGCTCGCGATGTCGGTGAAGTCGCGCGCGTCGCCCTGCGTCGCCACCGCCGGCTGGCGCAGCGCGAAGCCCTGGTGGTCCCAGAACTGCTCGACGAACTTCGTGCCGCCGATGCGGATCAGCTGCAGGCTCTCGAGGTCGGTCGCGTCGGGCAGGAGCACGTCGGCGAAGTGGTTGGTCTCGTCGCGCGTGAACGCGAAGGCGACCACGAACGGGAAGCGCGCCATCCGCTTCTGCACTTCCGCCGTGTCCCAGAACGAGATCGCGGGATTGGTCCGGTAGACGAACCACACGTCGGGCGGCATGACGCGCGGCAGTCCCTTCGGCGTCTCGTCGAGGAACATCCACGAGAAGTGCGTCGGGCCCAGCGCCTGGCTCCACGGGCCGTCGGCGGCGAGCGGCACCATCGTCCGGTACGCGTTGCGGATGTTCGGCTTCGGCGACCAGCGCGCCTTGTCGGTCGTATTGAGCGGGTACGCCATGAACCCGTCGGGTCCCGCCTTCACGCTCTTCAGCCGGTCGCTCTGCGGGCGGTTCAGCCGCACGGTCGTGCCGATCGTGCCGCCGGGAACCTCGAGCGCGCCGACGAGCACGGCGAGCATCGTGCGCGCCCAGCAGCACTCGTAGCCGCCCCAGCCGTTGTTGACGGTCTTGCCGAGCGACACCGCCACCGGCCGGAACGGCAGGGTCACGCCCTCGATCTCGATCGTCTCGCCGACGCGCGCGTGGTCGAGGTACTCGCGCGCGATCTTGCGGATGCGCGCCGCGGGCACCTCGCACACGGCCTCCGCCCACTCCGGCGAATACGGCGCGAGGTGCTCGGCGGTCAGCGTGAAGGCGGTCGTGCCCGGCAGCCGGCCTTGCGCGAGCAGCGCCTCGTCGGGCCCGATCTCGACCGCATCGACCTCGTGGCGGCCTTCCAGCGCCTCGACCACGCCGGGCGTGTCGTGCGCGACCGCGACGCCGCGAGCCTCGTCCCACACGAGCGGCTTCAACGTGGCGCGGTCGCGCAGGTAGTAGCCGTTCGGGCCGACGAGGTAGGCCGACGCGGTGCGCTTCGCGAGGAAGGGCAGGTCGAGGCGCTTGCGAGGCATCTCGTGCACCAGCACGTGGAGCAGCGCGAACAGGAACGCGGCGTCGGTCTTCGGCTTGATCGGGACCCACTCGGCCGAGCATGCGCCGGTGATCGACAGGTGCGGCTCGACCTGCACGCGCTTCATGCCGCGCACGCGCGCGTTCGCGTGCCGCCAGACCCCGACCACGCCGCCCGACGCCTCGACATTCGCGCCGCAGGAGATCAGGTAGTCGGTACGCGGCGTGTCCGGCGCGACGATGAACGCGCGATGCCAGAACTCGCCGTACAGGTGCTCCGAGTGGTAGCACTTGACGCCCTGCCCCGACCCGAAGCCCATGTCGACCGGCCCCCATGCGGACAGGAACGCGGGGAACGTGCCCATGTACGACTGCGGCGTGCCGCCGCCCCCGAACGTCGCGGCGACGCGCGGGTAGCCCGACGCGTCGGCGAGTCCCTCGGCGCGGATCGCGTTCAGCTTCGCGGCGATCAGCGAGTACGCGTCCTCCCACGAGATCGGGACGAAGCCGGGATCCTCGTCGCGCCCCTTGCGCGGATTGGTCCGCACCATCGGCGTGAGCACGCGGTTCGGGTGATACGTCTTCTGCACGAGCCCGTAGGCCTTGACGCACACCTTGCCGCCGCCGGGATGCACCTCGGCGGCGCAGAAATTCGGCTCGACCTCGGTCGCGACGCCGTCGACCACCTTGACCGTAAGCAGGTCGGGGCCCGCGACGCACTGGTAGCAGTACGTCGGGACCCGCGTGGAGGCGGTGGCGGCCACGGCGCCGGGCCGGTCAGGCATTCGCCTGCGCGGCCGGCCGCAGGCCCGCCTTCTGCGCCTTCGCGGCGAGGCGCGCCTCGGTCGACTTCACGTCGACGACGAACCGATTGTGCCGACCGCGGCAGACCAGGTCGACGGTGTCGCGCGCCGAGACCTCGAGCGACACCGCGCGGCCCGACAGCGACGCGACGCTCACCGTGATCTCCACGTCCATGCCCATAAGCGTCGCGGCGAGGTGGTCGATCTCGACGCGCGTGCCGACGGTGTCCTCGCCCGGGTCGAGATGCGCGAGCAGGAGGTCGCGCGCGGTCTCCTCGATGTCGCGGACGAGCATGGGCGTCGCATAGACGCGGGCGGCCTCGCCCATGAAGCCGATCGTGCGCTCGCGATCGATGGCAACCGTGCGCGTGAGGGTCAGTCCGGGGGCGAGCGTCGTCTTCATCGGGAACTCCGTCTGGCGGTCGTTGGCGGCGCGACCCGGTCCGGGCGGCGCTCCTGCCGGCGGGGCCGCCGGCCCCGCATCCGCCGCGCGCCTGGGCGTGCGCGGCCGGGCGCGGTTGAGCCCCCGCCGATTCCAAGCTATTCTGGTAACCGGATGCCGAATTTCATTTGATGCGCATCAACAGGAGCGAAGCCGGGGACCGGCGCAACGCGTTGCGGGGAGGTCGTCCGCCCGCCCTGTTCCGGGAAGGGATGCGCGATTCCCGCTCGACCGCGTGCCCTGGAGGAGGCTGTCCGATGGGAACACCCGCGCGCAGGCGATCCGCCGCCCCCACCGGCGCGGCACGGGGGAAGGCGGCCGCGAGCCGGCGCCCGGCCCGCGCCCGGCCGCCGAAAGCGCGCGCCGGGCGGACGCCGGACGCTCCGCGGGTCGTCGTGCGCGCGGCGCGGCGCGGCGACCTTGCCGCCGTCGTGGCGATCGACGCGCGCGTGACCGGCCTCGAGAAGCGCGACTACTGGCGCGGAATCTTCCGGCGCTACGGCGATGTCGCGACGGCAGGACGCCGGTTCCTCGTCGCGGCGACCGGCGGCCAGGTGGTCGGCTTCGTCATCGGCGAAGTGCGCGACTGGGAGTTCGGGTCGCCCCCGTGCGGCTGGGTGTTCGCGATCGACGTGCACCCGGACGCGCGTCAGGCGGGCGTCGGGTCGAAGCTCCTCGACGCGATCGTCGCCGGGTTCCGGCGCGCCGGCGTCACGACGATCCGCACGATCCTGTCGCGCGACAACTCGCTCGTCCTGTCGTTCTTCCGCAGCCAGGGGATGATGGCCGGGCCGTTCATTCCGCTCGAGATGGAGCTCGAGGCGTGACGCGCGGCGACGCGCGCCGATGCCGGCCGGAGGCGCGTTCCAGCGGCCCGCTTCCCGGGCACCGCCGGCCCCCCCCGCGGCCGGCCGTCGCTGGCCCATGAAGCTGCAGAAGAACACGCGCCTCGCGCTCTACAGCGTGCTCGAGTTCGCGGCCGCCCCGGGCCGGCACGTGGCGGCCTTCGAGATCGCGGACAAGTACGGCGTCTCGCCGCACCACCTCGCCAAGGTGCTCTCCGAGCTCGCCCGCGCCGGCATCGTCGAGTCGGTGCGCGGCGTCGGCGGCGGCTACCGGTTCACCGGCAACGCACGCCGGCTGACGCTCCACGACGTGATCCGCCGCTTCGAGGAGCTGTCGCCGAGCGACGCCGAGCGGCGCGAGCCGGGCGAGCGCACGTCGGCGGGCCGCGCGATCGCCACCGTCCTCTCGGAAATCGACGAGATCGCGCAGGCGACGTTCCGCTCGATCACGATCGCGACGATGCTTCGGATCATGGCGCGGCAGAGGAAGTAGGAGGCCGCCTCGCCGGCAGCTGCCGACGATTCGCGCGGGAATCGTTCCGGGATCCCTCGTTCACCACCCGAACTTCGCGCGCGCGGCGTCGCTCATGCGGTCCGGCGTCCATGGGGGGTCGAACGTGAGCTCGACGTCGACCGCGGCGATCGACGGGAACCGGTCGCGGACCGCGTCGCCCACCGCATCCCTCAGGTAATCGCCGACCGGGCAGGTCGGCGTCGTCATCGTCATCGTCACCGTGACCCGGCCGGCGTCGATCCCGACGTCGTAGATCAGGCCGAGGTCGACGACGTTCATCCCCGCCTCGGGATCGATCACCGTCGAGATCGCGGCGAGCACCGCGTCGTGATCGGGCGTGTCGAGCGCATCCATGTCTTGCGTCAGGCCTTCCGGACGAATCGAAGCGGCTGGGGCCCGGCCGCAGGCACGGGCGGCTCCGGGTCGGGCAGCGAGAGCGCGGCGTCGCGGTCGCGCTCCAGCGCCAGCGCCGCGCCCTCCGCATCGGATCCGACGCGCCCGCAGAACGCCGCCAGGATCGCATCGTACCGCGCCAGCCCGCGCGCGTGCGTCTCGCCGTAGCCGCGCCTCAGCGCCGGCAGCGTGGCGAGGGCGAGCGCGGCGCGATGGCCGCCGGGGGCACCGAGCGTGCGCTCGAGCGCCGCGAGCCACGCGTCGATCGCCGCCTGCTCGCGGCCGTAGCGGAGCGACCGCCGCCTCAGCCGTCGCAGGGCCGCGACGCCGCGCAGCGCGAGCGCGCCGGTGAACGAGCTCGTCTCGACCGAGACCCCGCGACGCGGGCCGCCGCGGCGCGCGCGCCCCTCGATCCACCTCCCGAGCGGCGCCGGCATCACGGCGGCGATTTCGTCCGCGCCCGGCGCGAACATCTCGCGCACGCGCACGATGTCGGCGGGGCCGGCCGACGCCTCCTCGCGTATCCGCGCGAGCCGCGCGCGCCTCGCCTTGATCGCCGCGACGCGGATCGCGTCCTCGTAGCCCATCCAGCGCGCCAGCTCGCGCGCCGCCGCGGCCGCGACGTCCACGTCGAGCCGGGCGATGCGCGTCACGCGATCGACGTAGAGCGACGCGTAGCGCTCGTCCTGGTAGTCGACCAGTCGCGCGGCGCCGAGCCGCGCGAGCGCCGACACGCCCGGCGGCAGTTCGCGGACGCGCTCGTCGACGCGCGCGGGAAGGATCGGCGCCGGCGTGCGGCCGCCGCGATCCTTCGCGCCGGGTTCGCCGCGTGCGTCGCCGGACGCGATCGCGTACGCGGCGTCGAAGGCCGCCAGACTGCCGTCGACGCCCTTGCCGGTCGCGCGGATCGCCGCCTCGCACGCGGCGCGCGACAGCGGCACCGCCCCGCTCCCCGCCAGCGCGCCGAAGGCCGGTGCGCTGATCGCCGTCGCGTGCGCGATGCGCAGCGCGTCCAGGTCGACGAGCACGGCGCGTCGGGCGAGCGCGCGGATCGCCGCGAGCACGCGCGCCTCGTCGACGCGGCCGTCCGCGCCGCTCGACTTCTCGGCGGTCGTGTAGACGCGGTGCGTCGACGCGATCACCGTCGTGCGCGAAGGTGTCGCGAATCCGCGCTCGAGCATGCGCGCCGCCTCGACCAGCTCGGCGCACACGAGCACGTCCACGCGGCCGGGCACCGGCAGGAGCCCGAGCGTTCGCGGCGGCTCGCCCGCGACGGGCGCGTGCGCGATCTCGACGTAGTAGGTGGTCGCGCCGGTGCGCTGCGACACGCCGGGCGACGACGTCGACTGCGCGACGAGCCCGTCGCGGCGCGCCGCGTCGCCGATCCACTCGGTCAACACGCCGCCGCCCTGCCCGCCGAGCGCGGCGACCAGGATCGACACCGGCTCGCGCCGTCCGCGGCGCGCGCCGGCATCCCCCGGCGCCGGGGCGGGCACGTGCAGCGCCGCGCGCGTCTCGATCACGCCCATGGCGTCTCCCCGGGCAGCGCGGCGCCGGCGGCCCACGCGCGCATGCGCGCCAGGAAGCGTTCCGGAGCCCGCGCATTGCGGACGACCTCGACGCGGTAGAACGACGGGCACAGCGCGGCGACCTGCGCGAGCGACCCGCAAAGGCCGCAGCCGACGCACTCCGCGTCGATCATGGTCACCGGCGTCGTGCGCAGCGGATCCGGCGACGGCCCGACCGTCAGCGACGGACACCCGGACAGGCGCACGCACGACCGGTCGCCGGTGCACAGCTCCGGGTCGATGCCGTAGCGCGCGAGCTCGATGCGCTCGCCTGCCGCGGCCATGCGCGCGAGCCGCGGCTTGTGCCGCCGCTGTCTCTCGAGCTGGCATTCGCCTTCCGCGACGACCACCTTGAGGCCCGGCTCGTCGGTCGTGAACGCCTCGGCGAGCGTCCGCGCCATCGCGGCGACGTCGTAGGTGTGCACGGTGCGCCGCCAACGCACGCCGACGCCGGCGAGCACGTCCTCGATCGTGGCGTCGCTCGCGGTCGCGCTCGCGCCGCCCGCGTCCGACCGGCTGCCGCCCGCCGGCGACGAGACCAGCTCCTGCGTCCCCGTCGCCGACGAGTAGCCGTTCTTGAAGACCAGGAGCACCGCGTCGGTGCCGTTCTTGACGGCGGCCGTCACGCCCGCGAGGAACCCGCTGTGCCAGAAGCCGCCGTCGCCGACCGTGGCGAGCACGCGCTGGCGCTGGAACGGCGCGACCGCGGCCGCGCTCGCGAGCCCCATGCCGTAGCCGGCGATCGTATGGCCGATCCGGAACGGCGCGAACATGGCGAACGAATGGCATCCGACATCCGCCGCGCAGTGGCGCGGACCCAGCTCCCGCTCGACGAGCTTCAGCGCCGAGAACACCGGACGCTCGGGGCATCCGATGCAGAAGCCGGGCGGGCGCGCCGGAACCGGCGCGCCGAGGAGCTCGGAGGCGAGCGCGCGCGCCGCGTCGACCTCGTTCCGCCAGGCGTCCGCCGCGCCGGACGCCAGCGCGGGCGCGTGCTTCGCGACGAAGCGCGAGAGCCCTCCGACGATCGCCTCGGCCTGGTACTCGCCGGCCTGCGCCATCGCCTCCTTGCCCTCGATCGCGCAGGACACGCCCGCATGCGCGAGGTGCGAGGCGAGCTCGAGCTCGATGAACCCGGGGTGGCCCTCCTCGAGCACCAGCACCGCGCGCTTGCCGCGGCAGAAGTCGGCAAGCTCGCCGGGCACGAGCGGATAGGTCGCGTTGAGCACGAGCACGGGCAGCCGCGGCGTGCCGTCGTCGGCCGCGAGCCCCGCGACCACGAGCGCCTGCACGAGGTTCGGCCAGATGCCGCCCTGCACGATCGCGCCGACCTCGCCCTCCGCGCCGAAGCGCTCGTTGAGCGCATGCTCGGCGATGTACCGCCGCGCCGCGGGCAACCGTTCCGCGACCTTGAGGCGCTCGTGCGCGAACGTCGACGGCGGGTGCGGGATCAGCCCGATGTCGACCGGCGCCGCCTCTGCGTGATGGAGCATCGAGATCGCCGGCGCGACGTTGTCGCGGGCGACGAAACTCCCCTGCAGGTGGCACGCGCGGATGCGGAGCTGCAGCATCACCGGCGCATGCGACGCCTCGGACAGCGAAAACGCCGCCTCGACCGTGTCGACCAGGTGCTGAAGTTCGGGGCGCGGGTCGAGCAGCACGAACGACGACTTCATCGCGAACGCGTGCGTGCGCTCCTGCGCGACGCTCGACCCCTCGCCGGTGTCCTCGCCGACGACGATCAGCGCGCCGCCGACGACGCCGGGCGAGCCCACGTGCGAGAGCGCGTCCGCCGCGACGTTGGTCCCGACGATGGATTTCCACGTCACGGCGCCCCGCACCGGGTACGCGACCGACGCCGCGAGCATCGCCGCGGCGGCCGCCTCGTTCGTGCATGGCTCGACGTGCACGCCGAGCTCGGCGAGCAGGTCGCCCGCCTGCACCATCACGTCCAGCAGCTGCGACACCGGCGAGCCCTGGTAGCCGCCGACGTACGCGACGCCCGACTGGAGCAGCGCCTTGGTGACCGCGACGATCCCTTCGCCACGGAAGGTTTCCCCGGCGCCAAGCGCGAGCTGGTCCACTTCGCGGGCGAACGACCGCTCCATCGCCCCTCCGGACGGTGCGGCGCCTTGGCGCCGAAGCGGGATTCTGGGCACGCTTCCGGTCGGGCGACATTGACACCGATCAAGGGCGTCCGGCGCGTGGCGTCGCTTCCGGTCAAATCGGCATTCGAGTACCATTATCGGCCGGCACGGTTGACGGCGGTCAAGGCCGCCCGCGACACCCCGCGGCACAGTCGCCCGTGTCACGGATCGGGACGCCGGCGGCGCACGCGCCGCAAGCCGTGGGGGAGGACACCGATGCAGCTCGCAGGACGAAACGCGATCGTGACCGGCGCGGCCCGGGGGATCGGCGCGGCCGTCGCCCGCGCCTACGCGCGTGAAGGCGCGGGCGTCGCGGTCGTCGATCTCGACGAGAGTGCCGCCCGCGAGGTGGCGAACGCGATCGCCGCGACGGGCGGCCGCGCGGTCGGCCTCGCCTGCGACGTCGCCCGGCGCGACCAGGTCGATGCGATGGCCGCCGCGGCGGCGGCGGCGCTCGGTCCGATCGACGTCCTGGTCAACAACGCGGGCGTGATCCGGCCGGCGATGCTGCACAGGATGACGGCCGAGCAGTGGGAGACCGTGCTCCGCGTCCACCTCGACGGCAGCTTCCATTGCCTGCAGGCGGTCGTCCCGGGCATGATGGAGCGACACTGGGGGCGGGTGGTCAACGTCACCTCGGCGGCGGGGGTGCTGGGGACGATCGGCCAGATCAACTACAGCACCGCGAAGGCCGGCGTCCTGGGCCTCACCAAGTCCGCCGCGCGCGAGCTCGCGAGGCACGGCATCGTCGTGAACGCGATCGCGCCGGGGGCCGCCACGCCGATGACCGAGACGATACGCACCGACGATCGATTCAGGGACAAGTACCTCGAGAAGATCCCGATGGGCCGCTGGGCCGAGCCCGACGAGATCGCGCCGCTGTTCGTGTTCCTCGCGTCGGACGGCGCGAGCTACGTCACCGGCCAGGTGATCGCCGCCGACGGCGGCATGACCATCCGCTGAACGGGCGGCGCACGGCGCCGCCCCCGCCCATTCCAGGAGTCCGCGATGAACGCACCCGACCGCCCCGCCGCCAAGGCCCAGTTCCAGTGGGACGACCCGTTCCTGCTCGAGTCGCAGCTCTCCGAGGACGAGCGCATGGTGCGCGACACCGCGCACGACTACGCGCAGGAGAAGCTCGCGCCGCGCATCCGCGAGGCGTTTCGCCACGAGACGGTCGACGCCTCCGTGTTCCCCGAGATGGGCGCGCTGGGCCTGCTCGGCCCGAACATCCCGGAGACCTATGGCGGCGCGGGGCTGAACTACGTCTGCTACGGGCTGATCGCGCGCGAGGTCGAGCGCGTCGACTCCGGCTACCGATCGATGATGAGCGTGCAGAGCTCGCTCGTCATGTACCCGATCTACGCGTACGGCTCCGAGGAGCAGCGCCGCAGGTACCTGCCGAAGCTCGCCACCGGCGAGTGGATCGGCTGCTTCGGCCTCACCGAGCCCAACCACGGATCCGATCCCGGCTCGATGATCACGCGGGCGCGCAGCGTCGACGGCGGCTACCTCCTGACCGGCGCGAAGATGTGGATCAGCAACTCGCCGATCGCCGACGTGTTCGTCGTCTGGGCGAAGGACGACGGCGGCATCGTCCGCGGCTACGTGCTCGAGAAGGGAATGAAGGGACTGACGGCGCCCAAGATCGAAGGCAAGTTCAGCCTGCGCGCTTCGGTCACCGGCGAGGTCGTGATGGACGACGTATTCGTGCCCGAGGCGAACCTGCTGCCGAACGTCCGGGGCCTGAAGGGGCCGATGGGCTGCCTCAACAGCGCGCGCTACGGCATTGCGTGGGGCGCGCTCGGCGCGGCCGAGGCATGCTGGCACGCGGCGCGGCAGTACACGCTCGACCGCAAGCAGTTCGGCCGTCCGCTCGCGTCGAACCAGCTGATCCAGAAGAAGCTCGCCGACATGCAGACCGAGATCGCGCTCGGCCTGCAGGGCTGCCTGAGGCTCGGCCGCATGAAGGACGAGGGCATCGCCGCGCCGGAGATCACGTCGATCGTGAAGCGCAACTCGTGCGGCAAGGCGCTCGAGGTCGCGCGGATGGCGCGCGACATGCACGGCGGCAACGGCATCGTCGACGAGTTCAACGTGATCCGCCACATGCTGAACCTCGAGACCGTCAACACCTACGAGGGCACGCACGACATCCATGCGCTGATCCTCGGGCGCGCGCAGACGGGCATCGCGGCGTTCTGACCCCTCCGGAGCGTCCGCGGCGCGAGGACACCGCCGTGGGTCGGGCTTCAGCCCGACGACGGTCGTCGAGCGCGGTTCCGCGGTGCCGCAGCAGGACACCGCCGTGGGCCGGGCTTCAGCCCGACGACGGTCGACGAGCGCGGTTCCGCGGCGCCGCGGCAGGACACCGCCGTGGGCCGGGCTTCAGCCCGACGACGGTCGACGAGCGCGGTTCCGCGGTGCCGCGGCAGGACACCGCCGTGGGCCGGGGCTTCAGCCCGACGATGGTCGACGAGCGCGGTACCGCGGTGCCGCAGCAGGACACCGCCGTGGGTCGGGCTTCAGCCCGACGACGGTCGACGAGCGCGGTTCCGGCCGCGTCAGACCGTCGCGATCTCGCGCCGGCTCGCCGCGGCCCGCTCGACGAGCTTCGTCCACGCGCCGTCGATCTCGGCCTGCAGCGTCGCCGTGTCCGCGTCGTTCATGCCGCGGTAGCGGCGCTGAAGCGCGAGATAGTCGGCGACCGGGCGCGGCTTGTCGGCGACGTTCAGCGTGTAGCGCGTGCCGTCCTCGATCTCGTAGAGCGGGAACGCGCCGCATTCGACCGCGTAGCGCGCGGCGGTGAGACCCGCGTCGTCGGGCAGTCCCCAGCCGTCGAGGCAGGGGATCAGCACGGTGATGAAGCGCGTGCCGCGGATGCCCTTCGCCTTCTCGACCTTGCGGACGAGATCGGCGAGGTGGCTCGCGCTCGCGGTGGCGACGTAGGGCACGCCGTGCGCGGCCATGATCTCGGGAAGGTTCTTCTTGCGCGAGGTCTTGCCGGCCGGCGTCGAGCCGGTCCTCGCGAAGTGCGGCGTCGACGAGGACTTCTGCGCGCCGGTGTTCATGTAGCCCTCGTTGTCGAGGCAGATGTAGAGGAAGTCCTCGTTGCGCTCGGCGGCCGACGACAGGCACTGGAAGCCGATGTCGTAGGTGCCGCCGTCGCCCGCGAGCACGAGCACCTGCGTGTCGCGCTTGCCCTGCGCGTCGAGCGCGCGGCGCAATCCCGACGCGGCGGCCGCGCTCGACTCGAGCGTCGGCTGGTAGACCGGGATCCTGAGCGAGCTCATCGGCTGCGGCCCGGCGATGATCGCCATGCACGACGGCGGGATCACCGCCATCGTGTCCGGGCCCATCGTCGCGAGGATGTGCCGCGCCGAGAGCGCCTCGATGCAGCCGGGGCACGCGGCGTGGCCCGAGCAGAGCATCGGGTCCTGGCTGGGGTCGAGCTTGAACATCGCGGTCACCTCACCCACACGGATTCGGGCAGCGGATCGCTCGCCCGCGCCTGCCGGACGAACTCGACGATCCTGCCGGGAGGAACGTTGACGCCGCCCACGCCGGCGAGCAGCCCGTGCACGCGCGGCGCGCCGGGCATGCCGTAGAGCGCGGCGCGGAGCTCCTGGTGCAGGATGCCGCCCGCGCCCGGCGAATGGTTGCGGTCCAGCACGACCACGTCGCGCACGCCGGCGAGCGCGGCGCGCAGCGCGGCGACCGGCAGCGGCCGGAACAGGCGCACCTTGACCAGGCCGACGGCCTGCCCTGCGTCGCGCATCGCGTCGATCGCGTCGCGCGCGGTGCCGCACATGCTGCCCATCGTGACGACGACCGTGTCCGCGCCCTCGCAGCGGTAGCGCTCGACGACTCCCCATGCGCGGCCGAATCGCTCGTGCCACGCGCGGTCGGCCTCCGCGAGGAGCTGCGGCACGCGCCCCATCGCCTGCTCGATCGACTGGCGATGACGGTAGAACATGTCCTGCGACACGACGTTGCCCCACGACTCGACCTTGCCGGTGTCGAGCCTGTGCTCGGGCGCGAACGGCGGCAGGTACGCGTCCACCTCGGCCGGCGCGGGCACGGCCACCGGCTCCATCGCGTGCGACACGTAGAACGCGTCGAGGTTGATCATCGCCGGCACCTGCACCGCCTCGGCCACGCGAAACGCCTGGATGACGCTGTCGAGCGCCTCCTGCGCGCTCTCGACGTAGAGCTGGATCCACCCGGTGTCGCGCTGCGCGAGGCTGTCGGTCTGGTCGGGCCAGAACGCCCAGGGCGAGGCGACCGTCCGGTTGATGTTCGCCATCACGATCGGCGCGCGCGCGCCGCTCGCGTAGTGCAGGAGCTCGTGCATCAGCAGGAGGCCCTGCGAGGCGGTCGCCGTGAATACGCGCACGCCGGCGAGCGATGCGGGGATGCACGCCGACATCACCGAGTGCTCGGATTCGGGCGTGATGATCTCGGCGTCGAACTCGCCGGCCGCCTGGAACTCGGTCAGCTGCTCGAGCACCGGCGTCTGCGGCGTGATCGGGTAGACCGGGCACACCTTCGGGCGCGCGAGCCGCGCCCCCCAGGCCACCGCCTGGTTGCCGGTGAGGAGCATCGTGCGCGCGCCGTCGCCGGACGCAGCCGTCGCGTCGGGTGTGCGCATCGCCTTCGTCGCGGGGCTCATCGCGCCTCCTCCACCATGTCCATCGAGCCGGTCGGGCACTCCTTGACGCACAGCCCGCAGCCCTTGCAGTAGTCGCCCAGCACCCGGTAGCCGCCGTCGACGCGCTCGAGCGCGAGATCGGGGCAGACGACGACGCAGTTGTCGCACTGGATGCAGGTCCCGCACGAGAAGCAGCGCGTCGTCTCGGCGAGCGCCTGCTCGATGTCGAGGCCGAGCTGCACCTCGTCGCCCGTGGAAAGCCGCGCCGCCGCGTCGAGCCGCCGGTCGGCGGCGCGCGCGAGCTTCGGGTGGTAGTGCGTCGCGATCGCGGCGAGCGGTACGACGTCGTCGCGCGGCGTGGCGAGCGATGCGCGGCCGTGCGGCGATCGGCTCGCCCCGGCACCGGTCTCGCCCGCCCGCAGCCGCAGCGCCGCGTCGATCGCGAACGCGGCGCGCTTGCCCTGCCCGACGGCGTCGGTCACGAACCGCGCCATGCTGGCGACATCGCCGCCCGCCCACATGCCATCCACGCCGGTCGCCTGCCTCGCGTCCACGGCGACGAGCGTGCCGTCGGCCGGGAGGGTGCCGCCCAGCGCGGCGAGGTCCGCGTCCTGGCCGATCGAGGTGACGATCGCGTCGGCGGCGAGGTCGAACGCGCCGCCGTCGACCGGCGCCACGCTGAACTGCCCGCGCCGCGCGCCCGGCTCGAAACGCACGCGCGTGCATTCGAGCCGCACCGCGCCGCCTTCCTCCCGCGCGCGGACGAGCATCGCCGCGTCGACGAGCGCGATGCCCTCCTCGAGCGCCTCGTCGACCTCATCGCGCTGCGCGGGCATCTGCGCGCGCGCCTCGAGCGAGAGGATCGTGACGTCGTGCCCGGCGCGGCGCGCGCTGCGGGCGGCGTCCAGCGCCGCGCTGCCGCCGCCGATGACGACCAGCCGGCGTCCGAGCGCGGGCGGCGAGCCCGCATTCGCGGCGGCGAGCCACGCGGCGCCGTCCGCGACCCACGGCCTGCCGTAGTCGAGCGAAGGCAGGCGCTTGTGCCGTTGCGCGCCGGTCGCGACGTAGACCGCGTCGTGCGTCTCGCGCAACGCCGCCCACGCCTGCGGCGTGTCGGGCTTCTCGTTCAGGCGCACGTCGACGCCGAGCGCGACGATGCGGGCGATCTCGGCGTCGAGCACGTCGCGCGCGAGCCGGTACGACGGGATGCCGTGGCGCATCAGTCCGCCCAGCTCGCCGCGCGCCTCGATCAGCGTGACACGGTATCCCAGCCTCCGCAGCTGGAACGCCGCCGAGAGTCCCGACGGCCCGCCGCCGACGATCGCCACGCGCTCGCGCCGCTCGACCGCGGGTGCCTCGAACGCCCAGCCGCGAGAGATCGCGAGGTCGCCGACGAAGCGCTCGAGCTTGCAGATCGACAGCGATTCGTCGTAGCCGACGCGGTTGCAGGCGGTCTCGCACGGATGGTGGCAGATGCGCCCGGCGATCGCAGGGAACGGGTTGTGGCGCCCGAGCACCTCCCACGCGCCGCGGAAGTCGCGCTCGCGCGCGAGCGCGATCCACTGCGCGATGTCGCCGTTGACCGGGCAGGCCTGGTGGCAGGGCGACGGCGCCTCGATGTGCCGCGGCAGCGCCGCGCGCCAGGTGCCGGTGCGGATCGCCTCGGTCGTGCCGGTCGTCCAGGTCGTCGGGATCGGCGCGCTCATCGGGGGGAGCGGCGCGCTCATGCGGCGACCTCCTCGCGCAGCAGCGCGTCGACCGTCCGGTGGCCGTCCTTGCAGGCGGCGAGATTCTCGGCGGTGAGCTTGGGCGAGAGCTCGGCGAGCGTGCGTTCGAGCGTCGCGAGCGGCGGCGTGCCGATCGCCCGCGCGAAGGCGCCGAGCAGCGCCGAGTTGACGATGCGCCCCAGTCCCGCGCGGCGCGAGATCGCGATCGCGTCGACCGGGATCACGCGCAGTCCGGGAAGCGCGCGCGCGAAGTCCGCGATCGAGCGACCCGAGTTCACGACGACGAGCGTCCGCTCGTGCGCCGTGGCGAGGAGCCGGCCCTCGAGCAGCGTGGCGTCGAAGCAGAGGATCGCGTCGGCACGCTCGATGTCGCAGCGCACGCGCACCGGCCTGTCGTCGACGCGGATGAACGAGGACACCGGCGTGCCGCGCCGCGCGCCGCCGTAGCTCGCGAAGCTCTGCACGTGGCGCCCCTCGGCGAAGAACGTCGCGGCCAGCAGGTTCCCTGCCGTCTGCGCGCCCTGCCCGCCCCGGCCCTGGATGACGATTTCGAGCATCCGATCCTCCGTTCCTGCCGTGCCGGCCGTGCGGCCTCTCCGCCGGGTCCGGACCCGCCGGTCCCGCCGTTCGCCCCGACGGGGGAGCCGACCGGGCTCGCACGGCACGACTGTGGGCCGGGGCGGGACATTCGTCCAATCGATTATAGGAATCAGGTGTATTCTCCTGGTGCATGTCGACCTCGTTCCGCCGGCTCGACCTCAACCTGCTGCGCGTGCTCGCCGCGATCCACGCGAGCGGATCGGTCACGGCGGCGAGCCGCCAGCTCTCGCTGTCGCAGCCCGCCGTGAGCCACGCGCTCGCGCGCCTGCGCGAGCACTTCGGCGACGCGCTCTTCGTGCGATCGCCGTCGGGGCTGCATCCGACGCGGCTGGCCGCGCGAATCGTTCCGGAAGTCAGCGCGCACCTGCGCGCGCTCGAGGTCGCGCTGGCCGAGGCCGGCGCGTTCGATCCCGCGACCGATCGCGTGCACTGGCGGCTGTCGATGTCGGACCTGGGCGAGATCCTGTTCCTGCCGCCGCTCGCCGCCGCGCTGCGGCACGAGGCGCCGCATGCGCAGCTCGACAACGTCGGCGTGCCGGTGCACGCGGTAAGCGCGGCGCTCGAGTCGCGCGACGTCGACCTCGCGATCGGCATCCTCGCGACGACGCACCGCGGCGTCGTGGGCGAGACGCTGTTCCACGAGCGCTACGTCGCGGTCACGGCGCGCGACTGGCGTCCGCCCGTCGGCACGGCGGGCGACACGCTCACCGCGAGGCAGCTCGCCGCGTCGCCGCTCGCCGTCGCCTCGCCCACCGCCACCTACCACGAGAGCGTGCAGCGCATGCTCGACGCGCTGAAGCTCTCCGAGCGCACCGTCGTGCACGCGCGCCACTACGCCGCGCTGCCCGAGCTCGTCACGACCACCGACCTGCTCGCGATCGTGCCGCAGAGCTACGCGCGGTCGATGGCGACGCGCTGGCCGGTGCGCGTCCGGGCGCTGCCCGGCAATGCGCCGCAGTACGACGTGCAGATGGTGTGGCATGCGACCGCGGAGCGCGAGCCCGCGCACCAGTGGCTGCGCGCGCTGGTGCGTCGTCTGTTCGCGCGGGGCGGCGGGACCTCCCCGAAGGCGGCGATGCGACCGCCGTCCTAGTCCGGCCCGGACGCGCCGTGCCCGCGCCGCATCTCATCCGGTCGTTGGCGCGGATGTTGCGTGCCTGCGACAGTCGGGCCGCCCCCCCCCGGGGGCCCGACGTCGCGGAATTGCCGGGATTCGATGGTAACCTTGCCCGGATCGGCAGGGGAGACACCATGATCGTCGGCCGCCGCATTGCCGCGCTCGCCCTCGTCGGCGCGCATCTCTCATTTGCTGGCACCGCGTTCGCTCAGGCGTGCGCCAATCGTGCGGACCTGCTGCTCTGCGGGTCGAGTGACAGGCCTCTGTCCGGCCTCTACTCGGGCATCGGTCCGTTCAACGAAGTCGCGAGCTGCGCGCCGAATGCGAACTCGCAGGCAATGTTCGTCTCCCGAAACGCGACGATTGCAGGGAACGGCGCTGCGTGGCTCGCCTACCTCAACGGCGGCGGCCGGATCATCACCGAGTACAGCAACGGCACCGCCGTCTACAACGAGATCTACGGCACCGCGTATCCCGACGGTGGTCAGGCGGGCGGCTGCGACGACAATCCGATGCCGTCGGCGAAGCTCAACCCGACGGACGCGTTCTGGGTCGCGAATCCGATCCCGGTGACCGCGCCAAGCGACGAGGGCTGCGGATTTGACCTCGCCGGGCTCGTGTCGGGCGAGCCTTCGGTCACGCCCCTGGGAGCGCGGGACGAGGATACGTCATTCGTCACGTTCGCGCGCAAGCCGCAGGGTGGCGGCACGCTGTTCCTGCTGGAAGCGGACTGGCAGGACACGGAGACCGTCCCGTTCGACGCCAACAACTTCGCGTTCCTGAACGCCCTCGTCACCTCCTGCGCCGTCAGCGTGGCGCCGCCCGAGTCCGTGCCCGTCCCGGTCGACCATCCCCTCGCGATCGGCGGCCTGGCGGCGTTGATCGCCCTCTTCGGCGCGGGATTCGCCAGGCTGCGGCGCTCGCGCTCCCGCGCCGGCTGACCGGGCGGCGGATCCGCGGGGGCGCTCCGTCTACGTCGATTTCCGCACGCCCGGTTCGCCGCACCATTTCACGCGGGTTTCTGGCACGATTCGCCTGCGGGCGAAGGGTTGCCGCAAGGGCGGCGTCCCCGTTCCCGCACCCTGTCCACCAGCGAGGACGTCCATGGGCAACCGCGACAAGCAGCGCAAGGAACCGAAGAAGCCGAAGCAGCCGAAGAAGCCGTAGCAGGCCTACCCGGCGCCGGTCCGACGCGCCGTTTCGCGCGCTGGCCGGCGCCGCGCCCGTTTGGAGGGTGGCGGAGCATCCGGCGCGGCGACACCCCCGCAGCTTGCTGCGTTCTGCGGCCCGCGCCCACCGCCATCCCCCCGCGCGAACACCCGGATGATCCGACGCACGCGCCCGATCCTGTTCGTACTCGGCCCGTCCGGCTCCGGCAAGAGTACGCTCGGCCGATCGCTCGCGGCGGCGGGATTCCTGCACGTCGAGCTCGACCGCCCGCCCGACGACGCCGGGGCGGATCGCGTGGCGGCCGCGCTGCGCCCGGGTCTGGAGGTGCTCGCCGGGAGCGCCAGAGTCGGCCCGCTGGTCCTCGCGCTCGAGTCGATGGACGGCCGCAACACAAGCCGCGGCTCCGTCGTGACGTTCAGCAGCGTCGCGACGCTCGCGCCGCGCCACGTCGCTTCGATCGAGCGGGCGGGCATCGACATCGTCGTGCTCTACGGCACGGGCGCGGAGTGCATCGACGGATGCCTCGCGCGGGAGCGCGCGTCCGGACGCGCGGTGCCCCCCATGCACTGGATCGAGCACAACGCGCGATCGTATGCGCAATTGAGCCTGCCGCATCACGCGCCGCATCGCGTGCTTTCGTATCGCGGTGGCGCGTTCGTCGGCGCCGAAGCGCTCGTTCGCACCGTGGCGTCGCACCTCGCGCGCCACAATCCGCAATGGCGCGCGATCGGGGAAGCCGTCGGCGGCGACCGGCACGATCAGGGAGTCGCCGTTCGGCGCGCCCACCTCGCCAGGCGCCCGGACTCCGTCCCCCGGCGATAGAATCCGAGCGCGCCCGGTTCTGGCCGCCCGCTCCGGCATGACCCTCGACTACCAGACGATCAGGCACGTCCACCTGTCGGCCGCGGGCCTCTCGCTCGCGCTGTTCGTGCTGCGCGGTGCGTGGCGCGCGGTGTCGCCCGAGCGGCTCGCTGCACGGTGGGTACGCGTCGTGCCGCACGTGATCGACACGGTGCTCCTCGCCTCCGCGCTCTGGCTCGCATGGCAGATCGGCGAGGGCGCGGCGCCCTGGATCACCGCGAAGGTCGTCGCGCTCCTCGCCTACATCGTGCTGGGCTCGTTCGCGTTGAAGCACGGACGCACGCCCGGCATCCGGGCCGCGGCGTTCTTCGCCGCGCTCGCGACCTTCGGCTACATCGTGTCGGTCGCCTTCGCCAAGTCGCCGTGGGGGGCGCTCGCGCGCCTCTGACTCCCGCAGGATCCCGAGCCATGACGAACCCGATGCTCTCCGGCGGCGACGCCGCCACGTTCGACGACCCGCTCGCGATGCTCCTCGCGTGCCATGTCCGCATCCGCAAGCAGCTCGCGACGCTCGCGCGGCTCGAGCGCCACCTGCCGGAGCACGGACACGACGAGGACGCGCGCGCGGCGGCCCGCGCGATCCTGCGCTACTTCGACTCCGCCGCCGTCCAGCACCACGAGGACGAGGAGGCGAGCCTGCTGCCGAGGCTCGTCGCCCGCGCCGCGGACGCCCGCCCGCTGGCGGATCGGCTGTTGCGCGAGCATGGCGAGCTGGCCGCGCGCTGGCGCAGCCTGCGGCCGCTGCTCTCGGGCATCGCGGCCGCGCAGCGCTCGGTGCTGCCGCCGAAGCTCGTGCACGACATCGCGTCCGCCTACCGCGCGCACATCGAGGTGGAGGAGTCCGAGCTGATCCCGCTCGCCCGGGCGACGCTCCCCGCCGGCGAGATCGCGGCGATCGGGCGCGAGATGGCCGAGCGGCGCGGCGTCGCGATTCCCGGATAGCGCGGCGCGACGCGCCGCGGGCGTGACGCGGGCGCGCGATCCCCGGCATAATGCCGCCGGGCGGCGTCGGGAGGCGCGGAGGGGGACCGGCGTGCGGCTCGCCGGACGACCTCCGCGGGCGTGCCCGGCCGCGCGCGGGCTCCCGCACGCCACGAAGCCGGTCGAGCGGCCGGCGGACATCGCCGGGCGCGTCCGCGACATCTTCCCGGAGGGCTGCACCGCATGGAACCCCTGGCATGGATCGCCATCGCGATCTTCGCGATCTCGATCCTCGCGGTCATCACCAACGTCGTCGACGCCACGGTCGCCGCGCTGATCGGCGTCATCGCGATGGTCTGGATCGGCGTGATGACCGAGACCGACGCGTTCGGCCTGGTCGACTGGAACGTGATGGCGATCCTGGTCAGCGTCTGGCTGATCGCGAGCTATTTCGGCAAGAGCGGGGTGCCGAGCTGGCTGTCGGTGCAGGCGCTGCGGCTCTCGGGGGGGCGTCCCGGCCTGCTGGTGATCATCCTGTCGACGCTCGCCGGCACGATCTCGATGTTCGTCGACAACGTGGTGGTGATCCTGATGATGGCGCCGGTCGCGCTGCCGCTCGCGCGGGCGCTCAAGATCCCGGTGACGCCGCTGGTCCTGATGATCGGCTTCTCGGCGAACTTCATGGGCTCGGCGATGCTGCTCGGCGACCTGCCGCCGCAGATGCTCCACAGCGTCGCGGGCGCCGAGTTCATGGACTTCTTCTGGCACCAGGGCCGTCCGTCGTCGTTCCCGATCCTGGTCGTGACCTTCGCGATCACGCTGGCCGCGATGTACGCGTACGGGTTCCGGGGCCACAAGCGGGTCGCCGTCGACGTCGAGAAGCTCGGCATCGAGACCCACATCCCCAATCCGCTGTTCGCGACCGTCGTCGTCGGCTGGTTCCTCGCCACCGTGCTCGCGATGGCGTTCCGCGAGGTCCTCGGCGTGAAGCTCGGCTTCATCGCGATGACCGGCGCGGTGACGCTGGTCCTCGCGCTCGAGTTCCTGGGCAAGCGGGTGAACGCGCCGGCATTCGAGGAGATCCTGGGCGAGCTCGACTGGCGCGCGATCTTCTTCTACATCGCGCTGTTCGCGCTGGTCGGCGGCCTCGAGAAGATGCACGTGCTCAACCTGCTCGCCGACGCGCTCAAGCCGATGTTCACGCAGAGCTACGCGCTCGGCGCGACGCTGCTCTACTGGGTCACGATCCCGATCGTCGGCATCGTCGAGCACGACGCCTACATCCTGACCTTCCTGTACACGATCCGCGACCTCGAGGCCGACGGCGTCCCTCCGTGGCCGCTCTACTGGATGCTGCTGTGGTCGGGAACGCTGGGCAGCAACCTGACCGTGGCCGGCGCGCCGGCGCTCTACGCGGCGCTCAACATCTGCGAGCGCGAGGAGAAGCGCAAGGTGTCGCTGCGCGAGTTCCTGTCGTGGAGCGTACCGTTCACGCTGGTCGCCTCGGGCGTGTGCTACGCGATCGGCATGCTCGTCTGGGTGCTTCCCCACGTCCGATGAACGCGACGAGACGAGGATCCGACATGTACAAGCACATCCTGCTCCCCACCGACGGCTCGCCGCTGTCCGCGCGCGCGGTCGCCGCGGGCGTCGGGCTCGCCCGGGCGGTCGGCGCGAGCGTGACGGGACTGTTCGTCGCGCCGCCGGCGACTCCCGTCCTGTTCAGGCACAAGCTTCCGGTGGGCTACATCGCGCCCGACCGGCATGCCGAGTTGATCGAGCGCGAGGCGGCCCGCGCGCTGGGCGCGGTCGAGAAGGCGGCGAAGGCGGCCCGCGTGGCCTGCAGGCTCGAGCGCGTCGTCGGCGACTTCCCCGCCGAGGCGATCCTCGAGGCGGCGAAACGGCGCCGGTGCGACCTGATCGTGATGGCGTCGCACGGCCGCAGCGGCCTGAAGGCCGTGCTGCTGGGCAGCGAGACGCAGAAGGTGCTCGCGCACGCGAAGGTGCCGGTGCTGGTCCACCGCTAGCTCGCGGCGCCGCCGGCGATCCCGCGGGCGGCTACCCCGGCGCGGCGCCGGCCAGGTCACGCGCCATCTTCGCGCGCATGTCCGCCGGGATCGCCACCGAGCGGCGCGATTCGAGCGAGGCCAGCACGAGCGTCAGCCTCGCGCGCACCCGAAGCTCGTCCGCGCAGCGCGCGGTGACCGCGATCGCGAACGACGCGTTGCCGAGCCGCTCGACCTCCAGCGTGAACGCGAGGTGGTCGCCGATCCTCGACGACGCGAGGAAGTCGCACTCGACCCGTCCCATCGGCACGCCCAGCCGGCGCTCCTGGTGCAGGTCGGAGAAGCGGATCTGCAGCCTGCGGTCGAACCAGTCCTCCACCAGCTCGTTCATCAGCACGAAGTACTGCGGATAGAACACGATCCCCGCGGGGTCGCAGTGGTGGAAGCGGATCTGCTTGTCGCTCGTGAACGCCACGGGTCCTCCCCTGTCACGGCAGCCGGTCGACGAAGCGCACGAGCGCCTCGAGCACCGCGTCGGGCTGGTCGCGGTGCGGCGAATGACGGCAGTCGGCGAGCCTGGCGAGCTCGACGTCCGGCGCGAGCCGCGCGATGCGCTCGACCTGGTCCATCGTCCCGTATTCGTCGTCCTCGCCCTGGATCGCGAGGACCGGGCAGCGCACGCCATGCACCTCGGCCTCGATGTTCCAGGCGCGGAAGTCCGGATGGAGCCAGATGTCGTTCCAGCCGGTGAATGCCGCGTCGACATCGTCGTGGTAGCGCATGAGCCTCGCGCGGAGGTCGGTCGTCCGCCACGCGACCTTCGCCGCGGCGATGCTGTCGATCGAGACGTCCTCGACGATCACGTGCGGCGCCATGAGCGCGAGTCCCGCCACCGGTCGCTTCCCCGCGCCCGCGTGGATCAGCGCGATCGAGGCGCCGTCGCTGTGCCCGAGCAGGATGGGCCGCCCGACCCCGAGCTCGTCGAGCAGACGCGGCAGCACGGAAAGCGCCTCGTCGTGCATGTAGCGCACGCCGCGAGGCAGCGGGGTCGGCGACGAGCGTCCGTACCCGGCGCGCGAGTAGACGATCACGTCGCGGCCGACGGCGTGCGCGACGCGATGCGGGAAGTCCCTCCACATCGCGACCGACCCCAGACCCTCGTGCAGCATCACGACCGGCGACGCGTCCCCGCGTCCGACGTCGATGCGCTCGACCTCGAGCCGCGCGCCGGCCACGTCGACCAGCGCCATCGTCAGACGCCGAGGAAGGCGTGGAGCGCGGCGGGGTCCGACCGCGCCGTCGCGCTGTCGCACTCGTAGGCGACCTGTCCCTTGACGAGCACCACGTTGCGGTCCGTGATCGCGGTCACGTGCGCGTAGTTCTTGTCGACGATCACCGCCGCGATGCCGCTTCCCCGGATCTCCCGCACGATGCGCCAGATCTCCCTCGCGATCAGCGGCGCGAGCCCCTCGGTCGCCTCGTCGAGGATCAGCAGCGACGGGTTGGTGAGCAGCGCGCGGCCGATCGTGAGCATCTGCTGCTCGCCGCCGGAGAGCTGCGCGCCGCCGTGCGAGAGGCGCTCGGCGAGGCGCGGGAACGTCTCGAGCACGCGCCCGTAGGTCCAGTCGCAGCGGCCGTCGAGGGCGGGCCGCGCGGCCATCTGCAGGTTCTCGCGCACCGACAGGTTCGGGAAGATCCCGCGCCCCTCGGGCACGTAGGCGATGCCCTGCCGCGTGATCCTGAACGTCGGCCAGCGGGTCGCGTCGTAGCCCCGGACGCGAACCGTCCCGCTGCGCGGGGGCACGATGCCCAGCATGCTCTTGATGAGCGTCGTCTTGCCCATGCCGTTGCGGCCCATCAGCCCGACCGCCTCGCCCTCGCGCACCGTGAAGCCGACGCCGTGCAGCACATGGCTCGCGCCGTAGTACGTGTGCAGCTCGTGCGCCTCGAGCAGGACGTCGGCCATCGTCAGTCCCCGTCCTGCCCGAGATAGGCGCGCTGCACGTCCACGCTCGCGCGGATCTGCGCCGGAGGGCCGGACTCGAGCACCTGCCCGTTCACCATCACGGTGATCACGTCGGCCAGCGCGAACACCGCGTCCATGTCGTGCTCGACCAGCAGGATCGCGTGCTCCGACGAGAGGCGCTTGAGCAGCGCGACCATGCGCACCGACTCCTCGGCGCCCATGCCCGCCAGCGGCTCGTCGAGGAGCAGCACCTCGGGCTCGGTGGCGAGCACCATCGCGATCTCGAGCTGGCGCTGCTCGCCGTGCGACAGCGCGCCGGCCTGCCGCTCGACGTGCTCGTCGAGCCCGGCGAGCTCGAGCCCGCGCTGCGCGCGACGGCGCGAATCCGGGTCGCGCGCGGCGTCCAGGGCGAGCGCGAGCGGCCGCGGCCGCCGGGACTGCGCGGCGAGGCGCGCGTTCTCGAACACCGTGAACGCCGGGAAGATGTTCGTCTTCTGGTAGCTGCGCCCGATCCCCAGGCGCGAGCGGCGATCGGGCGCCATCGCCGCGATCTCCGTCCCCTTGAAGCGAATGCTGCCGGACGACGGCCTGAGGTCGCCGGACAGCAGGTTGATCAGCGTCGACTTGCCCGCGCCGTTCGGGCCGAGCAGCGCGTGGAGTTCGCCGCGCCTGAGCGCGATCGCGACGTCGTCGCACGCCGTGAGCCCGCCGAAGCGACGCGTGAGCCCCGCAGCGCCGAGGACCGGCTCAGCCATCGCGCGCCCCGCCGAACAGGTTGCGGCGGATGCGCCGCGCGAGGTGACCGAGGCCGCCGGGCATGAACAGCACGATCAGCACGATCGCCCCGCCGAGGAAGAGCTGCCAGTGCCGGGTGATCGAGCTGAAGAACTCGTGCAGCATCGTGAGCGCGAACGCGCCGACGATCGGGCCGAACGGCGTCCCCGCCCCGCCGAGGATCACCATCAGCAGCACGTTGCCCGACTGGTGCCACGACAGGATCTCGGGATTGACGAACCCGGACTGCGCCGCGAGCAGGTAGCCGGCGAGGCCCGCGAGCGCGCCCGCCAGCGTGAACGCCGCGAGCTTGTACGCGGTGACCGGAAAGCCCAGCGCGCGCATGCGTTGCTCGTTCGCGCGTATGCCCTGCAGCGCGCGCCCGAAGGGCGAGCGCAGGACCATCTGCAGGAACGCGAACACCAGCACCAGCACGGCGAGCACGAGGTAGTACACCTGGTAGGGCTTGTCGAGGTCGAACGGCGTGAAGCCGAAGAGGGTGGCGTCGGGCTTCACGTTCACGTATCGCCCGTCCGAGCCGCCGCCGACGTCGGTGTCGTGGAACACGAAGTAGAACATCTGCGCGAACGCGAGCGTCACCATGATGAAGTAGATGCCGCGGGTCCGGAGAACGAAGATGCCGACGACCAGCGCGCACGCCGCCGCGGCGAGGATCGCGATCCCGAGCGACGACCACAGTCCCGCGGCCTCCGCCCTGGGTGACAGGAGCGCGAGCGCGTAGGCGCCGACGCCGAAGAACGCCGCGTGGCCGAAGCTCACGAGGCCGGTCCAGCCGACCAGGAGGTCGAGCGACAGCGCGAAGATCGCCATGATCATGATCTTCGTCGTGAGCTCGACGTAGAACGTGGCGCCCGACATCGGAAACAGCGCCACCAGCGCGAGTGCGGCGAGCGGGGCGATCAGGCGGCGCGGCATCGTCGGAACCGGCGCGTCAGGCGCGCCGGAACAGCCCCTCGGGGCGCCACAGCAGGATCGCCGCCATCAGCACGTAGACGGCGACGCCGGCGTACTCCGGCACCAGCACCTTGCCGAACGTGTCGACGAGGCCGATCAGCAGCGAGGCGGCGAGCGCCCCCCACACCGAGCCTATCCCGCCGATCACGACGACGACGAAGCAGATGATCAGCACCTGCTGCCCCATGCCCGGGTAGACCGACGAGACCGGCGCGGCCAGCATGCCGGCGAACGCCGCGAGCGCGACGCCGAGCGCGAACACCAGGCGGAACACGAGGTTCACGTTGACGCCCAGCACGCCGACCATCTCGCGGTTCGAGGCGCCCGCGCGGATCATCATGCCCAGCCGCGTCTTCTGGATGAGCAGGTACATGCCGAGCGCGATGACGACGCACACCGCCGAGATCACGAGCCGGTAGACCGGATAGGTCATCGTGTCGCCCAGCGCGATCGACCCGCCGAACATCGGCGGCACGGTGACGCCGTGCACGTCGTTGCCGACGATCAGGCTGCGCAGCTCCTCGAAGATCAGGATGAGCCCGTAGGTCAGCAGCACCTGCTCGAGGTGGTCGCGCCTGTACAGGTGCGCGAACAGCGCCCATTCGAGGAACAGGCCGAGGACCACCGACAGAACGACGCCGAGCACCATCGCGACGGCGAGGCTTCCGGTCAGCGACGACAGCGTGAACGCCATGTACGCGCCGATCATGTAGAAGCTGCCGTGCGCGAGGTTGATGATCCCCATGATCCCGAAGATCAGCGTCAGCCCGCTCGCGACCAGGAAGAGCAGGAGCCCGTACTGGAGCGCGTTCAGCAGCTGGATCAGCGCGAATTCCATGTCGGGGAGCTGCCGTCAGGGAACAGGCGTCCCCGGCGCCGGCGCGCAAGCGCGGAACCGGGGCGCGAGCGATCGCGCGGATACGTCACCTCGACGAACCATGGCCATCCGTTCCCCGGTCGACGGCGAGGCGGGGACGCGGACCCCGCCCGCCGCGGCCCGTATTGTTGCCGCCCCCGCGGCGAATAACAATGGGGCGCGGGAGCGTCTCCGCCCCGCGCCCCATCCTTGCAGCCCTGCGCATGTCGGCCGCGACCGCTCGCGGCCACCCGCGTCAGCGACCGGCGCGACGCACCCGATCCCTGTCCCGCGACTCCCGTTCCCCGCCGGTCACATCTTGCAGCCGACGGCCGGATCCTCGTAGGCCTTGATGGCGACGCCGATCGACTTGTTCTGCTTGTTCTCGACCCGACGCAGGTAGTAGTCCTGGACCGGGTTGTTCGCCTTCGACAGCGAGAACGGCCCGCGCGGGCTGTCGATCTTCGCCGTCTGCATCGCCTTGATCAGCGCATCGCGCCTGCTCATGTCGCCGCCGACCGCCTTCGCTCCCGCGGCGAGCAGCTGGCCCGAATCGTACCCCTGCATCGCGTAGACGTCCGGCTCGACGCCGTAGGCCTTCTTGTAGGCGGCACGGAACGCGTTGTTCTTCGGGTTGTCGAGCTGGTCGGCGTAGTGCAGCGTCGTCAGGAGCCCATCCGCGGACGCCCCCTGCGCCTCGAGCGTGCCGTCGGTGAGGAAGCCGGGGCCGAGCAGCGGAATCGTCTTCTTCAGGCCGGCGGCATCGTAGTCCTTCACGAGCTTCACCGCGCCGCCACCCGCGAAGAACACGTAGACGGCGTCCGGCTTGATCGACGCGATCTCGGTGAGGAACGCCTGGAACTCGACGTTCGGGAACGGGAGCGTCATCTCCTTGACCACCTTGCCGCCGGCCTTCTCGAACGCCTGCTTGAAGCCGCCGGTCGATTCCTCGCCTGCCGCGTACTTCCAGGTGAGCGTCACGGCGGTCTTGTAGCCCCGATCCGCCGCGACCTTGCCCATCGCGACACCCGGCCCGGAGTTCGTGAACGAGGTACGGATGATGTTGGGCGCGCACATCGGCCCGGTAATGACGTCGGCACCGGCGTTCGGGATCAGGAGCAGCGCGTTGTTGTCCTTCGCCGCCTTCGCCATCGCCATCGCGACGCCGGAGTGGACGGTGCCGACGACCACGTCGACCCTGTCGCGCTTGATCAGCTTGTTCGCGTTCTCGGGCGCCTTCGCCGGATCCGATTCGTCGTCGACCGTGTAGTACTCGATGTCGCGGCCGCCGAGCTTGCCGCCCTGTTCGGTGATCGCCAGCTTGAAGCCGTTGGTGATCGCGTTGCCCAGCGCCGCGTAGGTGCCGGTATAGGGCAGCATCAGGCCGACCTTGACCTTCTCCTGCGCGAGCGCAGGAGAGGCGGCGAAGGCGAGCGCCGCCACGGCCGCGAGCGCGCGAAGACCGCGCGCGGACTGCTTCGGGTGCATCATGGACTCCTCCTGGTTTGCGTCGTTTCCGCCGTCACGGACGGCCCCCTTCCGGGTGCCGCGCCCGCAGCTTGAAGCGCTGGATCTTGCCCGTCGCCGTCTTGGGCAACTCGTCGAGGAACTCGACCCAGCGCGGGAACTTGTACTGCGCCAAGTGCAATTTAACATGCTCGCGCAACTCCCCGGCCAGCACGTCGCTGGGGGTCCGGCCGGGCTTCAGCACCACGTAGGCCATCGGCTTGACCAGCCGGTCGGCGTCCTCCCGGCCGATCACCGCGGCCTCGAGCACCGCCTCGTGCGTGACCAGCGCGGATTCGACCTCGATCGGCGAGACGTAGATGCCCCCGACCTTCAGCATGTCGTCGGTGCGCCCCGAATAGACGTAGCGCCCGTCCTGCGGATCGACGCGGTACTTGTCTCCGCTGCGCGTCCACGGCCCCTGGAAGGTCGCGCGCGACTTCTCGCGGTTGTTCCAGTAGCCCTGCGCGGCGGTCGGTCCGTTCACCTGCAACTCGCCGACGTCGCCGGGCGCCACCGGGGCGCCGTCGTCGTCGACGATGCGGATCTCGTAGCCGGGCACCGGACGCCCGCTCGTGCCGTAGCGCACGTCGCCCGGGCGGTTGGACAGGTAGACGTGCAGCATCTCGGTCGAGCCCAGCCCGTCGAGGATCTCGACGCCGAAGTGCTCGGTGAAGCGCTTGCCGACGTGCTCGGGCAGCGCCTCGCCCGCGGACGTGCACAGGCGCATCGCCACCTCGTCGCGGCGCGGCAGCGCCGCGTTCGCGAGCATCATCGCGAACAGCGTGGGCACGCCGTAGAAGATCGTCGGCCGGTGCTCCTTCAGCCGCTTGAACACCGCCTCGGGCGTCGGCCGCTCGGCCATCAGGATCGTCGTCGCGCCGAACGCGAGCGTGTAGGTGAACGCGTTGCCCAGTCCGTAGGCGAAGAACAGCTTGGCGGCCGAGAACAGCACGTCGTCCTCGCGCACGCCGACGACCGGCCCGCCGTGCAGGTACGCCGTCGTGATCAGGCTCGAGTGGACGTGCATCGTGCCCTTGGGCGCGCCGGTGGACCCGGACGAGTAGAGCCAGAAGCACACGTCGTCGCGGGTGGTCGACGCCGCCTCGAACACGTCGTCCGCGTTCCTGAGCAGCGCGTCGAAGTCGAGCGCGTGCGCCGGGCGCGCCGCCGCGCCTTCGCCGGACACGATCACGCGCTCGAGGTGCTTCGCCCCGGCGAGGATTGGCAGGAACGACGGCAGGAGCGCGCCCGAGACGACGAGCGCGCGCGCGCGGCTGTCGTTCAGCATGTACGCGTAGTCGGCCGGCGTGAGCAGCGTATTCGCCGCGATCGGCACGATGCCGGCCTTGATGCTGCCGAGGAACGCGGTCGGGAAGTCGATCGAGTCGAGCAGGCACACGAGCACCCGCTCCTCAGGGCGCATCCCGAGGCCGACGAGCGCGTTGGCGAAGCGGTCGGCCCGCGCCGCGAGCTGGCCGTAGGTCGCGGAACCGCGGTCGTCGATGTAGGCGACCTTGTCCGCGCGGCCCGCCGCGAGGTTGCGCCCGATCAGGTCGTGCGCGGCGTTGTAGTCGCGCGGGATGTCGATGAGCGGCGGCGTGGTGCGGAAGTCGGCGCGAGAGAGTCCGGGCATCGCGGTCTCCTGTCGGGTCGGTGCGGGCCGCGCGTCACGCCGCCGGCGTGAACTCGATCGCGCCCTGCGGCAAGAGGTAGAGGACGAGCGCGCGGCCACCTGCGACGCTCGGCCGGTGCGCCGAGCCGGGGCCGTAGACGACCCAGCCGGCGCCGTGCCCGTCGAACCGGGCGTTCGCGTCCACCGGCATCACGAGATCGATCTCGCCGTTCGGATGGCGGTGGTGCGGGCCGACGACCTCGTCCATGTCGACGACGTCGATCGAGAATCCGTGCGTCGCCGGGCCGGGCTTGACGACGCGTCCGTAGCGGATGCCGCCGGCCTCGCGGTTGCACATCCAGCCCGCGCGAATCGCGTCACGGCACGCTTGCGCGATCGCACCGACCGCGGGCCCGTGCCCGGGCAGCGCGTCGTTGAGGTCGCGCGCGAGCGCCGCGTCGAGCGGCCGATCCGCCGCGCGCGCGGTGACGCGCGACACCAGTGCGGTGAAATCGTCGATGCTCATCGAGTCCGGCCAAAGGAGTGAAGCGGCGAGGAAGCCGCGGCGCGCGCATGCTGGCGGATGTCGGACATCGTCGTTCCTCCGGACAGGCCTCGCTCGGGGCGGGCCGCCAAGGCGTTCCGCCCGCTGCGCGCCGGTCGCCTTCCTGCGCCCCACCTTGGCGGCATGCGACCTCGCGGACAGCGATACTGCACTTTGGCGTCACGCGTGTCCACTGTCAAGCATTATTTCGCATATTCGACACTTTCAGTCAACTACTTGATTTTACATGAGATCACGTTGATTATCCTTCGATATTCCCGCAGGACGGGAGGCCGCTCCGCACCACATCATGCAATTGGTTGCTTGCAATCATTGCGTCGCGCGGTATAGTGCCGCATCGGCCCTTTTCCGGTCGCGAGGGCGCGACCGCACCCCCCAGCGCCCCGGAGCCTTCCCGACGCGATGAACGCCACGTTGCCCGCACCGGATCCGCACAGCGCCCCCGACGACAGCGGCGCCTTTCTCGTCGCGCTGGGACGGCGCGTGCGCGAAGGCCGCGAGCGACGCGGACTGTCCCGCAAGGCGCTCGCGCTCGACGCGCGCGTGTCGGAGCGCTACCTCGCGCAGCTCGAGGCGGGCGACGGCAACTCGTCGATCGTGCTCCTTCGCCGCGTGGCCGCCGCGCTCGCGATGACGTTGCCCGAGCTGCTCGGCGACGGTCCGCCCGAGCACCGGCTGATCCGGCGGTTCCTCGAGCAGCTCCCGCCGCACCGGCTCGAGGTGGCGCTGCTGCGGCTGATGCGCGAGTTCGGCCGGGACGACGCGTCGCGCCACACGCGCATCGCGCTCGTCGGCCTGCGCGGCGCGGGAAAGACCACGCTCGGCAGCGCGCTGGCGCGCGAGCTCCACTGGCCGTTCGTCGAGCTGGACCGCGAGATCGAGCGCGAGGCCGCGGTGAGCCTGGCGGAGCTGTTCATGCTCCACGGACAGGCAGGCTATCGCCGCATCGAGCGGCGCTGCCTCGAGCGCGTGCTCGATGCGCACGAGCGGGTCGTCCTCGCCGTCGGCGGCGGCATCGTGTCGGAAAGCGACACCTATCACCTGCTGCTCGACCGCTGCTTCACCGTCTGGGTGAAGGCGGCGCCCGAGGAGCACATGGGCCGCGTGGTCGCGCAAGGCGACTTCCGCCCGATGGAAGGCAACACCGAGGCGATGGAGGACCTGAAGCGCATCCTCGCCGCCCGCGAGCCGCTCTACCGCAAGGCCGACGCGGTCGTCGACACGTCCGGCGCCGACCCCGCGCAGTCGCTGCGCCGACTCAAGGAAATGGCGCGCGCCTGACGCCGCGTCGCCCACGCACACCGGAGGCAACCGATGGCCGAACCCGACCCGAAGCCCGGGCCCGCTCCTGCGCGGCTCGTCACCTACGACACGCACCCGGACCGCTACCGGCACTGGAAGCTCGCGTTCGACGGCGACGTCGCGACGCTCGCGATGGACGTCGACGAGGACGCGGGCCTCAGGCCCGGCTACAAGCTCAAGCTCAACAGCTACGACCTCGGCGTGGACATCGAGCTCCACGACGCGATCCAGCGCATCCGCTTCGAGCACCCGCAGGTGCGGGTGGTCGTGATGACGAGCGCGAAGGAGCGGGTATTCTGCTCGGGCGCGAACATCTTCATGCTGGGACTGTCGTCGCACGCGTGGAAGGTGAACTTCTGCAAGTTCACCAACGAGACGCGCAACGGCATCGAGGACTCGAGCCGGCACTCGGGGCTGAAGTTCGTCGCCGCCTGCAACGGCACCACGGCCGGCGGCGGCTACGAGCTCGCGCTCGCCTGCGACGAGATCCTGCTGGTCGACGACCGCAGTTCCGCCGTGAGCCTCCCCGAGGTCCCGCTGCTGGGCGTGCTGCCGGGCACCGGCGGGCTCACCCGCATCACCGACAAGCGCCGCGTGCGCCGCGACCACGCCGACGTCTTCTGCACGCTGGTCGAAGGCGTGCGCGCGCCGCGGGCGAAGGCGTGGCGCCTGGTCGACGACCATGCGAAGCCGCAGCAGTTCGGCGAGCTCGTGCGCCGGCGTGCCGCGGCGCTCGCCGCGACCAGCGACCGGCCGGTCGGCGCGCGAGGTATCGCGCTGCCGCCGCTGGCGCGCACGATCGACGACTCGGGCTACCGCTACCCGACCGTCGACGTGCGCGTCGACCGGGTCGCCCGCCACGCGACGATCACCGTGAAGGCGCCGGACTCGGACGAGCCGACGGGCGCCGACGCCATCGTCGCGAAGGGCGCCGGGTGGTGGCCGCTCGCGATGGCGCGCGACCTCGACGACGCGATCCTGATGCTGCGCACGAACGAGCTCGAACTCGGCACCTGGATCCTCCGGACCGAGGGCGACGCGATGCGCGTGCTCACCTGCGACGAAGCGCTCGACCGCCACGCCGCGCACTGGTTCGTCCGCGAGACGACCGGCATGCTCCGCCGCACGCTCGCGCGACTCGACGTGACGTCGCGCTCGCTCTACGCGCTCGTCGAGCCGGGCTCCTGCTTCGCGGGCACGCTCGCGGAGCTCGCGTTCGCCGCCGATCGCGGCTACATGCTCGCGCTGCCAGGCGAGCCCGCGCGCGCGCCGGCGATCACGCTGTCGCCGGCGAACTTCGGCCGCTACCCGATGGTGAACGGCCGGGGCCGCCTCGCCGCGCGCTTCTACGACGAGGAGGCTCCCATGGCGGCGGCGCGCGAGGCGATCGGCCGGCCGCTCGACGCCGGCGCCGCGGTCGCGCTCGGGCTCGTCACGGCCGCACCCGACGACCTCGACTGGGACGAGGAGGTCCGCATCGCGCTGGAGGAGCGCGCGAGCCTGTCGCCCGACGCGCTCACCGGCATGGAGGCGAACCTGCGCTTCGGGCCGGGCGAGACGATGGAAACGCGCGTGTTCGGCCGGCTCTCGGCGTGGCAGAACTGGATCTTCATCCGCCCCAACGCGACCGGCGAGACCGGCGCGCTCAAGGTGTTCGGGACCGGCAGCAAGGCGAAATTCAACCGCGAGCGCGTCTAGCGCCGCGCAATCGACGGATACGACGATGACCATCGACTACAGCGAGAAGATCCCCAACAACGTAGGCCTCGCCGACAACCGGACGCTGCAGCGCGCGCTGGAGCACTGGCAGCCCGAGTTCCAGTCGTGGTGGGCCGACATGGGCCCCGAGGGCTCGACCAACTTCGACGTCTACCTGCGGACCGCGACCTCCGTCGACCCCAAGGGCTGGGCGCACTTCGACTACGTGAAGATGCCCGACTACCGCTGGGGCATCTTCCTCGCGCCCGCCGAGGCCGAGCGCAAGGTGAACTTCGGCGCGCACAAGGGCGAGGCGGCGTGGCAGGACGTGCCGGGCGAGTACCGGTCGAACCTGCGGCGCCTGATCGTCACGCAGGGCGACACCGAGCCCGCGTCGGTCGAGCAGCAGCGCCACCTCGGGCTGACGGCGCCGTCGCTCTACGACCTGCGCAACCTGTTCCAGGTGAACGTCGAGGAAGGCCGCCACCTGTGGGCGATGGTCTACCTGCTGCATGCCTACTTCGGCCGCGACGGCCGCGAGGAGGCCGAGGCGCTGCTCCAGCGCCGCTCGGGCGACGCCGACAACCCGCGCATCCTCGGCGCGTTCAACGAGAAGACGCCCGACTGGCTGTCGTTCTTCATGTTCACCTACTTCACCGACCGCGACGGCAAGTACCAGCTCGCCTCGCTCGCCGAGTCGGGCTTCGATCCGCTCGCGCGCACCTGCCGGTTCATGCTGACCGAGGAGGCCCACCACATGTTCGTGGGAGAGTCGGGGGTCGGGCGCGTCATCCAGCGCACCTGCGAGGCGATGAACCAGCTCAGGACCGACGACCCGGCGAAGCTCCGCGCGGCGGGCGTCATCGACCTGCCGACGATCCAGCGCTACCTGAACTTCCATTTCTCGGTGACGATGGACCTGTTCGGAGCGGACGTGTCGTCGAACGCCGCGACCTTCTACACGACCGGACTCAAGGGCCGCTTCGACGAAGCGAAGCTCGGCGACGACCACCTGCTCGCCGGCGCGACCTACCCGGTGCTCGAGGTGCGCGACGGCCGCCTCGTCACGGTCGAGGCGCCGGCGCTCAATGCGCTGAACGAGAAGCTGCGCGACGACTACATCAAGGACGCCGCGGCCGGGGTCGAGCGCTGGAACCGGATCATCGACAAGGCGGGCATCCCGTTCCGCCTGCGCGTTCCGCACAAGGCGTTCCACCGCAAGATCGGGCCGCTGTCGGCGGCGAACATCGACCCGGAAGGCAACGTCGTCGACGCCGCCACGTGGGCGCGGCACGAGCGCGAATGGCTGCCTTCGGCCGAGGACCGCGCGTTCGTCGCCTCGCTGATGGGGCGTGTCGCCGAGCCCGGCCGGTTCGCCAACTGGATCGCCCCGCCGGCGCGCGGCATCAACAACCAGCCGGTGGACTTCGCCTACGTCCGCTTCGGCTGACGCGGCAACCCCGCCGCCAGGACGTCGCCATGTCCGAGACCGCCGTCGAGGTCGTCCGCCAGCATCTGATCGACCCGGAGATCTGCATCCGGTGCAACACGTGCGAGGAGACGTGTCCGATCGGCGCGATCACGCACGACGCGCGCAACTACGTCGTCAACCCGGGCAAGTGCGACAACTGCAACGCCTGCCTCGCGCCGTGCCCGACCGGCGCGATCGACAGCTGGCGCCAGGTCGCGAAGGCGTCGGTGTACACGGTCGAGGAACAGCTGACCTGGGACGTGCTGCCGCCGCAGCGCGACCTCGTCGACGAGCCGGGCGAGCTTCCGCCCGAGGTCGTGCGCATCGTCGCCCT
Organism: Burkholderiales bacterium; assembly: GCA_905339295.1. Taxonomy (GTDB): domain Bacteria; phylum Pseudomonadota; class Gammaproteobacteria; order Burkholderiales; family Casimicrobiaceae; genus VBCG01. The sequence goes on from CAJPFI010000031.1 coordinate 105,759, forward strand.
GGCCTCCGCGGGCCAGGGGGGCGCGTCGCCGCCGCCGTGGTCGGCCGCGCACCCCTACGTCAACCTGTACACGGTCGCGAAGCCCGCGGTCGCCACGGTGAGCGGCAACTTCCGCCTTACGGGGGACGGCGCGTCCAGCGACATCCGCCACATCGTGCTCGACTTCGGGCAGTCGGCGTTCCCGCTGCTCGAGGGGCAGACGATCGGGATCCTGCCGCCGGGGACCGACGCGCACGGGCGGCCTCACCATCCGCGCCTCTACTCGATCGCGAGCCCGCGCGACGGCGAGCGGCCGCGCTACAACAACGCCGCGCTCACCGTGAAGCGCGTGACCGAGGACCACGACGGCAGGCCGGTCGCGGGCGTCGCGTCGAACTACCTGTGCGACCTTGCCAAGGGCGACAGCGTCAAGGTGATCGGGCCCTACGGCACCAGCTTCCTGATGCCGAATCACCCGGGGTCCAACCTGCTGATGGTGTGCACCGGCACGGGCTCCGCGCCGATGCGTGCGATGACCGAGCGCCGGCGCCGGCGGGTCGCGCTCGGAGAGGGCGGCTCGCTCATGCTGTTCTTCGGGGCGCGCGCGGAGGAGGAACTCCCCTACTTCGGCCCGCTGATGAAGCTGCCGAAGGACTTCATCGACATCAACTTCGCGTTCTCGCGCGTCCCCGGCGCGCCCAAGCGCTACGTCCAGGATCGCATCCGCGAGCGCGGCGCCGACGTGGCGAAGCTCCTCGCCGACCCGGACACCTACGTCTACATCTGCGGGCTCAAGGGGATGGAGGAGGGGGTCGCGCAGGCGCTCGCGGACGTGTGCCGCGAGCAGGGGCTCGACTGGGACGCGATCATGCCCGTGCTGCGCGAGCAGGGGCGGTATCACCTGGAGACTTACTGACGGTGTCCCGGACCCTCTCCCGGCGTCAGATCACGCGCGAATACCTCGCCGCCGCCCGCGCCTCGCGCAGGTGCCGGTCGAACACCATGGCGACGGTGCGCACGAGCAGGCGCCCGCGCTCGGTGACGCGGATCAGCGAGGGCGTCACCTCGACCAGCCCGTCGGCGGCGAGCGGCGCCAGGGCGACCAGCTCGGCGGCGAACGCGCGCGGGAAGACGACGCCGTGCCGCGCCTCGAAATCGGGGATCGACAGGTCGAAGTCGCACATGAGCCGTCCGATCGCGTCGCGGCGGACCAGGTCGTCGTCGGTCAGCGCATAGCCGCGCAGCGCGGGCAGCGCGCGCGCGTCGAGCCGGTCGTAGTACTCGTCGAGCGTGCGCACGTTCTGCACGTAGGTGCGCCCCACCTTGCCGATCGCCGAGATCCCGAACGCGAGGAGGTCGCAGTCGGGCTTGGTCGAGTAGCCCTGGAAATTGCGGTGCAGCTTGCGGTCGCGCTGCGCGCGCGCGAGCTCGTCGCCGGGCTTCGCGAAATGGTCCATGCCGATGTAGACGTATCCGGCCGCGCCGAGCTTTCCGATCGCGAGCGCGAGGATCGCGAGCTTCTCCTCCGGCGGCGGCAGCTCCTCGACGAGGATTCGTCGCTGCGGCTTGAACAGGTGCGGCACGTGCGCGTAGCTGTAGAGCGCGATCCGGTCGGGCGAGATGTCGACGACACGGTCGAGCGTCGCCGAGAAACCCGCGAGCGTCTGCCTCGGAAGCCCGTAGATCAGGTCGGTGTTGACCGACACGAAGCCGTTCGCGCGCGCCGCCTCGATCACCGCGCGCGTCTCCGCCTCGCTCTGGACGCGGTTGACGGCCTTCTGGACGACCGGGTCGAAGTCCTGCACGCCGACCGAGATGCGGTTGAAGCCGAGCGAGCCGAGGAACTCGATCGTGCCGGTGTCGACCTTGCGCGGGTCGACCTCGATCGACACCTCGGCGTCGGGCGCGAACGGGAACGCGCCGCGCAGGTGGCCGACGAGCGCCGACATCTCGTCGCGCGCGAGGAATGTCGGCGTCCCGCCCCCCAGGTGCAGCTGCGCGACCGGCGCGCGCGTCGACTCCGGCTCGAGGATCGACGACACGATGTCGATCTCCCGCGCGACGTAGCGGATGTACTTGGCGCTCCGGCCGTGGTCCCTGGTGATGACCTTGTTGCACGCGCAGTAATAGCACAGCGTGTTGCAGAACGGCACGTGCACGTACAGCGACAGCGCGTCGTGCGGCCGGGTCTCGCGTCGCGCGAGCAACGCCTGCACGTAGTCGGCCGGGCCGAACGCCTCGTGGAAGCGGTCGGCGGTCGGGTAGGACGTGTAGCGCGGCCCCGACTGGTCGTACTTGCGGACGAGGTCGGGATCGAACGCGAGGGGCGCGGCCGTCGCTTCGGCGGGCGCGGCGGAGATCGGTGGCGTCATGGCGTCATAGTGTCGTGCATCCGCACCGCTTCCCGCCTTGACCGCGGTCAACCGTCCTCGCTGCCGGCGCGCCCGAGCGCCCGCGCGTAGAGCGCGTCCCGGGGCGCGCCGGTGCGCTCGGCGACGATGCGGGCGGCGCGCGCGGGCGGCAGCTCGCGTGCCAGCGCGTCCAGCCACGCGGCGGCTTCCGCCGAGATCCCCTCGCCGCGCGCGGTCCGGGGCGGCGCGTCGACGACCAGCACGAACTCCCCGCGCTCGCGGTTGGCATCGCCGGCGAACCACGCCTGCGCGTCGCCCAGCCGCACGCGCGCGATCGTCTCGAACGCCTTGGTGAGCTCGCGCGCGACGACCAGGTCGCGGTCCGCGCCGAGCGCCGCCGCGAGCTCCGCGCTGGTCTCGCGCACGCGATGCGGCGCCTCGTAGAATACCAGCGCCATCGGCAGGCCCGCGAGCGTCGCGAGCAGCGTGCGCCGGGCCTTTGCCTGCGTGGGCAGGAATCCGACGAAAGCGAAGCGCGCGGCGTCGAGTCCGGCGACCGACACGGCCGCCGCCACGGCGGACGGCCCGGGCACGGGCACGACCGGGTGCCCGGCGTCGCGCGCCGCGCGAACGACGCGCGCGCCGGGATCGGACAGGCCCGGCGTGCCGGCGTCGGTGACGAGCGCCACGCTCTGCCCGCGCCCGAGCGCATCGGCGATCTCGGCGGCGCGCGCGGCTTCGTTGTGCGCGTGGACCGCGAACGGCCGCGTCGCGACGCCAAGGCGCGCGAGCAGGGTCGCGGTGACGCGCGTGTCCTCCGCCCCGATGCGATCGACGCTGGACAGCACGTCGACGGCGCGGAGCGTCACGTCGCGCAGGTTACCGAGCGGCGTGGCGACCACATATAATGTTCCGGGCCGGGCGCGCTGCGCCCGGCCCTCCCCGACGGACGACGTTCCCACCCCGCCCCCACGATCGTCCGACGTATCCACGATGCTTTCCAATCCCGTTCCGTTTCGTCACCCGGAGCGATCGCGCGTTCGCTCCGCCGGGCTCCCGGCACGCGGGCGCTCGCGATGCCGCGCGGCGCTGGCCGCGCTGGCGACCGGCGCGACACTCATGCTCCATGGCGCATTCTGCGCAGCGCAGGCGCCGGCGACAAGCGCGCCGGAGCCGCCCGCCCTCGATGCGCCGCCGAGGGTCTTCCAGGCCCCGCCGCTCGCGCCCCCGATCCGCGAGGCGCCCGCCGCGCAGGCACTCCCCGCGACGCCACCCGGCCCCCCCGGTCCGCCGATCGCGCTCGTGCTGCCGCTGTCGTCGCCGGACTATGCGCGCGCGGCCGAGGCGGTCCGTGACGGCTTTCTGGCCGCGGCCGCGGCGGCCGGCGCGAAGGAGCGCGTGCGCGTGATCGCGCACGCGCAGGACGGCGTCCTCGAGGCGTTCGACGACGCGGCCGCGGGCGGCGCCCGCGTGGTCGTCGGGCCCCTGGTCCGCGACGACCTGAAGGCGCTGGCGACCGCCGATCGCGACGTTCCGGTCACGATCGCGCTCAACCAGCTCGACGACGCCGCGCCCCTCCCGCCGCGCGTCTACACGTTCGCGCTCGCCATCGAGTCCGACGCGCGCACGATCGCGCGCCGCATGCGCGACGACGGCGCGACCAGCGTCGCGGTGATCGGCGGCGACACGCCGCTGATGCGGCGCTTCGCTCATGCGTTCGTCGGCGAGTGGATCCTCGCCGGCGGCAACCTGCCGCAGAGCTTCCCGTTCGTGCCGACGCAGGACGGGCTGCGCGCGCTGCGGCGCGACCTCGCGAGGGCGACGGTCGACACGATCGTGATCGCGGTCGACGGGCCGGACGCCGCGCTCGTGAAGACGTTCGCGCCGCGCGTCACCGCGTGGGCGAGCGGCCAGGTGAACCAGCGCCAGGACGCCGCGGCGATACGCGACCTCGAGGACGTGCGCTTCGTCGACGTGAGCTGGATCGTCGCCCCCGGGGCCGCCGAGTTCGCGCGGCTGCCGCGGCCGGAGTTCGCGAGCTACGCGCTCGACCGGCTCTACGCGCTCGGCGTCGACGCGTACCGCGTCGCCGAGGCATTCGTCGAGGCGCCGCCGGACCGGCTCGCGTTCGACGGCGCGACCGGCCACGTCGAGCTCTCCGACGCGCGCCAGATCGCGCGGGAAGGACGCCTCGCGACGTTTCGCGCGGGCGCCGTCGTTCCCCTCGACGGCGGGCGCTGAGGCGTGCGCGCCGGCGGCCGGCGCCAGGACGACGGAAAGGCGGCGGAGGACCTCGCCGCCGACCACCTGCGCAGGCACGGCCTCGCGATCGTCGAGCGCAACGTGCGCTCGCGCCACGGCGAGATCGACCTCGTCGCGCGCGATGGCACGACCGTTGTCTTCGTCGAGGTCCGGTTGCGCCGGCCGGGTCGCCATGGCGACGCGGCGGACAGCATCACCGCCGCGAAGCGCAGCCGCCTGATCGCGGCGGCGGGAGAATATCTCGCGCGCCTGCCACGCACGCCGGCGTGCCGCTTCGACGTCGTGCTGCTCGACGGCCTCGACGCGGCGCGGGTCGAGTGGCTGCGCGACGCGATCGATGCGAGCGGGTAGCGGCGTCGCTGCGTCGGCGAGGGGCCCCGGCGCTTGCGCCGGGGATCGACGACGCGTGCTTGCGATCGCCGCCGGCGGCCGACACTCGACGTGTCGCGTCGCGCCGACCCCGCAAGGAGGCCGCGGCGTCGCTGCG
>CAJPFI010000032.1 GCA_905339295.1 Burkholderiales bacterium
GTACGCCTTCGCCTCCCCACCGTACTTCTTCGACAGCACCAGCGTCATCGCCGCCGTCAGCGTCGTCTTCCCGTGGTCCACGTGACCGATCGTCCCCACGTTCACGTGCGGCTTCGTACGCTCGAACTTGCCCTTCGCCATCGCTATCTCCAGCTGTCTCGTGGTTTCGCCCGCCCCGACCGCCGGCGGCGCCGGGCGGCTCGGGTCATTCCACCTGCCGGGCGAAAGCCGCACTGAGCCTTCGCCCGCCGTCCGTTGGTGCCCATGGCGCGGATTGAACGCGCGACCTCTCCCTTACCAAGGGAGTGCTCTGCCACTGAGCTACATGGGCGTGTCGTCGTCTTGCACGGCACGCCGGTCAGCGCACGCTATCCCCGCCACCGCTCCCGCCGTCCCGCCGTCCCGCGCCCGCTCGCGCGTCACTCCGCTTCCGCGACCCGCCCGCAACGCCCGCGGGCAGGCGCTGGAGCGGGTGAAGGGAATCGAACCCTCGTCGTAAGCTTGGAAGGCTTCTGCTCTGCCATTGAGCTACACCCGCGTTTCAGGAACCAGATGACAGAGGACAGGGATCAGACGCGGCGGAGATTCCCGGGGAGGCGCATCGGGCGCCGTGGGGGGCCATCGCCGCATGGGGTGATCGACTGCCGACCGTTACCGGACCTCCCCGACGCCACCCCGCGCGCCGTGCGCGGACTCCGGAGACACGGCGGCAACTGATTCCTGTCCTCTGATTCCTGATTCCCGATTGGTGGAGGGGGAAGGATTCGAACCTTCGAAGGCAGAGCCGGCAGATTTACAGTCTGCTCCCTTTGACCGCTCGGGAACCCCTCCGCGAAACCAGAAATTCTAGCAGGCGGACGGGCATGGCGTCAAACCGCCCTGCATCGCCGCGCGGACGACAGGAGTCCCACGGGTTTCCTTGCAAATCAACGGGTTGGCCGATCGCCCCCGCGAACTTTCCGCACCACGACCTCGACCGAGGCGGTCCGGCGCGTCCACCGCTCACGGCCAGGGCGCGGGCGGCCGCGCAGGCCCGCGCGGCATAATCGGGGGTCGAAAGCCGGGCGAGAGGGTCCGATGCGCTGCTGCCATGCCGATTTCGCGCTCGTCGAGGGAAGCGACCGCGGCTTCACCGTCGGGATGCCCACGTTCACGTTCGGCGCGGGGGTCCTGGGCGAAGCCGGCGACAACGCGCGCGACCTGGGCATGACCCGCGTCGCGCTGTACACCGACGCGAGGCTCGCCGGCGGCGAGCACGTCGGCACCGTCCGCGCGTCGCTCGCCGCCGCCGGGGTCGACGTCGCCGTCTACGACCAGGTGAGAATCGAGCCGGACGACGTGTCGTTCGAGGAGGCCGCGCGCTTCGCGGCCGACGGCCGCTTCGACGGCTACGTCTCGGTCGGCGGCGGCTCGGTGATGGACACCTGCAAGGCGGCCAATCTCTACGCGACGCATCCGGCGGCGTTCATGACGTACGTGAACGCCCCGATCGGCGAGGGCCGGCGCGTGCCGGGCGCCGTCAGGCCGCACATCGCCTGCCCCACGACGTCGGGCACCGGCTCGGAGACGACCGGCATCGCGATCTTCACGCTGCGCGCCCTGAACGCGAAGACCGGCATCATCTCGCGCCGGCTGATCCCGTCGATCGCGCTGGTCGACCCGGACGTCACGCGCTCGCTGCCGCCGGCGGCGATCGCGGCGACCGGATTCGATTGCATGAGCCATTCGCTCGAGTCGATCACCGCGCGCCCGTTCCCCCGCCGGCTCAATCCGGCCGTGGGCGCGGCGCGGCCGGTATCGCAGGGCGCCAACGCATTCTCCGACATGCTGGCGACCGAGGCGCTGAAGCTCGTCGGCGCGTTCCTCGAGCGCGCGGTGCGAGATGTGTCGGACGCCGAGGCGCGCACCGAGATGATGTACGCGGCGATGCTGTCCGGCATCGCGTTCAACGCCGCCGGCTGCCACCTGCCGCACGGGCTGTCGTACGCGGTGTCGGGCCTCGCGAAGGACTGGCACGTTCCGGGCTATCCCGCCGACCGGTCGCTCGTCCCGCACGGGATGGCCGTGGTGCTCAACAACCCGTCGGTGTGGCGTCACACCGCGCCCTCGTCCCCCGAGCGCCATCTGCATTGCGCGCACTGCCTCGGCGCGGACGTGCGCGGCGCGGGCCCCGACTTCGCCGGCGAGGCGCTCGCCACGCGCGTCGTCGAGCTGATGCGAGCGACCGGCATGCCCAACGGGCTCTCCGCGCTGGGATTCGACGACTCGCACGTCGACGCGCTCGCCACCGGCGCCGAGCCGCAGTACCGCGTCATCCGCAACGCGCCCGTCGACATCGGGCGCGACGAGCTCAAGGGCCTGTTTCGCGCGGCGATGCGGTACTGGTAGGCGCATCGCCGTTCGCGGCCGCGTCGGCGGCGGGCTCGGGGTGCACGCGACGCGCCGGCAGGCGCACCGAGAACGTGCTGCCCGCGCCCGGGGCGCTCGCGATCTCGAGGTCGGCCTGGTGGCGCAGCAGAACGTGCTTGACGATCGCGAGCCCGAGCCCGGTGCCGCCGGTCGCGCGCGAGCGCGAGCGGTCGACGCGGTAGAAGCGCTCGGTCAGGCGCGGCAGGTGCTCCTTCCCGATGCCGATGCCGGTGTCGGTCACCGAGAACACGCCGGCGCCCTGCGGCTCCACGCGCCAGGCGAGCGCGATCCGGCCGCCGGGCGGCGTGTACCGGATCGCATTCGACACGAGGTTGGCGAACGCGCTGCGGATCTCGTCGCGGCTGCCGCTCACCGACGCGGCCCGGCCGAGGTCGAGCTCGACGGCGTGGCGGCCGCCCGACAGCGCCTTCGCGTCCGCGGACAGCTCGAGCATCAGCGGCAGGATCGCGAAGCGCTCGTCCGCGATCGGGGCGTGCTCGCTCTCGAGCGCCGAGAGCGCCAGCAGGTCGTCGACCAGGCGCTGCATGTTGCGCGTCTGGTCGTGCATCAGGCCGAGGTAGCGCGCGCGCTGCCGCGGGTCGAGCTCGATGTCCTGCATGGTCTCGACGAATCCGGCGATCACCGTGAGCGGCGTCTTGAGCTCGTGCGAGACGTTGGCGATGAAGTCGCGGCGCATGCGCGCCACCAGCTCGACCTGCGTCACGTCGTGCGACAGCAGCAGCTTCTCCTCGATGCCGTACGGCACGAGCTGCAGCGACAGCGTCCGGCGCGCCCCGTCCAGGTTCGTCTCGACCAGCACGCTCTCGCCGTAGTCGCCGGTGTCGACGTAGCGCAGGAACTCGGGCTGGCGAAGCAGGTTCACGATCGGCTGGCCCCGGTCGCGGTCCGGGTCGAGACCGAGCTGCGCGTGCGCCCGCGGGTTGGCCCATTCGATGCGGTTCGACGCGTCGAGCAGCACGACGCCGTCGGGAATCGCCTCGGCCGCCTCGCGGAAGCGCGCGATCGTGAGCTTGAGGTCGCGCTGGTAGGCCGAGCGCACGCGGACGCGCCGATAGATGGCCGAGAACGCGTCGGCCCAGGTCCCGCGGCCTTCCGGCGGCAGCGCGTCGAGCGGGCCGCGCGCCCACGCCGTGATCAGGCCGATGTGCCAGAGGTGGAACGCGACGATCGCGAGGAATCCGGCGATCGACACGGCGAGCCCCCAGCCCGGCCCGGCCGCGGCCCAGGTGACGAGCGCCGCGCCGACGACGCCCGCCGGCGCGATGAGGCCGGACCGGAAGACGGGGCTCATCTGGGCAGGGCGAGGCGGTAGCCGCTCCCCCTGACGGTCTGGATCAGACCCTGCTGGCCGAACGGCTCGAGCGCGAGCCTCAGGCGCCGGATGTGGACGTCGACGGTGCGCTCCTCGATGTAGACGCGGTCGCCCCACACCTGGTCGAGAAGCTGCGTGCGCGAATGCACGCGCTCGGGCCGGGCGAGGAAGTAGCGGAGCAGCCGGAACTCGGTCGGACCGAGACGCACCTCGGCGGCGCCGGCCGTGACGCGATGCGTCAGGGGATCGAGCGTGAGCGCCCCCGCCTGCAGCGGCTCCTGGGCCGCCTCGGGCGCCCTCCGGCGAAGCACGGCCTTGATGCGCGCCTTGAGCTCGCGCGGCGAGAACGGCTTGGTGACGTAGTCGTCGACCCAGGCTTCCAGCCCGGCGACCCTGTCGGCCTCGTCGGCCCGCGCCGTCACCATGATGATCGGCAGCTCGCGCGTGCGCGCATCGGCGCGCAGCTGTTTCGCGAACGCGAGGCCGGATCGGCCGGGCAGCATCCAGTCGAGCAGCAGGAGGTCGGGCAGCGACTCCTGCATCATCCGCTCGGCCGACTCGGCGTCGGCTGCCGTCCTGACCTCGTAGCCGGCGTCCTGCAGGTTGACCGTCAGCAGCTCGAGTATGGCGGGCTCGTCCTCGACCGCGAGGATCGTCGGCGTCATTCCCCTGCGACCTCCGCGCGGATCTGCTCGGCGGACGCGTGGCGGACGTCCTTGCCCTTGACGACCTGGACCACCGACTCCGCGATGTTCTTCGCGTGGTCGCCGATGCGCTCGATCGACTTGGCGATGAACACGGCCTCGAGCGCCGCCGTGATCGTGCGCGGATCCTCCATCATGAAGCTGATCAGCTGCCGCAGGATCGCGTTGAACGCGTGGTCGATCGCGTCGTCGTCGTCGACCACCTCGGCCGCGGCGTTCACGTCGAGGCGCGCGAACGCGTCCAGCGCCTTGTGGAGCATGCCCTGCGCACCCGATGCCATGCGCGCGACGTCGAAGTTGCGCGTGCGCGTGAGCCCCTCGTTGCCGCGGATGCCCGCGGCCTTGTACGCGACCTTCTTCACCTCGTCGCCGATGCGCTCCAGGTCGTTGACCACCTTGGAAACGGTCAGGACCATGCGCAGGTCCACCGCGGTCGGCTGGCGGCGCGCGATGACCTGCGCGCACATCTGGTCGATGTCGACCTGGAACCGGTTGATCGCATGCTCGTCCGCCGCGACGGCGTCGATGAGCCCGTGGTCCTCGTCCTGCTCGAGCGCCTCGATCGCGCGCGCGAGCTGCCGCTCGACGAGCCCTCCCATCGAGAGGACGCCGCTGCGGATCGCCTCCATCTCGGCGTCGAACTGCTTGGACGTGTGGTCGCTCATGCGCTGGACTCCTCGGGGCGGCGACGGATCAGCCGAACCGCCCGGTGATGTAGTCCTCGGTTTCCTTCTTCCTCGGCTTGAAGAAGATCTCGTCGGTCCGGCCGAACTCGACCAGCTCGCCGAGGTACATGTACGCAGTGTAGTCCGACACGCGGGCCGCCTGCTGCATGTTGTGCGTCACGATGAGGATCGTCACCCGCTTCTTGAGCTCGGTGACGAGCTCCTCGATGCTCGCCGTCGCGATCGGGTCGAGCGCCGACGTGGGCTCGTCGAACAGCATGATCTCCGGGTCGGTCGCGAGCGCCCGCGCGATGCACAGTCGCTGCTGCTGGCCGCCGGACAGGTTCGAGCCGACCTCGTTCAGGCGGTTCTTCACCTCGTCCCAAAGCGCCGCGGCCTTGAGCGAGTCCTCGACCTTCTCGTCGAGCGCGTTCTTCCTCGACACGCCGCGCACGCGCAGCCCGTACGCCACGTTCTCGTAGATCGACTTCGGGAACGGATTGGGCTTCTGGAACACCATCGACACGCGCATGCGGACCTCGATCGGGTCGACGTCGCGCGCGAGCAGGTCGGTGTTGTCGGGGTACAGGACGATCGTGCCCTTGTACCGGTTGCCCGGGTACAGGTCGTGCATGCGGTTGAAGCAGCGCAGCAGCGTCGACTTGCCGCAGCCCGACGGTCCGATCAGCGCGGTCACCCGGTTCTCGTGCACCGGCATCGTGATGTCCTTGAGCGCCTGGAACGTCCCGTAGTGGAACGACAGGCCGCGCGCTTCCGCCTTGAGCGGCGGCGCGGGTTCCGCGCCCGGCCGTGTCAACGCGGGCGCGATGCCGTCGCGCATCAGCGATCGGGTTCGAGGCGGCGCGGCGGAGTCCATGGGGTTCACCATTTGAGGTTCCTGCGCAACCGGTAACGCAGCCAGATCGCCAGCCCGTTCATCGTCAGCGTCATGAAGACGAGGATCGCGCCCGCCGCGGCGGCATTGGCGTGGAAGGCCTCGTCGGGACGCGAGGTCCAGTTGAACATCTGGATCGGCATCACCGTGAACGGCGCCTGCAGCCACTCGAGCGAGAGGTACGGGAACTCGGCGGTGACCGGCGCGGGCGGCAGGAACGCGATGAAGGTCAGCGCGCCGATCGTGATGATCGGCGCGGTCTCGCCGATCGCGCGCGACAGTCCGATGATCACGCCGGTCAGGATGCCCGGCATCGAGTACGGGACGATGTGGTCCCTGACGGTCTGCCACCGGGTGGCGCCGACCGCATAGGCGCCCTCGCGGATCATCGCCGGGATCGCGCGGATCGCCTCGCGCGTCGCGACGATGACGATGGGCAGGATCAGAAGCGCGAGCGTGAGCCCGGCGGTCTGCACGCTCTGCCCCAGCCCGAACGCGTAGACGAACAGCCCGAGCGCGAGCAGCCCGTAGACGATCGACGGGACGCCCGCGAGATTCGTGATGTTGATCTCGATGACGTCGGTGATCCAGTTCTTCGGCGCGTACTCCTCGAGGTAGATGCCCGCCGCCACCCCGAGCGGCACCGCAACCACCGCGGTGACGATCATCACAAGCGTCGAACCGACCCAGGCCGACAGGATTCCCGCCTGCTCGGCCCTGCGCGACGGGAACTGGGCGAAGAACTCCGGCCGCAGGCGCGACCAGCCGTCGATCAGCATGTCGACGAACAGCGCGAGGAACGTGAGGATTCCGATGCCGAGCGCGAGCAGGCCGAGTCCGATGAAGATCACGTCCCAGCGCCTGGCCGTGGCGATGAGCCTGCGCAGGTCCGCGGTCGAGCCCCTGACGGTCGTCGCGGCCGGCTTCGGCGGGATCATCGCCATGTCAGTAGGCCTCCCGGAATCGCTTGCGCATCCAGAAGCCGATCAGGTTGAAGGACAGCGTGAGCAGCATCAGCGTCAGCCCCGCGGCGAAGATCGTCTGGTAGCCGACGCTTCCGTGCGGAAGGTCGCCCAGCGCCACCTGCACGATGTAGGCGGTGATGGTCGCCGCGGGCTCCAGCGGATTGAACGTCAGGTTGGGCTGCATGCCCGCCGCGACCGCGAGGATCATCGTCTCGCCGACCGCGCGCGAGATGCCGAGGATGTACGCGGCCGCGATGCCGGAAATCGCCGCGGGAACGACGACATGGACGGCGGTCTGCAGCCGCGTCGCCCCCATCGCGAACGAGCCCTCGCGCAGCGCCATCGGCACCGCGCGCATCGCGTCCTCGGAGATCGAGGCGACGGTGGGGACGATCATGATCCCCATCACGATGCCGGCCGAAAGCAGGTTGAAGCCCGGAAGCGACGGGATCAGCACCTGCAGGATCGGCGTGACGAACAGCAGCGCGAAGTAGCCGTAGACGATCGTCGGGACCCCGGCCAGCAGCTCGAGGACCGGCTTGGCGATCTCCCGCGCCCTGGGCGACGCGAACTCGGACAGGAAGATGGCGATCGTCGTCCCGAGCGGGATCGCGACGAGCAGCGCCACGATCGAGCTCGTGATCGTGCCCGACAGGAGCACCATGATCCCGAAATGCGCGTCGTCGAACAGCGGCGTCCACTGCGTGTCGGTGAGGAACTGCCAGATCGGAACGTGCGTGAAGAACAGCACGCTTTCCTTCACCAGGACGTAGACGATGCCGGCCGTCGTCAGCACGGACACGAACGCCGCGAGGAACAGCACCGCCTCGATCGCGCGTTCCTTGAGGTTCCGGGAGAATTTCTTGGCCAGGCGCTCGCTGACCATGGTGGGCCGCCGTGCCGATCCCGGCACGGCAAGAGTCGATGCCGGCGACATTATAGCGACCCCGAGGGTGAACGCCGCGCCCGGCTCGAGGCGCGCGGCGCGCCGCGAAGCCGGAGGGCCGCGCGTGCGGCCTCCGGTGCGGACCCGATGCTAGAGCTTCGCCTCGCGTGCGAGGAGTTCGTCGATCCGGACGCCGACCTCGGCCACGCCGCCGAACACCGTGCCGATCTTCTTCCGGGCCAGGTGCTCCCTGTTCATCGCGTAGGCCCTGTCGGGCAGCGGGACGTACTTCACTTCCCGGGCCAGCGCCGAGCCGTGCGTCAGGTAGAACTCGACGAACTTCCTCACCTCGGGCCGGTCGAGCGCCCTGGCGCTGACGTAGATGAAGATCGGGCGCGCGAGCGGCTGATAGGTGCCGTCCAGCACCGACTCCATCGAGGGCTTGACCGGGGGCTTGCCGGCCTTCTCGATGATCGGCACCGCCTTCAGCTTGCCCTGGTTCTCGGCATAGTACGCGTAGCCGAAATATCCGAGAGCGTTGACGTCGCGCTGCACGCCCTGCACCAGCACGTTGTCGTCCTCGGACGCCGTGAAGTCGCCGCGCGACGACTTCGCCTTGCCGACGACGGCCTCGGTGAAGTAGTCGAAGGTGCCCGAGTCGGCGCCCGCGCCGAACAGCTTCATCGGCGCGTCGGGCCACGACGGGTCGACCTGATTCCACCGCAGGAGCTTGCCCTGGGCGGAGGGCTCCCACATCTTCTTCAGCTGCTCGACCGTGATGCCCTTGTCGAGGAACGTGTTCTTCGGATTGACCACGACGGTGAGCGCGTCGAAGGCGACCGGCAGCTCGTAGTACGTGATCCCTGCCTTCGCGCAGTCGTCCATCTCCTTCCTCAGGATCGGACGCGACGCATCCTGGATGTCGGTCTCGCCGCGGCAGAACTTCTTGAACCCGCCGCCGGTGCCGGAGATGCCGACCGTGACCCTGATCGCGTTCCGCTCGGCCTTCTGGAATTCCTCGGCGACGGCCTCGGTCACCGGATACACGGTCGACGAGCCGTCGACCTTCACGAGCGCGCTCTGCGCGAGCGCCGCCGTGGAAACGGCCGCCGCCAGCGCGGCGGCAACGAGCCTGGGGGAAATTCGCATGGGGTTCCTCGTGCGTTGGGGTTGTCCGATCCCCGGAGGGTAGGCCGCCGATGTTACGGGGGCGTGACAGCGACGCGGGCGTGACGGGCACGGGAAGCCGCAGGAACGGCCTCCGCGATTCACCGACCCTGCGAGCGTCCCCGCAGGGGCGCGCGGGACGGTGCGCTCCGCGCGTCGCGGGAAGTCCCGTCGCCTGGATGCGCGCGCGCCGTGTGACGCGCGTCCGCGAGCATCCGCCAACGCCAGGCCATGGTGCCCGCGAGGCAGCCGATCGACGCGGCGAGCCCCGCGGCCATGTCGTCGGTGCCGGCGGCGAGCCAGAGCGCCGGGACGACGCCCGTCGCGACGATGAAAGCCGCGCGCACCCAACCGCTCCGTGAATCCGGCTCCCAGGTCGCCGCGCCCCGTGGAGCGGCGGGCGGACCTCGCCCCGCGGGGGCGTCACCCTGCCCCGTTCCCGGCGCAGGCTCGATCAAGAGCGAGCCTGCTCCGCTCTGCGCGACGCTCCCGGGATCCTCCGTGACCAGCAGCGCGGCGACGAGCAGCGCGATACCCGCCGCGGCGACCCAGGTCGCACCGGAGTGCGGCCGCGCGACCGCCTCGACGATGACCGCGCCCGACGCGTGGCCGAGCACGAGGAAGGCGAGCAGCACGCGGACCGCGGGCCATTGCCGCATCGGCTTCGGGCTCGCATCGACCATCGCCATGCAGGCCGATACGGTCCACGCGAGCAGCAGCGTGCCCGTCGCGAGTCCCCACATGCGGCGCGGGCGCACGTCGAGCCAGAGGCCCGCGACCCATGCCGCGGCGACCGGCAGGAGCGCGAGGACGAACACCAGCTCGCGCGCAGGCCACGACGTGCGCCAGCGCGATGCCGTGCGCCACGCCTCGCGCGGATGGGCGAGATGCGGCCACGCCGGCGCACCTCGTCCCGCGACGACGAGTGCGAGGCCGATCGCGGCGGCGAGCGCGAGCGTCCTTCGCGTCGCGACGGCGTTCCATCCGGCATACGTCGCGCCGAGGTCGGCGAGCGCGACGATGGCGAGCGCGCCCAGTCCCGCCGCCGGAAGTGCGGTGGACGCGATGAGCCGGAATGCGGGAGGCATTCGATCGCCCTGGTGTGCGCCGGCCGGAAGGTTGCCTGATCGCCCGCGCCCGATCGCGCCGCCGTCCCCGGAAGACCGGCTCCGACCGAAGGGCGGTGCCGGCTCGCATGCCGGCACGGCGCATGTCCGTCGGAGGCCGGCGCGCGACGAGCCACCGGCGCTCGCAGGCGCCCGGGCGCGCCGATGATACCGGGTCGCGGGTCGAATTCCCGCGCGATCGGCGATCGCCGCGTAGAATCCGCCCGAAATGAACGAGTCTTCCGCCCTGAAGGTCGTCGCGGTCCGGGCGCTCGAAACCACCGACGCCGCGCGCGCAACGTGGACCGACGTGGACCGCGCGTGGGCGAGCCGCGCCTCGGCGCAGGTCGTCGGCGCCGGGGCCTCGCCGGACGTGTTCCTCGCGCGTCGCGCGGACCTTGCGCTCGAACGGTTCGGGGCCGCGCAGCCCGCGTTGCCGCGCGCGATCCGGGCGCTCGCCTGGCGGCCATGGGTCGGCAGCGCGGTCGTCGCCGCCGCGTTCGTGCTCGGCGTGCTCCTCGACCAGGCCGACACGACGCAACGCGTCAACGTCCTGGCACCGCCGGTTCTCGGCCTGCTCGTCTGGAACCTCGCCGTCTACGTGTTCATCGCCGCAGGCTACGTCGTGCGCTACGGCGAGCCGGCGACGCCCGGGTTCCTGCGCGGCATCGTCGCTCGCGTCTCCGGCGGCCGCGTGACGGCCCGCGGCACCGGCGGCCTGCGCGAGACGATCGCCGTGTTCGGCGACGAGTGGGCGCGCCGTGCCGCGCCCCTCTACCGCGCACGCGCCGCGCGCATCCTGCACCTCGCCGCGGCGATGCTCGCCGCCGGCGTGCTCGCGGGGCTCTATCTGCGCGGGCTCGCCTTCGAGTACCGCGCGAGCTGGGAGAGCACCTTCCTCGATGCGCCGACCGTGCGCTCGATCCTGGCCGTCGCCTACGCGCCCGGCACGCTGCTGACCGGCTTTCCCGTTGCGTCGGTCGCCGAGGTCGCCGCGATCCGCGCTCCCGCCGGCGAGAACGCGGCGCGATGGCTGCACCTGATGACCGCCACGGTCGTCGTGCTGGTGTTCGTCCCGCGGCTGCTGCTGGCGCTCGTCGCGGGAATCGTCGAGCGTCGACGCGCGGCGCACATGCCGATGGCGCTCGACGAGCCGTACTTCCAGCGACTGCTGCGCGGATTCCGCGGCGGGCCCGCGCGCGTGCGCGTGTTCCCGTACAGCTTCTCGCCTCCGCCCGCCGCGATCGCGGGCCTGGAGGCGATCGTGGCGCGCACGTTCGGCGGCAGCGCCGCGATGGTCGTCGCGACGCCCGCGGCCTACGGCGCCGACGAGGCGCTCGCCGGCGGCGACGAGGCGGCGACGGGCGCGACGCTGGTCGCGCTGCTGAGCGCGTCGGCGACGCCCGAACGCGAGGCGCACGGCGCGTTCCTCGCCGCGCTCGCGCGCGAGCGAAGTCGCGCCGACGCCGTGTTCGCGCTGGTCGACGAGAGTGCGTGGGCCGAGCGCTGGCGGGGCGAGCCCGGGCGCGTCGCGGACCGCCGCTCGGCGTGGCGACAGGTATGCGACGAGGCTCGCGTGCCCGTCGTGTTCGTCGACCTGGCGAACCCTGACCTCGCCGCCATCGACGCCGAGCTCGACGCCGCGATCGGAAACCGAACGCCGTGACCGGGGCGACGCCAGGCGGTGCGATCGCGCTGTCGCTGATCTCGCACACCAACGCCGGCAAGACGACGCTCGCCCGTACGCTGCTGGGACGCACGGTGGGCGAGGTGCGCGACGAGCAGCACGTCACGCAGGAGGCCGCGTCGTGGCCGCTGATCGAAACTCCGGAGGGCGACACGCTCGTCCTGTGGGACACGCCGGGCTTCGGCGACAGCGCGCGGCTCGCGCGGCGCCTCGGGCAGCAGGGCAATCCGGTCGGCTGGTTCCTGTCGCAGGTCTGGGATCGCTTCCGCGACCGCGCGTTCTGGCTGTCGCAGAAGGCGGTCGCCAACGTGCGCGACCAGGCCGACGTGGTGCTCTACCTCGTCAACGTGTCCGAGGCGCCGCAGGATGCGGGCTACCTCGCGCCCGAGCTCGCGGTGCTCGAGTGGATCGGCAAGCCGGTGATCGTGCTGCTCAACCAGACCGGCCGGCCGCGCCCGCACGACGAGGAGCTCGCGGACGAGGCGCGCTGGCGCGACGCGCTCGGTCCGCGCCCGGTGATACGCGCGGTGACGACGCTCGACGCGTTCGCGCGCTGCTGGGTGCAGGAAATCGCGCTGTTCGACCTGGTCGGCGACGCGCTGCCCGCGCCGCGCCGCGCGACGTTCCGCCGACTCGCCGACGCATGGCAGGCGCGGCGCCTCGAGCAATTCGACGCGTCGATGGACGCGCTCGCCGAGCCGATCGCGCAGGCCGCGTGCGACCGCGAGGCGCTGCCCGGCACGGGCGCGGGCGGCGCCTTGCGCGACATCGGCCGCAGCCTCGGGCTGCGCCGCGACGACGCCGACGACGTGAAGGCGCGCGCATCGCAGGCGATGGCCGCTCGGCTCGACGACGCGCTGCGCCGCAGCACCGATCGCCTGATCGCGCTCCACGGCCTCGACGGCAGCGCCAGGGGCGAGGTGCTCGCGCGTCTCGCCGCGGGCGTCACGGTCGACGCGCCGATGAGCGAAGGGAAGGCCGCGATGATGGGCGGCGTCGTGTCCGGCGCGCTCACCGGCCTCGCCGCGGATCTCGCGGCCGGCGGGCTCACGTTCGGCGCCGGGATGCTCGCCGGCGCGGTGCTCGGCGCGCTCGGCGGCGCCGGCCTCGCGAAGGGCCTCAATCTCGCGCGCGGCAGGTCCGGGACGTCGCTGCGCTGGGACGACGCGTTCCTCTCCGGGCTCGTCGTCGCGGCGCTGCTGCGCTACCTCGCGGTCGCGCACTACGGGCGCGGGCGCGGCGACTGGACCGAGACCGAGTATCCGCCGTTCTGGCCGCCGCTCGTCGCGGACGCCGTCGAGCGCCGCCGCGGCGCGCTTGCCGCGCTGTGGGCGCAGCGCGAGCCGGCCTGCGATGTCGCGACGCTCGCCGAGGGCGTTCGCGCGATCCTCGCCGACGCGGCGCGCGACACGCTCGACGCGCTGTATCCCGGCGCGCTCGCGCGCCGGCGCGGCGCCGCGGCCGCGCCGGGGTAGTCGCGCCGGCGACGGCTACTTCGCGGCCGTCGCCTTGTACTTGGCGAGGTGCCGCGTCGGCAGCGCGAGCGCGTCGCGCCGGAACGGGTCGCCCAGCTCGCGCGTCACCATCATCTCGAGCACGGTGGTCCTGCCGTCCTTCTGCGCGGCGGCCGCGGCGCGCAACGCCGGTCCGACGTCGGCGAGCTTCTCGATCCGGTGCCCGTCGGCGCCCATCGCCGTCGCGACCTCGGCCCACGACGGCTGCTTGTCGAGGTTCACGCCGACGAAGCGGTTCGCGTAGAAATCGACGTGGTTCTTCTTCTCGGCGCCCCACTGGCCGTTGTTGAACACCACCGCGGTCACCGGGATGGCCTCGCGCACGCAGGTCTGCAGCTCGCCGAAGCTCATTCCCCATGCGCCGTCGCCGACGTAGGCGATCGCCGGCCGGTCGGGCGCGGCGACCTTCGCGCCGACGATCGTGGGGAATGCGTAGCCGCAATTGCCGAAGCTCATCGCCGCGAACATCGAGCGCGGACGCTCGAAGCGGAGGTAGCTGTTCGCCACCGAGCAGATGTTGCCGATGTCGGTCGACACCATCGCGCCGTCCGGCATCGCGCGCTCCAGCTCGCGCAGCATCTGGCGCGGGTGCATGTACGCGCTCGCCTTCGCCTGCGCGAGTGACCACGTGTCCTTCTCGTGCGTCCAGGCGTCGAGCTCGACTTCCCAGGCGGCCTTCTCGGCCTTCACCTTCGCGAGGCGCTCCGCCCGGTTCACCTGCCCCGCGAGCGACTTGCCCCTGAGCCGCGCGGCGAGCGCGCGCGCCGCCGATTTCGCGTCGCCGAAGATGCCCACGGAGATCGGCTTCACGAGCCCGAGCATCTTCGCGTCCGCGTCGACCTGGATGATCTTCGCGTGCTTCGGCCAGTAGTCGATCCCGTGCTGGGGGAGCGTGCCGAACGGCCCGAGCCGCGTGCCGAGCGCCAGCACGACGTCCGCCTGGCCGATGAGCTTCATCGCCGCCTTGCTGCCCTGGTAGCCGAGCGGGCCGCACCACAGCGGGTGGCTCGACGGGAACGCGTCGTTGTGCAGGTAGGAGACCGCGACCGGCGCCTGCAGGAGCTCCGCGAGCGCGATCGCCTCCGGCTGGCCGTCCGCCATCACCACGCCGCCGCCGGCGAGGATCACCGGGAACTTCGCGCCCGCCAGCAGCGCGGCCGCCTCGTCGAGGCTCCTCTCGCCGCCGGCGCCGCGCTCGATGGTCACCGGCCGCGGGATCTCGCACTCGATGTCGCCGTAGAAGAAGTCGCGCGGGATGTTGAGCTGCGTGGGCCCGAGCTCGAGGTGCGCGCGGTCGAACGCGCGCGCGGTCAGCTCGGCCATGCGCGAGCGGTTGTTCACGTGCGCCTGGTACTTGGTGATCCTGCTGAAGATCGGCAGCTGATCGGTCTCCTGGAAGCCTCCGAGCCCGATCGTCGCGCTGCCGGTCTCGGGCGTGATCACGACGACCGGCGAGTGCGCCCAGAACGCGGCCGCGGTCGACGTGACGAAGTTCGTGATCCCGGGACCGTTCTGTGCGATGCACACGCCGTGGCGACCGGACACGCGCGCGTAACCATCGGCCATGTGGCCACCTCCCTGCTCGTGCGCGACCGAGATGAAGCGGATGCCCGCCAGCGGGAACAGGTCGAGCGCATCCATGTACGCGGAGCCGACGATGCCGAAGACGTCCTTCACGCCCTGCGCGACGAGCGTCTCGACGAAGGCCTCCGAAGGCGTCATCGTCTGGCGGCCGGTCACCGGCGCAGGCAGTTCGACGGGCTTGTTCATCGCTGGGTCCTCCTGGGTTCGGTCGGCGTGGCGCGAGAACCGAAGTGTTCCACGGCTTCGCGCCACAGGCAACCGACCAGATCGAAATTTGGCTTGCCTCGTTTCATATTTCGATATAGTTTTGGTCATGGCCACGAAGCGCGACCGCATACCCCCGTTGCTTCGCGCGTTCGCGCTCCTCGAGCATGTCGCGCGCGCCGACGGCCCGACCGCGTTGCAGGAGCTCGCCGCGGGGTCGGGACTGCCGAAGCCCACCGTCTACCGGATGCTCTCCGTGCTCGAATCGGCCGGCCTGGTCACGCGCGAACCCGACGGCCGCCGCATCGCCGCGGGTCCGCGCCTCGTCCGCTTCGCGCGCGACGTGCAGCTCTCCGACGCGGTGCGCGCGCCGCGCCACGCGATCCTCAAGCGGCTGGCCGACGAGCTCGGCGAGACCGTCAATCTCACGATGCTCGACGGAAGCGAGGTCGTCTACCTCGACCGCGTCGAGACCGCCTGGCCGCTGCGCATGACGCTGCAGCCGGGATCGCACGTGCCGCTCCATTGCACGGCGAGCGGGAAGCTCCTGCTCGCGCTGCTGCCCGCCGCGCGCCGCCGCCGCATCGTCGCCGAGCTGCCGCTTTCGCGCTACACCGACCACACGATCACGGACGCCCGCGGCCTCGAGGCCGAGCTCGCGTCGATCCGCCGCGCCGGCTGCGCGACCGACAACGAGGAGTACCTCGCGGGACTGGTGTGCGTCGCGGCGCCGGTCGCGACGCCCGACGGCCGCAACGTGGCGTGCGTCGCCGTGCACGCGCCGATCGCGCGCATGAGCCTCGCGCGCGCGATGACGCACCTGCCCGCGCTGAGGCGGGCGGCTGACGCGCTCGGCGGGACGTTCGGCGCGCCGGACAGCCGCTGACCCTGGCCGCCGGACTTCGGCACTCCCGCACGCGTCGAATCGGCCGCGGCTTCAGGAGCGCGCGTCCTCGACGATCATGTCGCTCGCCTTCTCGGCAATCATCACGACCGGCGCATTGGTGTTGCCGGAGACGAGCGTCGGCATGATCGAGCAGTCGACCACGCGCAACGCCTCGACGCCCCGTACTCGCAGGCGGTCGTCGACGACCGCCATCGGATCGCCTCCCATCCTGCAGGTGCCCGACGGGTGGAAGATCGTCGCCCCCCAGGCGCGCGCGAACGCGAGCAGCTCGTCGTCGCTTTGCGCGGTGGCGCCGGGCCGGAACTCCCCGGCGATGTACGGCGCGAGCGCGCGCGTGGCCGCGAGCTTCCGCGCATAACGCAGCGCGGCCACCGCGTACGAGCGATCCTCGTCGGTCGACAGGTAGCGGGGCTGCATCGACGGCGCGGCGAGCGGATCGGGCGAGGCGAGCCGCACCTGCCCGCGCGACGTCGGCCTGAGCTGGCACACGCTCATCGTGAAGCCGGAGAACGGGTGCGGCTTCGCGCCGGCCAGATCGGCCGAGAGCGTCGCGAAATGGAACTGGATGTCGGGCGTCGCCGAGTGCGGCATGACACGCGTGAACAGCCCGCCCTGGTTGATGCCGATCGCGAGCGGGCCCTTCCTCCGGAACAGCCAGTCCGCGCCGATCTTCATCGACCGCCACCACGACGCGAGGTCGTCGTTGGTCGTGATCGGCTTCGTGCACCTGTAGATGAGGCGAAGCTGCAGGTGGTCCTGGAGGTTCTCGCCGACGCCCGGCAGGTCGCGGACGACCGGGATGCCGAACGACTGCAGTTGGGGCGCCGGCCCGATGCCCGAGAGCAGCAGCAGCTGCGGGCTCTGCAGCGCCCCGGCGGCGAGGATCACCTCGCGCCGCGCCGTGACGCGCCTCGACGCTCCGCCCCGGCGGAACTCGACGCCGGTCGCGCGCGCGCCGTCGAGGAGCACGCGCGTCGCGTGCGCGTCCGTCTCGACCGCGAGGTTGCGTCGTCCGCGCGCCGGCTTGAGGTAGCCGTCCGCGGTGCTGCAGCGCCAACCCTTGTGGGTAAATAGCTGGTAGTAGCCGACCCCTTCCTGCACGCCGCCGTTGAAATCGTCGGTGCGCGGCACGCCCAGCTCGTTCGCGCCCGCGATGATCGCCTCGATCAGCTCGTGCCTGTCGGCGATGTCCGAGCACCTGAGCGGCCCGTCGTCGCCGTGCGTCGCGGACGCGCCGCGCTCGTTGCCCTCGCTGCGGATGAAGTACGGCAGCACGTCGCGCCAGCCCCAGCCGCGATTGCCCGCGAGCGCCCAGCGGTCGTAGTCCTCGGGTTGGCCGCGGACGTAGATCAGTCCGTTGATCGACGAGCTGCCGCCCAGTCCCCGCCCGCGCGGCCAGTAGATGCGCCGCCCGTCCATGCCCGGATCCGGATCGGTCTCGAATCCCCAGTTGTACACCGGGTGGAACATCGTCTTGCCGTACCCGATCGGGATGTGGATCCAGAGGTAGCGATCCTCGGGACCCGCCTCGAGCATGCATACCGAGTCGCTTCCGGTGGCGGTGAGGCGATTCGCGAGCACGCAGCCGGCGGTGCCGCCGCCGACGATCACGTAGTCGTAGGTGTCCATGCTTTCGCGCGCAGCAGGAGTCGATGACTTCTCGGAATATGAAACGTCTGCTTCCGGAATAAGCGATTGAGTATTGCCAATCGCCGGCGGACTGTCTACATTCCCGACAGCGCTTCGCAGGCGGAACGCGAAGACGCGCAGGACGAAACCGCGCACACGCGGCCCACACTGAGGAGGAATCATGAAGCATTCAGGATTCGCCCGCGCGGCGGTCGCCGTCGGGGCATTCGTGATTGCCTGCGCGACGGCGCACGCGCAGACCGCGTCGTCGCCGGTGCGCATGCGCATCCAGACCGCGGTGCCGTCCGCCAGCATCTACTTCGAGCTGCTGAAGAAGATGGGCGACCGCATCGACAGGATGTCGGGCGGCCGCGTCAAGATGGAGATGCTGCCGGATGGCGCCGTCGTGCCGGCGTTCGAGATCCTCGACGCGGTCGACAAGGGCATCGTCGACGGCGGCTACGCGTGGACGCACTACTGGTCGGGCAAGCACCCGGCGGCGGGACTGTTCAGCAACCCGATGGCGGGCGCCGGCGTGGGCCTCGACCAGCTGTCGCACGTCGCGTGGATCTTCGAGGGCGGCGGCTACGACCTGTACCGGAGGCTCTACAGCGACGTGCTGAAGGTCAACGTCGAGCCGCTGTTCGTGCAGCCGATGGGGCCGGACCCGCTCGGCTGGTTCAAGACGCCGATCGCGAGCGTCGCCGACTTCAAGAAGATGAAGTACCGCTCGCCGCCGGGGATCACCGGCGAGATCTTCAAGGAGATGGGCGTCGCGGCGGTCGCGATGCCGGGCGGCGACATCGTCCCGGGCGCGCAGCGCGGCGTGATCGACGCGGCCGAGTGGATCGGCCCGGCCGACGACCTGAACCTGGGCCTGCAGACGATCTGGAAGCACTATTACCTGCAGGGCCTGCACCAGTCGACCGACATCGGCGAGGTGCTGATCAACAAGACCGTGTGGAACAGGCTCTCGCCCGACCTGCAGGAGATCATCCGCACCGCGGCGATGGCGTCGATGACCGAGACCTACACCTACAACGTCTACAAGAACGCGCAGGCGATCGTGCGGCTGCGCAACGAGTTCAAGGTGCAGATCCACGACACGCCCAAGGACTTCTTCCCCGAGTTCGTGCGCGCGACCAACGTCGTGCTCGACCGCTACGCGGGCCGCGACGCGTTCTTCAAGCAGGTGCTCGATTCGCAGCGCAACTTCGCCAGGACCGTGGTCCCGTACTGGACGAAGATCCTCGACCTGTACTCGAACCTCGGCAACGCAGCGCTCGCCTCGCAGCCGAAGTGACGGCGCCCGCCGCCGTCCCCTCGGCCCGGGACGGCGGCGACGCGCACCGCGCCGCCCCGCCGTCGACGTGACGGCGGCGTTCGACGTCCCGTTCCCGGGCGGGAATCCCGCGTCGTCCGGTGGACGTCGCCGGGTTTCCGCCTGCGCGGCGACGGCGGCCAGTCCGAGGATCGTGGAGACCCGATGACGTCCCGATCGAGCATGTCCCTGCGTGTCGCCGATGCCATCGATGCGCTCACGCGCCTCGTCGGCAAGGCGATCGCCTGGCTCGTCCTCCCGATGGTGCTCTCGCTCGTCTGGGAGGTCGTCGCGCGCTACTTTTTCAACGCGCCCACCGTCTGGGCGTACGACATGACGTTCATGCTCTACGGCACGTTCTTCATGATCGGCTCCGCATGGACGCTCCAGCGCGGCGGCCACATCCGCACCGATGTCTTCTACGCGAAGTGGTCGACGCGCACGCAGGCGCGCGTCGACCTCGCCTGCTACGCGGTGCTGTTCTTCCCCGCCATGGTCGTGTTCGGCTGGCTCGGCGCCGAGTACTTCTGGAAATCGTTCGGCCAGAACGAGCGGATCGTGACGAGCCCGTGGCTGCCGATCGTGTGGCCGTTCAAGTTCATGATCCCGGCGACCGCGGCGCTCCTGCTGCTGCAGGGCATCGCAGAGTGCCTCCGCGCCTGGCGGCGCGCGTTCGGCGACGACGATGCAGGCGAGGCCGGTGCAGGACCCGCCGGGAGCGACGCGGACGGGAGCGTCGCGACATGAGCACCGAGTGGCTGGGCCTCCTGCTCCTCGCCGTGCTGTTCGCCGCGATCTTCATCGGCTTCCCGATCGCGTTCACGTTGATCGCCGTCGGCGCCATCGGTGGCTACCTGGCGCTCGGGCCGCTCGCGCTGCACCTGCTGACGCTGCAGGTGTTCTCGGTGATGCGCGACCCGACGCTCGCGTCGGTCCCGTTCTTCCTGTTCATGGGCTACCTGCTCGAGCAGTCGGGCCTGATGGAGCGGCTGTTCCGCGGCGTGCAGCTCGCGCTCGCATCGGTGCGCGGCTCGCTCTACATCGCGGTTCTGCTCACCGCCACGGTCTTCGCCGCGGCGACCGGCATCGTCGGGTCGTCGGTGACGCTGCTCGGCGTCATGGCCGCGCCGGCGATGAAGAAGAGCGGCTACGACGTCCGGATGTCCGCGGGCGCGATCACCGCGGGCGGCACGCTCGGCATCCTGATCCCGCCGTCGGTGATGCTGATCGTGATGGGCCCGGTCGTCGGCGTGCCGGCGACCGATCTGTTCGCCGCGGCGGTGATCCCGGGCCTCATGCTGTCCGGGCTCTACATCGCCTACACGCTGGTCCGAAGCTACCTCGACCCGTCGCTGGGACCCGCGCTGCCGCTGGACGAGCGCGCCGGTTCGATCGGCGAGGTCGTGAAGGAGCTGGCCTTCGGCATCGCGCCGGTCGTCGTCGTGGTCTTCGCGACGCTCGGCGTGATCCTCGCCGGCATCGCGACGCCGACCGACGCCGGCGCGGTCGGCGCGTTCGGCGTGCTGCTGCTCACGCTCGCGTACCGCAGGCTGAGCTGGCCGCGCTTCCGCTCTGCCGTGTACTCGACGCTGCTGACGTCGTGCATGATCCTGCTTCTGGTCGCGGCGTCGAACTACTTCGGCGCGGTGTTCTCGCGCATGGGCAGCGCCTCGCTGATCGCCGAGTCGCTGCTCGGGCTCGACCTGCCGCCGACGCTGATGCTGATCGTGATCCTCGCCATCATCTTCGTGCTGGGCTGGCCGCTCGAGTGGGTGCCCATCGTGCTGATCGTCGTCCCGATCCTCCTGCCGCTGGTTCAGAAGCTCGGCGTCGACATCGTCTGGTTCTGCACGCTGGTCGCGGTGTGCCTGCAGACGGCGTGGCTGTCGCCCCCGGTGGCGCTGTCCGCCTACTTCCTGAAAGGCGTCGCCCCCGAATGGGAGCTCGCCGACATCTACAAGGGGATGATGCAATTCATGGTGCTGCAGGTGTTCGGCCTCGGCCTGGTGCTGGCCTTCCCGCAACTCGCCCTGTGGCTGCCCGCGGTGCTTCGCGACTGACGGCGGCGCGCCCTCCGCCGGCCGTGGCACGGCCGGCAGCGAAGGCCGCGGCGCGCACGGCGGCGCGATCCCCGACGCGACCGCTCGCCCGCTCGTTCGACGCGCTCGCGTTCGTCGCCTCCTCGCCGCGCCCGCCGTCCGCCTCGGCGATCGCGGCGAGGCTGGGTCTCGCCCCGTCGAGCGCGCATCGGCTGCTCGCGCAACTCGCCGAGGCGGGGCTCGTCGTGCGCGAGCCCGGCTCGCGCGGCTGGCGGCCCTCGCCGCGCCTGGCGTCGTTCGCGCGCGACGTGCTGCTGGGCGAGCCGGCGCAGGCCGGCCGCCACGCGATTCTCGCGGGACTGGTCGCGCGGATCGGCGAGACATGCAACCTCACGATGCCCGACCACGGCCGCGTCGTGTACCTCGACCGCGTGGAGAGCGCCTGGCCGCTGCGGCTCCACCTCGCCCCCGGCTCGCACGTGCCGATCCACTGCACGGCGAGCGGCAAGCTGTTCCTCGCGACGATGCCGAGGGCGCGGCGCGCCGCGCTCCTTCGCGCATCGCCGCTCGAGCGCCGCGCGCCGGGGACGATCGTCGACCCGGCGCTGTTCGAGCGCGAGCTCGAAAGACTGCGCGCGCAGGACCTCGGCATCGACAACCAGGAGTTCATCGCCGGGCTGATCGCGATCGCGGTTCCGGTACGCGACAGGCGCGGGCGCGTCGTCGCGGCGATCGCCGTGCATGCGCCGGAGGCGCGGATGTCGCTCGCGGCCGCGATGGGGCACGTGCCGGCACTGCGCGAGGCGGCGAAGGCGATCGGGACGACGCTGGCGGCGGGCTGACTCGATTGCGCGGGAACGCGCGGAGCGTTCCCGCCCGACGGGAACCGGATTCGCCGGACGGCGGCGCCGGCGACCCGATCGACCGGCCGGCAGGCCTGCGGCCGACGCCGCGCCGCCCCCGGCAGGAACCGCGAACGCCTCACTCGACGAGCAACGTCTCCGGCGTCACATACGGATACCCCTGCGCGTCCGCCACGGGACGGCAGGTCACCTTCCCCATCGCGACGTTGAGGCCGTTGCGCAGGTGCGGATCGCTGCCCAGCGCCCGCTTCCAGCCCATGTCGGCGAGCGCGAGCACGAACGGCAGCGTCGCGTTGTTGAGCGCGTAGGTCGACGTGCGCGGAACGCCGCCGGGCATGTTCGCGACGCAGTAGTGGATGACGCCATCGGCCGCGTACACCGGCTCGGCGTGCGTCGTCGGCGTCGAGGTCTCGAAGCACCCGCCCTGGTCGATCGCGACGTCGACGACGACCGAGCCGGCCTCCATCCTGCGGATCAGCTCGTGCGAGACGAGCTTCGGCGCCTGTGCGCCGGGGATCAGCACGCCGCCGATCACCAGGTCGGCCATCGCGACATGACGCTCGATCGCGTCGCGCGTCGAGAACACCGTGTTGAGCGCGGGGCCGAACTGCGCCCACAGCCGGCGCAGCGCCTCGACGTTGCGGTCGATCACCCAGACGTCGGCCTCCATGCCGAGCGCGACCGTGATCGCGTGCGTGCCGACCACGCCGCCGCCCAGGACGATCACCTTCGCCGGCTCGACGCCGGGCACGCCGCCCAGCAGGATGCCCTTGCCGCCGTGCGCCTTCTCCAGGTAGTGCGCGCCGGCCTGCACCGCCATCCTCCCCGCGACTTCCGACATCGGCGCGAGCAGCGGCAACCCGCCCGCCGCCGACGTCACCGTCTCGTACGCGATGCCGATCGCGCCGCTCGCGACGAGGTCCCTGGTCTGCTCGGGATCGGGCGCGAGATGGAGGTAGGTGAAAAGGACCTGGCCCGGCCTCAGCATCGCGCGCTCGGCCGCCTGCGGTTCCTTGACCTTCACGATCATCTGCGCCAGCGCGTAGATCTCGGAGGCCGACGCGGCGATCGCGGCACCGGCACGCGCGTAGTCGTCGTCGCTCGCACCGATGCCCTGCCCGGCGTTGCGCTCGACGATCGCCTGATGGCCGTGGTGCACGAGCTCGCGCACCGACGCGGGCGTGAGGCCCACGCGGTTCTCGAGCACCTTGACCTCCTTCGGTACGCCGATCAGCATGACGCGCTCCCGCGGAACGATCCGGCGCGCACGTTACCGTCACGCGCGCGGCGCGAACAGGGCCAGCGGCCGGGGCGCCGTGGGGTCAGTCGCACGCGCGAACCCGCGCCGCCCGGACGTCAGGGCGCCGGCTTGCCGGTCTCGGCGTAGCGCTTGAGACGCTGGACCTGGAGCGCCAGCACGCCGTCGACGGCGGCCGCGTCCTTGTCGAGCGCGCTCGCGGCCGCGCCGTTGACGCGGTAGCCGACGGTCAGCGCCGTGCCGCCTTCCTCGGGCTTCATCAGGATCGTGAACACGCCGCTGACCGCCTTGTTCTGCAGCGGGCCCAACGCGGCGTCGAGGCGCACGGCCTGGTCGCGCATCAGGAGGATTACGCGCCCGTGCTCCACCGCGCCGTCCTTCCAGCGTTCGCAGAAGCAGCCTCCCGGCTGCATCGCGAGGCTCAGGTTCGTCGCGTCGCCCGAATAGGTGTGGTCCGGCGACCACCAGCGCTCCACCTGGCCGACGGCGGCGTAGACGGCCGCCGGAGGTGCCGCCACGCGCTCGTTGAAGAGGAGCTGGAACCCCTCGGGCGAAGACGTCTTGACGTCGGCGCCGGCGAGCACAGGGCAACCCGCCCCGATGACGAGCACGAGCGCGACACGGCGCAGCGAACGCAGGCGGGACATGGCGGATGGACTCCGGGCGGCAACGCGATGGACGGGGTTCCGGCAACGCGCAGCTCAATGCGCGCGGGACGGCGTGGTGCCGAGCTCGGCGAGGGCTGCCGCGAGCGCGGCGATGCCGGGAGCGATGCGCTCGGTCGCGATCGACGCGAAGCCGAGGCGTGCGTACTGGCGCGGCGGACGGTCGCCGGCGAAGAACACGTCGCCCGGTTCGATCAGCACGCCCGCGCGCTCGGCGGCGGTCGCCAGCGCGCGCGTGTCGACGCCGTCGGGGAAACGCAGCCAGCACGACGCCGCGCCCGGCGCGGTCGACACCGCGACATCCGGAAGGTGGCGCGCGAGCGCGGCGGTGACGGCCGCGCCGCGTTCGGCGCAGGCCTGCCGCAGCCGGCGCAGCAGCGCGTCGTGGTAGCCCATGGCGAGGAAGAGTCCCGCCGATCGCTCGTTGTTCGCGGCCGGGTGGCGCAGCATCAGCCGCCGCATCGCGCGCGCCTCGCGGATCAGGTCGCGGTGCGCGACGATGTAGCCCAGCCGGATGCCCGGCGCGAGCGTCTTGGAAAGGCTGCCGAGGTAGACGACGCGGCTCGAGCGGTCGAGACTCTTCAGCGCCGGCTGCGCGCGGCCCTCGACGGCGAGCTCGACCTCGTAGTCGTCCTCGATCAGGACGCGGTCGCGCGCCTCGCCCCACGCAAGCAGCGCCTCGCGGCGCGCGAGCGGCATCGTGATGTTGGTCGGGCACTGGTGCGACGGCGTCAGCACGACGTATTCGCACGCGTCGAGCGAGGGCGACAACGCGAGGCCCGACGCGTCGAGCGGCAATGCGACGACCGACGGCGTGCGCGACGCCATGATGTTGCGCGCGTCCGGGTAGCCGGGGTCCTCGACGCCCACCGTGGTGGCCGGGCCGACGAGCAGCGTCGCGAGCAGGAACAGCGCGTGCTGCGCGCCGACCGTGACCAGGATCTCGTCCGCGCTCGCCCAGACGCCGCGCCGCGCGAGGAGCCGCGTCTGGATCTGCTCGATCAGGAGCGCGTCGTCGCCGTCGATCAGGTCGCCGGCCCAGCCGCGCACCTCGGCGCCGGACAGCGCCTGCAGGCTGCACTCGCGCCAGCCGTGGATCGGCAGGAGCGCCGGGTCGATCTGGCCGTACAGGAACGGGTACGGGTACCTCTGCCAGTCGCGCGGCTTGACGATGTTGCGCTGGCGGACGACCGACCCGCGCACGCGCGGCCCCCACGACGTCTCCGACGCCGGCGCCGGGGCGTGCGGCGCTGCCGCGCGCCCGGGGACGATCTCGGGATTGACGTAGTGGCCGCTGCGGTTGCGCGTGACGAGGTAGCCTTCGTCGACGAGCAGCTCGTAGGCCAGCGCGACGGTGTTGCGCGCGACGCCGAGCTGGTGCGACAGCTCGCGGGTCGACGGCAGCGCGACGCCGTACGGCAACCGCCCGCCGAGGATCGCCCCGACCAGCATCTCGCGGATCTGCGCCTGCAGGCTCACCCGGCCCTCGAACGAGAGAGGGATCAGCTGGTTCCACATCAGCGGGTCGGTACGGGAAGTCATGTCCGGCGGGGGTCCCGGTCGCGGCGCGGCACCGGAAGGATACCCGTTGCGCGGACTGGCCTCACCGCCCGCCCCCATCTGGCCCTACTGCGCCGCCGCGGCTTGCCGCTACAAGGGCGTACCATTGCAGCCACCCTGCATGGGCCGCGCACGCGCGCGGCCCGCCACCGGAGACCATCCATGGGCCACGCCGAATTCACGCTGCACGACAAGGTCGAGGCACGCCGCATCTCGCTCGACGAGTACTGGATGCCGTTCACCCCCAACCGCGAGTTCAAGGCCGATCCGCAGATGATCGTCCGCGCGGAGGGGATGTTCTACTGGAACGACCGCGGCGAGAAACTGATCGACGCGTCGTCGGGCCTGTTCTGCTGCGCGGCCGGCCACGGCCGCAAGGAGATCGCCGAGGCGGTCGGCAGGCAGCTCGCGGAGCTCGACTTCTCAGCGCCATTCCTGCGCGGCCACCCGAAGCAGTTCGAGCTCGCGACGCGCGTCGCCGAGCACACGCCGGGGGACCTCAACCGCATCTTCTTCGGCAACTCGGGCTCCGAAGCGGTCGAGAGCGCGATGAAGGTCGCGCTGGCCTACCACCAGGCGCGCGGCCAGGGAGGCAGGAACCTGTTCGTGTCGCGCGAGCGCGCCTACCACGGCGTCAACTTCGGCGGCGTGTCGCTCTCGGGGCTGGTCAACAACCGGCGCAAGTTCGGCCCCGGGCTCGCCGGCATCACGCACATGCGCCATACGCACCTCAAGGAGAACTACTTCGTCCCGGGCCAGGGCGAGCACGGCGCCGAGCTGGCCGACGACCTCGCGCGCATCGTGAACCTGGTCGGCGCGGAGAACGTCGCCGCGTGCTTCGTCGAGCCGATCGCCGGGTCGACCGGCTGCCTCGTGCCGCCGAAGGGGTACCTCGATCGCCTGCGCACGATCTGCGACCAGCACGGCATCCTGCTCGTGTTCGACGAGGTGATCACCGGCTGGGGGCGCACCGGCCAGGCCTTCGCGGCGCAAAGCTTCGGCGTCACGCCGGACATCATCACGATGGCGAAGGGCATCACCAACGGCGCGCAGCCGATGGGCGCGGTCGCGATCTCCGAGCGCATCCACGACACGATCATGGCCGCGGCTCCCGAGGGGGCGATCGAGTTCTTCCACGGCTACACGTACTCCGGCCACCCGGCCGCGTGCGCCGCGGGGCTGGCCACGCTCGACATCTACAGGCGCGACGGGCTGTTCGAGCGCGGGCGCGCGCTGTCGCCCTACTTCCTCGAGGCGCTGTTCTCGCTCAGGGACCTGCCGGTCGTCACCGACATCCGCGGCTACGGAATGATGGGGGCGATCGACGTCGCGGTCGACGGGGCGCCCGGCAAGCGCGGCCACGTGTTCCAGAGGAGGCTGTTCGACAACGGGCTGCACCTCAAGACCACCGGAGACTCGGCGATCGTGGCGCCGCCCCTCGTCGCCGAGAAGGCGCACATCGACATGATCGCGGACATCTTGCGGAAGACGCTCGCGACGCTCTAGGATTCGACGGTTCCGTTCCACGACATTCCCGGGGAGATTCCCATGAAACGTTTCGCGGCTGGACTCGTACTGGCGGCCTTCGCGGCCGCCCCCGCCTTCGCGCAGAAGGAAGTCACGATCGCCTACCAGGACATGGTCGTGCCCTACCGGATCGCGCAGGAGGCGAAGGAGCTCGAGAAGGCGACGGGCTACAAGATCACCTGGCGCCAGATCGGCGGCGGCGGCGAGGTCATCAAGGCGATGGCGTCGGGCGCCGTCCAGATCGGCGAGATCGGCTCGGCCGGCATCGCGGCGGCGGTGTCGCGCGGCGAGCCGCTGGAGGTGTTCTGGATCCTCGACGACATCGGCAGCGCGGAAGCGCTCGTCGCGAAGAACGGGTCGGGCATCAACAGCGTCAAGGACCTGAAGGGCAAGAAGATCGCGATGCCGTACAACTCGACGACGCACTTCCACACGATGGTCGCGCTGCAGCAGGCGGGAGTGAACCCGTCCGAAGTGCAGATCCTCAACATGCGGCCGCCGGAAGTGCGAGCGGCGTGGCAGCGCGGGGACATCCAGGCGACGTTCATCTGGGACCCGGTGCTCGCCGAGGTCAAGAAGGACGGCAAGGTCATCGTGACGTCCGGCAAGATCTCCGCCGACACCGGGAAGGCGACGTTCGACGGCTATGTCGTCAACCGCGACTGGGCCAAGGCGAACAAGGACTTCATGGTCAAGTTCGTCAGGATCCTCGCGGCGGCGGACGACAACTACCGCAAGAACACGGCGAAGTGGTCGAGCACGTCGAACGAGGCCAAGGCAGTGGCGAAGTGGTCGGGCGCGAAGGTCGAGGACGTGCCGGCCAGCATGTCGCTCTACCAGTTCCCGACCATGCAGGAGCAATCGTCCAAGTGGCTCGGCGGCGGCAAGAACAGCCTCGCGGCGAAGGCGTTCGCGGCGACGGCCGAATTCCAGCTGTCGCAGAAGCAGATCGAGAAGACGCTGCCCGACTATTCGGTGGCCGTGAATCCTGCGTACGTGCAGGAAGCCATGAAGAAGTGAGGTTCCGTCGGACCGGGTCCGACGGAAGGCCCCGGCGCGGTCGGGCGTCGCTGAAGTCGACGCGCTTCGCGCCGGGGGCGACGTTACTCCCCGCGGCGCCGTTGACCGCCGCACCGGCGGTCTCGTGCCCGCCGCACTCGCGCGAGCCGGCGCGATCGCCCCGATGAGCAAGCTCGAAGTCCGCCACCTGTCGGTCCACTACGCCGGCCGCGCCGGCCAGACGACGCACGCGCTGGCGGATGTCAACCTCGCGCTCGACCCGGGCGACTTCGTGGTCGCGCTGGGCGCGTCGGGCTGCGGCAAGACGACGCTGCTCTCGTGCATCGCGGGCTTCATGGACTACTCGTCGGGCGACATCGTGCTCGACGGCAAGCGCGTCGTCGCGCCGGGCGCGGAGCGCGGCGTCGTGTTCCAGAAGCACGCGCTGATGCCCTGGCTCGACGTCGCCGACAACGTCGAGTTCGGGCTGCGCATGCGCGGCATCGCCAAGCCGGAGCGGCGGCGCATCGCGCTCGACAAGCTCCGGCTGGTCGGCCTCGAGAAGTTCGCGACCCACCCGATCTACCAGCTCTCCGGCGGCATGCAGCAACGCGTGGGCCTCGCGCGCGCGCTCGCCAGCGATCCCGAGGTGATGCTGATGGACGAGCCGCTCGGGGCGCTCGACGCGCTGACGCGCGAGCAGATCCAGGAGCTGATCCTCGACCTGTGGTGGCAGACCCGGAAGATGTTCTTCTTCATCACTCACTCGGTCGAGGAGGCGCTGTTCCTCGCCACCGAGCTGATCGTGATGACGCCTTCGCCGGGTCGCATCGCGCATCGCTACAAGCTCGACTTCGGTCGCCGCTTCATCGAGTGCCGCGACGCGCGCAAGGTCAAGTCCGATCCCGCGTTCATCGCGTTGCGCGAGGACATCCTGCAGCTCATCCACAAGGGGATGCCGGCCGAGGAGGCCGCGTGAGTCCGGGGTCGGAGACGACTCCGGCGCGCGGCATGCCGCAGGGCGAGACGTCCAACGAAGTCGTCCCCGACCCCAGACTCGTCACCGGCTACAGCCTCCCGGGCAAGGGCCCGAGCACGCTGATCTCGGTCGTCACCGTCGTGACGCTGTTCGCTCTGTGGTGGCTCGCCACGCACCTCGGCTGGATCCGCGACATCTTCCTGCCGACGCCCGAGAGGGTGCTGAAGGCGTTCGCGGACGCCTGGCGCGGCGACATCCAGGGCGGCAGGCCGCTGCCCGAGCATTTCTGGGCGAGCATCTGGCGCGTGTTCGCCGCATTCCTGCTCGCGTGCGTCACGGCGATTCCCGCCGGCATCGCGATGGGCGTCTCGCGCATCGCGCGCGGCGTGCTCGACCCGCCGATCGAGTTCTACCGCCCGCTGCCGCCGCTCGCGTACCTGCCGCTGATCGTCATCTGGTTCGGCATCGACGAGACCGCGAAGGTCGTGCTGATCTTCCTCGCGTGCTTCGCGCCGCTCGCGATGTCGGCGCGCGCGGGCGTGAGGAGCGTGATGATCGAGCAGATCAACGCCGCGTACTCGATGGGCGCGTCGCGCTGGCAGGTGATCTGGCACGTGGTCATCCCCGGCGCGATGCCGGAGATCTTCACCGGCATGCGCATCGCGATCGGGTTCGGCTGGACCACGCTGGTCGCCGCCGAGATGGTGGCGGCGACCGAGGGCCTGGGCCAGATGGTGCTGAACGCGTCGAACTTCCTGCGCACCGACGTCGTGATCATGGGCATCGTCGTGATCGGCGTCGTCGCCTACCTGTTCGACCTGCTGATGCGCTACGTCGAGCGGCTGGTCGTCCCGTGGAAGGGGAAGGCCTGACGGCGGCTGCTGCGACGCACCAGCCGAGGCGGGAAGTCGGGGGAGCCGCACCGGTGGCGATCGAACCCGCCGGTCGCGATGCCGGACCGGGGCAACGGGCCGGAACGCATTCGGCGCCGGACGGCCGCCGCCGGCCGTCTTCCGTCGGCGGTCGTTGACAACCCCGCGGCGGGTTGCGAGTCTGTGGGCGTCATGCGGGCGCGCGCGCACCTCCAGAAGCTCGTCGAGCAGGTCCGCTTTCTGCCGCCGTTGCCTACGGCATTCGTCTACCCCTGCGACGGCGAGTCGCTCGAGCTCGCGCTCGCCGGCGTGTTCGGCGGCTATCTCGCGCCGACCCTGATCGGGCCGGAAGCGCGCATCCGCGACGCGGCGATGCGCGCGGGCATCGACATCTCGCGGCTGAAAGTCGTCGACACGGCGGACGCCGCCGCCGCGGCGGCGGAGCGCGCCGTCGAACTCGCCCGCGACGGGAGCGTGGCCGCGCTCGTCAAGGGACCGATTCCCGACGGCGCGCTGCTGGCGCCGGTCGCCGCGCCCGACGGCGGCCTGCGGACCGACCGCCGCCTGTCTCACGTGACGCTGCTCGACGTGCCCGGCCGCGCCGGGATGCTGTTCGTCGCCGACGACCGACTCAATGTCGCGCCGACGCTCGCGGCCAAGCGCGACATCCTCGCCAACACCGTCGAGCTCGCGATCGCGCTGGGCATCGCCGCGCCCGCGGTCGCGCTGGTCGCCGCCGTCGGCGCGCCCTCGGCGGCCTTCGCGTCGACGGTCGACGCGGCCGCGCTGAAGTCCATGTCCGCCCACGGCGCGATGCGCGGCGCGCGCGTCGACGGGCCGATGACGCCCGACGTCGCGCTGTCGGCGGACGCGGCGCGGCAGCAGGGCGCGACGTCGGCGATCGCCGGGGCCGCCGACGTGCTCATCGCGCCGTCGATGGAATCCGCGGTGATGGTCGTGCGCACGCTTTCGGCCGTCACCGGCGCCCTTTGCGCCGGGCTCGTGCTCGGCGCGCGCGTGCCGATCGTCGTCACGACGCGCGGCGGGACGATGGAAAGCCGGGTGGCCTCGTGCGTGCTCGCCTCGCTCGCGGCCGACGCGATGCGCGGCGGCGGCGCGCGGAAATTCGCGCCGACGCCGGGTACGCCCGCCGACGCCGCGTACAGCACCGCCTGAGCTCCGCCGCCCGGCCGTCAGGGGTCCTCCCGCCACCGGGTCGCGGACGGCCCGGCAACCGGCGGCCGCGCCTCGCCCGGGCGCCCGCGCCAGCCGCGTGACGGGGAACGACGCACGTCCTGTCGCCTGCCCCTGCCTTCGTCCGAGCGCCTTCAGTTGCGCTTGAAAAGGCCCCGCAGCACGTCGACGACTTCCTCCGCGCCGCGCCCCGCTCCGGGCGCTCGCTCGGCCGTCGCGGCCACCTTGCCTCCCGCGCGCG
Source organism: Burkholderiales bacterium (assembly GCA_905339295.1). Lineage (GTDB taxonomy): Bacteria > Pseudomonadota > Gammaproteobacteria > Burkholderiales > Casimicrobiaceae > VBCG01. The sequence goes on from CAJPFI010000032.1 coordinate 31,174, forward strand.
CGGTGGCGCACGGACGCGGGTCGTCGCCGGCGGACAGAAGCGGCGTGGCAAGCAGCCCCCAGCCGCCGGTCGCGATCGCGCCTCCGATCGCGAGCGCCGTCTTGGCGGCGCCGAGCGTGTCGAGCCGCACGGACGGCTGCCGGATCGGCCCGCTCACGCGGATGACCTCGGCGAGCTCGACCGACGGCAGCGACGCCACCTTCCGCGCTCGCGGCCGCACGAGCAGGTCGAGCGACTCGCGCGCGAGATCGATCGTGCCGGATGCGGAAACGGCGAGCCGCGAGGTCTCGAGCGCGAGCGTCCGCTCGGCGTGCGCGACGCCGTCGCGCACCGCGAGCCGCGCGACGAAACACTGCACCTCGGTCGACGAATCGACGCGCCGGAACGGATTGACCGCGTCGAGCACGCGCCCGAGGACCTCGCCCCCGGCGTCGAGCGCCGCGCCCCTGACGCGCATCGGCCCCACGTCCGCGCGAAGGCTGCCCGACGCCCCCGCGAGGAAACGCGCCGACGCAGGCCCCTGGAGGTCGATGGCGAACGTCGTGACCCCGCCCGACGCCTCGCGCCCCGGAAGGACCTTTCCGGCCGCGCGGCCGAGTTCGATTCCACGGCCTTCGACGACCACGCGGCCGCGCCCGGTCGCCGCGTCGGCGTGCACCCGCGCCGACACCTTCCCGCCCTCGGCGTCGGCGTCGATCGGCTCCGCCGCGAGGCGTCCTCCCTTGACGACAACGCGGCCGCGCAGGTTGGTCGCCTCGACGCCGCCCGCGACGCGCAGGCGGTCGACGACGAAGTCGAGGTCCGCGTCGACGTTCGCGAGCCGGGCAAGCGGCAGCGGGGGGTCGCGCTCCGCGCCGGTCGCCGGCCCGCCGGCGCGCGCCGCGGAGCGCTGGCGCGCGAGGTCCACCCCATCGGCGTGCAGCCGCCCTTCGACGCGCGGGCGCGCGCCGCCCGCCTCGAGCGCCACGTTGCCGTCGAACCTGGTGCCGGCGAAGGCGCCCGCGATGCCATCCAGCGCGTAGCGTTTCTCGCGCGCGTCGAGGCGCGCCGCCATGCGTCCGGCCTCGCGCGCGAGCGCCGGCGACCAGCGGGACATCCGCTCGCTGCCCGCTTCCCACGCCACGCTCACGTCGACCACCGCCGCGGGGCCGGTGTCGCGGCGCTCGACGCGTCCCGTCGCCGCGAGCTCGACACCCCCGCCCGCGAGCTTCGCGTCGAGGTCGAACGGAACGCGTTCCCGCAGCGTCATCACCGGATCGCCGGTCGTGGCATCCAGCGTCCAGCGCGTGCCGTCGACGTCGAACGTGCCGCGCCACGCGTAGCGGCCACCGTCGCGCGGCGCGACGTCGACGCGCGGGATCGCGACGACGCTCGCCGCGCCGCCGCCGGGCGGGCGCCAGCTCACCGTGGCGTCGACGAGCACGATCGCCCCGCCCAGCCGGAATGGCGCCGAGCGCGCGCCCGTGTCGCCGGCCGCCGGCGCGTCCGCGCCCGCGAACTGCCAGTTGCCCCGCCCGTCGGGCAGCGTCTCGAGCGCGAGGTCGAGGCCCTGCAGCTCGACCTCCTCCGCGACGATCTCGCGGGAGCGCAGCAGCGGCCAGGTCGCGACCGATCCCCTGACGACCGCGGCGCGCGCGAGCTCCGTGCGCGCCGCGCCCGGCGCGTTCGCGATCGACACGTCGTGCGCCACGACGGCGAGACGCGGCCAGAACGCGAGGGTCACGGGGCCCCGGGCGCTGATCTCGCGCCCGGTCAGCCGGGAGGCCTCGGCGGCCGCGTAGCGGACGATCGCCTGCGTGTCGATCGTCGCGTAGGCGACGACCGCCGCCGCGACGACCAGCGCGACGACGGCGGCCGCCGCGATGCCGATCCAGCGCAGTGCGCGCACCCGGATCTCCCCCGCGCCGCCGCGGTCAGGACTTCCGCACGCTGCGCACGCGCAGGTTCGGCACGGCAGCGATCACCTTGGCGCCCGCGACGCAGTCGACGAAGTAGCGCTTGCGCCCCGCGATCTCCTCCTCGACCAGCCCGTGGATGTCGGTGTCGAACCCGGGGAAGCGCTCGTTGAAGTCGCGCGCGAACTGCAGGTACTTGACGATCTTCCGGTTGAAGCGCTCGCCGGGGATCAGCAGCGGGATGCCCGGCGGGTACGGCGTCAGCAGCGCGCTCGTGACGCGGCCCTCGAGGTCGTCGATCTCGACGCGCTCGATCTCGCGGTGCGCCATGCGCGCGAACGCGTCGGCGGGCTTCATCGCGGGCTCGAGGTTCGACACGTACATCTCGGTCGTGATGCGCCCGATGTCGTTCGCCCGGTAGATGCCGTGGATCGCGTCGCACAGTTCGCGCAGCCCGGTCTTCTCGTAGCGCGGGTGCGCGTGCACGAACTCGGGCAGCGCGCGCCACAGCGGCTGGTTCTTGTCGTAGTCGTCCTTGAACTGCTGGAGCGCGCTCAGGAGGGTGTTCCAGCGGCCCTTGGTGATGCCGATCGTGAACATGATGAAGAACGAGTACAGCCCCGTCTTCTCGACGATCACGCCGTGCTCGGCAAGGTAGCGCGTGACGATCGCGGCGGGGATGCCCGGATCGGCGAAGTCGCCGTCGACGTCGAGGCCGGGCGTGAGCACGGTCGCCTTGATCGGGTCGAGCATGTTGAAGCCCTCGGCGAGCTCCCCGAAGCCATGCCAGCGCTCGTTCGCGCGCAGCATCCAGTCGTCGCGGCTGCCGATGCCGTCCGCGGCGAGGCGGTCCGGGCCCCAGACCTTGAACCACCAGGAATCGCCGTACTCGTCGTCGACCTTGCGCATCGCGCGGCGGAAGTCCAGCGCCTCCCTGATCGACTCCTCGACGAGCGCGGTGCCGCCCGGCGGCTCCATCATCGCCGCCGCGACGTCGCACGACGCGATGATCGCGTACTGCGGCGACGTCGACGTGTGCATCAGGTACGCCTCGTTGAAGCGGAATCGGTCGAGCTGGCGCGTCTCGGAATCCTGCACCAGGATCTGCGACGCCTGCGACAGGCCGGCCAGCAGCTTGTGCGTGGACTGGGTCGAGAAGATCAGCGCGTCCTTCGAGCGCGGCCGGTCGCGTCCTATCGCGTGCATGCCGCGGTAGAAGTCGTGGAACGCCGCGTGGGGCAGCCACGCCTCGTCGAAGTGCAGCGTGTCGATCCTCGTGCCGAGCAGCTCCTTGATCGTGTCGACGTTGTAGACGACGCCGTCGTAGGTGCTCTGCGTCATCGTCAGGATGCGCGGCTTGGACTTCACGTCGCGCGCGAACGGGTGCGCGCGGATCTTGCGCTCGATGTTCTCCCAGCGGAACTCGTCCTTCGGGATCGGCCCGATGATTCCCAGGTTGTTCCGCGTCGGCGGCAGGAACACCGGGATCGCGCCGGTCATCGTGATCGCGTGCAGGATCGAGACGTGGCAGTTGCGGTCCACGACCACGACGTCGCCCGGCGCCACGGTCGCGTGCCACACCATCTTGTTCGACGTCGACGTGCCGTTGGTGACGAAGAACAGGTCGTCGGCATTGAAGATGCGCGCGGCATTGCGCTCGGACGCCCCCACCGGTCCCGAGTGGTCGAGCAGCTGCCCGAGCTCGTCGACCGAGTTGCAGACGTCTGCGCGCAGCAGGTTCTCGCCGAAGAACTGGTGGAACATCTGGCCCACCGGGCTCTTGAGGAACGCGACACCGCCGGAGTGGCCCGGGCAGTGCCACGAGTACGACCCGTCGCTCGCGTAGTGGAGCAGCGCGCGGAAGAACGGCGGCGCCAGACTGTCGAGGTAGCTCTTCGCCTCGCGGATGATGTGGCGCGCGACGAACTCCGGCGTGTCCTCGAACATGTGGATGAAGCCGTGGAGCTCGCGCAGGATGTCGTTCGGCACGTGCGACGCGGTGCGCGTCTCGCCGTAGAGGTAGATCGGGATCTCGGCGTTCTTGAACCGGATTTCGGTGATGAACGCGCGCAGGCTGCGCAGCGCCGGGCTCTCCTCGGGCGCGCCGTGCGCGAGCTCCTCGTCGTCGATCGACAGGATGAACGCGGACGCGCGGCTCTGCTGCTGCGCGAAGCTCGCGAGGTCGCCGTAGCTCGTCACGCCCAGCACCTCGGTGCCCTCGGCCTCGATCGCCCTGGCGAGCGCCCGGATGCCCAGCCCGCTCGCGTTCTCCGAACGGTAGTCCTCGTCGATGATGACGATGGGAAAACGGAACTTCATCGTGACTCCTGGCCGGCGGACGGCGGGCTCGGCGGCAGTGCGGTTGGAAGGATCGCGGCGGCGGGCGCGGGACGCCGACGTCGCGTGGGCCGGATTGTCGCGCGGTTCGCGACCGGGCGCGACCGGTTGGACCCCGAAAGCGCGATTCGGTGCCGCGGGTCTTGCGCCGGCGCAACAGGCCCGGGCGGTCGCCGGCGGTCAGGCGTGCGCGAGCGCGATCGCTCCCGCCCAGGCGAGGAGCCCCGCTCCCAGCGGCGTGCGGAGCCGGCGGCCGCCCGGCAGGTTCTTCTCGGCCGCCATGACGGCGGCGATCAGCAGCATCCACCCGGGATTGCCCATGCCGACGACGAACATGACCAGCATCAGCGCCCAGCAACAGCCGACGCAGAACGCGCCGTGGTCGAGCCCGATCCGGAACGCCTCCCGCGCCGGATGGCGGCCGCGCCAGCGCGAATTCATGAAGCCGAGCGTCGTGCGGCAGCGGTCGAGGCAGTGGTACTTGAGGGCGGAGAACTGGAACGCGCCGGCCAGCGCAAGGACCGCAGCGCCGATCGCCCACGCGTGGGCGAGCATCCACGGCGACGACGCAGCGGCGGCGCGCACGGCGGCGTCGGCGGCGTGCGCGGCGACGCCGAACGCCAGCCACACGACCACGTAGCCCGCCAGCAACGTGGCGACCAGCCGGGCCGCGTCCGCGCGGCCCGCCACGGCACGGCGGAACGCGCCGACCAGCGGCAGCACGGTCGGGACCATCATCGCCGCGATCATCAGCAGCCACGCGAGCCCGGTGACGAGCGCCGGGACGATGACCGCACCGCCCGGCAACGCGCGGCAGATCGGCGAGAGCGCGAGCGCGTCGCCCCAGCCGCCGTGGTCGAGATAGCCGCGGTAGGGGCTCGCGCTCCACAGCGCGAGCAGCGCCCACGCCGGCACGACGACGGCCGCGACGAGCGTCGCCGCGAGGCGCTGGCCATCGCGCCAACGCGCACCGCGCGCGACGACGCCTGACGATGCCCGGGCCACGATGCGCCGGGGCGGCGCCGCGAGCTCGTGCGGCGGCCGCCCCATGCCGGTCAGCTGCTGAACACGAACGTGCTCTGCAGCGCGTTGTGGCCCTTGAGATCGACGTCGATCCCGAGCTTCGCGTTCTTCGAGCGGTAGTGCGGCGACTTGCCGACGAACACCGGCGCGCCGGGCACCGTCGAGAACACCGTGTCGGCGAGCGTCGTCGTGGCGCCGGTGGCGTTCGTGTACGGCTCGAGCTCGGCGTACCCGGCGGTTCCGACCTTGAGCGTGCCCTTCCCGCCGTGCACGTCGAAGCTGATCGGGACCTTCTCGACCGAGACGACCTCGCCGACGAGCTTCGCCAGCTCCGCGACCGGCCCGCCCTTCTTGCCGGTGTAGACGCCCAGGATCGCCTGCTCCTGGTCGTGCGTCACGCGCTCGTCCAGGTACACGGCGGCCTTCCAGTTGCCCTTCAGGATGTTGCCCGGGACGTGCGCGATCATCGCGATCGTGCGACCGGCGACGTCGACGCCGTCGATCGTGCCCTTGTCGAAGTGCCAGGCGATGATCGTGTCGCAGGTGCCGTAGTCGGGATCCTCGCCGATCCAGCACGGGCACAGGACGCGACAGTTGCAGACTTCGAGGAGTCGTCCCTCGAGATGGTAGGCCATGGTCCCTCCCTCTGGTTGGACACGCGGGCCGGACCGGACTGCTCCGGGGCGGGAAATCCTACGCCGTTGCCGGGCGCGATGCCATACGCAACTCGCGCAGCACCGGCCTGCCGGTGGGCGTGGGCCCTCCGGCCGTGTCGTCAGTCCCCGGCGAATCGCCTCACGGGCCCGCGCAGCGCGCCGGCGCGCATCGGCCCGGGTCCGGAACTCCGTGTGTGCGCCAACCCGCGGGGCCAGTCGTCCGGGGCGCCGTCCATCCTGCCGCCTCGGGCGCGGGGCCTGCCGCACCCGTCGGTCGGCGTCGCGCCATCGTCCCCGGCGCGCGCCGCGCCGCGGCGGACCCGTGCAGGGCTCTCCCGGCTAGCGCCGCCCGCCGGCGAGCGCCGCCGAGCGCGGATGCATGCGCAGGCGCGCCATCGCCCATACCCCGATCGCCGGGCCGATCGCCAGCGGCACGAACGCGTAGCGCCACGTGAGCGCCTCGACCAGCGGCGGCATCAGGTGGATCGTCGCGAGCGTCAGCGTGAAGCCGAGCGCCGTCTGCAGCGTGAGCATCGTGCCCACGCGCGCGCGATCGGCGAGCTCGGCGATCGAAGCGGAGAACTGCGCCGAGTCGGCCACGATGCTGATCCCCCAGACCACGCACACGGCGACGAGCGCCGCGGGGGAGCCGCCGAAGAGCATCCCGACCGCGGCCGCGCAGCTCCCCGAAATCGCCATCGCGACGATCGTGAGCGTCGTGCGGCCGAGCCGGTCGGCGAGGAAGCCCGCGCCGACGCAGCCGATCGCGCCCGAGGCGATGGTCGCGAACGCCGCGAGCTTCGCGTAGGTCGGCGCGACGTCCGCGGACAGCGTGAGCGCGAAGCTCGCGTGCAGGAACACGCCGATCCACGCCCACATCGCGTAGAGCTCCCACATGTGCCCGAGGTAACCCAGGTTGGCGAGGCGCAACGGCACGTCGCGCCATGCCTCGAGGACCGCCCTCGGGTCGAAGCGCGGGGCGGGCGCGCGGTTGGGACCGACACCCGCGCGGCCGATCAGGAGGGCGGCGGCGAGCGCGCCGGCGGACGCGGCCGCGAGCGGGACGCGCCAGTCGACGCCGGCGAACGCATTGAACAGGTGCGGCGAGGCGGACCCGAGCGTGAGCGCGCCCACCAGGATGCCGACCATCAGCCCCATGTCGCCGTCGGCCCAGGTCGCCGCCAGCTTCATGCCGACCGGGTAGACGCCCGCCATCGCGACGCCGGTGACGAAGCGCAGCACCGGCATCCACGCCGACGTCGGCTCGACGACGAGCAGCAGCGCGTTCGCGCCCGCGCCGAGCAGCGCCGACGCGGCGAAGAAGCGCCTGAGCTCGAGCCGGTCGGCGAGCGAGAAGAACGCGCTCACGAGGCAGCCTGCGACGAAGCCCAGCTGCACGCCGCTCGTCAGCGCCGACTGCATGAAGCCGGAGAGCCGGTACTCGGCGACCAGCTGCGGCACGACGGCGGACGCCGAGAACCACAGCGCCATCGCCAGGACCTGGCAGGCCGCGATGATCGCGATCGACGCGCGCTTCGGGTTGGCCACCGACATCCGCTCCCGTCCGGATCAGGCCGGCGGGCACCCGCGCCGGCCGTCGACTCCCGCGCGACGTCAGATCCTCGGCAGCGTGACCCCCCGCTGCCCCTGGTACTTGCCGCCGCGGTCCTTGTACGAGGTCTCGCAAACCTCGTCGGATTCGAAGAAGATCACCTGCGCCACGCCCTCGTTCGCGTAGATTTTCGCGGGCAGCGGCGTCGTGTTGGAGAACTCGAGCGTCACGTAGCCCTCCCATTCGGGCTCGAGCGGCGTGACGTTGACGATGATGCCGCAGCGCGCGTAGGTGCTCTTGCCCAGGCAGATCGTCAGCACGGCGCGCGGGATGCGGAAGTACTCGACCGTTCGCGCGAGCGCGAACGAGTTGGGCGGGATGATGCAGACGTCGCCCTTGAAGTCGACGAACGACTTCTCGTCGAACGCCTTCGGGTCGACGATCGTCGAGTTGATGTTGGTGAAGATCTTGAATTCGTCCGAGCAGCGGATGTCGTAGCCGTAGCTCGACGTGCCGTACGAGACGATGCGCCGGCCGTCGATCTCGCGCACCTGCCCGGCCTCGAACGGCTCGATCATGCCCTGCGCCGCCATGCGGCGGATCCACTTGTCGGCCTTGATCATGCGAGCATCGCCCGAGGTTGAAGTGACGCTTCGTCTACCCCGGGCGCCGCACGCCGCCACCCGGTGTCTCGCCCTGCCGGGCGACGGCCCTGGCGCGTCGAGCGTCGCGCGGCGACGCTCCAGCGCGGCGAGGGCGTCGCCGTGAAGGGATCACGTGTTCTGGACCGTGATCGTCGGGAACTTCGCCGAGAAGTCCTGCGCCTTCTGCGCCACGGCGACCGCGACCTTGCGCGCGATCGACAGGTACTCGCGCGCGACCGGGCCGTCCGGATCGGCGACGACGGTCGGGCGGCCCGAGTCCGCCTGCTCGCGGATGCGGATGTCCAGCGGGAGGCTGCCCAGGAACGGCACGCCGTAGTCGCGGCACATGCGCTCGCCGCCGCCCTCGCCGAAGATGTGCTCGGCATGGCCGCACTTCGAGCACACGTGGATCGCCATGTTCTCGACGATGCCCACGATCGGCACGCCGACCTTCTCGAACATCTTGAGGCCCTTGCGCGCGTCGAGCAGGGCGATGTCCTGCGGCGTGGTGACGATCACCGCGCCGGTGACCGGCACCTTCTGCGACAGCGTGAGTTGGATGTCGCCGGTGCCCGGCGGCATGTCGACGATCAGGTAGTCGACCTCGCGCCAGTTGGTGTCCTTCAGCAGCTGTTCGAGCGCCTGCGTGACCATCGGGCCGCGCCACACCATCGGCGTGTCGACGTCGATCAGGAAGCCGATCGACATCGCCTGCAGCCCGTACGCCTCGAGCGGCTCGAGCGTCTTGCCGTCCTTCGACTCCGGCCGGCCGCTGATGCCCAGCATCGTCGGCTGCGACGGTCCGTAGATGTCGGCGTCGAGGACGCCCACGGTCGCGCCTTCGGCCGCGAGTGCGAGCGCCAGGTTGACCGCCGTCGTCGACTTGCCCACGCCGCCCTTGCCGCTCGCGACCGCGACGATGTTCTTGACTCCCGGCACGAGCTTGACGCCGCGCTGGACGGCGTGCGACGTGATCTTCTGGTCGACGGTCACGGTCACGCGGCCGACGCCCGGGAGGGCGGCGAGCGCGTCGGCAACGAGCCTGCGGATCGTGTCGTGCTGGCTCTTCGCCGGATAGCCCAGCATGAGGTCGACCGCGACGTCGCCGCCGGACACCGCGGCCTTCCTCACCGCCTTGCCCGACACGAAGTCGCGCCCGGTGTTGGGATCGAGGAGGCCCTTGAGGCAAGCCTGCACGTCGGCGTCGGCGATCGGCATCGGAAGTTCGGGTCCGCTTGCGCGGCGCCCGGAAGACGGCATTCGGGGGCCCTCATTCTATCCGATCCCCGGCGTCGGCCTCCGGGGTCCGCGCGGGCGCTTTGCTAGAATCGTTCGCTTGCCCCTGCCTGTCGCAAGGTTTTCGATGCCCGCCCCCCGCCGGACCCTGTTCGTCACCACGGCGTTGCCGTACGCGAACGGCCCGTTCCACATCGGCCACATCATGGAGTACATCCAGGCCGACATCTGGGTGCGCTTCCAGCGCATGCAGGGGCACGAGGTCCACTTCGTGTGCGCCGACGACGCGCACGGCGCGCCGATCATGCTGAAGGCGGAGGCGGAGGGCGTCACACCCCGCGAGCTGGTGGCTCGCGTCGCCGCGACGCGGCCGAAGCACCTCGACGGCTTCCACATCGGCTTCGACCACTGGCACTCGACCGACTCGCCCGAGAACGTCGAGCTGTCGCGGGACGTCTACCGCAGGCTCAGGGCGCGCGGCCTCGTCTACGGCAAGCCGGTCGAGCAGTTCTACGACCCGGTCAAGGCGATGTTCCTGCCGGACCGCTACATCAAGGGCACCTGCCCGAACTGCGGCGCGAAGGACCAGTACGGCGACGCCTGCGAGAACTGCAGCTCGACCTACCAGCCGACCGACCTCATCGACCCGTACTCGACGCTCACCGGCGCGCGGCCGGAGCTGCGCACCTCGGAGCACCTGTTCTTCCGGCTGTCGGCACCCGAGGTGGTCGCGTTCCTGCGGCGCTGGACCGCGGAGCCGTCGCCCGGCCGCGCACTGCAGCCCGAAGTGCTGAACAAGGTTCGCGAGTGGCTGGGCGGCGACGAGGTCGCGAGCAAGCTCACCGACTGGGACATCTCGCGCGACGCCCCCTACTTCGGCATCCCGATCCCCGACGCACCCGGTAAGTACTTCTACGTCTGGCTGGACGCGCCGATCGGCTACCTCGCGAGTCTCAAGGCCCATCTCGCCGCACGCCGGACCGACTTCGCGGCGTTCCTTCAGGATCCGCACGTCGAGCAGTACCACTTCATCGGCAAGGACATCATCTACCACCACCTGCTGTTCTGGCCCGCGATGCTGAAGTTCGCCGGCGCGCCGTACAAGACGCCGGACAACGTCTTCGTGCACGGCTTCATCACCTTCCTCAACGAAAAGATGTCGAAGTCGCGCGGCACCGGCATCAGCCCGGACGTGTATCTCGACCTCGGGATGAACCCGGAGTGGCTGCGCTACTACCTCGCGGCCAAGCTCAACGACCGCGTCGAGGACCTCGACTTCAATCCGGACGATTTCGTCGCCCGCGTCAACAGCGACCTCGTCGGCAAGTACGTCAACATCGCGAGCCGGGCGGCGACGTTCGTCGCAAGGCATTTCGGCGGCGAGCTGTCGACGCGCGTGCCGGAGGCCGGGCGCGTCGCCGACCGCGCGGGCTCGACGAGCATTGCGTGGGGTGCCAGGGACTCGATCGCCGAGGCCTACGCGAGCCGCGAGTTCGGCCGGGCGATGCGCGAGATCATGCGCATCGCCGACCGGATCAACGAGCGATTCGACGAGGCCAAGCCGTGGGAGCTCGCAAAGGATCCCGCGAGTCGCGAGCGGCTGCACGACGTCTGCTCGGACGCGATCAACGCGTTCCGGGCGCTCACCTACTATCTCGCGCCGGTGCTCCCCGCGACCGCGGGGAAGGTCGCGAAGCTGCTCGGCCTGCGGCTTCCGCTGCGCTGGAGCGACGTCGAGCAGCTGTCGGACCGCATCCAACCCTACGAGCACCTGATGACCCGCATCGACCCGAAGCAGATGGACGTGCTGATCGCGCCGCCGGCACCGGCCGGTCCCGCCACGACCGCCGCCGCTGCGGCCGCGCCGGCGGCGCCGGACGCCACGATCTCGATCGACGATTTCACGAAGGTCGAGTTGCGCATCGCGCGCATCGTCGCCGCGGAACACGTCGAGGGCGCCGACAAGCTCCTCAAGCTGACGCTCGACGTCGGCGAAGGCCGGCACCGCACGGTGTTCGCCGGCATCAAGTCGGCCTACGATCCCGCGACGCTGGTCGGCCGGCTGACGCCGATGGTCGCGAACCTCGCTCCGCGCAAGATGAAGTTCGGCCTGTCCGAAGGCATGGTCCTCGCCGCATCGGGCGACGGCCCCGGCATCTTCCTGCTCGCGCCCGACGCCGGCGCGCAGCCCGGAATGCGCGTGAAGTGAACGCGGCTTCACCGTCCCGGCGCCGCCGTCGGCGACCGCACGGCGACCCCGAGGCTGCCGTGCCGCCCCGGGCGAAGGCTCGCGCAACGGCCAGTGCGGGACGTTCGCGCCCCGCGCACGGCTGACCGCGCGATGGCGATGCCGCCCGACTCGACGACGCTGGTGCTCGCCGCGATCTCGGCGTGGCTGCTGATCGGCGCGCTGGGCATCGCGGCGCTGCGCAAGCTGCGCTTCGTGAGCCGGGTGCTGTTTCCCGCGGGAGCGGCGGTCGGCGTCGGACTCGCAGTCGCGGCGTTCGTCGCGATCGGCGCGCCGCCGCAGGTGGCCGTGCTGCCGCTCGGCCTGCCCGACCTGCCGTTCCACGTTCGCGTCGATGCGCTCTCCGCGTACTTCCTCGTGCTGCTCGGCGCCGCGGGCGCCGCGATCTCGTGGTTCTCCGCCGGCTACTTCCGGTCGAGCGAAGGCACCCCGCCGGGCCTGATCTGCTTCCAGTACCACGTGTTCCTCGCCGCGATGGCGTTCGTGCTGATCGCCGACGACGCCTACGCGTTCATGGTGGCGTGGGAGGCGATGGCGCTCGCGTCGTACTTCCTCGTCACGACCGAGCACCGCATCCCGGAGATCCGCCGCGCCGGCTTCCTCTACCTGCTGATCGCGCACGTCGGCGCGATCGCCATCCTGCTGTGCTTCGGCGTGCTGCAGGGCGGCGGCGGCGACTACACGTTCGGCGCGATGCGCGCGGTGACGCTGCCCGCCGCCTGGGCGTCGGTCGCGTTCTTCCTCGCGCTCTTCGGCTTCGGCGCGAAGGCGGGCCTGCTGCCGCTGCACGTCTGGCTGCCCGAGGCGCATCCGGCCGCGCCGTCGCCGGTCTCCGCGCTGATGAGCGGCGTGATGCTCAAGACGGCGATCTACGGCCTGCTTCGCGTCGCGTTCGACCTCCTGCACCTGCAGCTCTGGTGGTGGGGCGCGATCGCGCTGTCGCTCGGGCTCGTCACCGCGCTGTTCGGCGTGATCTTCGCCGCCGCGCAGACCGACATGAAGCGCCTGCTCGCCTACTCGTCGATCGAGAACATCGGCATCATCGTCGCCGGCATCGGTCTCGCAATCCTGTACAAGGCGTACGACAAGCCGCTGCTCGCCGCGATCGCGCTGACGGCGGTGCTCTATCACGCGCTCAACCACGCGTTCTTCAAGAGCCTGCTGTTCCTCGCGACCGGCTCGGTGCTGCACGCGACGAAGGAGCGGAGCCTCGGCAGGCTCGGCGGCCTCATCCACCGGATGCCGTGGGTCGCGTGGCTCGCGCTCGTCGGCACGCTGGCAATCGCGGGACTGCCGCCGCTGAACGGATTCGTCTCGGAGTGGCTGCTGCTGCAGGCGTTCCTGTTCACGCCGACGCTGCCGCAGTCGTTCGTGAACATGCTGGTGTCGATCGCGGCGGCGGCGCTCGTGCTGGCGGCGGCGCTCGCCGCCTACGTGATGGTCAAGTTCTACGGCGTCGTGTTCCTCGGCCGGCCGCGCGAGCCCTCCCTCGCGTACGCGAAGGACGCCGGCAAGTACGAGCGCGCCGCGCTTGCGGCGCTCGCCCTGGGCTGCGTGCTGCTCGGGGTGTTTCCGGGCGTGGTCATCGGCGCGCTCGACCCGGTGAACCTGCTGCTCGTCGGACACTCCACCGGCGAGGCCGCCGGCGACTGGCTGCTGCTCGCGCCGTTCGGCGAGGACCGCTCGAGCTACAGCGCCGTGATCGTGCTGGTCGTGATCGTCGCGGTCGTGCTCGTGACGATGCAGGTCGTCCACCGCTACTACCACGGCCGCGTGCGCCACGCGGACCCGTGGGACTGCGGCCATCCGCTGCAGACGCCGCGAATGCAGGACACCGCGGAAGGGTTCGGCCAGCCGGTGCGGCAGGTGTTCGAGCCGTTCTTCCGCATCGAGCGCCACCTGCCCTCGCCGTTCGACGACAAGCCGCGCTACTGGCTCAAGCCGAGCGATCCGTGGTGGCACTGGATCTACCTGCCGATCGCGCGCGCGGCGGAGTTCGCCGCCCGCTTCGTGGGGCTGATCCAGCAGGGCCGCATCTCCGTGTACCTGACCTACAGCTTCGTCACGCTCCTCGCGCTGCTGTTCTTCGTCCGATGACCGCCGCGGCGCTCCTGTCCCAGTTCGTGCAGCTCGCGCTCGCCCTGGCGCTGGCGCCGCTGCTCGTCGGCTGGGTCAACCAGTGCCGGGCCTGGCTTTCCAACCGCAGCGCGCCGCCGCTCACGCTGCCCTACCGCACGATCCGGAAGCTGTTCATGAAGGACGCGGTCGTCGCGAGCAACGCGTCGCCGCTGTTCAGGCTCACGCCCTACGTGGTGTTCGGCGCGATGTGCTGCGCGGCGGCGATCGTGCCGTCGCTCGCCACCGACCTGCCGTTCGCGCTCGCCGCCGACGCGATCGCGCTGGTCGGACTGTTCGCGCTGGCCCGCGTGTTCATCGCGCTCGCCGCGATGGACATCGGCACGGCGTTCGGGACGCTCGGCGCGCGCCGCGAGATGTTCGTCGGGTTCCTCGCCGAGCCGGCGCTCCTGATGGTGCTGTTCACCGCGTCGCTGATCTCGGGGTCGACGTCGCTGCCGTCGATCGTCGACACGCTCGCGCACCGCGAGCTCGCGATCTACCCGAGCCTCGCGCTCGCCGGCGTCGCGTTCACGATGGTGTCGCTCGCCGAGAATGCCCGCATCCCGGTCGACAACCCGGCCACCCACCTCGAGCTCACGATGATCCACGAGGCGATGCTGCTCGAGTACTCGGCGCGCCACCTCGCGCTGATCGAGTGGGCGTCCGCGCTCAAGCTGTTCAACTACTCGTGCATCGGGCTCGCGCTGTTCTTCCCGTTCGGCATCGCGCAGGGCAGCGACGACTGGCTCGCGATCGCGCTGGCGGTCCCGGTGCTCGTCGCCAAGCTCGCCGCGGGCGGGTTCGCGCTCGCGGTGATCGAGACCGCGTCGGCCAAGATGCGCATCTTCCGCGCGCCCGAGTTCCTCGGCACGGCGTTCCTGCTCGCCGTGCTGGCGATGCTCGTCCGGCTGCTGCTGGGAAGCTAGCGATGGCGACGCTCCCCCTGTACGCGCAGTTCATCAACCTCCTCGCGGCGCTGCTCCTGCTGCTGTCGTTCGCGATGCTCGCCCAGCGGCGCGTGCTGTCGCTGATCGACCTGTTCGCGGCCCAGGGCCTCGCGCTCGCCGCGTCGACCGCCATCGTCGCGTACGGAACCGGCCAGCACCACCTCTACTGGTCGGCGGGGCTCACGCTGATCCTCAAGGTCTTCCTGCTCCCGTGGATCCTCTACCGGCTGATCCGCAAGCTCGACGTCAAGTGGGACGTCGAGGGGCTGATCAACGTGCCGACGACGATGCTGATCGGCATCGTGCTGGTCGTGTTCGCGTTCAACCTCGCAGCGCCGATCTCGCAGCTCGCGAGCACGGTGACGCGCGCGACGCTCGGCATCGCGATGGCCTGCGTGATGCTGTCGTTTCTCATGATGATCACCCGACGCAAGGCGATTCCGCAGGTGATCGGTTTCCTGTCGATGGAGAACGGGCTCTTCTTCGCGGCGACGAGCGCCACCTATGGCATGCCGATGGTGGTCGAGCTCGGCATCGCGCTCGACGTGCTGGTCGGCGTGCTGATCCTCGGCGTGTTCTTCTTCCAGATCCGGGAACAGTTCGACAGCCTCGACCTCCGGCACCTCGAGAAGCTCAAGGAGGGCGAATGACGCGTCGTCACAGCGACGGCGCCGCGGGAGCCGCGGCGTGATCGAGATCCTCGCCGTCCTGGGCATCCCCCTCGCGGGCAGCCTCGCGCTCGCGGCCGTGGGCCACCGCCCCGTGGCCGCCTCGGTCAACATCGCGGCGAGCCTCGGCACGTTCGTCGCGGCGGCGGTGCTGACGGCCCGCGTGGTCACCGACGGTCCGATGCTGGTGCTCGACAAGCTGTTCTTCGTCGACCCGTTCAACGTCTTCCTGGTCGCGCTGACCGCCTTCGTCGGGTTCACGACCTCGCTGTTCTCGCGCCCGTACATGCGGATCGAGCGCGAGCGGGGCAAGGTCGACGCCGCGCGCCTGCGGCTCTACCACGCGATGTACCAGCTGTTCAACTTCACGATGCTGCTCGCGCTGCTCACGAACAACATGGGCATCCTGTGGGTGGCCCTCGAGGCCGCGACGCTGACTACCGTGCTGCTCGTGTCGCTCTACCGCACGCCGGCGAGCCTCGAGGCGGCGTGGAAGTACTTCATCCTGTGCGGTGTCGGCATCGCGCAGGCGCTGTTCGGCACGATCCTGCTGTTCTTCGCCGCCGAGAAGCTGCTCGGAGCGGGCGGCGGCGCGCTGCTGTGGACCGAACTCGACGCCGTCAAGAGCCAGCTCGAGCCCACGGTGCTCTCGATCGCGTTCGTGTTCCTGCTGGTCGGCTACGGCACGAAGGTCGGGCTCGTGCCGCTGCACAACTGGCTGCCGGACGCGCACGCCGAGGGCCCGACGCCGGTCTCCGCCGTGCTCTCGGGCCTGCTGCTCAACGTCGCGCTCTACGCCGTCGTCCGCTGCAAGGTGCTGGTCGAGGGCGCGATCCCGACCGCCTTCGCCAAGAACCTGATGATGGGCTTCGGTCTCCTGTCGGTGGTCGTCGCCGCGTTCCTGCTGTCGCGCCAGAAGGACGTCAAGCGCCTGTTCGCGTACTCGTCGATCGAGCACATGGGCATCGTCACGTTCGCGTTCGGCATGGGCGGCGCGGTGGCCAACTTCGCCGGACTCCTGCACATGACGGTGCATTCGCTCACCAAGTCGGCCATCTTCTTCGCGGTCGGCCACGCCACGCAGAAGACCGGGACGCAGCTGATGGACGGCATCCGCGGCCTGATCACGACCAGCCCGGTGATCGGCTGGGGCCTGATGATCGGCACGCTCGCGATCCTGGGCATGCCGCCGTTCGGCGTGTTCGCGAGCGAGTTCCTGATCCTGACGACGGCGATGCGCGAGCAGCCGTGGGCGACGCCGTTCCTGCTGGTCGCGCTCGGGGTCGCGTTCGCCGCGGTGTTCTCGAAGGTGCAGCCGATGGCCTTCGGCGAGCCGGTCGCGGAGCGACTGCCGCACCGCCCCGCGATGATCCCGGTGTTCGTGCACCTCGCGATCGTGCTGATGCTGGGCCTGTGGATCCCGCCGTTCCTCGCCGACTGGTACCGGCAGGCGGCGCAACTGATCGGCTGAACGCGATGGACTTCTCGCGACTCGGGCTCTCCGCCGCATCCCTCGCCTCGGCGATTCCCGCGGTGCGCGTGCCGGTCGGATCGGGCCAGCTCGTGCCGGCCTGCAGGCTCGCGCGCGAGCAGGGGGCGCACCTGGTCGCGCTGTGGGCGAGCGACGAGCGCGACCGCGGCGGCGGCGCGATGGTGCGCGTGCTGCTGCAGGACGGCAGCGGGCTCGCGGTGCTCGAGGTCGCGCTGCCCGACCTGCCCGATGCGCGCTACGGCGACGTGTCCGCGATCTTCCCCGAGGCCGGACGGATGCAGCGCGCCGCGTTCGACCTTGTCGGCGCAGCCTGCGAGGCCGACGACCAGCGCCCCTGGGCGTGGATGGCGGGCTGGCCGATCGACCGCTTTCCGCTGCGGCGCGACTTCGAGGCGTCGCCCAAATGGGAGCCCGGCCAGGAGGACTACGAGTTCGTGAAGGTCGAAGGCGACGGGGTCCACGAGATCGCGGTCGGCCCGGTGCACGCCGGCATCATCGAGCCGGGGCACTTCCGCTTCCAGGTCGTCGGCGAAAAGGTGCTGCGCCTCGAGGAGCGCCTGTCGTACACGCACAAGGGCATCGAGAAGCGCTTCGAGGCGATGGCGATCGCCGATGGGCACCGTCTCGCGGGACGCGTGTCGGGCGACAGCACCGTCGCGTACGCGTGGGCGTACGCGCAGGCCCTCGAGGCGATCGCGGGCGCCGCCGTGCCGCCGCGCGCGCTCTGGCTGCGCGCGCTCGCGCTCGAGCGCGAGCGTATTGCCAACCACCTGGGCGACCTGGGCGCGCTCGGCAACGACGGCGGCTTCGCGTTCGGCCTGGCGCAGTTCTCGCGGCTGAAGGAGGACCTGCTGCGCACGAATCTCGCCGCCTTCGGCCATCGCTTCATGATGGACCACGTCGTGCCGGGCGGCGTCGCGCGCGACCTCGACCACAGTCACGTGGCGGCGATCGTCGAGGAGGCGCGGCGCATCGCGCGCGAGGCGAGCGCCTTGCGCGAGATCTACGACGAGCACGACGGGCTCCAGGACCGTTTCCGCGCCTGCGGCCGCGTGAGGCCCGAACTCGCCCTGCGCCTCGGTCTCACCGGCATGGCGGCGCGGGCGAGCGGGCAGGCGCGCGACCTGCGCTGCGACTTTCCATCGGCGCCGTACGACGCGCTCGAACCGCGCAGGATCGTCCACGACGGCGGCGACGTCGCGGCGCGCGTCGCGGTCCGCTTCGACGAGCTCGCGGAGTCGCTGCGGCTCGTGCGCACGATCGTCGAGCACGCCCCCGGCGGCGACGTTCGCGCGCCGGTCGGCGACATCCCGCCCTACCGGCTCGGACTCGGCTGCGTCGAGGGCTGGCGCGGGCCGGTGGCGGTCGCGCTCGAGGCCGGTCCCGGCGGCACGATCCGCCGCTGCCATCCGCACGACCCGTCGTGGTCGAACTGGCCGGTGATCGAGCACGCGGTGATCGGCAACATCGTTCCCGACTTCCCGCTGATCAACAAGTCGTTCAACCTCTCGTACAGCGGACAGGACCTCTAGGGCCCGGCATGCTGCGCATCCTCCGCCAGATCGCGAAGACCGGCATCGTCACCGAGCCCCGGCCGGCGCCCGCCGACGAGGCGGTCCTCGTCGCGCGCCTGCAGGAGCGCGTGCTGCGGACGCTGGGCCGCGCGCTCACGATCCGGCAGGTCGACGCCGGCTCGTGCAACGGGTGCGAGCTCGAGATCCACGCGCTCGGCAACCCGTACTACAACATCGAGGGGATGGGCATCAAGTTCGTCGCAAGCCCGCGCCACGCGGACCTGCTGCTCGTCACCGGCCCGGTGTCGAAGCACATGGCAATCGCGCTGAAGCGCACCTACGACGCCACGCCCGAGCCGAAGCTCGTCGTCGCGGTCGGCGATTGTGGCTGCCACGGCGGCATCTTCGGCGAGGGCTATGCGACGGTCGGTCGCGTGTCGAACGTGATCCCGGTCGACGTCGAGGTGCCCGGCTGCCCGCCGACGCCGACGGCGCTGCTGCGGGGCATCCTCGCGGCGATCTCGGGCAAGGCGCCGGACTGAAGCCCGATTGGCGTCGGGCTGAAGCCCAAACGGCGTCAGGCTGAAGCCCAAACGGCGTCGGGCTGAAGCCCAAACGGCGTCGGGCTGAAGCCCGACCCACAAGCGCCGGGCCATCGGTCGGGGCCGGCGTCCGGAGCATGGCCATGCGCGACGGGCTTCAGCCCGACGAGCCGCTGCCCCGTGGGTCGGGCTTCAGCCCGACAGGCCGCAACCCCGTGGGTCGCGCTTCAGCCCTACGAGCCGCAACCCCGTGGGTCGGGCTTCAGCCCGACGTCGTTCGCGTATCAGATGAAAAACGTCACGCGGCCGGTGGCGACGTCGTGCATGGCGGAGACGATGCGCAACTGCCCCTGCTCGACCATCGAGCGCAGGACCTCGCTCCGCGCGACGAGCTGCGCCGCCGAAAGCGTCGCGTTCGCGTCGGCCACCGCCTGGACGAACGCCCTGTTCCTC
Source organism: Burkholderiales bacterium (assembly GCA_905339295.1). Taxonomy (GTDB): domain Bacteria; phylum Pseudomonadota; class Gammaproteobacteria; order Burkholderiales; family Casimicrobiaceae; genus VBCG01. Next base: position 50,499 of record CAJPFI010000032.1, read on the forward strand.
GACGTGTGCTCGCCGGGCACGCCGCGCGACGCCTTGATGGCCGGCGCGAAGTTGCGCAGCATCGCGGTCAGGTAGCCCAGCTTCGCGCCGTCGACCGCGCCCTTGATCGCGCCGCACTCGGTGTGCCCGAGCACGACGGCGAGCCTCGCGCCCGCGAGCTTCGTCGCGAACTCGAGGCTGCCGAGGATGTCGTCGTTGACGAAGTTGCCGGCGATGCGCGCGCAGAACACGTCGCCGATGCGCTGGTCGAAAACGAGTTCCGGCGGCACGCGCGAATCGATGCACCCGACGATCGTCGCGAACGGCGCCTGGCCGGATGCGGTGTCGCGCACCTGCGCGCGCAGGTCGCAGTTGACCGTGCGGCCCGCGACGAACCGCTCGTTGCCTTCCTTCAGCAGCGCGAGCGCCTCGTCGGGCGAGGTCGACTGCTGGCGCGCGCGCGTGAAGACGGCGCACTCGGGCGGCGACGTGCCCGCACCGGCCCGCGCCGCCGCGCCGAGCGCGGGCACGGCGATCATGAACCTGCGACGATCGAACATTGGCGAGGCCCCTCCGGCATCCCGGTTCGCCGCGCGGCGGCGCCCGTTCGGACACGATGGTCTCATTTTCCGCGCGGTCGGCGATAGCCCCGCACCCGCCCGCTCCGTCCTGGCGGCGGCCCGGTCGGGCCGCACGCGGCATGGCGGCGCCGGTACCGCTCGCGGCCGCCGGGAGCGGCTGCGATGGCGGTACGCACGGCGGCTGCGGATCGTGCGCGTGCGGGAGGAGGCGCGCGGCCCGGCACGAGCGTGGCGCTCGTCGGATCGGCGAGCGACGGGCTCACCGAATCGGGCATGGGGCCGACGCGAGATCGGGACAGACTGCGGCACCCGCGCTCCGTCATGACGTTCGCGCGAGCGTTCCGACCGCCGAATCTACGCGATCGGCCTCCGGTAGCGCACGTCGGGCTCGCGCTCCTCGTTGCCGCTGCCGTCGCCGAACTCGACGGCGACGAAGCCGTGGCGCTCGTAGAAACGCCGTGCGCCGTCGTTGCGACGGAAGGTCCACAGGTCGAGCACCGGCGACTCGCCCGCGATGCGCTCGAGCAGTCGCGTGCCGACGCCGCATCCGGTCCAGCCCGGCGCGACGTAGAGTTGCGTGAGCCACGTCCCCTCGCGCGCCGCGATGCCGACGATCGTCTCGTCCGCGCATGCCAGCCAGACCGACTGCGACGGGAACACGACGTCGCGCATCCAGGCGAGGTCCTCGTCGGCCCCGTGGAGCCGCGCGAGCCAGGGCATCGCCGCGACGCGCGACGCGGCGTGCACGCCCGACGCGCCCGCGGCATCCTCCGGTCCGCTCGGACGCCGCAGCGTGACGAAGCGCGCGTCGCGGTCCGCCATCGCCGCGGCGTCACCCCAGCAGGTCGCTCGAGACCTTGCGCCCGCGCGCCGGCGGCGCCGGGGTCGCCCTGCCAGCGCGCTTCGCATGCGCGTCGAGCACCGGCTTCAGGTAGCGGCCGGTGTGGCTCGCCGCGACCTTCACGATGTCCTCCGGCGTCCCTTCCGCGACCACCCGGCCGCCGCCCGCGCCGCCTTCCGGGCCGAGGTCGACGATCCAGTCCGCGGTCTTGATGACGTCCAGGTTGTGCTCGATCACGACCACCGTGTTGCCGTGGTCGCGCAGCCGGTGCAGCACGGTCAGCAGCAGCTCGATGTCGTGGAAGTGCAGGCCCGTGGTCGGCTCGTCGAGGATGTAGAGGGTGCGCCCGGTGTCGCGCTTCGACAGCTCGAGCGCGAGCTTCACGCGCTGCGCCTCGCCGCCCGACAGCGTCGTCGCCGACTGGCCCAGCGTGATGTAGCCGAGCCCCACGTCGAGAAGCGTCGCGAGCTTGCGCGCGACCGAGGGCACCGGCTCGAAGAAGGCGTGCGCCTGCTCGACCGTCATCGACAGCACCTCGTGGATGTTCTTCCCCTTGTAGCGGATCTCGAGCGTCTCGCGGTTGTAGCGCTGCCCATGGCACACGTCGCAGGACACGTAGACGTCGGGCAGGAAGTGCATCTCGACCTTGATGAGTCCGTCGCCCTGACAGGCCTCGCAGCGCCCCCCCTTCACGTTGAAGGAGAAGCGGCCCGGCCCGTAGCCGCGCTCGCGTGACTCCCTGACCTGCGCGAACAGCTCGCGGATCGGCGTGAACAGGCCCGTGTAGGTGGCCGGGTTGCTGCGCGGCGTGCGGCCGATCGGGCTCTGGTCGACGCTGATCACCTTGTCGAAGTGGTCCAGCCCGTCGATCGACCCGTGCGGCGCCGCCTCGTCCGCGCTGTCGTAGAGGTGGCGCGCGACCGCGAGGTAGAGCGTGTCGTTGATCAGCGTCGACTTGCCCGAGCCCGAGACGCCGGTGACGCATACGAACAGCCCGACCGGCAGCGAGAGCGTCACGTCGGCGAGGTTGTTGCCGCGCGCGCCCGAGATCGTCAGCACGCGCGACGCATCGCGCCGATGGCGGCGCTCGGGCATCGGGATCTGCCGGTGGCCCGCGAGGTACTGGCCGGTCAGCGAGTGCGGCGCGCGGCGGATGTCCTCGGGCGTGCCCTGCGCCACGACCTGCCCGCCGTGCTCGCCCGCGCCCGGCCCCATGTCGACGACGTGGTCGGCCGCGAGGATCGCGTCGTGGTCGTGCTCGACGACGATCACGCTGTTGCCGAGGTCGCGCAGGTGCTTGAGCGTCGCGAGCAGCCGGTCGTTGTCGCGCTGGTGCAGGCCGATCGACGGCTCGTCGAGCACGTACATCACGCCGGTGAGACCCGAGCCGATCTGCGACGCGAGCCGGATGCGCTGCGCCTCGCCGCCCGACAGCGTCTCGGCCGAGCGGTCGAGCGCGAGGTAGTCGAGCCCGACGTTGTTCAGGAACGCGAGGCGCGAGACGATCTCCTTGACGATCTTGTCGGCGATCGCGGCCCTGTGGCCGTCGAGCGTGAGGTCGGCGAAAAAGCGCGACGTCTCCTTCAGCGGCCACGCCGACACCTCGTAGATCGCGCGCTGGCGCCCATCCGGGCCGATCTTCACGTTGCGCGCCTCGCGCTTCAGCCGCGTGCCGTGGCACTCCGGGCAGGGCTTGCTGTTCAGGTGCTTCGCGAGCTCCTCGCGCACCATCACGCTGTCGGTCTCGCGGTAGCGCCGCTCGAGGTTCGGCAGGATCCCCTCGAACGCGTGCTCGCGCACCATCGGCCGCCCGCGCTCGGAGAGGTAAGTGAACGGGATCTTCTCGTCGCCCGAGCCGTTGAGCACCAGCGACTGGACGCGTTCGGGCAGCTTCGAGAACGGGCGCTCGAGGTCGAAGCCCGCGTGCCTGGCGAGCGACTGCAGCATCTGGAAGTAGAACTGGTTGCGCCGGTCCCAGCCCTTGATCGCGCCCGACGCGAGCGAAAGCTGGGGGAACGCGACGACGCGCTTGGGATCGAAGAAGCTGATCGAGCCCAGCCCGTCGCAGCGCGGGCACGCGCCGGCCGGGTTGTTGAACGAGAACAGCCTCGGCTCGAGCTCGGCGAGCGAGTAGTTGCAGATCGGGCAGGCGAACTTCGACGAGTACAGGTGCTCGCGCCCGGTGTCCATCTCGACCGCGATCGCGCGCCCGTCGCCGTGGCGCAGCGCCGTCTCGAACGACTCGGCGAGGCGCTGCTTGAATTCCGGGGAAACGCGCAGCCGGTCGACCACGACCTCGATCGTGTGCTTGGTGGTCCTTGCGATCCTCGGCACCGCGTCGATCTCGTGCACGCTCCCGTCCACGCGCACGCGCACGAAGCCCTGCGCGCGCATCTCGACCATCAGCTCGACGTGCTCGCCCTTGCGGTTGCTCACGACGGGCGCGAGGATCATCAGCTTCGTGTCCGCCGGGAGCGCGAGCGTCGCGTCGACCATCTGCGAGATCGTCATCGACTCGAGCTTCCGGTCGGGGTGCTCGGGGCAGTACGGGTCGCCCACGCGCGCATAGAGCAGCCGCAGGTAGTCGTGGATCTCGGTGACCGTGCCTACCGTCGAGCGCGGGTTGTGCGAGGTCGCCTTCTGCTCGATCGAGATCGCCGGCGACAGCCCCTCGATCAGGTCGACGTCGGGCTTTTCCATCAGCTGCAGGAACTGCCGCGCGTACGCCGACAGCGACTCGACGTAGCGCCGCTGCCCTTCCGCGTAGAGCGTGTCGAAGGCGAGCGAACTCTTCCCCGAGCCCGACAGTCCCGTCACCACGATCAGGCGCAGACGCGGGAGGTCGAGGTTCAGGTTCTTGAGGTTGTGCGTGCGTGCGCCGCGGATGCGGATCAGGTCCATGCGTGCCGGAAGTGGCGCTCGCCGCGACCTCGGCCGGACGGCCGAAGGCGAGCGAGGCGAACCTGTTAGTATAGTGCGTTCGGCGCGTCAGACCGCAATCGACGCATCCCGCGACTCCTCCCGGACAGCTCCCGGATCCACCCCGATGCCCCGCAGCGCCGCCGACAGCCGGCCCCCGAGCCGGATGACGCCCGCGGAGCGGCGCTCGACGGCCTTCCTCGCGGGCGTGAGCGGGCTGCGCATGCTCGGCCTGTTCATCGTGCTGCCGGTGCTCGCGCTGCATGCCGAGTCGCTGCCCGGCGGCCACGACACCGCGATGATCGGCTTCGCGCTCGGCGCCTACGGCCTCGCGCAGGCGATCCTGCAGATTCCGTTCGGCTGGGCGTCCGACCGCGTCGGCCGCAAGCCCGCGATCGCGTTCGGCCTCGCGGTGTTCGCGGCCGGCAGCTTCCTCGCCGCTTGGGCGCCCGACATCCTGTGGCTGGTCGCCGGGCGCACGCTGCAGGGCGCCGGCGCGGTGTCGGCCGTCGTGATGGCGCTCGCCGCCGACCTCACGCGCGACGAGGTGCGCACGCGCGCGATGGCGATGATCGGGATCACGATCGGCGCCACGTTCGCGCTGTCGCTCGTCGCCGGGCCCGTGCTGGCCGGCGCGATCGGCGTCCCGGGCATCTTCGTGCTGACCGGCGCGCTCGCGGCGGCCGCGATCGCGGTCGTCCGCTTCGGCGTGCCCGCGCCGCCGGCGCGTGCGCACGCGGACCCGCGCGTCGGCTTCCGCCGCGTGCTCGCCGACGCCCAGCTGCTGCGACTCGACTTCGGCATCTTCGCGCTGCACGCGATCCTGACCGCGCTGTTCGTGCACGTGCCGTTCGCGCTGCGCGACGCCGGGATCGCGCCGGCGCGCCACTGGACCGTCTACCTGCCGGTGCTCGCCGTCTCGGTTGCCGTCGTGCTGCCGCTGTTCCGCGTCGTCGACCGGCCCGGCCGCGGCAGGGCCGTGCTCGGCGCCACGATCGCGACGCTCGCCGTCTCGCTCGTCATCCTGGCCGCGTCGGGCGGGTCGCTGCCGATGATCGTCGCGGGGCTCGCGGTATTCTTCTGCGCGTTCAACCTGCTGGAGGCGAGCCTGCCCGCGATGGTGTCCCGCTTCGCGCCGAGGGCGACGCGAGGCACCGCGATCGGCGTGTTCAGCGGGATGCAGTACCTCGGCATGTTCGTCGGCGCGACCGGCGCCGGGGTGTTGCTCAAGCTCGCCGGACCGGCGGCGGTCTACGGCTTCGGCGCCGCGCTGGCGGTGCTGTGGCTCGTCGCGGTCGCGACGATGGCGAACCCGCCGGCGCCGGCGGAATCCACTTTCTCGATGGGAAGGACCTGACAGATGGCATCGGTGAACAAGGTGATCCTGCTCGGCAACCTGGGCCGGGATCCCGAGACGCGCTACACGACCGGCGGCGACGCGGTGACGAACCTGCGCATCGCCACGACGGAGACCTGGAAGGACAAGAGCGGCGAGAAGCAGGAGAAGACCGAGTGGCACTCGGTGGTCCTGTTCGGGCGGCAGGCCGAGATCGCGGGCGAGTACCTGAAGAAGGGCCGCTCGGTCTACATCGAGGGCCGGCTGCAGACGCGCAAGTACACGGACAAGGAAGGCGTCGAGAAGTACTCGACCGAGATCGTGGGCGACCGCATGCAGCTGCTCGGCAGCGGGCGTGACGCGGGCGCAGGCGGCGGCGACGAGGAGGCTCCTGGCGGCGGCCGCGCGCCGTCACGCGGCGCCAGCGGGGCCGGCGGCGGCCCGCGCCCGGGCGGCGGATCCGGCGCGCAGGGCGGCGGGAAGAAGCCGGAGAAGCCGGACGACTTCGACGACGACATCCCGTTCTGAGGCCTCGCGAAACCGTTCCGGCTGTCCGTTTCGCGCCGTGGCCGGGATGCGCGGCGACCCATGGGCGCCCGGCGCGGCGGCGGCGACCGGCGGGGGGTCGCTGCGCTCCGCGCCGCGCAAGCGCGCGATCCCGTCCGGGACGCGGCATGCGTCGCCCCCGACAGCAGCGACGGTGACTCGCGCGCCAGCCCTCGCCATCGTTGCGACGGTCGGACGTTTCGGCGCGGTGTGCGCCTCCGCCCGTCGCGTCGCCGGACGACCTCCTACGTCGGATGCGCGGCGGCCTCGGCGATGACCGGCCGATCGCTCCGGTCGGTCCCGCCGCCCGATGCGATCACCGCGCCGCCCAGGCAGACGTCGCCGTCGTACAGGACCAGGTACTGGCCCGGCGTCGGCGCGAACTGCGGCGCGTCGAACGTCGCGCGGAACCCGGCCGGCGTGGCGACGATCTCGCACGCCGCATCCGCCATCCGGTAGCGCGTCTTGGCCGCGAGGCACGCGGGCAGGTCCGGCGCCGCGCCGGCGATCCAGTGCATCTCGACCGCCTCGACGCGGGTCGCGTGCAGCAGCGGGTGATCGTGTCCCTGCACGACCACGAGCGCGTTCCGCGCGAGGTCCTTCGCCGCGACGAACCACGGCGACTCCGGACCGCCGCGCACGCCGCCCAGCCCGAGTCCCTGCCGCTGGCCGAGCGTGTAGTACGCGAGGCCGATGTGCCGCCCCACCTCGCGCCCCTCCGGCGTCACCATCGGGCCGGGCTCCCGCGGAACGTAGCGCGCGAGGAACTCGCGGAACGGCCGCTCGCCGATGAAGCAGATGCCGGTCGAATCGCGCTTCGCGTGCGTCGGCAGCCCCGCCTCGCGTGCGATCTCGCGCACGCGGCGCTTGGCGAGGTCCCCGAGCGGGAAATCGACCGGCGCGAGCTGCTCCTGCGTCAGTCGGTGCAGGAAGTAGGTCTGGTCCTTCGACGCGTCCGCGGCCTTGAGGAGCTCGGCGCGCGCACCCGCGCGTCGCACGCGCGCGTAGTGGCCGGTCGCGATCCGGTCCGCGCCGAGCGCGAGCCCGTGATCGAGGAACGCGCGGAACTTGATCTCGCTGTTGCACAGCACGTCGGGATTGGGCGTGCGCCCGGCGCGGTACTCGCGCAGGAACTGCGCGAACACCCTCTCGCGGTACTCGGCGGCGAAGTTCACCGCCTCGAGCTCGATGCCGATCACGTCGGCGACCGCGGCGGCGTCGACCAGGTCCTCGCGCGACGAGCAGTACGCGTCGTCGTCGTCGTCCTCCCAGTTCTTCATGAAGACGCCGATGACCTCGTGCCCGGCGCGCTTGAGCAGCAGCGCCGCGACCGACGAGTCGACCCCGCCCGACAGGCCGACGACCACCCGCTCGCGCTTCGCGCTCATCGCACGTAGAGTCCGGCGCCCTCGCCGACGACGTCCTGCACGAGGTCGAGGGGCCAGCGCAGGCCGGCCCGGTAGTCCTCGATGCAGCGCAGGACGAGCGGGCTGCGGTGCTCGTCGCGCCGCGCGACGATCTCGTCGTAGGGCAGCCACAGCGCGCCGACGATGCCCTCGTCGAGCGCGCGTCCCGGCACCGCGGCGATCGGTGTCGCCGCGTACGCGAAGCGCACGAAGGTTGCGCCGTTGTCGGGCGCCTCCCAGCGATAGACGCCGACGAGCGCGGTCGCCTCGACGTGCCACGCCGCCTCCTCGAGCGTCTCGCGCGCCGCCCCGGCGGGCGGCGACTCGCCCGGCTCCAGGTGTCCCGCGGGCTGGTTCAGCCGAAGTCCGTTGCGCGTGCGCTCGCGCACGAGCAGGAACGCGCCGTCGCACTCGACGATCGCGGCGACGGTGACGGCGGGACGGACGGCGGCGATTTCCCTCATCGGAGGCCGGGATCGCAGGTCGCGGGCAAAGAAAAAGGCAGGGGCCGTTCCGGCGCCCCTGCCCTCGAGTCGAGGAACGCGAGCGTTACTGCGTCGCCTTCTTCGCCTCTTCCTTCTGGACCGCCGGGTCCCTCAGGTTCGGCTTCACGGCCTTCGGCAGGCTCTTGTCGACCTTCGGCGAGCCGGTCGGGTTGTCGGCGGCGACCGCGGCGGCCGTCGTCGACTTGACCGCCGCCTGCTTCGCGGCCTTGTCCGGCAGCGCCTTCGCCGTGCCCTTCATCGCCTTCGCCTTGGCGGCGCCTTCCGCCGTCGCCGCGCCGGTCGTTTCCTTCGCCTGCGACTCTGTCACCGACTTGACGGTCGACTGCTTTTCCTTCGCCGTCGCGCCCGCTTGCGCGCCGGCCACGGTCGCGAACGAGGCCGCGATCAGTGCAACGAGGAGCTTGCTCATGAATGTTCCCTCAGTAAGTCGTGGTTGTTGTGGTGGTCGGTGCCGGACCCGGAACGCGTCCAACCGAATTTCCTGAAACCGGTACAGGCTACGACGTATTGCCCGTGTCCGCAACCCCGCCGCCCCATGGGAAGCCCGGGGCTGCCCGATGGGGACGCGACGTGCGGGTACGGTCGCTTCGCCGGCTCGTCGCCCGCCGCCGGGATGGCCGCGGCCGGGGCCGCTCCCATCGACGCCGGACCGGACGTCTTCGCCCGCTTCACCCACCCGTGCCGCAAGGCCGGCGTCGGCAACGCTTCCACCGCCGCCGTGGCGGCCATTGCCGACGCAGACAGCGCCCGCGCGTTGCCGGGCACCGCAGCCGAACCCTCCGACCGGGCGTACGCCATGACCACGAACGCCGAGGCGATCGGAGCCGTGAAGTGCGTGGTCATTTGCGACGAGTCCCTTTCGGCGCGAGTCGGTGGTCGAAACGGCGCCTGAGTCCGGTACCGCGGCATTAACGGCCCGCCAGGACGGCGGGTTGACAGCCGCCTTGGTGCCCGCGGGCGACTGTCGCCGAAATACAACAGCCCGCGCCTCAGGGCTGCGCGGGATCGTCGATCGACCGCTGCAGCCATTCGCGCAGCAGCGGAACGGTGACCGGACGCTTCCGGGCGAGCGAGCGCCGGTCCAGCGCGGCGAGCGTGGCCACCAGCGTGCGCATGTCGCGCCGCCCGTGCGCGAGCAGGTAGACGATGACGTCGTCGGAGAGCGAGAACCCGCGCGACCTCGCGTACGCGGCGAGCGCCGCGGGCTTCTCGTCGTCGGCGAGCGGGAGGATCTCGTAGACCAGCCCCCACGCCAGCCGCGTGCGGACGTCGTCACGGACCGGCACGCGGGCCGGCGGCGCCGATGCTGCGACGACCAGCGTGCCTCCGCTCTCGCGCAGCGCGTTGTAGAGCGTGAACAGCCGGGCCTGCGCGGCGGCATCGGCCGTGTCGATGTCGTCGACCGTCAGGAGCGCGCCCGCGTCGGGCGCCGTCGAGGTCAGGTCGGCCGGAGACGCGCAGGCGAGGACTGTGCGCCCGGCGCGTCGCGCGGCGTCCGCGACCGCCGCGAGCAGGTGCGACTTGCCCACGCCCGGCGTGCCCCACACGACGATGCCGGTTTCCGGGAGCGCGCCCGTCGCGGCACGCTCGAGCGCGGCGACCGCCTCGGTGTTGCGTCCGGCGACGAACGTGCGAAACGCCTGCGGCTCGGGCGCGACGAGGTCGAAGACCAGCTGTTCCACGGCGACGTCAGGACGCGCGCGGGTCGTCGCCGTAGAGCGCGCTCCTCCGGTACTCCCTGCGCAGGTGGCGCAGGCCCACGAGCAGCGCGGCGGACACGGGCAGCGCGAGCAGCACGCCGGCGATGCCGAACAGGCTCCCGAACGCGAGCAGCGCGAAGATCACCGCCAGCGGGTGGAGGCCGATGCGGTCGCCGATGAGCCACGGGATCAGCACGTAGTTCTCGAGGATCTGCCCCACCCCGTAGACGGCGACCACGGCGAGGAACCCCGGCAGCCCGTTCCACTGCAGCAGCGCGGCCAGCATGCCGAGGACGAGGCCGGTCCCGAAGCCGATGTAGGGGATGAAGACCAGAAGCCCGGTCAGGATGCCGATCGGTATGGCGAACTGCAGCCCGGCGATGGACAGCCCGATCGCGTAGTACAGCGCGAGCGACGCCATGACCGTGCCCTGGCCGCGCAGGAACTCGGCGAGGACCTGGTCGATCTCCGTCGCGATCTGGCGCGTCGGCCGGCGCCAGCGGCGCGGCACCAGCGCGAACATGCGCCGCCAGATCATGTTCCAGTCGCGCAGGAGGTAGAACATCACGACCGGGATCAGCACGACGTTGACGATGAGCGAGATGAGGAAGATGCCGCCGGCCTTCAGCCCCGATGCGATGTGCAGCGAGAACGCCTTCGCCTCCTCGATGTGCTCCGCGACGAACTCGCGCAGCGAGGCGACGTCGGTCGAGATCACGATGCCCAGGTGCTTCTCGAGCCACGGCGTCGCCTCCGCCGCGAAGCGCGCGAACAGGTCCGGCAGCTTCTTCGCCGCGAGCGCGGCCTCCGCCTGCACGAGCGGGACCAGGACGAGCAGGAGCGCGATCACGGCCAGGCCGAACAGCAGCACGACGAGAAGCGTGCCCAGCGTGCGGGACAGGCCGCGCCGCTGCATCCTGTCGACCAGCGGCGCGCCGAGGTAGGCGAAGATCGCGCCGACCAGGAACGGCGTGAGCACCGGCCCGAGGAACTGCAGCGCGAGCACGACGACGGCCGCTGCGCCGACGATCCACAGGTACTGGCGCGGCGTGACCAGCCGGGCCGCCGCGGCGGGCGCCGGGACCGGTGCGGGCGTCGCTTCGGGGCGGGAGGGTTCCATTTCCGGTAGAATTCGCGCGCTCCGCGCTCGGCGGACGGGCGTCGAACTTTACCGCGTTCGCACCGCCCGCGCCTACTCCGCGCTCCTCCCCGCCTCCCGCGACCGATGCCTCCCGCCGATCCCGCTCCGCCCGCCGGGCTGTCCTACCGCGACGCGGGCGTCGACATCGACGCGGGCGAGGCGCTCGTCGAGCGCATCAAGCCGTACGCGAAACGCACGATGCGCCCCGAGGTTCTGGCCGGCATCGGCGGCTTCGGCGCGCTCGTCGAGATCGGCAGACGCTTCCGCGAGCCGGTGCTGGTCGCCGGCACCGACGGCGTCGGCACCAAGCTCAGGCTGGCGTTCACCCTCGACCGGCACGACACGATCGGCGTCGACCTGGTGGCGATGAGCGTCAACGACATCCTCGTGCAGGGCGCCGAGCCGCTGTTCTTCCTCGACTATTACGCCTGCGGCAAGCTCGACGTCGGGCTGGCCGAGCGCGTGGTCAAGGGCATCGCGCACGGCTGCGAGCTCGCCGGTTGCGCGCTCATCGGGGGCGAGACGGCCGAGATGCCCGGCATGTACGCCGAAGGCGAGTACGACCTCGCCGGCTTCGCCGTCGGCGTCGTCGAGAAAGACCGCATCGTCGACGGGCGCGGCATCGTCGCCGGCGACGCCGTGCTGGGGCTCGCGTCCTCCGGCCCGCACTCGAACGGCTACTCGCTCGTCCGCCGCATCGTCGCGGAGGCGCGGGCAGACCTCGCCGCGCCGCTCGGACAGGGAACGCTCGCCGACGCGCTGATGGCGCCCACGCGCATCTACGCGAAGCCGCTGCTCGCCCTGATGCGCGACACGCCGGTCAAGGGCATGGCGCACATCACCGGCGGCGGCATCACCGGCAACGTCCCGCGGATGCTGCCGCCCGGCGTCCAGGCGCGGCTCGAGCGGGGAAGCTGGACGCGGCCTCCGGTGTTCGACTGGCTCGCGGAGCACGGACGCGTCGACGGGGCGGAGATGCTGCGCGTGTTCAACTGCGGCGTGGGCATGACCGTGGTCGTCGCATCCGAGCACGAGGCCCGCGCGACGCGACTCCTCGCCGCGGCCGGCGAGCGCGTCTCGCGCATCGGCACGATCGTGGCGCGTCCCGACGGCGCGCCCGCGGCCATCGTCGCGTGACGCGCACGTGAAGCGCATCACCGTGCTCGTCTCCGGCCGCGGCTCGAATCTGGGCGCGCTGCTCGCCGCGGAGCGCGCGGGCGCGTTCGACGGGAGCGTGACGCACGTGATCTCCAGCCGCCCCGGCGCCGGCGCGCTCGACCTCGCGCGCGAGCACGGCGTGTCGGCCGAGGTCGTCGACCACCGGGCGTTCGCGACGCGCGAGGCGTTCGATTCCGCGATCGTCGCGGCGATCGACCGCTCCGAGCCCGACCTCGTCGTGCTCGCCGGCTTCATGCGCGTGCTGGGCCGCGAGGCCGTGCTCCGATACGCGGGGCGGCTCATCAACATCCATCCGTCGCTGCTGCCCGCGTACCCGGGCCTCCATACGCATCGCCGCGCGCTCGCCGACGGGGCGGCGATGCACGGCTGCACCGTGCACTTCGTCACGCCCGAGGTCGACGTCGGCCCGATCATCGCGCAGACCGCGCTCGCCGTTCGCGACGACGACGACGAGGCGTCGCTCGCCGCGCGCGTGCTCGAGCTCGAGCACAGGATCCTGCCCGCCGCGGTCGGCTGGTTCTGCGCCGGCAGGCTCGTCATCGAAGGCTCGCGCGTTCACGTTCTCGGCGACGCCGCGTCGCACGCGGCACGCACGCCGGGGGCGATGCGCTGATGCGCGGAACCCGGACCGCTCGCGCGGCATCGAAGCACGATGGCGTCCCCGATCTCCCTCCCGCTGCCCGCGGCGCGTCGACCACGCCCGCTCGCCCTCGGCGGAATGCGCGCGCTTGCGGTCGCACTGGCGGCATCGCTCATGCTGCACCTGGCGGCGACGCTGTGGCCGGTCGAGCCGCCGGAGGTGCCGGAATCGACGGTGCTCACGGCCACGATCACCGAGTTGCCGCCGCCGCCCGTCCCGGCGCCCGCGCCGCCGGCGGCGAAGGCGAAGCCCAGGCCGAAGCGCGCCGCCCCCCCGGTCGCGCCGCCGACCGCGCCGCCGATCGCGCCGCTGGACGCCATGCCGGTGCCCGAGCGGATCGTCGAGCCGGAGCTGCCGCCCGCGCTGCTGGCTGCCGACGCGGCGGCGAGCGCCGCCCCGGTGCTCGCGGAGGAGACCGCACCGGCGGCCCTGCTTTCACCGCCGCCGTCGATCAAGACGCTGCCCGCGCGCGTCGACCTCACGTACCGCGTCTACTACGGGCCAGGCCTGTACATCGGCAACGCGACGTACCGGTTCGAGCACGCAGGCAACCGCTACCGCATCGCGACGCTCGGCGAGGCGAGGGGGCTGGCCGCGCTCATCCTGCGCGGACAGGGCAGGATCGAGAGCCGTGGCCTGATCACGCCCGCGGGACTGCAGCCCTGGGAGCTCGTGGTCGAGCGCGGCAGCCGCGACCGGCGCGAGACGGCGACGTTCGACTGGGAATCCGGCATCGCGACGCTCGGCGACGACACGCCCGCGGCGCTCGAGCTGCCGACGTTCGACCCGCTGTCGGTGATGTGGCAGTTCTACTTCGTGCCGCCGTCGGGCGCCGAGCAGGTGTTCCATCTCGCGACGACGCGCCGCGTGCTGCGCGTCACCGTCAGGCGCGAGGGCAGCGAGACCGTGAGCTGGCCCTACGGCGAGGTCGACGCCGAGCGCTGGCACCGGACGAGCGACGACGGCCGAACCGAGTCGCTCGTCTGGCTCGCGCCGAGCCTGCGCTACCTGCCGATCAAGATGCGCGTCACCCACACGCTGCGCGGCACGCTCGAGGTCGTGCTCGCGTCGATCCGTGTCGACGACGAGGTTCGCGTTGAGTAGCGCCGGCCGCGCGGGCGCCGGGCTGCCGCCGGGTCGGGTCGCGGCGCTCGCCGAGGCGATCCGCTCGGTCGCGCGCCTCGACGCGCCGGCGGACATGCGCCTGCGGCAGTACTTCCGGGCGCATCCGCAGATGGGCAAGCAGGACCGCGCGTTCGTCGCCGAGGGCGTGTTCGCGTTCCTGCGCCGCAAGCGGTCGCTCGAGACGCTCGCGCAGACGCGCGATCCGAGGCGCCTCGCCCTCGCCACGCTCGTGCGGGAGATGGGCAAGTCGGTGCGCGAGGTCGACGCGGCGCTCAACGCCGACGAGCGCGAATGGCTCGCGGCGTTCAAGTCTGCCATGGGCGCGCCGTTGCCCGACGCCATCGCGGCCGACCTGCCCGACTGGCTGTGGGAGCGGCTCGGCGAGACGATGGGCGCGGATGCCCGCGCGGCGTTCGCGCGCACCTCGCACGAGGCCGCCCCGCTCGACCTGCGCGTCAACGCGATGAAGGCGACCCGCACCGACGCGCTCGCGCAGCTCCAGCGCGATGGCTACGCGGTCGTTCCGACGGCGTACTCGCCGTGGGGATTGCGCGTGACCGGCCGTCCGATGCTCGCACAGCACCCGTGGTTCCTGGACGGGAGCATCGAGGTGCAGGACGAGGGGAGCCAGCTCGTCGCGTACCTGGTCGCGCCGCGCCGCGGCGAGATGGTCGTCGACTTCTGCGCGGGCGCCGGCGGCAAGACGCTCGCGCTCGGCGCGCTGATGCGCTCGCAAGGCCGGCTGTACGCGTTCGACACGGTCGCGAGGCGCCTCGCGGCCCTCAAGCCGCGCCTCGCGCGCTCGGGGTTGTCGAACGTGCATCCGCAGGTGATCGCGCACGAGCGCGACGCGAAGGTGAAGCGGCTCGCGGGCAAGGTGGATCGCGTGCTCGTCGATGCGCCGTGCACCGGCACCGGAACGCTGCGCCGCAATCCCGATCTCAAGTGGCGCCACGAACCGGTCGACGTCGCGGAGCTCGCTGCCAAGCAATCGGCGATCCTCGCGAGCGCGGCGACGCTGGTGAAACCGGGCGGCCGCGTGGTCTACGCGACCTGCAGCGTGCTGCCCGAGGAGAACGAGCGCATCGTCGACGCGTTCCTCGCCGCGCACCCCGACTTCGCGCGCGGTGACGCGCAGGCCGAGCTCGCGCGCGCCGGCATCGCGCTGTCCACCGGGTCCACGCTCGTGCTCTCGACGGCGCAGCACGGCTGCGACGCGTTCTATGCGGCAGTCCTCGAACGGGCGCCCGCGACCTGACGCTCGCGCCGCCCGCCGGCACCCCTGGTCGGGTCGCGCGATGACCGGGCTGCCGACAGCATTCCCCGATCCCTACGAGCCATGACCCGGTACATCGACATCGCACGCATCGGGGAGCACCTCGCCGGCACGCGCGGACTGACCGAGCTCGGCGTCGCCGCGGGTTGCTTCGCGCTCGCGTGGCTCGTGCACCGCCGCTACGCCCTCCGTCGCGGCGAGCGAGGGGAGGTCGCCGCGCAAGGCGTCTTCGCGCTCGTCGCGCTCGTGCTGCTGCTCATCGCCCGGGCCGCGCTCGCGCGAAGCGGCGGCACGCCGCTCCTCGACGTGGCGATCCCGCTCGGCGTCGCGCTTGTCGTGACCCGGGTGCTCGTCTACACGCTGGAGCGCCTGTTCCCGACGGCGTCGTGGCTCAGGGGCTCCTCGCGCGCGATCGCGTACGCGATCTGGAGCGCGCTCGCGCTGTACTACCTCGGCGTCGCCGGCGAGCTGGTCGACTTCCTCGACTCGATCGAGCTGCCGCTCGGCCGGCAACGCGTGTCGCTTGCGACGATCGGCCAGGGCGCGCTCATCGTGCTGGCGACCGTCGCGATGACGCTGTGGCTGTCGGGCTTCGTCGAGCGCCGCGTGATGTCGACCGGCATCGACGTCAACCTGCGCGTCGTGCTCGCGAAGTTCCTTCGCGCCCTGCTCGTCGTCGTGGGCGTGCTGGTCTCGCTGCCGACCATCGGCGTCGACCTGACGCTGCTGTCGGTGTTCGGGGGCGCGCTCGGCGTCGGCATCGGGCTCGGACTCCAGAAGCTCGCGGCGAACTACATCGCCGGTTTCACGATCCTGCTCGACCGGTCGGTCAAGCTGGGCGACCTGGTGACCGCGGACGGACGGCAGGGCACGATCACGCGCTTCACGTCGCGCTACGTGCTCCTGCGAGCTTTCGACGGCGTCGAGGCGATCGTCCCGAACGAGACCTTCGTCACGACGACCGTGCTCAACCACGCGAGCATGGGCGCGAAGGCGCGGATCGTCGTGCCGGTGCAGGTCGCCTACGACGCGGACGTCGAGCGTGCGCTGGCGCTCCTCGAGGAGGCCGCCCGGGCCGAGCCGCATGTGCAGCTCGAGAGCAACCGCGCGCCCCGTGCTTATGTCACCGCGTTCGCCGACTCCGGCGTCAACCTCGAGCTGATGCTCTGGACCAGCGAGCCGGAGGGCGGTCTGCTGGCCCTCAAGAGCGCCGTCCACCGCCGCATCCTGCGTACGTTCGGCGAGGCGGGAATCGCCATTCCTTATCCGCAGCGCGAGGTGCGCGTGATCGGGGTGCCGCCCGGCATGGCCGAGCGGCCGGGAACGGCGGCGCGAGGGTCGCCACTCGTCGAATGAAAACAAGGGGTTAGCGGAACGTCCCGCGCCTCGCGCGGCATTTCCCGTTGCCGGGACGGGGACGGGTACAATGTTCGTTTGCACCCACCACGACGTTGCCCGGCCATTGAACGCCGGCGACCCCGCGAATGACCGATCCGCACGCGTATCTCGACTTCCTCGCCCACGGCCTCGTCGACCTGCCGTGGTGGGGTTACGTCGTCGTCACGCTCGCGCTGACGCACGTGACGATCGCCGCGGTCACCATCTTCCTGCACCGCAGCCAGGCGCACCGCGCGCTCGATCTCCACCCGGCGGTCTCGCACGTGTTCCGTTTCTGGCTGTGGCTCACGACCGGAATGGTGACGAAGGAGTGGGCGGCGATCCACCGTAAGCACCACGCCAAGGTCGAGACGGAGGAAGACCCGCACAGCCCGATGACGCGCGGCATCGGCACCGTGCTGTGGAGCGGCGCCGAGCTCTACCGCACCGAGTCGCGCAATGCCGAGACGCTGGAACGCTACGGCCACGGCACGCCCGACGACTGGATCGAGCGCAACGTCTATACGCGCCACTCGTGGCAGGGCGTAGGGCTGATGCTGGCGGTCGACTTCGCGCTGTTCGGCGCGGCGGGCGTGGCGATCTGGGCCGTGCAGATGATGTGGATCCCGTTCTTCGCGGCGGGCGTCGTCAACGGCATCGGCCACTACTGGGGCTACCGCAACTACGCGTCGAACGACACGTCGACCAACATCTTCCCGCTGGGCATCCTGATCGGCGGCGAGGAGCTGCACAACAACCACCACGCGTACGGAACGTCGGCCAAGTTCTCGGCGCAGTGGTACGAGTTCGACCTGGGCTGGGCCTACATCCGCACGCTGTCCGCGCTGGGCCTCGCGCAGGTGCGCCGCGTCGCGCCGAGGCTAAGGCTCGACCCGTCGAAGCCGCAAGCCGACCACGAGACGCTCCAGGCGGTCCTCACGCACCGCTACCACGTCGCGACCGCCTATGCGCGCTCGCTCAAGGCCGCCTACCGCGTCGAGCTCGGGACGCTTCGCCAGCGCGTGCGGGGCATCGAGTTGCCGAGCGCCGCGCGCCTCAGGCACTGGCTCACCGACCCCGATGCGCTGGCGAAGGGCGATCGCGACCGCCTCGCGCACCTGACCGAGCACAGCACGATCATCGCCAAGATCGTCGCGATGCGTGCCGAGCTGTCGGCGTTGTGGACGCGCTCGACCGAGTCGTCCGAGCAGTTGCTCGAGCGCCTGCGCGACTGGTGCCAGCGCGCCGAGTCGTCGGGCATCCCGCCGCTCGCGCAATTCTCGCTGCAGCTCAGGCGCTACGCCTGACGCGCGGTGGGAATGTGAGTCGGGCTGAAGCCCGACCCACGAAAAGCGAAGGGCCGCGGTCGCGGCCCTCCGAGCCTCGCCGGAACCCCGCCTTCGCGCGGATGGCCCGCGGCAGGCGCCGCCGGTCACTTGAGCTTGGT
>CAJPFI010000033.1 GCA_905339295.1 Burkholderiales bacterium
CGACGACGCAGAGCTGTGACGTCTGCCATCGCATGACTGCGTGGGAGCCGGCGACGTTCAGCCACACCGGCGTGGCGCCGGGCACGTGCGCGACCTGCCACAACGGCTCGACCGCCAGGGGCAAGCCGTCGAATCACCTGCCGACGACGCAAAGCTGCGACGCTTGCCACAAGACGACGACCTGGGACGCATCGTTCTCGCACACAAGCGTCGTGCCCGGAACCTGTGCCACCTGTCACAACGGCGTCTACGCCAAGGGCAAGCCGCGGGAGCACCCGGTGACGACCCAGTCCTGCGACGCATGTCACACGACGCGCACGTGGGACCGGTAGCCGGATCTCGAACGAATCACCAAGGGGAGCGGGGAAGATGAAGGAGAAGCGTGCCGGATGGGGAAGCCGGATGGCAGTCGCGTCGCTGGCGGCGCTCGCGTGCATGGCGGCGGGCGCACAGGTGCTCGACCGGGTCGAGGTGACGGCGGAGGGAACCAACGCCGTCGTGAGGATCCGGTTCAACGCGCTGATCCAGTACCTGCGGCATGCCCCGCAGACGCGGGGGCAGTCGATCCAGGCCTTCTTCCAGATCGCCGCGTCCGACGAGTCGACTGCGTCCGTCGTCGAGGAGGAGCGGAGGCCGCCGGCCAACGACCTCGTGCCCCGGATGCGCGTCGTCTATCCGTCGCAGGCGCCGTCGCTGCAACGGCGCATCGACATCGTGTTCGACTCGCCGGTCGAGTTCCGCCTTCGCCCGGAGGACACGCGCACGCTCGTGCTGCTGATCGCGCTCACGCCGGAGCAGATCGAGCGCCTGAGGCCGGCGAAGCCGGCGGGCGTCGAGCTGCCGCCGTCGACGGTCACCGTCGCACCGGTGACGGACGTCGACCGCGAAGCGGAGACGCAGATGAAGGCCGCGCGCGAGGCGATGGCCGCAGGCGCGTTCGACAAGGCGACGGTCGCGTTCAACCGCGTTCTCAACCTGCCGCCGAACGCGTACTCGCAGGAGGCCCAGGAGCTGATCGGGTTCGCGCGCGAGAAGGATGGCGACCCCGCCCGGGCGCGCGCCGAGTACGAGCTCTACCTCAGGCTCTTTCCGGACTCGCCGGCCGCGCCGCGCATCCGCGACAGGCTGACCGCGCTCGCCGCGGCGCCGGCCGCGCCGCGCGTGCCGACGCGCCCGCCCCAGACCACGTTCTGGGGAAGCCTCGCGCAGACCTACTATGGCGGGAAGTCCAACGGCCAGCTCACGACCATCACGGTCACGCCTGCGACCAATGCGACGACCATCGACACGGTCAAGCTGGCATCGGAAGACCAGTCGCTGCTCGTGAACAACGTCGACGCCACGGTGCGTTACCGCGATTCCCACTGGGACAACCGGGCGGTCGTGCGCAACCAGTACAACGCCAACTTCCTCGGCGGCAAGGACGACGACAACAAGCTCAACTCGCTCTACGCCGAAGCCCGCTACCTGCCCGATCGGCTGTTCGCGCGCATCGGTCGGCAGTCCGCGACGAGCAACGGCGTGCTCGGCCGCTACGACGGCGCGGTCGGCTCCTGGGGCTTCACGCCGAACGCGCGCGTCGCGGCCGTGCTCGGGCGACCGGTCGACCCGTTCGCCGGCATTGACAAGACGTTCTACGGCGGGGCGCTGGAGTACGACCTGCCGGGCGCCGCCGCCGGCGGCAGCGTGTTCGCGATCCGGCAGGTGGTCAAGGGCGAGACCGACCGCGTGGGGATCGGTGGCGAGGCACGCTATTTCGACCCGCAGGCGACCGCGTACGGACTCGTCGACTACGACCCGGACTTCCACGCGGTCAACATCGCGATGGCGCAGGGGACGTTCCAGTGGTCGACGCGCACCACGCTCAACCTGCTCGCCGACTACCGGCGCACGCCCACGTTGCAACTCACCAACGCGATCGTCGCCGATCCGTCGGTCTCGCTCGACGACCTGCTGAGGGACAGGGGGCTCGGCGGGACGCGCGACCAGGCGAAGGCGCTCACGCCGATTTCACGCGTGTTCCTCGTGGGCGTCACGCAGCAGTTCGGACCGCGCTGGCAGGGAGGCCTCGACGTGCGCTGGTCGAGCCTGACGGGCACGCCCGCCGTCGGTCTGCTGCCCGAAACGCCGGGGACCGGCCGCATCATGACCTACACGGTGCAGGTGATCGGCAACGGGCTCACGACGATGCAGGACATCCTCGTTCTGGGCGGGGCGATCCTGCGCGGCAGGACCGCCGACGCCGAGCAGGTGAGCGCGACCTGGCGCTTCTCGCCGCGCGAGATGTTCATCGTCGAGCCCGCGATCCGCTGGTACCGCCAGGAGGACTCGACCGGATTGCGCCTCACGCGCACGACGCCCAGCCTCAAGGTCAGCTGGCGCATCCGCGACCGCGTCGTGCTCGAGGCCGAAGGCGACTTCGAGCGGTCGCACAGCGTGGGACCGACGATCAACGAGGACGTCGACCGGATCTACTTCTACGCTGGGTGGCGATGGGACTTCTGAGCGGCGGCGACGTGGAGCTGCGCCTGTCGCGGCGCGCGCTCGCGCTGGCACTGGTCGCGGCGGCGAGCATCGCCGCGTTCGTCATCGGCATGCGATGGGCCATCGAGTCCGCCCCGGCCCCCGCGCTCGATTCACGGCCGGTCTCGGTCCCGGCCGCAGCGCAATCGGCTCCTGCCGTGGCATCGCCCCGCGCAAACGCCGGCGGCGCGTCGCCGGCGCTTCCGGGCCTCGAGGTGATGGTCGATCGATTGGAGGCCAAGGTACGCGCCGGGAGCGGGACCGCCGACCAGTGGCTGCTGCTGGGCCAGACCTACCGGGAGCTCGGGCGCGATGCCGACGCGCTGGCGGCATTCGAGCGCGCGTCGGCGCTCGACCCCGCCAACGCGACGGCGCGCGCCGAACGCGACCGGGCGCGGGGAACGGGCCGGGCCGGGGGCTAGCGGCCCGGTCCGCAGCCAGCGCCCCGTTTCCCGGCTGCGCGAACGCGCGTCGGAAGGCGCTAGAGGGAGAGGATCAGCGCGCGCACGCCGTTCCAGACGATCTGCACACCGACGCACAGCAGGATGAACGCCGACAGGCGCGTCACGATCACGGTCCCGGTCGTGCCGAGCCTGCGCAGGACGGCGTCGGCCTTCGCGTAGACGAGGTAGACGACGAGCGCGACGACCGCGAGGCCCAGCGCGTGCGCGACGAGCGTGATCGCGAGCGCCCGCGCGTCTTCGGGCGGATTGGCGCCCAGCGTGATCGCGACCGAGATCGATCCCGGCCCGACGGTGAGCGGCATCGTGAGCGGATAGAACGCGCGCGCCCCCAGGTCGTCGGGGGTGGGTGCCGCCGCGGCGTCGCGCCGTTCGGCCAGGTTCTCCTGCGAGAGCAGCGTCCAGCCGAGCACGCTCACGACCAGCCCGCCGGCGACCTGCACGACCGGGATCGACAGCCCGAAGAAGTCGAGCACGTAGGCGCCGATCAGCGCGGAGGCGAGCAGCAGCGCGAAGCCGTAGCGGGCCACGCGCATCGCCGTCCGGCGCCGGTCCTCCTGCGTGAGATCGGCGGTGCGTGCGAGGAACACCGACGCGCAGGCGACCGGATTGACGATCGGGAGCAGCGCCGCGATCGCGAGCAGCATCGTCTCCACGAACTGGCGGGCATCGGCGATCATCGGCGGGGCACGGGCGCGAAAGCGCGGCTACACTAGCGAACGATCCCGCGGGTTCGCTCGATCCGAGCTTCCGGGACCGCACACTAGCATGAACCCACGACCGCCACGGGCCGGCATGACCCGGCGCATCCTCTTCGGCTTCCACGCGGTCACCTCGCGCCTGCGCGTCCAGCCGTCGAGCGTTCAGGGCGTCTATGCGGCGACCGGGCGGCACGACGCGCGGATGCGCGACCTCGCGTCGCGGGCGGCGGCGGCGGGGATCGCGGTGCACGCGGCCGACGACGCGCGGCTGCGCGAGCTAGCCGGCAACGACCGCCACCAGGGCGTCGTGGCGCTGGTGGACGACGTGCACCCGCACGTGACGCTCGACGACGTGCTCGAGTCGCTCTCCGAGCCGGCGCTGGTGCTCGTGCTCGACGGCGTGACCGACCCGCACAACCTCGGTGCCTGCCTCCGAAACGCCGACGCGTTCGGCGCGCAGGCGGTGGTCGTGCCGAAGGACCGCGCCGTCGGCGTCAATGCGACGGTCGCCAAGGCCGCGAGCGGCGCCGCCGACACGGTGCCGGTGATCACGGTGACCAACCTCGCGCGCACGATCGCCGCGCTCAAGGACCGCGGCGTGTGGGTGCTCGGCGCGGACAGCGGCGGCGAGAGCCTCGTCGAGGCGGACCTCTCCGGCCCGGTGGCTTGGGTGCTGGGCGCCGAAGGGCAGGGACTGCGCCGCCTGACACGCGAATCCTGCGACCGCATCGTGGGCATTCCTCTCGTCGGGACGGTCGAGTCGCTCAACGTGTCGGTCGCCGCCGGCATCTGCCTCTACGCGACGCGCGCGGCGCGCCTCCGGGCGACGCGTTGAGCCCGCGACGCCTTTCGGGCATGATCCGCCGGTTTCACGCCCACCGACTTTTCGTCCTCGAAGGAGCCGCCATGGGTCATCCCGGAATCGCCGCCACGGTCGCCACCGTCGCCGCCGTCCTGGCTCTCGCCGCCGCCCCCGTCGCCGGCAAGACGCTGCGCTGGACGAGCCAGGGTGACATCCTGACGTTCGACCCGATGGCGCAGAACGAGAGCCTCAACAACACGTTTTCCGACTACGTGTACGAGGGCCTCGTCCGCTACAACAAGCAGTTCGTGCCGGAGCCGGCGCTCGCCACGTCGTGGACGCGCCTGGACGCGTCGACCTGGCGCTTCGCCCTGCGCCGCAACGTGAAGTTCCACGACGGTGCGCCACTCACCGCCGACGATGTCGTGTTCTCGTTCGAGCGCATCCTGAAGCCGGCCTCGAACATGAAGGTCTACGCGCAGGGGGTGAAGGAGGTGAGGAAGGTCGACGACTACACGGTCGACGTCGTCACCGACGGGCCGAACCCGGTCCTGCTGCGCCAGTTCGTCGACGCGAAGATCATGAACAAGGCGTGGGCGGTGAAGAACAACGTGGTCAACCCGCAGAACTACGCGCAGAAGGAGGAGAGCTTCGCCGCGCGCAACACCAACGGCACCGGGCCGTTCATGCTGAAGTCGCGCGAGCCGGACGTGAGGACGGTGCTCGTCGCGAACCCCGGCTGGTGGGACCGGCTCGAGGGGAACCTGACCGAGATCGTGTACCTGCCGATCAAGGCCGACGCCACGCGCGCGGCCGCGCTGGTGTCCGGCGAGGTCGACCTCGTGCTCGACCCGCCGACGCAGGACATCCCGCGCCTGCGCCAGAACGCGCAGGTGAAGATCGTCGACGGCAGCGAGACGAGGATCATCTTCCTCGGCTTCGACCAGTGGCGCGACGAGACGCCGTACGCGAGCGTGAAGGGGAAGAACCCGTTCAAGGACAAGCGCGTCCGGCAGGCGCTCTACCAGGCGATCGACGTCGAGGCGATCAAGCGCGCGACGATGCGCGGGCTGTCGGTGACCACCGGCTCGATGATCGCGCCGCAGGTGAGTGGCTACACCGAGGACACGAGCAGGCGCCTGCCGTTCGACTCGGCGGCGGCGCGCAGGCTCCTCGCCGACGCGGGCTACGGCGACGGGCTCGAGTTCACGCTCGACTGCCCGAACAACCGCTACATCAACGACGAGGAGATCTGCCAGGCGATCGTCGCGATGTGGGCGCGCATCGGCGTCAGGGCGAGGCTGAACGCGATGCCGCGGGCGACCTACTTCCAGAAGATCCAGAAGTTCGACACGAGCGCCTACCTGCTCGGCTGGGCGACGGCGACGTTCGACGCGCTCTACACGCTGCAGAGCCTGATCCACTCGGTCGACCCGAAAGGCGGCGCCGACGGGAACTTCAACCTGGGCAAGTACTCGAATCCGAAGGCGGACGAGCTGATCGGCCGCATCAAGACCGAGGTCGACGACGCGAGGCGCAACGCGATGATCCGCGAAGTGCTGCAGATCCATGCCGCCGACATCGGCCACATCCCGCTGCACCAGCAGGTGATCCCGTGGGCGATGCGCTCGAACGTGTCGGCGTACCACCGCGCCGACAACCGGCTCGACGCGCGATGGATCCGGATTGACTGACAGGGGAGGGCGGACCACGGTTCCTGCACCGCATGCGGCGGAGCCACCGGGCGTGACGATCGCGGTCCGCCGGCGGGTCGATCCTTGATCGCCTTCGTCCTCCGCCGCATCCTGCAGACCGTCGCGGTGCTGGGCGTCGTCGCGCTGATCGCTTTCTCGCTGTTCAATTACACGGGCGACCCGATAGCGTTCATGCTGGGCCAGGACGCGACGATGGAAGATCGTGTCCGCCTGCGCGCGGATCTCGGCCTCGACCAGCCCGCGTACGTGCAGTTCGGCCGCTTCGTCGGCAACGCGCTGCAGGGCGATTTCGGCGTCTCGCTGCGCCAGGGCCGCAAGGTATCGACCCTGCTGCGCGAGCGCCTGCCGGCGACGCTCGAGCTGTCGTTCGCGGCGGCGCTGATCGCGCTCCTCGCCGGCATCCCGGCGGGCGTCTACACGGCGTTGCGAAGGCACAGCGTGCTCGCGCACGTGCTGCTCGCGGCGTCGCTGGTCGGCGTGAGCCTGCCCACGTTCCTGATCGGGATCCTGCTCATCCTCGTGTTCGCCGTGCAGCTGGGCTGGCTGCCGAGCTTCGGGCGCGGCGAGGTCGTCGCGCTGGGCTGGTGGACGACAGGGCTGCTGACGCCGAGCGGGCTGAAGTCGCTGATCCTGCCGTCGATCACGCTGGCCCTGTTCCAGGCCACGCTCATCATGCGGCTGGTGCGCGCCGAGATGCTCGAGGTGCTGCGCACCGACTACATCAAGTTCGCGCGCGCCCGCGGGCTCACCGATCGCGCGATCCATTTCGGCCATGCGCTGAAGAACACGCTGGTGCCGGTCATCACGATCACCGGCCTTCAGCTGGGCGCGATCATCGCGTTCGCGATCATCACCGAGACCGTGTTCCAGTGGCCCGGCATGGGCCTGCTGTTCATCCAGGCGGTGACCTTCGCCGACATCCCGGTCATGGCGGCCTACCTGTGCTTCATCGCCGTCGTGTTCGTCCTCCTCAACCTGATCGTCGACCTGCTCTACTACGCGGTCGACCCGCGGCTGCGCGTCGAGCGCGTCGTCGGGCACTGAGTCCGCCCATGAGCCCTCCGGTCGAGCACATCCGTCGCTGGCACGACGAGTTCGCGGCGCTGCGCCGCGACCTGCACGCGCACCCGGAGCTCGGCTTCGAGGAGCACCGCACGGCGCGCATCGTCGCCGAGCGGCTCGCCGCGCTGGGGATCGAGCACCAAACCGGCGTCGGCAGGACCGGCGTCGTCGCCATCGTGCGCGGCCTCACGACGGCGAGCGGCCGCTCGGTCGGCCTGCGCGCGGACATGGATGCGTTGCCGATGCAGGAGGACAACGCGTTCGCGCACAGGTCGCGCTACGACGGGCGCATGCACGGCTGCGGCCACGACGGCCACACGACGATGCTGCTCGCCGCCGCGCGCTACCTGGCCGAGACGCGCGCGTTCGACGGCACCGTGACGCTCATCTTCCAGCCGGGCGAGGAGGGCTACGCCGGCGGCCGCGCGATGATCGAGGACGGGCTGTTCGAGCGCTTCCCGGCCGACCAGGTCTACGCGCTGCACAACTGGCCCGGCCTGGCGGTCGGCAAGATCGCCGTGCGGCCGGGGCCGATGATGGCGGCGGCGGACCGCATCACGATCAATATCACCGGCAAGGGCGGCCACGGCGCGCATCCGCACCGGACCATCGATCCGGTGCTGGTGGCGGGGCACCTCATCACCGCGGCGCAATCGATCGTCGCCCGCACCGTGTCGCCGCTCGACAACGCGGTCGTGAGCCTGTGCGCGATGAACGCCGGCCACCCGGGCGCGATGAGCGTGGTCCCGCGCACCGCGCAGCTCGTCGGGACGGTGCGAACGTTCAAGCCGACGGTCCAGGACACGATCCAGGCGAGGCTTGCCGAGATGGTGCCGTCGATCGCGGCAGCGTTCGGGGCGACGGCGACGCTCGTCTACGAGCGCCTCTACCCGGCGACGATCAACACCACGTTCGAGGCGCAGTTCGCCGCCGACGTGGCCGGGCGCGTCGTCGGACGCGAGAACGTCGTGCACGATCTCGATCCGTCGATGGGCTCCGAGGATTTCTCGTTCATGCTGCAGCAGCGGCCGGGCGCCTACGCGCGGCTCGGCCAGGGCGGCACGGGCGGCGGGCCGGCGTGCTTCCTGCACGACAGCCGCTACGACTTCAACGACAGCGTGATTCCGATCGGCGCGGGCTACCTCGCATCGCTCGCCGAGCGGGCGATGCCGCTCGCGGCACCCGCATGAGCGCCGCGAGGCTGCCCCGAGGTCGGCGCGCTCGCTCGGGCGGAGGTGCGCGCAGTGCGCGTCGGGGAGGCGTCCGCCGGCCGTCGCGGGGGGATCGCTCCCATCTCCGGGACGTGGCGAGCGGCGTCCGCGCGGCGGCGAGCCCGGGGACGACCGGCCGATGAGCGCGATGCCCGATCCGGCCGAAGCATTCTCCGCGACCTACGCGGAGGCGCGCGGGAAGTTCCTCGCCGCCGCGACGGCGCGCGGCTATGGGCTCGAGTCGCACGTTCACCCGACGGCCCGCGGCGCCGCCGGCGAGCCGCTCGCACTGGACGTGGCGACCGGGGGTCGACCCGGTGCGAAGCGCCTCCTCGTGATCACGTCCGGCACGCACGGCGTCGAAGGCCATTGCGGCTCCGGCTGCCAGGTCGGGCTCCTGCGCGACGACGCGTTCGCGACGGCGGTCGACGCGGCGGGCGTCGCGGTCGCGATGGTTCACGCCGTCAATCCGTACGGCTTCTCGCACCTGCGGCGCACGAACGAGGACAACGTCGACCTGAACCGCAATTTCCGCGCGTTTGCGACGCCGCCCGAGCCCAATGCCGAGTACGCGGAGGTGCACCGCCTGCTCGTGCCGGAGACCTGGCCCCCGCCGCGCGAGAACGAGGCGCACATCGCCGCCTACATCGCGTCGCGGGGCCCGGCGGCGTTCCAGCGCGCGGTGTCGTCGGGGCAATGCGAGTTCGCCGACGGACTGTTCTACGGCGGAAGCGGGCCCGCGTGGTCGAACACGGTATTGCGCGGCGTGCTGCGTTCGCGCGGCGCAACCCGCGAGAGCGTCGCGCTGGTCGACGTGCACACCGGCCTCGGGCCCTGCGGCCTCGGCGAAAAGATCTACCTCGGCCGCGACGACGCGGCGGCGGTCGGGCGCACGCGTTCGTACTTCGGCGCCGACGTCACGTCGTATTACGACGGCTCGTCGACCTCGGCGCCGCTGACCGGCGTGATCTTCGAGGCGGCGCTGGACGCGTGCCCGGCGGCGGAGTTCACCGGCATCGGGCTCGAGTTCGGGACGCTCGATCTCCCGTCGGTGCTGGACGCGCTGCGCGCCGACCAGTGGCTCGCCAACCGGGCGGGGGCGGACGACGCGCAGCGCGCGGCGATCAGGCGCACGATGCGCGACGCGTTCTACGTCGACCGGCCGGACTGGAAGGCGATGGTGTGGGGCCAGGCGCGCGTGGCGGCGCTGCAGGCGGTGAAGGGGCTCGGCCGGTGAACGACGAGCTCGTCAGCATGCCGTACGCGGCGCGCCTGCGCGCCGCGTGGGACGGCGACGTCACGTGGAGCTTCCGCCACTCGCCCGTCGCGATCGTCTCGGCTGTCGTGATGCTCGTATGCGTGGTTGCCGCGGTGTTCGCGCCGTGGCTCGCGCCGAGCAATCCGTACGATCTCGCCTCGCTCAACCTGCTGGACTCGCTGTCGCCGCCCCTCTGGGAAACCGGCGGCAAGGCGGGCTACCTGCTCGGCACCGACGACCAGGGCCGCGACGTGCTGTCGACGATCATGTACGGCGCGCGCGTGTCGCTGATGGTCGGGATCGCGTCGGTGCTGCTGGCGGTCGTCGTCGGCGTGGGGCTCGGCCTGCTCGCGGGCTACGTCGGCGGGCGCACGGACGCCGCCATCATGCGCGTGGCGGACGTGCAGCTGTCGTTCCCTGCGATCCTCATCGCGCTCCTGATCGACGGCGTCGCCCGCGCGGTGCTGCCCCACGAGTCGCACGGCGAGCTCGCGCTGGTCGTGCTGATCCTGGCGATCGCCGCGTCGAACTGGGTGCAGTACGCGCGCACGGTCCGCGGGTCGACGATGGTCGAGAAGAACAAGGAATACGTGCAGGCGGCGCGCGTGATCGGCGTCGCGCCGATCGGGATCATGCGCCGGCACCTGCTGCCCAACGTGCTCGGTCCCGTGCTCGTGCTCGCGACGATCAACATCGCCACCGCCATCATCACCGAGGCGACGCTGTCGTTCCTCGGCGTGGGCGTCCCGCCCACGCAGCCCTCGCTCGGGACGCTGATCCGGGTGGGCAACGACTACCTGTTCTCGGGCGAGTGGTGGATCACCGTGTTTCCGGGGGCGGCGCTGGTGATCATGGTCCTGTCGACCAACCTGCTGGGGGACTGGCTGCGCGATGCGCTCAATCCGAAGCTCAGGTAAGCGGGGAAGGTCGCTCGCGCGTTTTGCCCGGTGTCGGTGGGCCGCGCCGCGGCCCCGCGAACACCCAGGAGGCTTCATGCGATACCGATGGGCAGTCCTCGCCGCGCCGGCGCTCGTCGCCGGCTGCGCGGCCGTCAGCGCTCCGTGGTCCGAGGTCACCGGCGAGCGCTACAACCTCGCGATCGAGAACCGGCGGTCCGTGGCCATCGTCTCGGTCGGCAGCACCACGGGATGGGCCCGGCCCCAGGCGCTCACGGTCGATCCGGGCAGGCAGCGCGTGGTCGTGGAGTCGCACGGGCAGGGCTCGTTCCGGGTCGGCCGGGTGCGCGAGCTCGAGCTCGACGTCGCGCCGTGCAGGCGCTACTACGTCAACGCGCAGTTCGACGACCCGGTGAGCTCGGACTTCCGGCCGGTCGTCGACCACGTCGAGTCGATCCCCGGCTGCGGCACGCCCAGGGGCTGACCGGGTTCCGATGCAAGGCGTCCCGATCCTCTCCGTCGACCGGCTTCGTGTCGAGTTCCCGACGCGCCGCGGCACGCTCGTCGCCGTGCACGACGCGAGCTTCGAGATCGCGCGCGGCGAGGTCCTGGGCGTGGTGGGCGAATCGGGCGCCGGCAAGTCGGTCACCGGGGCCGCGGTCATCGGGCTGATCGACCCGCCGGGCCGCATCGCCGGCGGCGAGGTCAGGCTCGACGGCGTGCGCATCGACAACCTGCCGAACGAGCGCATGCGCAAGGTGCGGGGGCGCGAGATCGGCGCGGTGTTCCAGGACCCGCTCACCTCGCTCAACCCGCTCTACACGATCGGACGGCAGATCGTCGAGACGATCCGGACGCACCTCCCGATGGGCGAGGCCGACGCGCGCAGGCGCGCGGTCGCGCTCCTCGAGGAGGTCGGAATCCCCGCCGCCGACCGACGCATCGACCACTATCCGCACCAGTTCTCGGGCGGCATGCGCCAGCGGGTCGTGATCGCGCTCGCGCTCGCGGCGAAGCCCAAGCTGATCATCGCCGACGAGCCGACCACGGCGCTCGACGTGTCGATCCAGGCGCAGATCATCCAGCTTCTGAAGCGGCTGTGCCGCGACCACGCGACCGCGGTGATGCTCGTGACGCACGACATGGGCGTCATCGCCGAGACGGCGGACCGCGTCGCCGTCATGTACGCCGGGCGCATCGTCGAGATCGGCCCGGTCGCCGACGTGATCCACCGGCCGCGCCACCCGTACACGGTCGGCCTGATGGGCTCGATCCCTTCGATCGGCGCGACGGTCGAGCGGCTGACGCAGATCGACGGCACGATGCCGCGCCTCGACGCGGTGCCGGCGGGCTGCGCCTACCACCCGCGATGCCCGCACGCGTTCGACCGATGCCGGCGCGAGCGCCCCGAGCTCGTCCCCGCGGGCCGCACCAGCGCCGCGTGCTGGCTCGCCGACGTCACCGCCGGAGTGCCGGCATGAGCGCCGGCCGGCCGCCCCACGGCGCTCGCCGCCTTCCCCGGGGGGTAGGTCGCGAAGCCGGACCGCGGCAAGCCCGGGGGACGAAGTCATGAGCGTGCTGGTCCGCCTCGTCGACCTCACGCGCACGTTCGACGTGTCGCCCCCCTGGCTCAACCGCGTGCTCGAGGGCAGGCCGCGCGTGCTGCTGAAGGCGGTCGAGGGCGTCTCGCTCGATATCCGGCGCGGCGAGACGCTCGGGCTGGTCGGCGAGTCGGGCTGCGGCAAGTCGACGGTCGCGCGCCTCATCGTCGGCCTCCATGCGCCGACCCGCGGCCGCGTCGAGTACGGCGGCGTCGTGCTCGCGGGCGAGGGCGCGGTCGCAGCCGAGGCCGCGAAGCGCAGGCAGGCGCGCCGCTCGATGCAGATGATCTTCCAGGACCCGTACGCGAGCCTCAACCCGCGCTGGCGCGTGGCCGACATCGTCGCCGAGCCGCTGGTGACGCAGGACGAGGCGCTGCCGCGGAACCAGATCGCCGAGCGCGTCGACCGGCTCCTCGTCCAGGTCGGGCTCGCCGCGGCGGACGGCGCGAAGTACCCGCACCAGTTCTCCGGCGGGCAGCGGCAGCGCATATCGATCGCGCGCGCCCTCGCGACCGAGCCCGCGTTCCTCGTGTGCGACGAGCCGACCTCGGCGCTCGACGTGTCGGTGCAGGCGCAGGTGCTGAACCTGATGCGCGACCTGCAGCGCCGCATGGGGCTGACCTACCTGTTCATCTCGCACAACCTCGCGGTCGTCCACCACATCGCCGACCGCGTCGGCGTCATGTACCTCGGGCGCATCGTCGAGCTCGCGCCGACCGCGCGACTGTTCGGCGACCCGCAGCATCCGTACACGAGGATGCTGCTCGACGCGGTGCCGGACCTGAGGATGACCGGCGCCCCGCGCGTCGCCGTCGCGGGCGAGGTCCCGAACCCGCTCGACCCGCCGACCGGCTGCGCGTTCCATCCGCGCTGTCCGCACGCGAACGAGCGCTGCCGGCGCGAGGTGCCGACGCTCAAGGCCTGCGCCGTCGACGGCGAGGTCGCGTGCCACGCGGTCGACGACGGCCGGCTGCCGCCGCGCGCGGTGCCGACGCTCGTGGCCTGACCGGTCGCGGTCCGCGCGATCGCGATCGGCTATAATTCGCGCCCAACGTCGGCGTCGCGCAGCGTGCCTGCCGCGCCGACCGACACACGCCGCGCGACCCGCCCGGCGCCGACCGGGCCGACCCGGTTCCACACCGTCCCCTCGCGGGGGTTGCTCGCCTTGCGCCTCACCCAGATCAAGCTCGCCGGCTTCAAGTCGTTCGTCGAACCCACGACGATCGACACGCCGGGACAACTCGTCGGCATCGTCGGCCCCAACGGTTGCGGCAAGTCCAACGTGATCGACGCGGTGCGCTGGGTGCTGGGCGAGTCGAAGGCCTCGGCGCTGCGCGGCGAGTCGATGCAGGACGTCATCTTCAACGGGGCCGGCGACCGCAAGCCGGTCGGCCGCGCCTCGGTCGAGCTCGCGTTCGACAACAGTGCCGGCCGCATCGGCGGCCAGTGGGGGCAGTACGCCGAGCTGTCGATCAAACGCGTGCTGACGCGCGACGGCGACAGCTCCTACTACATCAACAACGTCCCGGTCCGCCGCCGCGACATCTACGACCTGTTCCTCGGCACCGGGCTGGGGCCGCGCGCCTACGCGATCATCGAGCAGGGAATGATCTCGCGCGTCATCGAGGCGAAACCGGAGGAGCTGCGCATCTTCCTCGAGGAGGCCGCCGGCGTCTCCAAGTACCGTGAGCGACGCAAGGAAACCGAGGGACGGCTCGCCGACACGCGGGAGAACCTGTCGCGCATCGAGGACATCCGCATCGAGCTCGGCAGCCAGCTCGAGCGGCTCGAGCACCAGGCGACGGTCGCCGCCGAATACCGCGAGATGGAGGCGCGCCTGAAGCAGGCGCAGCACCTGTCGTGGTTCGCGAAGCAGCAGGAGGCGGTCCGCGCGCGCGAGCGCGCCGGCCACGAGCTCGCCGGGCTCGCGGTCGCGCTCGAGGGGCTGCAGGCCGACCTGCGCAGCACCGAGGCGGGCCTGGAAGCGCTGCGCCGCGACCATTACGCGGCAGGCGACGCGCTGCACGAACGCCAGGGCGCGTTCTACGCCGCCAACAGCGAGGTGAGCCGCCTCGAGCAGCAGCTCGCGTTCGCGCGCGACTCGGAGAGCCGCATCGGCGAGCAGATCGCCGAGCTCACCGCGCAGCTCGCCGCACTCGGCCACCAGAACTCGGCGCTGGACGGCGACCGCGCCGCGCTGGAGGCGTCGCTCGCGGACGCGATCGCCGCGCGCGAGCGCGCGAGCGGCGAGGAACGCGATGCGCAGGCGGGACTGCCGGCGCTCGACGAGGCGGTGTCGACGGCGACGCGGGCCCTTGCCGAGATCCAGCAGCGCATCAGCTACGCCGAGCAGAACGTGCGTGTCGCCGAGACGCGCCGCGAAAACGTGGCGCGCATGCTCGCGCAGCTGGCCGAGCGGCGCGCGCGCGTCGCCGCCGAGGTCGCCGCGCTGCCCGGCGCCGACAGCGATCCGATCCGCGAAGTCGAGGAGCAGCTCGCTCAGGAGAACGCGGACCTCGCCGGCAAGCAGGCGTCGCTCGACGCGCTGCAGGCGACCGTGCTGGCGACGCAGGAGCGCGCGCGAGGGGCCGGCGCCGCGTGGCAGCGCGACAGCCGCTCGCTCGGCGACCTCGAGGCACGCGCGCAGGCGCTCGCCGCGCTGCAGGCCAGGGTCGGGCACGGCAGCGACCGCGACGGCTGGCTCGAGCGCGTGGGCCTCGCCAACGCCACGCACCTTTACACCGCGCTCGACGTCGCGCCCGGCTGGAACGACGCGGTGGAAGCGGTGCTGCGCGAGCGTCTCGAGGCACTCGAGCTCGGCTCCCTCGACCGCGCGCTCGACTGGGAGTCCGACGACACGGCGCCGCCGGTGCGTCTCGCGGTCTACGCGCCGGCGCCCGCAAGGCACGCGCCGCCCTCGGGCGGCGATGCGCTCCTCGCGAGAGTCCGCGTCAAGCGTCCGGAGCTCGGCAGGCTGGTCGCCGACGCGCTCCACGGCGTGCGTTGCCGCGACTCGCTGGCGCAGGCGCTCGCCGATCGCGACGCCCTCGCGGCGGGCGAGACGTTCGTCACGCCGGCGGGCCACCTCGTCGCCGTGCAAAGCGTCACGCTGTTCCGGCCCGACGGCGAGCTGCACGGCGTTCTCGCGCGCCAGAAGGAGCTCGAGGAGCTCGAGGACCGGCTCCCCCCGGCGCGCGAGGCCGCCGCCGCCGCGCGCGCGGCGCTCGAGACCGCCGAGATCGAGCAGAAGGCGCAGCAGCTCGCCTGGCATCAGGAAACGCAGGCGCTGGCATCGCAGCAGCGCCGCTGCCACGAGCTCGAGCTGGAGCTCGCCCAGCTGCGCCAGGCCGCCGAGGCGGCCCAGAGGCGCCGCGCCGAGCTCGCGCGCGACGATGCGGACCTGGTGGCGGCGATCGCCCAGGAGGAGGCGCAGCGCGAGGCCATCGTGCGCGAAATCGCGGACCTCCAGTCCGGCCTGCACGACCGCTTCGCCGCGCGCGAGTCGGCGCGCGCCGTGGGTGACGAGCACGAGGCCGCGCTCGCGCGCGGACGCGAGCGGCTGCGCGCGGCGGAACGCGCCTCGCAGGAGGCGGCGTTCGCCGAGCGCAGCGCCGCCGACCGCCTCTCCGACCTCGCGCGCCGGCGCGAGGGGCTGGCGGCCCAGGTCGCGCAGCAGCAGGCGCTGCTCGCGCGGATCACCGGCGAGCGCGCGGCGATCGACTGGTCACCGGTCGAGGAGGCGCTGCAGCGCCAGCTCGCGGTGCGCGCCGGGGCCGAACAGGCGCTCGCGGCGGCGCGCGACAGGCTCGAGGGGCTCGGCGGCGAGCTGCGCTCGCGCGAGGAAGCGCGGCTCGCGCAGGAACAGGCGCTCGAGCCGGCGCGCTCGAAGCTGCTGGACATGCAGCTCAAGGTGCAGGCGGCCTCGCTCGCCGAGGCGCAGTTCGCCGAGCAGCTCGCCGAGGCCGGCGCCGACCTGGCGGGCCTCCCCGAGGCACTGAAGTCCTGGGGCCGCGCGAACACGTTGCCGGGCGAGATCGCCCGGCTCACCGCGGCCCTCGCGGCGCTGGGCGCGGTCAACCTCGCGGCGCTCGACGAGCTCGCGCAGGCGCGCGAGCGCAAGGACTACCTCGACCGCCAGTCCGCCGACCTCACCGAGGCGATGTCGACGCTGGAGAGCGCGATCCGCCAGATCGACCGGGAGTCTCGCGCGCTCCTGCTGCAGACCTTCGACGTGGTCAACGCGAACTTCGGCAAGCTGTTCCCGGCGCTGTTCGGCGGCGGGCAGGCGAAGCTCGTGCTGACCGGCGAGGAGATCCTCGACTCGGGCGTCCAGGTGTTCGCTCAGCCGCCCGGCAAGCGCAACACGTCGATCCACCTGCTGTCCGGCGGCGAGAAGGCGCTGACGGCGACCTCGCTCGTGTTCGCGCTGTTCCAGCTCAACCCGGCGCCGTTCTGCCTGCTGGACGAGGTCGACGCTCCGCTCGACGACCCGAACACCGAGCGCTTCTGCAGGCTCGTGCGGGAGATGTCGGCCGAGACGCAGTTCCTGTTCATCTCGCACAACAAGATCACGATGGAGCTCGCCCACCAGCTCATCGGGATCACGATGCAGGAGCCGGGCGTCTCGCGCGTCGTCGCCGTGGACATCGCCGAGGCGATCGACCTCGCCTCGAGCGCGGCCAAGGCCGCTTGATCGCCGCCGCGCCGTCCGGCCGCGCCCGCACGCCGTCGCCGTGCCGACGCGAGGCCGGTTCGCCGCGGCTATCGCGAGACCCGGGGCTATAATCGGCGCGGCCTTCGTGTGCCGACGAGAGACATGCGGCTTACCACGCTCCAGATCGGCCTCATCGCGGCGGGTGTCCTGCTCGTGCTGGGCGTGCTCGTCTACAACCGGATCCAGGAACGTCGCGCCCGGCGCCGCATCGAGGGCGCGTTCCGCGCCGGGGGCGACGCGCTGATGGCGCGGACCGCGGCGCGCGGCGACGAGCGCGTCGAGCCGACGCTGGGCGCCGCCGTGCCGAGCGTGCGCGTCACGCACGGCGACGGCGCGCCTCCGGTCGGCGAGCGCTACGGCATCCCGATGGACGAGGACGGGCCGCCCGAGGACGACGCGGCCGGCGAGCCGGACGAGGCGCTGCCGCCGACCGGGCCGATCACGCGCAGTTCGATGACCGATCCGCAGCCGGCGCAGGGCACGCAACCGCAGCCCGATCCCGAAATCGAGTCGGTCGTGACGCTGCAGCCGGTCCGGCCGGTCGGCGCGGGCGCGCTCGCGGCGGGGCTGCACGCGCGGCTCGGCAAGCCGCTCCGCTGGTTCGGCCGCCGCGACGCCGGTGCCGCGTGGCAGCGGCTCACCGGAGACACGCCGGGCGAGTTCAGCGAGTTCGCCGCCTGCCTGCTGCTCGCTGACCGCAACGGCGCCGCCAGCCAGCCGCAGATCGAGGCGTTCCAGCGCGTGATCGGCGAACTCGCGCCCTCGCTGCCCGCCGCATGGTCGGCGGCTCCGCCCGACGACGAGGCCGCGCGGGCGGAGGAGCTCGACCGGCTTTGCGCCGAGCTCGACATGCAGATCGGGCTCACGATCCAGCGCGCCGACGGCTCGGCGATCCCGGGCACGAGGCTGCGCGGCGTGGCCGAGGCCGCGGGCTTCCGGCTCGCGCCGTCCGGGCGCTTCGAGTGCGTGCAGGAGGAGACCGGCGCGGTGCTGTACACGCTGCAGAGCTCGCGGGGCGAGGCGTTCACCGGCGAGTCGCTGCGCGTCGCGTCGGTGCCCGGCGTCGTGCTGGTGCTCGACGTCCCACGGGCGTCCGACCCGCCGCGCGCGTTCGACCAGCTGAAGCTCGCGGCGAAGCGCATGGCGCACACGCTCGGCGGCGACCTGGTCGATGACAACCAGCGACCCCTCACCGACGCCGCGCTCGCGGCGATCCGCTCGCAGGTCGTGGGGGCGAGCGATCTGCTGGCGCGCGCGCAGATCGAGCCCGGCAGCCCGCGCGCGCACAAGCTGTTCTCCGCGTGACCGCGCGGATGGCGGCCGCGCGCTCCGCCACGCCCCGCGGCGAGTCCGCCGCGGCCCACCGCGCCGAGGAGCTCCGCGCGCGGATCCGCGACGCCGACTACAAGTACTACGGGCTCGACGCGCCCGACGTGAGCGACGCCGAGTACGACGCGTGGATGCGCGAGCTCTCCGGGCTCGAGGCTGCGCATCCGGCCCTCGTGACGCCGGACTCGCCGACCCAGCGGGTCGCCGGCGCGCCGTCCGGGTCCTTCAAGGCGGTCACGCATCGGGTGCCGATGCTGTCGCTCAACAATGCGTTCACCGACACGGAGGCCGAGGCGTTCGACCGCCGCGCGCGCGACGCGCTCGGCATCGAGATCGTCCGCTACGCCTGCGAGCCCAAGTTCGACGGCCTCGCGGTCAGCCTGGTCTACGAGGACCGCCGGCTCGCGGTAGGGGCGACGCGCGGCGACGGGACCACCGGCGAGGACGTGACGCCCAATCTGCGCACCATCGCGGCGATTCCCCTCGTGCTGCCCGCCGGCGCCCCCGCCCGGCTCGACGTGCGCGGAGAGGTCGTGATGCTCAAGCGCGACTTCGCGCGGCTCAACGCCGCGCAGGCGGCGAAGGGCGAGAAGACCTTCGCCAATCCGCGCAACGCCGCCGCCGGCAGCCTGCGCCAGCTCGACCCGAAAGCGACCGCCGCGCGCCGCCTCGCGTTCTTCGCCTACGGCATCGGCGAGGCCGACTGGGGGCGCGCGACGCCGCCCGACGCGCATTCGTCGCTGATGGACTGGCTCGAGTCGCTGCGCTTCCCGGTGACGCGCGAGCGCGCGCTCGCGGCGGGGCTGGCGGGCCTCCTCGACTACTACCGCAGGCTCGCCGAGCGCCGCGCCTCGCTGCCATTCGAGATCGACGGGGTCGTCTACAAGGTCGACGACCACGCGCTGCAGCGCGCCCTGGGATTCGTGTCCCGCGCCCCGCGCTTCGCCATCGCGCACAAGTTCCCGGCCGAGGAGATGACGACCGAGGTCCTCGGCATCGACGTGCAGGTCGGGCGCACCGGCGCGATCACGCCGGTGGCGCGGCTCAGGCCGGTGTTCGTCGGCGGCGTCACGGTGACCAACGCCACGCTGCACAACGAGGACGAGGTGAGGCGCAAGGACGTGCGCGTCGGCGACACCGTGGTCGTGCGCCGGGCGGGCGACGTCATCCCCGAGGTCGTCCGCGTGCTCGCCGGGTCGCGTCCGGCGAACGCGCGCGAGTTCACGATGCCGTCGGCCTGCCCCGAATGCGGATCGGCGGTCGTGCGCCTCGAGGGGGAGGCGATCGCGCGCTGCACCGGCGGGCTGATCTGCCCCGCGCAGCGCAAGGCGTCGCTGCTGCATTTCGCCGGCCGGCGCGCGATGGACATCGAGGGGCTCGGCGACAAGCTCGTCGAGCAGCTGGTCGACGGCGGCCTCGTGCGTACGCCGGCCGACCTCTACACGCTCGGCGTGGCGAAGCTGGCCGCGCTCGAGCGCATGGCCGACAGGAGCGCATCGAACCTGGTCGAAGCGATCGCGAAGAGCAAGTCGACCACGCTGCAACGCTTCGTGTTTGCGCTCGGCATCCGGCACGTCGGCGAGGCCACCGCACGCGACCTCGCGCGGCATTTCGGCTCGCTGGACGCGCTGATGGACGCCGATCCGGACGCGCTCGTCGAGGTGACCGACGTCGGTCCGGTGCTGGCCGAGAGCATCGCGCGCTTCTTCGCCGAGCCGCACAACCGCGAGGTCATCGAGCGCCTGCGGGCGGCCGGGGTCCGCTGGACCGAGCACGCGCCGGCCCCTCGAGCCGCCGACGGCCCGCTCGCCGGCAGGACGCTCGTGCTGACCGGAACGCTTCCGACGCTGACGCGCGACGCGGCGAAGGCGATGATCGAGTCGGCGGGCGGCAAAGCGGCCGGCAGCGTGTCCGCGAAGACCGACTACGTGGTGGCGGGCGACGAGGCGGGCGGCAAGCTCGACAAGGCGCGCGCGCTCGGCATCCGTGTGATCGACGAGGACCAGTTGAAGGCCCTGGTCGGGGGGAAGGGAAAACGATGAGGAAGATCAGGAAGGCGGTGTTCCCGGTGGCCGGGCTCGGCAGCCGGTTCCTGCCGGTGACCAAGGCGAGCCCGAAGGAGATGCTGCCGATCGTCGACAAGCCGCTGATCCAGTTCGCGGTCGAGGAGGCGGCGGCGGCCGGCATCACCGACATGATCTTCATCACCGGGCGCAACAAGCGCGCGATCGAGGACCATTTCGACAAGGCCTACGAGCTCGAGACCGAGCTCGCCCTGCGCAACAAGGTCGAGCTGCTCGAGACCGTGCAGTCGGCGACTCCGGCGGGCATCAACTGCATCTACATCCGCCAGACCGAGGCGCTCGGGCTGGGGCACGCCGTGCTGTGCGCCGAGGCCGTGATCGACGACGAGCCGTTCGCCGTGCTGCTCGCCGACGACCTGATCGACGCGCGGGTGCCGGTGATGAAGCAGATGGCCGACGTGGCCGCGCGCGAGGGCGCTTCGGTCATCGGCGTGATGACGATCCAGCCCGAGGAGACCGGCAAGTACGGCGTCGTCGAGGCGGGCGCGATGTCCGGCGGGTTCGCGCGGATCGAGCGCATCGTCGAGAAGCCGTCCCCCGGGACGACGCGCTCGCGGCTTGGCGTGGTCGGGCGCTACGTGCTGTCGGCGCGCATCTTCCACCACCTGCGCACGATGCCGGCCGGTGCCGGGGGCGAGATCCAGTTGACCGACGGGATCGCCCGCCTCGTCGCCGAGGAGAGCGTGCTCGCGTACGCGTTCGACGGCCGGCGCTACGATTGCGGCAGCAAGCTGGGCTACCTCGAGGCGACGGTCGACTTCGGCCTCAGGCACCCCGAGACCGGCGAGGCGTTCGCGCGCTTCCTTGCCGCGCATCCGCGCTGCGGCGGCAGGCCATGACGCTGAACGAGCTGCGCTACCTCGTCGCCGTGGCCCAGGAGAGGAGCTTCGGGCGCGCGGCGGCCAAGTGCTTCGTGAGCCAGCCGGCACTGTCGGTGGCGATCCAGAAGCTCGAGGACGAGCTCGGCACGCCGCTGTTCGAGCGCGGCAAGTCCGAGGTCGGCATCACGGCGGTCGGGGTCCGTGTCGTGGAGCAGGCGCAGCGCGTGCTGGAAGAGGCGGCGCGCATCCGCGAGCTCGCGCACGCCGGGCGTAACCCGCTGGTCGGGTCGCTCAAGCTCGGCGTGATCCACACGGTCGCGCCGTACCTGCTGCCCGATCTCATTCCGGTGCTGCACATGCGCGCGCCGGCGATGCCGCTCGAACTGGTCGAGAACCTCACCGAGGAGCTCGAGGCGGAACTGAAGAGCGGCCGGCTCGACGCAGTGATCGTGGCGCTGCCGTTCTCGCCGCCGGGCGTCGCGACGGTATTCCTCTACGAGGAGCCGTTCCAGGTCGTGGTCCCGGCAGGCCACAAGTGGGCGAAGCGCAAGTCGGTCCACCCGGACGAGCTCGCCGGCGAGCACGCGATCCTGCTCAACGTCGGGCACTGCTTCCGCGACCAGATCCTCGACGCCTGCCCCGAGCTCAACCGCCAGGACGTGCCCACGGCGCGCACGAACTCGCTCGAGACCGTGCGCAACATGGTCGCCTCGGGGCTGGGGGTGTCGGTCCTGCCGCGCGACGCGCTCACGCCCAAGTACCACAGCAACCTGGTCGTGCCGGTGCCGTTCGCGAAGCCGGTGCCCTCGCGCCGCGTCGTGCTCGCGTACCGCAAGAGCTTTCCGCGCCCGCAGGCGATCGAGGCGCTGCGCGCAGCGATCGCGGTGGTGCGGCCGGCGGCCGGGCGCGGCGGCGTGCGGTCCTGACGCGGCGGCCGGGCACGCTTCAGGCAGCGCGGGCGACCGCCACCGCCTCGGCGAGCGAGCCGACGACGTGCGCCGGCGCGCCCGCGTGGCGCTCGACGGGCGCGACCGAACGGTTGATCCAGATCGCGGTCATGCCGAAGGCCTGCGCGCCGGCCGCGTCCCATCCGTTCGCCGAGACGAACGCGATCGTCTCCGGCTCGACCGAAAGCCGCTCGACGGCGAGCGCGTAGACCCGCGGTGACGGCTTGTACACGCCGGCCTCGTCGACCGAGATCACGCCGTCGAGCACCTCGGCCAATCGCGACGCCCGGACCAGCGGATCGAGCATCGCGCGCGTCCCGTTGGACAGGATCCAGCGCGGGAGCGGGGCGAGCGATTCGAGCGCGGTGGCGGCGTCGGCGTACGGGGCGAGGCGCTCGTACTCGCGCGCCAGGTCGGCGCGCGCGTCCGCGTCGATCGGCAGCACGAGCGCCGCGACCGCATAGTCGAGCGCCATCGCCGTCACCTCGTGGAAATCGGGACGCGCGTACCCGGGACCCGACATCAGGCTGGCGAGCCACGTGTACTCGAGCTGTTTTGCGCGCCACAGGCGCGAGAGGTCGGCGCCGTGCGTCGGCGCGAGCGCCTCGGCGCGCGCCGACACGCTGTGGACGTCGAACAGCGTGCCGTAGGCGTCGAAGACGCAGGCCTTGATCCTGGTGGTGTGGCGCATGGGATCGGGCGAGGGTGGTTGGCGATGAGGCGGCGGAACGGCGTCGCGGCGGCGCCGCGAGCATCGACGATCCTGCGCCGTTCGCTCGCCGCGGCAGCACCAAAAAAAAAGGGGTTACGCTTTGCGCA
Organism: Burkholderiales bacterium; assembly: GCA_905339295.1. GTDB lineage: Bacteria > Pseudomonadota > Gammaproteobacteria > Burkholderiales > Casimicrobiaceae > VBCG01. The sequence goes on from CAJPFI010000033.1 coordinate 22,945, forward strand.
TAACCCCTTGGTTCGATGTGGTGGGCATTGCTGGGTTCGAACCAGCGACCCCTGCCGTGTGAAGGCAGTGCTCTACCACTGAGCTAAACGCCCCGCGAACCCAGACAGGAGACATGATTAAAGCACAAGGGGCAGGGCGAGTAAACGGGATGCGAGGTCGTTTCGGCCACTCCCGGAACCGAATGCACCAGCATGGGGCTTTGATTCGCCCCAACTTGGTGCCGTTTTGAATCCGGCGCAGCCCCTGACGCCCTAAGCCCCCGGTTTTCCGCGCCTTTCGCCCGTGGCTTGCCGTTTGCCGCCTTCGGACGGCGACCCCCGCCTGCCACGGCCAGCCGCCTGCCGCGACGAGGTGTACGGTCCCGAGCGGTCGGTCCGGGACCGCTGCCGACCCGTTGCGGAATGTCTCGCCCCGATGTCTCCCGTCTCCCGCGCGCGTCGCGCAGAAGCGCGTGGTAGCCCCGAGCGCGCGTTCCATCGCCTCGGCATCGCGCGTGCGGAGAACGGCGAGGACACCGGCACCGGGCGGCTGATCCGCTTCGACCTCGTTCCGCGCATCGTCGGGGCGCGGGAATGCGAGGTCCTGCAGCGCTCGCTCAGCGCGTTTCTCGACGGCATCGGCCACACGACCAGCGGATCCTGGACGGCGGTACGCTTCCCGTCGCGCGCGTCCCGGGCAACACGCGATGCCGCGCCGAGACGCGCGGCGCCGGCGATCTCAGGATCAGGGATCGGTCGCGTCGAGCCGGGTGCAGCGTCGTGGCGCGGCGCGAGCCGCGGACCGCGCTCGGTCGAATGACCCCGGGCGCGTAAGATCGCGGCTTGCCGTTCGGGGGCATGCCTCCCGCGCGCTCGATCCCGCGCCCCGACATCACGCGCACCCCGACGTCTCTGTTCCCTGTTCCCTGTTCCCTGACATGGCTGCCATCCGCACCCGCTTCGCCCCCAGCCCCACCGGCTTCCTGCACCTGGGCGGCGCCCGCACGGCGCTGTTCGCGTGGGCCTATGCGCGCCGGCACGGCGGGACGTTCGTGCTGCGCATCGAGGACACCGACGTCGCGCGCTCGACGCCCGAGGCGGTGCGCGCGATCCTCGACGCGATGGCCTGGCTGGGCCTCGCCTACGACGAGGGGCCGTACTTCCAGATGGAGCGCATGGACCGTTATCGCGCGGTCATCGCCGACATGGTCGAGCGCGGGCTCGCGTACCGATGCTGGATGTCGACCGCGGAGCTCGACGAGCTGCGCGCGGGACAGATGGCCGCGGGCGCGAAGCCGCGCTACGACGGTCGCTGGCGGCCGGAGAACGTTCGTGCCCGCGGGCTCGTCCCGCCCGCGGGCGTTACGCCGGTGATCCGGTTCCGCAATCCCGACGAGGGCGCGGTCGCCTGGGACGACCGGGTCAAGGGCCGGATCGCGGTCGCCAACGCCGAGCTGGACGACCTCGTGATCGCGCGCGCGGACGGCACGCCGACCTACAACTTCTGCGTGGTCGTCGACGATCTGGACATGGCGATCACGCACGTGATCCGCGGCGACGACCACGTCAACAACACGCCGCGCCAGATCAACATCTTTCGCGCGCTTGGCCACGAGCCGCCCGTCTTCGCGCACGTCCCGACCGTGCTCGGCGAGGACGGCCAGAAACTCTCAAAGCGCCACGGCGCGGTCTCGGTGATGGAGTACGAGGCTGCCGGCTACCTGCCTGAGGCGATGGTCAACTTCCTCGCGCGGCTGGGCTGGGCGCACGGCGACGACGAGGTGTTCGGGCCGGACGGGTTCGTGCGCTGGTTCGATCTGGACGCGATCAGCCCAGCGCCGTCGCGCTTCAACGCCGACAAGCTGCACTGGATCAACCAGGAGCACATGAAGCGGATGCCTGCCGCCGAGCTGGGAAGGCGCCTGCTCCCGTACCTCGCGCGCGCGGGGCTCGACGCCGCGGCGGGTCCCGATCCCGGGGAGGTTGCCGTGCTCCTGCGCGACCGGGTCCGCACGCTCACCGAGATGGCGGACGCGGCGCACTACTTCTATGCGTCGCCGCACGCGTCGCGCGAGCGGCTGGGCGAGCACCTCGACGACTGCAGCCGGCCGGCGGTCAAGGGCGTCGCGGAGGCATTCGTCGATCTGCCGTGGACGCGCGAAGCGATCGGCGAGCGCCTCAAGTCCGAGGCGAAGAAGCACGGGTTGAAGCCGCCGCAGCTCTTCATGCCGCTGCGGGTGATGGTGGCGGGGACGACGCAGACGCCGTCGCTGGACGCGGTGCTCGCGCTCCTGTCGCGCGAGGAGGTGCTCGCGCGGATCGCGGCGGGATTGTCAGTCTAGCGCGAAGCGGCCGGCGTGTCCGGCTATCGGGGCGGACGCGACCCGAGTAAAATGCGCAATTTCCAGCACCGGCTCGCGCCATGCCCAAGTACGTGTTCGTCACCGGCGGCGTCGTTTCCTCGTTGGGGAAGGGGATCGCCGCCGCGTCGCTGGCCGCGATCCTCACTTCCCGCGGCGTCCGCGTCACCAACCTCAAGCTCGACCCCTACATCAACGTCGACCCCGGGACGATGTCGCCGTTCCAGCACGGCGAGGTGTTCGTCACCGAGGACGGCGCCGAGACGGACCTGGACCTCGGGCACTACGAGCGCTTCACCGACGTCCGGATGGGCAAGCGCAACAACTTCACGACCGGGCAGATCTACGAGAGCGTGATCCGCAGGGAGCGCCGCGGCGACTACCTGGGCGGCACCGTGCAGGTGATCCCGCACATCACCGACGAGATCAAGGCATGGATCGCCGCGGGCGCCGACGACGCCGAGGTCGCGGTCGTCGAGGTGGGCGGCACGGTCGGCGACATCGAGAGCCTGCCGTTCCTCGAGGCGATCCGGCAGATGGGCATCCAGCTCGGCCGCGACAACGTCTGCTACATCCACCTGACGCTCCTGCCCTACATCCCGTCTGCCGGCGAGATGAAGACCAAGCCGACGCAGCACTCGGTCAAGGAGCTGCGCGAGATCGGCATCCAGCCCGACGTCGTGCTGTGCCGCGCCGACCGGCCGGTCTCCGACGGGGACCGGCGCAAGATCGCGCTGTTCACCAACGTTCCGTTCGAGGCGGTGATCCCGGCGCTCGACGCCGACTCGATCTACAAGATCCCGGCGGCCCTCCACGCCGAGGGGCTCGACGACATCGTCTGCAGGAAGCTCGGGCTCGCGCCGCCGCCGGCGGACCTCGCCGTCTGGAACCACCTGGTCGACGCGCTCGAGCATCCCGAGAACACGGTTCGCATCGCGATGGTCGGCAAGTACGTCGACCTGACCGAGTCGTACAAGTCGCTCTCGGAGGCGCTGACCCACGCCGGGATGCACACGCGCAGCAAGGTGCAGATCCACTACGTCGACTCCGAGGCGGTCGAGCGCGACGGCGTCGGCGTGCTCGCCGGCATGGACGCGATCCTCGTGCCGGGCGGCTTCGGCAAGCGCGGCGTCGAGGGCAAGATCCGCGCGATCCGCTACGCGCGCGAGAACCGCGTGCCATACCTCGGCATCTGCCTCGGCATGCAGCTCGCGGTCATCGAGCACGCCCGTCACCGTGCCGGCCTCGCGGGCGCGAACTCGACCGAGTTCGACCCCGACACGCCGCATCCGGTCGTCGCGCTGATCACCGAGTGGCAGAACCGCGACGGCAGCATCGAGCGGCGCAGCACCGGCTCGGACATGGGCGGGACGATGCGGCTCGGCTCGCAGGCGTGCGAGGTCGTGCCCGGCACGCTCGCCAACCGGATCTACGGCGCGACCACGGTGGCGGAGCGCCACCGCCACCGCTACGAGGTCAACAATCACTACCTGCCGCGGCTCGAGGCGACCGGCCTCGTCGTGGGCGCGCGCGCGAAAAGCGCCACTGCCGGCGACCTGTGCGAGATGGTCGAGCTCGCGGACCACCCGTGGTTCTTCGGCTGCCAGTTCCACCCCGAGTTCACGTCGAACCCGCGCCGCGGCCACCCGCTGTTCCTGAGCTTCGTGCGCGCCGCGCTCGAGCAGCAGCGCACCGCCGGCGCATCGGCCGCCGCGGTGGCCGAGCTGGTCGCGTCGATCTGATGAACCTGTGCGGCTTCGAGGTCGGGCTCGACCGCCCGCTGTTCCTCATTGCCGGCCCGTGCGTGGTGGAGTCCGAACAGCTCCAGGTCGACGTGGCCGGCAGGCTCAAGGAGATGACCGCGGCGCTTGCCATCCCGTTCGTGTTCAAGTCGTCCTACGACAAGGCCAACCGCAGCTCGCACGCGAGCTTTCGCGGGCCGGGGAGCGACGAGGGGCTGCGCGTGCTCGCCGAGGTAAGGCGGCAGGTCGGCGTGCCGGTGCTGACCGACGTGCACGGCGAGGACGAGATCGCCGCCGCCGCCGCCGTCGTCGACGTGCTGCAGACGCCGGCCTTCCTGTGCCGCCAGACCGACTTCATCCAGGCCGTCGCGCGCGCCGGCCTGCCGGTCAACATCAAGAAGGGCCAGTTCCTCGCGCCCGAGGACATGACGCAGGTCGTCGCCAAGGCGAAGGCGGCGTCGGGAGCCGACAACGTCATGGTCTGCGAGCGCGGCGCGTCCTTCGGCTACCACAACCTCGTGTCCGACATGCGCTCGCTCGCGATCATGCGCGCGACCGGATGCCCGGTCGTGTTCGACGCGACGCACTCGGTGCAGCTCCCCGGCGGCCAGGGAACCTCGTCGGGCGGCCAGCGCGAGTTCGTCCCGGTGCTCGCGCGCGCGGCGGTGGCGGCCGGCGTCGCGGGCCTGTTCATGGAAACGCACCCGGATCCCGCGAAGGCGCTGTCCGACGGGCCGAACGCGTGGCCGCTGCCGCGCATGCGCGCGCTGCTCGAGACGCTCGTCGAGCTCGACCGCACCGTAAAGCGTGCCGGCTTCCCCGAGCGCGAGCTCATGGGAGGCGCCGCGTGATCCGCCCTCGACGGGGAAGGCGCTCCCTCACCGCTCCGATGCCGGCCGGCGCCCCTGATTCCTGACCTCCGATTCCGGATTCCCGCGATGTTCGTCCACCTCGTCCTGATCAGGCTGAAGACCGGCATCACGCGCGCCGATCCGCGCGTTCCGGCGTGGGAGGCGAAGTTCGCCGCCCTGAAGCACGAGTGCGCGGGCATCGTCCGTTTCGAGTGCGGGTGGAATGTCACCGACCGGCCGATCGCCTACGACTTCGGCATCGACATGGCATTCGCGACGCACGCCGACCTCGTGGCGTACGGTCCGCATCCCGCCCACCAGGAAGTCGTCGCGCTGCTGCGCGAGATCGCCGAGTGGGTGATCTGCGATTACGAGGCGCCCGATGCATGACCTCGCTGCAGCTCACCCCATCACCCCGATCCCCTCCCCGCGGTGCGATGAGGGGGAGCCACTTCGCCACTGCGCCGTCGCGGCTCGATGCCGCGCCCCGGCGCCGGACGCGTCGCGACGCTTCTGATCCCTGACCTCTGAGACCTGATCCCTGACCCATGAGCGCCATCGTCGACGTCATCGCCCGCGAGATCCTCGATTCCCGCGGCAACCCCACGATCGAGGCCGACGTCGTCCTCGAGTCCGGCGTCTCGGGACGCGCGGCGGTGCCCTCCGGCGCCTCGACCGGCTCGAAGGAGGCGATCGAGCTGCGCGACGGCGACGCGAAGCGCTACCACGGCAAGGGCGTGCTGCGCGCGGTCGAGAACGTCAACACCGAGATCTGCGAGGCGATTCTGGGACTCGACGCCACCGAGCAGGGGCTGATCGACAAGACGCTGATCGCGCTCGACGGCACCGACAACAAGGGCCGGCTCGGCGCGAACGCGCTGCTGGCGGTGTCGTGCGCGGTCGCGAAAGCGGCGGCCGAGGAGTCGTCGCTGCCGCTCTACCGGTACCTGGGCGGCGCGGGCGAGATGCAGCTCCCGGTGCCGCTGATGAACGTCATCAACGGCGGCGCGCACGCGAACAACAAGATCGACCTGCAGGAGTTCATGCTGGTCCCGCTCGGCGCGCCGACGTTCCGCGAGGCGCTGCGCTACGGGGCCGAGGTGTTCCACACGCTGAAGAAGCTGATCGACTCGCGCGGGATGCCGACGACGGTCGGCGACGAGGGCGGCTTCGCGCCCGACCTGCCGTCGAACGAGTCGGCGCTGCAGCTGCTCGTCGAGGCGATCGACACGGCGGGCTTCGAGCCGGGGCGAGACATCGCGCTCGCGCTGGATTGCGCCGCGTCCGAGTATTTCGTCGACGGCGCCTACCGGCTCGAGGGCGAGAACCGCGTGCTGACGCCTGCGCAGATGGTGGACGTGCTCGCGACCTGGTGCGGCAAGTACCCGATCGTCAGCATCGAGGACGGCATGTCGGAGCACGACTGGGACGGCTGGAAGGCGCTGACCGGGCGGCTCGGCCGCGACGTGCAGATCGTCGGCGACGACATCTTCTGCACCAGCACGGCGATCCTGAAGCAGGGGATCGCCAAGGGCATCGCGAACTCGATCCTGATCAAGATCAACCAGATCGGCACACTGTCCGAGACGTTCGCCGCGATCACGATGGCGAGCCGCGCGCGCTACACGTCGGTCGTCTCGCACCGCTCCGGCGAGACCGAGGACAGCATCATCGCCGACATCGCGGTGGGCACCAACGCCGGGCAGATCAAGACCGGGTCCCTGTCGCGCTCGGACCGCATCGCGAAGTACAACCAGCTCCTCCGGATCGAGGAGGACCTGGGCGACGCCGCGAGCTACCCGGGCCGCGACGCGTTCTTCAACCTCGCGTAAGGCGCGGCCGCCTCGCGGAGGCACGATGCGCTGGCTCGCCCTGATCTTCGTGGCGGCGATCGTCGCGCTGCAATACCCGATGTGGCTCGGGAAGGGCGGGTGGTTCGCCGTGCGCGAGCTCGACCGCCAGGTCTCGCTGCAGCGCGACGCCAACGAGAAGCTCCGGATGCGAAACGAGGCGCTCGACGCCGACGTGCGCGACCTGAAGACCGGGAGCGAGGCGATCGAGGAGCGCGCCCGATCCGAGCTCGGAATGATCCGTCAGGACGAGGTGTTCTTCCTGCTCCAGGGCGCGGGGGCGGCGAAGGCCGCGCCCGCCGCGCGCTGACGCCCCGCGCAGGCCGAGGCGCGCGTGCCCCCGACCCGCGTCGTCTCGCGCCAGAACCCGCGCTACCGCGAGGTCGCCCGGCTCGTGTCGTCGTCGCGCGACCGGCGCAAGGCAGGCCGGTGCGTGCTCGAAGGCGAGCACCTCGTCGCGGTCCACCTCGAACGGATCGGGCTTCCCGAGGTCATGGTGGCGAACGAGGACGCGGTGGCGAGGCCCGGCGTCGCTGCGCTGATCGCCCGCGTTCCCGGGTCGCGTGTGCTCGTCGTGCCGCGCGCGCTGTTCGACGGCATGGGCGCACTGCCCCCGGACGTCGGCGTGATTGCGGTCGCGCCGGCGCCGAAACCGGCCCAGGGGCGTCCGGGCGACCTGTGCCTGCTGCTCGAGGCGATCCAGGACCCGGGCAACCTCGGCTCGATGCTGCGGACGGCGGCGGCGTTCGGCGTCACCGACGCGTTCCTGTCGCGCGAATGCGCGTTCGCATGGTCGCCGAAGGTGCTGCGCGCGGGGCAGGGTGCGCATTTCCAGCTCGCGATCCACGAAGACGCGGACCTGGTGGCGCTGGCGCGGTCGTTCCGCGCGGACGGCGGGCACGTCGTCGCGACGGTGGCGTCGAACGGCAGGCCGCTCGACGAGGCGCGCATCGCCGGACGCGTCGCCGTCGCGGTGGGAAACGAGGGGGCGGGGCTTTCCGCGGCGCTGCGCGCCGGGGCCGACCTCGCGGTCACGATCCCGATGCCCGGCGGCAGCGAGTCGCTGAACGCCGCGGCCGCGGCCGCGATCGTGCTCTACGTGGTCGCGCGGCAGCGCGTCACTGCTGCGGCACGCCGCTGAAGGATCCGGTCTCCGTGCAGCCGTTGCCGAGGTTCGCGGTCCAGGCGAGCTCGATGCCCCCGTTCGACGTGCGGCGCATGTCGGAGATCGCGACCGTGGTGTCGACGCCGAAGAACTCGCACACGTAGGTTCCGCCGGGCATCGGACGCACGCGGCCGACCTGCGCCGCGGGGCCTTCCATGACGCAGTCGGTCTCCCCTTCGAGCGTGACCTGGTCGATCCGAACGAGCGAGTCGGCACCCTCGGTGACGATCAGCTGGTACGCGTAGGGGATCGACGATGCGCCGCTGCTGCATTGCGCTGAGCTCTTGATCAGCATGCCGCCGATGTAGGTGCCGGCGAGGCTGATCGGCGTCAGCGACAGCCTCTCTATCGTCTTGACCGCCTGCGCCGCGTCGACGCGCCAGGAGAACGCGCCGCGCACGACGGACTCCGCGACGAACTGCGCTTCGCCGACCGGCGTGCAGCCATGATCGGCGGGTTGCCAATCGGCGCCGAACCAGCTGCCGGTGCAGCGATAGAGCGCGCCCGAGTAGCGCCCGGTGCCGGTCTGCACCATCTCGGCGCTGTACCAGATCTGGTTCTTGTCCGGACCGTAGATGAAGAACGTCGCGAAGATGAAGCCGGGGCCCTGTGCGAAGTTGACGCCCCAGCCGGCCTCCACGCCTCCCGCCGCCCACCAGATGTCCGAGTAGTCGGGGTCCGCCGCGCGCGCGGGCGCGGCGAACGCGAGTGCACAGGCGAGGAGGGCGAGGACCAGTCGGCGCAGCATGGAGATTCCGGAAGAGGCTCGGCGATCATCGAAGTCTAACGCGCCCCGATCGTCGGCGGGGATTCGACGGGCGTCAGCGCGCCTCGATGACCGAGGACGCGGCGACGACGAGGGCGGCGCCGCGCCATTTCGCGCGCGTTCCGATCGAGGGCTGGGCGCCGTGTCCGGTGCACGCGTGCGAGCCCGCCGCGGCGCCGTCGGCCAGGGCGTCCGCAAGCGGTGCGCCTCGATCCAGCGCCGCCGCGAGTGCCCCGACGAAGGCGTCGCCCGCCGCCGTCGTGTCGACGGTGTCGACCCGCGCCGCCGGCACGCGATACGCGCGTGACGCATCGGCCGCGACGAGGCCTTCCGCGCCGAGCGTCACGATCGCGGCGAGTCCCCAACGGTCGGCGGCAGCGGCGCAGAACGGCCCCGGATCGGCCGGGAGGCCCGCGCCGTGCGCCACGACCGCCGCCTCGTGCTCGTTCGCCACGAGCACGTCGACCGCGTCGAGCAGGTCCTCGTGCAAGGGTGCGGGCGGCGCGACGTTGAGGATCACGCGGGCCCCCAGGCGATGCGCGCGCCGCGCGAGCGCGCCGACCTCGTCGATCGGGATCTCGAGCTGCAGCGCGACGACCGTTCCCGGGCCGAGCGCGGCGTCCGCCACCGCATCGGCGCGGACGAGCGCGTTCGCGCCGGGCACGACGGTGATCGTGTTGCGCCCGCGCGCGTCGACGTGGATCAGCGCGATTCCGGTCGGTCCGTCGACGGTAGCGACGCGCGTGATGTCGACGCCGGCCTCGCGCAGCGTCGCGAGCGCGACGTCCGCGAATCCGTCGTTCCCGATCGATCCCGCGAGCGCGACGTCCGCCCCCGCGCGCCGCGCGGCGAGCGCCTGGTTCGCCCCCTTGCCGCCGGCATGGACCGCGTAGCCGGTCGCGACCTGCGTCCGGCCCTCGCGCGGCAGCGACTCGACCCGAGCGACCAGGTCGGCGTTTACCGAGCCGAGGATGACGACCATGCGCGCCGCCTAGGGCGGCGCGAGCCGGTGCACCGTCCCCTTGACCAGCAGGATGTTGCCGTACGGTCGCAGTTCGCCGGTCCGCACGATCGCGTAGGCGTCGCGCGCCCGCGCGTAGAACGCGTGCCGCCCGAGGTGGCCGATCTCGACGTCGGCAAGCTCGTGGTCGGCGAGCACAGCGGCGAAGTCGGCGACCGGTTCGGGAATGGCCTCCGGATCCCCGGCGACCTCCATCGTGAACGCGGCCGGCGACTCGAACGTGTCCAGCGGCAGCACGTCGAGGACCGCGGCGAGCACCTCGTGCGCGCCGGCGCCCGCGACGGCGATCACGTGCCGGCCCAACGACGCGGCCGGGAAGTTGGCGTCGACGATGGCGATCGCGTCGCCATGCCCCATCGACGCGAGCGCGTGCAGCAGATCGGGCGTCAGGAGCGGCGAAAGTCCTTTCAGCATGGGGCGCTCTCCACTCGCGGGGGTCAGTAGACGTGGCGCGCGAGCTTCGCCCGGTGCACGATCGTCGTCGCGATCTCCTCGATCGACTTCGACGTCGTGTCGAGCGTCGGGATGCCCTCGCGCAGCATCAGCGCCTCGGCCTCGCGCACCTCGTAGCGGCAGGTGTCGAGCGCCGCATAGCGGCTGCCGGGACGGCGCTCCTCGCGGATCTCGCGCAGGCGCTCGGGCTGGATCGTGAGGCCGAAGAGCTTGGGGACATGGCCCTGCACCGATCCCGGAAGGCGATGGTCGGCGAAGTCGTCGGGCGTGAGCGGGAAGTTCGCGGCGCGCACGCCGAACTGCAGCGCGAGGTAGAGCGAGGTCGGCGTCTTGCCGCAGCGCGACACGCCGACCAGGATCACCTGCGCCTTCGCCAGGTCGCGCGTCGCCACGCCGTCGTCGTGCGCCTGCGCGAAGTTGATCGCCTCCATGCGCGTGAAATACTCGTGGCTGTTGGCGATGCCGTGCGAGCGTCCCGCGGCGTGCGAGCTCTTGGCGGTCAGCTCGGTCTCGAGCGGGGCGATGAAGATCTGGAACAGGTCGAGCGTGAGCGCATCGGCGCGCGCGCGGATCGCCTCGCTCGCCGCCTCGTCGACCACCGAGCTGAACACGATCGGCCGGCGACCTTCCTCGGCCGCGGTCGCATTGACCTGTCGGATCGCGTCGTCGACCTTCTCGGGCGAGTCGACGAACGGGACGGTGATGCGGTGGAAGTGGAAGTCCTCGAACTGCGAGAGCAGGCTGTTGCCGAGCATCTCGGCCGTGATCCCGGTGCGGTCCGAGACGAAGAAGACGGTGCGCCGGGTCGGCATCGGTCAGGCCGTCCGCTCGACGCCGCGTCCGACGTGCCCGGTCACCAGCGCGCCCACACCGGCTCGACGCCGGAGGGCAGTTCCGGCAGTTCGCCGAGGTCGAGCCGACTTTCGCCGGGACCGTGGAAGTCGGACCCTGCCGACGCCGCGAATCCGTGGACGCGCGCATGCGCCGCGAATCGCTCGGCCTGCGCGGCATCGTGCGACGACGAGAGCACCTCGAGCGCGTCGCCGCCGGCGTCGTCGAAATCGCCGAGGAGCCGCTTCATTCCGTGCTCGCCGTCGACCGCGTAGCGTCCCGGGTGCGCGAGCACCGCGACGCCGCCCGCCGCATGGATCCAGCCGACCGCCTGCGGCAAGCTCGCCCACTGGTGGCTGACGTAGCCGGGCTTGCCGCGCGCGAGGTATCGCTTGAACACGTCGCCCATCGCGCGTACGTGGCCGGTCTCGACCAGGTAGCGCGCGAAATGGGTCCGCGAGACCAGCCCCTCGCTCGTCACGTAGCGCAGGGCGCCCTCGTACGCATCGGGAACGCCGGCGTCGGCGAGCGCCTCGCCGATGCGTCGCGCACGGCCCCGGCGCCCGTCGCGAATCGAGGCGAGCCCGGCGACGAGCCCCGGATGCTCCGGATCGATGCGAAGCGCGACGACATGGACCGTGATGTCCTCCCAACTGGCAGACAGCTCGCTGCCGGCGACGAACCCGATGCCCGCCGCCGCGGCGGCGTCGGCGGCCTCGGCGAGCCCCGCCAGCTCGTCGTGATCGGTGAGCGCCAGCACCTCGACGCCGCGCGCGGCCGCGCGGCGAACCACGTCCGCCGGCGAAAGAAGTCCATCGGAACGGGTCGAATGGCTGTGGAGGTCGTACCGGAGCGTCACGCAGGCATTTTAGCAGCCGGCCTGCGGACGCCGGCCACGCGATCCGCGTCGGAGCGCCGCCCGTCGGTCCGGCTTGCGGAAACGGGGCGGATCGGCCGAGAATATGCCATTGGGATAGGCATGGCGTCCCGGCGTCCGCGAATGGCTGGAGGACTCGAACCGTGAAGCTGCTCGATCGTGTGCTCAACCCGCGCGAGATCCGGCGCCGGCTGGGCCTCAACCAGGAACAGTTCTGGACGCAGATCGGCGTCACGCAGAGCGGCGGCTCGCGCTACGAAAGCGGGCGCGAGATGCCGCGTCCGGTGCGCGAGCTCCTGCGCCTGGTCCATGTCGAGCAGATCGACCTCTCGCAGGTCAAGCGCATCGACTTCGAGATCATCAGCTACCTCAAGGAATCGCATCCGGACCTGTACCGGAGCTTGCGTCGTGCGGCGCGCGGCCGCCGCAACGCCCAGGGCGCGGCGACGATCCCGGGATTCGACGGCGACGACATCGACGCCGAGCTGCCGCCCGCGACCGAAGCACCCCCCGAACGCTGACGGTTCGGCGCTACTGCGCCGCAGCACCCGCCCGCACGCGGTAAAATGGCGCGAATGCCAGCCTGCCTTGCTGCGACGCAGTAAGGCCGAGGGCCGGCCTCAGGCATGCGGGAGTCGGTATGGGGGAGGTGGTGCGCGTCCTGCCGTTCGAACGGCTTCGAATGACTGACGTCGAGTCGGTCGGGGGCAAGAACGCCTCGCTGGGCGAAATGATCAGCCAGCTCGCCGGCGCCGGAGTCCGCGTCCCCGGGGGCTTCGCGACGACGGCGGGGGCATTCCGCGAGTTCCTCGCCCACGAGCGGCTTGGCGAGCGGATCAACGACAGGCTGGCCGCGCTCGACGTCGATGACGTGGCGTCGCTGGCGCGCGCCGGCGCGGAGATCCGCGGCTGGGTCGCCCGGGCGCCGCTGCCGGCGGCGCTCGACGCGGGCATCCGCGATGCCTACGCGCGGATCGATGCGCAGTCGCCCGGGGCGACCTACGCGGTGCGCTCGTCGGCAACCGCCGAGGACCTGCCCGAGGCATCGTTCGCCGGGCAACAGGAAACATTCCTTAATATCAGCGGTATAGATAATATTCTTCACGCCATACGCGAGGTATTTGCCTCGCTGTGGAACGACCGCGCGATCGCCTATCGCGTGCACAAGGGATACGCGCACGCCGACGTCGCGCTTTCCGCCGGGGTCCAGCGCATGATCCGCAGCGACCTGGGCGCGGCCGGCGTCCTGTTCACGATGGACACCGAGTCCGGATTCGACCAGGTCGTCTTCATCACGTCGTCCTACGGCCTCGGCGAGACGGTCGTGCAGGGCGCGGTCAACCCGGACGAGTTCTACGTGTGGAAGCCGAACCTGGCGCTGGGGCGCCCGGCGATCCTGCGCAAGACCGTGGGCGGCAAGGCGTTGCGGATGGTGTTCGCCGGCGGCGACTCGGCGGGTACCTCCACGACGACCGTGCCGGTCGCGGACGCCGATCGCCTCCTGTTCTCGATCAGCGACGACGAGGTCGTCGAGCTCGCACGCTGCGCGGTCGCCATCGAGAAGCACTACGGGCGCCCGATGGACGTCGAGTGGGGCCGCGACGGCGTCGACGGCAAGCTCTACGTGCTGCAGGCGCGGCCGGAGACCGTGATGTCGCTCGAAGGCGCCACCGAGTTGAAGCGCTTTCGCCTGAAGTCGACCTCGGCGGTGCTCGCGAGCGGGCGCGCCATCGGCCAGAAGATAGGGCAGGGGGAGGTGCGACTCGTCAAGTCGGCCGCCGAGATGGAACGCGTCCGCCCGGGCGACGTGCTCGTGACCGACATGACCGATCCCGACTGGGAGCCGGTGATGAAGCGCGCGGCCGCGATCGTGACCAACCGGGGCGGGCGCACCTGCCACGCCGCGATCATCGCGCGCGAGCTCGGCATCCCGGCGGTGGTCGGCTGCGGCGACGCCACGCGCACGCTCGCGGAGGGCGCCGCCGTCACCGTCTCGTGCGCCGAGGGCGACACGGGGAACGTCTACGCGGGGAAGCTCGACATCGAGATCGTCGAAATCGCACTCGACAGGATGCCGCCGTGCCCGACGAAGATCATGCTCAACGTCGGCAATCCGGAGCTCGCGTTCTCGTTCCGGCGGCTGCCCAACGAAGGCGTGGGGCTCGCGCGGCTCGAGTTCATCATCAGCAAGAACGTCGGCATCCACCCGAAGGCGCTGATCGAGTACGCGACGCTGCCCGCGGACCTCAGGGCCGAGATCGCGCCGCGCATCGCCGCCTACGGCGACCCGGTCGAGTACTACGTCGCGAAGATCGTGGAAGGGGTCGCGACGATCGCGGCCGCGTTCTGGCCCAAGAAGGTCATCGTCCGGCTGTCGGACTTCAAGTCCAACGAGTACTCGAACCTCGTCGGCGGCAAGCGCTACGAGCCGCACGAAGAGAATCCGATGCTGGGCTTCCGCGGCGCGTCGCGCTACATCGCGCCGTCGTTCTACGACTGCTTCGCGCTCGAATGCCGGGCCATGAGGCGCGTGCGCGACGAGATGGGGCTCACCAACGTCGAGGTGATGATCCCGTTCGTGCGCACGCTGGCCGAGGCGAAAGGCGTCATCGGCCTGCTCGCGAAGAACGGGCTCGAGCGCGGGAAGAACGGCCTGCGCGTGATCATGATGTGCGAGATCCCGTCGAACGCGCTGCTCGCCGACCGGTTCCTCGAGCACTTCGACGGCTTCTCGATCGGCAGCAACGACATGACGCAGCTGACGCTCGGCGTCGACCGGGACTCGGGGGGGCCGATCGCCGCGACGTTCGACGAGCGCGACGACGCGGTCAAGGCGATGCTCGCGATGTCGATCGAGGCCTGCCAGCGCCGCGGGCGCTACGTCGGCATCTGCGGGCAGGGGCCCTCGGACCACCCCGACCTCGCCGAATGGCTGGTCGACCGCAGGATCGAGAGCATGTCGCTCAACCCGGACACGGTCGTCGAGACCTGGCTCAAGCTCGCGAAGCACGCGCCGGTGGTGGAGCGCGCGCCGGGCATGTAGCGACGGCGGGGCCTCGTCCGGACGGCCGATGGCGCGGAGCGTGAGTGGCGTGGTCCCCTCGGGCCATGCGCCGCGTGGTCTCCCGCCGCTTCGATTTCGCCCGATCCTCCGCGATGCGCGCGTTCGTGCTCGTGTCGCACGCCGCGACGCTGGCGCTCGTCGCCGTCGTGCCGGTGGACGCGCCGCTCGCGCTTGCGGTCGGCCTGCTCGTCGTCGCGCTCGGCGCCCGCGCGTTGCGCGGGCTCGACCACGCGCTCGCGGGGCTCGTCATGAGATCGGACGGCTCGCTCGTGGCGCTGCGCCGCGACGGGAGGGCGACGGAAGGTGCGCTCGCGCGCGGCTCGGTCGTGCTGCCATGGTTCGCCGCGGTCGCCTGGCGCGTCGACGGCGAGCGTCGAACCCGCGTCGAGGCGGTGCCGGTGGACCGAGTGGGCGCCGCCGCCCACCGCGAGTTGCGCGTGTTGCTGCGCTACGCATCGCGCGGCGCGACGAGAGACGACCGGGCCGGCGTTCCCGCGAGCCAGGCACGCGCGTCGATGATCGCGGCACTGTCGGCCTTGGCCTGGCCGGACAGGAGATGGAGGTAGAGCGGGACGAGCGCCTCGGGTGCCGGCAGGCGGGTGCGGTCCTCGCCCGGGTGCGTGCGCCCGCGCATCGGCGAGTGGATCGGGCCGGGCACGATCGCGTTGACGCGCAGGTTGGCGCGCGACTCCCACTCGTCGGCGAGCTCGCGCGCCAGCGCGGCGACGCCGGCCTTGGTCACGCCGTAGCCGCCCCAGTAGGCGCGCGGAGCGAGCCCGCGGTCGTCCAGCGTGAACGTCACCGATGCGTCTCGGGCCTGCGACAGCAGCGGGACGAGCGCGCGCGTGAGGCCCATCGGCGCGGCGATGTTCACCCGAAGCAACGACAGCCACGCGTCGTACGACTGGTGCTCGAGCGGCCCGAGCGAGCCCAGCATCGCCGCCGTGTGCACGAGGCCGTCCAGGCCATTGAACTGCGATTCGAGCGCCCCGGCGATGTTGCCGAAGTCCGATGCCTCGGCTTTCGCGAAGTCGAGCGGCAGGATCACCGGCTCGGGATGGCCGGCCGCGACGATCTCGTCGTAGAGCGACTCGAGCTTCGCGACGATCCGGCCGTGCACCACGACGGTCGCGCCCTGCGCGGCGCACGCGCGGGCGATCGGGGCGCCGAGGCCGCCGGTCGCCCCGGTCACGAGAACCACTCGGCCGGCGAGGTCGGGAAGGCTGGCGCGGGCGGGATCGGGAAGCGGCACGGCGTCGCGACGGCCGTGGCGGCGGCCGGGGGTGGGGCGGGCCGGGATCATAACGCATCGTCGCGCGCTGCCCGCGGACGCGGGCGAGGACGCCCGGCGCAATTGCACGGCCCGCCGCCCGTGCGTATAATTATCGATTCGCCGTGGGGGTATAGCTCAGCTGGGAGAGCGCTTGCATGGCATGCAAGAGGTCAGCGGTTCGATCCCGCTTACCTCCACCACAGGACGCTCCAACCCGCTTGCGCGGCGATGACGCGCAATCGGGGTCGGCGGCGGCGTCGAAACAGCATCCGGGTCCCCATCGTCTAGAGGCCTAGGACATCGCCCTTTCACGGCGGTAACCGGGGTTCGAATCCCCGTGGGGACGCCATGCCCGCGAGGCTCGCCGGCGCGGCAAGCGCCGGCGGGATTCTGCCCGGCCCGCGCGCGCATCTTGCACGACCCAACGTGACGCCGAACCAGAACGCCACGCCGGCCGCGGGATCGCGCGGCGCGATCGATGCCGCGATCAAGGAGGCCTACGAGGGCTTCCGCTACGAGAGCCGTCCGTGCCCGACGAGCACGCCGGTGCGCCTGGCGACCATGGCGAGGCTGATGGGTCTCGAGGCGCCGGATCCCTCGACGGCACGCGTGCTCGAGGTGGCGTGCGGCGACGGCGGCAACCTGGTGCCGATGGCCGCGGCCTCGCCGTCCGCACGGTTCGTGGGCATCGACATCGCGACCGGCGCCGTGGCGGAGGCGCGCGCGATGGCCGCGGACCTGGCGCTCGGCAACATCGCGTTCCACGCCGCCGACCTGCGCGACCTGCCCGGCGACATCGGCAGGTTCGACTATGTCGTCGCGCACGGCTTCTATTCGTGGGTGCCCGCGGAGGTCCGCGAGGCGATGTTCGCCACGTTGCGGTCGCGGCTCGAACCCGACGGCATCGCGTTCGTGAGCCACAACGTGATGCCGGGTTGCGCGCTGCGCGGCGTCGCGTGGAGCCTGCTGCGGCCGCACGTCGCCGGCATCGACGATCCCGCGCGCAGGATCGCCGAAGCGCGCTCGATGGCCCGCCTGATGGCCGACGCGATGGCGCAACTGCCGGGCGCGGCACGCGCCCTCGCCGAGGAGTTTCGCGAGATCGCCGCGCGCGCGGACTTCGCGCTGCTTCACGACGACCTCGCCGTGGTGAATCACCCGGTGCATTTGCGCGAGATCGTCGCCGAAGCCGGGTCGCACGGTCTCGCCTGGCTCGCCGACGCCGATCTCTACCGGCACCCGGCGCCCGCGTATGGCGGGGCGATGAACGCGTGGCTCGCCGGCGTCGACAGGCTGACGCGCGAGCACGTCGTCGACCACCTGCGCCTGCGGCGGTACCGGGAATCGCTGTTCGTTCACCGGGAGCGCGGCACGCCCACGCCGCCCGCGCCGGAGCGGCTCGCCCCGATGCACGTCGCCGCGTCCAACGACAGCGCCGAGCGCCACGCGTCGCTCCCGCGTGCGCCGGCCGCGAGCGACCGGACGCCCGCCGCGGCGCAGCGGATGCTGATCGATCGTCTCGTCGACCTGCACCCGGCCACGGTGCCGGTGTCCGAGGCGGTCTCGTGGATCATCGCGCGAAGCGACCCGGGCTCGCTGCTCGCGGCGCCGGCCAGCGCGTTGCTCATGCTGCTGAACGCCTGCCATGCGGGCGCCATCGTCCCGTTCGCCCGGCCCGTTCGCATCCTGCGAACGGCGGGCGCGAAGCCGCGCGCGTTTGCGCCCGCGCGCTGGCAGGCGTCGCGCCACGCGTTCGTCGTCAACCTGAGGCACGAAGGCGTCGACTTCTCCGATCCCGTGCAGCGTCGCCTGCTGCCGCTCGTCGACGGTACCCGCACGCGCGCGGAGCTCGCGTCGGAGCTCGCGGCGTGGGTCCCCGACAGCCCGAATCCGCCGCGGTTGCTCGACGACTACGTCGCGCACTTCGCGAAGATCGGGCTGATCGAGGAATGAGGCGCGCGAGGCCCAGGCGATGACGCCGTCGATCCACGAGAGCCTCAAGGCGGCCTACGAGGACGTCGCCTACGTCGGACGGCCGAACCCCTACAGCCTGCCGGACCGGCTCGCGGCGATCGCGACGTTGTTCGGGCTCTCGCCGCCGGATCCCGCGACGGCGCGCGTGCTCGAAGTCGGGTGCGGAGACGGCGCGAACATCCTGCCGATGGCCACGCGGATGCCGGGCGCGCGGTTCGTCGCGACCGACTATTCGTCGCTCCTGATGGGGCGCGCGCGGGAGATGGCGGACGCGCTCCGCGTCGGGAACGTCGATCTCGTCGAGGGCGACCTGCGCGAGGTCGCACGCTCGCTCGGAACGTTCGACTACATCATCGGGCACGGCTTCTACTCATGGGTGCCCGACGACGTGCGCGACGCGTTCGTCGCGCTCGCGCGCGGCCGTCTCGCGCCGGGCGGGCTCGTGTACGTCAGCTACAACGTGCTGCCCGGGTGCCACCTGCGGCGCATCGCATGGGACGCGATCAGGCTCGAGACCGCGGGCGCCACGACCGCGCGCGAGCGCATCGACGGCGCGCGGCGCATTCGCCGGGACCTCGCGGAGGCCTGGAGCGCGGCCGGCGGCATGGCCGCGCACCTCGCGAGGGAATTCGCGGACGATGACGAGCGCCCCGACAGCTCGCTCTACCACGACGACGCTTCCGGCGTGAACTTTCCCGTGTACTTCTCCGCCTTCGTGCGTCATGCCGGTTCGCACGGGCTGGGCTTCCTCGCCGAGGCGGAGCTGGGGACGATGGGCGCGGGCGGCCTTCCGCCCGCCATGCAGTCGCTGCTCGTGGCCGCGGATCCGCTCTCGCGCGAGCAGTACCTCGATTTCGCGCGGCTGCGGCGCTTCCGGCAGTCGATCCTGGCGCCGGCCGAAACGATCGCGCGCGCGCGTCTCACGGCGGCGGCGATCCCCGGGCTCCACTTCGCAGCGGTCACCGGCGTCGTCCAGGAAGTCGCGACACGGGATGCGCGCGCCATCGAGGATGCCGTCGCGTCGGTCCTCGTGGACCGCTACCCGGCCACCATGACCGGCGCCGAGCTCGCGGCGGCGCTGGTCGAGCGCGGCACGCCGGCGAGCGACGCGCCGGGACGCATCCTGCGCAGCTGCTTCTCGGGCGCCGTCGAGCTGCACACCGTTCCGCTGGGCATCGCGACGCGCGTATCCGAGCGCCCCCGCGCGTATGCGGTCGCCCGATGGCAGGCCGGGCGCTCGGCCGTCGTCACCAACCTGAGACACGAGGGTGTGCGTCTCGACGAGCCGGACGCCCGCGCCGTCCTGGCCGCCGCCGACGGATCGCGCGACCGGGGGGCGCTCGCGGCCGTCGTGGGATCGCGGCCGGATGCGACCGCGATTGTCGACCACTTCCTCGATCGCTTCGCCTACACCGGCCTCCTCGAGGCCTGAAACGCCCGAAGGAACCGCTCCGATGACCGACCTCGCCGCGCTCGCGCAGCGCATCGCCGCGCACTGGGACGCGGAGATCGTCGCCGCGCTGACCGACTACATCCGCGTGCCGGCGAAGTCGCCGCACTTCGACGCCGACTGGGAAGCGCACGGTCACATCGAGCGCGTGATCCGCGACGCCGAGCGCTGGGTGCGCGCGCAACCGGTGGCCGGCCTCGCGGTCGAGATCGTGCGCCTGCCGGGTCGCACGCCGGTGCTTTACTTCGACGTGCCCGCGAGCGGAAGCGCCGCGGGTGATCGCACGGTGCTTCTGTACGGCCATCTCGACAAGCAGCCCGAGATGACCGGGTGGCCCGAAGGTTTCGGCCCGTGGACGCCCCGCTACGAGAACGGCAGGCTCTACGGACGCGGCGGCGCGGACGACGGCTACGCGGTCTACGCGTCGATCGCCGCATTGGCGGCGCTCGATGCGCAGCGACTGCCGCACGCGCGATGCGTCGGGCTGATCGAGACCTGCGAGGAGTCCGGAAGCTACGACCTGCCGGCCTACCTCGAGGCGCTCGGGCCGCGCATGGGTGGCGTCGACTTCGTGATCGGACTCGATTCGGGCGCGGGCGACTACGAACGGCTGTGGGCGACGACGTCGCTGCGCGGCATCGCGGCCGGCACGCTCGAGGTCGAGGTGCTGACCGAGGGCGTGCACTCGGGCGACGCCTCCGGCGTCGTGCCGTCGTCGTTCCGCATCGCACGCCGGCTTCTCGACCGGCTGGAGGACGGCGCGACCGGGCGCATCCTGCCGGCCGCGTTCCACGCGCCGATTCCCGACGAGCGCGTCGCGCAGGCCGCCGTCGCCGCGACGATCCTCGGCGAGTCGATGCTCGCACGCTTTCCGTGGGCGGGGCGCACGCGGCCGACGGTCGACGGGTCGAAGATCGACGGCCGCGTCGAGGCCGTCCTGAACCGCACGTGGCGCCCCGCGCTGTCGGTCATCGGCGCAGACGGACTGCCGCCGATCGCGAGCGCCGGCAACGTGCTGCGGCCGAAGACGCGCCTGCGCCTGTCGCTGCGCCTGCCGCCGACGATCGACGGGGACGCCGCGACGGCCGCATTGGCGAGGTTGCTCGAGGCCGATCCGCCCCACGGCGCGACGGTGCGCTTCGAGCCGGATCACGCGGCGACCGGCTGGAATGCGCCGCCGACCGCCGCATGGCTCGCGGCCGCGCTCGACCGCGCTTCACGCGCGGTCTACGCGCAGCCGGCGGGCGCGCTGGGCGAGGGCGGCACGATTCCGTTCATGGGAATGCTCGGGGCGAAGTTCCCGGCGGCGCAGTTCCTGATCACCGGCGTGCTGGGACCGAAGTCGAACGCGCACGGACCGAACGAGTTCCTGCACGTGCCGTATGCGAAGAAGCTCAACGCGTGCGTCGCGCATGCGATCGTTGCACACGCGCAACAGGAACGCTGACGCGAGGGTCGAAGCGCGCCGCGGACATGGCGCTGCGGCGGCGGCTGTGCGATCATGAACTCGTCGGGATGGACGCGGAACCGTTCGGTTCCGGAGCCCGGCGCCACGGCGGCGTAGCGCGCCGCTCTGCAAGCCTTCCGCGCGGGTTCACGCGCACTTCAGCGATTAGCGGACCGGTGTGCGGGACGCTCGTGGCCCCTCGTACGCGCACCGCCGGACTTCGATCGCGTGCGTCCGGGCGCAGGCGGGGCCGCCGGAGGTCCCATGTCCAGCGCACCGCGCACCGACCTGACGCAACGCTTCGGATTCGCCGTGTCCTTCGCGCTCACGCTGCACAACGGTCAGCGGCGCAAGGGGAACGACGTTCCGTATTTCGCGCACCTGATGGCGGTGACCGCCACCGTCCTCGACTTCGGCGGGGACGAGGACGCCGCGATCGCCGCGATCCTCCACGACGCCGTGGAAGACCAGGGCGGCCGCCGGATCCTCGCGCTGATCGACGAGCGTTACGGCAAGCGCGTTGCCGGCCTGGTGCTCGCGGTGAGCGACTGCGTGGAGCCGCCCAAGCCTCCGTGGGCGCGGCGCAAGGCCGCGTACCTCGCGAGGCTTGCCCGCGCCGTCCCCGAGGCGAAGCTCATCGCCGCGGCGGACAAGCTGCACAACCTGCGCTGCACGGTCGCGGACGTTCGCGTGCAGGGACCGGCCGCGATGCTCAAGTTCAACGCGCCGGCCGGCGACATCGTCGCGTATTACGACGCATGCCTGCACGCGGTGCGTGACGCGATTGCGCCGCCGCTTGCCTACGAGCTCGACGCGACGCTGGCGGAGCTCCGGATGCTGCTCGCCCTGCCGGCACCGACGGCCTTCGCGGAGCGCATCGGCGGATGACCGATCAGCACGCGGTCGGCGCGTCGCGCCCACGCGCGGGTGCCGGCAGGAACGAACCTGGCGACCTCGCGTAGAGCTTGAGCAGCAGCCGGCTGACGTCGAGGTCGAACGACGGGCGCACCGGCGCGTCGAGAATCATGCCGAGCTCGCCTTCGTCGCGGGCCGTGCCGATCCAGTGCCAGTCGCGCACGACATGCACGTCGGTGCGCGAACCGTCGGGCGAGGCTTCACGCACGAGCGCAGGTCCCTCCCACGGCCATGAGGGAATCGCCTCCGCGGCGATCGCGTCACGAAGCCTTGCGTCGTGAGCGTCCGCCGGCTCCGCGCCGACGCACGCCCCTTCGCAACGCCGCAACTGGCGCGCGAAGCAGGGACCGTCCCGTCGCTCGAGCCCGAGCCGCGTCCAGCACAGCCGGTGCTCGGCGGCGAGCGACTGCAGCGCCGCGCGCATCGCCCGCTTCGACGAGTACGGTCCCCATGCGCCGGGAACGGACGCCGGGTCGACGTCGTCCGCGCGCACGAACGCGGGCCGCCCGTCGTCGCCGATCGTCATCACGCCGGCGTCCTGCTTGCGCCGCAGTGCGCGATTGTGCGCAGGAAGCGCAGACTTGACCAGCGCGGCTTCGCGCAGCAGCGCGCCCAGCTCGCCGGCCGTGGTCTCGACCTCGATGCGGCGGATCTCGGCGGAGAGACGCAGGTCGGTCTCGTGCTGCCAGTCCGAGCAGAAGTGCGCGGCGACGCGGTCGCGCAGGTGGATGCTCTTGCCGACGTAGAGCGGCAGCGGGTTGTCGCCGTAGAACAGGTAGACGCCGGGCGCATCGGGGATCGCGTCGAGCGCGTCGGGCGCGAGTTGCGGCGGAAGGCTCGGGATTCTGAGCAGGCGCTTCACGGCCACCTCGATGTCGGCGGCGGGCAGGCTCGCATAGAGCTTGCGCACGAACAGCCACAGCGCGCGCGCGTCGCCGAGCGCGCGGTGGCGCGCGCCGGGATCGAGCCCGTGGCGCGCGATCACCGCGTCGAGTCCATGGCTCGACGCTTCCGGATCGAGTCTGCGCGACAGGCGCACGGTGCACAGCACGCGCGGCGAGAACGCCGTCCCGACGCGCGCGAACTCGTGCTTGAGGAAGCCGAAGTCGAAGCGCGCGTTGTGCGCGACGAACAGGCATCCGTCCAGCCGCTCGGCCACGTCGCGCGCCAGAGAGGCGAACGCGGGCGCGCCGCGCACCATCGCGTCCGTGATGCCGGTGAGGGCCTGGATGGCGGCCGGAATCGGCACGCCGGGGTCGACGAGCGACGACCATTCGTCCACGCGGGGCGGACCGCCCGCGGGATCGGTGTCGACGCGGACGACGCCGATCTCGGTCACCCGGTCGAACGCGGCCCGCGTGCCGGTGGTCTCCAGATCGACGAAGGCGAGGGCGGGGGCGAAGAGCTTCACGCGGGAACGGCGTCCGGTTCGGGGTTCGGCCCCGGCGCCTGGCAAGGTGTCCGATCCCGGGGGTTGACGGGCGAACGATCGTTCGTTATCGTACCATCATGTCGAACGATCGTTCCTACCTGCAGTCGCTGCAGGATTACTACGCGCGCCATCGGGCGCTGCCGTCGTATGCGTCGATCGGCGAACTGCTCGGGCTCAAGTCGAAGTCGTCGGTCGCCGCCCTGGTGGCCCGGCTGAAGCTCGCGGGCTTCCTCGAGTCGACGCCGGACCGCAGGCTCGCGCCGACGCGCCGGTTCTTCGCCCGGCCGCTCGCGGGCGCGCCGGTTCGCGCAGGGCTGCCGGAGCGTGTCGACGACGCGGACGCCGACGCGCTCACGATCGACGACTACCTGATCGAGCGCCCGTCGCAGACGGTGCTCGTGCGCGTCAAGGGCGATTCGATGGTCGACGCCGGCATCCTCGAGGGCGATCTCGTCGTCGTCGAGAAGCAGCCGACTGCGAAGAAGGGCGACATCGTCGTGGCGATCGTCGACGGACAGTTCACGCTGAAGCGCCTCGACGTCGACCGCGGCCAGTTCATCCTGCGCGCAGAGAACAAGGCCTATGCGCCGATCCGGCCCGAAGGGGCGCTCGAGGTATTCGGCGTGATGGTCGGGCTGGTTCGCAAGATGTAGCTCGCGGGTGTGGGTTTGGGGTCAGAGCTGTAATTCTTCTTTCGGCGACGACGGTTGCTCGTAGCCCCTTCGCGAGAAGAATTACAGCTCTGACCCCAAACCCGACCCCGCCACCCGATTGCGGCCCGCCGCCTTCGCGCGGTACATCGCGGCATCCGCGGCCCGCAGCATCGCGTCGGGGCTCGCGAGCGTCGTGTCCGCGCACCAGCCGATGCTGACGGTGATTGCGAGCCCGGGCGCGAACCCGGACCAGTCGCGGCCCGCGACCGCGGCGCGCACCTTCTCGCAGGCCGCCGCCGCGGCGTCCGCCCCCGTCTCGACGAGCAGCATCACGAACTCCTCGCCGCCGTAGCGCGCGACGAGGTCGGTGTGGCGCATCTGGCCCGCGAGGACGTTGGCGACGGCCTTGAGCACCGTGTCGCCCGTCGCGTGCGACCAGCGGTCGTTGACGTCCTTGAAGTGGTCGATGTCGACGATCGCCACCGCGAGCGGGCGGCTGTAGCGCACGGCGCGGTCGAATTCGTCGGAGAGCCGCTGTTCGAGCCGGCGGCGGTTCGCGAGCCCGGTCAGGCTGTCTTCGCGCGTCTGGCGCTCCAGCTCGACGACCAGGCGCGACTTCTGCGCGTCGGAGGCCGCCAGGTCGAGGTTGAGCGCCGCGAGGCGGGCGTTGGCCTTCGCGAGCTCGTCCTGCTTCGCGCGCAACAGCTCGGCTTCGCGCTGCGCCGCGGTGACCTGATAGCGGATCGACAGGACCTTGAGGCGGCGGTCGGACGCTTCCGAGAGCAGCGCGCGCTCGATCTGGCGGGCCAGGCGCAGGTGCCTCACCGCCTGCGCCGTCGCGCCGCAGCGCTCGTGCAGGTCGGCGAGCGCGTCGTGCGCCTGCATTTCGCTGGTCCGCAATCCGTGGCGCTGCGCCGCGTCGAGCGCGGACGAGAGATGCGAGCGCGCCTCGTCCGCGCGCGCGGTCCGGTCGCACACGCGGCCCAGCGCCAGCGAAGCGTTGACCACGCCCTCGCCGTAGCCGGCGGCCGACGAACGATCGAGCGCCTCGCGCAGCTTGCGCTCCGCGTCGTCGAGCCTGCCCATGCGCTCGAGAGTCGCGCCGAGGCTGGTGAGCGCGCCCGCCTGCCCGATCATGTCGCCCGCGTCACGGAACGCCGCGAGCGCCGACTCGAGCGTCGCGAGCGATTCGTCGAAGCGCCCGAGGTACCTCAGGTTGATGCCGATGCTGTCGAGCGTGCGCGCGCGCTCGAGCGGATCCGCGTCGGCGCCCGGAAGGGCGAGGCTGCGCCGGTACCATTCGAGGCCGTCCTTCGGACGGCCCGCGCGCGAGTGCACGACGCCGATCGTGCGCATCGCGGCGGCCTGCGCGCGCGCGTCGCCCGCGGCCTCGGCGATCGCGAGCGCGCGCAGCAGATGAGCGAGCGCCTGCGGCGCGTCGCCCAGCGTGCCGTAGACCTGGCCGATCCCGCGCAGGGCATCGGCGCGGCCGGGCTCGTCGTGCGTCGCCTGGAATCCCGCGAGCGCCTCGCGGTAGGCCTCGAGCGCGCCGGTCTCGTCCAGGGCGAGCTCCGCGGCGCGTCCCGCGAGGTAGCGGGCCCGCGCCCGGGCGCCGGGGTCGGACGCGGCGGTCGCGAGGGCGGAGGCCTCGGCCGCGAGGCGTGCAGCGCTCCTTGCGTCGCTCGCGAGCGCATCGGACGACGCGGCGATCAGCGCCGCGAGGCGGTCCGACGTCGCCGCCCCGCGGGCGGGGAACGGCGCGGCGCCGCTCACCGGACGGACTCCATGCGGGTCACCTCGACGAGGCAGTCGTAGAACGTGGCCGCGCGTCCGAGATCCGTCAGCGCCTGCGCGGTCACCGCGTTGGCGTTCTCGCCGCCGGGCGAGAGCTTGCGCCACCAGACCGACGGCGCGACGGCGACGCCGGGACGCGCCCGGTCGGTGACCTCGGCCGTCGCGCCAAACGCGCCGCGGTCGTTGTGGATGCGCACGGCGTCGCCGGAGGCGATGGCGCGCGGCGCGGCGTCGTCGGGATGGATCAGCAGTCGCGGGCCGCGCTCCTCGGCGACGAACGCCGGCAGGTTCGCGAACGACGAGTTGAGGAAATTGCGCGCCGGCGGCGAGATGAACGCGAGCGGATAGCGCGCGGCGAGCGCCGGATTCGTGTCCGGCGACTCGCGCGGAAGGATCACCGAGGGCAGCGCATCGTGACCCGCGGCCGCGAGCGACGCGCTTTCGAACTCGCACTTGCCCGACGGCGTCGGGAACCCGCCGTGCGCGAACGGCGCGTGGCGCTCGGGCAACGAGAGGCGCCGGAAACCGTCGCGCTTGACCGCCTCCCAGTCCCAGCCGGCGATGCGCGGGTCGTCCGCGCGGAACGCGGCGCGCGCAATGTCGTCGTCACTGTCGCGGAAGCACGGCTCGTCGAAGCCCATCGCCGCGGCGAGCCGGCGGAACAGCTCGGTGTTGGGCAGCGCCTCGCCCAGCGGCGCGATCGAAGGGTTGTTCGCCTGCACGTGCAGGTGGCCGTACGAGCTGTGGACGTCGAGGTGCTCGAGCTGGGACGTCGCCGGCAGGAGCAGGTCGGCGTAGTCGGCGGTGTCGGTGCGAAAGAGGTCGTGCACGACGACGAAGAGGTCCTCGCGCGCGAAGCCCCGCACGACCTTCGCGGACTCGGGCGCGACGGCCACCGGGTTGCTGTTGTAGACGAAGATCGCCCGGATCGGCGGATCGGCGTCGTGGAGCGCGTCGCCGATCGTCGACATGTTGACCGTGCGCGGCGCGCCGCGGATCAGGTCCGGGCGCTCGAGGGCGGCGGAATCGACCGGGTAGCTGCCCGACGACGAGAGCAGGGCGCCGCCCGCGCGGTCGCGCCATGCCCCGACCAGCGCGGGCAGGCAGGCGACCGCGCGCACCGCGTTGCCTCCGCCGGCGTGACGCTGCATGCCGTAGTTGACGCGAATCGCCGCCGGCCGGATCGTTCCCAGGTCGCGCGCGAGGCGCTCGACCTGCGCGACGGGGACGCGACAGACGGCGGCTGCGCGCTCCGGAGGCCACTCGGCGGCGCGCGCCGCCAGCGCGTCGTAGCCCAGCGTGTGGCGCTCGACGTAATCGCGGTCGACGAGCCCGTCGCGGATCAGCGCGTGCATCACGCCGAACGCGAGCGCGGCGTCGGTCCCCGGCATCGGCGCGATGTGCTCGTGGCACTTCGCGGCCGTGTCGCTGCGCAGCGGGTCGATCGCGACCAGGCGCGCGCCGTGCCGCTTCGCCTCCTGGGCGCGCGTCCAGAAGTGCAGGTTCGACGCGATCGCGTTGCTGCCCCAGATCACGATGAGCCTGCTGTCGACGCAGGCCTCGACGTCCATGCCGACCGCGGCGCCGACGACGCCGGTCCAGCCAGCCTTGCCGGCGGTCGCGCAGATCGTGCGATCGAGGAGGGATGCGCCGAGGCGATGGAAGAACCGGCGGTCCATCGACCCGTACTGCAGGAGGCCCATGTTGCCCGCGTACGAGTAGGGCAGGATCGTCTGCGGGCCCTCGGGCGATGCGGCGAGCTCGCGGAAGCGTGCGACGATCGTCGCGATCGCCTCGTCCCAGGAGATGCGCGTGAACTCGCCGCGCCCCTTGGGCCCGACGCGCCGCATCGGATGGAGCACGCGGTCCGGCGAGTAGGTGCGGTCGAGGTAGCGCCCGACCTTCGTGCACAGCGTGCCCTGCGTCGGCGGGTGGTCCGGGGCGCCGCGCACCGAGACCGCGCGGCCGTGCTCGACCGTCACGAGCAGCGCGCAGGTGTCGGGACAGTCGTGCGGGCAGGCGCCGCGAACGACGCGGCGGCCGCCCGGGTCGGCGTCGGGGGCCATCGAAGTGCCTCGGGCGGAGTGTCCATTGTATGCGCCTCGCGCGATGCAATGGGTTACGCTCCCGGCATGCCGAGCATTCCCCGGGTGAGGCTCGCCGACGGGACGCACGTGCCCGCGCTCGGGCAGGGCACGTGGCGCATGGGCGAGCGGCCCGGAGCGCGCGCCGCCGAGGCCGACGCACTGCGGCGTGGCCTGGACCTCGGGCTCACGCTGATCGACACCGCCGAGATGTACGGCGACGGTGGCGCCGAGGCGGTCGTTGGCCGGGCGATCGCCGGGCGGCGCGACGGCGTCTTTGTCGTCTCCAAGGTGCACCCGCAGCATGCGGGACGGCGCGCGGCAGTCGCGGCGTGCGAAAGGAGCCTCGCACGACTCGCGATCGACCGGATCGACCTCTATCTGCTGCATTGGCGCGGCACGGTACCGCTCGCCGAGACGGTCGAGGCGTTCGAGCGGCTGAAGCGAGACGGCAAGATCGCGCGCTGGGGCGTGTCGAACTTCGACGTCGACGATCTCGACGAACTCGCCGGACTTGCGCACGGTAGCGGTTGCGCCGCGAACCAGGTGCTGTTCCACCTGGGCGAGCGGGGCATCGAGCGCGGCGCGCTCCCGCGCTGTCGCGCGTGGCCGATGCCCGTGATGGCGTACTCGCCGTTCGATGAAGGGCGCCTGCCGGCGAACCCGGCGCTCGCGCGCATCGCACGCGATGCCGGCATCGCGCCGGCGACGCTCGCGCTCGCATGGGTGCTCGCCAATGACAACGTCATTGCGATCCCGAAGGCGGCGCGTCGCGAACACCAGGAGGCGATCGTCGCGGCCGCCGGGGTCACGATCGCGCCGGCGACCGCCGCGGCGATCGCGTGCGCGTTCCCTGCCCCGAAACGGCGGACGCCGCTCGCCATGCTCTGACGCGCGGGTGGCGCGAGCGGCGGCGCAGCGCGCGGCCGGACGCCGTCGCGATCGACCGCTCGTCGGGTCGATCGTCGACAAAGGTCGAAAAATCAGCCACTTGCGCTTACCCTCATCAGGGGGCGCCCGAGCGTGGCACGCTTGCTGCTCTCCCGTCGGTAACAGCGGACAACCCGCGAACCCGACAGGAGAACGTTGTGAACTACACGCACTACGACTATCTCGATCTCGCACCCGGCGCGTCGACGACGCGCATCGAGGCCGCGTATGCCCAGGTGCTGCAGCGTTTCCAGTTCGGGTCCACCGACGCCGGCCAGGATCTCTCCGGCCTCGTGCGCATGATCCATGCCGCGTACCGCACGCTCTCCGACCCCGACGCGCGCCGCGCTTACGACGAGCAGCTGGCACGCGAGGCCGCGGTCGCGGACGAGGAGCTCAAGATCTGGCTCGATGCGCAGGCCGCCAGGCTCCCGCGTCACGCGCAGGACGTCCCGGCGGCGTTGCGGGTCGTCGCGAACCAGCTGGCCGCCTGAGTCCGGCGCCAACCTTTTTCGGTCGCCGGTATCGGATTCACGCCTGCCAACACAGCGATGCGGTCGGCGACCGACTTTTCTTCGATTCGCGCACGGCGGCGCCGGCCATCGGGGCGACCGGGCGACATGCGTTCGTGTCGGCCGCGGTCGCGCGCGGCCACTCCGTCGCAGCGGGCACGAACCCCGCACGGCTGCGGATGCGCCCGGGCGGGCAGGGCAACGAGGACCGTTGCTCGCGGCGCGCGCCCGTCGCGCCCCGTGCCTTCCGGATACCTGCCGCTGGTGCGCCACTGAACGAGGCGCCGAAGGGCGGTCGACCGGATGGCCGAAGGCGGGCGAACACGGACGAAGGCAAGGTAGGACAACGACGACCGAGATTTCACGACCCGCGCGACGCGCTTCGTGCCGTCGCCAGACCTCAGGACATGAACCGTGGACCGCTGCCTCAACTGCCAGTACTTCGATCGCAACCCCTCCGCCGGCGGCAAGTCGGCGCACGCCGGCCAGTGCCGCCGTCACGCGCCCTCGCTCTCGCCGATCAACCCCAAGACCTACATGATCGAGGGCGTCTGGCCGACCGTCCGGGACGAGGACTGGTGCGGAGAATACAAGCTGGGCGGACGGCGTCCGGACACGCAGCGTGCCGACGCGCTGATCGGCGCGATCGGCGCCGCGACGCCGCCCACGATGCCGCGCGTCGGCGGCATCGCATCGGCGCCCGCTTCGATCGGCTCGCTGCGCGGCGGCGACGACTGATCCGCCGCATCGGCACTGTGGTGCCCGGCACGCCAGCCCGGCCCACGCGGAGGCTCCGCTGGCTCATCCCCTGAGCCCGCATCGCTGGTAGAGTCGCCGCAATCTCCCGTCGACCGCGCCGGACGCCTCCGGCGCGTTTGTCTCGAACACCATGACCGACGCGCTCACAGGCGCGCTCGCCGCGGGCGCGACGATCGTCACGCCCAATCGGCGGCTCGCGCGTCAACTCGTCGCCGATCACGATCGCGACCAGCGCGCGCAGGGGCGCCTCGCCTGGCCCGCGGCGCACGTGTTGCCGTGGCCCGCATGGTCGATCGCGCTGGCGGACGAGGCGACGGCCGCGGGTGCGCTGCCCGCGCTCGTCCGCCTGGCGCCGCATGCGAGCGCCTTGCTGTGGCGCGCCGCGGTCGAGGCCGACGCGCCGCCGTTCGTCGACGCCGCCGCGCTCGCCGGGTCGGCTGCCGAAGCGTGGGAGCACGTCCACGCCTACGGCGCCGGCGGCGAGAGCTGGCGTGCGTGGGCCGGCGGCGATGACGAGCCTGCGGCTTTCGCCCGCTGGGCCGAACGCTACCTCGGCGCGCTCCACGCGGAGCGCGCGACCGACCTCGCTTCGGCACCGGATCGCATCGTGCAGGCCGCCTCGTCGATGCCGTCGTGGCAGGGGCGTCGTGTCGCGCTGGCCGGATTCCTCGAGCTGACGCCCCAGCAGCGGCGCGTCGCCGACGCGCTCGCGCAGGCCGGCGCAACGGTCGACGTGGTCCCGACGCTCGCTGCCCCCGCCGCACGGCCGCGGCGCGCGGCGTTCGCGTCGGCCGACGCCGAGTTGCTCGGCGCGCTCGCCTGGGCCCGTGCCGCGGTCCTGCGTCGTCCCGGCATGCGCATCGGCATCGTCGTTCCCGACCTCGCGCAGCGACTCGCCGCCGTGCGCCTGCGCGCCATCGACGTGCTCGGCCTTCCGGAGGCGGGCGACGGCGCGAGCCAGGCGTGGAACGTTTCCCTGGGACCTGCGATCGACTCGGTGCCGCTCGCGGGCGCCGCGCTCGACCTCGTCGCGCTCGCGTGGACCTCGCTCTCGGCGGGCCGAGCCGCCGCGCTGCTGCGCTCCGCGCATCTCCCCGGCGCGGCGGGGCCGATGCGCCGGGCGCGCGCGAGCGTCGAGCGCGGCTGGCTCGAGCGCGGCGTCGATCCGGTGCGGATCGGCGACGCGATCGCCGCGCTGGAGCCGGTCGACCCCGGGCTCGCGCGACGCTTCGCCGCGATGCGCTCGATCGCGACGCGGATGCGCCGCGCAACCCGTCACGGCTGGGTCGACGCGTGGCGCGAGGCGTTGTCCGCGTCCGGATGGCCGGGCGACGGCCCGCTGGCGAGCGACGAGCACCAGGCGTCGCGTGCGTTCGACGCGCACCTCGCGGCGTTTGCCGCGCTCGACGTCGTGACCGCAACGCGCGCCCGCGGCGAGCTTCCGGCCGACGCGGCGATCGCGGCGTTCGCGGAGGTCCTCGCCGCGGCGCCGTTCCAGCCGGAGTCGCCCGAGGCGCCGATCCAGATCCTCGGGCTCTACGAGGCCGTCGGACTCGCGTTCGACGCGCTCTGGGTGGCGGGCATGAACGACGAGACCCTGCCGCGCGCGCCGCGCCCGCATCCGCTGCTTCCGGTTCGCTGGCAGCGCGACCACGGCGTGCCGCGCAGCGACGCCGGCCGCGAGCTCGCCTACGCGCGCGAGGTCGCGTCGTGGCTGCTCCGCGCTGCGCCCGACGTCGTCGTGAGCCACGCGACGCGGCTCGACGACCGACCGTCGGCGCCGTCGGCAGTGTTTCCCGCAGGCGAAACGGTGGCGATGCCGGTTCCCGCGACGCCCGCCCACGCGATGTTCGCGACGCGCCCGGCGCGCGAGCGCGTGGTCGAGGATGCCGCGCCGGCGCTCTCGGCGGACGAGCGTCCGAAGGGCGGGTCCGGCGTCGTCGCCGCGCAGAGTGACTGCCCGTTCCAGGCGCTGGCCGCGAAGCGCTGGCGGGCAGACCCGTGGCCGTCGCCCGTCGTCGGTCTCACGGCGATGGAGCGAGGGACGCTCGTGCACGCGGCACTCGCGGCGTTCTGGCGCGCGACGCGCGATCACGCGACGCTCGTTGCGCTCGCCGCGGACCCGCAGCGCTACGCCGAGGCGCGCTCGCGGGCCGCGAACGATGCGATCGCCGCGATCGACGGCGCCCGCTGGAAGCGCGTGCCGGCCGTCGTGCGGGAGCTCGAGGCGGATCGCCTGTCGCGATTGCTCGCCGGCTGGCTCGACGCCGTCGAGGTCGGGCGGCCGGCCTTCGAGGTCCGCGCCGTCGAGCACGACGAGACGCTCGACCTCGGGCCGCTCGCGCTCGACCTGCGGCTCGACCGGGTCGATCGTCTCGCCGATGGCGGCGTGGCGATCGTCGACTACAAGACCGGCGCGATCCCGTCGATTGCGCGCTGGCGCGGCGAGCGCCCCGAAGCCACGCAGGTCGCGCTCTACACGCTCGCCTGGCGCGCCGCGCACGCCGATGCGCCCGTGCGTGCCTCGGTGCTGGGCAAGGTGAAGCGCGGCGAGTCGAAGGCCGTCGGGCTCTACGCGGACGAAGGCGCGCGCTTCTCCGTCCGTCCCGACAACGAGCGCGCAAGCCCGGTCGTCGACTGGCGCGCGCTCGAATCGGAGTGGGGCGAGATGACGCGAGGGCTCGTCGACGCGTTCGCCCGCGGCGAGGCCCGGGTGGCACCGCGCGAGCCGTCCGTGTGCCGCAACTGCGCGCGGCAGCCGCTGTGCCGCATCGGCGACGGGACACCCGACGGCGAGGAGGCGGACGCGTGAGCGGCCCCGGGCGCCACGAGGCGCTGCTCGCGGAGGATGCCGCGGCGCGAGCCCGGGCGCTCGACGTCACGCGCTCGTTCCTCGTGCAGGCGCCGGCCGGTTCGGGCAAGACCGAGCTCCTGATCCAGCGCCTGCTCGCGCTGCTCGGTACGGCGGAGCGGCCCGAACGCGTGCTCGCGATCACGTTCACGCGCAAGGCAGCCGGCGAGATGCGCGACCGCGTCGTGCGGGCGCTGGTCGCGGCCGGCGACCCCGGTGTCGACGAGCGCGCGCTCCGCCCGCACGAGCGGCTCACGCGAAGGCTCGCGCGCGCGGTGCTCGCCCAGGATGCGCGCGAAGGCTGGAACCTGATCGAGCATCCGTCGCGGCTCGCGATCCAGACGATCGACGCGCTCGCGCAGGCGATCGCGCTGCAGGCGCCGCTCGCGAGCGGGCTGCCGCCCGCGCCGCGCTTCACCGACGATGCGCGGCCGCTCCACCTCGCCGCCGCGCGCGCGGCGATCGCGGCGGCGGACCCCCGCAGCCGGCCGTGGCGCCTGCTGCTCGACCATCAGGACAACGACGCGGACGCGCTTGCGGCGCTGATCGCCGAGATGCTCGCGAAGCGCGACCAGTGGCTGACGCTCGTGCGCGACGCGCCGGGCACCGTACGCGACGTGCTCGAGCGGACGCTCGCGCGCGAGGTCGAGGGCGAGCTCGCCCTCGCATCCAGGACGCTGGCGCAAGCCGACTTCGCGCCGCTCGCCCGCTTCGCGGCGATCGCGCATCCGAACCTCGGCGACGCCGACGCCTTGCTCCGTGCCGCGCTCGAAGCGTGCATCGAACGGGGCGGAGCGCCGCCGGTCGACGCCGCGCATCTCGACCACTGGCGCGCGATCGTCGGTTGGCTGTTGACGAGGGACGGAAAGGACGTGCGCAAGAGTGCGAGCGGCCTGGCCGGCATTCCGCCCGTCGGCGATGGCCCGGGAAAGGAGGCGCGCAGTTCGGACGCCAAGGCGGCCAAGGCGTGGCTCGCCTCGCTCGGGGCGACCGCGGGTCTCGTGCCGGCGTTCAAGGCGATCCTCGCGTTGCCGCCGACCCGATACACGGACGAGGAATGGGATCGCATCGAGGCGCTGCTGTCGCTCCTCCCGACGCTGGCGGCGCACCTCGAAACGGTGTTCGCCGAAGCGCGCGAGATGGACTTCCCCAAGGCCACGCTCGCCGCGCTCGCCGCGCTCGGCGACGGCGACGAGCCGACCGACCTGTTGCTGCGCCTCGACCTCCGGATCGATCACCTGCTCGTCGACGAGTTCCAGGACACGTCGTACGCGCACCTCGAACTGATCCGGCGTCTCGTGTCCGGGTGGGCGGAAGGCGACGGCCGCACGCTGTTCGCGGTCGGCGACCCGATGCAGTCGATCTACCGGTTCCGCGGTGCAGAGGTGCGCGCGTTCGTCGACGCGCAGGCGTCGGGCGTGGTGGAAGGCGTCGCGGTCGAGCGCCTGGCACTGCGGCGAAACTTCCGTTCGCAGGCCGGGCTGGTCGACTGGGCCAACGCAACGTTCCCGGACGTGCTCGGCACGACGAACGATCCGTGGCAGGGTCGCGTCGCCTTTGCCGAGGCCGCCGCCGTCGAGCCCGCGGACGACGGTCGCGCGTGGACGCTCGACGTCGCCGGGTCGGACGAGGAGGAGGCCGCGAAGGTCGTCGCACGCGTCCGCGAAGGGCTCGCGTCGGGCGGAAGCGTCGCGATCCTCGTTCGTGCACGCACGCACCTGGGCGCGTTGCTGCCTGCATTGCGCGACGCGTCGATCCCGTACTCGGCGGTCGACCTCGACGTGCTGGCGGACCGGCCTGCCGTGCGCGACGTCGTGGCCCTCGCGCACGCGATCGTACAGCCGGACGACCGCCTCGCGTGGCTCGCGGTGCTGCGCGCGCCGTGGTGCGGCCTTTCGCTCGCCGATCTCCACGCGATCGTGCGGGCCGCCGGCGGCCCGCACGCGCGGACGATCGAGGAGGTCGTGCTCGATCCGCCCGGCACGTTGTCTCCCGGCGGCGCCGCACGGCTCGCAGCGTGCGCCGCGGCGATCCGCGAGGCGCGCCGCACGCACGGGCACGCGCCGCTCGTCGAGCGCGTTCGCGCGGCGTGGTTGGCGCTCGCGGGCCCGGCGACGTTGGACGAGCCGCTCGACCTCGTCGCGGTCGGCGACGTGCTCGCGCTCGTCGCCGCCCACGAGCGCGCGGGCGACATGCCCGACTGGAGCGCGTTCACCGCGCGACTGGCCGAGCAGCGCCTGTCGCCGCCGCCCGGCGAGGAGGCGCGCGTGCAGGTGATGACGATGCACAAGGCCAAGGGACTCGAGTTCGACACGGTGATCCTGCCGGGGCTCGCGCGCGGCCGCACGCGCAGCGACGCGCCGCTGATGCGCTGGCGCACGCGCCGCGACGGCCTGCTGGTCGGGCTCGCCCGGCCGAAGGGCGGCGAGCACGACGGCGTGTACGCCTACCTGCGCGCGCTCGGGACGGGCGAGGAGGCGCACGAGCTCGCGCGGCTCGCATATGTCGCGTGCACGCGCGCCAAGCGCCGGCTCGCGCTCGTCGCGGTGTGCGATCGCGACGACGGCGGTGCCGCATGGAAGGAGCCGGGCAAGGCGTCGATCCTCGGGCTGCTCGGCGGCTCGGTGCTCGGTTCGGCGCCGCCGCCAGGCGACGGACCGGAGGCGACGCCGACGGCCCCGGCGCCCCGCGCGACCGAGCGGCTTCCTGCCGGCTGGCGTCCGGACAGTGCGCCTGCGCCGCTCGTCCACGCGTCGGCACAGCGCACCGTCGAGTCCGCGCCGCCGTTCGACTGGGCGCGCGAGCGGGCACGGCGGCTCGGCGTGGTCGCGCACCTGCTGCTCGCGCAGGTCGCGGCGGACGGGCTTGCTCGCTGGGACGATGCAACGCTCGCGGCACAATCGCCGCGCATCCAGGCGACGCTGATCGAGGAGGGCGCGCTGCCGGGCGAGGCGGCGGCGGAGGCCGTGGACGTGCGCGCGACGGTGGCCGCCGCGCTGCGCGATCCGCGCGGCCGCTGGCTGTTCGACCCCGCGCACGAGGACGCGCGCAGCGAATGGGCGCTCGCCGGCGTGATCGACGGCGACATCGTGCATGTCGTGCTCGACCGCACGTTCGTGGACGCCGGCGCGCGCTGGATCGTCGACTTCAAGACCGGCACGCACGAAGGGAGCGAGGCGGCGGCGTTCCTCGACGCCGAGGTCGAGCGCTACCGCCCGCAGCTCGAGCGCTACGCGCGCATCGTCTCCGCGCTCGATGCGCGCCCGATCCGCCTCGCGCTCTACCATCCGCGGGTTCCGGGCGGCTGGCGCGAAGTCACGCGCTGAGGCGCGCGGCGGGGCGTTCCAGCGGGCGCCGCGGATTTCCGCTACAATTCAAAGCTTTGGCATCTTCCGCCCCGCGACGATCCCGCGCGGCGCCCGAGCTCACGTGCGTCTCATCCGCGGCCTGCCCGCGGTCGCCGACCTGCCGGTCGCGCTGACCGTCGGGAACTTCGACGGTGTCCATCGCGGCCACCAGGCGATGCTCGCACGGCTCGCCGAGGCGGCGGAGGACCTGTCGCTCGTGCCGGCGGTGCTCACGTTCGACCCGCATCCGCGCGAATTCTTCTCGCGGGAGAACGCCCCGCCGCGGCTGTCCACGCTCCGCGGCAAGCTCGACGCGTTCCGGACGTTCGGCGTCGAGCGCGTCTACGTCGCGCGCTTCGACCGCGCGTTCGCGTCGCTCGACGCGGACACGTTCGTCGACGACGTGCTCGTGCGCCGCCTCGGCGCGCGCTGGGTGCTGGTCGGCGAGGACTTCCGGTACGGCCGGGCGCGCGCCGGGGACCTCGCGCTCCTGCGCCGGCACGCGAAATCGTTCAGCGTCGAGTCGATGGCGGCGGTCGAGGTGCACGGCGAGCGCGCGAGCTCGTCCCTCGTGCGCGAGGCGCTCGCCGCCGGCGCCCTCGAGCGTGCCACGAGGCTGCTCGGAAGGCCCTACGCGATCGGCGGGCACGTCGTGCATGGACGCAAGCTCGGCCGCACGCTCGGCTTTCCGACCGCCAACCTGCCGCTCAAGCGTCGCTCCCCTCTCGCGGGCATCTTCGCGGTGCGCGTCCACGGCCTCGGCGCGCCGCGCCGCGGCGTGGCGAGCCTCGGCGTCCGCCCGACGGTCGACGACGCAGGCCGGCCGCTGCTCGAGGTGTTCGTCTTCGATTTCGACGAGGCGGTCTACGGCAGGCGCATCGTCGTCGAATTCCTGCACAAGCTGCGCGACGAGGCCCGCTATCCCGACCTCGACGCGCTCACGCGCCAGATCCGCGCCGACGCGGACGCCGCGCGCGCCTACTTCGCGACGAGCCCCGCCGCGACCTGACCCCATGCCCGACGCCAAGAAGCCCGACTGGAAGTCCA
Organism: Burkholderiales bacterium; assembly: GCA_905339295.1. GTDB lineage: Bacteria > Pseudomonadota > Gammaproteobacteria > Burkholderiales > Casimicrobiaceae > VBCG01. Next base: position 60,372 of record CAJPFI010000033.1, read on the forward strand.
CGCTCAACCTGCCGGACACGCCGTTCCCGATGCGCGGCGACCTGGCGAAGCGCGAGCCCGGCTGGGTGCGCGAGTGGCAGGAGCGGGACGTCTACGGCGCGATTCGCCGCGCCTCCGCCGGCCGGCCGCGCTTCGTGCTGCACGACGGCCCGCCGTACGCGAACGCGGCGATCCACATCGGGCACGCGGTCAACAAGATCCTGAAGGACGTCATCGTCAAGAGCCGCACGCTCGCGGGGTTCGACGCGCCGTACGTGCCGGGATGGGACTGCCACGGGATGCCGATCGAGGTACAGATCGAGAAGACGCACGGCAAGCACCTGCCGGTCGAGCAGACGCTCGCGCTCTGCCGCGCCTACGCGCACGAGCAGATCGCGCTGCAGAAGGGGGATTTCCAGCGGCTGGGCGTGCTGGGCGACTGGGACCGTCCCTACATGACGATGGCCTACGGCAACGAGGCCGACGAGATCCGCACGCTCGGGACGCTGCTCGAGAAGGGATTCCTGTACCGCGGGCTGAAGCCGGTGAACTGGTGCTTCGACTGCGGCAGCGCGCTCGCCGAGGCCGAGGTCGAGTACGAGGACCGGCAGGACATCGCCATCGACGTCGCGTTCCCGCTGGTCGACGCGGCGGAGCGCGCGAAGCTCGCGCGCGCCTTCGGGCTCGCGAAGGCGCCGGACGGCCCGGTCGCGGCGGTGATCTGGACGACGACGCCGTGGACGATTCCGGCGAACCAGGCGCTGAACGCGCATCCGCGGTTCGTCTACGCGCTGGTCGAGACCCCGCGCGGGCATTTCGTCGTCGCCGACGATCTCGTCGCCGCCTGCCTCGCCCGCTGGAAGCTCGACGGCCGGGCGATCGCCACGGCGCGCGGCGACGCGCTCGAGCTCATCGCGTTTCGCCACCCGTTCTTCGACCGCGCCGCGCCCGTCTACCTCGGCGAGTACGTGACGCTGGAGCAGGGCACCGGCATCGTGCACAGCTCTCCCGCGTACGGACTGGACGACTTCCTGTCGTGCCGGCGCTACGGCATGGACGACGACGCGATCGAGAACCCGGTGCAGGGCGACGGGCGCTACGCCGCCGACCTGCCGTTCTTCGGCGGCATGCGGATCTGGGACGCGAACCCGAGGATCGTGGACAAGCTGCGCGAGGCCGGCGCGCTGCTGCACGCCGAGAAGTTCACGCACAGCTACATGCACTGCTGGCGTCACAAGACGCCGATCATCTATCGCGCGACGACGCAGTGGTTCGCAGGGATGGACGACGCGCCCGGCCATCGCGGCGTGAAGCCGGCGCGCACGTTGCGCGAGGTGGCGCTCGAGGGCATCGAGCGCACCAGGTTCTTCCCGTCGTGGGGCAAGGCCCGCCTCCACGGGATGATCGCGCACAGGCCGGACTGGACGCTGTCGCGGCAGCGGCAGTGGGGCGTGCCGCTGCCGTTCTTCGTCGACCGCGAGACCGACGAGCTGCACCCCGACACCGCGGCGCTGCTCGAGCTCGCCGCGCGCAAGGTCGGGCAGCGCGGCATCGAGGCGTGGTTCGAGTCCACGTGCGAGGACTTCGGCGTCGACGGGAAGCGCTACCGCAAGCTCACCGACACGCTCGACGTGTGGTTCGACTCCGGCTCGACGCACCAGACCGTGATGGGCGGGCCCGACGGCCGCGAGAAGCGGCGCGGCTCGCACGCCGGCGACACCGGGTTCCCGGCCGACCTCTACCTCGAGGGCTCCGACCAGCACCGCGGCTGGTTCCACTCGTCGCTGCTCGTCTCGTGCATGCTGAACGGCGTCCCGCCGTACAGGGCGCTGCTCACGCACGGCTTCGCCGTCGACGGCGAGGGCAAGAAGATGTCGAAGTCGAAGGGCAACGTCGTGGCGCCGCAGAAGGTGTCCGACACGCTCGGCGCCGACATCCTGCGCCTGTGGGTCGCGGCGACCGACTACTCGGGCGACCTCAACATCTCCGACGAGATCCTCAGGCGCAACGTCGAGAGCTACCGCCGGATACGCAACACGCTGCGCTTCCTGATCGCGAACACGTCGGATTTCGGCGCGGCCGACGCCATGCCGGTCGGGCGGCTGTTCGAGATCGACCGCCACGCGCTCGCACGGCTCGCCGCGCTCGCGGAGGAGGTCGCCGGCGACTACGACCGCTACGAGTTCCACCTCGTCGCGCAGAAGCTCACGACCTACTGCTCCGAGGACCTGGGCGGCTTCTACCTCGACGTGCTCAAGGACCGCCTCTACACGGCGGCTGCGGCCAGCCCCGCGCGGCGCTCGGCGCAGACCGCGCTCGCCTCGATCCGCGATGTGCTGCTGATGCTGCTCGCGCCGGTGCTCTCGTTCACCGCCGAGGAGGCATGGCGCATCGTGCATCCGGAGGACGCGACGGTGTTCGTGCGGACGTGGCGCGAGGCGACGCCGATCGTGACGGACCGCGCGGAGCTGCTCGCGAAGTGGGACACGATCCTCGCGGTGCGCGCCGCGGTGCAGAAGGAGATCGAGGCCGTGCGCCAGTCGGGACGCATCGGCAGCTCGCTCCAGGCCGAGGTCACGATCTCGGCGCCGGAGCCCGCGTACTCGGCGCTCGCGTCGCTCGGCGACGACCTGCGCTTCGTCACGATCACCTCGGCCGCGCGCGTCGAGCAGGGCGACGGGCTCGCGATCGCGGTGAACCCGTCCGGCGGCGAGAAGTGCGAGCGCTGCTGGCACTGGCGGGGCGACGTCGGCGACGACGCGGCGAATCCGACGCTGTGCGGCCGCTGCGTCGCGAACCTGTTCGGCGCGGGCGAACCGCGCTCGCATGCGTGAGGCCGGGCACGGGATGAGGCGCGCGCGTCGCGTCGGGGGCGGACGATGACGGCCGCGTCGCGCTGGATCGCGGTCGCCGTGGCCATCGTGATCGTCGACCAGCTCGCCAAGTTCGTCGTGCTCGCGGCGTTCCGGCCGGGCGACGAGCTTCCGCTGCTGCCGTTCCTGTCGCTCGTTCTCACCTTCAACAAGGGCGCGGCGTTCAGCTTCCTCGCGGAGGCCGACGGCTGGCAGCGGTGGCTGTTCGCGGCGATCGCGGTGTCGGCCGCGGGGCTCATCGTCTGGCTCCTGCGGCGCGGCGGCAGCCGCCTCTATTGCGCGGGCCTCGCGCTGATCCTCGGCGGCGCGGTGGGCAACCTGATCGACCGGCTGTGGCTCGGCGAGGTGGTCGATTTCGTGCTCGTACACTGGCGCGGCTGGACCTACCCGGCGTTCAACGTCGCTGACAGCGCGATCACGATCGGCGCTATCCTGCTCATCGTCGACAGCTTCCGGCAGCGGCGCGCCGACGCGCCCGCGCCGCGCTGAACGCAGCGCCATGGACCTCCTGCTCGCCAACCCCCGCGGCTTCTGCGCCGGCGTCGACCGGGCGATCGCGATCGTCGAGCAGGCGCTCGCGCAACAGGGCGCGCCGATCTACGTGCGCCACGAAGTCGTTCACAACCGGACCGTGGTCGAGGATCTGAAGCGCAAGGGCGCCGTGTTCGTCGACGAGCTCGACGACGTGCCGCGGGGGGCGACCGTCGTGTTCTCGGCACACGGCGTGTCGAAGGCGGTGCAGGCCGAGGCCGCCGCGCGCGGACTCACCGTGTTCGACGCCACGTGCCCGCTCGTGACCAAGGTGCACGTCGAGATCGCGAAGATGCGCGAGCATGGGCACGAGATCGTGATGATCGGCCACGCGGGACACCCCGAGGTCGAGGGCACGATGGGGCAGTGCGAGGGCGGGGTGCACCTCGTCGAGTCGGTCGCCGATGTGCTGCGCCTCGCGGTTGCCGATGCGCGGAAGCTCGCCTATGTCACGCAGACGACGCTGTCGGTCGACGACGCGGCCGAGATCGTGGCGGCGCTGCGCCGCCGCTTCCCGGCGATCGTCGGCCCGAGGAAGGACGACATCTGCTACGCGACGCAGAACCGGCAGGACGCGGTGAAGGCGCTCGCACGGGCGGTCGACGTCGTGGTCGTCGTGGGCAGCCCGAACAGCTCGAACTCCAACCGCCTGCGCGAGGTCGCGGCGAACCGCGGCGTGCCCGCGTACATGGTGGACACCGCGGACGATCTCGACCCCGCGTGGGTCGAAGGACGCCGTCGCGTCGGCGTGACGGCGGGCGCCTCGGCGCCCGAGGTGCTGGTGCGCGACGTGATCGCGCGACTGCGCGCGCTGGGCGCCGGCGCGGTGACCGAAATGGGCGGAACCGTCGAGCGCGTGGTCTTCGCGCTGCCCGCGGGACTGCGAGGCGGGCACTCGTCCAAGCCGCCGGAGACCGGCCCTTCCGGCTGACGAAGCCGCGTCGGGCAAGGGACCGGCGCGCGGCGATCGCCTGCGGTCGCGGTGCCTGAATCAGCCGGCCCGCTCCTGCCGGAACCACGCCAGCAGGCACGCGAAGGTCGCGATCGCGAGCGCGGCGGCGCACGCGGCGACCAGCGCGTGTCGCCCGCCTTCGCTCATCGCGCGCACGATGCCCTCTGCCGCGTACCACGGCAGCAGGAGCGCGAGCCATTGCCGCGACCTGACCGCGCCGCGGGCGACGCCGGGAACGAGCAGCGCGAGCGGCAGCGCCTTCAGCGCGAGCCAGCCGCCGCCCGACGGCAGCGGCGCGAGCATCGTTTCCCACAGGACGCAAAGCGCGGCGAGCGCGAGGAGCCCGGACAGCGTCGCGCGCGCGAAACGTCGTTCCTCCGCGGTCGGCTCCCGCGTCACTCGACCGCGACGAACTCGTGGATGTCGTAGCCGGGACCCTGGTCGACGATCTTGGTCAGCACCGCCGTCCCGACATGCGCGCCGCGATGCAGAATGATCGCCTGCTCCAGCCGGAAGAGACCGGCGGGGGCGACCACCTGCGCCGGCGCGGGGTCCGGGGCATCCGAATCGTCGCCGGGAAGGACGATGACCGGCACGAGCGCGTGCTTCGTCGCGCCTTCCGGCGTCGCGCCCGCGGCCTCCGCGTGGTCGGCGAGCAGCTCGCAGCCGAACTCGAGCGCGGTGCCCTTGAGCGTGTTGCGGAACCAGCGCACGACGGCGATCTGCAGCGTGAGCCTGCCCTCGACGCGCAGCGAGACCAGCTCGCCGATCCGCAGCGAGGCCGGCGTCGAGTCGGTCTGGCGAAGCGCGTAGCCGGCCGGCGTGTGGTTGATCACCTGGCAGTGGGTCATCGGCGGGAGGCCTCCCGGCAGGACGGGCGGCGTCACGCCGGCCGGGCGGCCCTTGCTGTATTGCCACGCGCCGCCGAACCCCACGCACATGACGACGCGCGCCCGCGACGGCAGGCGGTTGAACTGGCGCGCGGGCGGGATGGCCCATTGCCGCAGCAGCCGATGGAGCAGCGCGATGTAGCCCTGCCGCGACGCCGGATCACCGGCGACACCCCTCGGCAGCGCTCCGCCCCCGTCGAGCGCGCGGAGCTCTTCCTGAAGCTGGAACGCGAGGTCGAACGTGAGCAGGTAGAGCCGCGATCCCTCGATCGCGCCGCCCTTGTTGGCCGAGAACGGCGGGAAATCGTGACCCACCGGCACGATCGCGACCGATTTCGCCAGGCGGTGCACCGGGGCGACGTCGGTGAGCTTCGCCCAGCGCGAATGGGTCTGCAGGTAGCCGAGCACGGTCCCGAGCTGGCCGGGATGGAAGCCGTAGGGATTGGCGAGCGAAAGCAGCAGCGCCTGCACGTAGATGCGCTCGGGCGTCGCCTCGGTCGCGTCGCCCGCGATGGTCGCGAGGTGCACGCCGCGCTCGCGCGCCCACGCGTAGACCGCGTGCGCATCCAGCCAGGTGCCCGCCGGCACCGGCGAATACGACTGGTAGGACGACGCGAGCACGCGCGCGAAGCACTGAAGGCAGCGATGGACGAGCGCGCTCGCGAGCCGCGCGCCGCCGAGGGGAAGGCGCTTGCGCGCCTCGCTCGCGAGCAGGTGCTTGAAGGCGGTCGACAGCTCCTGCGCCAGCGTCAGCGCGGCCTTCGCGGCTTCGAGCGGTGCGCCGGCGAGCGGGTGCGACGCCTGGAGCACGGTGCGCTCGATGCGCGGCCACAGCGGAATCGCGGCGGTCCAGTAGGCTTCGGCGAGCTCCATGCGCCGCGAATCGCTCATGCCGACGCGGTTGGTCGCGGCGAGCGCGTCGCCCATCACCTGGGCCGCGCTCACCGAGTCGCGCCTGGCCGCCTCGGCGAGCCATGCCACGACGCGCGGGACGCGCGTTTCCGGCGGATTCGACGGATGGGCTTCGAGCTTCGGGAGCGTAAGGGACAGGGCCATCGTGCGCTCGGGGTGGCGCGATTGTAAGCGATCGGCCGACCCTCGCCTCCCGCCTCGCGACGACGCCGGTCACGGGTGATACGGCGGAGCCAGCGGCAGGTAGCTCGCGCCGGCGGTCGCCAGGAAGGCCTCGAGCTCGTCGCGCCGCGCCATCGCGTCGGCATGGCCGAGCGCGAGCAACGACCGGACGAATGCCGGCTCGAACAGCAGGTACGAGGTCAGGTTCGCCCCCGTTCCCTCGGTGCTTCCAAACCCGCGCAACAGGTAGCGGACGCCCGCGGGAAGGCGGCCGGCGTACGCCATGGCCGCTTCGCCGAGGTCGCGCGACGGCGCGAGCACGAACGCGTCGACATGGCCGACGCGGACGCCGCGACGTCCGAGGTCGTCGGCGTGCGCGACGCTCGCGACCCGGTTCAACTGATGCAGCCGCTCGAGGTCGGCGCCCAGGTTGTCGAGGAAGATGCTCGAAAGCGCGTGACCGGCGGTCTGCGCGAACGACGGGTAGCGCGAATCGACATGCGGCGGCGGACGCTGGCCGGCGAACTGGCCGACCGCAAGCACGAGCACGCGCCGCGCCCCGAGGTGGAGCGCCGGCGACAGCGGCGTGAGCTGGCGCACCGAGCCGTCCATGTACCAGTCGTCGCCGAGACGCACCGCCGGGAACACGAACGGGATCGCGGTCGACGCGAGCAGGTGGTCGACGCCGAGCGCGGCGGCGCGGCCCTCGCGGCGCGTGCGGCGCCAGGGCGCCGTCGACGCCGCGCCGTGGAAGAAGCTCACCGCGACGCCGGTCGAGTAGGAGGTCGCGTTGACGGCGAGCGCGTGCAGCGCGCCGCTGCCGATGTGGACGTCGATGCGCGAGAAGTCGATCGCGCCGCGCAGCAGCCGGCCGAGCGGCGCGTTGTCCAGCATCGTCGCCGCCTCGTCCGGCCCGGGTCGGCCGGTGAGCACGCTCGTGAGCCAGCGCATGCCGTGGCGGGAGAGCTTGGCGAGGTCGGTCTCGTACACGTCGTGCACGCGCACGCGCCGCCAAAAGCGCGTGAGGCGCGCGACGCCCGCGCGAAAGTCGTCGGCATGGACCGCGAGGATCGCCGCGTTGATCGCGCCCGCCGAGGTCCCGCACAGCACCGGGAACGGCAGCGGACGCCCGCGCGGTGTCAGGCGCGCGAGCGCGCGCAGGGCGCCCACCTGGTAGGCGGCGCGCGCGCCGCCGCCGGAGAGAATCAGCGCGGTCTCGAACGGGGCGAGCGTCATCGGGGGCGAGCGGGGCGAAGCGCAGCCGCGTCCGCCGTCGGGGCGACCGATCCGGCGCGCGTTGTCCCGCGCGATGGTAGCGCGCGTCGGGGTCGCCGCGCCCGGCGCGCCGCCGGGCGGCCCCGCTCAGCTCCCGGCGACGTCCGCGCGCAGCGTCCGGTCGAGGATCACGAGCATCGCCGCCGTGGCGCCCCAGATGTAGCGTTCGCCGAACGGGATCGCCCAGTAGTCGCGCCGCACCAGCCCCTGCATCCGGAAGTGGCGCTGCTGGTTCGCGGGGTCGAGCAGGAACGCGAGCGGCACCTCGAACACGTCGGCAACCTCGACCGGGTCGGCCACGACCGGGAACGGCGGCTCCACCCAGCCGACGATCGGCCGGACGCGGTAGCCGGTCACCGTCTCGTAGCTCGCGAGCTCGCCCAGCAGCGTCACTCGCGAATCCGGCATCCCGATCTCCTCGCGCGCCTCGCGCAGGGCGGCCGCGCCGGCGCTCGGGTCGTCGGGCTCGATGCGGCCGCCCGGGAAGCTGATCTGGCCCGGATGGTCGGGCAGGTCGCTGCTGCGCTGCGTCAGCAGGACCGTCAGCCCCTCGTCCCGGTTGACGAGCGGGACGAGCACCGCCGCCGGCGTCGTGCGCCCTTCGCGTCCCGGAAGCCGGAAGCCGTCGCTCATGCCCAGCGTCGCGTGGGGCGCCGGGCGCCTGAGCTGCGCCTCGAGCCACTGGCGCTGGGCGGTTCGCGGTAGGCGGAACAGCGGAATCGACATGCGTGCGCACGTCCGGGTCGGACGCGACCGGACGCAACGATGATACCGCGCGAAGGAGGGGGGTCCGGACGCCCGCTTATAATCGACCGATGCGACGGCGCGGCGTCATCCTGTTCGCTCACGGCGCGCGCGATCCGGCCTGGTCGGCGCCGTTCGAGTCGCTTGCAGCGCGCTTCGCCGCGCTCGCGCCCGACATCCCGGTCACGCTGGCGTACCTCGAGTTCATGACGCCCGACCTCGCGACCGCCGCGCGCTCGCTCGTCGACCTGGGCTGCGACGCCGTCACGATCGTGCCGGCGTTCCTCGGCGTCGGCGGGCACGTCCGTCGCGACGTGCCCGTCATCGTCGCGTCGATCGAGCGCGACCATCCGGGACTCGCGGTGCGGGTCGCGCCCGCGCTCGGCGAGGTTGCGTCGGTCCAGGACGCGATGGCGCGCGCCGCGGTCGCGGCCGTGCGCGCCGCGGCTCCGGACTGACCGGATGCGCGTCGCGGTCCTGGGGGCGGGCGTCGTCGGCCTTTCCGCAGCCTACTGGCTCGCGCGCGACGGTCACGAGACGGTCGTCGTCGACCGCAACGACGGCGTCGCGCTCGAGACGAGCTACGCGAACGGGGCGCAGCTCTCCTATAGCTACGTCGCGCCGCTCGCCGGACCCGGCGTGCTGCCGAAGATCCCGCCATGGCTGCTGCGCCGTGACTCGCCGCTGCGCTTCAGACCGACGCTCGACCCGGACCAGTGGCGCTGGCTCCTCCGCTTCGTGCTCGCGTGCAACCGCGAACGCAGCGAGGCGACGACGCGCCGCCTGCTCGTGCTGTCGTTCTACAGCCGGCGGCTGATGCACGAGTTCGTCGCGCGCGAATCGATCGAGTTCGGCCACGCGGTCAACGGCAAGCTGGTCGTCCATTCGGACGAGGCGGGCTACGGGCGGGCGCGCGCGCTCGTCGACTACCAGCGCACGCTCGGCTGCGACCAGGACGGGCTCGACCGGCCGCGGTGCCTCGCGCTCGAGCCCGCGTTCGGCGACGGCACGCGCGGGCTCGGCGCGCGGCTCGTCGGCGCGATCCACACGCCGGGCGAGGAGGTGGGGGACTGCTACCGCTTCTGCGTCGAGCTCGAACGGCTGCTCATGGCGCCGAAGGCCGGCGTCCGCTTCGCGCTCGGAACGCAGGTGCAGCGGCTCGTCGTCGAGCGAAACCGCGTCGTCGCGGTCGAGTCCTCGGCGGGTCCGATCGACGCCGACGCGTTCGTCGTCGCGGCGGGGGCAGCATCGGGACGCCTGGTGAGCTCGACCGGCCTGAGGCTGCCCGTGTACCCGCTCAAGGGCTACAGCATCACGCTGCCGGTCTGCGGCGCGTCGCCGCGGATCTCGGTGACCGACTTCAGGCGCAAGGTCGTCTACGCGCCACTCGCGGCGGGCGACGGGCCGCGGCTGCGTGTCGCGGGCATGGCCGACCTCGCGGGCTGGTCCCGGGAACCCGACCCGGTCCGGCTGGGCCAGCTGGTCGGCGAGGCGCGCGCGGCGTTTCCCGACGCCGCCGACTACGACGCTCCGATCGAACGGATGGCACCGTGGTGCGGCCTGCGCCCGGCGACGCCGCTGGGAACCCCGATCCTCGGAGCCTCGCCGTTCGCCAACCTGTTCCTCGACGTGGGCCACGGCGCGCTCGGCTGGACGCTCGCGCTCGCGAGCGGAAGGATCGTGGCCGATGCGGTCGCGCGCAGGCGTCCGGACATCCCGCTCGACGGATTCGCCTTCGGCGCGTGACCCGTCGCGGCGTCGGCCCGACTCCCCTGCGACGGCTTCACGCCCGGCCCGCCGCGCGCGGCCTCGACGCGCGCGGCCTCGACGCGCGCGCCGCCGCCCGGTAGCATCCACGCTCGCCGCGCGAGCCTCGCGCGGCGTCCCGACACCCGTGCCACCGGCAACGATGCGCCCACGCCTGCCCCCGATCGCGACGCTGGCCATCGCGCTCGCCGTCGCCGCGTTGCCCGCGCTCGCGCAGGAGGCGAAGGGCGCGCTCGTGGCCAACGGCAAGACCGCGACGCTGACGCACGCGATCGCGATCGAGGTCGACAGCACGACCGAGCCCGGCTTCCTCGACGTCGTCGTCGTGCTCTCCGACCGCAAGCTGTCCGCCGCGCAGGCCCGCGACGTCGCGACACTCGAGGCGATGACGCGCCGCGACGGCCTCGCCGCGCTGCGCGTCGTGCTCAATCCGGACGCGAAACCGATGAGCGCCGAGCCGCTGCACCCGGCGTTCACGACGTTCGTGAGCTCGGCGCTGTGGGTGCGCTTCGCGCCCTCGGCCTATGACGAGAAGCGCGTCGCGGGCCGGCTCTACACACCCGGGCCGCAGAGCGAATTCGGGCAGCGCTGGAGCTACGACGCCACGTTCGTCGCGCCGATCGTGCTCGATCCCGCGGCGAAGACCGTCCCGCGGAAGTAGGGCGCCGTGCAGACCCTCTTTCGACGCCGCCTGGGCGAGCTCGCGGCGTCGCCGCGGTCCGCGCCGGCGTTCGCGCTGCCGGGCCGCGAGATCGGCTATCCGGAGCTCGTGGCGCGCGTGGACGCGTGCGCGGCGTGGCTCGCGCGAGCGGGGTGCCGGCCGGAGGAGGTCGTCGGGATCACGATCGCCGACGAGGTCACGCATCTCGTGGCGAGTCTCGCGCTGCTTTCGCTCGGCGTCCCGCAAACGATCCTCGCGACGCACGATCCCGCGCCGATGCGCTCGGAGCTGGCGCGAAGGCTCGGCGTGCGGTACGTCGTCGTCGCCGACCCGGACCACCGCCTGTCCGGATGCGATGCGCTGGTCCTGACCCCCGACGCGACGGCGCCCGCGTCCCGGGCCGCGCCGTCCGAGTCGCTTGCGCCGGGTCCTGGGCCGTTCGATTTCCATTACACGAGCTCGGGGACCACCGGCAAGCCCAAGATCTTCGGCTGGGACCAGCGGACGATGGCCTGGCGCGGCGCGACGATCGCGGCGTCCGAGGGCTCGCGCGCGGGCCAGCGATCCTACATCGCGAGCGCGGTCGAGCATCGGGTGGCGCAGTGCAGGCGCCTCTACAGCCTGTACTCCGGCATCACGTCCGTGTTGCAGGCACCGGCACCGGACGCGCCGTTGCCGGTCGGCGCGCTGTGCGCCGACCTTCGCGTCGACTTCGTCGAGCTGAGCGTGCTCCAGGTGCAGAACCTGTTGCGCACCGCCGGCGACGGCTTGCCTTCGCGCACGACGGTATACGTGAGCGGCTCGCGCGTGCCCGCGGCGCTGCGACGCCAGTTTCGCGAGCGCCACGGGGCGCCGTTTCACGTTCACTACGGCGCCAGCGAGGTCGGACGCGTCTCGACCACCTTCCCGGATGCCGACGACGACGAGGGCGTCGGCCGCCCGGTACGGGGAATCGACGTCGAGATCGTCGATGGCGACGGCCGGGTGCTTCCGGCGGGGGAGGTGGGCGAGATCAGGGTACGCGCGGAGTGCATGGCGCGCGGCTACCACGACGATCCGGAGGCGACGGCCCGGCATTTCCGCGACGGCTGGTTCCATCCCGGCGACTTCGCGAGGCGGATGCCGGACGGCACGCTGCGCCTCGCCGGTCGCGCCGACGAGATGATGAACCTCAACGGCATCAAGATCTTTCCCGCCGAGATCGAACGGGTGCTCGAGTCCCATCCGTCGGTCAGGGCGGCCGTGGCGTTCGCGCAGCCGTCCGCGGTCCACGGCGACATTCCCGTCGCTGCCGTCGAGCTAGTCGGTGGACGGGCGGTCGAGGTCGACGACCTGCTGGACCGGGCGCGCGCGGCGCTGGGCGTGCGCGCGCCGCGCAGGATCGTCGTGCTCGACGCCCTGCCGCGCAATGCCGCCGGCAAGGTCCTGAAGCACGAGCTCGTCGCGCGGGTGCTCGCGCCGTCGCGCGGCTGACGGGCCGCCGTGCCGGCGCCGATGCTATCCTCGCCACCCATCGCGGCGCCGCCACGGAGAACGCAGATGACCCTCGGAACCCGCAGGATCCGCCGCGCGCGCTTCGCGTTCGCCGCGGGCGTGCTCGCCGCGATGGCGGCGATGGCTGGCGACGTCGTGGCGCAGCCGACGGCCGCCGGGTATCCCAACCGCGCGATCCGCCTGGTCGTGCCGTTCGGCGCGGGCACGCAGTCGGACATCGTCGCGCGCCTCATGGGCATCAAGCTTTCCGAGTCGCTCGTGCAGCCGGTGGTGGTCGAGAACCATCCCGGCGCGTCCGGCAACATCGGCGGCGAGATCGTCGCGAAGGCGCCTGCCGACGGCTACACGCTGCTGCTGGGAGGCTCGCTGATGACGCTGCTGCCGAGCGTCATGGGGCCCTCCGCGGTCGACCCGGTGGCGGCCTACGCCCCGGTCGCGAAGCTCGCGGAGCCGCCGATCATCATCGTCGCGCACCCGTCGCTCGGCGTGAAGACGCTGCCCGAGCTCCTGGCGCTCGCGCGATCCCGGCAGGGGGGCCTCGCGTACGCGACCGCCGGCGTGGGCAGCGTCCAGCACCTGATCGCGTCGATCATCGCGCGCAAGGCCGGCGTCGAGCTGCTGCACGTGCCTTACGCGAATTCGCAGAATGCGCTCAAGGACGTGATCGCCGGCGAGGTCAAGGTCTACCTCTCGTTCCTCGGGCCGCTCAACGCGGGCCTCAAGGCGGGCCAGATCGTCGCGCTCGCCGTCGCGAGCGAGCGCCGCGTGAGCATGTGGCCGGACATCCCGACCGTCGTCGAAGCCGGGTTTCCCGAAGCCGTCGCCAACCCGTGGAACGGCATCCTCGCGCCCGCGGGAACGCCGCCCGAGATCGTGAGCCTGCTCAACCGCGAGTTCGCGCGCATCGTCCGGATGCCCGACATTCGCGAGAGGTTCGCGCTGATGGGGATGGAGCCGCTCGCGCCCACGCCCGAGGAGTTCGCCGCCGAGATCCGGAGTGCGGCCGCGCGCTGGCCCGCGATCGCGCGCGACGCCGGCATCCGGCATTAGGCAAGGCTGGTCGACGCCCCCGGACGGCGTGCCCCGAGGGGTTACCGCGCGGGTGGCAGCGTGGGTCGGCGCCGTCCAGGCATCGGCTCGCCTGCGCCGAAGCAGCGCGCAGTCCGCGTGCAGGGATTCCACGGGCGGCGCACGCCGTCGCCGGCGCAAGCCGCTCGCCCGCCGTGGCCCGACGCGATGCCGCGGCCCGCGGGCGATCTCATGGCCGCCCACTCGATCGGGCTGCGCCGCGGGCCGGAGTTGACCCGGGACGGGCGACGTCCGATGCTTCGGCGGGGGAGGGACCGTCATGCCCGGTTCACACGCCCGCAGGGCGCCGGCGGTGCGCGACGCCGAAGCGTCGGCCACCCGCCTGACGCGCGCCGGCCTCGACACGCTGGACTTCGGCTTCGCGATCTTCGACCGCGAGCTCGAGCTGGTCGCGAGCAACAAGGCGTTCCGGACGCTGCGCGGGTACCCGCCGGCGCTTTGCAAGCCCGGGACCGGGATCGTCGAGTTCTACCGCTACAACGCGCGCCGCGGAGACTACGGTCCCGGCGACGTCGAGCTTCATGCGCAGTCGCGGATGGTCCGCATCCGCGCCCGGCAGGCGCACGAGCTCGAGCACACGACCACCGCCGGGCAGGTCCTCCGCGTGCGCTACACGCCGATCGCGGACGGCGGCCTGGTGCTCACCTACGCCGACATCACCGCGCGCAAGGAGGCCGAGGAGCGCGTCGCGCGCACCGAGGCCGAGCTCCACGTGGCGCTCGACAACATGCCCGGCGCGCTGATCTTCACCGACGAGGCGTTGCGGGTCGTCTTCTGCAACGACCGCTTCGCCGACATGTACCCGATCCCGCGCGAGCTCCTGCAGCGCGGCCGGTCGTACGTCGACGTGTTCCGCTGGCTCGCGGAGCAGGGCTACTACGGCGAGGCCGACGTCGACTCGCTGGTCGCGGCGCGGGTCGAGAGCCTGCGACACCCGACCGACCGGACGCTCGAGGACCGCACGGCGGACGGGCGCGTCTACCGGGTCGCGCGCCGCAAGGTGGCCGCGGGCGGCACCGTCACCGTCATCACCGACGTCACCGAGCTCAGGCGCTCGGAGGAACATCTCGAACGCCGGGAAGCCGAGCTGCACGTCGCGCTCGACAACATGCCGGGCGCGCTCGTCTACACCGACACGTCGCTCGAGGTCGTCGTCGCCAATCCGCGCTTCGCCGACCTCTACGCGCTGCCGCGCGAGTTGCTCGAGCGCGGGCGGTCCTATCTCGGCGTGTTCAGGTACCTGGCCGAGCGCGGCTACTACGGCGAGGGCGACACCGAGTCGCTGGTCGCGAAGCGCGTCGAGAGCCTGCGCGATCCCAGCGGCAAGTCCTTCGAGGACTTCGCGCCCGACGGCCGCGTCTTCCGCGTCGTGCGCCGCAAGGTCGACTCGGGCGGCACGGTGACCGTCATCACCGACGTGTCCGAGCTCAAGGAGGCCGAGAAGCGGCTGCACGACGCGATGCGCGCGACCGAGGAGGCGAACCGGCGCGTCGGCGAGCAGAACCGCGAGCTGGAGGCGCTGGCGTCGAAGCTGTCCAAGTACCTGCCGCCGCAGCTCTACCGCCAGATCTTCAGCGGCGCGCAGACGGTCGAAGTCGCGTCGAAGCGCAAGAAGCTCACGATCTTCTTCTCCGACATCGCCGGCTTCACCGAGACCACCGACATGCTCGAGTCGGAGGAGCTCACCGGCCTGCTCAATCAGTACCTCCAGGAAATGTCGGCGATCGCGCTCGAGCACGGCGCGACGATCGACAAGTTCATCGGCGACGCCATCATGGTGTTCTTCGGCGATCCCGAGTCCCGCGGCGAGAAGGAGGACGCGCTGGCGTGCGTGCGGATGGCGATCGCGATGCAGCGGCGCATGCGCGACCTGCAGGCGGAGTGGCGGGAGCGCGGCCAGGAACACGTGTTCCAGCTCCGCATCGGCATCAACACCGGCTTCTGCACGGTCGGCAACTTCGGCAGCGCGAACCGCGTCGACTACACGATCATCGGCAACGAGGTCAACCTCGCGTCGCGGCTGCAGACGCACGCCGACCTCGGCGGCATCCTGCTCGCGCACGAGACCTGGTCGCTGGTGAAGGACGAGGTCCTCGCCGAGGAAACCGGCACGATCACCGTCAAGGGCTTCTCGAAGCCGGTCCGCACCCACCGGGTGGTGGGGCTGCTCGACGACGCCGGATTCCAGGGTCGCGTGATCCGGCAGGAGCAGGAGGGCCTGCTGCTCATCATCGACCGCGTGAAGCTCGGCATCCAGGGGCGCGACGAGGCGATCCGGCTGTTGCAGGAGGCAGCCGAGCGCCTGCGCGAATGAAGCGAAGCGATGCCCGCGTCACGTCAGGGTCGCCGGCACACGGCGCGACGGATCCGCCCGGGACCACCACAAGGAGGTCGGGATCGCCGCTGAACGCCGGGTCCGGCGCCGGCAAACGTGCCGTCGCGTCGGACAACCTGAGAGGACGCACGGGCCATCCGTTCGGGTAACGCTGGTCAAGGGCGTCGTATATTTAACATAATAACAATTATGCGCATTAAACAATGCGCAGGCGGACGCCGCCCGTCCCCCGATCCGGCCCGACAGCGGTCCCCGCCCGGGCACCGCCGCCCGGTCGGCCTATCGCTGCGCGGGCATCCCGAGCTGCGACCACAGCAGCATGCCGCCATGCAGGTTCGCGCACCGCTCGAGGCCCGCGCCGCGCAGGATCACCGTCGCCTGAGCCGAACGCGTTCCCGCGTGGCAGACCGTGACCACCGGCTTGTCGCGCGGGATCTCCGACAGCCTCGCCTTCAGCTGGTCGAGCGGAACGAGCTGCGAACCGGCGATCCGGCCGAGCGACTCCTGCATCTCGCCGGTCTCCCGCACGTCGAGCACGTGCACGTCCTGCAGGTGCTCCGCCACCCACTCGGGATCGATCTCCAGCACGCCGGCATAGGTCTGGCGCACCGGACCCCAGTCGGCCGGGCGCGGAACCTTGCCGTCGGCCGGCCGGCCGGAGCGCAGGTTGGCCGGCAGCGCGGCGTCGATCTGCCTGGGGTGCGGCAGGTTCAGGTTCTCCATGAAGCCGACGAAGTCGCGCTCGTCGGCGCCGCCGCCGATGCGCGGGTTGTGCGCCTTTTCCTCCGCCACCGACGAGACGGTACGGCCGTTGTAGTCGTGGGCGGGAAACAGCAGGCATGCCTCGGGCAGCGTGAAGATCTGCTGCGTGATCGAGCGATACAGCGTCCGCGCGCTGCCCTGCTGGAAATCGCAGCGCCCTGCCCCGCGGATCAGCAGCGCGTCGCCGGTGAAGGCCATGCCGTGACCGTCGAGCACCAGCGTCAGGCAGCCATCGGTGTGCCCGGGCGTCGCACGGACCTCCAGGTGGCGGCCGCCGAACGCGACGCGATCGCCGTGATCGAGCGGAAGGTCGACGCCCTGGATGGGCGGCTGGTAGCGCCGCGACGCGCCGATGCGGCACCCGGTGGACTGCTGCATCCTCCACGCGCCGGTGACGTGATCCGCGTGGCAATGCGTGTCGACGACCGCCACCAGGCGAAGGTCGAGCTCGCCCACCAGCGCGCGGTCGCGCAGGTGCTGCTCGAACACCGTGTCGATGAGCACCGCCTGGCGCGTCGCCGGATCGCCCAGCAGGTAGGTGTAGGTCGACGACGCGGCGTCGAACAACTGGCGGAAGACGAGGCTTGCGGCCATGGCGTGCTCCTGCGCGAGAGCGTGCGCCGATTACACCACGGCCGCGGACCGGCGCCCTGGCGCCGCGCCCTGCCGGGCGAGGCGCGTGCGGCGCCGACGCGGCCCCGCGCGCTCAACCGGCCGATGCGGTCCCGCCCGATCCCGTTCCCCGCGATCCGTCCCCGGTCGCGCCGGGAACCGTCGCCATGCGCTGCCAGTGCACGCCGGAATCGTCGATCCGGTAGATCGGCTCGTCGATGCCGTGCTCCCGCCGGTAATCGGTGACGGCCGCGCGGCACGCCGCGATGGCGCCGTAGTCGTCGACGATCACGATCCCGCCCGGCGCCACCTTCGGGTACAGCGCGGTGAGCGCGTCCATCGTCGACTCGTATAGGTCGCCGTCCAGCCTCAGGATCGCGAGCTGCTCGATCGGCGCGGCGCCGAGCGTGTCGCGGAACCAGCCCTTCAGGAACGCGACCTGGTCGTCGAGCAGCCGGTAGCGCGCGAAGGCCGCCTTGACGGTCTCGAGCGGCACCGCGAGCTGCTCGAACCGGTGCAGCGCGATCCCCGCATCGTCCGGATAGCGGGCGCCGTCCGGCGCCGGCACCCCCTCGAACGAGTCCGCGACCCACACCTTCCGGTCGCGAACGCCCCGGGCCGCGAGTACGGCGCGCATCAGGATGCAGGCGCCGCCGCGCCACACGCCGGTCTCGATGAAGTCGCCCGGTACGCCGCGCTCGATGACGAATTCCGCGGCGTGCTGGAGCTGCAGCATGCGCTTCGCGCCGATCATCGACAGCGCGCTTGCCGGCCAGTCCCGGCCCTCGTCCCGCGCGCCGCGATCGAACGGGAGGCGCCCTCCCCCGGGCCGGATCTCGAGCGCCGGATCCTCGCCGAGGAGCCCGATCAGGCTGTCGCGGACGAGGTCGAGGTAGCGGGCCCGCAGCTCGGCGGAGGATGACACGTTTCCATCCGCGACCAGCTCGTCAACATGTTGTTGGGTCATACTAAAACGGTTTTAAAGACAAAGTATTACACGATAATATTAAACGTTTACAGAAGATCGTGAAACACCGCGCCGAAGGCGTGAAACGGGCTTCCCCGTGCGTGAAACCCGTTTCGCACGGCCATCGCGCCTGGACGCGGTCGGGCGACCATCACGATGCGCGCGTCCAGGCGATCGCCCCGTCGATCCGCTCGACCGGCACGATCTCGACGCCGGGGATCGGATGCCTCGGGCGGTTCGCGGCCGGGCACAGCACGGTGCGGAAGCCCAGTTTCGCGGCTTCGCGGATGCGCTCCTGGCCGCGCTGCACGGGCCGGATCTCCCCGGCGAGGCCGACTTCGCCGAACACGAGAAGTTTCACCGGCAACGCCCTGTTCTTGAGCGAGGAGTCGATGGCGAGAAGGACGGCGAGATCCACTGCCGGCTCGTCGATCCGGACGCCGCCGACGGCGTTGACGAACACGTCGTAGCCGCCGACGTCGACGCCGCCATGCCGGTGCAGGACCGCGAGCAGCAGCGCGAGTCGCTGCGGATCCAGGCCGACCGCCAGGCGGCGCGGGCTGCCGCCCGTCACCGGATCGACCAGCGCCTGGATCTCGACCAGCAGCGGGCGCGAGCCTTCGAGCGTCGCGACGACGGCCGACCCGGGCACCGGGTCGGCGTGCTGCGCCAGGAACAGCGCCGACGGGTTCGACACGCCCTTGAGGCCGCGCTCGGTCATCGCGAACACGCCCAGCTCGTTCGCCGCCCCGAAGCGGTTCTTGATCGCCCGCACCAGCCGGAACGCCGAGTGCGGATCGCCCTCGAAATAGAGCACGGTGTCGACGATGTGCTCGAGGACGCGCGGGCCGGCGATGGCGCCCTCCTTCGTCACGTGGCCGACGAACACGACGACGATGCCGCGCTGCTTCGCGAGCCGCGTCAGCTGCGCCGCGCACTCGCGCACCTGCGACACGCTGCCCGGCGCGCTCGCCAGCGCCTCGGTGTAGACGGTCTGGACCGAATCGACGACGACGATCTCGGGCTTCGCCGCGTCGATGGCGGCGACGATCGCCTCGAGCTGGACCTCGGCGAGCAATTCGACCGGGGCGTTGACCAGGCCGAGGCGGTCGGCCCTGAACGCGATCTGCTCGGCCGACTCCTCGCCGGTGACGTAGAGCACCTTGTGCGACGCGCCCATCGCCGCGCCGGCCTGCAGGAGCAGTGTCGACTTTCCGATGCCCGGGTCGCCGCCGAGCAGGATCACGCCTCCCGCCACCAGGCCGCCGCCGAGCACGCGGTCGAACTCCTCCAGCCCGGTCGGCAGGCGCGGCCGCTCGCGCGCGTCGATCGAGGCGAGCGCGCGCACCGGCGAGCGCGTCCCCGCCACCGACGCGAATCGCGACGCCGCGGGCGTCGCGACGGTCTCGACCAGCGTGTTCCATGCGCCGCAATGCGGGCACTGCCCCTGCCACTTGGGCGAGGTGCCACCGCACTCGCTGCACGCGTGGACGGTCTTGGCCCTGGCCATCAGCCCGTCCGGAGCGGCATCGGGCCGGGCGTCCCCGGTCCGGGGCGCGAGTCCGGGATCGCCCGCGCCCCGGCCAGCGCGGCGGCCATCAGGCGAGTTCCGCCGGATGGACGACCGCCGTGCCGAGCTTGCCGACGACGACGCCCGCCGCCTCGTTCGCGATGCGCACCGCGTCGGCGAGCGACGCGCCCGCCGCGAGCAGCGACGCGACCACGGCGATCACCGTGTCGCCGGCGCCCGATACGTCGAACACCTCGCGCGCCTGCGCCGGGATGTGCAGCGCGCCCTCCTGCGTGTACAGGCTCATCCCTTCCTCGGAGCGCGTCATGAGCAGCGCCTCGAGCCCGAGGTCGCGGCGCACTCGCTGCGCCTTCGTCGCGAGGTCCGCCTCGTCGCGCCAGCGCCCCGCGACGTCGCGGAACTCGCCGCGGTTCGGCGTGATCAGCGTCGCGCCCCGGTAACGGCCCCAGTCGTCGCCCTTGGGATCGACCAGCACGCGGCGTTCCGCCGTGCGCGCGCGGGCGATCATCGATTCGATGTGCGCGAGCCCTCCCTTGCCGTAGTCCGACAGCACGACCACGTCGCACTCGCCGACGCGCTCGTCGAACTCCTTCAGCTTCGCGGCGAGCACCTCCTGCGACGGCCGCGTCTCGAAGTCGATGCGCAGGAGCTGCTGCTGCCGGCCGATCACGCGCAGCTTGACCGTCGTGGGCAGCGACGCGTCGTGGTGCAGCGACGCGGCGACCCCGTCGGCGGCCACGAGGCGCTCGATCGCCGCGCCCGCCTCGTCGTCGCCGACGACCGAGAGCAGCGTGGCCTTCGCGCCGAGCGCCGCGGCGTTGCGCGCCACGTTCGCCGCGCCGCCGGGCCTCTCCTCGGTGCGCGCGACACGGACGATCGGCACCGGCGCCTCCGGCGAGATGCGCTCGACGTCGCCGAACCAGTAGCGGTCGAGCATCACGTCGCCGACCACCAGCACGCGTCCGCGGCGGACGCGGTCGCGCCACGCGGAGAAGCGGACGGCGGGCGTCGTGGTCGCGGGAGTCATCGGGATCGATCGCGTCCGGGGCGGCTCGGCGCGAGCCCGGCGTGGCGGCGATTATAGACGCCAGGGGCGTGCGGCCCCGATGCGACGGCCGGCCGAGGCCGCCGGACGGGGACGCCACGCCTGGTCAGCGTCGTCCGATCGAATGCGGCTCGAGGCCGGCCGCGCGCACCAGCGCCGGGTCGTAGAGGTTGCGTCCGTCGAACACCAGCGGCTCCTTCAGCACGCGCTTCAGCTCCTGGAAGTCCGGACTGCGGAATTCCTGCCATTCGGTCACGACGACCAGCGCATCGGCGCCCTCGGCCGCGGCCATCGGGCTGTCCGCGTACGCGAGGCCGGGCCGCTCGCCGAACGCCCGCTTCGCTTCCGGCATCGCCACCGGGTCGTAGGCGACGACCTTCGCGCCGCGCGCGATGAGCGCGTCGACGATCACGCGCGCGGGCGCCTCGCGCATGTCGTCGGTGTTGGGCTTGAACGCGAGTCCCCACAGCGCGACGGTCCGCCCCGCGAGGTCGGGGCCCAGCCGCGCGACGATCTTGTCGACCAGCACGAGTTTCTGCGCGTCGTTCACCGTCTCGACCGCGGCGAGCAGCGCGAGCGGGAGTCCGCTCGACGTCGCCGTGTGCTGCAGCGCCTTCACGTCCTTCGGGAAGCAGCTGCCGCCGTAGCCCACGCCCGGGTAGAGGAAATGCCAGCCGATGCGCGGGTCGGAGCCGATGCCCTTGCGCACCGATTCGATGTCCGCGCCGAGCCTGTCCGCGAGGTTCGCGAGCTCGTTCATGAACGAAATGCGCGTCGCGAGCATCGCGTTCGCGGCGTACTTGGTGAGCTCCGCCGAGCGCACGTCCATCACGATGATGCGCTCGTGGCTGCGCTGGAACGGCGCGTAGACCGCCCGCAGCACCTGCACCGCGCGCTCGTCGTCGGCGCCGATCACGACGCGGTCGGGCTTCATGAAGTCCTCGACCGCAGCGCCTTCCTTCAGGAACTCCGGGTTGGAAACGACCGCGTACGGCACGTCGACGCCGCGCCGCGCCAGCTCGTCGCGGATCGTCTCGCGGACGCGGTCGGCGGTCCCGACCGGCACCGTCGACTTGTCGACGACGATCTTCCAGTCGGTCATGCGCCGGCCGATGTCGCGCGCGGCGTCGATCACGTGCGTCATGTCGGCCGAGCCGTCCTCGTCCGGCGGCGTGCCCACCGCGATGAACTGCAGCGTGCCGTGACGCACGGCCGCGTCGACGTCGGTCGTGAAATGCAGGCGTCCCGCGGCGACGTTGCGCCGGATCATCGCCTCGAGCCCCGGCTCGTGGATCGGCACGCCGCCTTCGTTCAGGATGGCGATCTTGCGCGCGTCGACGTCGAGGCACAGCACGTCGTTGCCGACCTCGGCGAAGCAGGTTCCGGTGACGAGGCCGACGTAGCCCGTCCCGATCATCGTGATCTTCAAGCGCTGCCTCCGCGTGCGATCGAGGCGTTGATGGCGTCGAGCGCCGCCAACGGGTCGGGGGCGGCCGTGATCGGCCGGCCGATGACGAGATAGTCGGCGCCGGCGGCGACGGCCTCGCGCGGCGTCATCACGCGCGCCTGGTCCTGCGCGGCGGCGCCCTCCGGCCGGATGCCCGGCGTGACCAGCGTGAACCCGGCGCCGAACGCGCGCCTGAGCCGCGCAGCCTCGTGCGCCGAGCACACGACGCCGTCGAGACCCTGCGCATGCGCGAGCCGCGCGAGGCGCAGCGCCTGCTCCTCCGGCGTCGAGTCGACGCCGGTGGCCGCGAGGTCGTCCGCGGTGAGGCTCGTGAGCACGGTGACCGCGATCAGGAGCGGCCTCGGCGGACCGGATTCGGCGGCGGTGTGCGCGACGGCGTCACGCGCCGCCGCCATCATCGCCGGCCCGCCCGACGCGTGGACGTTGAGCATCCAGACGCCGAGCCGCGTCGCCACGGCGCAGGCCCGCGCCACCGTGTTGGGGATGTCGTGGAACTTGAGGTCGAGGAACACGCGAAAGCCGCGACGCACCAGCTCGCGCACGAAGCCCGCGTCCGACGCGGTGAACAGCTCCTTGCCGACCTTCACCGCGCACTTGGCGGGATCGAGCCGCGACGCGAGCGCGAACGCCGAGAGCGAGTCGTCGAAGTCGAGGGCGACGATGACGCGGGGATCGGGCATGGCGGGTGTCATGAACGATGGGGAACCGCCGAACGGCGGCGATGCTGCGACCGGCTCACGTCCCGATTCCCGCGCATTCGCGCTTCATGCTTCAGGTCCTCTCATGTGAAGCCTTCCGGCGTCTCGGTGCGCTTGGGCGAGTACGTCTCCCACTTCTGGCAGCCGGGACAGCGCCAGTAGTACTGCCTCGCGCGGAAGCCGCACTGCTCGCAGCGGTACATGCCGAGACGCTTGATGTGCTGGCTCACGAGGCCCCGCACGAGCTCGAGGTCGTGGCGGCGCTCCGGCGGCGCGGACTGGATCTGCGCCTCGAGCAGGCGGTCCAGGCCGAGCAGCGTCGGGTTGCGCGCGAGCTCGTCCTTGATCAGCGCGGCGGCGGCCTCGGCGCCCTCGGCCTCGAGGACCACCGAGAACAGCGCCTTCAGGATGTCGAGCGAGGCCGACTGCTCCTGCCACGCGCGCAGGAGCCGGATCGCGCGCGGCCGATCGCCGAGCTTGCGGCACGCGTCGGCGACGCGGTCGGCGACGAGCGCGAGGAACGCCGCATTCTGCGTGCCGATGCGCTGCCACGCGTCGATCGCGCCGGCCGGGTCGCCCTGCTGCATCGCGAGGTCCCCGGCGAGCACGTTGGCGCGCGCGCAGCCGCGGTGCACGGCGAGCGCGCTGTCGACCCCGGCGCGCGCGGCGGCGAGGTCGGAGTTCACGAGCGCGGCCTGCGCGAGCTCGCAGTGGTACTGCGCGATCTCCCGGTGCGCGGGCGAGCGCTCGATCTCGGCGACGCGCCCGGTCACCGCGATCGCCTTCGCCCAGTCCTTCTCCTGCTCGTAGATCGAGATCAGGTGCCTGAGCGAGCGCGTCTCGTACGCCGTTCCCTCGAGCGTCGCGAACAGGCGCTCGGCACGGTCGAGCATCCCGGCGCGCAGGAAGTCCTGCGCGAGCTCGTAGCTCGCCATCGTGCGCCGGTCCTGCGGCAGGTCGGAGCGGTCGAGCAGGTTCTGGTGCATCCGGATCGCACGCTCGACCTCGCCCTGGCGGCGGAACAGGTTGCCGAGCGCGAAGTGCAGGTCGACCGTCTCGGGATCGACCTTGACGACCTCGATGAACGACTCGATCGCCTTGTCGGGCTGCTCGTTGAGCAGGAAGTTGAGCCCGCGGAAATAGGACAGCGGCAGCGCCCGCGACTCGGTGAGCAGGTGCTTGATGTCGATGCGCGCGGCGATCCAGCCGAGACCGAAGAACACCGCCGGTATCGGCAGCAGCCACCACAGGTCGAAGTCCATCGTGAGCTGGGCCAGGCGATCCGGCGATGAGGGTGCGGAGGGTTTCGGGTGTCAGGCAGGACGCGGAGCCGCAGCCGTTCCGCGGTGAACGGTGCGGCCGGGCAACGCAGCGTAACGCCCGGCCTCGCCGCGATCCATCGGGTGAGCTCCCGGCCCCGGACGCTAGCCGATGCCGAACGGCGGTTGCCCGTCGGGCGTCGGCGTGCGCTCCGGCGCTGCGCCGTGAGGCGCCGGCGCGACCGGCGACGCGCGCGAGCCTTCGCGCCGCATGCGCCTCAGCTGCCGCCGGAGCCTGACGTTGCGCAGCGCGCCGGAGGCGAGCCCCAGCGCGACGCCCGCGACGAACGCGACGAACACGACGAACACGAGCGGCGTCTGCCAGGTCGCGACGCGGAAGAACCGCAGCGTCACCGTCTCCGCGTTGTCGAGCGAGAGGAACAGGAGCGCCAGGAACAGCGCCGCACCGACGAGCCAGCGCACGACGCTCATCACCGACGTTCGCTCCTGGCAACCGGCCGCACGGGGGCGTCGCGCCCCCGCGTCACGGCGCCTTCTTGAAGTCGACGCGCTCGCGCAGCTCCTTGCCCGCCTTGAAGTGCGGCACGCGCTTCTCGGGCACGTGCACCTTCTCGCCGGACTTCGGGTTGCGGCCCGTGCGCGGCGGCCGATGGTTCAGGCCGAAGCTGCCGAACCCGCGGATCTCGATGCGCTCCCCCTTCGCGAGGCTCTCGGCCATCGCGTCGAGGATCATCTTGACCGCGAGCTCGGCGTCCTTGGCGACCAGTTGCGGGAACTGAGCCGCCAGGCGGTCGATCAGCTCCGATTTGGTCATCGGCGTCGACCCCTCGTCAGCCGTTGGACTTGCTGTCGTTGAGCTTCGCCTTGAGCAGCGCGCCCAGGTTCGTCGTGCCCGTGTTGGCGCCCGTGTTCTCCTGCGAGATGCGGTTCATCGCCTCGCTCTCGTCCGCCTGGTCCTTCTGCTTGATCGACAGGTTGATGCCGCGGTTCTTGCGGTCGACGTTGATGATCATCGCCGTCACCTTCTCGCCCTCGTGCAGGTGCTGGCGGATGTCCTCGACGCGGTCGCGCGCGACCTCCGACGCCCGCAGGTAGCCCTCGACCTCGCCGCCGCCGAGCGCGATCACCGCGCCCTTGGCGTCCATGCTCTTGACGACGCCGCTGACGATCGCGCCCTTGTCGTTGAGCGCGACGAAGTTGCTGAACGGGTCGCCCTCGAGCTGCTTGATGCCGAGCGAGATGCGCTCGCGCTCGACGTCGATCGCGAGCACCACGGCGTCGACGTCCTGCCCCTTCTTGTAGTCGCGCACCGCGGTCTCGCCCGCGTTGGTCCACGACAGGTCGGACAGGTGGACCAGCCCGTCGATGCCGCCGGGCAGGCCGACGAACACGCCGAAGTCGGTGATCGACTTGATCGTGCCGTGCACGCGGTCGCCCTTCTTGTGGTTCATCGAGAACTCGTCCCACGGGTTCGGCATGCACTGCTTCATGCCGAGCGAGATGCGGCGGCGGTCCTCGTCGATCTCGAGGATCATCACCTCGACCTCGTCGCCGAGCTGCACGACCTTGGTCGGGTGGATGTTCTTGTTGGTCCAGTCCATCTCGGAGACGTGCACCAGCCCCTCGATGCCCGACTCGATCTCGACGAACGCGCCGTAGTCGGTGATGTTGGTGACCTTGCCGAACAGGCGCGTGCCGGGCGGGTAGCGGCGCGACAGGCCCACCCACGGGTCCTCGCCCAGCTGCTTCAGGCCCAGCGAGACGCGGTTCTTCTCCTGGTCGAACTTGAGCACCTTCGCGGTGACCTCGTCGCCGACCGACAGCACCTCGGACGGGTGCTTGACGCGGCGCCACGCGAGGTCGGTGATGTGCAGCAGGCCGTCGATCCCGCCCAGGTCGACGAACGCGCCGTAGTCGGTGATGTTCTTGACGATGCCCTTGACGACCGCGCCCTCGGACAGCGTGGCCAGGAGCTTCTCGCGCACCTCGCCCTGGCTTTCCTCGAGCACCGCGCGGCGCGAGACGACCACGTTGTTGCGCTTGCGGTCGAGCTTGATGACCTTGAAGTCGAGCTGCTTGTTCTCGAACGGCGAGGTGTCCTTGACCGGGCGGATGTCGACGAGCGACCCGGGCAGGAACGCGCGGATGCCGTTGATCATGACGGTGAGGCCGCCCTTGACCTTGCTGGTGACGAGCCCCTGCACGACGGAGCCCTGCTCCATCGAGGCCTCGAGGTCGTGCCAGGCCTTGAGCCGCTTGGCCTTGTCGCGCGACAGGCGCGTCGTGCCGTAGCCGTCCTCGATCGACTCGATCGCGACCGTGACGAAGTCGCCGGCCTTGACCTCGATCTCGCCGTTGTCGTTCTTGAACTCCTCGATCGGGATGAACGACTCGGACTTGAGCCCCGCGTTGACGACGACGACGTTGAAGTCGACTCGCGTGACCTCGGCGGTGATGAGTTCGCCCTGCCGCATCTCCTGCCGCGCGAGGGATTCCTCGAACAACGCGGCGAAGTTCTCGACGACGGAGGGGGTGGACATCTGGGTGGCAGTCGCCATGGGTTGGCCTCTGGTTTCGTACCGCCCCGCGCGAGAACCCTGTTTCTCGCCCGGCGGCGGGCTGGTTGGATGTCGCGCCCCGCGGTCGCCGGCTGTTAGCGTCCGCGGAACGACCCTTTGCAAAGTAATCGCGGCGGCCTGCTCCCGGCGCGGCGCCGGCGAACCGGCGTGGTGCCGGAAGCGCGATGCCGCTCGAGCACGAAGGCAACCGCCGCGTCGATCGTCAGGTCGGTCGTCTCCGGGTTCACTTCGTCCGCGCTTGGATGACGCGGCATCGCCGCCCCTTCCCGTCGCGGGCGTCGCGCGCCCGGATTTCATGCAAAAGACTTGAAATCATAGACGATATTCCTTTTTCGATCAACCGTTTATCCCGGCGAATCGCGCGAAGGGGCCGCGCCCCCCGGATGCCCGCGGAGGAACCCGGGGCCCCGACCCCTGGCACGGCAGGGGGTAAGGCCGGGGCGCCCGCCCGTTTTCCCTCGGGGCGGCGCGTGCGGCGGGAGGGGCGGCCCCTGGGTTCGGGGCCGCGCGCCGGCATCCGGCCCGTCAGACGACGCCGCGCCCCCGCAGCGCATCGACCTCGCCCTCCTCGAGCCCGAGCCACTCGCCCAGCACCTCGCGGGTGTGCTGTCCCAGCGTGGGGGGCGCGTGGCGGTAGTCGACCGGCGAGGCCGACAGCCGCACCGGGCTGGCCACGAGGCCGACCGGGACGCCCAGCGCGTGGGGCATGGCCAGCCGCAGTCCCCGCGCGCGGACCTGCGGGTCCGCGAACACGTCGTCGAGCCGATTGATCGGCCCGCAGGGCACGCCCGCAGGCTCCAGCGCCGCGATCCAGTCGCGCGTGGCGCGCGTCACCGTCGCCTGGCGCAGGAGCGGGATCAGCGTGGCACGGTGGGCAACGCGCTGCGGATTGGTCGCGAATCGATCGTCGGCCGGCCACTCCGGATGGCCGGCAACGGCGCAGAACCTCGCGAACTGGGCGTCGTTGCCGATCGCCAGGACCATGTCGCCGTCGGCCGTCGGGAAATCCTGGTACGGAACGATGTTGGGGTGCGCGTTGCCCATGCGCCGCGGCGCGCTGCCGCCGACGAGGTAGTTCGACGCCTGGTTCGCGAGACAGGCGACCTGCACGTCGAGCAGCGCGAGATCGATGTGCTGGCCGCGCCCCGAGCGCTCGCGCTCGACCAGCGCGGCTTCGACGGCGACCGTGGCGTAGAGCCCGGTCATGACGTCGGTCAGCGCGACGCCGACCTTCTGCGGCCCCGCGCCCTCCTCGCCGTCCGCGCGCCCGGTGACGCTCATGAGCCCGCCCATCGCCTGGATCAGGAAGTCGTAACCCGCGCGCGCCGCGTAGGGCCCGGTCTGGCCGAACCCGGTGATCGAGCAGTAGACCAGTCGCGGGTGCGCGGTCGCCAGGCTCGCGTAGTCGAGGCCGTATTGCGCGAGGCCGTCGACCTTGAAGTTCTCGAGCAGCACGTCGGCGGCGAGCGCGAGCTCGCGCACGAGCCGCTGCCCCTCGGCCTGCGCGAGGTCGAAGGTCACCGAGCGCTTGTTGCGGTTCGCGCACATGAAGTACGCCGATTCGCCGGTGTCGCGGCCGTCCGCGTCCTTGAGGTAGGGCGGCCCCCAGCTCCGCGTGTCGTCGCCCGCGCCCGGCCGCTCGACCTTGACGACGTCCGCGCCGAGGTCGGCGAGCGTCTGCCCCGCCCACGGTCCGGCGAGGATGCGCGAGAGGTCGAGGACCCGGATGCCGGCGAGCGGCGCGGGACGGAGGTCGTCGCGGGGCGCGCTCACCCGGTCTCCGAGATGCCGGCGATAGCGCCGCGAGCGTCGGCGGGCGTCATCGGGGGGCGCTCGTGTCCGCGGCAGCGCGAGCGCGCGCGACCGCGGCGGGAAGATCGTTCCAGGCGGGCAGGCCGGGCGCGAAGCGATCGCGCAGGTAGGCCGCCAGCTCCGCGAGCTGGCGGTCGCTGAGGCTGTCGCGGAACGACGGCATGAAGCCGAGCGCCGGCGTCGCGGGTTCCGCGATCCCGTCCACGACGACGCGAAGCAGGTTGTCCGGATAGGCGCTCGCGAGGCTGCTGTACAGCGCGAGCGGCAGGTTGCGGCCGAGCAGCACCGGCCCGTCGCCGTCGTGATGGCAGGCGCCGCAGGCGCCGTCGAAGAGCCGCTGCGCGGCCCCTGTCGTCTGGCGCGCGCGCCCCCGGCTTTGCTCGACGAGCGTCTGCGCGCGGGACTCGGCCGCCTGCGGCGACGTCGTCGACTGGAACGAAGCGAGGTAGAGCGCCATCGCCTGCAGGTCGGCGTCCGGCAGCGCCGCGAGCTCGCGCACGACCGGCACCATCGGACCGGCCACGCTTCCGTGCCAGCGCGTGTGCCCGTGGCGCAGGTACGCATAGAGCTCGTCCTCGGTCCATGGGACCGGCGCATGCGTCCGCGACGTGAGCGCGGGCGCTTCCCACCCCTCGACGAAGGCGCCGGCGAGGTACGCCGCGCCGCCCCGCTCGGCGCCGAGCGCGTTGCGCGGCGTATGGCACGCGCCGCAATGTCCCACGCCGTTGACCAGGTATTCGCCGCGGTTCCAGTCGGAGGAACGCGTGGGGTCGGGCATGGCGGGTCCCGGATCGAGGTAGAGCGCGTTCCAGATCGCCAGTCCCGCGCGCATGCCGTACGGGAACGCAAGCGCGGTCGCAGGAACGTCGTTGCGGACCGGGGGCTGCGCCATCAGGTAGGCGTAGAGCGCCATCAGGTCGTCGTCGGTCATGCGCGTGAACGACGGGTACGGGAACGCCGGGTAGAGGTGGCGTCCGTCGCGCGAGATCCCTTCGCGCATCGCGCGCCGGAACGCGGCGAACGACCAGCGACCGAGTCCGGTCTGCGGGTCGGGCGTCAGGTTGGTCGCGTGGACGATCCCGAACGGCGTTTCGATCGCGCGCCCGCCGGCGTTCGCGACGCCGCCTTGCGCCGTGTGGCACACGACGCAGTCGCCCGCCGCGGCGAGCTGGCGGCCGCGCTCGAGCGCCGTGGCCGTGAACAGCGCGGGATCGGGTGGGGCGACCGGCGCGATCGACGGCCTGTGGCCCAGCATCGCCGCCGCCACGCCGAGGGCGCCGGCGACGAACGCCCCGGCGACGGCCCACCCGCGTCGGCGTCGCGCGGGTCCCGCGTGCGGCGCGCCTCGCATACCGGCGGCGAGGGCCGGCGCGCGCGGCGGGGGCGGCGCGGGCACGATCCCGAGCGCCGCGCGCACGACCTCGGGCGTGAACGGCGGCTCGCGGAAGCGCACGCCGGTCGCGTCGAAGATCGCGTTCGCGATCGCCGCCGTGCCGGGAACCGACGAGGATTCGCCGGCGCCCAGCGGCGCCTCGCCCGGTCGCGGCATCGACACGACCTCGATCACCGGGACCTCGCGGAAGCTCAGGATCGGGTAGGCGCCCCATTCGCGCGCCTCGACCGCCCCCCGGTCGTCGAAGCGCACGCGCTCCTTCAGCGCGCGGCTGGCGGTCTGCACGACGTTGCCGTGGATCTGGTGCTCGACGCCCGCCGGGTTGATCACCATCCCGGCGTCGTGTCCCACGACGACCCGGCTCACGTGGACCTCGCCGGTGTTGCGGTCGACCTCGACGTCGGCGACCCACGCGGACCAGGCGGCGCCGACGCCGGGGAAGCGGCTGTGCACGTAGCGCGAATACGCGAAGCCCTGCCCCTTCAGCCGGTCGCCGTCGGGCGACTGGCCCCCGGGCGCCGTGCGCGCGATCCATCCCGCGCGCTCCGCCGTGGCGTTCACGAGGTCGATCGCGCGCGCATCGGACAGGTGCCGCAGCCGGTACTCGACCGGGTCGACGGCCGCGGCGGTCGCGAGCTCGTCGATCCAGGACTCGTGCGCGAACGCGTTGGGCAGCGCCGAGACGCCGCGCAGCCACGACGCACGCACGATCGGCGCCATGTCGTTGGCGACGACGCGCAGCGCCGGATAGTCGTACGGCGGCACCGACGTGCGGTCGCCCATCTCGAAGGCGACCGGACGCGGTTCGACCGCCCCCGTGAGCAGCAGCGCGAGCGTCGGCGCCGCGTTGGACGGATACGACGTCCGGAAGTCGCAGGCGACCGGGTTGCCGGCCGCGTCGAGGCCGCCGTCGACCTCCATGAGCTGCGCCGCGCCCTTGGGCTCCCACGCATGCTCCTGCTCGCGCGTGAGCTGCACGCGCACCGGCCGTCCGACCGCGCGCGAGAGCAGCGCCGCGTCCGCCGCCACGTCGTCGGCGCAGTTGCGTCCGTAGCATCCCGACGCCTCCATGCGGATCACGTCGACCGACGCGGCCGGAACGCCGAGCAGGAGCGCGAGATCGGCGCGCAGCACGTGCGGGTTCTGCGAGCCCGTCCAGATCGTCGCGCGATCGCCCCGGCAGTCGGCCACAGCGCAGGAGGGACCGATCGACGCGTGCATCTGGTACGGCCACACGTAGCTGCGGGTCATGCGCTGCGCCGCCGAGGCGACCGCGCCGTCGACATCGCCGCGCTCGACGAGGACGCGCGGCGTCGACGGGTTGGCGCGCAGCGCGCCCTCGACGTCGTCGAGGCCGGCGCCTCCCGGCCATGGCTTCCAGCGGACGACGAGAGCGCGCATCGCCGCGTCGGCCTGCTCCTCGCGCCTGGCCACGACGCCGACGAAATCGCCGAGAACGACGACCTCGACGACGCCCGGCACGTGCGCGACCGACTCGCGCTCGACCGCCTCGAGCGAACGGCCGACGAACGGGCCGGTGTCGTACCCGACGTACGGCGGGCGCACGACGCGCCCGTGCAGCATGCCGGGCAGGCGCAGGTCGTGGACGAACACGGGCTCGCCCGCGGCTTTCGCCGGGATGTCGACGCGCGCCACCGGGCGTCCCACGAGCCGGTAATCGTCGGGGGACTTCACCCGCGCGGCATCCGACAGCGCGAGCTCGACGTGGCCGCCGGCGACCAGCTCGCCGTAGCCGACGCTTCGCGCGGCGTCGGCTCGCGCCACGACGACGCCGTCGCGGACCTCGAGCCCGTCCGCCGCGACGCCCATCCGTTCGGCCGCGCGCTCGACGAGCCACGCGCGCGCCTGCGCGGCCGCGAGACGCAGCGGCGCCGCGTGGACCTGGATCGACGCGCTCGCGATCGTCGGGCCCTGGTTCGGCGCGCGCGCTGTGTCGCCCAGCACCATCGTCACCGCGTCGAACGCGACGTCGAGCTCGTCGGCCACGACCTGCGCGAGCGCGGTGCGCAGTCCCGTGCCGAGATCGACGTGGCCGCAGAGGCCGGTGACGCTGCCGTCGTCGAACACCGCGAGCAGGATCTCGACGCCCTCGGCCGGGTCGCCCGGCACCGTCGGCGGCTGGCCGCGCGCGGCAGGCGGCGGAGGTGGCGGGTCGCGCACCACGACGAGCGCGCCTGCGGCCGCATGGAATTCGCTCCGCGTGCGCGGCGCGTCCGACCGACGCGTCATCGTTGCGCGTCGCTCGGCGGCGTCATGAGCCGGGCGGCGCGGCGAACCGCGCGCAGGATCTCGACGTGCGTGCCGCAGCGGCACAGGTTGTGCGACAGCGCTTCGCGCACCTCGCGGTCGCTCGGCCGCGGCCGTCGCGCGAGCAGCGCCGCCGTCGTCATGATCATTCCGTTGAGGCAATAGCCGCACTGTGCGGCCTGCTCGTCGACGAACGCCTGCTGCACCGGGTGCGGCGCGTCGCGGCTGCCGAGCCCCTCGAGCGTCGTCACCTCGCGGTCGACCACGCCTCCCGCCGGGATCACGCACGCGCGCGCCGCCACGCCGTCGACGAGCACGGTGCACGCCCCGCATTCGCCCAGCCCGCAGCCGTACTTCGGACCGCTGAGCGCGAGGTCGTTGCGCAGGACGTCGAGCAGCGTCGCGCCCGGCGCCGCGTCGACCTCGTGGACGCGGCCGTTGACGGTCAGGCGCAGCACGGCGTCGCGCTCCTGTCGGCGATCATCGAGGCGGTGGCGTCGCGGGCGCGTGCCGGCGGTCAGCGCAGCCCGTCCTCGCCCTTGATCTCGCCGACCCCGAGGCCGCCGATGCGCGGGAGCGGCCGGCCGCTGTCGGTCACGACGACGGCCACCACGATCTCGTTCGGGCGCGGCGCGTCGGGCACGCGCGCCTCCATCGCGTCGAAGTGGCTGCGCACGAACGCCGCGTCCTTGTGGCCGAGCGGAACGTCGATCGCGGTGCCCAGCCCGCCGCGCTTCTTGGCCGAGGGCACGAGCGCCGCGCCCTTTTCGACCGCGCGGCGCAGCGGCGCGCCGAGCTTCGGGTGCAGGATCGCGGCGGCGTGCTCGAGCTCGCCGGCTTCGCCGACGATCGCCGCCTTCCCGTAGCTTTGCGCCTCGCCGGGCGCGATGCCGAGCGCCGCGACGCACCTCGCGCCGAGCAGCCCGCCCAGCTCCTCGCCGATCGCGACGAGCTCGTCCAGCGACTCGACGTAGCGGCCGGCGCAGGGGTTGTCGATGACCGCCATGGCGAGCGCCTTGCGCGTGGGCGGCGCGACGGGCCTGCCCATCTCGATGCGCGTCTCCTCGACCTCGACGACGAGCTTGCGGATGCTGACCGGCATGCGGGAATCTCCTCGGTTCGATGGCGGGGCGCGTCAGCGCAGGCCGTCCCAGCGGGCAATGTCGGCGGCCCTGAGCCCGCCGACCCGCGCGTGGACGCGCGCGCCCGTGCTCATCACCAAAACGTACACGATCTCGTCGCGCGCCGGCGCGCCGGGCACGCGCACCTCCATCGCGTCGTAGTGGCTGCGCACGTAGCTCGCGTTGATGTGCGTGAGAGGCACGTCGAGCGCGGCGCCGGGCGGGCCGACCTTCTTGGTCGACGGCACGATCGCGAGCGCGTTCGCCGGCTGGCCGGCCTTCGCCTCGCCCTTCCCTTGCGCGTAGGCGTCGCGGTCGCCCTTCCAGCCCAGGAGCTCGCGCATCGCGTAGCCGCCGGGGACGTGCCACAGCGCGCCGTGCTCGAGTTCGCCGGCCGCGCCGACGATCGCGCCCTTGCCGTAGCTTTCGATGCGCTCGACCGGCACGTCCATCGCGGCGCGCAGCCGATGCGCGAGTTCCACGCCCAGCGGCTGCAGCGCGTCCATCATCGGAAGGATATCGGGCTCGTAGCGGCCCGCGTACGGATTGGTCAGCACCGCGGCGATCGCGCCGCGTCGCTGCGGCACCGCGGCGGGCGGACCGAACTCGTGGTGGACGTCCTCGACCCGGGTCAGGACCCGGCGCACGTCGATCATCGTGGCTTCCTCGCGGGCATCGGATGCGGCGCGCATCGGCGCCATTGTCGGCCAATGCGGACCATTCGTGGGATCACGCGGCGGCGGCGCCGTGGGAAGCCTCGCACGCGTCGCGCCGCGCCGCGGGGCCCGGCAACCTCCGCGGCGCGGGGTCGCGGACGTCGGCGACCCAGCCCTGGCAGACGAGCGTCGCCGACCATGCCCGTCCCGCCTCCACGATCGCACGCGCTCGCGCGCACCCGGAGCGCAGCGCCTCGTGAACCTGCACGGCGTCGAGCGACGGCACGTCGACCGTCACCGGAAGGTCGCGCAGGTCGCTGTCGTCGCGCACCTCGCGGGCGGGCCGGCGCACGATGCGCGGTTCGTCGACGTCGACGGCGTTCGCGATCATCGTCGCGGCGGCGTCGGCCTCCGCCGCGGTTCGGGCGAGAACGGTCACGCTGTCAGCGATGCCGAGCGACAGGCTGCGGCCGCGCCAGCCGCTGGTCGCGACGCCACGCACCGGCATCGCCTCGTCGACGACGAACTCCGCATCGATGCCGGGATCACCCGACGCGACCGCCGGCGCGAGCCGCCCGATGTCCGCGAACAGGCCGATGCGCACCGCATGGCCCGACGCGAGATGGAGCGCGATGTCGCCGCCGTTGTTGACCCACGCCCGCGTCACGCCGTCGCGCGCGTAGCTCGCGACGAGCTCCTGCGCGACCGATCCCGCCACCGCGGCCATCGGCGTGACGAAGCGATCGCGAAACGGCCGGCATGCCTCCCACATCCGGCGCGCGACGACGCCTTCGAGCGGACAGGTCTCCCCGACCGGTCGGCGCAGCGCCGGAAGCTCGGCCACCAGCTCGTCGAGGACGGTCGCGAACCGGCGCCACGCGTCCTCGTGCGCCGCCGCCACCGCGCGCGCGTCGCCGTCCGCGCCGATCACGATGTCGATCGGCCCGTGCTGGAAGTGCAGGCGCCCGCCGGGCAGGCGGGAGCGCGCGGCGCTCATGGGCAGGTCCGCCGCGGCCGTCCGGCGACCGTCAGCCGAGCAGCGGTGCGCGACCGAGCGGCCACGGGTTCTCCGGCAACGTCGCGTCGATCCTGCGCCCCGTCGGCGCGCCGTCGCGGTGCCAGGCGCCGCGCGCGAGCGCGTCGTCGAGCGAGCGCACGACCTCCATGTGGCCGCCGAGCGCGCGGTAGTCGTCCAGGCGCATGCTGAACTCGATCGGCGCGACGATCGCGGGCGTCGGGACGGTGCCGAAGCTGCGATCGGGCATGCGCGCGACGTCGACCATCACCGTGATCCCGCCGCCCGGCCACACGTAGGCCGGCGCCCCGCCGCAGGTCACGTTGACGAGCGACGCCTTGATCGAGCGCGTGAGCATCACCGGGTTCTCGGTGACGCCCGCGCGCAGGCTCCCGCCCGCGCCGCCGACGAACAGGACGGTGCACAGCGACGGCTCGCAGTTGTCGCCGATGCGGCTCACCACCCGCGCGACGGCGTCGGGCAGCGGCTCGCGCCTCGGCACGAGTGCGTCGTCGAGGACGAACCACTCGGCGTGCTCGCCGGTCGTCGACACCATCAGCAGGCGCAGTCCCGGCCATGCCGTGCCCGCATCCCACCCCTCGACGATCGACATCGGATCGAGGATGTCGGTGCCGCCCCATCCGGTGCCCGGGTTCGCGACCTGGAAGTAGCGGCCCGGCGTCGAGCGGCGGCCGCGGATCCTGACGCCCGAGGCGCGCATGTCGAGGCAGCGCCCCGCCTGGTGCTGCGACAGGACGCCGGTGATGTGGTCGTCGACGACGACGACCTCGTCGGCCAGCCCGTGGAACTGCTTCGCGAAGATGCCCACGGTGGCCGATCCGCAGCCGACGCGCATGCGCGCTTCCTCGACCCCGTCGACCACCGGCGCGCGTCCGGCCTGGACGACCACCCGCGTGCCGCCGTCGATGTCGAGCTCGACCGCCGACTTGTTGCCGAGCGACGCCATCATCTCGCAGGTGACGCGCCCCTCCTTCTTGCTCCCGCCGGTCAGGTGGTGCACGCCGCCCAGCGACAGCATCTGCGAGCCGTACTCGGCCGTCGTCACGTGTCCGACGACCTCGCCGTTGCAGCGCACGTTCGCCTGCTCCGGACCGAGGTAGCGGTCGGTGTCGATCTTCACCCTGAAGCTGCAGTAGCTGAAGATCCCCTCGGTGACCACCGTCACCATGTCGACACCGTCGGCCCTGGACGCGACGACGAACGGCGCGGGCTTGTAGTCGGGATAGGTCGTCGACGCGCCGACACCGGTGACGAACAGGCCCCTGTCCTCCGACGCCGCTTCCGGTCCGCCGGTGTCGCCCGACGGGCGCACCAGGAAAGGCACCACCGCGCCGTCGCCGAGCGCGGCCGCACGGTCGAGCAGCACGACCGGGTCGACCCGCACGAGCACGCCGTCGGCGTTCGCGTACCGGTCGCAGGCGCCCGACTTCCCCGTCGAGATCTGGCACAGGACCGGGCAGGCGTTGCACTCGATCTTGCCGGCCGCCATGCGCTCGTTGCGGGGCCGCGCGCGCTCGAGGACCGGCGGACCCTGCCCGGGGTCGAGGGCAGGCAGCCCGTCGGTCCTGGTGTGTTCGGTCATGGCACCCTCGCTCCGTTCCCGCCGGGCCGGCGCCCCGCTTGCCAGCGCCGCGGCGCCTGCGCTAAGCTTTGATGTAGCCGACACTGAACCATTTGTGTTGCGGACGCTACATCGGCGGGAACTCTAGCGCATCCGTTCCGTTCCCGCAATCGCCGCCATCCTCCGGTCCGCGACCGCGCGCAGGAGCCGCCCCGTGACCCACGTCGTGACCGATTCCTGCGTTCGCTGCAAGTACACCGACTGCGTCGACGTGTGCCCGGTGGACTGCTTCCACGAGGGCCCGCTCTACCTGGTGATCGACCCGGACGAATGCATCGACTGCGCCGTGTGCATTCCCGAGTGCCCGGTCGAGGCGATCTACGCCGACGCCGACCTGCCCGCCGCGTTCGCGCCGTTCGTCGAGCTGAACGCCGCGCGCGCGAAGGAATGGCCGGTGATCAACAAGCGCAAGGACGCGCTGCCCGATGCCGATCGGTGGAAGGACGCGAAGAACAAGCTCGCCGGGGAGGAGCCGTGAGGCTTCGCCCGGTCGCGCAGGCGCCGCGAGCGGTCGGGCCGGGCCGTACCGTCCGGCGATTCCGATGAGCGTCCCGTCGCCCGCGAGAACGGCCGCGGCGCGCCCGCGGCGCGCCGCGCGGCCCGGCGTGCGCGAGGCCGCGGCGCTGGCGACGCGCGAGGCCATCCTGCGCGCGGCGATCCGCGTCTTCTCCCGATACGGATTCGACGGCGGCCGCGTCGAGCGGATCTCGGCGTCCGCCGGGTCGTACGACCGGATGATCTATTACTACTTCGGCAGCAAGGAGGGACTCTACGTCGCCGTGCTGGAGGAGCTGTACCGCCGCTTCAACGAGGCCGAGTCCAGGCTCGAGCTCGACCTCGAGCGGCCCGTCGACGCGCTGGCCGAGGTGACGCGGTTCGTCTGGAACTACTACCGCCGCCATCCCGAGTTCATCACGCTGCTCAACACCGAGAATCTGCACCGCGGCAGGCACATCGCGAAGTCGCGACGCGCGCGCGAGTATTCGTTCCCCGCGGTGCGCGTGCTCGGCGACGTGCTCGAGCATGGCGCGCGCAAGGGGCTGTTCCGCCGCACCGCGGACGCGCGCGACGTCTACCTGATGATCGCGGCGATGGGCTATTTCTACCTGTCGAACCGCTATACGCTGTCGGCGTTCCTCGGCGAGCCGCTCGAGTCGGCCGCGGCGATGGCACACTGGGAGGCGTTCATCGTCGACGCGGTGCTGCGCGCGGTGCTGCCGCCCGATGCGCTGCCGCCGGGCACGCCGCCGGCGGCCGCCGGCAAGCGACCGCGCGGCTTGCTGCGGTCCCGGCGGGTCGCGTAGTCGCCACCGCATCAACCGGCGTCCGTCCGGCGGGCGCCGTGCCGGCCAAGGAGGGCAATCATGGCGGATCCCGCAGCGAGCGGCACGTCGGGCAAGGTCGTCATCCGCAACATCGGACTGCTGCTGTCGGGCGACATCGACCGTCCGATCCTCGACGCCGACACGATCGTCGCGCAGGGCGGCCGCATCGTCGCCGTGGGCCGCGAGCCGGACTGCGACACGTCGCGGCCCGACCTCGTCGTCGACGCGAAGGCCACCTGCGTCGCCCCGGGGCTGATCGACAGCCACGTGCATCCGGTGTTCGGCGACTGGACGCCGCGCCAGAACCAGCTGGGCTGGATCGACTCGACGTTGAACGGCGGGGTGACGACGATGGTCTCGGCGGGCGAGGTGCACCTGCCCGGCCGTCCCAGGGACGTCGTGGGGCTGAAGGCGCTGGCGATCACCGCCCAGCGCGCGTTCGACGCGTTCCGGCCCGGCGGCGTCAAGGTGCTCGCCGGCGCGCCGGTGCTCGAGAAGGGCATGGTCGAGGAGGATTTCGCGGACCTCGCGCGCGCCGGCGTGAAGCTCGTGGGCGAGATCGGCCTTGGATCGGTGAAGGCGGGCGACGAGGCGAAGCGGATGGTCGCCTGGGCGCGCAAGCACGGACTCCGGAGCACGATCCACACGGGCGGGCCGTCGATCCCGGGATCCGGGCTGATCGACAAGGACGTGGTGCTCGAGGCGGACGCCGACGTCATCGGCCACATCAACGGCGGGCACACCGCGCTGCCGGTCGCGCACGTGTGCGAACTGTGCGAGCGCTCGTCGCGCGCGATCGAGATCGTGCACAACGGCAACGAGCGCGTCGCGATCGCGGCAGCGAAGGCCGCGATCGAGCTCAAGTGCCCGCATCGCGTCATCCTCGGCACCGACGGCCCCGCGGGCTCGGGCGTGCAGCCGCTGGGCATCCTGCGGATGATCGCGATGCTGTCGAGCCTCGCCGGGATTCCCGCCGAGGCCGCGTTCTGCTTCGCGACCGGCAACACGGCGCGCATCCGCGACCTCGACTGCGGACTCGTCGAGGCCGGCCGCGCCGCCGACTTCGTGTTCATGGACCGCGCGCAGCACTCCGCCGGGCGGTCGCTGCTCGAGAGCGTCGGGCTGGGCGACCTCCCGGGCATCGGGATGGTGATGATCGACGGCGTCGTCCGTTGCGGGCGCAGCCGCAACACGCCGCCCGCCACCGAGATCCCGGTCGTCGCGAGCGCCGCCCGTTGACCGCCGCCGGCCGCGCGGCAGGCGTCACGTCCGCGCGCGTTGCGTGCGCCGGTAGCGCTCGAGCACGAAGGCAGCCGCCTGCTCGATCGTGAGTTCCGTCGTGTCGAGCGTCGCCGCATCCGCGGCCGGCAGCAGCGGCGCCACGGCGCGCTCGCGGTCGCGCGAGTCGCGCGCGCGGATCTCGTCCAGGAGCGGCGCGAAGGCCGCCCGGACGCCCCGCTCGGCGAGCTGCCGCTGGCGGCGCATCGCCCGCGCCTCCGGCGTCGCCGTCACGAACACCTTCGTTCCGGCGTCAGGAAACACGACCGTGCCCATGTCGCGACCGTCCGCGACCAGTCCGGGCGGGCGCCGGAATCCGCGCTGGCGGTCGATCAGCCCGGCCCGCACGGCGGGATGCACGGCGACGCGCGACGCGGCCTCCGACACCGCCTCGTCGCGGATCGCCGCGGTCGCATCCTCGCCATCCAGCGTCACGCGTCCCGGCTCGAAGCGAACGTCGAGCTCGCGTGCGACGCGGCCCAGCGCATCGGCATCGTCGAGCGGGACACGCGCGCGGATCGCCTCCAGCGCGACCAGCCGGTAGAGCGCCCCGCTGTCGAGAAGGTGGAAGCCGAGCGCCTGCGCCACGCGCGCGGCGACCGTTCCCTTGCCCGACGCCGCCGGTCCGTCGATGGCGATGACCGGCACCGGACCCGCATGCGTCATGCGGACTTCGCCGCGCTCGCGCGCGCAAGCGTCCGGAACGCGTCGAAGTAACCGGGAAACGTCTTGCGAACGCAGTCCGGGTCGCGAAGGGTCACGGCGGTCCCGAGCAGCGCGACGAGCGAGAAGCACATCGCCATGCGGTGGTCGTCGTAGGTGTCGATCGCGGCGTGCACGAGCTGGCGCGCCGGATGGACGGTCAGGCGGTCCGCGCCCTCCTCGACCGTCGCGCCGACCTTGCGCAGCTCGGCCGCCATCGCCGCGATGCGGTCGGTCTCCTTCACGCGCCAGCTCGCGATGCCGATGAGCGTCGTCGGCTCGCGCGCGGCGAGCGCCGTGATCGCGAGCGTCATCGCGGCGTCCGGGATCGCGGTGCAGTCGATCGTGCCGCCCGCGAGCGGCCTCCCCGCGCGCGCCTCGATCCAGTCCGCCCCGAAGCGCAGGTCGCCGCCGAGCCGCGCGAGCACGTCGGCGAAGCCGACGTCGCCCTGGATCGCGTCGCGTCCGACCCCGGTGACGCGCACCGGCCCGCCGCCCAGGACGCCGGCGGCGAGGAAGTACGATGCCGACGACGCGTCGCCTTCCACCGCGATCGTCCCCGGGCTCGCGTAGCGCGCGCCCGCCGGAACGACGAACGTCGACGCATCGGGCGCGCCGACCGCCACGCCGAAGCGTTCCATCAGCCGTGTCGTGATCTCGACGTAGGGCCGCGAGACCAGCGGCGTGGTGAGCCGAACGCGCGTCGACTCGCGCTCCGCGCCGCGCGCCACCGGCAGCGCCATCAGCAGCGCGGACAGGAACTGGCTCGACACGTCGCCGCGGATCGGCACCGTCCCGCCGGCGCTCGCGCCGGATGCCCCGATTGCGAGCGGCGGGTAGCCGTCGCAGCCGAGGTAGCGTATCTCCGCGCCCAGCGCGCGCAGCGCGTCGACGAGGTCGCCCACGGGCCGCTCGCGCATCCGCGCCACGCCATCGAGCCCGTAGTCGCCGCCCCGGACCGCGAGCACCGCGGTGAGCGGGCGGAACGCCGTGCCGGCATTGCCGAGCACGAGCTTCGCCGAACGCACCGGAAACGCGCCGGACACGCCGTGCACCACGCAGCGACGCCCGGCGCGGTCGCGCTCGAGGCGCACGCCCAGGACGCGGAGCGCGTCCAGCATCCGGTCGGTGTCGTCGGCCTCGAGCACGCCATCGACCGTCGTCGTCCCGCCCGCGAGCGCCGCGATCAGCAGCACGCGGTTGCTGATGCTCTTCGACCCGGGAAGCGCCACCGTGCCTTCGGCGTGCGGCACCGGCGCGAGCGTGAGATCGGGCGAGGCCATCGCCGTCGGTCAGCGGTCGACCGGCCTTTGCGCGAGCACGCCGGCCTGCCAGCGCCTCCGGGCCTCGCTCGCCCGGGCGAACAGGTGCTCGAGCGCTTCGCCGTCGCCGGCCGCGATCGCGGCCGCCATCCGGTCGAGCATCGCGCGGTACCCGGCCAGCGCGTCGAGCAGCGCGCCGCGGTTGGCGAGCGCGATGTCGCGCCACATCTCCGGCGAGCTCCCGGCGATGCGCGTGAAGTCCCGGAACCCGCTCGCGGCATGAGCGAACAGGTCGGCGGCGTCGGGGCGCGCGGCGAGCTGCGCGACCAGCGCGAACGCGAGAACGTGCGGCAAGTGCGATACCGCCGCGAAGATGCGGTCGTGCTGCGCAGGGTCGAGCTCGATCGTGCGCGCGCCGCAGTCCTGCCACATCGAGCGCACGACGTCGACCGCGTCGCGGTCGGTCTCGGGAAGCGGCGTCAGGATCGTCGTGCGCTCGCGGAACAGCGACTCGAACGCCGCCGCCGCGCCCGAATGCTCCGTTCCGGCGACCGGATGCGCGGGCACGAAGCGCGCGACGCGCGCGCCGAATGCCGCGCGCGCGGCCGCGACGACGTCCTGCTTCGTGCTGCCCGCATCGGTGACGACGGTCGAACCGCCCGCATGCGGCGCGATCGCGGCGAGGATCGGCGCGACCTGCGCGACCGGCGTCGCGACGAGCACGACGCCGGCTTCCGCGAGCTCGGCCGTCCACCGCTCGTCGAGCGTGTAGGCGCGGTCGACGATGCCGCGCGAGACCGCCTCGTCGAGGTTCGCGCGCGTGCGGCCGACGCCGACCACCTCGCGCACCGCGCCCATGGCCCTGAGCGCGAGCGCGCACGAGCCGCCGATCAGTCCGACGCCGACGACGACCAGCCTGCCGATCGGCTGGCCGGCGACGCGTTCGGGTGAGGGGCTTCCCACGCGCAGCCCGCGTTCAACGGCCCAGGGCGAGCGCGAGCGCGGCGAGGAATCGCTCGTTCTCCGCCGGCAGTCCGACGGTCACGCGCAGCCACTCGGGCAATCCGTAGCCCGCCACCGGGCGCACGATGACTCCCTCGCGCAGCAGCACGTCGTAGACACGCGAGGCGTCGCCCACGCGGACGAGCACGAAGTTGCCGTGCGACGGGATCGATTCGACGCGAAGCGTCGCGAGTCCCGCATCGAGCTGCCGCATCCCCTCGCGATTGATCCGCGCGCTCTCTTCGGCATACGCTGTGTCGCCGAGCGCGGCGATGGCCGCGGCCTGCGCGAGCGAATTCACGTTGAACGGCTGGCGCACGCGGTTGAGGAGATCGGCGAGCGCCGGATCCATCACGCCGTAGCCCACGCGGAGCGCCGCGAGGCCGTACGCCTTCGAGAAGGTCCGGCACACGACCAGGTTCGGGTACCGGCCGATCCAGCCGATCGCCCGCGACCGGTCCGCGGGCGCGAGGTACTCGTCGTACGCTTCGTCGAGCACGACCGCCACCTCGCGCGGCACGGCGGCCACGAACGCCTCGACCTCCGCTCCGGGGATCCAGGTCCCGGTCGGGTTGTTCGGGTTGGCGACGAACAGGACGCGCGTGCGGGGGGTGATCGCGGCCCGCATCGCCGGGAGGTCGTGGCCGTACCGCTTCGCCGGCACCTCGACGCCCTTCGCGCCACGCGCGTGCGTCGCCAGCGGGTAGACCGCGAACGCATGCTGCGCGTACACGGCTTCGTCGCCCGGCGTGAGGAATGCCTGCGTGACCATCTCCAGCACGTCGTTGCTGCCGTTGCCGAGCACGATCGCCTCGGGCGGGACGCCGAGCCTGGCGGCGAGCGCGACGCGCAGCGCGTAGCCGTTGCCGTCGGGATAGCGCGTGAGCTCGGCGGCGGCCGACCCGATCGCCGCGAGCGCCTTCGGGCTCGGCCCGCGCGGGTTCTCGTTCGACGCGAGCTTCACGATGCCGGCCGGGTCGAGGTCGAGTTCGCGCGCGAGCTCCTCGATCGGCTTGCCCGGCACGTAAGGCGCGATGTCGCGCACCCACGCGGGGGCGTGGGCCGCAGGTTCGGTGGCGGTCGTCATGGACGTCAGGGTTCGCGGGCCGCGGGATAGGAGCCCAGGAGCTTCAGGAAGGGAGCGCGCTGCGACAGCTCGGCGAGCGCGGCGGCGACCGGCGGGTCGTCACGATGGCCGGTCACGTCGATGTAGAACAGGTACTCCCACAGGCCCGTGCGCGCGGGGCGCGACT
Source organism: Burkholderiales bacterium (assembly GCA_905339295.1). Classification (GTDB taxonomy): domain Bacteria; phylum Pseudomonadota; class Gammaproteobacteria; order Burkholderiales; family Casimicrobiaceae; genus VBCG01. Next base: position 103,707 of record CAJPFI010000033.1, read on the forward strand.
CGAAGCGCGTCATCGACACGCCGTGCCTGGCGAGCGGCTCGAGCAGCGCGTGGACCGCGCCGGGGCGGTTGGGGGTCGACATCACGAGCGACGTCTCGTCGCGGCCCGACGCCGCGACCTGCTGGCGGCCGAGCACCCAGAAGCGCGTCGTGTTGTTGGGCTCGTCCTCGATGTGCGCGGCGAGCACCGGGATGCCGTAGGTCGTCGAGGCGATCTCGCCGGCGATCGCGGCGCCGCCGGCCTCGGCGGCGGCGAGCCGCGCGGCCTCGGCATTGCTCGCGACGACGATGCGCGGCACCGTCGGCAGGTGCCGCGCGAGCCACTGCACGCACTGCGCGAACGACTGGGCATGCGAGTAGACCTGCCGCACGTCCGCGAGCGACCCGGCGCGCGACAGCAGGTTCTGCTGGACGCGCAGCTTCACTTCGCCGACCACCGACAGGTCGGTCACGACCATCAGGTCCAGCGTCCTCCCGACCGCGCCTTCGGTCGAGTTCTCGACCGGGACGACGGCGTAGTCGCAGCGCCCCGACTCGGCGGCGCGGAACACCTCGTCGATCGTTCCCTGCGGCACGACGTCGACGAATGCGCCGAAGTGCCGCGCGACCGCGGCGTGCGTGAACGTGCCGGGCGGCCCGAGGTAGGCGATCGACAGGCGGCGCTCGAGCGCGAGGCAGGCGGACATGATCTGCCGGAACACGACGACGACCGCCTCGCCGGGCAGCGGACCCGGGTTCTCGCGCTCGATCCGCGCGAGCACCTGCGCCTCGCGTTCGGGACGGTACGACGGCGCGCCCGAGCCCTCCTTCAGCCTGCCGATCGCCTGCGCGTGACGCGCACGCTCGGAGAGCCGCGCGAGGATCTCGCGGTCGAGCGCGTCGATCGCGTCGCGATGGCGCGCCAGTTCGTCGTCGTCGCCTGCCACGGTGCCGGTCATCGCTCGAAGTGCGCGGTCATGGCAGGACATCCTCCGGGACTGCCGCCCCGGCGTGGCGCTCCCCCTCCCGGGGAAACGGGCGAGCACGGGAATCACGCTTCGCCGCGGCGCGATCGGCGCGGCTCCCCGCGGGGGGCAACGCGCGCCCGGGACGGCCCGGCGGGCACGTGGACGGCCGTGGGGCGCTCACTCCTCGTCCTCGTCGCGCTCGACCACGCGCTCGAGGCCGGCGAGCTTCTCGCCCCCCGACAGGTTGATGAGCGTCACGCCCTGCGTCGAGCGGCTCATCTCGCGGATCGACTTCACCTGCGTGCGGATCAGCACGCCGCCGGTCGAGATGAGCATCACCTCGTCGTCCTTCGACACCAGCGCCGCCGCGACGACCTTGCCGTTGCGCTCCGTCTGCTGGATCGCGATCATTCCCTTGGTGCCGCGGGCGTGCCGCGTGTGCTCGACGATCGGCGTGCGCTTGCCGAAGCCGTTCTCGGTGGCTGTCAGCACCGACTGGTCCTCGTCCCCGGCCACCAGCAGCGCGATCACCTTCTGCCCCTTGCCGAGCGTCATGCCGCGAACGCCATGCGCGGTGCGCCCCATCGGCCGCACGTCGTTCTCGTCGAAGCGCACCGCCTTGCCGCCCGAGCTGAACAGCATCACGTCGTGCTTCCCGTCGGTCAGCGCGACGCCGATCAGCCGGTCGCCGTCCGCGAGGTCCACCGCGATGATCCCCGACGGCCGCGGCCGCGAGAAGTGCGAGAGCGCCGACTTCTTCACGGTGCCCATCGCCGTCGCCATGAACACGTACTGCGTCTCGGTGAACTCCTTGACCGGCAGGATCGCGGTGATCTTCTCGTTGTCCGCGAGCGGGACGAGATTGACGATCGGCTTGCCGCGCGAGCTGCGGCTCCCCTGCGGGACGTTGTAGACCTTGAGCCAATAGACGCGGCCCCGGTTGGAGAAGCACAGGAGGAAGTCGTGGGTGTTCGCCATGAACATGCGCTCGACGAAATCGTCCTCCTTGGTCGCCGTCGCCTGCTTGCCGCGGCCGCCGCGCCGCTGCGCGCGGTACTCGTCGACCGGCTGCGCCTTCAGGTAGCCGCCGTGCGAGATCGTGACCACCATGTCCTGCGGCGCGATCAGGTCCTCGATCGAGAGATCCTCGCCCTGCGCGACGATCTCCGAGCGGCGCTTGTCGCCGAACTCGGCGCGGATCGCCGCGAGCTCGTCGCCGACGATCCGCGTCACCCGCGCCGGCTTCGCGAGGACGTCGATCAGCTCGGCGATCAGCTCCATCACCTCGCGGTACTCGCCGGTGATCTTGTCCTGCTCGAGGCCGGTGAGGCGCTGCAGGCGCATCTCGAGGATCGCCTGCGCCTGCGTGTCGGACAGGCGGTAGCCGTCCTCCGTCGCGCCGAATCCCGCGGGCAGCCCCTCCGGGCGCGCCTGGCCGGCGAGCGCGCGCTTCAGCATCTCCTCGACGACCGCGCTCTTCCACGCCCGCGACATCAGCGCGGCCTTCGCCTCGGGGGGCGTCGGCGACGCCTTGATCAGCGCGATCATCTCGTCGACGTTGGCGAGCGCGACCGCGAGTCCCTCGAGGATGTGGCCACGGTCGCGCGCCTTGCGCAGCTCGAAGCGCGTGCGCCGGACGACGACCTCGCGGCGATGCTGCAGGAAGAACTCGATGAACTGCCGCAGGTTGAGCAGCCGCGGCTGGGCGTCGACCAGCGCGACCATGTTCATGCCGAAGCTGTCCTGCAGCTGCGTCAGCTTGTAGAGGTTGTTGAGGACGATCTCGGGAACCTCGCCACGCTTCAGCTCGATCACGACGCGCATGCCGGACTTGTCCGACTCGTCGCGCAGGTCCGAGATGCCCTCGAGCCGCTTCTCGCGGACCAGCTCGCCGATGCGCGTGAGCAGGTTCGCCTTGTTCACCTGGTAGGGAATCTCGTCGACGATGATCGCCTGGCGGCTGCCCTTGTCGAGGTCCTCGACGTGCGTGCGCGCACGGATCACGACGCGGCCGCGGCCGGTGCGGTAGCCCTCGCGCACGCCCTCGAGGCCGTAGATGATCCCGGCGGTCGGGAAGTCCGGCGCCGGGATGATCTCCATCAGCTCGTCGACGGTGAGCGCCGGGTTCGCGAGCAACGCGAGGCAGCCCGCGATCGTCTCGGTCAGGTTGTGCGGCGGGATGTTCGTGGCCATGCCGACGGCGATCCCCGACGAGCCGTTCACGAGCAGGTTCGGCAGGCGCGACGGCAGGACCGACGGCTCCTCCTCCTTGCCGTCGTAGTTCGGGACGAAGTCGACCGTCTCCTTGTCGATGTCGGCCGTGAGCTCGTTGGCGATCTTCTGCAGCCGGCATTCGGTGTAGCGCATCGCCGCCGCGTTGTCGCCGTCGACCGATCCGAAGTTGCCCTGCCCGTCGATCAGCGGATAGCGCAGGCTGAAGTCCTGCGCCATGCGCACCAGCGTGTCGTAGATCGCCATGTCACCGTGCGGGTGATACTTCCCCATCACGTCGCCGACCACCCGCGCGCACTTCACGTACGGGCGGTTCCAGGCGATGTTGGATTCGGCCATCGCGTAGAGCACGCGCCGGTGGACCGGCTTGAGGCCGTCGCGCACGTCCGGGAGCGCGCGCCCGACGATCACGCTCATCGCGTAATCGAGGTAGCTGTGCCGCATCTCGGCTTCGAGGCTGACGGGGAGGGTTTCCTTGGCGAACGTGTCCATGCGCGGCGGATTTCGCTATGTTTGTCGCAGTCGGGCGCGGTGCCCGGACGACGCTCCGCAGGGGCTCGGAGGGCCGGCCGGCATCCGCCCGGCGGCAAGCCTGGTGGTCGTCGGGAAGAGCGTGGCGCGCCGGCGAGCGCGACAGATGCCCTTGAAATCGTTGGATTTTAGCACGCCGTTGTAATGCCGCGACATTCTCCCGGTTGTCCTACACAGCCGCCGGAAGGGTTTTGCGCCGCCCAAACACGCTGTGATATAGTGACCTCGGACCAAAGCATCTGCCGCGTCAGGGAGTTAACGGCGCGACTCCAAGCCCAACCTCGCAAAACATCTCCAAAACCAGAGCCTAAGGGGTGAAACAATGAATCGTCGTCTCCTTTCCGCTGCTGCGGTCGGCATCCTCGCCTCGGCGCTTGCCGGCGTTGCCGGGGCGCAGACCCGCGGGTACGTGCCGGGCACCGCGGAGTGCAGCACATCGAATTGCGGCTACGTGTTGTCGTTCGCCTCGACGCCGGGCAACAACGTCGTGAGGAGCGCCGTCTACAACAGTTCCGCGGGCATCTCCGGCAACCTGTGCTACCGCACCGGCTATTGGACGCCGAGCATGGCGATCGCGGCCTGCGACCCGGATCTCGTTCCGGCCGCGATGGCTGCGGCGCCTCCGGCGGCGCCGGCCCCGGCCGCCCGTCCGGCCCCGGCTGCACCTGCACCCGCCGCGCCCGCCGCGCGCCCGGCCGCACCCGCCGCGGCCCCCGCCGCACCCGGCGTCCAGAAGATCACGCTCGCGTCGAAGGCGCTGTTCGACTTCGACAAGGCGGTGCTGAAGCCGGAAGGCAAGGCGGCGATCGACAGCGAGATCATCTCGAAGCTGTCGCAGGTCCAGCGCCTCGAACTGGTGCTCGTGACCGGCCACACCGACCGCATCGGCACGCAGGCCTACAACCAGCGCCTGTCCGAGCGCCGGGCCGACGCCGTCCGCGACTACCTGGTCAGCAAGGGCGTCGCGCGCGACAAGATCGAGACGCTGGGCATGGGCAAGACCCAGCCGGTCCCGGGCGTGGTCTGCAACATGAAGGCGATGAAGGAGCTGATCGCCTGCCTCGCGCCGAACCGCCGCGTCGAGGTCGAGGTCAAGGGCGAAGCGGTCCGCCGCTGAACCGTCCCGCGCCTCACGAAGAGCCCCGCCTGGTGCGGGGCTTTTCTTTTCCCGCGGCCGGACGCGACGTCCCACCCCCGCTCGCCCGGGTCGATCGCGCCCTGCGCGGCGTTCCCGGGTCCGACCTCGCGCCCGGCGCCCGGTAGAATCGCGTCGATGAACGAAACGCAGGCGACGCGCGAAGCGGATCTCGCGATCCACGCGCGCTGGATCGTGCCGGTCGATCCTCCAGGCGTGCTCGAGCACCACGCACTGGTCGTCGATCGCGGCAGGATCGTCGCGCTCGTCCCGTCTTCCGGGGTCGCGGCGTCGTGGTCGCCGCGCGAGACGATCACGCTGCACTCGCACCTGCTGATGCCGGGGCTCGTCAACGCGCACGCGCACTCGGCGATGGCGCTGATGCGCGGCGTGGCCGACGACCTGCCGCTCCGGACGTGGCTCGAGAAGCACATCTGGCCGCGCGAGGCGGTTCACGTCTCACCCGAATTCGTCCGCGACGGCACGCTCGTCGCCTGCGCCGAGATGCTTGCCGGCGGCATCACCTGCTGCAACGACATGTACTTCTATCCGGACGCCGCCGCGCGCGCCTACGAGGAGACCGGGCTCCGCGCGATGCTCGGCATGCCGGTGCTCGACTTCCCGACCGCGTACGCGCCCGACGCCGACGGATACCTGCGTGAGGGCCTCGCGGCCCGCGACCGGCACAAGCACTCGCCTCGCCTCTCGTTCTCGCTCGCGCCGCACGCGCCCTACACGGTCGGCGACGGGAGCTTCGCGAAGGTGGTCACCTACGCGCGCCAGCTCGACCTGCCGATCCAGACGCACCTGCAGGAGACGCGGTCGGAGCGCGACGACGCGCTCGCGTCGACCGGCGCGACGCCGCTCGCGCGGCTCGACCGGCTGGGCGCGACGGGTCCGGCGTTCATCGCGATCCACGCCGTGCATCCGGGGCCTGGCGATGCCGCGATCCTCGCGCGCCAGGGTTGCCACGTCGTCCATTGCCCCGGATCGAACATGAAGCTGGCGAGCGGCGCCGCGCCGGTCGACGCGTACCTCGCCGCCGGCATCAACGTCGCGCTCGGGACCGACAGCGCTGCGTCGAACAATCGCCTCGACCTGTTCGCGGAGATGCGCCTCGCGTCGCTGCTCGCGAAAGTGACCTCGGGCGACGCGGCGGCGCTGCCCGCCGCGACCGCGCTCCGCATGGCGACGCTCAACGGCGCGAAGGCGCTCGGCCTCGACGGGCGCATCGGATCGCTCGCGCCCGGCAAGGACGCCGACGTCGTCGCCGTCGACCTGTCGGCGGTCGAGCTCGCACCCTGCTACGATCCGGTGTCGCACCTCGTGCACGCCGCGGGCCGCGAGCACGTCACCGACGTGTGGATCCAAGGCGAGCGGCTCTTCGCGCAACGCGCGCTCACCCGCCTCGACGCGGCCGCGATCGCGGCGCGCGCCGCGCTGTGGCGCGATCGCATCGCCTGACCCCGCCGACGCCGACGACCCCCATGGCACATCCCGTCCCCGCAGCCGCACCGAACGCCGATCCCGCCGAGCTCGCGAGGTTCGCGGCGCTCGCGCACCGATGGTGGGATCCGGAGAGCGAATTCAAGGCGCTGCACGACATCAACCCGCTGCGGCTCGACTGGATCGACCGGCTGTGCGGAGGGCTCGCCGGCAAGCGCGTCGTCGACGTCGGCTGCGGCGGCGGCATCCTCGCCGAGTCGATGGCCGCGCGCGGGGCCCACGTGCTCGGCATCGACCTCGCGGAGAAGCCGCTCGGCGTCGCGAAGCTCCACCGGCTCGAGACCGGCGTGACGGTCGACTACCGGCTCGCAGGCGCCGAGGCGCTCGCGCGCGAGGCGCCTGCGTCGTACGACGTGGTCACGTGCATGGAGCTGCTCGAGCACGTTCCAGATCCCGCGTCGACCCTCGGCGCGTGCGCGACGCTCGCGCGGCCGGGAGGCCACGTCGTCGTCTCGACGATCAACCGCAATCCGAAGTCCTACCTGTTCGCCATTGTCGGCGCCGAGTACCTGCTGCGCATGCTGCCGCGCGGCACGCACGACTGGTCGCGGTTCCTCAAGCCCGCGGAGGTCGCGCGCCATGCGCGCCATGCCGGGCTCGACCTGGTCGAGATCGCCGGCATGACGTACAACCCGTTCGCGCGGCGCTACCGCCTCGCCGCCGACACGTCGGTCAACTATCTCGCCGCGTTCCGTCGCCCCGGATCCGCGCGATGACGGCGAGCGGGAGGCTCGACGTCGGGGCGGTGCTGTTCGATCTCGACGGCACGCTCGCCGACACGGCGGGCGACCTCGCGGGCGCGCTCAACCGCGTCCGCGCGGACCAAGGCCAGCCGCCGATGCCGGTCGAGTCGCTGCGCCGGCACGCGAGCTCGGGCGCGCGCGGGCTCCTCGCCGCGGGCATGGGCCTGGTTCCGGGCGGCGAGGGCTACGAGTCGGCGCGCGAGGCCTTCCTGCGCCACTACGCGGCATGCCTCGTCGACACGACACGCCTGTTCGACGGCGTCGAGGAAATGCTCGCGGGGATCGAGGCGCGTGGTCTCGCGTGGGGAATCGTCACCAACAAGGCCGAGCGCTACACGGGGCCGGTCGTCGTCGCGCTGGGACTCGCCGACCGCGCGGGGACGATCGTGAGCGGCGACACGACGCCGCATCCGAAGCCACACCCCGCCCCGCTGCTGCACGCGGCGTCCGCGTTGCGGCTGCCGCCGTCGCACTGCGTGTATGTCGGGGACGACCGGCGCGACATCGATGCCGGCAATTCGGCCGGCATGCCCACGCTGGTCGCCCACTGGGGTTACCTCGGCAACGGCGATCCGCCGTCGTCGTGGCCGGCGCGCGGCTGGCTCGACACCCCGCGCGACCTGGCTGCCTGGCTGCCGGCGTAGCGGCGCCCCCTGGCGGTCTCGCTGCGGAAGCGCGGCGATCGCCGGCGTCGCGTGTCGGCCGCCGCGGGGACCGCATTCCCTACGGACACGCACTCGCGTTGACGATGAACACCTCGCGCGGCTGCCCGCCGCGCGTGCCGCCGAGGCGGACCGCCTGGCTCGCCGAGAGCGGACGCAACACCGCAGCGGTGACGTCGTCGGGTTGCCGGAGCGGGATTCCGTTCGCCTGCGCGATCCGGTCGCCTCGCGCGAGTCCGATCATCGTCGCGAAGCCACCGTCTTCGCGCACGACCAGCGCGCCGTCGGCGCCGGCGAGCAATCCTCGCCAGCTTTCGGGCTGCGCGATCAGCCCGTCGAGCAGCTCCGCGTGGAGCTTGATGACCGCGCCCGAGAATCCGGGAGGGATCTCGCATCCCGGCGACGCCGTTCCGGGACGCGCCAGGGCGCTCAGGACCCTCGGCGCTGCAGCGACCCGAGGCGACGCCGGCGATACGCCCCGCGGAGCCGAGGCGTCGCGCCTCAGCTCGACCGTCCGCTCGACGCCCGCATCGCGCAGCGTCACGCTCGACGGCCCGATCGACGCCAGCGTCGTGCCGGGGATCACGTCGTCGCCGGCCGCGACGACGCGCGCGCCGTCGCGGGTGCGAAACACGGCGAGTCCCTTGCCGTCGCGTTCGGCGATCACGCCCAGCAGGCGCACGTCGCCCGGCGCGACCGGACCCGACGCGGACGGGGCATCGCCACCGCCCGCCCACAATCCCGACGCGAGGATGACGGCCGCCGGATCCGCGGGCGCCGCCGCGGCGAGCGTCCCGGCGGGCGGGCTCGCCCAGCGCCAGATCCAGTGCGCGGCGACCCATGCGAAGAGCGCGAACGCCGCCATCGTGCAGACCGCCACGGCGACGCGCCATGCGAGCGTCGAGCGCGCGGGCTCGTTCATCGGCGCATGCGCGCGGCGCGGCCCCGATCGCTATAATCCGCGATCCCCGCAGCGCCCCGACTTCGCGTGAATCCCCGCCTCGATCTGCTCAAGCCGTATCCGTTCGAGCGGCTGCGCGCCCTGTTCGCGGGCGCGAGCCCGCCCGCGGGGCTGACGCCCATCAACCTGTCGATCGGCGAACCGCGCCATCCGACGCCGAAGCTCGTCCTCGACGCGCTCGCGGCGGGCGGCGCGGGACTCTCGCATTATCCCATGACGATCGGCCCGGCACCGCTGCGCGAGGCGATCGCCGCGTGGCTCGCCGCGCGCCACGCGATCGCCCCGCCCGACCCGGCGACGCAGGTGCTTCCGGTGCTCGGCAGCCGGGAGGCACTGTTCGCGTTCGCGCAGACGGTGATCGACGCGAGCCGGCCGGGCGCGACGGTCGTCGTGCCCAATCCGTTCTACCAGATCTACGAAGGCGCTGCGTTGCTCGCCGGAGCGGGCACCTGGTGCGTGAACGCCGAGGAGGCGCACGGCTGGCGCCACGACTGGGCCGGCGTTCCCGCCGACGTGTGGGCGCGCACGCAGCTCCTCTACGTGTGCTCGCCGGACAACCCGACCGGGCGGGTGATCGGCCTCGACGAATGGAGGACGCTGTTTTCGCTCGCCGACCGCCACGGATTCGCGATCGCGTCGGACGAGTGCTATTCGGAAGTGCACTTCGACGAATCCGCCCCGCCGCTGGGCGCGCTGGGCGCGGCAGCGAAGCTCGGCCGCGACGGCTACCCGGGACTCGTCGTGTTCGGCAGCCTGTCCAAGCGCTCGAACGCGCCGGGACTGCGTTCCGGCTACGTCGCGGGCGACGCGAAGCTCCTCGCGGCGTTCCTCCGCTACCGGACCTACCATGGATCGGCGATGTCCCCCGCCGTCGCGTCGGCGAGCCTGGCCGCCTGGCGCGACGAGGCGCACGCGCGCGAGAACCGGGCGCGCTACGCGGCGAAGTTCGACGCGCTGACGCCGCGGCTCGCGGCCGCCCTGCCGTGCGAGCGTCCCGACGCCGCGTTCTACCTGTGGGCGCGAACGCCCGGCGACGACGCCGAGTTCGCGCGGCGCCTTCACGCCGAGGCGAACGTGACGGTGTTGCCGGGCAGCTACATCGCGCGCGACGCCGGCGGCATCAATCCCGGGCGCGGGCGCATCCGCATCGCGCTGGTCGCCGACGAGGCCGAGTGCGCCGAGGGGGTCGAGCGCATCGTCGGGCTGGCCAGGCGCTTCTGATCCCGGAAACCGGACGGACGTCCCGTCGCGCCGTGCGCGGCTTCGTCCGGTGTCGCGACGCTTCGTCGGCGGCGACCTCGGCGCGCGGCCCCGCCCACTACAATTCGCTCCCATGGTGAATCCCGCCGCCCCGTCGACCACGCTCGCGGCGCTCGCCCGCGGCTTCCGCGCTTCCTGGCTCACGTTCGCGCTGATCGCCGCGATCAACACCGGCATCGCCGGAATCATGTGGATCGACGACCCGAGGCCGTTCTGGCACCCGCTCGTCACGGTCCAGATCTACGGTTTCACGATCGCCTACTGCGTCAACGTCGCCTCCCCGTGGGAGGGCGAGCGTGCGCTGCGACGCCTCGTCGTCGCGGTGGCGATCGGCTCCGTCGCCGGCATCCTCCTGGTGATCCTCGCCAAGGGATACACGTGGGAGTACGTCGTCGCGCGGCGGTCGAATTTCGCCTACAACGTCGTCCTGGCGTTCTTCAACGGGTTCGTCGTGAGCCTGTTCTTCTACCTGAAGCTCGCGGCGGCGCGCGCGCAGGCGAAGCTCGCGCGCGCCGAGGCCGAACGCCTGCTGCTGTCCAAGCAGGCGGTCGAGGCCGAGCTCAAGCTCATGCAGGCGCAGGTCGAGCCGCATTTCCTGTTCAACACGCTCGCGTCCGTGCAGTTCCTGACCGAGACCGACCCGCCCGGCGCGCACCGCCTGCTCGGGCACCTGATCGCCTATCTGCGGGCGGCGCTGCCGCAGCTGCGGGCCGAGTCGACCACGCTGGGCAAGGAGCTCGAGCTGTGCGAGGCATACCTCAGCATCCTGCGCACGCGCATCGGCCCGCGCCTCGCGTTCGCGGTCGACGCGCCCGACGAGCTGCGCGCGCAGCCGTTCCCGCCGAACCTGCTCGTGTCGCTGGTCGAGAACGCGGTGAAGCACGGCATCGAGCCCTCCGCGGACGGCGGCACGATCTCGGTGCAGGCGCGCCGCGACGGCGATCGGCTCGTCGTCGAGGTGATCGACACCGGCCGCGGCATGGTCGCGGCCGGAGCGGGTCCCGGCGGCGGCGTGGGGCTCGCCAACGTGCGCGAGCGCCTCGCGGCCTTGTACGGCGCGCGCGGCCGGTTCACACTCTCGCCCGTCGAGCCGCGCGGCACCCGGGCGGCGCTGGAGATCCCGATCGACGACGCCGCCTGACCCCGTGCCCACCGCGCTGATCGCCGAAGACGAGCCGATGCTCATGAGCCAGCTCAAGGCTCGCCTCGCCGAGGCGTGGCCCGAGCTCTCGATCGTCGCGGAGGCCGGGAACGGCGAGGAAGCGGTAATGCTCGCGCGGGAGGAGCGGCCCGACGTCGCGTTCCTCGACATCCGGATGCCGGTGCTGTCCGGCATCGATGTGGCGAAGGCGATCGCGGGCGGACCGCACATCGTGTTCGTCACCGCCTACGACGAGTACGCGATCGCCGCGTTCGAGGAAGGCGCGGTCGACTACGTGCTGAAGCCGCCGACCCCCGAGCGGATCGCGAAGGTGGTCGCGCGGCTCAAGGCGCGCCTCGGGAGCCCGCCGACGGACCTCGCGGCGCTCGTCGAGCGCCTCGCGGCGCGCGAGTCCGCGGGCGGCACGCTCAGGTGGATCCGCGCCTCGCTCGGCAACGTGATGAGGATGATCGCGATCGACGAGGTGCTCTACTTCCAGTCCGAGGACAAGTACACGAAGGTCGCGACCGCGAACGGCGACGCGCTGATCCGCAAGCCGATCAAGGAGATCTACGACCAGATCGACCACGAGCAGTTCTGGCAGGTCCATCGCGGCACGATCGTCAACCTGCGCGCGATCGCCACGGTCGAGCGCGACTGGCGCGACCAGCCGATCCTGACGCTCAAGGAGCGTCCCGAGCGGCTCACCGTCTCCCGCACGTTCGCGCACCTGTTCAAGGCGATGTGATCCCCGGGGTCGGCCGCGTCCGGCGCGGCGGCGTGGCGTAGACTGCGGCCGTGCGCCTCCTCGCCTTCGCCGGACGGCACGCGACGGCCGTCATGGCGGCGGGCGTTCTCGTGGGCCTCGCCGTCCCGCCGCTCGCCACGCTCGCGCGGCCGCTGCTCGTTCCGACGCTGCTGATACCGCTCGCGCTCGCGCTCGTGCGCCTCGACTGGGCCGCCGCGGGCGCATGGCGGCGCCGTCCCGCCGTCGTCGCGGCGCTGCTCGCGTTCATCCTGGTCGCCTCGCCCGTGCTCGTGTGGGCGATCACGCGCGCGCTCGAGCGCGCCGGCTTCCCCGCGACGCTCTCGCAGGCCCTCGTGCTCATGGCGGCGAGCTCGCCGATCGTGTCCAACGTGGCGATCGCGCTGCTGCTGCGCCTCGATGCGCCGCTCGCCGTCGTCGTCGTGCTCGGCGGCACCGCGCTCGTTCCTCTCACGCTGCCGATCGCTGCGGAGGCGCTCGTCGGCGTATCCATCGACATGTCGCTCGCCGAGTTCATGGTCCGCCTGCTGCTCATGGTCGGCGGCGCTTTCCTGGCGGCATGGCTGATCCGCCGCTTCGTCCCCGCGCGCGTGCTCGCCGCGAATCACGAGCTCCTCGACGGGCTGACGGTCCTGAACCTGCTGCTGTTCGGGCTCGCGATCATGGACGGCGTGACCGCGTACGCGATCGCGCGCCCCGGCTACGTCGCGCTCGCGATCGCTGCCGCCTACCTGTTCAACCTGCTGCTGCAGGCGGCCGGCGGGCTCGCGTTCAGGCGCCTCGGGACGACCGAGGCGCTCACCGTCGCGTTGCTCTGCGGCAACTGCAACATGGGCCTCGTGCTGGTCGCGCTCGAGGGCCGCGCGAGCTTCGACGTCGTCGTGTTCTTCGCGCTCGCCCAGATCCCGATGTACACGCTCCCCGCGCTCCTGAAGCCGGTGTACGCGCGCCTCACGGGCGCCCCCTCGGCGGCGCGGTAGAATGCCAGGCTTTCCTGCCGGCATGCCGACGATGACCGCCCTCGAATCCACGATCGACCGCGCCTGGGACGACCGCGCGACCCTGACCCCCGCATCGGCGCCCGCCGAGGTCCGCGACGCGGTCGCGCGCGTGATCGCCGACCTCGACGCGGGGCGGCTGCGCGTCGCCGAGAAACGCGACGGCGCGTGGGTGACGCACCAGTGGATCAAGAAGGCGGTGCTGCTGTCGTTCCGCCTGGCCGACAACGCGGCGATCGGGCCGCCGCCCGAGCGCGCGCCGTTCCGCTTCTACGACAAGGTGCCGACCAAGTTCGCGCGCTTCGACGAGGCGGCGTTCGCGGAGGCCGGCGTGCGCGTCGTCCCGCCCGCGGTCGCGCGCCGCGGCGCCTACATCGCGAGAAACGTCGTGCTGATGCCCTCCTACGTGAACATCGGCGCGTACGTCGACGAAGGAACGATGGTCGACACCTGGGCGACCGTCGGATCGTGCGCGCAGATCGGCAGGAACGTGCACCTGTCCGGCGGCGTGGGGATCGGCGGCGTGCTCGAGCCGCTGCAGGCGAACCCGACGATCATCGAGGACAACTGCTTCATCGGCGCGCGCTCCGAGGTCGTCGAGGGCGTGATCGTCGAGGAGAACTCGGTGCTCGGGATGGGCGTCTACCTCGGGCAGAGCACGAAGATCTACGATCGCGCGACCGGCGAGACGACGTTCGGGCGCGTGCCGGCCGGCTCGGTCGTCGTCGCGGGGAGCCTGCCCGCGGCCGACGGCAGCCACAGCCTCTACTGCGCGGTCATCGTCAAGCGCGTCGACGCGAAGACGCGCGCGAAGACCGCGATCAACGAGCTCCTGCGGACGTGAGAGCCCCTCTTCCGATGTCGGTCCAGATCAAGAGCGAGCAGGACATCGCGGGCATGCGCGTGGCCGGCCGGCTCGCCGCCGAGCTGCTCGACTACCTGACGCCGCACGTGCAGCCGGGCGTGACGACGCGCGAGATCGACCGGCTGGCGCACGACTACATGATCGACGTGCAGCAGACGATCCCCGCGACGCTCAACTACGCGCCACCGGGACACACGCCCTATCCGGCGTCGCTGTGCACGTCGGTCAACCACGTCGTGTGCCACGGGATCCCCGGCGAGCGCAAGCTCAAGGCCGGCGACATCGCCAACATCGACGTGACAGTGATCAAGGACGGCTACCACGGCGACACGAGCCGCATGTTCTTCGTGGGGCCGCCGCCGATCCAGGCGAAGCGCCTGTGCGAGGTCACCTACGAGTCGATGTGGAAGGGGATCCGCGCGGTGCGCCCGGGCGCGCAGCTCGGGGACATCGGTTACGTGATCCAGAAGCACGCCGAGGGGCACGGCTACTCGATCGTGCGCGAGTTCTGCGGCCACGGGATCGGGAAGAATTTCCACGAGGAACCGCAGGTGCTCCATTACGGCCGCCCGGGCACGGGCCTGCGGCTGATGCCGGGCATGACCTTCACGATCGAGCCGATGGTCAACGCCGGCCGGCCCGGCATCCGCTGCCTCGCCGACGGATGGACGATCGTGACCGCGGACCACTCGCTCTCGGCGCAGTGGGAGCACACGGTGCTGGTCACGGCGGACGGCTTCGAGATCCTCACGCAGTCCGACGGCACGCCGCCGCCCGCCTGACGACATGGACGCGGCGACGCCCGCGCGCACGGCGGCGTCGCCCGGGCCGCGGACGACGTCGGCGCTGCGCGACGCGCTCAGGTCGGGGCGCGACGCGCTGCGCGACGCGTTCCTCGCCCGCCCCGACACGCCGAAGCTGCTGCGGGGGCACGCGCGCCTGGTCGACCAGACGATCCTCGAGGTGTGGCGCGCCGCCGGCATGCCCGGGAATGCCGCGCTCGTCGCGGTCGGCGGCTACGGCCGCGGCCAGCTGTTCCCGCATTCCGACGTCGACGTCCTGATCCTGCTTCCCGACGAGGGCCCCGGCGTCGCGCGCATCGACTCCGCCGAGATCGAGCGCTTCCTCGCGACGCTGTGGGACGTGGGACTCGAGGCGAGCCACGCCGTCCGCACGGTCGGGCAGTGCGTGAGCGACATGGATGCGGACGTGACGACGCGGACGAGCCTGCTCGAGCACCGCTGGCTCGCCGGCGACCGCGCCCTCCACCGCGCCTTCGCGCGCGCATTCGACGACGCGATGGACACCTGCGCGTTCTACGAGGCGAAGGCGCTCGAGCAGCAGCAGCGCCACCTGAAGCACCACGACGCCGCCTACAACCTCGAGCCCAACGTCAAGGAGAATCCCGGCGGGCTGCGCGACCTGCAGACCGTCGTCTGGATCGCGCGGGCCGCCGGTCTCGGCCGCACGTGGCGCGAGCTCGCGCGCGCGGGGCTGATGACGATGGCCGAGGCGCGCGCCGTGTCGCGCCAGGAGCGGCTCATCGGGGGACTGCGCGTGCGGCTGCACTACCTCGCCGGCCGGCGCGAGGACCGGCTCGTGTTCGACCTGCAGGCCGCGCTCGCGCGCCAGCTCGGCCACGACGACACGCCGACGCGCCGCGCGACCGAGCAGCTGATGCAGCGCTACTACCGCGCGGCCAAGACCGTGCGCCAGGTCAACACGATCCTGTTGCAGAACCTGCACGCGCGACTGTTCCCGATTCCGCGCGACCCGGTGCCGATCGACGACCAGTTCTGCGCGATCGACGAGCTCCTGCACATCGCCAGCGAGGACCTGTTCGATCGCCAGCCCTCGGCGATGCTCGACGCCTTCCTGCTGATGGAGCGCCACCCGGAGCTCAAGGGCATGAGCGCGCGCACGCTTCGCGCGCTGTGGCGCTCGCGCCACCGGATCGACGCCGGGTTCCGGCGCGACCCGGGCAACCGCGCGCGCTTCCTCGCGCTGCTCCGCGAGCCGCGCGGCATCACGCACGAGCTGCGGCGGATGAATCTCTACGGGATCCTGGGCCAGTACCTGCCCGCGTTCGGCCGCATCGTCGGCCAGATGCAGCACGACCTGTTCCACGTCTACACGGTCGACCAGCACATCCTGATGGTGCTGCGCAACGTGCGCCGCTTCCTGATCCCCGAGCATGCACACGAGTACCCCTTCTGCTCGCAGCTGGCGGCGCAATTCGACCGGCCGTACGTGCTGTACGTGGCCGCGCTGTTCCACGACGTGGCCAAGGGGCGCGGCGGCGACCACTCGGACCTGGGCGCCCGAGAGGTGCGGCACTTCTGCCGCGACCACGGCATCGAGGGCGAGGATGCGGCGCTGATCGAGTTCCTGGTCAAAGGCCACTTGACGATGTCGCGCATCGCACAGAAGGAAGACCTCGCCGACCCGGACGTGATCGAGGCTTTCGCCAGGCTCGTCGGCACCGAGCGGCGGCTCACCGCGCTGTACCTGCTGACCGTGGCCGACATCCGCGGCACCAGCCCCAAGGTGTGGAATGCCTGGAAGGGCAAGCTGCTCGAAGACCTGTACCGCCTGACGCTGCGCGCGCTGGGCGGTGCGCGGCCCAATCTCGACGCCGAGATCGAGGCGCGCAAGCAGGAGGCGCGGCACACGTTGAACCTGTACTCGATGCTGCCCGGCACCGAAACGGCGCTGTGGAAGACGCTCGAGATCAGCTACTTCGCGCGCCACGACGCGGGCGACATCGCCTGGCACGCGCGCTCCCTGTACCGCTTCGTGAATTCGAAGGCGCCGGTAGTGCGGGCACGCGCGTCGTCGCTGGGCGAAGGGCTGCAGGTGGTGGTCTATGCGCCCGACCGCCCGGACCTGTTCGCGCGAATTTGCGGCTATTTCGACAGCGCGAGCTTCAACATCCTGGACGCGAAGGTGCACACGACCAAGGCCGGCTACGCGCTGGACACCTTCCAGGTCATCAGCCCGATGCTCGACCAGCACCATCGCGACCTCATCTCGCTGGTGGAGAACCAGCTGGCGCAGGCACTCAACGCGACGGGGCCGCTGCCCGAGCCGAGCCGCGGCCGGCTGTCGCGGCGGGTGAAGTCGTTCCCGATCACGCCGCGCGTCACGCTGCGCCCGGAC
>CAJPFI010000034.1 GCA_905339295.1 Burkholderiales bacterium
GAACGCTCCTCGCCGGCGCGTTCGATGCGCGGTGCCCGGCGGCCATCGCCTCTATTTCGGCGCCATGCGAATCGCGCCGTCGAGGCGGATCGTCTCGCCGTTCAGCATCGGGTTCTCGACGATCGCGCGCACCAGCGCCGCGAACTCGGCGGGGCGCCCGAGGCGCGGCGGAAACGGCACCATCCTGCCGAGCGACGCCTGCACGTCGGCCGACAGCCCCGCCATCATCGGCGTCTCGAAGATCCCGGGCGCGATCGTCATCACCCGGATGCCCGAGCGCGCGAGCTCGCGCGCGATCGGAAGCGTCATGCCGACGACCGCGGCCTTGGATGCGGCGTAGGCCGCCTGTCCGATCTGCCCGTCGAACGCCGCGACGGACGCCGTGTTGACGATCACGCCGCGCTCGCCCTCGTCGTTCGGCTCGCCGGCGGACATCGCGTGGGCGGCGAGCCGGACCATGT
Source organism: Burkholderiales bacterium (assembly GCA_905339295.1). GTDB lineage: Bacteria > Pseudomonadota > Gammaproteobacteria > Burkholderiales > Casimicrobiaceae > VBCG01. The sequence continues at coordinate 462 of CAJPFI010000034.1, forward strand.
TGAACGTGCCGACGAGGTTGATCGCCACCGCGCGCTGGAAACCCGCGAGCGTGTGCGGGCCGTCCTTGCCGACGACCTTCTCGGCGTGGACGATGCCGGCGCAATTGACCAGTCCGGTGAGCCCGCCCCAGGCGTCGACCCCCGCCTTCACCGCGGCCGCCGCGCTCGCCTCGTCGGTCACGTCGCAGCGCACGAAGCGCGCGCTCGCGCCGAGCTCCCGCGCGAGCGCCGCGCCCTCGGACGCCTTCAGGTCCGCGATCACGACGCGACCGCCGGCCCCGGCGACCATGCGCGCGGTCGCCTCGCCCAGTCCCGACGCGCCGCCGCTGACGACGAACACGCTGCCGGAGAGATTCATTCCGCGCCCTCCCCTACCTGGACGCCGGCTGCCGGATCACCGACATCGCGGTCGCGATCATGCCCGCGACGTCCGCCGCGTTGGTCGGCAGGATCATCGTGTTGCTCTTGATCGCGAGATTGCCGAACGCCGCGATGTACTGCTCGGCCACCTTGAGATTGACCGCCGAGAGTCCGCCCGGCGCCTCGATCGCCTCGGCGACCTGACGGATCGCCTTCGCGTTCGCCTCGGCGATCGAGAGGATCGCCGCGGCCTGCCCCTGCGCGTTGTTGATCTCGGCCTGCTTCTCGCCCTCCGACTTCGCGATCGCCGCCTCGCGCGCGCCCATGGCGACGTTGATCTGCTCCTGCCGCTTGCCTTCGGACGTGGCGATCACCGCGCGCTTCTCGCGCTCGGCGGTGATCTGCGCCTGCATCGAGCGCAGGATCTCTGCCGGCGGCGTCAAGTCCTTGATCTCGTAGCGCAGCACCTTGACGCCCCAGCTGGTGGCCGCCTCGTCGAGCGCCGCCACGACGTTCGCGTTGATCTGCTCGCGCTCCTCGAACGTGCGGTCGAGCTCCATCCGGCCGATCACGCTGCGCAGCGTCGTCTGCGCGAGCTGCGTGATCGCGACGATGTAGTTCGACGACCCGTAGGAGGCGAGCTTCGGGTCGGTGACCTGGAAGTACAGGATGCCGTCGACCTGCAGCTGCGTGTTGTCCTTGGTGATGCAGATCTGCGAGGGCACGTCGAGCGGGATCTCGCGCAGGTCGTGCCGGTAGGCGACGCGATCGACGAACGGGATCACGAAATTGAGACCCGGCTCGAGCACCGCGTAGAAGCGGCCGAGGCGCTCGACCACCCACGCGTGCTGCTGCGGGACCACGCGGATCGCGCGGATGACGACGATCAGCGCGACGACGAACAGGACGAGCGTGAACAGCGACGAGCCTAACCCGAGCATGGCGGGGCTTCCTCCGTGTGGCGCCGCGTCACGCGCGGCGGTCGGCGACGACGAGGACCGATCCCCGCATCGCCACGATGAACATCGTCGCGGCGCGCGGCGTCTCGGGCGTGGCGAGCTCCGCCGTCCACTGGGTGCCGCGATAGGTCACGCGCGCGCTCCCGTCCGGGTTCCACGCGTCGACGCGCACCGACTGCCCGAGATCGAACGGCGGCTGCGCGCCCGGGAGCGTGCGGCGCCTGCGCCACAGGTGCACGCCGGCGGTGAGCAGGACGCCGGCGACGCCGGCGACCGTGAGCTGAACCGGCCCGGAGGCGCCGAGCCAGGCGGCGGCGCCGCCGATGGCCACGGCCGCGCCGACCGCAAGCAGGTAGTAGGTCCCGGTGACGAGCTCCGCCCCGATCAGCACGGCGGCGGCAATCCACCAGATCCACGGGTCGGGCATGGGCGTCGGGTCGAACGGCGACGAAACGGAGAGGCGGTCGAGGATAGAACACTTTGAAGTGGTGCGCGCGAACCCCATCTGGACACCGGCGCCGCGCGGCCGCCTCGCGCTGCGGCGCATCGCCCGAAATCCGCTATAATTCTCTTTTCGAATCAAGTGCTTTTCGCGGGCGACGCTCACCGCGCCCGCGCGACCGACCGGAGAACCCGATGCCGATCTACGCCTACCGCTGCAAGGACTGCGGCCACGAGCTCGACGCGCTGCAAAAACTGAGCGAGCCGGCGCTCACCGATTGCCCGGCCTGCGGCGCGTCCGCACTCGCCAAGCTCGTGACCGCCGCCGGATTTCAGCTGAAGGGAAGCGGCTGGTACCAGACGGACTTCCGCGGCGGCGCCAAGCCCGCGAGCGGCGCCGCGGCCGCGACCGAAGGAAAGGCCGCAGCGCCCGACGGCAAGGCCGCAGCGCCCGCCGCCGCGGCGCCCGAGTCCAAGGGCGAGACGAAGAGCGACACGCCCGCGGCGTCGGCCGGCTGCGGCTCGGGCTGCTCCTGCCACTGACCGGCCGCCCCGCCGCGTCGCGATGAAGCGCTACCTGATCGCCGGCCTGCTGGTGTGGGCGCCGCTCGGCATCACGATCTGGGTGCTGCACTTCCTGGTGACGACGCTCGACCAGACGCTTTCGCTGCTGCCCGCCGCGTGGCATCCCGATCGGCTCCTCGGTTTCCACGTGCCCGGCCTCGGTGTCCTGCTCTCGTTCCTGATCCTCGTCGCGACCGGCATCGTCGCCGCGAACTTCTTCGGCGCGCGCCTGATCCTGGTCTGGGAGGCGCTGCTCGGGCGCATCCCCGTCGTCAAGTCGATCTACTCGTCGGTCAAGCAGGTGAGCGACACGCTGCTCTCCGACAAGGGCAACGCGTTCCGCAAGGCGCTGCTGGTCGAGTTCCCGCGCGAAGGCAGCTGGACGATCGGGTTCCTGACCGGGACGCCGGACACCACGGTCGCGCCGCACCTGCCAGGCGACCACGTCAGCGTCTACGTGCCCACGACGCCCAATCCGACCGGCGGCTATTTCGTCATGCTCCCGCGCTCCCGCGTGCGCGAGCTCGACATGTCGGTCGACGAGGCGCTCAAGTACATCATCTCGATGGGCGTGGTCGCTCCACGCGGAAGCGCCCTGCCGCCGGCGCGCCCGTCGGTGGCCGACGCCGGCACGGCGGTCGTCTCCCGAAATTGACCGGGTCCCGGCGTGCGCGCCGCGTTCCCGCACGCGGGACGGCGCGCGCGGCCCGCCCGCCCCGACCTCCCCCAACGACCCCGATCCGACCGCGGAGCACGCCTTGAAACGAACCGACTACTGCGGCCGCATCGACCGCCGATTTCTCGCCCGGACCGTGACGCTCGCCGGCTGGGTGCACCGGCGCCGCGACCACGGCGGCGTCATCTTCGTCGACCTGCGCGACCGCGAGGGCCTCGTGCAGGTCGTTTGCGATCCCGACCGCGCCGCGACGTTCGCGACCGCGGAGAAGCTGCGCAACGAGTTCTGCGTGCGGGTCACCGGCCTCGTGCGCGCGCGTCCCGAGGGCACCGTGAACCCGAACCTCGTGTCGGGCGAGATCGAGGTGCTCGCGCACGAGATCGAGATCCTGAACGCGTCGGCGACGCCGCCGTTCCAGCTCGACGACGAGAACCTGTCGGAAGCGGTGCGCCTCGAAAATCGGGTGCTCGACCTTCGCCGCCCGGTGATGCAGCGCAACCTGATGATCCGCTACCGCGCGGCGATGTCCGCGCGCCGCTACCTCGACGAGCAGGGCTTCGTCGACATCGAGACGCCGTTCCTCTACAAGTCGACGCCGGAGGGCGCGCGCGAGTTCCTCGTGCCCTCGCGCATCCACCACGGCCAGTTCTACGCGCTGCCGCAGTCGCCTCAGCTGTTCAAGCAGATGCTGATGATGGCGGGCTTCGACCGCTACTACCAGGTCGTCAGGTGCTTCCGCGACGAGGACCTGCGCGCCGATCGCCAGCCCGAGTTCACGCAGATCGACATCGAGACCTCGTTCCTCGACGAGCACGAGATCCGGCCGATCATGGAGGAGCTCGTGCGCCGCATGTTCCGTGACGCGCTCGGCGAGGAGTTGCCCGATCCGTTTCCGGTGATGAGCTACGCCGACGCGATGCGCGACTACGGTTCGGACAAGCCCGATCTGCGCATCGGGCTCAAGCTGACCGAGCTCACCGACCTGATGGGAGGCGTCGACTTCAAGGTGTTCCGCGGCGCCGCCGAGCTTCCCAACGGTCGCGTCGCGGCGCTGCGGGTGCCCGGCGGCGGCGCGCTCACGCGCAAGGAGATCGACGACTACACGACGTTCGTCGCGATCTACGGCGCGAAGGGGCTCGCCTACGTGAAGGTCAACGACGCGTCGAAGCCGAACGAGCAGGGCCTGCAGTCGCCCGTCGTCAAGTTCCTGCCCGAAGCGGTGCTGCGCGAGATCCTCGCGCGCACCGGGGCGCACGACGGCGACCTCGTGTTCTTCGGCGCCGACAGGGCGAAGGTGGTGAACGACGCGCTCGGCGCGCTGCGCGCGAAGGTCGGGCATGACCGCGGCCTCGCGGAAGGCCGCTGGAAGCCGCTGTGGGTCGTCGACTTCCCGATGTTCGAGCAGGACGACGCGACCGGCGCGTGGTCCGCGCGTCACCACCCGTTCACCGCGCCGAAGGACGGTCACGAGGAGCGCTTCGCCGCCGATCCGGGAAACGCGATCGCGAAGGCCTACGACGTCGTGCTGAACGGCTGGGAGATCGGGGGGGGGTCGGTGCGCATCCATCGTCCGGAGGTGCAGGCGAAGGTGTTCGCGGCGCTCGGGATCGGGCCGGAGGACCAGAAGCGCAAGTTCGGCTTCCTGCTCGACGCGCTGTCGTACGGCGCGCCGCCGCACGGCGGCATCGCGTTCGGCCTCGACCGGATGGCGACGCTGATGTGCGGCGCCGACTCGATCCGCGAGGTCATCGCGTTCCCGAAGACGCAGCGCGGCCAGGACCTGCTGGTCGACGCGCCCTCGCCCGCGACCGAGCAGCAGCTGCGCGACCTGCACATCAAGGTCCGGCCCTCCGACGCGGCGGCGCCGTAACCCCCCGGCGCGGGCGGGCGTCCGGCCGGTTGCGCTACACTGACCGCATGCTCCCGCGCAGCGCCCGCCGGTACGCCGCGTCGCTCGTGGCCGCGGCGATCGTCGCCGTCGCGACGGCCGCGTGCGCGCGCACGTCGACGGACGCGGCGTCGATCGCGGCGGTCGAGCTGCCGGGGGAAGCGCGCGAGACACTTGCAAACATCCGCCGCGGCCCGCCGTTCCCCTACGAGCGTGACGGCGTCTCGTTCGGCAATCGCGAGCGCCTGCTGCCGTCCCGGCCGCGCGGATACTATCGCGAATACACGGTGCGCACGCCGGGCGAGCGCACGCGCGGCGCGCGGCGCATCGTGTGCGGCGGCGCATCGACCGCTCCCGACGCGTGCTGGTACACCGGCGACCACTACCGCTCGTTCGCGCGGATCGTCGAATGAAGGCGCCCGACCTCTCGGCGATCGACGAGTGCGGCGTGCACGAGTGGAAGGGTCCGCCGGCGCCGCTCAAGGCCGCCGCTGCCCACGCCAGGCTCAGGTTCGCGCCTGTCGACCTGCGCAAGGCGAAGGACAAGGCGACGCTGTTCGCGGAGGTCGACCGCGCGCTCGCGCTCCCCGGCCACTTCGGCCACAACTGGGACGCGCTCGCGGACGTGCTCGAGGACCGCGACTGGCTCGGCAAGAAGGGCCGCGTGATCCTGCTCGCGCACGCCGCGGCCTACCGCAAGGACCATCCGACCGACGCGAGCATGCTGGAGGAGATCCTGGGCGAGGCAGCGGAGTTCTGGCAGGAACGGCATGTCCCGTTCTGGGTGTTCGTAGGGGCATAGGGGTCGGGCATTGGGGTCAGACCCCGTGGAAGCCGGGATCCGACCCCAATGAAGCAACCCGTTTCGACGCTGGTGCTCGTTTACACCGGGGAGCTCGACGTGCTCCTGCTCGAGCGCGCCGACTATCCGGGCTCCTGGCAGTCGGTGACCGGAAGCCGCGAGGACGAGGAGCCGCTCGACCGCACGGCGGTTCGCGAGCTCGCCGAGGAGACGGGCATCGACGCGGCCGCGCACGGCGGCGTCGTCGACTGGCACATGACCAACGTGTTCGAGATCTACCCGAAATGGCGCGGACGCTATCCGCCCGGCACGACGCACAACAGCGAGCACGTGTACGCGCTCGCGCTGCCCGCGCGCGTGCCGGTGAGGCTCGCGCCGCGAGAGCACCTCTCCCATGCGTGGCTGCCGTGGCGCGAAGCCGCGGGCCGCGTGTTCTCCTGGTCCAATCGCGCCGCGATCCTCGCGCTTCCCGCACGCGCGCGCCGGAGTGAACGATGAAACGACACGCCATCGCCGCCCTGCTGTGCATCGCCGTTGCCGCCGCGAGCGGGACGCTGCGCGCCGAGGAAGGCGCGCCCACGCCGGTCCCGGTCGTCACGGTCAGCGCCTCGTCGACCGCGACGGTGCCCAACGACCGGCTCCACGCCTGGCTGCGCGCGGAAGCGGACAATCCGAGCGCGGCCGCCGCGGCCGCCGACGTCAACGCGCGCGTCGCGCGCGTGCTCGCGAAGCTCAAGTCGCTGCCCGACGCGCAGGTGTCGACCTCCGGCTACACGACGCAGCAGATCGTCGAGAAGGGCAAGCCCGCCCGCTGGCGCGTCGTTCAGACCATCAAGGTCGAGGGCGGCGACTTCGCGGCGATCGGAGAGGCCGCCGCGCGCCTGCAGGCCGAGGACGGCGTCGCGCTCTCGGGCATCTCGTTCGGCATCTCCGACGAGTTGCGCCGGCGCACGCACGACGCGATCACCCAGCAGGCGATCGCCGCGTGGCGCGCGCGCGCGCAGGCCGCCGCGCAGGGATTCGGCGCCGCGGGATGGCGGCCCGGCCGCGTCGCGGTCCAGACCGCCGACGGCGGGCGCCCGTACCCGATGATGGCGCGCGCCGAGATGCAGATGGCGGCCGCGCCTGCGCCGGTGCCGCTCGAGGCCGGCTCGACCGACGTCACGGTGTCGGTGAGCGGCGAGGCGATCCTCGATCCCGCGCGTCCCGCCGCACGCTAGCGTTCGGCGGCGGACGCGAAAGGGGCGCGCCGCCCTCGCGGTCGCGCCCCCGGTCCCGCGAACGTCCGGCTACTCGGCGATGCCCAGCGGCGGCGCCGATGCCTTCTGCGCGTCGTCTTCCGCCGCCGCCTTCATCGACAGTCGCACGCGGCCCTTGTCGTCGGCCTCGATCACCTTGACGCGGATGATCTGGCCTTCCTTCAGGTAATCCGACACCAGGTTGACGCGCTCCTTGGCGATCTGCGAGATGTGCAGCAGGCCGTCCTTTCCGGGGATCAGCTGGACGATCGCGCCGAAGTCGAGCAGCCGCAGCACCGGGCCCTCGTAGATCCTGCCGACCTCCACTTCCGCGGTGATCTGCTCGATCCTCGCCCTCGCGACGTTGCACGCGTCGGCGTTGACCGAGGCGACCGTCACGGTGCCGTCGTCCTTGATGTCGATCGTCGCCCCGGTCTCCTCGGTCAGCGCGCGGATGACGCTTCCGCCCTTCCCGATCACGTCGCGGATCTTCTCCGGGTTGATCTTGAACGTCATCATGCGCGGCGCGTGCTGCGAGATCTCGGTGCGCGCGTGCGGCAGCGCTTCCTGCATCTGGTGCAGGATGTGCATCCGGCCCTCGCGCGCCTGCGACAGCGCGACCGCCATGATGTCCTTGGTGATGCCCTGGATCTTGATGTCCATCTGCAGCGCGGTGACGCCGCGGTCGGTGCCCGCGACCTTGAAGTCCATGTCGCCGAGATGGTCCTCGTCGCCGAGGATGTCGGTCAGCACGGCGAAGCGGTTGCCTTCCTTGATGAGACCCATCGCGATGCCCGCGACGTGGGCCTTGGTCGGCACGCCGGCATCCATCAGTGCGAGGCTTCCGCCGCACACCGACGCCATCGACGAGCTGCCGTTGCTCTCGGTGACCTCCGAGACCACGCGCATCGAGTACGCGAACTCCTCGCCGGTGGGCAGGACCGCCAGCAGCGCGCGCTTGGCCAGCCGGCCATGGCCGATCTCGCGGCGCTTGGGCGTGCCGACGCGGCCGGTCTCGCCGGTCGCGTACGGCGGCATGTTGTAGTGGAGCATGAAGCGGTCGGTGTACTCGCCCATCAGCGCGTCCACGCGCTGCTCGTCCCGGGCGGTGCCCAGCGTGGCGATGACCAGCGCCTGCGTCTCGCCGCGCGTGAACAGCGCCGAGCCGTGCGTGCGCGGCAGCACGCCCGTCCTGATGGCGATCGGGCGCACGGTGCGCGTGTCGCGGCCGTCGATGCGCGGCTCGCCGGAGAGGATGCCGTTGCGGACGACCTTGGACTCGAGTGCGAACACCAGGTCGTTCACCTGGTTCGCGTAGCCCGGAGGCGCGTCGGCCGGGATGCACTCGGCGGCGACCTTCGCGTAGATCTCCTTGAGCTTCTGCTGGCGCGCCTGCTTCGAGTGGATCTCGTAGGCCTCCCGCACCGGCCCCTCGGCGCAGGCGGTCACCGCGGCGATCATCGCCTCGTTGCTGGCCGGCGGCTGCCAGTCCCACAGCGGCTTCCCGGCCTCCTCGACCAGCGCGTGGATGAGCTCGATCACGGCCTGCTGCTGCTGGTGGCCGAACACGACCGCACCGAGCATCACCTCCTCGGGGAGCTCGCCCGCCTCGGACTCGACCATCAGCACGGCCGCCTCGGTGCCCGCCACGACGAGATTGAGCCGAGACGTCGCGAGCTCGGTCTTGGTCGGGTTGAGGAGGTACTGGCCGTCGAGGTAGCCGACGCGCGCGGCACCGATCGGGCCGCTGAACGGCACGCCCGCCAGCATCAGCGCCGCCGACGCGCCGATCATCGCCGGGATGTCGGAATCGATCTCCGGATCGATCGACAGCACCGTCGCGATCACCTGCACCTCGTTGAAGAAACCGTCCGGGAAGAGCGGGCGGATCGGCCGGTCGATGAGGCGACTGGTCAGCGTCTCCTTTTCCGAGGGCCGCCCCTCGCGCTTGAAGAAGCCGCCCGGGATCTTCCCCGCGGCATAGGTCTTCTCCTGGTAGTCGACGGTGAGCGGGAGGAAGTCCTGCCCGGGGCGCGCGGACTTCGCGGCCTGGGCGGTGACGAGGACGACCGTGTCGTCCAGCTTGACCAGCGCGGCGCCGGCCGCCTGGCGCGCGATCTCGCCGGTCTCGATCGTGAGCGTGTGGCGACCGTAGGCAATCGATTTCTTGACGTGCTTGAACATGGCAGGGTCCCGAAACGACGATGGCCGCGCACTTCAGGCGCGGCCATCGGGGGTGGAGGCTAAGTCGCGGCCCGGGCGCGGCGATCCGCCGGCGCCCTGGCGATGCAACCCGGAAACGCTCGCGCTGCGCTCACTTGCGCAGGCCGAGTTTCTCGATGAGCGATTTGTAGCCGTCGGCGTTGCAGCGCTTCAGGTAATCGAGCAGCTTGCGCCGGCGCGACACCATGCGCAGCAGGCCGCGGCGCGAATGGTGATCCTTGTCGTGATCCTTGAAGTGGTCGTTGAGGCCGTTGATTCGCGCGGTGAGCAGCGCGACCTGAACCTCGGGCGACCCCGTATCGCCGTTGGCGCGCTGGTGATCGGCGATGACCTTCGCCTTGTCGGCGGTGGTGACGGACATGGTTGTTCGATCCTGGCTTGTGGATCCCGACTCGCCCGGGACCCGGCTGGCAAAAAGTTTGTCTTCGGCGAAGAGCGCGATTCTAGCAGGAAAAGCGCTTGAATTTCAAGGTCTCACCGGGTCCGGGACGTCCGGCGGCGCGATGAGCCGGGCGGGCTGCGCGAATCCTCCGTCCACCTCCGCGAGACCCAGCAGGCGACCCTCCGCGTACACCGCGGTGCGGCCGGGTGGCGCGCCGGGCGCCGCCACGGCCGCGCCGTGCCCGAAGCGCTCCGCGTCACCCGCGGGAAGGTCGATGCGCGGCATCGACGCGACGAGCGAGTCGACCGGCCGGAGGCAGGTTTCGCGCTCCGCGGGCGGCATCGACTCGAGCCGCTCGAGCGTGACCGCGTCGGCCAGCCGGAACCCGCCGGTCGCCGTCCGGCGCAACGCCGCCAGGAACGCGCACGACCCCGCCGCGGCGCCGAGGTCCTCGGCCAGCACGCGGATGTAGGTTCCCTTGCTGCAGGCGACCGAAAGCACGAGGTCGGGCGGGCGCCAGTCGACGATCGACAGCGCGTGGATCTCGATCTCGCGCGGCGGCCGCGGGATCTCGACACCGGCGCGTGCCCAGTCGTAGTAGGGGCGCCCCCGGTGCTTGAGCGCCGCGTGGCGCGGCGGCGTCTGGGCCTGGCGCCCGAGGAAGCGCGGGAGGACCGCCTCGATGATCGCGCGATCGCCTGGCGGGGGCATCGTGCGCACGACGGCCCCTTCCGCGTCGCCGGTCCCGGTCGCGCGGCCGAACCGCACGACGGCCTCGTAGGACTTCGGCGCGTCGAGCAGCGCCTGCGCGAACTTGGTCGCCTCGCCGAAGGCGATCGGCAGGAGCCCGGTCGCGAGCGGGTCGAGCGTCCCCGTGTGCCCGGCCTTCGCGGCGGCCAGCAGGCGCTTCGCGCGCTGCAGCGCCGCGTTCGACGTGAGCCCGGCCGGCTTGTCGAGCAGCAGGACGCCGTCGACGCGCCTGCGTGCGAGGCGCTCGCTCACGTTTCGCGCTTGCGGTCCTCGGCAACGGCCTGGTCGATGAGCCTCGACAGCGCGAGGCCCGACTCGATCGAGTCGTCGTAGACGAACGACAGCTGCGGGACGGTGTAGAGCGACAGCCTGTGCGCGAGCTCGCTGCGCAGGAATCCCGCGGCGCGCCCGAGCGCGGCGACCGTCTCGGCCGCGTGCTCGCGCCCCGCGAGGTCGGTCACCAGAACCTTGGCGTGCGACATGTCCGGCGTCACGTCGACGTGCGTCACCGTGACCTTTCCGACGCGCGGATCCTTCACCTCCTCGCGGAGCAGGGTCATCAGCTCGCGCTGGATCTCGTCGCCCACGCGGGCCGAGCGGGGGGAGTGGCGTTTGGGCATCGGGAATCAGGGATCAGGGATCAGTCGCCCGCCCGCCTGCACCGCGAGCCGGGACATTCGAGGCAACGCTTCGTGCGGAGGCCCGCGGGCGCCGTAGTCGCCGTCGCGAGGCCGAGCGGAACGTTGCCTCGTTCCTACAGCGTGCGCGTGACCTCGACGATCTCGTACGCCTCGAGCTGGTCGCCCTTCTGGATGTCGTTGTAGCCGCGCACCGACAGGCCGCACTCGAACCCGCCCTTGACCTCGCGGACGTCGTCCTTGAAGCGCTTGAGCGAGTCGAGCTCGCCGTCGTGGATCACGACGTTGTCGCGCAGCACGCGGATCTTCGAGCCGCGACGCACCAGGCCCTCCACGACCATGCAGCCCGCCACCGTGCCGATCTTCGAGATGCGGAACACCTCGCGCACCTCGATCAGGCCGAGGCGGCTTTCCTTCCGCTCCGGCGTGAGAAGGCCGGAAAGCGCCGCCTTCACGTCGTCGACCGCGCCGTAGATGATGTCGTAGTAGCGGATCTGGACCTGCGCGTTCTCGGCGAGCTTGCGCGCCTGGGCATCGGCGCGGACGTTGAAGCCGATGACCACGGCCTTCGACGCGAGCGCGAGGTTGATGTCCGACTCGGTGATGCCGCCGACGCCGGCATGCACGATGTTGACCTTCACCTCGTCGGTCGACAGCTTCGTGAGCGCCTGCGAGAGCCCCTCGTAGCTGCCCTGCACGTCGGCCTTGATGATGAGCGGAAGCGTCTTCGCGCCGCCCTCGCCCATCTGGTCGAACATGTTCTCGAGCTTCGCGGCCTGCTGCTTCGCGAGCTTGACGTCGCGGAACTGGCCCTGGCGGAACCGCGCGATCTCGCGCGCCTTGCGCTCGTCGCCGAGCGCGATCACGTCCTCGCCCGCGAGCGGCACGTCGGACAGTCCCTGGATCTCGACGGGAATCGCCGGTCCGGCCTGCTGCACCGCCTTCCCGTTCTCGTCGGTCATCGCGCGCACGCGGCCGAACACCGCGCCCGCGAGCACGACGTCGCCTCGCTTGAGCGTCCCGGAGTTCACCAGCACCGTCGCGACCGGGCCGCGTCCCTTGTCGAGGCGCGACTCGATCACGATGCCGCGCGCCGGCGCGTCCCTGGGCGCCTTGAGCTCGAGCACCTCCGCCTGCAGGAGGATCGCGTCGAGCAGCGCGTCGAGCCCCTCGCCGGTCTTCGCCGACACCGGGATGAACTGCGTGTCGCCGCCGAACTCCTCGGGAACGACGCTCTCGGCGACCAGCTCCTGCCTGACGCGCTCGGGGTTCGCGTCGCCCTTGTCGATCTTGTTGATCGCGACCACCATCGGCACCTTGCCGGCCTTGGCGTGCGCGATCGCCTCCTTCGTCTGCGGCATCACGCCGTCGTCCGCCGCGACAACCAGCACGACGATGTCGGTGACCTTCGCGCCGCGCGCGCGCATCGCGGTGAACGCCTCGTGGCCCGGCGTGTCGAGGAACGTGATCACGCCCTTCGCCGTCTCGACGTGGTAGGCGCCGATGTGCTGCGTGATGCCGCCCGCCTCGCCGCTCGCGACGCGCGTGCGGCGGATCATGTCGAGCAGCGATGTCTTGCCGTGGTCGACGTGGCCCATGACGGTGACCACCGGCGGGCGCGGCAGCGACTCGACCGCCTGGCTCTCCTGCGATTCGGCGAGCAGCGCGTCGGGATCGTCGAGCTTCGCCGCGGTGGCCTTGTGGCCCATCTCCGCGGCCACGATGATCGCGGTCTCCTGGTCGAGCACCTGGTTGATCGTCACCATCGTGCCCATCTTCATGAGCACCTTGATGAGCTCGGCCGCCTTGACCGACATCTTGTGCGCGAGCTCGGCGACGGTGATCGTCTCGGGCACGGCGATCTCGCGGACGACCGGGCCGGCCTGCGCTCCCGCCTCGCCGCCCTCGTCGTCGCGATGGCGCGCGCCGACCTTGGGCTGGCGCCATCCGGTCGTCGCCGCGGGCGCGACGTCGCCGCGCAGCTTGAGCGCACGGCGACGGGCCGCCTCCTCCGAGAACACCGGTCCGGAGGTCTTCTTCGTCGGCTTGTCGCGGCGCTCGCCCGGTTTCGCGGCCGGGCGGTGCAGCGTGCCCTCCTTCGCCGCGGGCGCGGGCGCCGACTTTGCCTCGGTCTCCGTCGCGGCCCTGGCCGCGGCCGCGGCTTCCGCGGTGACCCTGGCCTCCTCGGCCTTCTGCTTGCGGCGTTCCACGTCCTCGTGCTTGCGGCGCACGTCCTCGTGCTGGCGCGCGAACAGCTCCTGCTGCTTCTTCGCTTCCGCGGCGCGAAGGGCGATCTCGGCCGTGGAGAGCACTGACGCGGGCGCGGTCTGCGCGGGCGGCTGGGGGGGCGGCGGCGTGGCCGGCGCGGGCGTCGGCAGCTCGGGAACCGCCTCGGGCGCGGGCGCCGCCTCGACCACGGGCGGCTCGGGCACGACCTCGAGGGCCGGCGCGGCGATCTCCTCCGGCGCGGGCGCCTCCGCGCCCTCCTCGCGGCGCACCAGCACCCGCTTCTTGCGCACCTCGACCTGGATCGTGCGGGCCTTGCCGCTCGCGTCGGGCGCCTTGATCTCGGAGGTCTGCTTGCGCGTCAGCGTGATGCGCTTCTTCGGGTCGGCCGCCGCACCGTGCTGCTTTCGCAGGTAGTCGAGCAGGCGCGTCTTGTCCTGCTCGGTCAGCATGTCGCCGGCCTTCTTCGTGCCGACGCCGGCCGCGGTGAGCTGCTCCAGCAGCGCGCCGGCCGGCATCTTGAGCTCGGTGGCGAATTGTTCGATTGTCGTCTGGGCCATGGTGCGGGCCTCCGTGTGTGTCGCGGCCGCCGGCTAGTGCGCGGCCGCGGCAGGCGCCGCGTCGGCGGGCGCGTCGAACCAGTGCGCCCGCGCCTTCATGATCAGCGCCTGGGCGCGCGCCTCGTCGATCCCGGTCAACTCGACCAGCTCGTCGCCCGCGAGATCGGCCAGCCCGTCGCGCGTCGTGATCCCGGCGGCCGCCAGCCTGGCGGCGATCTCGGTGTCCATCCCCTCGAGCGCGAGCAGCGCCTCCTCGACGTTCTCGACCGTCTCCTCGCGGACGATCGCCTCGGTGAGCAGCGCGTTGCGCGCGCGGCTGCGCAGCTCGTTCACGGTGTCCTCGTCGAACGCCTCGATCTCGAGCATCTCGCCGATCGGCACGTAGGCGACTTCCTCGAGCGACGCGAAGCCCTCGGCCACGAGGATGTCGGCGACCTCCTCGTCGACGTCGAGCTTCTCCATGAACTGCGCGCGGGCGCGGGTCGTCTCCTCCTCGCGCTTGCTCTGCGACTCCTCGACGCTCATCAGGTTCAGGTGCCAGCCGGTGAGCTCGGACGCGAGCCGCACGTTCTGGCCGCTGCGCCCGATCGCGATCGCGAGGTTCTCCTCGTCGACGACGACGTCCATCGAGTGCTTCTCCTCGTCGACGACGATGCTCTGCACCTCGGCGGGCGCCAGCGCGTTCACGACGAGCTTGGCCGGGTCGTCGGACCACAGCACGATGTCGACGCGCTCGCCCGCGAGCTCGTTGGTCACTGCCGTCACGCGCGAGCCGCGCATGCCGATGCAGGTGCCCTGCGGGTCGAGCCGCGGGTCGTTGGACTTCACCGCGATCTTCGCCCGGATGCCCGGGTCGCGTGCCGCGGCCTTGATCTCGATGAGCCCTTCCTCGATCTCGGGCACCTCCAGCTCGAACAGGCGAGCGAGGAACTCGGGCGCCACGCGCGACAGGATCAGCTGGGGCCCCTTCGCGACGCGGTCGATCTTCATCACGTAGGCGCGCACGCGGTCGCCCACGCGCAGCATCTCCTTCTGGATCAGCTGGTCGCGCGGGATCATTCCCTCGATGCGGCCCGACTCGACGATCGCGTTGCCGCGCTCGATGCGCTTGACCGTGCCGGTGAGCAGGTTGTCCTCGCGGTCGAGGAAGTCGTTCAGGATCTGCTCGCGCTCGGCGTCGCGGATCCGCTGCAGGATCACCTGCTTGGCCGCCTGCGCGCCGATGCGTCCGAAAGCGACCGTCTCGAGCGGCTCCTCGACGATGTCGCCCAGCGCGAGGCCCTCGCCATGCTCGGGCGCGTCGGTGATCGCGATCTGGCGCGACGGCTCCTCGTGCTCCTCGTCGGGCACGACGGTCCAGCGCCGGAACGCCTCGTACTCGCCGGTCTCGCGGTCGATCGCGACGCGCACGTCGACGTCGTCGGCGAACCGCTTCTTCGTCGCGGACGCGAGCGCCATCTCGAGCGCCTGGAAGACGGTCTCCTTCGGGACGTTCTTCTCCCGGGAGAGCGCGTCCACCAGCAGCAGCACTTCCTTCCCGCTGTTCATCGTTGCTTTCTCCATTCGATCCGCGGCACGAGCCGCGCGCGCTCGATCGCGTCGAGCGGGATGCGCTCCGTCCCCGCGCCGGTCTCGACGAGGGCATCCGCGCCGTCGAGCCCGCGGAGCACGCCGCGCACCTTCTTCGTGTCGTTGCGTTTCTCCCGCAGGACGAGCGTGGCCTCGTGCCCGCGGAAGCGCTCGTAGTCGGCTGCCCGCCTGAGCGGACGGTCGAGCCCCGGCGAGCTCACCTCGAGGCGGTCGTAGTCGACGTTCTCGACCGCGAACAGCCGCGTCAGGTGCTGCGAGAGGCGCGCGCAGTCCTCGACGTCGACGCCGCCCTCCTTGTCGATGAACACGCGCACGAGCCGGCCCTTGGGAGTGGACTCCCAGTCGACCAGCTCGTACCCCAACGGGGGCACGGTGCGCGCGAGCAGCTCGCCAAGGTTCGTCATCGTCGCGTCGCCAAAAAAAAATGGGCTGCGCCCAGCCCATTTCTCATGCTTTTCACCTGCTTATCCGGAAAATTATACCCCGAATCGGCCCCGTTTGACAGGGGTACGGCCGGCGAGGGGGACCGTCGGACTCCCGCCGGCACCCCCGGGACGCCGGGCACCGGCGCCGGGGCCGCCCGCCCCGTCCGCCCCGCGCCAGCCCGGACCTTGCGCGCCGGGCCTTGCGCGGGGGCTGCCGCGCGCCCTGCGATGTCCTGTCGCCCGGCGGATTGCTACACTGCGGCGAAACCCAC
This sequence comes from Burkholderiales bacterium, assembly GCA_905339295.1. Lineage (GTDB taxonomy): Bacteria > Pseudomonadota > Gammaproteobacteria > Burkholderiales > Casimicrobiaceae > VBCG01. The sequence continues at coordinate 16,456 of CAJPFI010000034.1, forward strand.
GACCGAGGATTCCATGGCCGACCCGCTCGTCGTCGCCCGCCACGGCGATACCGAACTCGCGCTCCTTCCCGCGATGGCGAACCGCCACGGACTCATCACCGGCGCCACGGGCACCGGGAAGACGATCTCGCTTCAGGTCCTCGCCGAGCACTTCTCGCGCATCGGCGTCCCCGTGTTCATGGCGGACGTCAAGGGCGACCTCACCGGCATCGCGTTCGCGGGGTCGATGTCGCCCAAGCTCAAGGAGCGCCTCGACAAGCTCGCTCTTCCCGAGCCTGCCTGGGGCGGCTGCCCGGTGACGCTGTGGGACGTCTGGGGCGAGCAGGGTCACCCGGTTCGCGCGACGGTCTCCGACATGGGTCCGCTGCTGTTCGCCCGCCTGCTCAACCTGAACGAGACCCAGGAAGGCGTCCTCGCGCTCACGTTCAAGGTCGCCGACGACAACGGGCTCCTGCTGCTCGACCTCAAGGACCTGCGCGCCGTGCTGCAGCACGTGGGGGACAACGCCGCGCAGTACAAGACGCGCTACGGCAACGTGTCGACGGCATCGGTCGGGGCGATCCAGCGCGGCCTGCTGCAGCTCGAGGAGCAGGACGGCGACCGCTTCTTCGGCGAGCCGATGCTCGACATCGACGACATCCTCCAGTCCAGCGACGGCCGCGGCGTCGTCAACATCCTCGCGGCCGACAAGCTGATGTCCGCGCCGCGGGTCTACGCGACGTTCCTGCTGTGGCTGCTCGCGGAGCTCTACGAGAACCTGCCGGAGATCGGCGACCGCGACAAGCCCAAGCTCGTGTTCTTCTTCGACGAGGCGCACCTGCTGTTCTCGGAGGCGCCGCCGGCGCTGGTCGAGCGCATCGAGCAGGTCGTGCGCCTGATCCGCTCGAAGGGCGTCGGCGTGTTCTTCGTCACGCAGAATCCGCTCGACGTTCCGGACAAGGTGCTCGGGCAACTCGGCAACCGCATCCAGCACGCGCTGCGCGCGTTCACCCCGCGCGACCAGAAGGCGGTGAAGTCGGTCGCCGACACGATGCGCCCCAATCCGAAGCTCGACATCGGCAAGGCGATCCTCGAGCTGGGGACCGGCGAGGCGCTGATCTCGTTCCTCGACCCGAAGGGCTCGCCCGGCGTCACCGAGCGCGCGTGGATGTTCGCGCCGGGTTCGCGCATCGGGCCGATCACGTCCGACGAGCGGCGCAAGCTCGTGGCCGGCTCGATCGTGGGCGGCCAGTACGAGAAGACGGTCGACCGCGAGTCGGCCTTCGAGAAGCTCAGTGCGCGCGCGGGCGGCGGAACCCCCGTCCCGCGGGACAGCGGCCAGCCGCCGGCGTCCGGGCAGGCGCCCGCGCAGGGAGGCGGCATGCTCGGCGGCCTGTCCGACATCCTGTTCGGTTCAACCGGTCCGCGCGGCGGAAGGCGCGAAGGCATGGTGGATGCGCTCACCAAGAGCGCGGCGCGATCGGTCGGCTCGTCGATCGCGCGCGAGATCACGCGCGGCGTGCTGGGATCGCTGCTCGGCGGTCGCAAGCGATGACGATCGCGCCGCGGGCCGCGTTCGCCACGCTCGCCTGCGCGCTGATCGCCGCGTGCGGCACGTCGACGCGCGAGCCGGTGCCGATCACCCCGCCCGCGGACGTCGCGACCGCGCCGGTGGTGCGCGTCCCGGTCCCTCCCGCCGCGGGCGTTCCGGCCACGCCGCCGATCGCCGTCGTTCCGCCACAACGGCTCGATCCGTCGACGTTCCCCGCGGGCGCGGTCTACGTCTGCGCGAGCGGCGAGGGTGCCCAGCGCAAGCTGACCGCCGTCGAGTTCGATGCAAAGGTCGGCTCGCTTTGCCGGCGCCACCCGGAAATGGGACCGTGCCAGTACGAGCGCAGCATCTGCCGGCGCAGCGGCGGGCGCGTGTACGCGGCGGACGGCAGCGAGATCACGCAGGCCACCGAGGCCGAATACGACCGGAAGGTGATGCGCGTGCGGCTCAGGTCGAACTGACCGGCGACGCGCGCGCCCTCGGCGCGCCGGCCGCGCCCGCCGGCCCCCGACGTTCCGCGTGTCCTGTCACGAGCGTCATGCCTCGCATCTACCGCTGGAACTCGAAGGGCGCCGTCAAGGCGGTCACGGTCCTGTCCGCGCTCGCCGCGTCGGGATACGCGGCCGTGCTGGCCGGTCTCTACGTCGGCCAGGAGCGACTGATCTTCCCGTCGACGCCGCTGCCCGCCGACCACCGCTTCCGCTTCGACGAGCCGTTCGAGGAAATGCGGGTGCCGGTCGAAGGCGCGTCGCTGGACGCGCTCCTGTTCCGGCAACCCGCGCCGCGCGGCCTCGTGTTCTTCCTGCACGGCAACCGCGGCAACCTGCAGACGTGGACCACCGGCCTCGACTTCTACCGGCACGTCAATTACGACCTGTTCATCTTCGACTACCGCGGCTACGGCCGGAGCGGCGGAACCATCGAGAGCGAGGCCCAGCTAGTCGCCGACGTGCGCGCGGCGTGGAACGCGATCGCGCCGCGCTACCGCGGCAAGCCGATCGTGATCTACGGGCGATCGCTCGGCAGCGGCCTCGCCGCGCGGCTCGCTCGCGACGTCGTGCCGAGCCTGCTGGTCCTCGTGTCGCCGTATGCGAGCCTGGTCGAAGCGGGCCTGCGCCGCTATCCGTTCGTCCCGTCGTGGCTCGTCAAGTACCCGCTGCGCACCGACGAGATCCTGCCGGAGGTCACGAGCCCCGTGCTGATTCTCCACGGATCGGACGACCGGCTGATCCCGCCGGGCGACAGCGAGCGCCTGAAGGCCCTCGTCCGGTCGCCGTCCGAGCTCCTGATGATCGACGGGGCGGGGCACAGCGACATCCACCGCCATCCGCGCTATCTCGACGCCCTCGCGGAGCGGTTGATCCGCGCCGCGGGAGGCTGACGCGCGCCGCGCGGCCGGCGTCAGCCGACGTGCTCGCGCAGGAACGCGAGCGTGCGCTCGCGCGCGAGCTTGGCCGACGGCGCATCGTACGAGCCGCGCTGGTCGCAGTTGAACCCGTGGTTGGCCGGGTACAGCAGGACACGCGAGTCCGGATGCGCCGCCGCGAACTTCCGCACCCCTTCGACCGGGATCAGCGCGTCCTTCTCGCCGAAATGCGCGAGCACCGGGCAACGCGGCCTCTCGCCGCCCGCCTCGAGCATCCCGCCGCCGTAGTACGGCACGGCGCACGCGAAGCCCGGCAGCCTCGCGGCGCTCATCCAGGCGACGTAGCCGCCCCAGCAGTAGCCGACGACGCCGACCTTGCCCGCGACGCTGGCCGCCGCCTGCGCCGCGGCGATGTCGGCGAGCGCGGGATCGAGAGCGGCCTTTGCCTTCAGTTCGCGCCCGCGCTCGATGTCCTCCGGCGTGTAGCCCAGGTCCACCCCCGGCCGGATGCGGTCGAACAGCGCCGGGGCGATCGCGAGGTAGCCGTCGGCAGCGTAGCCGTCGCACACGCTGCGGACGTGGCTGTTGACGCCGAAGATTTCCTGCGCGACCACCAGCCCGCCGCGCGGCTTGCCGGCCGGATCCGCGCGCCATGCCGATATCTTCACGCCGTCGGCGGCGGCGAGCTCGATCCACCGTCCCATGCCCCTCCCCGTTCCTGCGCGGATTCGGTCGCGCGGACGAACGATAGGCCAAGCGGACCTGGTCTGCAAACGGGGGGCCGCGAGGCCCCGGACGCGATGCTTTGCACACCGAGCGCCGAAATTGCTATAACGACGCGACACGGCGGGGTTCCCCGGACCCGCAGCGGCATTCGCCCCGCGCGCAAGGACCCGATCTTGCCCAACCCGCCTCACGTTACGCCCGCGGTCGCCGAGCGCCGGCGCTGGGAATCCGCGATGCGCCCGCTGCTCGGCGATCCGCCGGGCGGCCTGTGGCGCAGGCACAGCGACGCGGTCAACGGCGCGCTGATCGCCCGCTGGCTCGCGGTCGGCGCGGAAGGCGATCTCCTGAAGACCGACCTCTACGACGAAGCGATGGGCGACGGGCTGTACCCGCTCCTCGAGGCCCGCGCACGACGCATCGCCGGCATCGACATCGTGATGTCCGTCCTGTCCACCGCCGTCGCGCGCTACCCGGCGCTCCGCGCGGCGGCCGCCGACGTGCGGTGCCTGCCGTTCGCCGCGGCGTCGTTCGACGTCGTGGTGTCGAACTCGACGCTCGACCACTTCGGCGCGCGCGGCGACATCCTCGACGCGCTCGTCGGGATCCATCGCGTGCTCCGTCCGGGCGGCCGGCTCGTGCTGACGATGGACAACCTGCGCCACCCGGCAGTCGCGCTCCGCAACGCGCTGCCGTTCGCCGCGCTTCGGCGACTCGGGCTGGTCGACTACCCGGTCGGCGCCACGCTGGGACCGCGCGGGATCGCGCGCATGCTTCGCCACGCCGGATTCGAGGTGATCGAGTTCGTGGCCCTCCTGCACTGTCCGCGCGCGCTCGCGGTGCGCAAGGCGCGCAGGCTGGAGCGTACAGGCGCCTCGGCGAACGGCGAGCGCTTCCTGCGCCGCCTGTCTCGCTGGGAGATGCTCGCGCGCGCGCCGACCCGGTTCCTCACCGGGCACTACGTCGGCGTCCTCGCCCGCAAGCCGTGACGACCGGTTTCGACCCGTCCGGCAACGCCGTGCAGCGCGCGCTGAGCTCGCTGCGCCACGAGGGCATCGTGACCTTCGGACTCAAGCTCGCGAGCGAGTTCGGCTACCGCCGCGTGCTGCTACTCGGCCGACCGCTCGACGAGCCGATCCCGGACGTCGCGCCCACGCTGCCGATCGAGATCGCGGTTCTGAACGACGGCGAGATCGACGACTACCTGGCGTTCCGTCCGGAGAGCGGCCGCGCCTCCGTCTCGCGACAGCTCGCATCCGGGTGGACGTGCTTCGTCGTTCGTCACGAGAACCGCATCGTGTCCGCCTGCTGGGCGCCGAGGCCGCCATACCGGTCCTCGTATCTCGAATGCGACATGCCGGTCGCCGACGGCGACGCGTACCTGACCGACGCCTGGACGCTTGCGGCGTACCGCGGCCGGTCGATCGCGCACCTGTTGTGCCTCTACCAGCTCCGCCACTATCGCGCGCTCGGCTACGCCCGTGCGCTGCGCGGAACCGTGCCCGAGAACCGCTCCGCTCTCCGCGCCCACGCGAAGAGCGGCTTCCGGCCGATCGCGATGCTCGGCCGGGTGCGCCTCGGGCCGTGGCGCCATCATTTCAGGCGCGAATGGCCGGACCCATGAGCACGGTGCCTCCGCCGGACACGGAGACCCGCGCGACCCGATGGAAGGCGTGGCTCGCCCCGCTGGCCGATGCCTTCGTGGCGGTCGCGCGCCTGCGCGGGACGACCGCGCACGGCGGGCTGCCCGCCACGATGCTGGTCGCGGGTCCGGAGCGGCGCGTCCGTTGGGTCGTCGACCGCTTCTTCGCGAGCTCCCCGGAGCGGGAGTCGCTCGGCCATGTCCCGGCATGGAGGCTCGCGCGCACGCTCAGGAGGCTGAGGGCGTCTGCCGACCTGACCGTCGCGCGCGTGTCGCGCGTCACCGCGGCGCACCTTGGCTTCGGCGACGACTACCTGCCCGTGCCCGACTGGATCGGCATGCGCCTCGACGCGCCATTCGACGCCGACGCGCTCGCGCGCCGGTCGCACAGCGCGTGGGACGACATGCGCCGCACACGCATCCACGGCTGGCATGGTGCCGTTTCGCACCGGGCGTCGGACTTCGCCGCGTTCTACCGTGACATGTACGTGCCCTTCGCACGCAACAGGCACCACGCCGAGACGCATCTGCACCCGCGTCGGCGGTTGCGCAAGGCCTTCCGCCGCGGGGGGCTGCTGCAGGTCGGTCGCGGCGATGCGTGGATCGGAGGCCTGCTGTTCGAGTGCCGGCACGACGTCCTCGACGCCGTCGCGCTCGGCGTCGCGGGCGGCGACCCCGGACGGCTGAAGGAGGGCGCGCTCGCGGCGACCTACGTGCAGATGTTCGACCATGCGCGTCGCTCCGGTTGCGTCGCCATCGACCTGCGCGGCAGCCGGCCGTCCCCCGACGACGGCCTCACGCGCTACAAGCGCAAGTGGGGCGCGTCGGTCTACGATCGTCCCGACGTGCTCACGACGACGCTCGTGCACTGGAGCCGGATGTCGCCCGCCGTCGCGGAATTCCTGACGCACACGCCGCTCATCTTCCACGACGGGGGCGGGCTGTCGTCGCTCGGCATCGCCACGGCGACGGAACTTTCGTCGACGAGTCCGGCGCAAGCGTGCCGTCGACTGCGGGTGGCGGGGTCGAAGCGCACGATCGTGCTCGTCGGCCCGGGAACGCCGGTCCGCCCGGTCGCGGCCGGATGCACGCTCGTCCCGGCGAGCGCCGCCGACGCGGGTCCGCGCGCGCTCCTCGCGATGGCGGCCGGCCCGCCCGCACCCGCCTGACGGGGCGCCCCGGCGTGTGCGGCATCACTGGCATGGCCTTTCGGGATCCGGCGCGGCCGCCCGAGCCCGCGACGCTCCGGCGCATGGCCGACATCCTTCGCCATCGCGGTCCCGACGGCGACGGCTTCCATCTCGCGCCGGGCATCGGGCTCGGGTTCCGGAGGCTCGCGATCATCGACCTCGCCACCGGCGACCAGCCGATCGCGAACGAGGACGGCACCGTGGTCGTCGTCTGCAACGGCGAGATCTACAACCACGTCGAGCTGCGCGCGCGGCTGGCGGTGGCCGGGCACCGGTTCCGCACCGCCTCGGACGTGGAGACCATCGTGCATCTCTACGAGGAGCACGGCGACGACTTCGTCTCGCACCTGCGCGGGATGTTCGCGATCGCGCTGTGGGACGCGCGGAGGCGCCGCCTGCTGCTGGTGCGCGACCGGTTCGGCATCAAGCCGCTGTACTACGCCGTCGTCGACGGCGCCATCGTCTTCGGCTCCGAGCAGAAGGCGATCCTCGCGTCCGGCGCGGTCGTGGCGCAGCCCGACCTGCAGTCGATGCGCCAGCTGCTGACCGACGGCCGCGTCGTGACGCCGCGCACGCTCGTCGCCGGCATCCGCAAGGTGCCCCCCGGCTTCCTGCTCGCATGGTCGGAGGCCGGCGTCGAGCTCCGGCAGTACTGGGAGGTGTCGTTCCCGCCGCGCGACGGCTACGAGCGGCGGCACGAGCGGGAGTGGGCGGACGGCCTGCGCGAGCAGCTCGACAGGAGCGTTCGTCTTCACATGCGCAGCGACGTGCCGGTCGGCGCCCTGCTTTCGGGCGGCGTCGACTCGAGCTCCGTCGTGGCGCTCATGTCGCGGATATCGGCCGACCCGGTCAAGACGTTCACGATGCGCTTCGAGGATCCGGCCTTCGACGAGCTGCACTTCAAGCGCGCGCTGGACGACTTCCCGGCGTTCCGGCTCGACGGGCACCGGATCGTGTGCGGCCCCGAGGACTTCGAGCGGCTGCCGGCCAGCATCTGGCACTCCGAGGGCTCGATCCTCGGCGCCATCGCGGTCGGCCAGATGCGCGTGGCGCAGGCGAGCGCCGCGCACGTGAAGGTCGTGATGTGCGGCGAGGGCGCGGACGAGATCCTCGGCGGCTATTCGTGGTACCCGACGCTTCCGGTCCTGGCGCCGGTGTTCGCGCTGCCGCGCGCGCTGCGGCAGTGGATCGCGCGCGTTCCCGCGATCCGGCGTCGCTGGCCCGGCGCGGCCGGCACGATCGCCGGACCGCGGGAGATGGGCTTCGAGCGGTTCTCGCTCAGCATCACGCACCTCGCGAGCCAGTCGGCCCCGTCGCGCCTGTTCTCGCAGGACGTCCTCGCCGCGTTGCGCCGCGACGGCGAGGTTGCCGGCCCGATGCCCGTCCCGTCCACCTTCGCGGCGTGGCACCCGTTCGCGCAGTTGCAGTACTTCGACATCCGGCACCGGATGGGCGACGGCGTCGTCCTGAGCCTCGACGCCTCGACGATGGCGCACTCGGTCGAGGCGCGCGTGCCGTTCCTCGACCACGAGTTCGCCGAGTACTGCGCGCGCATTCCGCCGGGCGTCAAGATGAAGTGGCTGCGCGAGAAGCACGTGCTGCGTCGCGCGATGGAACGCGTGCTCCCGCCGGAGATCGCGTGGCGCCGGAAATCGCCGATGCGCGTGCCCATCGAGGTCTGGCTGCGCGGCGAGCTGCCGGAGTTCGCGCGCGAGGAATTGTCCGACGCGCGCCTGCGCGAAGCCGGCTACTTCGATCCCGGAAAGGTCGCCGCGACGCTCAGGCTGCACCGCGACGGCGCCGAGGATCTCGCCCAGGCGCTGTCAGGCGTCCTCGGCATCCAGCTGTGGGACCGGCTGTTCCGGCGCGCCGCACTCGACGGATCGCGGCAGTGAAGTACCGGCTGAGCGACCTTCCCGCGCTGCTCGCGACGCCTGCCGGGTGGCTGCAGGTCCTCGAGGGCGTCAACTTCCGCCTCTGGCCGCTGTCGTCGCGGATCGCGCGGCTGCACCGGCGCACGCTCGCCAGTGGCGCGCGCGTGGTCGCGGTCGTCGGCTCTTCCGGCAAGTCGACCACGATGCGCGCGGTGTCGGCCGCGCTGGGCGCGCCACCGTTCGCCGTGATGACGCACAACGCGTGGTCGTACGTCGCCCGCGCCGTGCTCCGCATCCGCCGCGGCCAGCGCCACGCGGTGATCGAGGTCGGGATCGCCGGCAGGAACCAGATGCGCGACTACGCGAGCGTCGTCCGTCCGGACGTCACCGTCGTGACGTCGATCGGCAGCGAGCACCATCGGAGCCTCGTGTCGCTGGACGTCACGCGCGACGAGAAGGCGTGGATGGTCCGCGCGCTGCCGGCGCACGGCGTCGCGGTCCTCAACGGCGACGACCCGAACGTGATGTGGATGGCAAGCGAGACCGCCGCGCGCGTCGTCACGTTCGGGTTCGGCGACGCCTGCGACGTGCGCGCGAGCGACGCGTGCATCGACTGGCCCGACGGCACGAGATTCCGCGTCGGCGCGTTCGGCGACGAGCGGGACGCGAGGGTTCGCCTCGTCGGGCGCCACATGGTGTACGCGGCGCTCGCCGCCATCGCCGTCGCGCGAGTCGAGGGCGTCGCGCTCGACGATGCGATCGCGCGCGTCGCCGCGCTGGCGCCGACGCCCGGACGGATGCAGCCGGTCGCGCTCGCCGGCGGTGCCACGATCCTCCGCGACGAGTACAAGGGGTCGATCGAGACGATCGACGCCGCGCTGGAGGCCCTGTCGGAGATCGACGCGCGCCGGCGCATCGTGGTCCTCGGCGACATCTCGGAGCCGCCTGGCCAGCAGCACCGCGCCTACCGGCGCATCGGCGAGCGCGTCGCCGGCGTGGCGACGCATTTCCTCGTCGTCGGCAGCATGCACGAGCCGTATTTCGCGGGGGCGAGGCACGGCGGCATGCCGACCGCCAATGCCGTCCGTGCCGGACGTACGCCCCGCGAAGCGGCGCGGGCGCTCTCGGCGCTGATCGAGCCCGGCGACGTCGTGCTGGTCAAGGGCCGGGACACGCAGCGGCTCGAGCGCATCACCCTGATCCTGCAGGGCCGCACGGTCGGCTGCGACATCCGCACCTGCGAAATGCGGATCGTGAACTGCGAAGGGTGCCCGATGCTCGAGCGCGGCTGGGGCGACCGCCGGGTCGCCATGTAGCGCGAGCGGCGGTCAGGCCTCGGGCTCGCCCTGCCACAGCATCTCGTAGCCGAGCTCGCGTGTGTCCGTGCACATCTTCGCCAGCGCCGAGAACTTGGCCTTGAACGTCTCGTCCGCGTGCGACCGCTCGTGCTCCTCGAACGAGCGCCAGTAGGTGACGATCACGAGATCGTGGTCGTGGCCCGCCGCTGGCGACGCGTTGAGCGACCCCTCGTCGGACACGAAGCCGGAGAAGCGGAATACCTGGCCGGCGATGAATCCGCCCTTGTCCCCGCCGTACGTGTCCTTGACGACGTTGCACATGTCGCCGAGCGCGAGCTCGACGTCGTCGGCGGTGACGCCGGGCTTGAGCTTGACGGTGTTGAACAGCATCTTCGCGCCGAACGGCACGGTGATCGGACTGAACATGGAACTCTCTCCCGTTGCGGCGATGGACGACATGTCGTGCCGTTCGCCTCGATTTCAATGACCCGGCGGTTCGTGCTCGGATCGGCCGCGAAGGCGACGTCCCGCACTCATGTCATGCCTTCTTTCGGTGTGTGTCCCTGAGCAGGGATTCACCGGATCTTCGCGGATGCGCGAAGCGAAACGCCCCGGTCGATGACCGGGGCGTCTGGCTTGGTGGGTGCCTGACAATGACCTACTTTCGCGCGCGGATGCGCACTATCATCGGCGTGCTGCCGTTTCACGGTCCTGTTCGGGATGGGAAGGAGTGGTTCCGG
>CAJPFI010000035.1 GCA_905339295.1 Burkholderiales bacterium
CGATGACCGAATGAGGGCGCAGCGAGCGGTTTCCAGCATGGCCCGGGTGGAACCCTTCACCCAACACGGCCGGATACAGAGTTGCAGTCTGTCCTTCGTCAACGCGATCAAGCTTGCATTTCCGGGGAAGTCCATACAGCCGGGTTAGCGCTCATTTGGCACTTGCACTGCAGCTGAGGCCAAGCTCATGTCCATGTTCATTACCCGTTGAAGTCCATACTTCGTCTCGAGGTACTTCAGGACAGCAGCTTCGTCACGGCGGTCAATGTCAGTGTCGGCGATGTAGGCCTCACCCGCCCTTTCGTCCGCCACGGGGTCGATCAAGCCGTGCTTGAAGTGCCTGGCATAGGGAGAATCACGTAGCGCCTCCCAGTTGGGCGAGTATGGATTGAGGCACAGCTTCACCGTGACAGAGTTGCCGTTGATGAACGCTGCTACCGCGCCATCCAAATGCTCTTTGAAACGAAAGAAGTCACCATTACGAAAGAAGTAGCATTGCTTCATGACGGAATGGTCCAGCTCGAAGATGCGAGTGGACCCATACAACGTGGCCATAAACTGGAAGTGTTTAGCTTCGCCATCGTACCCACTGCCCGTGAACCAAAGAATTCGAAGGTCATGTGGAGTATTGCGCGATGTCGATGACAGCTGTGATGCCGCTTTTCGGACGATGCCGGAGATTCTATTGTTGTGGGTGAGCGGCAGGACGGACCCATGAACTTCACCAGCGGCGAATGCGGCTGCGCGTGCAGCTAACGCCTTCGGATCGTCGAACTTCAGCTTTTCTTCAACGAGTAGGCGAGAACCATCAAGAACTGCCAACCAGTCAGACTCCTCGTCACTTGATGTCGGCAACGGATCGACCGTTGCGCCCCATTGCGCGAGGACTTGGGCGGCAACTGATATGTCGCGGTCCAAGAGCGCTAACGTCCGAGTTGAGCGGCCCGCCGCCGCCGCCGCAGCCACGAAGAACAAACCTCGCATCGGCGGGTCCGCTCGAACGCGGGGTTAGAGCGCATGCGTGCCCATTTTCACGGCGAAGTGCTTCGAGTACGGTCACCACGCGCGATGCGTGAACTGCCCCGACCGCCAAGAACACATAGTCTCACCGCGGCAGCTTCTCGATCACCGAGCCGAGAACCCGATTGAATCGCTCGGGGTCTTCCATCATGGGAAAGTGGCCGACGCCCGGCATGAGCACGACCTCGACGCCGTGGCGCTTCAGGGATTCGAAGTCGGTGGGCGGGTGGTCCGGGTTGATCGCGATTGTGGGCAGCTTGAGGTCGGCCAGCGCGGCCGGCATCTCGCGGCCGTTGCTGAACACCGAGACCATTGCCGCCAGCGCAATCTCCTTCGGCGCCGACGACATGTCCGCCGCGATCCACTCGACGAGGGACTTGTCGGCCGTCGCCGGAAACATGCCGCGGACGAAAGCGCGCGTTCGCTCCGTGAAGTCGACGCGGAACGGCGCGACGAACGCCTCGATACGCTCGGCCGTCGGCGGCGCATCGAGCTTCCTGTAAACATCGACCCACACCAGGCCCGCGACACGGCCACGCAGGCGCCGAGCCGCTTCCACGATCACGTCGCCGCCCATCGAGTGACCGATAAGGATCACGCGTTCGATGCCGAGCTTTTCCACCACCGCCGCCACGTCCGCTCCGAACGCCGCGATCGTCCACGCCTGTCGGTTCGTTCCCGACTCGCCGTGTCCCGCAAGGTCGATCGCGACGACGCGGTAGCGCCGGCCCAGCGGCTCGAGCTGGCCCTTCCAATACGTGCGGTCGCACGACCAGCCATGGACGAAAACCAGCGCGGGCGTTCCGGCGCCGTGCGCGTCGTACGCGATCGCGACGCCATCCGCGGAAGCCGCGCGACCCTGCGCCGCATGCGCCGGCGAAGGATCACCGGCCATCGAGCCTACGAACGCCATCAGCCACAACAATTGTGCGCGAGTTGGACGGGTGGACATTTCACACTCCCGAATGAGCAGAAGACGCAGCAATCGCCCTCGTACGGCCGCAGCAGCGCGTGGCAGCCCTTGCACTCGTAGTAATAGATGCATGCGTCGACGGGCATTGTCTCCTCGGACGAAGCGCCGCACGCGCGTACCTATCTTTCACGCGCTCTAACGTTAAGTGTGGCTCGAAAATGCCGGTATGCAATGGGGCGCTTCGGACGGGGTTGTCGCCGCTACTCGTCCGAACGGTCTATCGGAAGGCGAGAGGAAGTTCATGAAAATCACGTGACTGCTGCTCAGTTCGGGGGCCGAAAGGCTCTGTTCCGTGGACGCCAGACCGCCTGTTACCCTGCTCGAGCGTGTCCGCGACCGGATCCGTCTCAAGCACTACAGCATCCGGACCGAGCAGGCGTATTGCGACTGGATTAGACGCTTCGTCGTTTTCCATGGCAAGCGCCACCCGTCCGGGCTCGGGGCGGCGGAGGTCGAGGCGTCCCTGACGTCGCTGGCGGTGGAGTGGCGGGTGGCTGCCGCCACGCAGAACCAGGCGAAGAGCGCGCTCCTGTTTCTCTACAAGGAGGTGCTCGGCGCCGAGCTGCCATGGCTCGACGACGTCGAGCGGGCGAAGGCGCCGGTGCGGCTCCCCGTCGTGCACACCCGCGACGAAGTGTCGCGCGTGCTCGCGCGGCTCGACGGCGTTCACCGCCTGATCGGCTCGTTGCTCTACGGCACCGGGCTCCGCATCATGGAGGCGATGCGGCTGCGCGTGAAGGACGTCGAGTTTTCGCGCCGCGAGATCCTCGTGCGCGACGGCAAGGGCGCCAAGGACCGCGTCACGATGCTCCCGGTGCGGATCGTCGCGCCATTGCGCGAGCAGATCGCCCGTGCGCGCGAGCTGTACCGCGTGGACCTGGATGAGGGATGCGGCGCCGTCTGGCTGCCGTTCGCGCTCGACCGCAAGTACCCGGGCGCGGCCCGCGAGTGGGGCTGGCAGTACGTGTTCCCGGCCGGCTCGCGTTCGATCGACCCGCGCGACGGCGTCGAGCGCCGGCACCACCTGTCGGACCAGGTCTTCCAGCGTGCGATGAAGAACGCGGTGCGCGGCGCAGGCATCGCCAAGCCAGCCACGCCGCATACGCTGCGCCATTCGTTCGCCACGCACCTGCTCGAGTCGGGCTACGACATCCGCACGGTGCAGGAACTGCTCGGGCACGCGGACGTCGGCACGACGATGGTCTACACGCACGTGCTGAACCGGGGCGGGCACGGCGTCGTGAGCCCCATCGATCGCCCGTGAGCGGACCGGCCGCTCGGCGTCGGGGGCGTTACCGACGCGGCCCGAATCGGACCAGCGAGCGCTCGCGTGCCTTGATTGTCGCGTACTCGCGGTTGCGCGGCGCGCCCGACGTGACGAGCGACCGGACGAGGACGCGCGCGGCCGCGGACACGTCGTCCACGGCCTGGTGGAACGCCGCCTCGTTCGCCTTCGACGGCGAGTTCATGCCGGAGAGCTTGCGGACGAACTGGAGCGACGCGGCGCGGATCTCGTCGTCGGTCGCCGGCGGCTCGAAGTTGAACAGCGTCCTGATGCTGCGGCACATGAGGCACTCCTCCCGGGGCGCGGGCGAGCGGGACGCGCGGAGCGGCGAGGCCCCGGAAGTCGTCCCGAGGCCCCGGCCCGCTGCGCGTCGGGCGCTCGCCCGTCCGCGGTCAGGCCGGCGCGCCGACGCCCTTCGGATTGGGCCCGTAGGCGTTGGTGCCCGGCTGGCTGTCGAAGACGAAGAAGATGATCAGCACGATCATGCCGATGAGCGGAATGAGGCCGATGAGCAGCCACCATCCGCTCCGGCCGGTGTCGTGCAGGCGCCGCGCGCCGACCGCGAGCGACGGGATCAGCACGCCCAGCGAGAAGACGCCGCTCAGGAGCCCGATGCCGTTCTCGTCGCTCCACAGGCCGAGCATCATGTCCACGAGGCCGAGCACGATCGAGATGATCACGCAGAACAGCGCGTAGAACCAGTACTCCCTGCGGCGCGAGCGCCCTTCGAACACCGCGTACTTCTTCAAGGCCATCAGGAACCAGTCCATGGCGTCTCCCTGGTGATCGACACGGGCGCTCGAATCGCGTGGCGGGCGGGGCGCGCGCCGGTGGTGACTCCCGCCCGCAGGCGACTACTTCGACGACGGCAGCTTGCCCTGCACGCCCTCGACGTAGTAGTCCATCTTGTTGAGCGTCACGTCGTCGATCGTCTTGCCGGCGGCGATGCGCTCCTTGCCGGTGTTGTCCTTCACCGGACCGGTGAACGGATGGAACCTGCCGGCCCTGATGTCGGCCTCGACCTTCCTCGTCTGGTCCTGCACGTCCTGCGGCACCACCTTGTTGAACGCCGCGAGCTTGATCATGCCTTCCTTGATGCCGCCCCAGACGTTGCCCGGCTTCCACTTGCCCTCGACCGCCGACTGCGCGGCCTTCGTGTAGAAGTCACCCCACTGGTGCGTCACCGCGGTGAGCTGCGCGTTCGGGCCGTACTTCGACATGTCGCTGTGGTAGCCGACCGCGTACACCTTCTTCGCCTCGGCGGCCTGCACCGCGGCGGTCGAGTCGGTGTGGTGCGTGACGACGTCGGCGCCCTGCGAGATCAGCGTGTCGGCGGCCTGGCGCTCCTTGCCGGGGTCGAACCACGAGTTGACCCACACGACCTTGACCTCGGCCTTCGGATTGACGCTGCGCATCCCGCGCGCGAACGCGTTGATGCCCATCACGACCTCGGGGATCGGGAACGCGGCGACGTAGCCCGCGACGTTGGTCTTCGTCATCCTGCCCGCGACGATGCCGGCGAGGTAGCGGCCCTCGTAGAATCGCGCGTTGTAGATGCCGACGTTCTTCGCGCTCTTGTAGCCGGTCGCGTGCTCGAAGTGCGTCTTCGGGAACGTGGCCGCGACCTTGATCGTCGGGTTCATGTAGCCGAACGAGGTCGTGAAGACGAGCTGGTGGCCGCTCTGCGCGAGCTCGCGGATCACGCGCTCGGCGTCCGCGCCCTCGGGCACGCTCTCGATGTACTTGGTCGTGACCTTGGCGCCCAGCGCCGCCTCCATCTCCTTGCGGCCGGTGTCGTGCTGGAACGTCCATCCGGCGTCGCCGATCGGGCTCACGTAGACGAAGCCGATCTTCAGCGGCTCGCCGGCCTTGGTCTGGGCGGCGGCCGGGAGCGCGACGGCGGTCGCGAGCGCGCCGGCGGCGATCGTCGCGAGCGCGATCCTGCGGTTCATCCTGGGCATTGCGGAGTCTCCTGGTGAGCGGGGGAGGGACGGGGCCGCCCGGCGGGGCGGGCGGTGCCGGAGGCGGATTCTAACGCCGGCGGGGAAGGAAGGGGTCGCGCCCCGGCCGGGGGTTACGCGGCCGGGTGGAACGGCCTGCCGAGCGAGGCTGGCGCGTTCAACCGGATCGCGACCGCGTCGCGCGAGATCATCGCGAGCACGACGATCGTCGCGAGGTAGGGGAGCATCGACAGGTACTGCGACGGGATCGCGACGCCCAGCGCCTGCACCTGGAACTGCGCGAGCGTGACGCCGCCGAACAGGTACGCGCCGGCGAGCACGCGCCACGGCTTCCAGGTCGCGAACACGACGAGCGCGAGCGCGATCCAGCCGCGTCCCGCGACCATGCCCTCGACCCACAGCGGCGTGTAGGCGACCGAGAGGTAGGCGCCGGCCAGCCCCGCGCATGCGCCGCCGAACAGCACCGCGGCGTAGCGGATCGCGATCACGGGATAGCCGATCGCGTGCGCCGACTGCGGCGACTCGCCTACCGCGCGCAGCACGAGCCCCCCGCGCGAGCGGTACAGGAACCACTGCACGAGCGCGAACAGCGCGAACGACAGGTAGACGAGCGGGTTGTGACCGAAGACGAGCTGCCCGACGACCGGGAGGTCCGACAGCCCGCCGATCGAAAGCGGCGTGATGCCGGCGATCACGACCGACACGAAGTCGAGCCCGACGAAGGCGGACAGGCCGATCCCGAACAGCGACAGCGCTAGGCCGGTCGCGACCTGGTTGGCCAGCAGCGACAGCGTGATCGCGCCGAAGATCAGCGACGTCGCCGCGCCGGCGCCCATGCCGGCGAGGATGCCGAGCCAGGGCGAGCCGGACGTCGCCGCGACCATGAACGCCACCACGGCGCCGACCAGCATCATTCCCTCGACGCCGAGGTTCAGCACGCCCGACTTCTCGGTGACGAGCTCGCCCAGCGCCGCGAACACGAGCGGCGTGCCGGCGGCGAGCGTCAGGATCACCAGTTGCGCGAACGTGTCCATGGGGTCAGACCCCGCTCATCTTTCGAGCAGGGTCGGACGCTGCGACCGCTGCTCTCGTGACGCGCTTCGCGCCGCGCAGCCGGTAGTGGATGAACACGTCCGCCGCGAGCAGGAAGAAGAGCAGCGTGCCCTGAAACAGTCCGGTCACTGCGGACGGCAGCGCGAGGTTCAGTTGCGCGGACTCGCCGCCGAGGTAGAGCAGCGACATGAGCAGGCTCGCGAAGACGATGCCGACCGGGTGCAGGCGGCCTACGAACGCGACGATGATGGCGGCGAAGCCGTACCCCGGCGACACCGACGGCTGGAGCTGGCCGATCGGCCCGGCGATCTCGCCGACGCCCGCGAGGCCCGCGCATCCGCCGCCGATCAGCATGCCGAGCCACACGGTGCGCGGCGCGGAAATGCCGGCATAGTGCGCGGCGGCCGGCGCGAGGCCCGCGACGCGCATCTGGTAGCCCACGTAGCTCATCTGCATGAACACCCATCCCGCCGCGACGACCGCGAGCGCGAGCAGGAAGCCCCAATGGAGGCGCGTCGCCTCGAGCATGTTCGGCAGAATCGCGCTCTCGCTGAACAGCTTCGACTGCGGGAAGTTGAAGCCCTCCGGGTCGCGCCACGCGTCGTGCACCAGCAGCGACAGCGTCAGCGTCGCGACGTAGACCAGCATCAGCGAGGTGAGGATCTCGTTCGCGTTGAAGCGCGTGCGCAGCCATGCGGGGATCGCCGCCCACGCGACGCCGCCCGCGACGCCCGCAGCCATCATCAGCGGAAGCACGAGCGGCGAGTCGACGCCGTGCAGCGCGAGCGCGACGCCGCCGCCCGCGATCGCGCCCAGCGTGAGCTGGCCCTCGGCGCCGATGTTCCAGACGTTCGCGCGGTAGCCCGCCGCGAGCCCGGTCGCGATCATCATCAGCGGCGACGCCTTGAGCAGCAATTCGCCCACGCCGTAGAGCGAGTCGAGCGGCTTGACGAAGAACGCGTGGAACGCGTCGAACGGGTTCTTGCCCATCGCCGGGAACAGCGCGAAGCCGATCGCGACGGTGGCCGTGACTGCGATCAGCGGCGACGCCCACTTGAACGTGCGCGACGGCTCCGGGCGGGCTTCGAGGCGGATCATCTTTTGATGGGGTCAGAGCCGTAATATTGGTGCGATGGGGTCAGAGCCGTAATATTCGATCGACGAACAGGCTCAATCTGCGAGAGCGCGCGAGTCGAATATTACGGCTCTGACCCCATCGCACGGTAATATTCGATCGACGAACAGGCTCGATCTGCGAGAGCGCGCGAGTCGAATATTACGGCTCTGACCCCATCGCACTGAACGAGCCGGACATCAGCAGGCCGATCTCCTCGGCGTTCGTGTCGCGCGTCGGGCGCGCGTCGGAGAGCCGTCCCTGCGCGATGACCGCGAGCCGGTCGCAGATCTCGAACAGCTCGTCCAGCTCCTCGGAGACGACGAGCACCGCGACGCCGGCGTCGCGCAGGTCGACGAGCGCCTGGCGGATCTGCGCGGCCGCGCCGACGTCCACCCCCCAAGTCGGCTGCGCGGCGATCATCACCTTCGGCATCTGCCGGATCTCGCGTCCGACGATGAACTTCTGCAGGTTGCCGCCCGAGAGCGATCGCGCGACGGCATCGGCGCCGCCCGCCTTCACATTGAACTGCGCGATCGTCGCGCGCGCGTACTCGCGCACCGCGTCCATGCGCACGAAGCCGTGTCCGACCAGCCCCTGCCGGTGCGCGGTCAACAGCGCGTTCTCGGCGAGCGACATCTCGGGCACCGCGCCACGCCCGAGGCGCTCCTCGGGGACGAACGCGAGGCCGAGCGCGCGACGCTCCTCGGCGTCGAGCCTGCCGGCCGCCGCGCCCATCAGCCGCACGACCCCCGCGTCCGCGACGGTGCGCTCGCCGGACAGCGCCGCCATCAGCTCCTTCTGCCCGTTGCCCGAGACCCCCGCGATGCCGACGATCTCGCCGGCGTGCACGGTGAGCCGGATCCTGTTGAGCGCCGTCCCGAACGGATCGTCGGCGGGAAGCGTGAGGCCGTCGACGACGAGCCGCGGCTCGCCGGCGTGCGCCTCCCGATGCTCCGGGTGCGGCAGGTCGCCGCCGATCATCATGCGCGCGAGCGACGCCGAGGACTCCTGGCGCGGGTCGCAGGTACCGGTGACCTTGCCCGCGCGCAGCACCGTCGCGCGGTCGCACAACGCGCGGATCTCGTCGAGCTTGTGGCTGATGTAGAGGATGCTGCGGCCCTCGCCCGACAGCCGCCGCAGCGTCTCGAACAGCTTCGCGACCGCCTGCGGCGTCAGAACCGAGGTCGGCTCGTCCATGATCAGCAGTCGCGGGTCCTGCAGCAGGCAGCGCACGATCTCGACGCGCTGGCGCTCGCCGACCGACATCGTGTGCACGTGGCGGTCGGGGTCGAGCGGCAGCCCGTAACGCGCCGACACGTCGCGTATGCGTGCCGGCAGGTCGCCGCGGGCGCGCTCCGCGTCGAGCGCCAGCGCGATGTTCTCGGCCACGGTCAGCGTCTCGAACAGCGAGAAATGCTGGAACACCATGCCGATGCCGAGCTTGCGCGCGCGCGCCGGGCTGGCGATCGCCACCTCGCGGCCTTCCCAGCGGATCGTCCCGGCGTCCGGCTTGACGACGCCGTAGATGACCTTCATCAGCGTCGACTTGCCCGCGCCGTTCTCGCCCAGCACCGCGTGGATCTCGCCCGGCTCGACGTCGAGGTCGATGCCGTCGTTCGCGACGACCGACGGGTAGACCTTGGTGATGCCCGAGAGCGAGAGTCGTGCCATGGGGTCGGATCTGCCCGTGTCCGGACACCGATCGCGAGGATCGCGGCCGGCGCCTGCCGGCAACTAGGGCTCCGATCCCGTCACGAGCGCTCCCGCTGGCGCGAGAACGGCCGCACCGTCGTCGGCGCCGCGCTTGCCTGCAGACGCTCGTACACCGCGAGCAGCTCGGCCGCGACGCCCACCGCGATCGCGCCCGGCTCCTTGCTCGCGAGCCCGGCGGTCGCGCCGATCGGGCAGGTGACGCGTGCGAGGACCGTCTCCTCGGTGCCGCGCGCGGCGAGCCGCCTGGCGAATTGCTCGCGCTTCGCCTTCGAGCCGATCAGGCCGAGGTACGCCCAGTCGCCGCGGGCGAGCGCGGCCTCGACGATGTCGAAGTCGAGCGCATGGCTGTGCGTCATCACGACGACGTACGCGCCGCGCGGCGCGTCGGCAATCTCGTCGACCGGCGCGTCGGTCGCGAGCACCTCGACGTTGGCTGGCACGCTCGCCGGGAAGTCGCTCGCGCGCTCGTCGATCCAGCGCACCCGGCAGGGAACGGCGCCCAACACCTGCGCGAGCGCGCGCCCGACGTGGCCGTTGCCGAACAGCATCACGTCGAACGCACGCGGGCGCACGACATGGACGAGCAGCGACGCGCCGTCGACCTCGACCAGGCCGGACGCGCCGCCGGTCGCGAGCCGCGCGCGCGCCGCGGCGACCGCCGTCGAGTCGAGCGCCTCGCCGCCGAGCGACCCGCGCGAGTCGTCCGCCGTCACGATCATCCTTTGCGGCTCGCCCGTGGTCGCGCCGAGCCGGTGGACCAGCGTGAACGCGGCCGACGTGCGCTCGCATGCGGTCGCGAGCTCGAGCCACGCCGCCGAGCGGTCGACCACGGTGAACGCGACCGTCGACACGCCTCCGCAGCACTGTCCCAGTCGCGCGGCGAGCGGGAAGCGGACGAGCCAGGTCGACGCGGGCGTCGCCCCTGCGATCGCTTCGCGCGCGAGCTTCGTCGATTCGTGCTCGAGGTGTCCCCCGCCGATCGTGCCGTGCTGGCCCTCGGCGGTCACGATCATCCACGCGCCCGCCTCGCGCGGCACCGAGCCCGCGCCGTGCGCGACCACGACGAGCACGGCGCGCCCGCCCGCGGCGATCGCCTTCGACAGTGCGGCGCAGAGTCCGGTCATCGCGTCGTCGCCGTGCATCGCTCCAAGGCGTCCCAATGCGCGAGGATACGCGCTTGCGGCTCGGGCCTCAGCCCGGCACTTCGCTCATGGGAAGCGATGTCGGGCTGAAGCCCGACCCACGGGGTGGCGGATTCGCTGCGAGAGAGGGCGATGTCGGGCTGAAGCCCGACCCACGGGGTGGCGGGAACGGTGCGAGAGGTGGTGATGTCGGGCTGATGCCCGACCCACGAGGTGGCGGATTCGGTGCGAGAGGTGGCGATGTCGGGCTGAAGCCTGATCCACGGGGTGGCGGATTCGCGGCGAGAGGTGGTGATGTCGGGCTGAAGCCCGACCCACGGGCGGGCGGGTTCGCCGCGATTCACCGCGTCGTCTCCGCGCTCGTCGCGGTCGCGGACCGGGCGCGCCGCTCGATGTCCTCGACCGCGCGCAGGACGCGCTCGTCGGTCGCCGGCGCGTCGAGGTCGGGCGCGAACCGGTAGTCGGCCACGCTCGCCACCGCGTCGCGCAGCGCGTGGAAGCCGGCGAGCGCGAGCATCAGCGGCGGCTCGCCGACCGCCTTGCTGCGATAAATCGTCGCCTCGCGGTTCTCGCCGGGCCAGAAGTCGACGCGCGCGCGCGCGGGCCAATCGCGCGACGTCGGGATCTTGTACGTCGACGGCGCGTGCGTCGTGAGCCTGCCCTCGTCGTTCCAGACCAGCTCCTCCATCGCGAGCCAGCCCCAGCCCTGCAGGAAGCCGCCCTCGACCTGGCCGCGGTCGATCGCGGGATTGAGCGAGCGTCCGACGTCGTGGAGGATGTCGACCGCGATGAGCCGGTGCTCGCCGGTCAGCGTGTCGATCGCGACCTCGGCGCAGGCGGCACCGTACGCATAGTAGAAGAACGGCCGACCGGAGAGCGTCTTGCGGTCGTAGTGGACCTTCGGCGTCGCGTAGAAGCCGGTCGCCGAGAGCGGCACGCGCGCGAAGTAGGCCGAGCGCGCGAGCTCCGCGAACGTGAGCGACGCCGGTCCGCCGGACACGACGCCGTCGCGGAATACGATCCCCTGCGGATCGCAGCCGAACTTGCGTGCGGCGTGCGCGGCGAGCCGCTCGCGGAGCGTGCGCGCCGCGTCCCGCGCCGCCATGCCGTTGAGGTCGCTGCCGGACGAGGCCGCGGTGGGCGACGCGTTGGGCACCTTGCTCGTGTCCGACGCGCTGACGCGAACGCGCCCTGGCGCGATGCCCAGCTCCTGCGCGACGACCTGCTGCACCTTGGTGAACAGTCCCTGTCCCATCTCGGTGCCGCCGTGGTTCAGCAGCACGGTGCCGTCCTGGTAGACGTGGACCAGCGCGCCGGCCTGGTTGTAGTGCGTCGCGGTGAACGAGATGCCGAACTTGACCGGCGTGAGCGCGAGCCCGCGCCTGATGACCGGGCTCGCGCGGTTCCACGCCGCGATCTCGGCGCGCCGCTCCCGGTAGCGCGAGGTCTGCTCGAGCCTGTCGATCAGCGCGGGCGCGATGTTGTCCTCGACCGTCATGCCGAACGGCGTGACGTTGCGCTCGGCGACGCCGTAGAGGTTCGCCTTCCGCACGTCGAGCGGGTCGCGGCCGGTCGCGCGCGCGACCGCGTCGATCACCGCCTCGATCGCGAACATGCCCTGCGGGCCGCCGAAGCCGCGGAACGCGGTGTCGGACACGGTGTTCGTCCGGCACCGGTACGAGTGGATCGCGACGTCGGGCAGCCAGTACGCGTTGTCGGCGTGGAACACGGCACGGTCGTTCACCGGGCCCGAGAGGTCCGCCGAGAAGCCGCAGCGCGACGCGAGCGTCAGGTCGAGCGCGAGGATGCGGCCCTCGTCGTCGTAGCCGACGTCGTAGCCGTGGACGAACGCGTGGCGCTTGCCTGTCGAGCGCATGTCGTCGTCGCGGTCGAGCCGGAGCTTGACCGCGCGGCCGGTGCGGCGTGCGAGGATCGCCGCGACGCACGCGAACAGCGACATCTGCGTTTCCTTTCCGCCGAAGCCGCCGCCCATCCGCCGGCACTCGACGACGACGTCGTGCGCGTCCAGCCCCAGCGCGTGCGCGACCGTTTGCTGCACCTCGCCCGGGTGCTGCGTCGAGCAGTACACGTGCATCGCGCCGCCCTCGCGCGGCAGCGCGAGCGCGACCTGGCCTTCGAGGTAGAAGTGGTCCTGTCCGCCGCTGCGGATCGTGCCCGAGAGCCGGTGCGGCGCGCGGGCGAGGGCGCCGGACGCATCGCCGCGCGTCACGTGCACCGGCGGCAGCACGAACGACCGCGCGGCCATCGCGGCTTCGACGGTGAGGATCGCCGGCAGCGGCGCGACGTCGATCGTGCCGGCGAGCGCCGCGCGGCGCGCCGCCTCGACACTCGTCGCCGCGACCGCGAACACCGGCTGGCCGGCGAAATGCACGACGCCGTCGGCGAGGATCGGGTCGTCGTGCTGGATCGGGCCGACGTCGTTCGCGCCGGGGATGTCCGCCGCGACGATCACGTCGACGACGCCGGGCACCGAGCGCACGGCGGCGAGGTCGATCGCGCGCAGCCACCCGTGCGCGGCCGGCGACACGCCGAGCGCGGCGTGCAGCATCCCGCGCGGCTCGGGCAGGTCGTCGGTGTAGTCGGCGTCACCCGACACGTGCATCGCGGCCGAGTCGTGCGGCAGCGGCGCGCCGACGGCCGGCCCCCCGGCGGCGAGGTCGGGAAGCGGCAGGCGCGGGTCGTTCATCGCGGATTGCGCGTCAGCCGGCGGCGGCGAGCTGCTCGACGCGCGTGGCGACCGGTGGGTGGGCGCCGGTCTCGAGCCACATCCTGCGCATCAGGTTGCCGAGCGCGCGGCGGCGGTAGGCGGCGGAGGCGCGCACGTCGTCGATCGGCGCGAACCCGGCTTCGAGCGCCTGCGCCGCCGCCTCGGCCGACGCCTCGCACCAGCGCGCGCCCGTGAGCGCCGCCTCGGCCGCGGGCGCGCGCCTCGGCGTCGCGGCAACGCCGCCGCAGCCGATGCGCGCCGACGCGATCCGGTCGCCTTCGAGCACGAGCGCGAACGTCGCGAACACCGCCGAGATGTCCTGGTCGTAGCGCCGGGAGAGCTTGTACGCGCGCAGCACGAGGCCCGGGGTGCGGCGCGGCACGCGCAGCGACGCGACGAACTCTCCGGGCGCGCGCGCCGTGTCGCGGTAGGCGAGGTAGAAGTCCTCGAGCGGCAGCGTTCGCGTCGCGCCGTCGCGGCGCAGCGCGACGAGGGCGCCGAGCGCGATCAGCGCCGGCATCGAGTCGCCGATGGGCGAGCCGTTCGCGACGTTGCCGCCGAGCGTGCCCGCGTGGCGGATCGGCACCGACGCGAAGCGCACCCACGCCTCGTGCAGCTCCGGGTAGTCCGCGTCGAGCGCGTCGAACGCCTGGGCGAGCGTGGCGGCCGCGCCGATCTCGAACGCGTCGTCGCGCGCGTGCACCGCCGCGAGGTCGCGCGCCGCGCCGGTCCAGATCATCGTCCCGAGGTCGCGGTGCTGCTTGGTGATCCACAGGCCGACGTCGGTCGCTCCCGCGACGATGCACGCCTCGGGATGCGCGGCGCAGGCAGCGGCCAGGCCGTCCGCGTCGACCGGCGCGAGCCAGCGTTGCCCGCCGCCTTCGTAGTCGAACGTCGCGTCGCGCGCGAGCGAATCGAGCTGCGCGGCGAGCATGTGCTCGTCGGCCGACACGATCCGGCTGCCGTCCGCGGCCAGGCCCGGGCCGCGCCAGCCGGTCGCGCCGCACGCGTGCGCGTCGATCGCGCCCATGCGCTCGGCCGCGGCGAGGATCGGCCGGTAGCCGGTGCAGCGACACAGGTTGCCCGACAGCGCGTCGTGGACCGCCTCTCGCGACGGCGCATGCGCGTTCTTGTAGAGGCCGAACAGGCTCATCGCGAAGCCGGGCGTGCAGAACCCGCACTGCGAGCCGTGGCACTCGACGAGCGCCTGCTGCACCGGATGCGGCCGGCCGGACGGCGTGCGCAGGCTCTCGACGGTGAACACGGCCTTGCCGTCGAGCGAGGGCATGAGACGCAGGCACGCGTTGATCGGCTTCCACGCAAGCGTGCCGTCGCCGCGCGACTCGGCCACGACGACGGTGCACGCGCCGCAGTCGCCCTCGGCGCAGCCTTCCTTGGTGCCGGTGAGGTGGCGCGCTTCGCGCAGCCACGCGAGCAGGGTGGTCTGCGGCGGCATGCCGTCGACGTCGACGCGCTCGCCGTTCAGCACGAGGCGAATCGGATCGGTGCGGTCGGCGGGCATGGGCCGTGTGCGCGGGGGGCCGGGCGGGCGCTGCCCGGGGTCGTCCGGCATCGTCGCGCCGGGCCCCCCCGCTTGTCAATCGCGACCGGAAGGCGTGCATACCGTTCGGGACGTGCCGGGCGAGGGCGTTTCCTCTGTGCCGCCGGCCTCCGGCGCCCGGCGCCCGGCGGCCGCGTCGGCACCATTCGTGTATACACGATCGAGACCCATCGTATCCCGCATGGATTGACCCGGCGCGGCGGCCGGGGGTACGCTGGCCCCGCGACGGGGAAGGGGGCCGGCATGGCGGCGCGGCGGCAGGCGGCGGGGAACGCCGAGGCGAGGATCTGCGACGCGGTGCGCGCCGCGATCCTCGAGCGTCGGCTCGCGCCCGGCACGAAGCTGCAGGAGGTCGCGCTGGGCGAGTTCTTCGGCGTGTCGCGCACGATCGTGCGGCAGGCGCTGCGGCGGCTCGACCACGAGGGCATCGTCGCGTTACGCGACAAGCGCGTCGCCGTCGTTGCGCGCCCCTCCGCCGACGAGGTGCGCCATGCGTTCGCGGCGCGTCGCGTGATCGAGGCGGCGGCGGTCGAGGCGGCCGTCGCGCGCGCCGGCAAGACGGCGATCGCGGCGCTCGGGCGGCTGGTGCGCGACGAGGACGCCGCCTACGCACGCGGCGAGCGCGGTGCCGGGCTCACGCTGTCGCTCGAGTTCCACCACAGGATCGGCGAGCTTTCGGGCAACCCGGTGCTCGCGCGCTACGCGCGGGAGCTGGTGCTGCAGTCGTCCCTCGCGATCGCGCTCTACGAGAAGAGCGGCGACGTGCGCGCGCACGCCGACCACGATGCGCTGGTCGACGCGATCGCGCGGCGCGACGGGCGGCGCGCGGCACGGCTCATGGCGGCCCACGTCGACGAGCTCGAGTCGCGTCTCGAGCTCGACGGCGGGCGGGCGCCGCCCACGCTCGCCGAGATCTTCCGGCGCGACGCCTGAGCGGGTCCGCGCCCGCGCGGCCCTCCCGCGGCGTCGACCGTCCGGCGGCGGGCGGCGGAGTTCTCGTGGAAGCGCTGCCGCGAAGAGCCGCGGCAGCCCGATCCGGGCCGCGACGGCAGGCGCGGCGACGACGCATCGCACTGCATCAATGTCTTGCGCGCAGTCCCGTCGGATCCCTCTGGCGCGAAGGGCGCCGGGCCGCGCGCGGCGCCGGCCGCGCGGCGCGCCGTGGCCCGGGTGTCCGCCCGTCGCACCTCGCGCCGCAGCCGCGACGAGGTGCTACACTCGCCGCGCTTCGACTTCCCGCCGTCTCGTCGACCCCAATGCGATCGCTCTTCCGCTCCGGGCTCGTTGCCCCCGTCGCCGATGTCGGCGTGGCGGCGCGGCCGGTGGCGGCCGGATGCGCGGCCGGGCGCGGCCGGGCGTCCCGCGGACGGCGCGGTCCGATCGTGTCCTGAGCGCGCGACGAGCCCATGGCCACGATCGCGGTCAACGACCTGCCCGACGGACGGCGCATCGTCGCGCTCGACGGGCGGCTGGATGCGAGCACGGTGCGGGTGCTGTGGCCGCAGGCGCACGAGGCGCTCGCGCAGGCGCCGGGCAAGCCGGTCACCGTCGACGCGGCGAAGGTCGATTATTGCGACGGCGCCGGCGTCGCGCTGCTGGTCGACCTGGTCGCGCAGGAGCGCGGCGCCACCGTCGAGGTCGCGAACCTCGCCCCCGCGTTCCAGGCGCTGTTCAACCAGTTCGATCCCAGGCGCCTGTCGCAGGAGCTCGACCCCGAGGCCAGGCGCCGGCCGGCGATCGAGGAGCTCGGTCGCGCCGCCGCGGCCGTGTGGAAGGACATCGCCGAGCAGGTCACCTTCATCGGCGAGATCACTGCCGCGCTGTTCTACGCGGTCCTGCGGCCGCAGACGGTGCGCTGGAAGGACGTGTGGCGCGTATGCGAGCGCGTCGGCGCGGACGCGCTTCCGATCGTCGCGCTGATCAGCTTCCTGCTCGGCATGATCCTCGCGTTCCAGTCGGCGGTGCCGATGAAGCGCTTCGGCGCCGAGATCTTCGTCGCCGACCTGATCGGCCTGTCGATGCTGCGCGAGCTGGGCCCGCTGATGACCGCGATCCTGCTCGCGGGCCGCTCGGGCGCGGCGTTCGCGGCCGAGATCGGCACGATGCGCGTCAACCAGGAGGTCGACGCGCTGACCACGATGGGCCTCGACCCGGTCCGCTTCCTCGTGACGCCGCGAATCATCGCCGCGCTGCTCATGACGCCGCTGCTCGTCCTGTTCTCGATGCTGGTCGGGCTGGTCGGGGGCGCGATCACGATGACCTCGTTCTCGATCCCGGTGGTCACGTTCATGAAGGAGGTCGACAGCGCCGTCACGCTGACCGACTTCCTCGCCGGCTTCGTCAAGTCGTTCGTGTTCGCGATCCTGATCGCCGGGATCGGGTGCCTGCGCGGGCTGCAGACCGCGGCGGGCGCGTCCGCGGTCGGCGAGTCCGCCACGCGCGCAGTCGTTTCGGGCATCATCCTGCTCGTCGTCGTCGACGGGATCTTCGCCGTCACCTACTACGTGCTCAACATCTGATGGCCGCCAACGATCCGCTCGCCGCCGCCGGCCCCCCCCGCCGCCCGCTGGGCGACGTGCTGATCGAGGTCGAGGACCTGTTCGCCGGCTACGACGGCACGGCGATCCTCGACAACGTGAACTTCAAGGTCCACGCGGGCGAGGTGTTCGGCATTCTCGGCGGATCGGGCGGCGGCAAGAGCACGATCCTGAAGCACATGATCGGGCTCGTGCCGCCGGTGTCGGGGCGCGTGCGCTTCGGCGGCGAGGACATCGTCGGCGCGGACGGCGACGAGCTCGAGCGGATACGGCGCCGCTTCGGCGTCATGTACCAGTCGGGCGCGCTGTTCGGCTCGATGACGCTGCTCGAGAACGTGCGCCTGCCGATCGAGGTCTACACCGGCCTGCCGGAAGACGCGATGACGCTGATCGCCCGCATGAAGCTCGCGCTGGTCGGCCTCGACGCGTTCACCGGCCACCTGCCGTCCGAGATCTCGGGCGGAATGCAGAAGCGCGCGGGCATTGCCCGCGCGATGGCGCTCGACCCGTCGATCCTGTTCCTCGACGAGCCCAGCTCGGGCCTCGACCCGATCACGTCGGCGACGCTCGACGCGACGGTGCGCCGCCTCGCCGAGAGCCTCGGCGTCACGTTCGTCATCGTCACGCACGACCTGCCCTCGGTGTTCGCGTCGATCGACCGCGTCGTGCTGCTCGACAAGAAGGCGCGCGGCATCATCGCCGAGGGCGACCCGCGGGAGCTGCGCGACTCCTCTCCCGATCCGCGCGTACGCGCATTCTTCCGACGCGAGCCCGAGAAGGCGGCGGCCTGACCGATGAGCCAGAAAGCCAACTACTTCAAGCTGGGCCTGTTCGTGATCGGCTCGCTGATCGCCGGCGTCGTCGTGCTGCTCGTCATCGGCTCCGGCCGGTGGTTCGAGCGCAAGATCACGATAGAGACGTACCTCAACGAGTCGGTGCAGGGGCTCGACATCGGGTCGAAGCTCAAGTACCGCGGCGTCGTGATCGGCGAGGTCACGAAGATCAGCTTCACCTACGTCTACTACCAGCTCGACCTGCCGATGACGCAGCGCGCACGCTACGTGCTGGTCGAGTCGCAGATCCAGCCGCGGCTGGTCGGCGGGCGCGCGGCGACCGGCGACCTCACGAGCCCCGAGGGCGCGAAGGCCGAGGCCGACCGGGGGCTGCGCATCCGGCTCGCGCCGCAGGGCATCACGGGGACCTCGTACCTCGAGCTCGACTACATCGACCCGCCCACGCCGCTGCTGCCGATCGCGTGGACGCCAGGCAACGTGTACATCCCGAGCGCGCCGTCGACGGTCGCGCAGTTCGTGAACGCGGCCTCCGAGATCATCGAGCGCCTGCACAAGCTCGACATCGAGGGCACGCTCGCGAACCTGAACCGCCTGATGACGACGTCCACCGAGACGCTCGCCGCGATCGACGCGAAGGGGCTCTCCGACCGCGCGACCAGGACGCTCGACCGTCTCGACTCGACGCTGGCGGGCATCGACGCGAAGAAGCTCACCACCGAGGGCACGGCGCTGCTCACCGAGCTGCGCGACACCAACGGCGAGATCAAGACCCTCATCTCGAACCCGGCGTGGAAGAAGCTGCCGGCGGACGCGTCGGAAGCCGCCGAGAAGGTCAAGGCCCTCGTCTCCGACCCGAAGCTCGCCCAGACGATCACGCGCATGGAGCGCTCGCTCTCGCGCGTCGACCGCATCCTGGGCGGCGGCGAGCAGGACCTCGCGTCGACCATCGCCAACCTGCGCCAGATCACCGACAACCTGCGCGACCTCACCGAGGACGCGAAGCGCTACCCGTCGAACCTGCTGTTCGGCGAGCCACCGAAACCGCTGCCGCCCCGCCAGCCATGACCCGACACTTCGCTTCCGCGTTCCTCGTCGCCGCGGTCGCGGCGACGCTCGCTGGCTGCTCGATCACGCGCCCGTCGCCGGTCAAGCAGATGTACCTGCTCGAGCCGCCGGCGGTCGCGGCGGTCGCGCAGACGAGCCCGCTGTCCGCGCGCCTGGGCACCGTGACGGTCGCCGCGCCGTACCGCGAGCGCACGTTCGTCGTGCGCGAGGCCGACCTGCGCTTCGAGACGGACTTCTACCACGAGTACGTCGTCGCGCCGGCGCCGCTGATCGCCGAGGCGATCGCGAGCGCGCTCGTGCAGTCGAACGTGTTCGCGCGGGTGATCCCGCCCGGCACGCCGCCCGAGGCCGACCTCACGATCGACGCGTTCGTGGGCGCGCTCTACGCGGACAACCGCGACCCGAAGGCGCCGGGCGCCGAGCTCGCGATCACGTTCTACGTCTCGCGCCCGGACCGCGCCGTGGCGCCGGTATGGTCGAAGGCGTATCACCGCCGGGCGACGCTGTCGACGGTGAGCGCGGCGACCTACGCCGCGGCGCAGAGCGCGTCGCTGGGCGACATCCTGGGCGAGCTGTCGCGCGACCTGGCGGCGCAGCGCTTCGCGCGCTGAGACCGGCGCGGGCGGGTTCCCCCGCGGACGCGGCGCGGACGTCCTGACCGCTAGCCCGCCTTAGGCGGGCGAGCGGCGCGCGTCGAGGTCGTGCGCGTCCGAGCCGGTGACGGTGACGCGCACGACGTCGCCCGGCGCGAGTCCCTCGCCATCCTCGATCCGCACCACGCCGTCGATCTCGGGCGCGTCGGCCGCGCTGCGCGCGATCGCGACCGTCCGCCTCGACCGCCCGCGACCCGTCGCCCGGGTCGCGTCGACCATCGCGTGGATCGTCGTGCCGACCTTCGCGGCGAGGCGCGCGGCGCTGATCGCCGCCTGCGCCTGCATGAAGCGCGCGCGGCGCTCCTCGCGCACCTCGGGATCGACCGGATCGGGCAGCGCGTTCGCCGCCGCCCCGTCGACCGGCGAGTAGGCGAAGCAGCCGACGCGGTCGAGCTGCGCCTCGTCGAGGAAGGCGAGCAGCTCGTCGAACTCCGCATCGGTCTCGCCCGGGAAGCCGGCGATGAACGTGCTGCGGATCGCGAGCTGCGGCTTCTCCCTGCGCCAGGCGCGCACGCGCTCGAGCACGCGCTCGGGCGCCGCGGGGCGCTTCATCAGCCTGAGGATGCGCGGGCTCGCGTGCTGGAAGGGCACGTCGAGGTAGGGGACGAGCCCGCCGGCCGACACGTCGTCGGCCATCAGCCCGATCACCTCGTCGACGTGCGGGTACGGGTAGACGTAGTGCAGCCGCGCCCAGGCGCCGTGCTCGCGCGCGAGGCGGTCGAGCTCGCGCGCGAGCTCGGTCATGTGCGTGCGCACCGGACGGCCGTCGACGAAGCCGGTGCGGTGCCGGACGTCGACGCCGTAGGCGCTCGTGTCCTGCGAGACGACGAGAAGCTCCCTCACGCCGGCGCGCAGCAGGTTGCGCGCCTCGGCGAGCACGTCGCCGATCGGCCGCGACACGAGGTCGCCGCGCATCGACGGGATGATGCAGAACGTGCAGCGGTGGTTGCACCCCTCGCTGATCTTGAGGTACGCGTAGTGCCCCGGCGTGAGCTTGATCCCCTGCGGAGGCACCAGGTCGCCGAACGGATCGTGCGGCTTCGGCAGGTGCCGGTGCACCTCGGCCATCACCTCGGCGGTCGCGTGCGGCCCGGTCACCGCGAGCACCTTCGGGTGCATCTCGCGCACGAATCCGCCGCCGTCCTTCGCGCCCAGGCAGCCGGTGACGATCACCTTGCCGTTCCTGCCGAGCGCCTCGCCGATCGCGTCGAGCGATTCCGCGACCGCCGAGTCGATGAAGCCGCAGGTGTTGACGACGACGAGCTCGGCGCCCTCGTAGGTCGGAGCGATCGCGTAGCCCTCGGCCTTGAGCCGGGTGAGGATCTGCTCGGAATCGACCAGCGCCTTGGGGCAGCCGAGCGAAACGAAGCCCACGCGCGGAGGCGCCGGCGGACGGGCGCGCGGGGCCGTCATGCTGCGGTGCGGGCCGGGGATTCGGCGACGCTGCGTGCGATGCAGCAACCGCGGTGCACAAGCAGGCGTTGCTGCACCGCGTTGCGACGCGTCAGCGCTTGTTGTCGTCGTTGCCGGATGGCGGCGGGAATCCGGGGAACGGGAAAGCCGTGAAGATGCCGCGCGTCTGGTCCTGCATGCGCTGCTGCATGTCCATGAACAGCTTGGCGCTCTGCTCGAGGTAGTTGCCGAGCATCCCCTGCATCGCGGGCGCCTGCATCTGCATGAACTGCTTCCACAGGTCGGGCGTCAGCATCATCTTGTCGCCGTAGACCTGCTTCGCCTGGTCCTGCAGCTTCTTCTGGATCGCGAGGAACGCCTTGACGTTCTGCTCCATGTACTGGCCCATCATCGTCTGCTGCGCGGTGCCGTAGAACCGGATCATCTGCGTCAGCATCTCGGGGCTGAACATCGGCAGGCCGCCGGACTCCTCCTCGAGGATGATCTGGAGCAGGATCGCGCGCGTGAGATCGTCGCCGGACTTCGCGTCGATGACCTGGAAGTCGATCTGCTCGAGCACCATCTGCTTCACGTCCGCGAGCGTGATATAGCCGCTGTTGGCCGTGTCGTAGAGCCGCCGGTTCGGGTACTTCTTGATCGTTCGGATCGGGGCGCTCATCGCGGCCTCCTGCGGGGAAACGACGCCAGTATAACCCATTGATTCGTCGGCCGTTTGAGGGGGTGTTCGCGGGCATGTCCCCGGCCGTTGTGCATTGCACCAAAAAATCCTTGACTTGACCTGTCTCCGTCCCTATACTCGGTTTGTGCGGTGCAACAAACCGGCCGCCGCAGGCCCCCAGAACGGGTCTGCACCCCCGGCGCGAGGCACGGAAGAAACCGAGACCGCTGCGCCCCCGACCCGACCCAAGAGCCAAGAGGACACTCCATGTACAACGCCACCGAGCAGTTCGCCGAATTCAACAAGGCCAACGTCGCCAACGCGACCAAGCTTGCCGCGCTTTCGATCGAGGCCGCCGAGAAGCTGTTCAGGCTGAACCTGAACGCCGCCAAGATCGCGCTGCAGCAAGGCGTCGAGGGCGCGCAGGCCGCCGCCGCCGTCAAGGACGTGCAGGATCTGATCGCCCTGCGCACCAAGTACGCCGAGTCGGGCGTCCAGACCGCGCTGTCGTATTCGCGCACGCTGTACGACCTCGCGTCGGAAGCGCAGGCCGAGTACTCGTCCGCCGCCGAGGAAGCGTGGGCGAACTACACCAAGGGCGTCGCCTCGTTCGTCGACAAGGCGAGCAAGTCGGCCCCGGCCGGCTCGGATGCCGCGGTCAACGCGTTCAAGTCGACGTTCGCCGCCTCGACGGCCGCGTTCGACCAGTTCCAGAAGGCGACCCGCCAGGTCGTGAACCTCGCCGACGCCAGCGTCCGCGCCGCGGCGGCGAACGGGTCCAAGGCCGCGAAGGGCCGCAGGGCCGCGTAAGGCCCTCGCCGGACGGGTCCGGGCGCGCATGAAAGCGCCGGGACCCGCGAGGCGGCACCCGGGACGAGCCTTGAAAAGGGCGGGGCGCGTCCCGACGTATCGGCTGTGATGCTCCTCCCTGTATCGATCTCCTCCTCCTGATCGATGCGGCATCAGCGCCCTGCCGGGCAACCGGCGGGGCGTTTTTTTTTGTGCGGAGGGGGGCGGCGCTCCCGTCCCCCGGCGCCCGCCCACGGCGCGGCAGGCGAATTTTCCCGTGACCGCACCGCGACTATTCGCCTCGACCGGGTGGTTTGCGCGAGCCGTCCCGCGCGATCATTCCTCGCGTGCGACGCCCGTCGCACGCGTATCTCTCTCTTCCTCCAGGAGACATACGACCTCGCGCCCCGCGCTACCCCGCGGGGCGTTTTTCATGGCGGGACCGGGGCAGCTCACGAGAGGAGGGCGGAGAGTCGCGACGGCGGCCCCGTGGCCGTGCCGGAGCGGGCGCCAGCGAGCCCCGACGCCCGGCCACGCGATGCGCATCGGGGCGATCGCGTCGCGTCTACCGGCTGTCCCGTCGGCCGCGGTACGAACCGGGTTGCCGGCAGGCGGCCGTCGGGCCGCCAAACCCGCAATCCCCATCCGGGAGCCGTGGTTCAGAACATGTGCTGCCCGCCGTTGATCGCGATGTTGGCGCCGGTGACGAACGCCGCCTCCTCGCTCGACAGGTAGGCGACCAGCCCGGCGATCTCCTCGGGCTTGCCGAGCCGCCCCATCGGGATCTGCGGGATGATCTTGCTGTCGAGCACGTCCTTCGGGATCGCCATCACCATCTTGGTCCCGATGTAGCCGGGCGAGATCGTGTTCACCGTGACGCCCTTGCGCGCCACCTCCAGCGCCAGCGCCTTGGTGAAGCCGTGCATGCCGGCCTTCGCGGCCGAGTAGTTGACCTGCCCGAACGCGCCCTTCTGGCCGTTCACCGACGAGATGTTGATGATGCGGCCCCAGCCTCGATCCACCATGCCGTCGCACACCTGCTTGGTCATGTTGAAGCAGGAGTCGAGGTTGGTCTTCATCACCGCGTCCCAGTTCGCCTTGTCCATCTTCTTGAACGTCATGTCGCGCGTGATGCCGGCGTTGTTGACCAGCACGTCGATCGGGCCGACCTCGGCGGCGACCTTCTGCGTGCACGCGACGGTCGAGTCCCAATCCGCGACGTCGCACGCGTACGCGCGGAAGCCGTAGCCCTGCTTGTTCATCGCGTCGAGCCACTCCGCGGCCCTCGTGTTGCCCGGCGAGAACGTGGTGACCACCTTGTAGCCCAGCGCGGCGAGCTTGATGCAGATCGCCTCGCCGAGCCCTCCCATGCCGCCGGTGACGAGCGCCACGCGCGGTGTCTTCAAGGGCATGATGCGTTCCTCCTCTGGTGATGGACGATGTCGTCGGGCCGGCGCGCCGCCTCCGGCCTCGTTTCCTGGCGGAGATCCGCTATCCGTGGCGTTCGACCGCGAGCGCGACGCCCATGCCGCCGCCGATGCACAGCGACGCGAGGCCCCTGCGGGCATCGCGCCTCGCCATCTCGTGCAGCAGCGTGACCAGCACGCGGCAGCCGGACGCGCCGATCGGATGGCCGAGCGCGATCGCGCCGCCGTTCACGTTGATCTTCGAGGTGTCCCAGCCCATTTCCTGATTGACCGCGCAGGCCTGCGCGGCGAACGCCTCGTTGATCTCCATCAGGTCGAGGTCGGCGGCCTTCCAGCCGGCCTTCTCGAGGCAGCGGCGCGACGCGGGCACCGGGCCCATCCCCATGATCGCCGGGTCGACGCCCGACGATGCGTAGGCGCGGATCGTCGCGAGCGGCGCGAGCCCGAGCGCCCTGGCGCGCGCAGCGCTCGTCACCATGACCGCCGCGGCGCCGTCGTTGATTCCCGATGCGTTCGCCGCGGTGACCGAGCCGTCCTTCGCGAACGCCGGCTTGAGCCCCGCGACGCTGTCGAGCGTCGTGCCGTGCTTCGGGAACTCGTCGGACGCGAACGCGACCGGGTCGCCCTTGCGCTGCGGAATCATCACCGGGACGATCTCGCCGGCGAACCTTCCTGCCTTCTGCGCGGCTTCCGCCTTCTGCTGGCTCGCGACCGCGAACTCGTCCTGCTTCGCGCGCGTGATGCCGTACTTCTTCGCGACGTTCTCGGCGGTCACGCCCATGTGGTACTGGTTGTACACGTCCCACAGGCCGTCGACGATCATCGTGTCGACGAGCTTCGCGTCGCCCATCCGGAAGCCGTCGCGCGAGCCCGGAAGCACGTGCGGCGACGCGCTCATGTTCTCCTGCCCCCCGGCGATCACGATGTCGGCGTCGTCGCAGC
Organism: Burkholderiales bacterium; assembly: GCA_905339295.1. Lineage (GTDB taxonomy): Bacteria > Pseudomonadota > Gammaproteobacteria > Burkholderiales > Casimicrobiaceae > VBCG01. The sequence continues at coordinate 24,832 of CAJPFI010000035.1, forward strand.
GCACCGCCTGCGCGGCGAGCATCACGGCCTTCAGCCCCGAGCCGCAGACCTTGTTGATCGTCATCGCGGGGATCGCGTCGGGCAGGCCGGCCTTGAGCGAGGACTGCCGCGCCGGGTTCTGGCCGCTGCCCGCCGCGAGCACCTGGCCCAGGATCACCTCGGACACGGCGTCGGGCGCGATGCCGGTCCTGGCGAGCAGCGCGCGGATCACGGTGGCGCCGAGTTCCGGCGCGGGGGTCCTGGCGATCGCGCCCCCGAACTTGCCGATCGCGGTACGCAGCGCGGCGACGATGACGATGTCGGTCATGCGCGAATCCTCCTTGGCGCGCGGGACGCAACCCGCCCGCATGGTCGTCACATGGTATCGCAGCCGGCAGAGCGGGAGGGCGACCGGCGCGAGGGCGCCGACTCCGCTCGACGGTCGCGCGCGTTAGCGCGCGGGCTCGACGACGTAGCGGCCGGGCGCCGGATCCAGCGCCGGGTGGCTCGCATTGCCGGGCGTGGCGGGCGCGGCGACGCGCGGTCCGCCGTGCGGCTCGAGCCAGCGCCACCACGTCGGCCACCAGCTTCCCGGCGCTTCCTCGGCGCGCGCGAGCCATGCGTCGGCGTCGTCGGGCAGCAGCTCGTTGACCCAGTGGCTGCGGCGCGGCGGGTCGGGAGGGTTGACGACGCCGGCGATGTGCCCGGAGGCGCCGAGCACGAACGCGACGTCGGGCGAGCCGACGAGCGCGGTCGTGCGCCATGCCGCCGTCCACGGGACGATGTGGTCTTCGCGCGACGCGTAGACGAACACGGGCATCGTGATCCTCGAGAGGTCGACGCGTTCGCCCGCCATCGTGAGCGCGTCGCGCTCGACCAGGCGGTTGCCGATGTAGAACTGGCCGAGGTAGTAGGCGTACATCGGTCCCGGCAGGTTGGCCGAGTCGCCGTTCCAGTAGAGGAGGTCGAACGCCGGCGGTGTCTGGCCCTTGAGGTAGTTCCTCACGACGTAGTTCCAGACCAGCTCGTTCGCGCGGAGGCTCGCGAACGCGCCGGCGAGCTCGGAGCCGTGCATGCGCTGGCCGGCCATCAGTCCCGGCTCGCGCGCCGCGAGGAACTCGGGCGTGATGTAGACGCCGATCTCGCCGGGGTCGGCGAAGTCGAGCATCGTCGTGAGGAACGTCGCGCTCGCGACGCTGCGATCGCGCCGCGCGGCGAGGACGGCCAGCGCGCAGGCGAGGATCGTCCCGCCGACGCAGAAGCCCAGCGCGTTCACCGTGCGGCTTCCGCTGATCGACTTCGCGACGTCGAGCGCCGCGAGCACGCCGTCCTCGAGGTAGTCGTCCCACGTCAGGTGGCCGAGCTCGGGCGGGATGTTGCGCCACGAGACCATGAACACCGTGTGGCCCTGCGCGACCGAGTGGCGCACGAAAGAGTTCGACGGCCTGAGGTCGAGGATGTAGTACTTGTTGATGCACGGCGGCACGATCACGAGCGGCCGCCTGTGCACGGTCGGCGTCGACGGCGCGTACTGGAGGACCTCGATCAGCTCGTTGCGGAACACGACGTGGCCCGGCGTGACGGCGAGGTTGCGGCCCACCTCGAACGCCGAATCGTCGCTCATCGAGATGCGGCCGCGGCCGACGTCGGCGACGAGGTTCGCGAGCCCGTGCACGAAGTTTCCGCCTTCGGTTCGCACCGCCTCGGAGAGCACCTCCGGGTTGGTCGCGGCGAAGTTGGTGGGCGAGATCGCGTCGACGAACTGTCGCGTCAGGAACGCGAGGCGGCGCCGGTCGGCGGGCGGAAGCGTGCTCGCGGCCGCGAGCTCGCGCAGGTACTCGCCGTAGAGCAGGTAGCTCTGCTTGAGCCACGAGAACCACGGCAGCTCGGACCACGCCGACGCCTCGAAGCGCCGGTCGCCGGGCTTCGGCTCGACGAGCGAGGGCGGCCGGCCGGCGCCGGCCTCCATGACCGACTGCCACAGCGCCTGCAGCCTCTCGGCGTAGCGCCCGGTGATCGCGGCCGCGTCCGCCGGGTCGACGGCCAACTCGGTCGGCACGGCGGGCGCGGCCCCGCCCGGCGTCGCGTGCGGCAGCGTGGCGCGCGTCCACCAGCCCGACCACTCCTGCGCGAACCGCGTCCATTCCTGCGCGAGGTCCGCCCAGATCGGCGCAGAAGGCGGAGGATGGGGGGAAGGCTGGGCGTGCGGAGGGGTCATGCGGCGGTCCCGCGGCGCATGCGGCGACTTCCGCGCAGCATGCGACGTCGATGGTATCGTGCGCGGCCACCGGCTTCAACGTCCGCAAGCGCGATGCACATCGTCATCATGGCCTGGCTGTTCGTCGTCGGCACGATGGCGCTCACCTTCGGGAGCGCCGTCGGCGGCATCGCGTTCTTCGCCGTGGCGGGCGCGGCGCCGGCCGCGTTCTACGCGTGGATCAAGCTGCGGCGGCTCCAGGCGATGCGCGCCGCGCAAAGTCAGGAGGCCGCCGCCGCGTCAGTGCTGGAGCAGCGCGTCGACCAGCGCGATCACACCGACGCCGGCCGCGATCAGCAGTGACTGCTTCGCGGTCTCGACCGGCTCGGGGCGGCGGTGCAGGCTCGGGATGAGGTCGGCGACCGCGACGTAGAGCAGGCTCGCCGCCGCGAACGCGAGCACGGTCGGCAGCGCCTGCTGCATGTCGGACAGGGCGAAGTACGCGGCGAGCGCGCCGGCCAACGTCGCGAGCCCGGCCGCGATGTTGAACGCGAACGCACGGCGCCGCGCGTAGCCCGAGTGCACGAGCACCGCGAAGTCGCCCACCTGCTGCGGCACGGCGTGCGCGACGATGGCAAGCGTCGCCGCGTAGCCGAGCGCGGCGTCCGCGAGGAACGACGCCGCGATCACGATGCCGTCGCAGAAGTTGTGCACGCTGTTGCCGATCAGGATCATGTGGCCCGAGCGCCCGCCGTCGTGGCCGTGCGCGTGCAGCGCGTGCTGGTGCTCGGTCTCCTCGGCCGAGTCGTCGTGCGCCTCGTGCCCGTGGCTGTGGCGCCACAGCACCAGCTTCTCGAGCAGGAAGAACGCGAGGAGGCCCGCCAGCACGACCAGCATCACCTCGTGCGCGCTGCCGTCCTCGAGCGCGTGCGGCAGCATCTCGAGGAACACGGCGCCGAGCAGCGCGCCGACCGCGAAGCTCACCAGCCGCGAGATCCACGCGGGTCCGAGCGCGAGCGTGGACGCGGCGGCGAGCGTCGAGATCACGCCGCCGGCGAGCGCGGCGGCGACGATGGAGGCGAGCGTGGACACGGGGGGAGGAGGCGGGTCAGATGAAACCGGGTTGCATTGTAGCCGAGACCGGGGGGCGTTCGCGCCGGCTCACGACGGGGCCGCCATCGCGATCGCCGTCGCCATCCGGCCGGCGCCGCGGTCGCGCCGCCACGAATGGAAGCGCGCGGCATCCTCGACCGTGCACCACGTCGCGCCGCTGACCCGGGGCGTGCCCGCGCGCTCGAGCCGGCGGCGCGCGAGCTCCGGAAGGTCGGCGAGCCACTTGCCCTCGCGCAGCGGCGCGAAGCACTCGGCGTCGGTAGGATCGGTCGCGACGAACGCGTCGAGCACGTCGCGGCCGACCTCGAACGCGCGCGGGCCGATCGCCGGGCCGATCCACGCGACGATGTCGTCGGGCGCGACGTCCATCGCCTCGACGGTCGACTCGAGCACGCCGGCGGCGAGTCCGCGCCAGCCGGCGTGGGCGACGCCCACGACGCGCCCGGCGCGGTGGGCCAGCGCCACCGGCAGGCAGTCGGCGGCGCGCACCGCGAGCGCGACGCCGGGCGTGCGCGTGATCGCCGCATCGGCGTCGGGCGGATCGGCGAGAAGGGCCGCCCGATTCGCCGCGTCGACCTCGACGACGCGCCTCCCGTGCACCTGGCGCAGCCACACGGGCGACGAGGGAAGGAACGACGCGAGGCGCGCGCGGTCGGCGGCGACGGCGTCGGGGTGCGCCGCGGTGGCGGGACGCGACGGTCCGAGGTCGAACGCGCCCGCCGAGCCGCCGCGCTTCGTCGTCGAGAGCGCGATCACGCCGGGGGGAGCGTCCCAGTCCGGAACGAGCCAGTCGAGCCCCTCGGCCGCGAGCCGGGCCTCCAGCGCGGCGCGCGCCTGCCCCGCGGAAAGGGTGCCGCTCATGGGGCGCCGGCCCCGGCGCGCATCGCGTCGAGCAGCGCGGCGAAGTCGCCGGGCAGCGGCGAGGCGAAGTCCATCGCGCGACGCGTCGCCGGATGCGCGAACCCGAGCCGCTGCGCGTGCAGCGCCTGCCGCGCGAACGCGGGAATTCCCGCCGCCGCGCGCTTCCCGCCATAGATCGGGTCGCCGACCAGCGGATGGCCGATCGCCGCGAGGTGCACGCGGATCTGGTGCGTGCGTCCGGTGTCGAGCGTGCAGCGCACGAGCGTCGCCGCGCCGAAGCGCTCGACCGGCGCGACGTTCGTGCGCGCTTCCCGGCCGCGCTCGACGACCGCCATCGACGTGCGGTGCACCGGATGGCGGCCGATCGGCGCGTCGACCGTCACCGGCCTGGCGACGTCGCCGCGCACCAGCGCGAGGTACTCGCGTTTCACGCTGCGCTCGGCGAGCTGGCGCACGAGGTCGGTCTGCGCCTCGGGCGTGCGCGCGACGACCATGAGCCCGCTCGTGCCCTTGTCGAGCCGGTGGACGATGCCGGCGCGCGCGACCTGCGCGAGCGCCGGATGGCGGTGCAGCAGGGCGTTGAGAAGCGTGCCGTCGCGGTTGCCCGCGCCCGGATGCACGACGAGCCCCGCAGGCTTGTCGACGACGATCACCGCGTCGTCCTCGTGGACGATCGTCAGCGCCATCGGTTGCGGGGCATCGGCGAGCGTCGCGCCGTCGTCGCCCGGGGCGACGTCGATGCGCTCGCCTCCGTCGAGCCTGCGTCGGGAAACGCCGGGCGCACCGTCGACGGTCACGCGCCCCGATTCGATCCAGCCCTTGAGCCGGCTGCGCGAGTGAGCGGGCATGAGGCGCGCGAGCGCCTGGTCGAGACGCAGTCCCGCGCAGTCGTCCGGGACGGTCAGCGCGACCGAGGGCGCCGGGTCGGGTCGGCTATACTTGTCGCTTCCCAACGGAGACTCTCCCGACCGATGACCGCCACCGTCCGCACGCTCGCGCTCGCGATCGTCGCCGCCGTGCTCACTGCCGGCTGCGGGCTCCTGCCCGAGATGAAGGACGAGACGTCCGGCTGGTCGGCGGACCGCCTCTACCGCGTCGCGCACGACTCGATGCTCGAGGGGAATTATACGCGGGCGGTCCGGCTGTTCGAGTCGCTGGAGGCGCGCTTCCCGTACGGGCGCTACGCGCAGCAGGCGATGCTCGAGAGCGCCTACGCGAGCTACCGCGCGAACGAGGTCCCGACCGCGATCTCGACGCTCGACCGCTTCATCCGCACCTACCCGAACCACCCGAACGTCGACTACGCGCATTACCTCAAGGGGATCGTCAACTTCCGCGAGGACCAGGGGATCCTGGGCTACGTCTACGAGTTCGACCTGTCCGAGCGCGATCCCAAGTCGATGAAGGACGCGTTCGCGGCGTTCAAGGAACTGGTCGCGAAGTTCCCCGACAGCCGCTACGCCGAGGACGCGACGCAGCGGATGGTGTACCTGTCGAACGCGCTGTCGATGTACGAGGTCCACGTCGCGCGCTACTACTACAACCGCGGCGCCCACGTCGCGGCTGCGAGCCGCGCGCAGGCCTCGCTGCTCCTGTACCCGAGGACACCGGCGAACGAGCACGCGCTCGACGTGCTGATGCGCAGCTACGACAAGCTCGGGCTCACGCAGCTTCGCGACGACACGCGCGAGATCATGGCCAAGACCTGGCCCAACAGTCCCTATCTCGTCGGCGTCCCCGCGAAGCCGTGGTGGCAGTTCTGGGGCCGCGAGCTCTACGTCGGCGTCGACGCGGCCGGGGGCGCCGGGCCGGCGCCGCCGAAACCCTGGTGGCAGTTCTGGTAGTCAGGGATCAGGTACCCGAGGACAGGGATCGGAAGCGTCCCGGTTCGCGTGGCCGCGCATCGGCGCGGGACACTCGACGCTTCTGACCCCTGATTACTGATCCCCGACCCCGAAGAAGTCGCGGACGTCCGCGATCTCCCGCGTCCGCTTCATCGGCGGCAGGCTTCGCCACAGCGTCTTGCCGTACGGCTTGTCGGTGAGCCGCGGGTCGCCGATCACGAGCACGCCGCGGTCGGTCTCGGTGCGGATCAGCCGGCCCGCACCCTGCTTGAGCGCGATCGCGGCCAGCGGCAACTGCCAGGCGCGGAACGGGTTGCCGCCGTCGTCCTTCAGCTGCTTGAGCCGCGCCGCGAGGAGCGGATCGTCGGGGGGCGCGAACGGCAGCTTGTCGATCACGACGACCGACAGCGCGTCGCCGGCGACGTCGACGCCTTCCCAGAAGCTCGCGCTCCCCAGCAGCACCGCGTTGCCCGCGCGCCGGAAGCGTTCGAGCAGCTCGGTCTTCGAGCCCTCGCCCTGCACGAGGAGCGGCCCGTGGACGCCGATCGCGGGCAGCTCGGCGGCGAGCCGCTCGCGCGCCTGCGCGAGCGCGCGCAGCGTGGTGAACAGCAGGAACGCCCGCCCGCGCGAGGCGGCGAGCACCGGCAGCGCGGCGTCGATCACCGCGTCGGTGTGCGCCGCGCTGTTCGGCTCGGGCAGTCCGCGCGGCACGTAGAGCAGCGCCTGCGTGCCGTAGTCGAACGGGCTCTCCCACGTGCCCGTCGTCGCGTCGTCCAGTCCGAGCTCGCGCGTGTAATGCGAGAAATCGCCGGCCACCGCGAGCGTGGCCGACGTGAAGATCCACGCCCGCGCCGTGGCGTCGAGCTGGCGGCGGAACAGGTTCGCGACCGACAGCGGCGACGCGTGCATCTGGAAGCCGCCGGGCGTGACGTCGAGCCAGCGGATCCAGCGCTCGCCGTCCTCGTCCGGCGCGTCGGCGGCGTCGCGCCAGCGCGCGAGCCTCCGCGACGCGTCGTGCGCGCGCGAGGCCACGCTCGCGAGGTCCTCGCTGCGCTCCGCGAAGTGCGCGAGCTCGGTCGCGACGCGGTCGACCGCCGCGGCAAGGTCGTCGAGCGCGGTCGCGAAGCCTTCGCGGGAGAGCGCGGCGTCGCGCGGCAGCTTGCCGGGCAGGTCGCCCGCGGCGAGCCTGAGCCTGCGGATCGCGGGCGCGATGTCGGACGCCGCGTCGGGCAGCCCGGGAACGTCGGAGAGCGACGTGCGCGCGGCAACCTCCGCGTCGCGTGCGAGCTCGGCAAGCTGGCCCGCGGTCGTCTGCTCGCCGAAGAACATCGTCGCGGTGTCGGGCAGCTGGTGGGCCTCGTCGAGGATCGCCGTGTTGCAGGCGGGCAGGAGCTCCGCCAGCCCTTCGTCGCGCAGCATCACGTCGGCGAAGAAGAGGTGGTGGTTGACGACGACGACGTCGGCCTCGAGCGCGTCCTTGCGCGCCTGCATCACGAAGCACTCGCGGAAGTGGCCGCAGTTCGAGCCGAGGCAGTTGTCTCGCGTCGACGTGACGAGCGGCCAGATCGACGCGTTCTCGGGCACGTCGCCCAGCTCCGCGCGGTCGCCGCGCTCGGTCGCGTGCGCCCAGCGCACGATCCTCGGCAGGTAGCGCGAATCCTCGCGCGACGGCAGCCGGTCCTCGTGCGAGGTGCGCTCGAGGTGATGCAGGCACAGGTAGTTGGCGCGGCCCTTGAGCAGTGCGATCGTGGCGGGCGAGCGGAGCGCATCGCGCACGAACGGCAGGTCGCGCTCGAACAGCTGGTCCTGCAGCGTCTTCGTGCCCGTCGACACGATCACCTTGCCGCCGTAGAGCAGCGCCGGCACGAGGTAGCTGAACGTCTTGCCGGTGCCCGTGCCCGCCTCGGCGACGAGCCGGCCCTGGGCGTGGATCGCGTGCGCGACGGCGAGCGCCATCGCAAGCTGCTGCGGCCGCTCGAGGTAGCCCGGGAGCAGGCGCGCGAGAGGGCCGCCCTCGGCGAACGCGGCGGTCACCTCGGCGTCGATCGCCGACATGCCTGGCGGGGCCGTGGCGACGGTTTTCGACATGCGCGCGCCGCCGCCCGCGGCGCGGGCGTCACCGACTTCCACGGGGATCCGCTACTTCTTCGCGGCCGTCTTCGGCGGCGCCGGGGCAGCCTTCGACTTCGCGACGGACGGCGCCGGCCGCACCCGCGAGCGGACCGTCTCGACGATCAGCTTCACGCCGTCGATGCGCTCCTCGAAGTCGATGTACGGTGTGACCGTCCGCGTCAGGTAGTCCTCCGAGGACTCGCCCGGCCGCCATTTGAGCTCGGCGAGCGCGAGCTGCCATGCCTCGTTCAGGCTCCGGACCCCGTCCACCGCCTGGCGCGAGATCGCCGCCGCGCGGAGCGCAGCCTGGTAGGGCTTGACCATGTTCCCGCGCTGCTTCTGGATGCACGAGTTGCTCTTCGCGTCGTTGACCCCTTCCTGCGCCTTCTCGTACCCCCACTCGATGATCTCGATCGACTTGACGTGGCGGCACATCGTGTAGAGATGGCGCACCGCGTCGAAGTAGCAGTCGAGCGGCGGTCCGCCGTCGGCGTTGGGGCAGACGTAGTTGTAGGCCGGGCCGGGGTTGCCGCCGATCGCGCGCTGCGCGGCGGCGGGCGCCGCGACGAGGGCCGTGGCGAGGACGGCGAGGACGATCCGGGCGGTGACAGGCATGCGTGGTCCCCTCGAGCGGAATCGGGGCATCCTACGCTGCGCGCCAGCGTGCCTCAAGTCGTCCGGGCGGATGAGCGGGGAGTGCGGCGAGGCGTCGGGCTGAAGCCCGACCCACAAGGAGTGATGAGGCGTCGGGCTGAAGCTGGGCCACAGTGGTGAGGCGTCGGGCTGAAGCCCGACCCACAGGGGGGAGACGTCGGGCTGAAGCCCGACCCACAAGGAGTGGTGAGGCGTCGGGCTGAAGCTGGGCCAAAGTGGCGAGGCGTCGGGCTGAAGCCCGACCCACAGCGGCGGACTGTCGGGCTGAAGCCCGACCCACAGGTCAGATCGTGACGCCGCCCGAAACCTCGATGACCGCGCCGTTGATGTACGACGCCTCGTCGGAGGCGAGCCACGCGTAGGTGTTCGCGATGTCCTCGGGCCTGCCGAGCCGGCCGAGCGGCACCTTCTCTTCCATCATGCGCACGATCTTCTCGGGCATCGAGGCGAGGATCGGCGTGCTGATGAATCCCGGACAGATCGCGTTGGCGCGGATGCCCTTGCGGCCGAGCTCGCGCGCCCAGGTCTTGACCATGCCGATCACGCCGAACTTGGTCGCGGCGTAGTTGGTCTGGCCGAAGTTGCCGTACAGGCCGACGATCGACGAGGCGTTCAGGATGCAGCCCGAATTCTGCTCGAGCATGATGTCGACCACGGCCTTGGTGACGTTGTAGACGCCCTTGAGGTTCACGTCGATGACGCGGTCGAACTGCTCCTCGGTCATCTTCCTGAACTGCGCGTCCTGGACGATGCCCGCGTTGTTGACCAGCGTGTCGATGCGGCCCCAGGCGCCCATCACGCCCTCGACCATCCGCGCGATCGACGCCTTGTCGGTCACGTCGACGATGTAACCCAGCGCCTCGCCGCCGTTCGCGAGGATCGTCTCGACGGTCGAGTCGACGGCGGGGCGGTTGATGTCGCAGACGGCGACGCGGGCGCCTTCGCGCGCGAACTTCATCGCCGTGGCCTGGCCGATGCCCTGGCCGGCGCCGGTGATGATCGCGACCTTGTCCTTGAGACGCATGCGTGTACCTCCGCGGGGAACCTGCAGCCCCGGCGCCCGGCGGACGCCCGGTGGCCAACGTCATAATCTACCCGGTATTGATGCGCCGCACAAGTATGGGGCGCTGCCGTCCGTCCGGCGGGAGCACGCCTATAAGATTTGTACAATCAATGACTTGAATGGAGTTTGACGCGCGCCGCGCGGCGGCCGCGATCCGGCGCCGCCACAGGATTGACGCAGGTGCGACGGCGGCGCCGGACGTGGCGGCATTCGGGGCTCGCCGGGCGCGGCGGAGGGTCGGCGCGCGCCGGCCGACGCCCGTGGGACCGCGATCCGCGGAAGATCAGAGCGGCGCCCAGTGCTCGATCACGAGTTCGAGGCTCTCGGTCCCCTGCCAGCGATTCACCTCGGGACGGAACACCGCGTGGATGTTGCCGGGGAGCGGGTCCGCGTGCCGGAACAGGATCGCGTCGAACGACTCGCCGTCGCGGGCGAGCGCGAGCCGCGTGTGCGTCTGGCCGACGACCCGCTGGCCGGCGACGCGGAACGACGCGTCGAAGCGCGGCGGCGGGAATCCCGGCCCCCAGACGGTGTCGCGCAACCGGTGCGCGAGCGCTATCGTCAGCTCGCCGGCCGAGAGCTCGCCGTCGGTCTCGCAGCGCTGCTCGAGATCGTCGGGCGACAGCGCGGCGCTCGCAACCGCCTCGAACGCGTCGGCGAAGCGCGCGAGGTCGGCCTCGCGCAACGTGAGCCCCGCCGCGTAGGCGTGCCCGCCGAAGCGCAGGATCATTCCCGGCGCGCGCTTCGCCACGAGGTCGAGCGCGTCGCGCAGGTGGAAGCCCGCGATCGAGCGTCCCGAGCCGCGCAGCTCGCCTTTGTTGCCGGGCGCGAACACGACGACCGGCCGGTGCACGCGGTCCTTGAGGCGCGAGGCCACGATGCCGACGACGCCCTGGTGCCAGTTCGCGCGGTGCACGCACACCGACGCGCGGCCGTCGGCGCCGCTGGCGATCGCGTCGAGGTCGGAAAGCGCCTCCTCCTCGATCGTCGACTCGATCGCGCGCCGCTCGCGGTTCATCCGGTCGAGCTCGGAGGCGAGCGTCCACGCCTCGCGCTCGTCGTCGGCGAGCAGGCAGCGGATGCCGAGCGACATGTCGGCCAGCCGTCCGGCGGCGTTGATGCGCGGACCGGCGACGAAGCCGAGATCCGGCGCGGTCGCGTTCGTCACGTCGCGCGCGGCGACCGCGAACAACGCCGCGACGCCAGCGTGCGCGCGGCCCGCCCGGATGCGCCTGAGGCCCTGGTCGACGAGGATGCGGTTGGTGCGGTCGAGGCGCACGACGTCGGCGACGGTGCCGAGCGCGACCAGGTCGAGCAGCGACGCGAGGTTGGGCAGCGACGCGTCGGCGCGCCCGCGCGCGCGCAGGAGCGAGCGCGTGGCGGCGAGCACGTAGAACATCACGCCGACGCCGGCGATGTGCTTCGACGGGAACGCGCATCCGGGCTGGTTGGGATCGACGATCAACGCGGGGGAGGGCAGCCGGTCGGCCGGCAGGTGGTGGTCGGTGACGAGCACGTCGATCCCGAGCCCGGCGGCGGCCGCGACGCCGTCGAAGCTCGCGATGCCGTTGTCGACCGTCACGATCAGCGCGGCCGAGAGGCCGCGCGCGAGCGCGACGATCTCGGGCGTGAGGCCGTAGCCGTGCTCGAAGCGGTTGGGCACGAGGAAGCGCACGTCGGCGCCCATCGCCGCGAGCGCGCGCACGCCGATCGCGCAGGCGGTGGCGCCGTCGGCGTCGTAGTCGGCGACGATGACGATGCGCTCGCGTGCGTCGATCGCGCGCACGAGCCGGTCGGCCGCCTCGCCGGCGCCCTTCATCAGCGAAGGTGCGGGCAGGCCCGCGAGCGACAGGTCGAGGTCGGCGGCGTCGCGCACCCCGCGCGACGCGAAGAGCCGCGCGAGCACCGGGTCGACGCCGGCGGCCGCGAGCGTCGCGGCGCTGGCGGGCACCGTGCGGCGCACGATCGACGGCGTCATCGCCCGGGCACGGCGAAGCGCCGCGGCGCGACGCCGGCGACGAGTCGCGAGAGCATCGACGGCCGTCGCGTGATCCATGTCGCGGCGCGGCCGCCTCCGGCGACGAGCGTGATCGACGCGAGGCGGCCGCGCGCGAGCGACGCGACGGCCGGCGCGAGCCACGCGCGATCGAGCTCCTCGAGCGCCGACGCGTCCGCCACGGCCGGCAGGAGCACCGCCACGTGCGACGCCGGCCGCGTCGCCGGCACCGCCTCGAACGTCGCCTCGAACGATCCCGGCCGCATCAGCGTCTCGCCGCCGGCGTGCTGCGCGAGGCCGCGGAGGAGGTCGCCCGCGCGCCCGCCGGGCGCGTGCGCGCGAAACGGCGCGACGAGGCCGACGTCGGCGAGCGTGCCGCCGCCCCAGAACCAGAGGCCGTTGCAGACGGCTCGCCCCGCGCGCTCGCGCTCGAGGTTGACCGGATGCGCGTGCAACAGCATCTGGATCTCGGTCGTCCAGCGCCGCCACGTGCGCGCAGCGCCGCCGGCAGGCATGTGCGAGGACATCATCGACCCGACCGCGTCGTCGAGCGGGACGGTGACGAGGTCCTGGCGGGCGTCCATCGTCGCGAACCACGTGTCGGGGCGCGGCGCGGCGAACGCGATGCCGTCGGACGCGAAGTGGGCGTTGAGCGCGGCGACGAGCGCGCGCGCCTCGTCCGCGTCGAGATCGTCGACGCGAGCCGCGACCGAGACGTCCTCGCGTCCGGCGATCAGGTGGACGGGCTCGGCGGCGAGCACGAACGACGCCCGCGGATCGACGCCCGCGCCCAGCGCCGCGAGCGGCGCGGCGGGAACGTCGTGCGCGGCGTCCGGGGCGGGCGCGCCCGCGGCCGCGAGCAGCGCCGCGGCGAATCCGCGCGGCTCGGCGCGCGCCGTCGTCCACGACGCGAGGCGCGCGAGCGGACGCGACGACGCGAGCGCCGCGCGGTCGAGCGACGCGAGTCCGGGGACGACGAAGGTGAAGCGCATCGGGCGAAGGGCGCCCCGGCGGGGAACCGAGGGGGGGCCGGACGAGTCTAGCATGCGATAATCGCGCGCCCGCGCCGCCGGCGCGGACGATGCACGCGCACCTTGTCCCCCTTCGAACTCGCCGTCGGCCTGCGCTACACGCGCGCCCGCAAGGGCTCGGGGCGCAACGCGTTCATCTCGTTCATCGCGCTGATCTCGATGGCGGGGATCGCGCTGGGCGTCGCGGCGCTGATCGTCGTGCTGTCGGTGATGAACGGCTTCCAGCACGAATTGCGCACCCGCATCCTGTCGGTGGCGTCGCACATCGAGGTGCGCGGCATTCCCGCGCTCGCGGACTGGGAGTCGGTGGCGCGCACCGCGCTCGCCGATCCGCGCGTCAAGGCGGCCGCGCCCTATGTGCTCGGGCAGGCGATGCTGTCGGCCGGCGACGTGAACCGCGGCGCGATCGTCCGCGGCATCGACCCGGCGCGCGAGGACTCGGTCGCCGACATCGGCAGCCACATGCGCCGCGGCGCGCTCGCCGATCTGAAGCCCGGCGCCTTCGGGATCGTGCTGGGCGCGGAGCTCGCGCGCGCGCTCGGCGTCACGCTCGACGACACGGTGGTCGCGATCACGCCGCAGGGCACCGTCACGCCGGCCGGCACGCTGCCGCGCCTCAAGAGCTTCCGCGTCGTCGGCGTCTTCGAGATCGGCATGTACGAGTTCGACAGCGGCCTCGCGCTGATCGACCTGGCGGACGCGCAGAAGCTCTACCGCGTCGAAGGCGTGACCGGGGTGCGCCTCAAGCTCGACGACCTGTTCGCGGCGCCCGTGGTCGCGCGCGGACTCGCGCGCGCGATCCGGGCCGACGCCGAGCTGCGCGACTGGACGCAGAGCCACGCGAACTTCTTCCGCGCCGTGCAGATCGAGAAGCGCATGATGTTCATCATCCTGACGCTGATCGTCGCGGTCGCCGCGTTCAACATCGTCTCGGCGCAGGTGATGCTCGTCACCGACAAGCAGGCCGACATCGCGATCCTGCGCACGCTCGGCGCGTCGCCCGGCTCGATCATGTCGATCTTCATGATCCAGGGCGCGCTGATCGGGATCATCGGGACGCTGATCGGCGTGGCGGCCGGGGTCGCGCTCGCGCTCAACGTCGACACGGTCGTCCCCGCGATCGAGCGCGCGTTCGGGATCACGTTCCTCGACAAGAGCATCTACTACATCAGCGACCTGCCGTCCGACCTGCAGCGCGGCGACGTGGGCACGGTCGGCGCGATCGCACTCGCCCTCGCCCTCGTCGCGACGCTCTATCCGAGCTGGAGCGCGGCGCGCGTCAATCCGGCCGCGGCGCTTCGCTATGAATGACGCGACCGCGCCGGTGCTCGCGTGCCGCGGCCTCGCGAAGACCTATACGGGCGGCCCGCAGGATGTCGTCGTGCTCGCGGGCGTCGACCTCGACGTGCGCGAGGGCGAGCGCATCGCGATCGTCGGCGCCTCGGGCTCCGGCAAGAGCACGCTCCTGCACCTGCTGGGCGGGCTGGACGCCCCGACCGCGGGCGACGTGATGCTCGAGGGTCGCCCGTTCGCGACGCTGCCGGAAGCCGAACGCGGGCGCGTGCGCAACCGCGCGCTCGGCTTCATCTACCAGTTCCACCACCTGCTGCCGGAGTTCACGGCCGTCGAGAACGTCTCGATGCCGCTCGTGATCCGGCGGACGCCTCCCGCGCGGGCGCGCGCGCAGGCGCGCTCGATGCTGGAGCGTGTGGGGCTCGCGCACCGGCTCGATCACGTTCCCGGCGAGTTGTCGGGAGGCGAGCGCCAGCGCGTCGCGCTCGCCCGCGCGCTGGTGACCGAGCCGCGCTGCGTGCTGGCGGACGAGCCGACCGGCAACCTCGACCGCCGCAACGCCGAGCAGGTGTTCGAGCTGATGCTCGAGCTCAACCGCGTGATCGGCACCGCGCTCGTCATCGTGACGCACGATCCGGAGCTCGCGGCGCGCACCGACCGCACGCTCCATCTCGTCGACGGGACGCTCGGCGTTTGACCCCGGCGCTCCGCCGCGGCCGGTCAGCCGCCGACCGCGCGCAGCGGCGCGTTCCCGATCAGCCCCGCCAGTCTGGCCAGCCGCTCGATCTCGGCGCGCTCGGCGTCGCCGACCGGAAGCTGCGGCTCGCGCACGGTCGCGTGCGGGAAGTGGCCCTGCAGCTTCAGCACCTCCTTCATGCGCGGCCGGTAGTCGCGGATCGGGGCGCGCCAGCAGAAGCGCGCGAGCGGGCCGAGGCGCGCCCAGATCGCGTGGGCACGGTCGTAGTCGCGGCGCGCCACCGCGGCGTGCATCTCGACGAGCTCCGCGGTGGCGGTGCCGGCGAAGCCGATCAGCGCCCCGTCGCAGCCCAGGATCATCGCCTCGAGGATGAACGTGTCGCTGCCGGTGAGCACGCCGAGCCGGCGCGGCAGCGAGCGCGCCGTGTCGATCGTCTCGACCGTCTTCGTCGTGTCGAACGACGCTTCCTTGAGCCCGATCACCTGCGGGATCGCGGCCAGCCGCGCGAGCGTGTCGGGCGGAAAGTCCGGCCCCCACGCGACCGGGAACTGGAACGCGAACATCGGCAGGCCCACGCCGTCGGCGATCGCGCGGTGGTAGCGCTCGATCATCTCGGCCGGCACCGGCTTGCCGAGGAAGGTCGGGAACGGCGGGAAGATCGCGAGCGCCTGCGCGCCTGCGGCCGCGAGCTCGCGTCCCCAGCGCACCGCGTCGCGCGTCGAGCCCGCGATCAGGCCCGACACCAGCGGGCACGCGCCGCCGATCGCGCGCTTCGAGGTCTCGAGCACCTGCAACTGCTCGTCGCGGTCGAGCGCAGGCCCCTCGCTCGCGTCCATGTTCATCGCGATCGCGGTCGGCCGCTGCCTCGCGACCCACGCGAGGTAACGCTCGGTCGCGACCCAGTCGATCGACTGGTCCGGGTGCATCGGCAGGAACGGCGCGGCGACGATGCCGCGGGCTTCGAGGTTCGTCATGTCGCGCCTCCCGCGCGGCCCGCGCCGTGCAGCACGCCGCGGGCGAGGAAGATGTCGGTGATCGCCTCGGTCGTGTCGACGAACTCGCGCGCGCGGCGCGCCTCGAGGCCGCGCGGGCGCGGCAGGCCGGGCGTGAACACGCGCTCGACGCGGCCGGGCCGCGGTGACATCACGACGACGCGGTCGGCGAGCAGCACCGCCTCGTCGATCGAGTGGGTGATGAACAGCACGGTCTTGCGGGTGGCGAGCCACAGCGCCTCGAGGTCGAGGCGCATCTGCTCGCGCGTGAGCGCGTCGAGCGCGCCGAACGGCTCGTCCATCAGCAGGAGCGGCGCGTCGTGGATCAGCGCGCGCGCGATCGCGACGCGCTGGCGCATGCCGCCGGACAGCTCGTGGGGAAAGCGGTCGGCGAAATCGCCCAGCCCCACCTGCTCGAGCAGCTTCTGCGCGCGGTCGCGGTAGGCGCGCGGATCGTGCCCGCGCAGCTCGACCTGCACCAGCACGTTGTCGATCGCCGTGCGCCAGGCGAGCAGCACCGGGCTCTGGAAGACGATGCCGAGGTCGGTCTGCGGACGGTCGACGATCCTGCCGGCGACGCGCGTCTCGCCGGACGTGCCGAGGTGCAGCCCGGCGACGATGCGCAGCAGCGTGCTCTTGCCGCAGCCGGAGGGGCCGACGATCGCCAGGAACTCGCCGGCGCGGATCGAGAGGTCGATCGCGTCCAGCGCGTGCGTCTCGCGACCGTCGCGCCGGTAGGTCTTCGTGACGCCGGCGAGCGCGACATATTCCGGCTCGCCCGCGCCCGCGGACGCCGGCGCGGCGCCCGCTCCCGCGCCGTCGCGGGCGACGCGAAGCGTCACGGCCCCGCCCCGCGGATCCCCGGGGCCCGCGCGCCGCCTGCCGTCACGGCACGAATTCGTTGGTGTGGAACGCCGTCCACGGCTTGTCGGTCTTGAGCTCGCGGTAGTTCCTGAGGATCGCGAGCGTCTGGTCCCAGTCGGCCTGCGCGCCCCAGCCGATGCGGCCCTTCGACGCCTGCGAGTCGAGGAGGTCGATGTCGACCATCAGCTGGTCGAGCGTCGACTGGCGATTGAGGTCCGGCTTGGCCTTCATCGCGGCGTCGACCGCGGCGCCCGGGTTCTTCTTCGCCTCCTCCCACGACCGGACCGTCGCCCGCACGAAGCGGCGCACGAGGTCCGGCTTCCTCGCGATCGTGTCGCTGCTCGTCATGATGGTCATGCCGACGATGTTGGCGCCGTAGTCGGCGTAGCGCATCGCGTGGGGGGTCGCACCCTTGTACTTGATCAGGAAGAACTGGTCGTCGGCGCCGCCGAGCAGCGCGTCCGCCTTCTTCTCGAGCACCGCGACGACCTTGGCCGCCGGGTCGACCTGCACCAGCGAGATCCTGCCGCAGTCGACGTCGTTCGCCTTGCACACCGCCTGCAGCAACTGGCCGAGCGGGTCGCCCGGCGAGACCGCCACCTTCTTGCCGACGAGATCCTTCGGCGTCCTGATCGGCGCCTCGGCGAGCGAGACCACCGAGAACCCCGTCGTGTTGAGCAGCGACATCACCGACTTGACGTCGGCGCCCTTCGACGCGGTGAGCACGACCGACGACGAGTCGGCGAGGCCGAACGTGTCGGAGCCGGCCGCGACGACCTGCACCGTGTTCGCCGAGCCGCGGCCCTCGTTGATCGTGAGGTCGATGCCCTCCGCCGCGTAGAACCCGCGGTCCTTGCCGTAGTAGAACGGCACGTGCAGGCCGCCCAGGTACCAGTTGAGCCGGAACGAGACCTTGTCCTGCGCGAACGCGCCGACCGTGGCCAACAGCGCGACGGCGGCGACGACACTACGGGCGAAACGCATGGTTGCCTCCTCGGGTAATACGTCTGGCGCCGGCCTCCGGCGCGTGGAACCTCACATCGTCGCGTCCTGCGCCGACTCGTGCTGCGACACGTGCCACGGAATCGCGATGCGCTCGACGATCTCGACGGCGTAGTAGACCATCACGCCGATCAGCGACAGGATCACGATCGTCGCGAACACCATCGGCGTGTCGAGCTGGCCGTTGTACTGCAGGAGCAGGTAGCCCAGGCCCTTGTCGGACGCGACGAACTCGGCCACGACCGCCGCCGTGGCGGCGAGCGCGGCGCCGACCTTGAGGCCCGTGAAGATCTGCGGCAGCGCCTGCGGCAGGCGGATCTTCAGGAACAGCTTCAGTGCGCCGGCGCCGGTCGTGCGCGCGAAGTCCATCACGTCGCGGTCGGCGCTCTTGAACCCCGCGATGCTCGACACGACGATCGGGAAGAACGACAGCAGGAACACGAGCAGCAGCTTGGGCGTGAATCCGAAGCCGAACCAGATGATGAACAGCGGCGCGATCGCGATCTTCGGCACGATCTGCAGGAACACGATCACCGGGTAGACCGCCTGTTCCATGAAGCGCGAGTAGGCGATCGCGAGCGCGAGCGGGATGCTGACGACGATCGCGAGCGCATAGCCCGCGAGGATCTCCTGCGTCGTCACCCACGCGCCGCCGGCGACGATCTCGTGGCGCTTCCAGAACTCGGTCCACACCGTGGACGGCGGCGGCAGCAGGTACTCCTTGATGCCGGTGGCGCGCACGCCGACCTCCCACACGACGATCAGCAGCGCGAAGATCGCGAGCGCGCCTCCGCGCCGGCGCAGCCACGCGAGGATCGCCGCGGCGCGGGACGCGTGCGTCACGCCGGGCCGCTCCACGGGGCCGGCGCGCGGTCGAGCTCGAAGGTCCCGTAGCTCGCCGGCACGTTGACCTCGAGCACCTCGAGGTCGTCGCTCCGAGCGACCACGTTGTGCGCGACGCCGGCCGGCTGCGACAGTCCCTCGCCGGCGTGCAGCGTGACGTCGCCCTCGACGCCGGCGAAGCGGAACGTGAGCCAGCCGCCGAGGACGTAGACGAAGTGCGCGCTCATGTCGTGCCAGTGCCAGCCGGTCGGGGCGGGCAGCGGCGCGATCGCGCGGATGTGCCTGACGCCGATCTTCCCGCCGGTCGCGGTGGCGAGCCCGAGGTCGCGGACCTCGACGTCGGCGCGCAGCCCCTCGCGCTCCCACCCGGCGCCCGCGGCGGTCGAGCGCGCGAACGCCGAGAGCGAGCGCGCGAGCTCGAGCGGTCCGTCGTAGCGCGCAGGGCCCGTGTCGCGCATCGCCGCGCGCCTCAGGCCGCCAGCGTGCCGTCCGCGGCGGCGCGCGGCGCGGGCCACAGGTCGGCGATCTCCAGCGCGGCGGACTCCGCCTCGCGCGCGAGTTCCGCGCGGCGCGCGGCCCCCATGCGCGCAAGCGGGCCGGCGACGCTGATCGTCGCGCAGACGTCGGCACGCGGATCGCGACGCGGGCGCACGACGGTGGCGACCACGGCGACGCCGCGCTCGCCTTCCTCGACCGCCTCGCCCCAGCCACGCCGTCGGGTCGCGCGAAGCTCGCGGCGCAGCGCGGCGAGCGTCGTCACCGCGTTGGGACCGAGGTCGCGCGAGCCCAGCCGGCCCTCGCGCGCGACCAGCGCGAGCGCGCGCTCCTCGGGCAGGGTCGCGAGCCAGGCCTTGCCGGTCGCCGTCGCGTGCAGGATCACGCCCCGGCCGGCGTCGGCGTCGTAGCGCAGCCCGGTCGACGCGCCCTGCGCCCTGGCGACCCAGGTGAGCGTGTCGCCGTCGACCAGAGCGAGGCGCGCGAGCTCGCCGCTGCGCGCGGCGAGCGCGTCGAGGACGGGCTTCGCGAGTTCCGGGATGCCGGTTCCCGCCAGGAAGCGGAAGCCGAGCGACGGGAGCTTGAGCGTGAGCGCGTAGCGCTGCGTTCCGGCGTCCTGCCGCACGTAGCCGCGCGCGACGAGCAGCGCCAGGAAGCGGTGCGCCGCGCTCTTCGGCAGCGAAAGCCGCGTGCACACGCCGGCCAGCGCGAGTCCGCCGGGGGCGTCGGCGAGCAGTTCCAGGAGGTCGAGGCAGCGCTGGGCGGGCGAGTAGATCACGGAACGCGCAATGTGGAACGGCGTTCCGCTTTTAACCGCGGCCCGGCGGGCGCGTCAATCTGCGCCGCAGCATGCGGCGCGCGGGACCGCCGCGTGCCCGGAAGGCGACGCGCGCCGCGTGCCCGGCGCGCGTCGTCCCGCTCCGGTCAGTTGACGGTGAACGCGGTGCTGCCGGTCGCGCTCAGCGTCCCGCTGGTCACGCGGCTCGTCACCGTGTAGCCGCCTGCCCGGGCTCCGCGCTTGCTGATCGAGTAAGTGAACGTCACGAGTCCCGTCGCGGAGGTCTGGCCCTTGAACCTCCTGATGCTGCCCGCCGGATCACGCACCTCGACCGTGGCGGTCGTGTAGGCGAGCGGCGCTCCGTTCTTCGTCGCGGCGGAGGTGATCGCGACGTTCGTCTTGCCGGACGTGGGGATCGGGTACGCGGGCTTGTCGGTCGAGGGGACGACGGCGAGCGCGGGAACGACCGGCGGGGCGGTCGGCTCGGTCGTCGGCTCGGCCGGCGGGGGCTCGGCGCCGGACGATTCGATCGCCACGGTCGCGGGAGCCGAAGCGCTCAGCGTCGGCGCCGCGACGCTGGTCGCCGTGAGCGTGACCGGGTAGAACGCGGCGGCCGCGCCCGCGGGCGTGGTCACCAGGATCGACGCGGCGGTCGTGCCGCCCGCCGCGATGCTCGCGGTGCGTGCATTGGTGGCACCCCAGCCGCTCGGAACGGTCGCGGCGATGTCGAACGGCGTGGCCGCGCAGCCGCAGCTGTCGCGGTTCTGCGCCTGCACCGTGTAGGCGACCGACGAGCCCGCGGGCGTCCAGACCGTCCCGCCCGGCGTGACCGTCACCGCCGGCGCGGCGCGCGTGCAGGCGGCCGCGGGGAACGTCACGTCGACGCGGGCGCCGCCGCTGCCCGCCGACACGGTCTTGATCTTCAGTCCCGTCTGCGGGTCGGTGAACGCGTAGCCCGCCACGAGCGCGGCGTCGCTCCATGCCGACGTCGACGGCGTCATGTCCAGCAGGAAGCTGCTGTCGGCGTTGCCTTCGGCCACCTTGCGCACGAGCACGCCGTGCGTGACGTTGTAATTGCCGGACAGGAACGCGTCGAAACCCGTCGCCTGCCGCGCCTCGACGTAGAACCACTCGTCGTTGGCCCCGCATGCCGACGCGCGCGGGACCTTGAGCGCCCGCGGCCGGTCGTCCCGCGCGCCCGCCAGCGGCGCGATGTCGTAGGAGGCGGTCCCCGTTTGCGCGGGCACCGTGACGATCGGCGGCGACACGCCGTCGTCGAGCCAGCCCAGCCGCTCCTTCTGGAACGCGTTGAAGTGGCCGCCGACGCTGTTGCCCATCATGTCGAACACGTCGCCGTACTCCGACGCCGCGCAGCCGTAGGCCGCGACCGCGCTCGAGCCGCAGTCGAGCGAGTGCGAGTGGAAGAGACCGAAGTTGTGCCCCATCTCGTGCGCGAGGATGTTGACCGAGAGGCCCCACCGGGTATGGATCCACGCCTGCGACGGCTGGCCGCCCACGGTGCCCACGCCCCACCAGGTGCAGGCGTTCGACGGAAAGATGTAGACGAGCCGCGCGTAGTCCGACAGCACGTACCCGGCGCCAGTCGCCGCCGCCTTCGCCTGCGTCGAGATCGCATTGACGTCGCAGGTCGAGCTCGTCGCCGCGATCGTGAACCACCCGGCGACCGTCCCCGAGAGCGTTGTCTGCTGGTACGAGACCTCGTAGTCGAAATTGCTGGTCGTGCCGAAGAGCACGTTGCCCACGGTCGCGACGCTGTACGGCTGCTGCGACGGCGCGTTGCTGAAGTTGACGAGGATCGCGAGCGTCCGTTGGACGCCCTTCGTGTTCGGAGCGACCGCGAGCGCCTTCTCGGTCGTCACGTCCGCGCGGCCTGCGACGACGATGGCCGAGCCGAGGCGCAGCCCGCGCACGCGCGCCTTCGCGCCCGTGGCGAGGTCGGGCGCGGTACCGGCGAAATGCAGCTCGATGCGGCCCCTCGCCGTGTTCAGGAAGCGCAGGTAGTAGTCGTCGGCCGCGTCGACGTGGTCGACGTGGAGCACTTCGATCTCGCCGGTCTCGTCGGCATCCTGCTCGAGAAACGGCTGCACCTCGGCGGGCAGGCTCGCCCGGGCGGAAGCCGGCAGCGCGACGCGCAGCACCTCGGCGGGGTTCGTGTCGAGCAGGTCCACGAGCGTGTCGCGGCGATCCCGCGCGATCTCGACCAGCGTGGACAGCGCGTGGTCCTTCCCGGCCGCTTTCGTCCGCGCGTGGCTCGTGCGCTGCTGGAGCAGCTCGACGGTGAGGTCGCCCGCGAGCGAGCCCTGCTCGACGGCCTGCTCGACGGCGGGCGGGCGCGCTTCGGCAAGGTCGTCCGCGCGGGGCGCGACACCATGAGCAAAAGCGGCGAGGACCCACCCGGCAGCCAGGCAGGCGACGAACGTTCTCGAAAGCGTCTTCATCGTTGACTCCGTCATTCGCAATCGACCGGTGCCACCGCCGCCCGGGTGCGCAGACGGCCCGCGATCGGGCGGCCTGTCGGGGCGAAGGTGTCCAGGAACGATTGATTCTTCATATATGTACGGTACAAAAAGGCGTGTTAGGATCGAATTAGTCGTCGATGGCGGGCACGTTCTGCCGATCAGCGTCATGACAAGACTTCCTGATTGTCTGTATTTGCTTCGTATCCCGGTGTTAGCCGCGCCGCATGGTTTGATCCCGAGAGCGGGACATGGACTGTTCAGCACATACCATGCCCGGACAGCGCGCTCGAGGCCGATTCGCGCCCAAGGCGTCCGGCGTGCGTCGGCAATTCGCGCTTGCCGACGTGAAGCATCGACAAATACTCGCTTCAGAATGTAGACATGAGTTCATTCCAAAAAGATAATGTCTCAATGCAGCTATTTCCTTTATCTACAATAAGATGGAATTAAGAAAAAGATGACGATATCCGCTGAAATGGCCATGGCGCATGCACGCGCCCGTGGCACCAATCAGTGACACACTAGTCGTCTACAACAGTGGCCGTCGCGCCGTGATCGCCGGGTGGCGACAACGCGTGCGGGCGCTCACCCGCGACGGGCGAACGCGTGGCTGGCGGGGCGTGGGCAGAGCGGCGCGCACGCAGGCGCGCGAGCCGCCTTCCGGCGGGCGACCGGGGCCGCGTTCAACCCGGCGTCCGGGAGGGCGGACGCGGGGCGCGGCTCGGCGGGGCGGTCAGCGGCCGGGCGTCGCGCCCTGCCGCATCCAGATCGCATCCTCCTGCTCGAGCTCCTCGAGCCGGGTCTCGATCGACGAGACGGCCGCGGAGATCTCGGGCAGCAGGACGTCCTGCAAGGCGCGCGCGCGTCGCGCCGCGCGCCGGTACTCGTGGCGCAGCCGCTCGAGGTTTCCCGCGATCGCGGCGAGCGGCACCGACAGCGCGACCAGCCGCGCGTGGGCGCGGCGGCAGGCCTCGGCTTCGGGCGACGGGTCCACCGCCGGCGGCGGGGGCGGCGCGTCCC
The DNA here is from genome assembly GCA_905339295.1 of Burkholderiales bacterium. GTDB lineage: Bacteria > Pseudomonadota > Gammaproteobacteria > Burkholderiales > Casimicrobiaceae > VBCG01. Next base: position 48,146 of record CAJPFI010000035.1, read on the forward strand.
ACGCGAGCGCCGCGTCCTGGAGGCGGACGCCCATGAGCGTGCGCGGCGTGCGACGCACCCGTGCGGCGCCCATGTCGGCGGGCGGGTGCGTCTGCAGGCCTTCGAGCCCGTGCCGCGCGATCGCGGCCTCGAGCGCCGCGAGCGCGTCGCGCCGCGCGGCGTCGGCCTCGCGCCGCAACGCGGCGTGGCGACCGAGCTCGCGCAGCATCTCGCCGGCGAGCAGCAGGCACTTCTCGTCGAGGAAGACGTAGCCCTCGTGCATCGAGCGGCGCTCGTCCTTGAGCTCCAGGACGACGCTGCGGGTCGGCGTGACGTCGACGTCAGCCACCGGATCCCGCCTCGCCGCCGCCGGCGTGCGCGGCGATCTGCGCGTCGGAGAGCCGCGTGAGCTCGGTCCGCGGCAGGCCGGTCAGGAGCGCCCAGCCGAGGTCCATGCTCTCCTCGAGCGTGCGCGCGCCCGTCTGGCTCACCAGCGTGCGCTCGAACGCCGTCCCGAACGCGAGGTAGCGGCGGTCGGTGTCGCCGAGTCCTTCCTCGCCGACGACGCTCGCGAGCACGCGCGCCTGCACCGCGCGCGCGTACGCCGCGTAGAGCTGCGCGGACAGGGCCGGATGGTCCGCGTGCGTGTACTTCGCGCCGATGCCGTCCTTCATCAGGCGCGACAGCGACGGCAGCACGTTCACCGGCGGGTAGACGCCGCGCCGGTCGAGGTCGCGCGAGAGCACGATCTGCCCCTCGGTGATGTAGCCGGTGAGGTCCGGGATCGGATGGCCGATGTCGTCGGCGGGCATCGTGAGGATCGACAGCTGCGTGAGCGTCCCGCCCATGCCGCGGAGGCAGCCCGCGCGCTCGAACAGCGTGGCCAGGTCCGAGTACATGTAGCCCGGGAAGCCCTTGCGGCTCGGGACCTCGCCCTTCGACGAGGAGACCTCGCGAAGCGCCTCGGCGTAGTTGGTCATGTCGGTCAGGATCGCGAGCACGTGCCGGCCTTCGACGAACGCGAGGTACTCGGCCGCGGTCAGCGCGTAGCGCGGCGTCAGCAGCCGCTGCGTCGACGAGTCGGACGCGAGGTTCAGGAACAGCGCCGTGCGCTCGAGCGCGCCGCCCTGCTCGAGGCTGCGCCGGAAGTACTCGGCGCTCTCCCACGGCACGCCGATGCCCGCGAACACGATCGCGAACGCCTCGTCGCGCGCGGCGGCCCCGCGCAGGCGCGCGTGCCCGGCGATCTCGACGGCGAGCCGGTCATGCGGCAGTCCGCCGCCGGAGAACAGCGGCAGCTTCTGGCCGCGCACGAGGCTGTTCATCAGGTCGAGCGTCGTGATGCCGGTCTCGATGAAGTCGCGCGGCGAGGCGCGCGCCACCGGGTTGATCGGCAGGCCGTCGATCGGGTAGCGCTCGCGCGCGGCGACCGGCGGACCGCCGTCGATCGGCTGGCCGACCCCGTTGAATACGCGGCCGAGGATCGACGGCGCGAGGCCGAACGACAGCGGCTCGCCGATGAAGCGCACGACGGTGCCCGCGAGCGAGAGGCCGGACGTCGACTCGAGCACCTCGATCGTCATCGCGTCGGCGTCCAGCGCGGCGACGCGGCCGAGCCGCGTGCGCCCGTCGGCGCCGCGCACCTCGACGGCGTCGCCCAGTCCCGCGTCGACGGTGCGCCGCAGGAACAGGAGCGGCCCTTCGAGCCGCGTCGCGGCGCCCTCAACGGTCAGGCGCATCGCCGCCTCCCTCGCGCGTCGCGAGCGACGCGAACTCGCGCTCCATGTCGGCCTGCAGCGCCGCGATCCGGCCGACTTCGCCGTCGCCGATCTCCTCGCCCATGCGTTGCAGCGGCCGCAGGCACGCGAGCGCCGCGATCGCGTCCGGGTGCGTGCCCGAGGCCACGGCGCGCTCCGCGAGCTCGATGAAGCGGCCGAGGACGCGCATCATCGCGCCCTGGCGCGCCGGCGTGCACACGCGGTCGATCTCCGAGAGCGCCGATTGCCGCAGGAACGCCTCGTTGACGAGCGACGCGCAAAGGAGCGTGAGCTGCTGGCGCACCGGCAGCGCGTCCTTGCCGATGATGCGTGCCATCCGCTCGAGGCGCGCCTCCTCGTCGAGCAGCGTGAGGAAGCGCCGCCGCAGCGCCGTCCATTCGCTGTTGCCCTCGGCGGTCCACCACGGCGCGAAGGCCTCGGCCCCCTCGGCGTACGATTGCAGCGGATGGATCGCCGGATAGAAGCGCGCCTGCGCGCGCTTGACGTCGAGCGCCCAGAACGCCTTCACGTAGCGCTTGGTGTGGCTGGTCACCGGCTCCGAGAAGTCGCCCGACGGCGGGCTGATCGCACCGATCACGGTGACCGACCCGGTCCCGCCGCAGAGCGGCTCGACGACCGCGGCGCGCTCGTAGAAGTCCGCGATGCGCGACGACAGGTACGCGGGGTAGCCGCCCTCGCCGGGCAGCTCGCCGAAGCGGCCCGACACCTCGCGCAGCGCCTCGGCCCAGCGCGACGTCGAGTCCGCCATCAGCGCGACGCCGAGCCCCTGGTCGCGGAAGTACTCGGCGACCGTGATCGCCGAATAGATCGACGCCTCGCGCGCGGCGACCGGCATGTTCGACGTGTTGGCGATGATCACCGTGCGCTCCATCAGCGGCCGCCCGGTTCTCGGATCGGTGAGCCCCGGGAACTCGTCGAGCACGCCGGCCATCTCGTTGCCGCGCTCGCCGCAGCCCAGGTACACGATCACGTCGGCGTTGCAGCCCTTGGCGAGCGCCTCGAGGAGCACCGTCTTGCCGGTGCCGAATCCGCCCGGCACCGCGGCCTTGCCGCCGAGCGCGACGGGGAACAGGCTGTCGATGACGCGCTGGCCGGTCACGAGCGGCGTGAGCGAGGACACGCGCCGCGCGACCGGCCGGGGAACCCGCACGGGCCACGAGTGCGCGAGCGAGAGTTCGCGCGTCGAACCGTCCGCCAGGCGCAGCGTGCAGGCGGTCGCGTCCTCGCGCAACTCGCCCGCGGGCGCGACCGACAGCGCGACACCGCCGACGTCGGGCGGCGCGAGGCACGCCTGCGGACGGATGCCCTCGCCGGTCGCCTCGCCGAGGATCGCGCCGGGCGGCACGACATCGCCCACCGCGATGCGCGGCACGAACGCGAACGCGCGCGGCTCCGCGCGGCGCATCCCGGGATGCACGAACGCCGACGCCGCGCCCGCCAGCGGGCGAAGGAGGCCGTCGAAGATGTTGCCGAGCAGTCCGGGGCCGAGCGGGATCGACAGCGGCGCCCCCGTCCCGACCACGGCCGTGCCAGGACGAAAGCCGGTGGTGTCCTCGTAGACCTGCACGACGATCTCGTCGCCGTCGATTCGCACGACCTCGCCGAGCAGGCGGGCATCGCCGACGTGAACCGCCTCGCGCATCGCGAACGGCCCCGACGCGGTCGCGCGGAGCACGGGACCGCTGATCCAGCGGATCGACGCGCGGCTCATGGCTGCCCTTCCATCGTGGCGAGCAGCAGCGCGCCGATCTCGTCGCGGTCCGACGTGAGGCCGGCACGCGTGCCGTCGACGACGTTGCCGCCCGAGGCGATCGCGAGTCCCGCGCCGAGGGCGGGTTCCTCGGCGAACGCCACGCTCGTGCCGTGCGTCCGCGAGAGATCGGCCGCGAGTGCGTCGCGCTCGTCCTGCGGCCAGCCCGGCGCATGCGCGATGCGCCACGCGCCGCGCGGCAGGAGCGCGCGCGCCTGGCGGATCGCGTCGTCGACCCAGGCGCGGCGCGCCGGCGCGTCGGCCCAGCGCCCGTCCAGCGCCGCGGGCAGCCGCTCGACGCCTGCCGCGATCAGCGCGCCCGCGAAGGCGTTCGCCGCCGCGCGCCGCCGCGTGTCGAGGTTCGCGCGCGCCGCCGCGACGCGCGCGTCCATGCGGCTGCGCTCCTCCGCGAACGCCGTGCGCATGCGCGCTCGCGCGGCCGCATGCGCTTCGCGCACGATCGCGCCGGCGCGCGCTCGCGCGGCGCCGTCGATCGCGTCGCACTTGCGCGCGCGATCCTCCTCGACCAGCGCGAGCAGCGCGGAGGCCTGTCGCTCGACGCTCACGGTGCGCCTTCGAGGCCGAGGTCGCGGCGGATCACGGCCGCCACGTCCGGCATGGGCGCGGCGCCGGCGAGGTCGGGAACGACCAGCGTGAGCGGTGCGAGCGCCGCGAGCGCGGCGTCGAGTTCGCCCGCGTCGATCCGCGCCGCGACGTCGGCGGCGACGAGGACGAGCGGCGCCTCGGCGCGGGCGCGCGCGAGCGCCTGCGACTCGCTGCCCGCGTCGGGCACGCGCGCGTCCACCCCGGCGAGCGCGTAGCCCGCCGCGGTCGTTTCGTCGCCGAGGTAGATCGGGGCGGACACACTCGCGCCCGCGTCACGCGACGAGGCGGTTCAGGATCAGGATCGACACGATGAGCCCGTAGATCGCGATCCCTTCGGCCAGCCCGACGAAGATCAGCAGGCGCGCGAACAGCTCGGGCTTCTCCGCGAGCGCGCCGACCGCCGCCGTGCCGACCTTCGCGACCGCGTAGCCGGCGCCCAGCGACGACAGGCCGGTGGCGAGCGCCGCGCCGAGGAGCCCGAAGCTCCATGCGTCGGCCGGCAGGCCCCCGCCGGCCGCGCCGGTGGCGGCGAGCGCCGCGGGCGCGAAGACGGCGAGCGCCGTCGCCAGGGCGGCCGAGACGGCGGCCAGCGCGACGAGCGCGGTAACGAGCTTGTGCACGGGTTTCATCGGGCGGACTCCTGCGTGAGGGAAGGGGGCGCGGGCAGCGGCCGGAAGATCCGTCCGCCTGCGGTGAGGAAGCGGGTGAAGAACTCGAACAGGACCAGCCGCGTCGTCTGGATCGAGACGACCAGCGTCTCGAGCGCGAGCACGACCAGGTTGCCGGCGACGAGAACGAGTGCCTGCGCGGCGACGTGGCCGGCGGCGTCCGCGAGCGCGACGATCGCGGACGACAATCCGGCGTGCGCGAGCGCGAACGCGCCGACTCGGGCGAACGAAAGCGTGTTGATCAGGATCTGGACGAGCCGCTCGGCCAGCGCGGCGATCGCCGTCAACGCGGCCACCGCGCGGCGCGCGATCGCCGCACGTCCCGCGCAGAAGGCGACCGCACCCGCGGCGGCCGCGACGAAGCCGGCCGGATGCAGGAATCCCGCGAGGATGCCGAGGTACGCCACGGCGTAGCCCAGGTCGGTCGCGAGCCAGGCCGTGAACTCGCGGCGCCACCAGGCCTCCAGCGCATTGAGGGCGAGGCCCAGCGTCAGCAACGCGGCGCCGCCTGCGAGCGGGACGATCAGGATGGTGAGCGGCGCGTCGAGCGGCGCCACCCAGAGCGCCGGGAACGCGTGCACGCTGAACACGCTGCCGAACAGGACGCCGAACACGGCGGCGGCGAGCCCTCCCGCGACGAACAGCCGCGCGATCGGAAAGCGCCTGCGCAGCGCGAAGCCGGCGCCGGCGATGACGAGGCCCTGTCCCACGTCGCCGAACATGTATCCGAACATCAGCGGGACGGCGACGGCGAGGAGCGCGCTGGGGTCGGCCTCGTTCGACGACGGCATCCCCATCGCGCGACTGAAGACCTCGAACGGCCGCGCCCACGCGGGGTTGGCGAGCAGCAGCGGTGCCTTCGCCTCCGGCGACGGCGGCGCGAAGCGCATGAGCGAGCGCGCCCCCGAGCGCTCGATCGCCTCCGCGAGGCGCGACCCGTCGAGGTCGCTCGTCCACCCGGTGATCCAGCAGAAGTGCTCGCCCGACTCCAGCGCGCTGACGTTGCGGATCAGCCATTGCAGCCGGTCGGCGTCGGCGAGCGCGCGGGGCAGCCGGTGCTTCGCGTGCAGCGCCTCGAGCGCCTGCGCGGCGCGCCGCGCCTCGGCATCGAGCGCCTCGAGCCGCGCGGCGATCCGGCTCGCGGTCTCGCCGGCGTCCGCGGCGAACCACGACGGCGCCTCGTGCATGCGCCCCTTGAACAGCGCGGCCTGTCGCGCAAGCGCCTCGACATCCTCGGCGCGGCCGACCGCGAGCACCGCGAGCTGCCGTGGCGCCGACGCGTCGATCCTGACGTTGCGGACGATCGTTCCGGGCGGCAGTTCCGGAACGGCGTCGGCCGGGTAGACGAGCAATCGCGCGTGCAGCACCGGTCCGGCGCCGGCGAGGTGCGCGAAGTCGATCGGGGACTCGCCGAAGTCCAAGAGCGCGTCGCGCCAGAGGCCGAGCTCGTCCCGCTCCGAGCCGCAGCGCTGCAGGTTCCGGATGGCGGGCTCGGCGTCGGCCGCCCAGGCGCGAAGGCTTGCAAGGCTGCGCTCGAGCGTCGCCGCCGGCGACTCGGGGAACGCGCTCGGCGCATCCCGCGTCGCGGGCCAGTACGGGCGGTAGCGCGACGCGAGCTCGGCGAACTCGGCGAGTCCCGGCCGAAGGTCGGCGAGCGCGGCCGGCAGCGCGACGCCGGCGCGCGCCTCCAGCTCGACCGCGCCTGTCGCGGCCAGCGCCTCGAGTGCGATCGTCGCGTCGTCGCGCGCGGCGAGGATCTCGAACCAGCGGGCCGGGCGCGGGCGGATCATGCGGCGCGGCCCGCGAGCGCGAGTCCGGGAAAGGCGGCGCGGCGCGCAAGCTCGCCGCGCAGGCGCGCGAGGTCGAGCGCGGCGAGCGAGAGGAACGCGAACGCCGCGGCCGGATCGAGCGTCGCGCGCCTGAACAGGAGCGTGAGCCGCGCCTCCAGCGCGCGCACGAGCGGCGTGCCGTTGACCAGCGCGGGCTCGCGCATCGCCGCGACGTGTGCGGCGATCGCGCGCACGATCGCGTCGAGCAGCGCCGGATCGCCGTCCCTTCCTGCCGGAAGGCGCTGCCGCAACCCGGCGTGCCACGTGTGTGCCACGCGGTCGGCGTCGGCCATGAGCGCGGCGAGCGGGCCCTCCGGCGCCGTCGCATCGCGCGCATCGCCGCCGCCTCCGCACAGGTCGCGCAGGACGGGGTCGTCGCGCATCCAGCGCAGCGGCGCGCCGCCCCGCGCGAGATGCGCGATCGCCGGCAGGTCGGCGGCCACCGAGCACCAGCGTATCGCGGGCTGCCACGCGTCGGGCATCCACGACGCGACCTCCTCGACCAGCTCGCGCCAGCGCCGGCGAAGGATCGCCTCGATCGCGTGCGGCGGCGTGGACGCTCCGATGCCGGTCATCCACGGGCGCAAGGCGGTCGCGCGCGCCGTGTCGAGCATCGCGCCGAGCTCGCGCACCGGTTCGATGCGCCGCCACGCGAGATCGTCGGGCCGCGCGCCGTGCCGGGCCGACAGCCGTGCATGCGCGTATTCGAGGCTCCCCATCGCGGCTCACGCTCCGCTGCGGGTGAGCCGCACCGCGAGCGCGGCGACGGCGGCGTCGACGCGGGCGACGTCGGCCGCGGCGAGCTCGCGGTGCACGTCGGCGTCGGCGGCCTTCCGGTCGAGCGCCGCGACCTCGGCCGCGGTGCGTCGCTCGAACGCGGCGCGGACCCGTTTGAGGCGCCGCTCGACGCGCGCGGCCACCTCGCGCGCGACCGCGCGGGCGGTTTCGGTCGACACGGCGGCGCGGGCCTCGGCATCGTCGATCGCCTGTTGCGCGACCCGTTCGGCGGCGAGCACGCGGGCGATCGCGCGCTCGACGTCCGCGGGGTCGGCGACCGGGTCGGGGGCGGGAGTCATCGGCATGCCGGGCGTGATGCAACTCGCGATGTCGTGGCAACGCGTCTCGCGGGGGATTCTGCGCCCCGGCCGCGATCCCGGGTTTGATTTGTGTCAGGCGTGCCGGGGCGGTGGCCGGGTCACCAAGGGGCGACGCGTCGTCCCGTCAGTACTCGATGGGGAGCGGGTCGAGCGAGCGCCACAGGTACCAGGTCGCCGCGCTGCGCCACGGGCGCCAGGCTTCGGCCACCGCGCGGATCTCGTCCAGGGTCATCGCCGCGCCGCGCCGGTAGTGCTGGGCGATCGCGTTGCGCAGTCCGAGGTCGCCGACCGGAAGCACGTCGGGACGCAGCTCGTGGAACATCAGGAACATTTCGGCGGTCCAGCGGCCGATGCCGCGCACCTCGACGAGCGCGCCGATCAGCGCCTCGTCGTCGAGGCGCTTCCAGCCGCGCGGGTCGAGGCGCCCGGACGCGAAATGCGCGGCGAGGTCGGCGAGGTAGCCGGCCTTGCGCTGCGAGAACCCGGCGGCGCGCAACGCGGCCGGCGGCAGCGCGGCCACGCGCTCGGGGGCGAGCCGGGGGAACGCCTTCGAGGCGGCCTCGGGCGCCGCCGTCGCGAGCAGCCGGCGCCAGATCGCGTCGGCGGCCTTGACCGAGATCTGCTGGCCGGTGATCGCGCGGGCAAGCGCGGTGAACGCGTCGTTGCGGCGCTTCAGGCTCGCGCCGGGGTAGGCGCGCACCAGTCGGCGCATGACGCGGTCGCGCCGCGCGAGCTCGGCGGCAGCCTCGTCCCACCAGCGCGGCTTCACGTCGCGCGTTCGCGCAGCCGCGCGCGCTTGCGCCAGTGGGCGACGACGACGCAGCGCCACGCGAGCCGAACGGCGACCCAGCCGGCGGTCGCGAGCGTCACGGCCAGCAATGCCAGCCCGAGCGCAAGCGGCTTGCCCAGCTCGACGATCCACGCGGTGAGCGCGGGCACGTAGTCGCCGGCGGCCGAATAGGTCGGCGGCATCGCGGCGCCCGCGGGCGGCGCGTCGGGGAAGAACAGCCGGCCGTACTCGTAGGCCACCAGGTACAGCGGTACGATGGTGAACGGATTCGTGTAGAGCGTCGTGATGACGGCGAGCGGGAAGTTCGCGCGCCACAGGAGCGAGAACCCGATCGCGCCGGCCACCTGGACGGGCCCCGGGATCAGCCCGCAGAACAGCCCCACGGCGACACCGCGCGCGGTTGAGCGCCGGTTCAGGTGCCACAGGTCGGGATCGGAGAGCGCGGGAACGTACCGGACCACCCACGGGTGGCGGGTGACCTTCTCGACCGACGGCTTGAGCCGCTCGGTCCACCGGTGGAGGGCGCGTCGCAGCATGAGTCGTCGGAAATGGTACTATGCGCGGCTTTTTTCACACGGGACAGTCCGGTCCGACCATGCGCCGCCGCTTCGCCACGCTCGTCCGGGGGATCGTCGCCGCCGTCGCGCTGGCCGTTGCGGCGCCCACGCCCGCCGCGGACCCGTCGAAGGTCTACCGCATCGCGTTCCCGGTCGCCGAGACGAGCTTCGACCCCGCCCGCGTCTCGGACCTCTATTCGAACACGGTCAACGAGGCGATCTTCGAGCGACTGCTCTCGTACGACTACCTTGCGCGTCCGGCAAAGGTCGTGCCGATGGTCGCCGAGGCGATGCCGAAGGTGACCGACGGCGGCCGCACCTACACGTTCACGCTGCGCAAGGGAATCCACTACACGCCGGACCCGGCGTTCAAGGGGAAGAGGCGCGAGCTCGTCGCCGGCGACTTCGCCTACATGATCAAGCGCCACGCCGACCCGAGGAACCGCTCGCCGTGGGCTTTCATGATAGAGGGCAAGATCGAGGGCCTCGACGCGCTGATCGAGCGGGCGAAGAAGACCGGGGCGTTCGACTACGATGCGACGATCCCGGGCCTCCGGACGCCGGATGCGCACACGCTGGTGATCCGGCTCGTCGCGCCGGACTACCTGTTCAACTACACGGTCGCGCACGTGCCGTTCGGCGCGATGGCGCGCGAGGTCGTCGAGCATTACGGCGTCGAGGAGGTGGGCGGGCACCCGGTCGGGACCGGCCCGTACGTGCTCAGGGAGTGGAAGCGCGCCTCGCGCATCGTCCTCGAGGCCAATCCCGACTACCGCGGCTTCACCTGGGACTTCGTCGCGGCCGAGCCCGCGTGGGACGACAGGCTCGTGCGCGACATGCGCGGCAAGAAGATGCCGCAGATCGGCCGCGTCGAGATCTCGATCATCGAGGAGGACCAGTCGCGATGGCTCGCGTTCGGCGGCAGGGAGCTCGACGTCCTGTCGTTGCCGGGCACGTTCCGCCCGCAGGCGGTGGGACCGGACGGGGAACTGCTGCCGCGCTGGAAGGCCGAGGGCGTCTCGCTGTACAAGGCGATCGACCCCGAGATCACCTACACGTTCTTCAACTTCCGCGACCCGGTCGTCGGCGGCTACACGGTCGAGAAGATGGCGCTGCGCCGCGCGATCATCATGGCCTACAACGTGCGCGAGGAGATCGAGATCGTGCGCAAGGGGCAGGCCCGGCAGGCGGAAATGCCGGTGCCGGCCGGCGTCGTCGGCCACGACCCGGACTACCGCACGATCAACCGGTACGACCCCGACCTCGCGAACAAGCTGCTCGACCGGTTCGGCTATGCGAAGGGGCCGGACGGCTGGCGGCGCCTTCCCGACGGCAAGCCGCTCGTCATCCGGCAGGCGACGGGCACCACGCAGATCGACCGCACGTTCAACGAGCTGTGGAAGAAGGCGGCGGACACGATCCACGTGCGCATGGTGTTCGACTCGGGCAAGTTCGGCGACAACCTGAAGCAGGCGAAGGCTTGCCAGCTCATGATGTGGGGCGCGGCGTGGACCGCGGACTATCCGGACGGCGAGAACTTCATGCAGCTGCTCTACGGCCCGAACACCGGGCAGAGCAACAACGGCTGCTACGAGTCCAGGGCGTTCGACGCGCTGTATGACAAGGCGCGCGCGCTGCCGCCCGAGGCGCCCGAGCGCAACCGGCTGTTCCTCGAGATGACGCGGCAGATGGAAGTCGACGGCGCGTGGTCGATGCACGTGTCGCGCGAGCGCAACCAGATGATCCGGCCGTGGGTGATGGGCTACAAGAAGCACCCGATCCTGCACGGCGAGTGGCTTTACATGGACCTCGGGCCGCGCACGTGATCCGGGCGATCGCGACGACGATGCGCCGCCGGGCCTTCGCGCTCGCCCTCGTCCTGCTCGGCGCGCTGGCCGTTCCCGCGCACGCCGCGCCGGACATGGGCAAGGTGATCCGCGAGGTGTTCCCGGCCGCCGAGACGGGCTTCGACCCGGCCGCCGTGCACGATCTCTACTCGGCGACGCTGATCCAGGGCATCTTCGAGACGCTCTACACGTACGACTACCTCGCGCGCCCGGCGAAGGTCGTGCCGCTCGCCGCCGAGTCGATGCCGCAGATCACCGGCGACGGCAAGACGTGGACGGTGAAGCTCAGGAAGGGCATCCGCTTCGCGGACGACCCGGCGTTCGGCGGCAAGCCGCGCGAGCTCACCGCCGCCGATTACGTCTACTCGCTCAAGCGCCTGGTCGATCCGAGGATCCGCTCGCCGTGGGCGTTCCTGGTCGAGGGCAAGTTCGTCGGCCTCGACGATGTCGCGAAGGACGCGTCGGCGCGCGGAACGTTCGACTACGACCGCAAGGTCGCGGGGCTCGAGGCGGTCGACCGCTACACGATCCGCTTCCGCCTCAACGACACCGACTACAACCTGCCCTACATCCTCGCGCACGAGCCCACGTCCGCGGTCGCGCGCGAGGTGATCGAGAAGTACGGCGAGAGCGACGGGCGCACGCTGGCCAATCCGGTCGGCACCGGGCCCTACCGCCTCGTCCGCTGGGTGCGCAGCTCGAAGATCCTGCTCGAGGCGAACCCGGACTACCGGGGATTCACGTGGGACTTCGCCTCCGCGGATCCGGCCGACGCCGCCCTGGTGCGCGAGATGAAGGGCAAGGCGATGCCGAGGGTCGGCCGCGTCGAGGTCTCGATCATCGAGGAGGACCAGGCCCGGCTCCTCGCGTTCCAGAACGGCGAGATCGACGTGATGAACCTCGAGGGGCCGCTCGCGCCGAACGTCCTCGACGGCGGAACGCTCAGGCCCGGGTTCGCGTCGAAGGGCGTGAGGCTCTCGCGCATCGTCGACCCCGACCTGTCCTACACCTACTGGAACCTGACCGACCCGGTGGTCGGGGGGCTCGCGACGGAGAAGGTCGCGCTGCGCCGCGCGATGGCGATGAGCTACAACGTCGCGGACGAGATCCGGGTGATCCGCAACGGGCAGGCGATCGAGGCGAACTATCCGATCCCGCCGGGCGTGGTCGGGCACGACCCGGCCTGGAAGAGCACGATCGCCTACGACCCGGCCGGCGCCAACGCGCTGCTCGACAAGTTCGGGTACAGGCGCGGCGCCGACGGATGGCGTACGCTACCGGACGGCAAGCCGCTCGTCGTGCGCCTTTCGTCGCGCCCGGACACGCTCGGGCGCCAGCAGGACGAGCTCTGGAAGCGGTCGCTCGACGCGATCGGCATCCGGATGGACGTGCACAAGGACAAGTTCCCCGAACTCCTGAAGGCCGAGAAGCAGTGCAAGCTCCAGATGCGGGTCGCATCGTGGATCGCCGACTACCCGGACGGCGACAACTTCATGCAGTTGCTGTACGGGCCCAACACGCACCAGAGCAACAACGCCTGCGCGCGCATCCCCGAGTTCGACCGGCTCTACGCGCGCACGCGGAAGATGCCGCCCGGGCCCGAGCGCGACCGGCTCTACCGCGAGATGACCCGGCTGATCGAGGCCTATGCCCCGTGGCGGCTCATGATCAGCCGCTACCGCAACATGCTGGTCCAGCCGCACGTGCTGGGCTACCGGCGCCACCCGATCCTGCACGCGCACTGGAAGTACCTCGACGTGGCGCCTCGGGCGACGAACAGGTAGGAGGAGGGACCTCGAAGAGGAATTCGCGCGGGCGGCCGGCGATCCCGGCGCCGCGCCGCGCGACCAGGCGATGCCAAGCCCGCCGCGTGGGGCCGGGAAGGCCCGACGGACGCGGCGGGCGATGGCGCGTGACGAGGCAGTGCGCGGCCGCCGGCCCGGCGTCCGCGCCCATGGCGAGGTGCGGGCGCCGCGCGACCCGCGGGCGCCCCGCGGAGGATCGACGATGACGGCGTACATCATCCGGCGCCTGTGGCAGATGGTCCCGACGCTCGCGGGCGTCGTGCTCCTGGTGTTCTTCCTGTTCAACTGGATCGGCGGCGATCCCGCGTACGTGCTCGCCGGCAAGATCAGCAACCAGGAGCAGATCGACAACATCCGGCGCCAGCTCGGCGTCGACCAGCCCTACTGGGTCCAGCTCTGGATCTTCGTCAAGCAGATCCTCAGCGGCGACTTCGGCGCGTCCTGGAGCACCAACGAGCGCATCTCAAGCATCATCCTGACGCGGCTGCCGCCGTCGCTCACGGTGCTCGTGCCGCTCCTGATCCTCGAGACGCTGATCGCCATCGGCCTCGCGCTCGCGGTGGCCTACGTGCGCGGCTCGCTCACCGACCGGATGGTGATGATCCTGTGCACGATCGGCCTGTCGATCTCGATCCTCGTCTACATCATCGTTTTCCAGTACGTGTTCGCCTACAAGCTCGGCTGGTTCCCGGTGCAGGGCTGGGGCGACTCGTTCGCCGAGAACCTGTTCCGCTACGCGTCGCTGCCCATCCTGATCGGGCTCGCCGTGTCGATCGCCCCGAACCTGCGGCTGTTCCGCACGTTCGTGCTCGACGAGATCAACCAGGACTACGTGCGCACCGCCCGCGCCAAGGGGCTCTCCGAGAACCGCATCATGTGGGTGCACGTGCTGCGCAACGCGTCGATCCCGATCATCACCTACGTGATGGCCGCGCTGCCGGCGCTGCTCATCGGGGCGTTCCTGATCGAGCGCTTCTTCTCGATCCCGGGGATAGGCCGCGAGGTGATCCTCGCCGTCGAGCGCAGCGACTTCCCGGTGATCAAGGCGATCACCGTGTACGTCGCGGTCGCGACGATGGTGTTCAACCTGCTCGCCGACCTGATGTACAAGGCAGTGGACCCGCGGGTCCAGCTGCGTTAGGAGGCGGACGATGGCCACTCCCAGCGCAACGCTTCCCCGCGCGGCCGCGCCGCGCGAGATCCCGCACGACGTCTCGCCCGGCCTCTGGACGCTCGCGTGGCGCAGGCTTTCCGCCGACCGGGTGGGCATGGTGTCGCTCGCGATCGTCGTCGCGTTCGTCGTGCTGATGATCCTGTCGGGCACCGGCCTGGTCGCGAAGGACTGGGCGCGCGAGGTCGGCGTCAACTACGCGCCGCCGTCGTTCGTCGGCGCCGACGTCGAGGCCGGCGCGCCGGCGGCGCCCGCGGCGCCCGCGGCGAGCGTGTCCGCGGGCGACTGGCAGTCGTCGATCGTCGACCCGCTCGCCGACGTGATCGCCGAGCTGAAGGGCACGAAGCGCGCGGCCGCGCCCGGCGCCGCGCCGGCCGAGGGCGGGAGCGTCGACCCGCTGGCCGACGTGATGGCCGACATCCGCGCGGGCAAGGCCGCGGAGACGGCGGCCCCCGCGACCGCGGACGTCCGCAGCGCGACGCTTCCGTTCGGCGGCGACAAGTGGGGCCGCGACGTGGTCGCGAAGACGATCAAGGGCTCGGAGACGTCGATCTTCGTCGGCATCGCGGCGGCGCTGGTCGCCACCGCGCTCGGCACGCTGTTCGGCGCGGTGGCCGGCTACTACGGCCGCTGGGTCGACGACGCGTTCAACTGGTTCTACTCGGTGTTCAACTCGATCCCGTACCTGCTGCTGATCCTCGCGTTCGCCGCGGTGCTGCAGCAGAAGGGGATGCTCACGATCATCCTGATCCTCGGCCTCACCGGCTGGACCGGCGTGTTCCGGCTGATCCGCGCCGAGTACCTGAAGCACAAGTCGCGCGAGTACGTGCAGGCCGCCGACGCGATCGGCGCGTCGAACGCGCGCCGGATGTTCGTGCACATCTTCCCGAACGTGTCGCACGTCGTGCTGGTGCAGCTCTCGATCCTGGTCGTCGGCTTCATCAAGGCCGAGGTGATCCTGTCGTTCCTCGGCTTCGGCGTGCCGGTCGACGTCGTCTCGTGGGGATCGATGCTGAACGAGGCGCAGAACGAGCTGATCCTCGGCAAGTGGTGGCAGCTCGTCGCCGCGACGGTCGCGATGGCGACGCTCGTCACCGCGTTCTCGCTGTTCACCGACGCGCTGCGCGACGCGCTCGACCCGAAGCTCAAGGGGCTGAAAGGGCACTGACGATGCAAAGGGACTCCGCGCCCGCCGGCGGCGAGCCGCTGATCCAGGTTCGCGACCTGCGCATCTCGTTCCGCCTCGGCGGCGACGCGACGTTCGACGCGGTGAAGGGCGTCTCGTTCGACATCCCGAACGACAGCACGGTGGCGCTGGTCGGCGAGTCGGGCTCGGGCAAGAGCGTGACGGCGCTCGCGATCCTGGGCCTGCTGCCGCCCGAGAACTCGATCGTCGATCCGCGCAGCCGGATCCTGTACGGCGGGCGCAACCTCGTCGGCCTGTCGGGCCGGGCGATGCGCGACCTGCGCGGCGCCGACATCTCGATGATCTTCCAGGAGCCGATGACGTCGCTCAATCCGGTGTTTCCGGTCGGCTACCAGCTCTGCGAGGTGCTCAAGCTCCACCGCGGCCTCGGCCAGCGCGCGGCGCGCAAGCGCGCGGTCGAGCTCCTGGACGAGGTCGGCATCCCCGAGCCGCAGCGGCGCATCGACGCGTACCCCTCGCAGCTGTCCGGCGGCCAGCAGCAGCGCGTGATGATCGCGATGGCGATCGCGTGCGAGCCCAAGCTCCTGATCGCCGACGAGCCGACGACGGCGCTCGACGTCACGATCCAGAAGCAGATCCTCGACCTCGTCGCCGAACTGCAGAAGCGCCACCGGATGAGCGTGCTGTTCATCACGCACGACCTCGCGGTGGTCGGCGAGATCGCCGACCGCGTCGTCGTGATGCGCGAAGGCGAGATCCGCGAGCAGGGGAGCGCGAAGGAGGTGTTCGAGTCTCCGCGCGACTCGTACACGAAGGCGCTGCTGCAGTGCCGCCCGGCGCTCGACCGCCGGCCGATGCGCCTGCCGGTGATCGACGACTACATGGGCGACGGCCGCGGACCCCGGCACCTCGACGAGCGCCCGCGCGGGATCTCGCCCTCCGACCCGGTCATCCTCGACGTGAGGAAGCTCGGCAAGAGCTTCCACGTGCGCGAGGGGATCATCGGCAGGCGCGAGTTCAAGGCGGTGTCCGACGTGTCGTTCGCGCTGCGCCGGGGAAAGACGCTGGGGCTGGTCGGCGAGTCGGGGTCCGGGAAGACGACCGTGGGACTGACGCTGATGCGGCTGCACGAGGCGACGACGGGCGAGGCGCTGTTCGACGGCCGCGACATCCTGTCGATGTCCGAGCGGGAGTTCATGCCCTACAAGCGGCGCATCCAGATCATCTTCCAGAACCCGTACGCGTCGCTCAACCCGCGCTTCACGGTCGGCCAGATCCTGACCGAACCGATGCTGATCCACGGCATCGGCGACGGCGCGCGGCAGCGCACCGACATGGTGTTCGAGCTGCTGGGCAAGGTCGGGCTGCCGGACGCGTCGTTCTACAAGTACCCGCACGAGTTCTCGGGGGGGCAGCGACAGCGCATCGCGATCGCTCGCTGCCTCACGCTCAGGCCCGACATCCTGATCTGCGACGAGTCGGTCTCGGCGCTCGACGTCTCGGTTCAGGCGCAGGTGCTGAACCTGCTGCAGGACCTCCAGGACGAGTTCCGGCTGTCCTACCTGTTCATCTCGCACGACCTCGCGGTGGTCAAGTACATCTCCGACGAGGTGATGGTGATGAACGAGGGGAAGGTCGTCGAGATCGCGGACGCCGACACGATCTACCGCCACCCGCGCGAGCCCTACACGCAGCGGCTCCTGTCGGCGATTCCCAAGGGTTGGCGGGGCGCGCGCGCCGGCGCGTAGCGGCGCCGGGGGTCAGAGCGTGAACGCGAGCTCGCGCACCAGCGCGCCGGGCACGCGGACGCTCGACATCGCGCGCGACGCGTAGCACTCGGCGGAGAGCATCAGCTCGGTCTCGCGCGTGAGCGCCTCGAGGTTCGAGCCCAGCATCCGGTAGAGCGTGTCGTCGAAGCGCAGCACGTCGACCGGCGCGACGATGCGCCCGCGCTCGACCCAGAACGTCGCGAAGCGCGTCATGCCGGTGATCCGGCACGCGGGGCGATCGGAGTAGTTCGTGTACCAGAGGTTGCCGATCCAGAGCCCCGTGTCCAGCGCGGCGAGCGCGTCGTCCGCGCCGAGGTCGCCGCCGGCCATCGAGAGCGCCTCGGGCATCTCGTCGGCGTTGGCGCCGTTCGCGGCGAGCGAGAACTCGCGCGCGGTCCGCGGCGAGGTCAGCGCGCCGACGAGCGCGCCGTCGCGCACCAGCGCGACGCGGTCGGGACGCGCGAAGCCCTCGGCCTGGAACGCCGGCGCGACGCCCCCCGCCGTGTCCTCGTCGATCGACACGCGCGGATCGAGGCGCACGCCGGCGAGCATGCGCGCGAGCGGGCTCTGGCGCGTCTCCAGCGCGCGGGCGGAGAAGCCGCCCCAGCCCAGCAGTCCCGCGATCTCGTCGAGCGCGGACGGCGCCAGATAGGCGCGGTACCGACCCGGGACGAGCGCCTTCGCCGGCCGCGCCACCAGCGCGAGCCGCTCCCGCGCGCGCGCCATGCGGGCGAGGAAGTCGTCGCGCTCCCACGCGAAGCCGGCGTACGCGCTCTTCACCGCCTTGTCGGTGCGGTCGTAGAGACTCCATTCGAGGTTGAACGTCGTCGTGGCGTGCCAGTTGCGCTGGCCTTCGCTGTTCGCGAAGCCGCGCCACATCGGGCCGGCCGCGTAGATGCCGACGAGGTCGAGGCCGTGCGCGGCGGCGAGGATGCCGTCGACGACGGCCTCGGCCGGCGGCAGCTCGCCGGCGCGTTCGAGGCGCGAGTTCTCGACGCGCTCCGGGAGCAGGAGGTGCGGATCGTCTTCGAGGTCCGGCAGCACGGCGCGCAGCCCCCCGACCGCATCCGCGATCGCCGCGCGATCGGCCGCCGCGTCGCCCGACATGGCGAGCGCGTGCGTCGCGTGGCGCGAGCCGCGCACGAGACGGACCGACAGCGTGTGCTGCGCGACGCTTCCCGCCTGCCGGACCTTGCCGCGGTTCATGCGCGCGAAGTCGGTCGCCTCGCCGGACGCCGTCGCCGTGTACCGCTCGCCCGGCGCGAGCGCCGACTCGATCGCGGCGATCGCGTCACGGAAGCGCTCCTCCGCGTTCGCGGCCACGCCGCGCGCGTCCGCTGCCGCCATCAGGCCTCCCCGCCGAACACGTCGACGCCGGTGAACACGCACGCCGGCGACGCGTGGCCGACCCAGATGATCTGCGACGGCTCGCCCTTGCCGCAGTACGGCGTGCCGAGCACCTGCACCGTCGAGGCGTCGCCGACCGCGGCGAGGCTCCTCCAGAAGGACGCGGAGATGCCGCGGTAGTTCGGATTCTTCACGACGCCCGCGAGCCTCCCGTCCTCGATCAGCACGCCCCGCTCGCAGCCGAACTGGAACTTGTTGCGCGAGTCGTCGATCGACCACGACGCGTTGGTCTGCATGTACACGCCGCGGCCGATGCGCCCGACCATCTCGTCGAACGTCGAGTCGCCCGGCTCGAGGTTCAGGTTCGCCATCCGGTCGATCGGCGGGCGGTTCCAGTTGTCGGCGCGCGCGTTCGCGACGCCGGGCAGTCCCGCGCGCGCCTGCGAGATCGCGCCGCCCAGCGGCCGCTCGAGGATGCCGCGGCGGATGAGGTGCGTGCGCGCGGCGCGCGTGCCCTCGTCGTCGAAGGCGTAGCTCGCGAGCTCCTCGGCGCGCGTCGGATCGAACGTGATGTCGAGCAGGTCGGAGCCGTACCGGTACGAGCCGAACATGTCGGGCGTCACGAAGCTCGTGCCGGCGAAGTTGCGCTCGTCGCCCAGGATGCGGTCGAGCTCGAGCGGGTGCCCGATCGACTCGTGGATCTGCATGATCATCTGGTCCGGCGCGAGCAGCACGTCCATCGTTCCCGACGGGCAGTTCGGCGCGAGCACGAGCTCGAGCGCCTCCTCGGCGATGCGCCGGCCCGACCCGGCGAAGCCGAACCGCGCGAGGATCTCCGGTCCGCCCTGCTGGCAGATGCCGCGGTAGCCGTTGAGGGTGCGCGTCTGCGCGTCGCCGTTCGCGTGCGCGAGGACCGCGATCCCCGGGAGCACCATCCGGAAGCGCTGCACGACGTCGCCGCCCTCGCTCGTCACCAGCCGGTGCGTCGCATGTCGCACCTCGACGCCCGTGCTCCAGTCGACGATGCGCGGGTCGATCGCGGCGGCGGTCGACTCGGCCATAAGCAGGTCGTACCAGTCGCGCGGCGAGGGCTCCGGGGCATCGAGCGACGGCGACGCATAGTCGCCGCGCGGCGCCGGCCGCGGCAGAGAGCGCGTGTCGAACAGCGCGCGCGGCGCCGTCGCGCGCGCCCACTCCGCGGCGCGCTCGAGCGCCGCGGTCAGCCCGGCCGCCGACAGGTCCGGCGTCGCGGCGTAGCCGTAGCCGCCGCCCGCGTACACGGTCGCCATCACGCCGCGGTCGCTCGAGCGGGAGAGCGGCAGCGGCACGTTCTTGCGCACCTCGTGTCCGGCGACGCGCTCGTCGACGAAGCGCAGCGACCAGAAGTCGGCGTCGAGGGAGATGCGGGGCAGCGCGAGGTCGAGCGGCATGGCGGGGATCAGGGATCAGGGATCAGCGAGCGGAGGCGGGGAGTGGCGAGCGTACCGCCGAAACGGTCAACCAGGCGGCGGCCCGTCATCGTCCGGCGTGTCTTCGTTCGTCGCGGTCCGCGCTCCCGGCGCCAGCGCCAGCCGCGCCAGCGCCTCGCCCGTCACTCGCGCGATCCGCCAGTCCGGCATCACGGTCGCGCCGAGCCGCTCGTAGAACCCGATCGCCGGCGCATTCCAGTCCAGCACCGACCATTCGAAGCGTCCGCAGCGGCGCTCGACGGCGATCGCGGCAACCGCATGCAGCAGGCGCGTGCCGACGCCGCGCGCCCGGAACGCCGGGCGGACGTAGAGATCCTCCAGCCAGAGGCCGCGGCGCGCGAGGAAGGTCGAGAAGGTCGGGAAGAACAGCGCGAACCCGGCAATCTCGCCGCCGACCTCGGCCAGCAGCACCTCGGCCGCGGGCGTGCCCCCGAACAACGCGGCGCCGAGCTCGGCGGCGGTCCCGGTGTGCAGGTGCGCGAGCCGCTCGTAGTCGGCGAGTTCGCCGATCAGACGGTGCAGCGCGGCGACGTCGCCGGGCCCGGCGACGCGGAGGACGACCGGTTCCATCCTCGTCAGGCCACGCGCAGGCCGAGGATCACGAGGTCGCGCTCGACGCCGTCGAGTTCCGCGACGCGCGGCAATTCGCCCCAGCGGGCGAACCCCGCCCCCGCGAGCAGCGCGAGGCTCGGCGCGTTGTGGCCGAACACGAACGCGAGCAGCGTCGCGAGCCCGAGCGCCGGAGCCCGGGCGATCGCATGGCCGAGGAGCGTTCGCGCGAGCCCGCGGCGCTGCGCGGCGGGCGCCGTGTAGAAGCCGATTTCGGCGGTCCGGGAATAGGCGGGACGACCATAGAACGACCGTACCGACAGCCAGGCCTCCACTTCGCCGGCCCGGCCGGTCGACACCCAGAGAGGCCTGCGTTCGGGGTCGAATTCGCGAAACCATCCTTCCCGCGCCGCAACAGACACGATTTCCGTGTCCGCCGTGGCCATCCGGCCGGGTATCGACGCATTGTAGATCGCTACGACCTGAGGCAAATCAGCGGCTTGCGCGTGCCGTATCGTCATGGTTGGCAAAATTGCAACAATTCCCGGCCGGAAGTGTATCAAGCCGATGGCTTCCGTTGCCCCGCCGATTGACGCTCAAGTAAAGTCGGGGCACGTGGCGC
This sequence comes from Burkholderiales bacterium, assembly GCA_905339295.1. GTDB lineage: Bacteria > Pseudomonadota > Gammaproteobacteria > Burkholderiales > Casimicrobiaceae > VBCG01. The sequence continues at coordinate 68,926 of CAJPFI010000035.1, forward strand.
GCCGAGGGTCGTTTCGCCGAGTGCGGCACACATTCAACTCTGGGGGTTTCCAATGGCTTTTCAGCGCAGAAAGGTTGCGGTCGCGCTCGCGTCGCTCGCCTACGCGGCGGGCTTCGGAGGCACGGCTGCCACGCTGCTCACCGCAGCGCCGGCGTTCGCTCAGTACACTGAAAAACTCACGATCACGGGCACCAACGTCCGGCGCGTCGACGCCGAGACCGGGGCGCCCGTCCAGACCATCACGCGCGAGCAGATCGAGGAGACCGGCGCGACGTCGGTGCAGGACCTGCTGCAGTTCATCACCGCGGCGACCAGCAGCGGAAACTTCAACTCGACGACGGTCATCGGCGCGACGACGTTCGGCCTGCAGACCGCGTCGCTGCGCGGGCTGGGCGGTTCGCGCACGCTGGTCCTGCTGAACGGCCGCCGGCTCGGCGGTTTCGGCGGCGACCAGCTCAACGGCCAGTCGGTCAACCTGACGTCGATCCCGTTCAACGCGATCGAACGCGTCGAGGTGCTGAAGGACAGCGCGTCCGCGATCTACGGCACCGACGCGATCGCAGGCGTGATCAACTTCATCCTGCGCAAGGACTACGTCGGCGCCGAGGCCAACGTCTACTACGGCATGCCGACGCGCACGCCGCGCTCGGACGGGACGATCACCGACGTCTCGGTGACGGCGGGCTGGGGCGACCTGTCGAAGGACCGCTACAACGTCTTCGTGCACGGCGCCTGGCACAAGGAGAAGGCGCTCTACCAGAAGGATCGCAACTTCGCCGACTCGTCGTACAACGAGGTCTCCGGCCTGTACGGGTTCTCGGGCAACACGTTCCCGGCGAACATCACCGCTCCCTCCGGCTTCCCTTCGTTCGGCACGCTGAACCCGACGTACAACAACAACTGCGAGGGCTTCCCGGGATCGGTGCGGGGGCCGGACCTGATCTGGGGCGAGGACAGCCAGGTCTGCGTCTTCGACCCCACGGCCGTGGCGCAGGCCATTCCCGAGATCGAGACGACGTCGTTCTACGGCCGCGGCACGTTCCAGATCAACCGCGACTGGCAGGCGTGGGTCAGCGGCGCCTACACGCAGAGCGAGAACCACAACATCATCCAGCCGGTTCCGCTGTCGGACCTCTTCAACGATCCGATCCTCGTGCAGCCGGGGAGCGCGTACTACCCGCTCGCGTACCTGCAGCAATACGCTCCCGGCCACGTCGGCAACCCGGTGAACGTCCGCTACCGCGCGGTGCTGAACGGCAACCGCGACATCCGCGACACGAACGACGCGTGGCAGATCGTCGGCGGCGTCGAGGGCTCGTGGATGAACTGGGACATCAACGTCGCCGGGTTCTACAACGAGACCGAGCTCGAGGAAGAGCTGCTCGGAGGCTTCCCGCAGCTGTCGCTGGTGGTCCCCCTGCTCAACAGCGGGAACGTCAACTTCTTCGGGCCGACGCCCGACGACGTCGCCGCACAGGTGCGCGCCACGAACTTCAACGGTACGGCGTTCACCGCGGGCACCAAGATGTACGGCATCGATGCCAAGGCGACCGGCGACGTCTGGAAGCTGCCCGCGGGCTCGCTCGCGGTCGCGTTCGGCGCCGAGGTCCGCAAGGAGGAGATCACCAATTCGCCTAACGCGGCGCTGCAGACCGGCGACATCTCCGGCTATGGCGGCGCGTTCGAGGAGATCGACAAGGACCGCACCGTCTGGGCCGTCTACGCCGAGGCCGTCGCCCCGATCGTCAAGGGGCTGGAGGTCGACGTCGCGGTCAGGCACGACCATTACAGCGACATGGGCAGCACGACCAACCCGAAGGTGACGCTGCGCTGGCAGCCGAACCGGCAGGTCCTGGTGCGCGGCACCTACGGCAAGGGCTTCCTCGCGCCGTCGCTGCAGCAGCTCTTCCTGCCGCAGCGCGCCGGCGTCACGGCACCCGGCACCAACGACCCGCTGCGCTGCGATACGACCAACGACAACCGCGACTGCAACACGCAGTTCAACGTGCTCTACGGCGGCGCACCGGACCTCAAGCCCGAGAAGTCGACGTCGTTCACCGCGGGCTTCGTCCTCGAGCCGGTGCAGGGCGTGACCTTCGTTGCCGACTACTTCAACATCGAGGTTCGCGACCTGATCATCGCCGGCTTCCCGACCGAGACGATCCTGGGCGACCTGGACCTCTACGGCAACCTGGTGACGCGCGGTCCGGTCGATCCGAACTTCCCGATGCTGCCCGGTCCGATCACCCAGATCTCGCAGCTCAACCAGAACCTCGGCAAGGTCAAGATCGAAGGGGTCGACCTCGAGCTGCACCTGCGCTCGGAGCCGACGCGCTGGGGCCGGTTCGCCTTCGACGCGAGCGGGACGTACTTCATCAAGTACGACACGCAGAATGTCGACGGCACGTACACGGGCGGCATCTCGACCGTCGAGGGCCAGGCGGTCACCGGCGTGATCCCGCGCTGGAAGCACTACGCGACGCTGTCGTGGCTGTACGGGCCGTGGACCTTGGGGCTGTCCAACCTGTACCAGTCGTCGTACGGCGACATGCAGACGGACTTCTTCGGCGAGCCGCGCACGGTGAGCACGATGTCGCTGTGGGACCTCCAGGGGTCGTACACGGGCATCAAGAACCTGAAGCTGACGGTGGGCGTGAAGAACCTGTTCGACACCGACCCGCCGGTCACCAACCAGCAGTACACGTTCCTGAGCGGCTTCGACCCGTCGTACTACGATGCTCGCGCCCGCTTCGTGTACGCGAGCCTCAACTGGAAGTTCTGGTAGGCGATCGACGGCACCAGGGCGCCCGCCAGGGCGCCTCGATCGAGGAGAGGGGGCGCGCATGCGCCCCCTCTTTCTTTCCGGGCGGCCGTGTGGGTCGGGCTTCAGCCCGACGCTCTTCCTCCTTGGGCCAGGCTTCAGCCCGACGCTCCCCCTCGTTGGGCCAGGCTTCAGCCCGACTCCCATCCCCTGTGGGTCGGGCTTCAGCCCGACGCGCCTCCTCCTTGGGCCAGGCTTCAGCCCGACGCTCCTCCGTCATGGGTCGGGCTTCAGCCCGACGCTCTCCCTCCGTGGGCCAGGGTTCAGCCCGACTCCCGCCATACGCCGCCGTGAGCTCGGCATGCAACGCGACCGCCGTCTGCAGCTCGAGCTTCTCGCTCTCCTCGATCAGCGGACACACCCAGTAGACCTGCGCGCCTGCCGCGCAACGCCTGCCGACGTGCTCGACGATCTCCGCGCGGCGCTTCTGGTTGACGAGCCGCGTGACGACCGGCGTGCGGCCCGGCGGCAGCTCGTCGAGCACCGACACATCGAGATCGGCGTAGAACGTCATCGCGAGCGTGCGCGGGATCGGCGTCGCGCTCATCATGAGCTGGTGCGCCTCGGCGAGCCCCTTGCCGCGCAGCGCGAGCCGCTGCGCGACGCCGAAGCGGTGCTGCTCGTCGACGATCGCCAGGCCGAGCCGCGGCATCTCGACGCCTTCCTGGAACAGCGCGTGCGTCCCGACCGCGAAGGCCGCCTCGCCGCTCGCGAGCCGCTCTCGCGCGCGCCTGCGCTCCTTCGCGGGCAGCGACCCCGACAACCACCCGATCTCGACCGGCAGCCCGTCGAGCCACGCCGCGAGCTTGCGGTAGTGCTGCTCGGCGAGCAGCTCGGTCGGCGCCATGAACGCGACCTGCCGGCCGCTCTCGATCGCCTGCAGCGCCGCGAGCGCCGCGACCACCGTCTTGCCGGCGCCGACGTCGCCCTGCAGGAGCCGCTGCATCGGCATCGAGCGCTTGAGGTCGTGCGCGATCTCGCGCCACACGCGCTCCTGCGCGCGCGTGAGCCTGAAGCCGACGCGGTCGAGCAGCGCTCTCGTCAGCGCGCCGGTGCCGGTCAGCACCGGCGCGTTGCGCTTCGCTCGTGCGGCGCGATGCGCCTTGAGCGAGAGCTGCTGCGCGCAAAGCTCGTCGAACTTGAGCCGCGTCCACGCCGGGTGCGTGCGCGCGTCGAGCGCCTTCTGCGTCATCGCCGAAAGCCGCGGCGGCGGCGCGTGCAGGAACGAAACCGCGTCGCCGAACTTCCACAACGCGCGCCGGCGCACGACCTCGTCGGGAAGCGTCTCGGCGAGCCGCGCCGGATCGGCCGCGATCGCGCGTCCGATCACGCTGCGCAGCGTCTCCTGCGAGAGCCCCGCGGTCGTCGGATACACCGGCGTCAGCCGATCCGCGAGCGGCGCGCCCTCGTGCACGGCCCTGAACTGGGGGTGCACGATCTCCGGCCCGAAGTACCCCTCGCGCACGTCGCCGTAGACGCGCACGCGCGCGCCCTGGGCGAGCGCCTTCTGCTGGCTGGGATAGAACGAGAAGAAGCGCAGCACGAGGCGCGCGCGCGCGCCGCGCGCCGCGTCGTCCTCGAGCAGGCACACGAGCTGGCGCCGCGGCCGGTACTGGATGTCGACGTTGGCGACCGTTCCCTCGGTCTGCAGCGTGTCGCCGACCCTGACCTCGCCGAGCGGAACGAGCCGGGTGTGGTCCTCGTAGCGCAGCGGCAGGTGCAGCACGAGGTCCTCCTCGCGCGCGATGCCGAGCCGCGTGAGCTTGTCGGCGAGGGCTTCCCCCGGCTTCCGCCTGGGTCCGGACGCCGGTTCGCTCGGGGCAGGACCCCCGCGCTTCTTCGCCGCGGTCACCGGCACGACGAATCAGGGTCGCGAGCCATCGCTTCGCATGCCGGGCAGGACGGTGCCCGCCTCCGTCACTGCCCCTTCGTCTGGTCGAACGTCTCGCGCCAGCCGGTCTGCGCCGGCGTCGCGCCGGCGGACGGCTTCAGCACCGCGATCGCCTCGACCTCGATGCGCGCCCCGCGCGGCAACGCGGCCACCTGGTAGGTCGACCGCGCCGGGTACGGCTGCCGGAAATGCGCGGACATGATCTCGTTCACCTTCGCGAAGTCGCCGAGGTCGACGAGCAGGATCGAGAGCTTCACGATGTCGTCGAGCGAACCGCCGGCGGCTGCGATCACCGCGCGCATGTTGCCGAACACGCGCTCGGCCTGCGCGTCGATGCCGCCGTCGACGATCTGCATCGACAGCGGATCGAGCGGGATCTGGCCCGACATCCACAGCGTGTCGCCGGTGCGGATCGCCTGCGAGTACGGCCCGATGGCGGCGGGCGCACCGGGCGTCGAAATCACGTGACGGGACATGGACTTGCCTCCGCGGGCGAGTGTAGCACCCGCCCCGCGCACGCGGCAGTCGCCGGGAGTCCGCGCGCGGCGAGCCCGCGCGCCGGGCTGCGACGCGCGAACGCGCACCCGCGCGCCGCCGGAGACGCGATCGCCGGGGAACACGATCACGCGCTCGCCCGGCGCGAGACCGCCGTCGATCGTGGCGATCGTCGCACTGCGCGGCCCGTGCGTCACGTTGCGCAGCCGCGCGCGGATGGCGCCACCGCATCAGTCGGCGAGGTTGTCGGCCACGAGCTCGAGCAGGCTCTCGGGGGACTTGTCCCATCCGGCGTTCCTCGCGCCCGCCTCGAGCGTGATGCGGCACTGGCCGCAACTCGTCACGAAGTGCTCGGCGCCGGTGGCCTCGACCTGCCCTTTCTTGAGGTCGAACACCTTGTAGCGCAGCGGCGCGGCGCGCTGGTTCGACACCACGCCTCCGCCGCCGCCGCAGCAGTATCCGGTCAGGCCGTGGTCCTGCAATTCGATCAGTTCGAAACCCAGCGCCGCGAGCACCCGGCGCGCCGCCGCCTCCAGCCCGCCGCGACGCACGATCTGGCACGGATCGTGGAAGGTCGCGGTCGCCCCGATCCTGTTCACGCGGATGCGGCCGGACGAGATCAGCTCGTCGAGGAACTCGGTCATGTGGATGATGCGCACCGGCAGCGCGTCGCCATACCACCTGGCGGCCTCCCAGCGCGCCGCGCCGTAGGCATGCCCGCATTCGGGCAGCAGCAGGGTCTTCGCGCCGATCTTCACCGCGGTGTCGATCAGCGCGCGCGTGAGCCGCTCCTGCAGCGCCAGGTCGCCGTTGTTGAAGCCGATGTTGGAGGCGTCGAAGCCCTCGCGATGCATCGTCCAGCGCGCGCCGATGCGGTTGAGGATCCTGGCCGCGTCGGCGAGCGACTTGGTGTGCGCGTCCAGCTCGGCCGGCGCCGCGGTGACGAGGATGTCGGCGCTCGGAAGGTCGCAGGGAATCGGGACGCCGTGCTCGGCGGACACCTCGGCGAGGATGTCTGGCAGGTCCTCGCCCGGCGTCGCGGTGCTGCCCCACTGCCGCGCCGCGCGGTCCATCAGCGCGAGCCGCTCGGGCACCAGCCCGGCCTTGAACATGCCGTGGCGCGCCTCCTTTACCAGCTCCGCGATGTCGATGCCCATCGGGCACACCAGCGTGCAGCGGCCACACATCGTGCACGAGTCGAAGAGCAGCTCCTGCCATTGCTCCAGCTCGCCGATGGTCGGCTTGCGGACCAGGTTGAGCGCGCGCACGATCGGCGCGAACGGCCCGGCCTCGCGGAAGTACGCGCGGCGGAACGGCTCGAGCTTGCGTATCGGCGTGTACTTCGCGTCGCCGGTGGCGCGGTAGAAGTGGCAGGCCTCGGCGCACTGGCCGCAGCGCACGCACGACTCCACGTGCAGCGCGGCGGTGACGCCGAACTCCCGCACGAAGCTCTTCATCGCGGCGTCGACGCGCGCCTCGTCGCCGAGTTCGCCCTGCCGGTCGAACCCTGGCGTCGGTCCGGACGCCGCGCTCATGCCTCGACGCCCCGATGGCTGAAGCGCACGCCGGTGGCGCCGCGCGAGAAGGCGAACAGCACGGCGTGCATCAGCTTGCCGAACGGGAACCAGATCAGCAGCAGCTCCGCCGACAGCAGGTGCAGCGCCAGCGGCGTCGCGTAGACCACCTGGTTGCGCGCGAGGATGGCCGCCGAGGGCTCGGCCGTCGCCGCCATCCCGGTGAGGAGCGGCAGGAACGTCACGGTCCAGCTGATCAGGTCGTCGGCGTTCGAGATCGTCCGGCGCACCGGGTCGGTCAGTCGCCACACCAGCGCCACGAGCAGCGAGGCGATGGTCACGCCGGCGGCGACGTACATGACGGCGTCGGGCAACGCCGGCCACGACAGTCCGGTGAGCCGGCGCACGAACGCGATGTGCGGGGCGTAGCCGAAGAACACGAGCGCGAGCCCCACGTGGAACGCGTAGCCGTTGAACGTGGCGAAGTGCGTCGTGGCGGCGAAGGCCCGGCGCGGCCACATGCCGCGCACGATGGCATGAAGCGCCCCCGCCGCGGGCGACGCCGCTCCCTCGCGCGCGGGCGAGCGATCGCGCAGGCGCGGCAGCCTCAGGATGCCGATCAGGCGCCACAGCGTGCCCAGCACGAAGACCGCCAGCGCGAAGACCAGCGCCGGGCCCCGGGCGAATTCCAGCAGATCCACGCCATTCCTCCTTCGCCGGGGCCGGCCCGATCGCGCGAGCCGGCGCGGCCCGCCGGACCGCCGCCTGCCACCGTAGCACGATAGGCGCGCGGCGCCGTCCGGGCGTTGACCGCGGTCAACCCGGGATCGCTCCGCCGCGCGGACCGCGCGCGCGTGCGTATCTCCCGAAACGTCCACGCCGCCACGGGCGCGCCTTGACGCGCCCGCGCGCGCGCCGTCATATTGACGAGACGTCACGAAGGTCGACGATTCGCCGGGGGGAGAGCCATGGCCGTCATCACCAACATCGAGGACCTGCGCGTCCTCGCGAAGAGGCGCGTGCCGCGCATGTTCTACGACTACGCGGACTCGGGCTCGTGGACCGAAGGCACCTACCGCGCGAACGAAGCCGATTTCGGTCGCTACAAGTTCCGCCAGCGCGTCGCGGTCGACATCGACCAGCGCTCGGTCGCGACGACGATGGTCGGCATCGACGTCGCGATGCCCGTCGCGATCGCGCCGGTGGGGCTCACCGGCATGCAGCACGCCGACGGCGAGATCCACGCGGCGCGCGCGGCCGAGAAGTTCGGCATTCCGTTCACGCTCTCGACGATGAGCATCTGCTCGATCGAGGACGTCGCGGCCGCCACGACGAAACCGTTCTGGTTCCAGCTCTACGTGATGCGCGACCGCGACTTCATCGAGCGCCTGATCGACCGCGCGAAGGCCGCGAAGTGCGGCGCGCTGATGCTGACGCTCGACCTGCAGATCCTCGGCCAGCGCCACAAGGACCTGAAGAACGGGCTGTCCGCGCCGCCGAAGCCGACGCTCGCGAACCTGATCAACCTCCTGACCAAGCCACGCTGGTGCCTCGGCATGCTGGGCACCAGGCACCGCGGCTTCGGCAACATCATCGGCCACGTGAAGGGCGTCGAGAACATGGGGTCGCTGTCGGAGTGGACGGCGAAGCAGTTCGATCCGCGCCTGTCGTGGAAGGACGTCGAGTGGATCAGGAACCGCTGGGGCGGCAAGCTGATCCTGAAGGGCATCCAGGACGTCGAGGACGCGAGGATCGCCGCGGACTCCGGCGCCGACGCGCTGATCGTCAGCAACCACGGCGGCCGCCAGCTCGACGGCGCCGAGTCGAGCATCCGCGCGCTGCCCGCGATCGCCGACGCGGTCGGGTCGCGCATCGAGGTGCACATGGACGGCGGCATCCGCTCGGGCCAGGACGTGCTGAAGGCGTGGGCGCTGGGCGCGCGCGGCACCTACGTCGGCCGCGCGATGGTCTACGGGCTGGGCGCGATGGGCGAGGCCGGCGTCACCAGGGCGCTGGAGATCCTCCACCGGGAGCTCGACCTCACGATGGCGTTCTGCGGCAGGACGCGGCTCGCCGACGTCGACGCGGGCGTCCTGCTGCCGTAGCTCGGGGCACGCCGCACCGCCAGCCGGCGGCAGCGAGGTCGCCCGCGCTGATCATCGCGACGCGGACAGCGGCGAGAACACGGAACCGCCAGGCAGCGCACCGACGACTCCGACGACGGGGCCCGGCGACACGCCGCGTTCGCCTCGGCGTTTGGCATCCCGCACGCAACTCGCGACCCGGTCGAGCGGATCGCCGGTCTCGACCCGGGCATCGACGTCCGGCGACTTCCCTGACGCCGGAGCAGGGCAATGCCGCCTCCGCTCCCCGGGCGTGCCGTGCGGTCCTTCGAGGAACCCGCACGAACGCGAGGGGCGGCGGCGGAAAGACCTTCAGCGCATCAACCGGCCGATGAAATAGCCGATCGCCATCGCGGCGGCGACCGACACGAGCGGCCGCTCGCGCACCGCCGAGCCGCACTGGTCGACCAGCCGCGCCGTCGAGTTGCTCGTCCTTTGCGCAGTCGTTTGCGCCCACTCGGCCGCCGGAATCGCCTTTTCGGCGACGCGGTCGATCGTGTGATGCGCGGCGTCCGCGAGCTTGGTCACCACCGGCTTGATCTTGTCGGCCGTGCGGTCGATCGCTTCGTGCGCCTTGTCTGCGGCCTGGCTGGCCATGTCGGGAACGGATTGCGCAAGCGGGGAATGGGTTGTGGTCGTGGTTGCGATGGCCATGGCGTACTCCTGAAAAACATGACGTGAGTATGGGAACGCAAGGCCTGCGCGCGGCCTCACGTTCATGGGTTCAACCGACAGGCTCGCTCGCCGACCGCGTAACACATTGATCCGGCGATCGTTTTGTCGACGCGCGCATCGACGTCGCGCACTTCGGGCGAGATGCGCCGCGTGTCGCGCACTCGCCGCCCGGCTCGCATCGATCATCTTCATGAGACCCGACTTCGGGCCGAAGATTCCGCCTCGAATCAAAGGCCCAGAAAATGTCCGGCTGACTCCTGCGCTCATACTGGCCCCATTGCGCCGGATGCGCCAATTGCCGCCTCCGGCGGCCCACGCTATACTTATCGGCTCCGTGGGGACGTAGCTCAGCTGGGAGAGCGTCGCGTTCGCAATGCGAAGGTCGGGAGTTCGATCCTCCTCGTCTCCACCAATCTATTTGCCACCCGCTGATGGAGTCTGCACGCGGCCTCCGGCGAAAGTAATCACTCACTGATGACACAGCGCTAAGACACAGCGCGGTGTCACCTCTCGCCCGTACCGCCGGCACCACACGGAGAGTAATTCCCTCATCGCGAAAGCTCGCCCGCGCATTGCTCCCATGACGACCAATCAGTAGAGTCAAAGTGGTCAGGTGGATACGCTCACCAAGCAGATGCGGAGCGAACGGATGTCGCGCGTGCGCTCCAAAGACACCGGGCCGGAGTTGCGAGTCCGGCGCCTGACACACCTGTCAGGCTTTCGATACCGTCTTCACGACGCGAAACTGCCGGGCAAGCCCGACTTGGTCTTCGCTTCTCGCAAGAAGGTGGTATTTGTCCATGGCTGCTTTTGGCATCGGCATCCGGGGTGCAAGCTTGCTCGGCTGCCGAAGTCTCGCTTGGAGTTCTGGAAACCAAAACTGGAAGCCAACCGTCGCCGCGACGAAATGGTCCGTCAACAACTCGAACAGCTCGGGTGGTTCGTTCTTGTGGTCTGGGAATGCGAGACATCGGATTCAGCGATGCTCCAACGAAACATCGCGAGGTTTTTGAACGGGAGGACGAATGCAGGCTGTTGAGCTGTTCGCAGGAGCCGGCGGACTTGCCATGGGAGTGGGGTTGGCGGGCTTCGCGCCGTTGGCCGTGATCGAATGGGACAAGTGGGCGTGCGACACGATTCGCGAGAACAAACAGCGCGGATTCCCGTTGGTGCAACAGTGGCCTCTCATTCCCGGCGATGTTCGCAAGTGGGACATGGTCGGCATCCCCGAGGGCATCGACTTGGTTGCGGGCGGCCCCCCCTGCCAACCGTTCTCAATGGGCGGGAAGCACCGCGCGCACGACGATGAGCGTGACATGTTCCCCGCAACAGTGGAGATCGTCAGGCGATTGAAGCCCCGCGCTTTCATCGTGGAAAACGTAAAGGGACTAACGCGGTCGGCGTTTTACGACTACTTCCAGTACATCCAGTTGCAGTTCGAGTTCCCAGAAGTCGTGAAGCGGCCGGCCGAGGATTGGCGAGACCACCTCGAACGTCTCCAAGTGGAGAAGACCAGCGGACGACTGCATGACGGTCGCCACCTTGCGTACAACTTGGTCACGACATTGGTCAATGCGGCCGATTACGGTGTGCCGCAACGTCGAGAGCGGGTGTTCATGGTCGGCTTTCGTGATGATCTGGGTATTGAGTGGAGCTTCCCCCGCGAGACGCATTCATACCCGGACTTGCTCGTAGAGCAGTACGTCACAGGTGACTATTGGGAGGAGCACAAGGTCGCCCGCAAACACAGGCCCAGCGTTCCCGACACCATCAAAGACCGTCTGCCACGATTGGCGCAGCGGGAGCTAACAGTTGACGCGCCACCACCCAAACGTTGGCGCACAGTGCGCGATGCGCTCTCGGATGTGCCTGACCCGCAGTCTTGCAAGACAGGGGATTTCTTCCGGAACCACCGCTTTCAATCAGGCGCACGCTCCTATCACGGGCATACAGGCAGCCCATTGGATCTTCCCGCGAAAACCCTCAAAGCAGGCGACCACGGGGTACCCGGCGGGGAGAACATGATGGTCAAGCCCTCTGGTGAGGTGCGCTACTTCACCGTGCGCGAATCCGCTCGATTGCAAACGTTTCCCGACGGATACGTCTTCCATGGATCATGGTCCGAGACCATGCGCCAGCTCGGCAACGCCGTTCCCGTGATGCTTGCCCAAGTGGTCGCATCAAGCGTCGCCGCGAAGCTAATCGAGTGCGACACCGTGCAACTCATTTCCAAGATGCGTCGGCAGCGACAATGAGTCCTGCCAAAAAGGCGGGGGGCAAACGCGCTGCAAAGAAAGCGCGAGTCGCAAATGCGCTTACACCGTTCGAGATCGCGCCCTACAACCCGCTCGACCGCAAGAACTTGGGAGCCAGCGTCGCCGATGCCATGCTCGCACGGCCCGTACACCCTTTGGCTGACTTGCCCTCGTTCAACGGCGCTGGAATTTATGCGATCTATTACACCGGCAGCTTCATGCCGTACTCCAAGCTGGTAGAGCGCAATCCCGAGGGTCGCTTTGAAGCACCCATCTATGTAGGGAGAGCGGTCCCCAAAGGTGCGCGAAAGGGAAATGTAGGTCTCGACAACACCCCCGGCAGGGTGCTGGTATCTCGGCTGCGCCAGCACGCACGCAGCATACGAGACGCAAAGAATCTCGATGTCGAGGATTTCTACTGTCGCTTCCTCGTAGTTGATGACATCTGGATTCCACTTGGTGAGTCGCTGTTAATCGCGCGATTCGTGCCCGTATGGAACCAGGTTCTTGACGGTTTTGGGAACCACACACCCGGCAAGGGAAGGTTCGAAGGGCTGCGGCCTCGATGGGACGTGCTGCATCCCGGCAGAGCATGGGCAGCCAAATGCGCTGAAAGGTCTGAAACTGCGGATCAGATCGCAGTCGAAGTCATACAAGCCCTCATCAACGCGCCGGTGATCAGCGGCACGACGGTCCTGGACGACATGGGTCAGCCTCCCGAACCGGTCCCGCTGCCACCTGATGATGAGGACGATGACGAGCGGTGAGAGCGTGCATCCCTTTGTGCGATGAGACGCTCGGCGGCGCTTACACCTTCGCTCGAAAGCATCCAAACGCCGACCTTCGCGTCCGTTGACAGAAGGCCGGCCTTCAGGAGAGCGCGTCGCGCATACTGAACGCTACTGTGCCACGCAGGTTCGGAGCGATTGTCACCATAAAGTTCGCGCCGCGAAACCGTTCGCTCGGCAGGTGACAGGCCTACCCGGTCGGCCAGTGGGACATAGGTAGCTGCAGCTCCGACGGCATGTTGCTCGCCTCCATTTTCGTAGATGAAGACCAGCAACGCATCGCCTACCTGCTTGAGAGAAGGGAACGCCACGGAAGCTCTCCAACAGTTGTCACGGGAACGCGCGAGTATAGATCAGCGGATATTGCGGGGTCTGTTCAGTTAAGCGACGAAGGCTCTGGAGCGAAAGCATGGCGCAAAGGGGCGCAGTGCCTAACAGGTTGTTGAAAAGCACTCAGAAAACGATGATGAGCAACGAGGCGGGGGAATTTCGACGACAGGGTTCGGCGCGATCTGGTTTCACCGGCCCGCTGTCGGCGCGTCGCGTTCGCTTCTCCGGCCGCCGTTTCGCGCCTTCACGCAGGCGCTCCCGCGGGTACCGCGATCGACATTCGACCCAGTCGCATCAAGTTGCTGGCGGTCAGCGTCAACTTGAACTGCTGA
>CAJPFI010000036.1 GCA_905339295.1 Burkholderiales bacterium
TGGTGATGCCCGGGGACAACATCGGGATGACGGTGACGCTGATTGCGCCGATCGCGATGGAGGAGGGGCTGCGGTTCGCGATCCGCGAGGGCGGGCGGACGGTGGGCGCCGGCGTGGTGGCCAAGGTCATCGAGTAACGGCAATCACGGTTCAGGGATCAGGAATCGGACGATTCAAAGGAGCGGCATAGAACGACGGGCGCGGTGCGAGCGGCGTTGCCGACCCCTGATCCCCGATCCCTGATCCCTGATCCAGGCCAGTAGCTCAATTGGCAGAGCGGCGGTCTCCAAAACCGCAGGTTGGGGGTTCGATTCCCTCCTGGCCTGCCAGTCTCAGGGATCAGGAGTCCGGGAACAGCGGTCGGCGGCGCGCGTGTCTCCCGGGGACGCGGCAACGAGCCGTGGGAGACCGCGGTGCGCGACCCCGGACCGCTGGACCGGACCGGCAGGACGAACCAAAGGACGAAAGCGGACATCGGAGCGAATGGAAGGCGACTGTCGGAGCGTTTGCGAAGACCGGGCACCGCGTCCCGCGCCGGGCCGCGGCAACCGCGGACGCCTCCGATCCCCGACCTCTGATTGCTGATTCACGACATGGACAAATTCAAGATCGCGCTGGCATTCGGCTGCGTCGTGCTGGGCCTGTGGGGCTACTACGCGTTGCCGGACGTGCCGCTGGTGCTGCGCGTGCTGATGGTGCTGGGCGGCCTCGTGGCCGCGGGCGGCGTCGCCTGGCTCTCCGCGCCGGGCAAGACGTTCTACGCGTTCGCGCACGACGCCTGGCAGGAAGCCGGGCGCGTCGCGTGGCCGACTCGCAAGGAAACGATGCAGATGACCGGGGTGGTGTTCGTGTTCGTCGTCGTGATGGCGCTGTTCCTGTTCTCGGTCGACACGGTGCTCGCGTGGATCGTCAAGCTGATCACCGGCACGGGGGCCGCATGAGCGCCGCCGGGCAGAAGACCCCGCGTTCGCAGGGCGGCCCGAAGGGCGCCGAGCCCGAGGGAGGAATCCCCATGAGCAAGCGCTGGTTCGTCGTTCACGCGTATTCGGGCTTCGAGAAGAGCGTGCAGCGCACGCTGACCGAGCGCATCAAGCGCTCGGGCATGTCCGAGCAGTTCGGGCAGATCCTGGTGCCGGTCGAGGAAGTGGTCGAGATGAAGGGCGGACAGAAGGCGACGTCCGAGCGGAAGTTCTTCCCGGGCTACGTGCTGGTCGAGATGGAGATGACCGACGACACCTGGCACCTGGTGAAGAGCACGCCCAAGGTGACCGGCTTCGTCGGCGGGACCGCGAACCGGCCCACGCCGATCTCGCAGAAGGAGGTCGACGCGATCCTGCGGCAGGTGCAGGAAGGCGCCGAGAAGCCGCGTCCGAAGGTGCTGTTCGAGACCGGCGAGGCGGTGCGCGTCAAGGAAGGCCCGTTCACCGACTTCCACGGCAACGTCGAGGACGTGAACTACGAGAAGAGCAAGCTCAAGGTATCGGTGTCGATCTTCGGACGGTCGACGCCGGTGGAACTGGACTTTTCCCAGGTGGAAAAGGCGTAGCGATTTCAGATGTCGGATGTCGGATGTCGGATGTCAGCGCGGGCGAGCCGCGCGTTTCTGACATCTGACAACTGACATCTGACAACGGGGAGGACGCGCAAGCGTCCGACTGCACCCACAGGAGACGAAGATGGCGAAGAAAGTCGTCGGTTTCATCAAGCTTCAGGTGCCGGCAGGCAAGGCGAATCCGTCGCCGCCGATCGGCCCCGCGCTCGGCCAGCGCGGCCTCAACATCATGGAATTCTGCAAGGCGTTCAACGCGCAGACGCAGAAGATGGAAGCCGGGCTGCCGATCCCGGTCGTGATCACGGCGTACGCGGACAAGAGCTTCACGTTCGTGATGAAGACGCCGCCGGCCACCGTGCTGATCAAGAAGGCGGCGAAGGTCGACAAGGGCTCTCCCAGGCCGCATACCGACAAGGTCGGCAAGCTCACGCGCGCGCAGGCCGAGGAAATCGCCAGGGCGAAGCAGCCCGACCTGACCGCGGCGGACCTCGACGCGGCGGTGCGCACGATCGCGGGCAGCGCCCGTTCCATGGGCATCGTCGTCGAAGGGGTGAAGTGACCATGGCCGCCGAACAGAAGACACCGCGCATGTCGAAGCGCATGAAGACGGTCCGCGGACAGGTGGATCGCAGCAAGGCCTATCCGGTCGACGACGCGTTGAAGCTCGTCAAGGAGACCGCCGTGGCCAAGTTCGACGAGTCGGTCGACGTCGCCGTCAACCTCGGCGTCGACGCGAAGAAGTCCGACCAGACCGTCCGCGGCTCGGTCGTGCTCCCGTCCGGCACCGGCAAAAAGGTGCGCGTGGCCGTGTTCGCGCAGGGCGACAAGGCGAAGCAGGCCGCCGAGGCCGGCGCCGACGTCGTCGGGTTCGACGACCTCGCGGCGAAGATCAAGGAAGGCTACATGGATTTCGACGTCGTCATCGCGTCGCCGGACGCGATGAAGGTCGTCGGCCAGCTGGGCCAGATCCTGGGCCCCCGCGGCCTCATGCCGAACCCGAAGGTCGGCACCGTGTCCGCCGACGTGGCGGGCGCCGTGAGGAACGCGAAGGCGGGCCAGGTGCAGTACCGCACCGACAAGGCCGGCATCATCCAGTGCACGATCGGGCGCGCGTCGTTCACGCCCGAGCAGCTCAAGGCCAACCTGGCGGCGCTGATCGACGCGCTCGGCAAGGCGAAGCCGCAAGGGGCGAAGGGCATCTATTTCAAGAAGATCAGCGTCTCGTCCACGATGGGGGCTGGCGTTCGCGTCGACACCGCGAGCCTCAACATCGTGCAGACGGCGACGCACTGATCGGGTATCGGGTATCAGGTATCAGGTATCAGTTGAGGGAGCGCCGGTCGGCAGCATCGACCGGCGGGCCGTCAAAGACCGCTGGAGCAGGTCGCTCAAAACAGGCGTCACGTCGGGTTGCGGGGTCGTTGCCGATTCCCGACCTCTGATTCCTGATCCAGCGCAGATGGTGCCCTTAGGACAGGACATTCCTGGACGCAAGGTCACCGCAGGGCGCGACGGGCGAGCGGCGACGCGAGCCCGCGGCGCGATGGTGGGAGCCCGATCCGGCGGACGAAACGCCGGCGGCCTCCCGGAAACTCGGAGGTGAGCTTGAGTCTCGATCTTCAGAAGAAGGAAGCGGTGGTCGCGGAAGTCGCGAAACAGGTGTCCACGGCGCAGGCGATCGTGCTTGCGGAAAACCGCGGCATGCCCGTATCCGCCATGACGCAGCTCCGCGCGAAGGCACGGGCGTCCGGCGTGTACTTCAGGGTGGTCAAGAACACCCTGGTGCGCCGCGCCGTGACCGGCACGCCGTTCGAGAAGCTGGCCGACAGCATGGTCGGACCGCTCACGTACGGCATCGGCAGCGACCCGGTGGCGGTGGCGAAGGTCCTGAACGACTTCGCCAAGGGCCACGAGAAGCTCGTGATCACCGCAGGCGCGATGCCGGGCAAGGTGATGTCCGCGAAGGACGTCGCCGTGCTGGCCTCGCTCCCCTCGCGCGAGGAACTGATCGCGAAGCTGATGGGAACGATGCAGGCGCCGGTCGCGAAGCTGGTCCGCACGCTGAACGAGGTCCCGGGCAGGTTCGTCCGGACGCTCGCGGCCGTGCGCGACGCGAAGCCCGCCGCCTGACGCGAAAGCGACCCGCATTCGAATCCCAACGATCCAATCCAGACAAACCAGGAGTCCACGATGTCCGCTGTCCAGACTGAAATCCTCGACAAGATCTCCTCGATGACCGTTCTCGAGCTGTCGGAGCTCATCAAGGCGATGGAAGACAAGTTCGGCGTCTCGGCCGCTGCCGCGGTCGCGGTCGCCGCCCCGGCCGCCGGCGCACCCGCCGCCGCGGCGGAAGAGCAGACCGAGTTCACGGTCGTCCTCATCGCCACCGGCGAGAACAAGGTCAACGTCATCAAGGCGGTGCGCGAGCTCACGAGCCTCGGCCTCAAGGAGGCCAAGGACCTGGTCGACGGCGCGCCGAAGCCGGTCAAGGAAGGCGTCCCGAAGGCCGATGCCGAAGCCGCCAAGAAGAAGCTCGAGGAGGCCGGCGCAAAAGTGGAGATCAAGTAGGTGAGTCGGAGGAGGCGCGAGGCCATCCGGCCGCGCCTCCTGGAAGAATCCCCGGGCTGACTGCCGGGTTGCGCTGGGGCAGAGGAGGCGCGGGGCCTTCCGGCCGAGCCTCCTGGACGAATCACCCGGCTGACTGCCGGATGCAGGGGCGGAAATCGCGGGCGAAGCCCGACGATTCCCGCAGGCGGGACAACCCGCGTGGCGGGCGGAGCGATCTGCCGGTCGGGAAGCGGGGTTGAAGGAGCAGCGGATCGGCCGCATATAGACCGGTTCGCGCGTCGTTCCCTCGGACACGAGGGGACGAAGCACAGGGGGCTCGCGACAGTCTCCTGTGCTTCGTCATCCGACGCGACTGCGGAAGACGGGTTTGGTCGGGCGTTCCCCCGCAATGGGGCACGTCGTCCGCCAGCGGCTGGTAGAGGCCAGCCACCAGGCCAGGGGCGCAACGCCCCCGGACAGTCGAAGTGAGCGACCGCGCGGCGACCGACGCCTCCGTGGTCCGACGCGGCCCGCGCGCCGCGGCATCGAACCGCAAGAAGGATCGACCCAGCCCATGGCGACCACACCGTCCGTTCCCTACACGTTCACCGAGAAGAAGCGCATCCGCAAGAGCTTCGCGAAGCGCGCGAGCGTCCTGCGCGTGCCCTTCCTGCTCGAGACGCAGCTCGCGTCCTACCGCGCCTTCCTGCAGGCCGACACCGCGCCCGACGCGCGCAAGAACGAGGGCCTGCAGGCCGCGTTCACGTCGATCTTCCCGATCTCGAGCCACTCGGGCAACGCCCGGCTCGAGTTCGTGAGCTTCTCGCTGCTGTCCCCCGCGTTCGACGTCGTCGAGTGCCAGCAGCGCGGGCTCACGTTCTGCTCGGCGCTCCGCGCGAAGGTGCGTCTGGTGCTGATGGACAAGGAGGCGCCGAAGCCGACGGTCAAGGAGGTGAAGGAGCAGGAGGTCTACATGGGCGAGATCCCGCTCATGACCGAGAACGGGTCGTTCATCATCAACGGCACCGAGCGCGTCATCGTCTCGCAGCTGCACCGCTCGCCGGGCGTGTTCTTCGAGCACGACCGGGGCAAGACGCACAGCTCGGGCAAGCTGCTGTTCTCCGCCCGCGTGATCCCCTACCGCGGCTCGTGGCTGGACTTCGAGTTCGACCCGAAGGACTTCCTGTTCTTCCGCGTCGACCGCCGCCGCAAGATGCCGGTGACCACGCTGCTGAAGGCGATCGGCCTCAACAACGAGGAGATCCTGCGCACGTTCTTCGACTTCGACGCATTCCACTTCGGCACGCGCGGCATCGAGCTCGACTTCGTTCCGGAGCGCCTGCGCGGCGAGATCGCCCGCTTCGACGTGACCGGCAAGGAAGGCAAGGTCGTCGTGCAGAAGGACAAGCGCATCACCGCGCGCCACGTGCGCGAGCTCGCCGACGGCGGCGTCAAGCGCATCCCCGTTCCCGCCGACTACGTGCTCGGCCGCACGGTCGCCCGGAACGTCGTCGACAAGTCGACCGGCGAGGTGGTCGCGAAGGCGAACGACGAGGTCACCGAGGAACTCCTGAAGAAGCTGGCCGACGCCGGCGTGCAGGAGATCCACACGATCTACACGAACGACCTCGACCAGGGCCCGTTCATCGCGCAGACGCTCAAGGGGGACGACACGCCCGACCAGTACGCCGCGAAGGTGGCGATCTACCGGATGATGCGCCCCGGCGAGCCGCCGACCGAGGACGCGGTCGAGGCGCTGTTCCACGGGCTGTTCTTCTCCGAGGAGCGCTACGACCTGTCCGCCGTCGGCCGGATGAAGTTCAACCGGCGTGTCGGCCGCGAGGAGCTCAAGGGCACGGGCACGCTCGCCAACGAGGACATCATCGCCGTCATCAAGATCCTCGTGGACCTTCGCAACGGCCGCGGCGAGATCGACGACATCGACCACCTCGGCAACCGCCGCGTGCGGTCGGTAGGCGAGCTCGCCGAGAACCAGTTCCGTTCCGGACTGGTGCGCGTCGAGCGCGCGGTGAAGGAGCGCCTCGGCCAGGCCGAAAGCGACAACCTGCTTCCGCACGACCTCATCAACGCGAAGCCGATCTCGGCCGCCATCAAGGAGTTCTTCGGGTCCTCGCAGCTCTCGCAGTTCATGGACCAGACCAACCCGCTGTCCGAGATCACGCACAAGCGGCGCGTCTCGGCGCTCGGGCCGGGCGGCCTCACGCGCGAGCGGGCGGGGTTCGAGGTGCGCGACGTGCACCCGACGCATTACGGCCGGGTGTGCCCGATCGAGACTCCCGAGGGCCCGAACATCGGCCTCATCAACTCGCTCGCGCTCTTTGCCCGCACGAACGAGTACGGATTCCTCGAGACGCCGTACCGCAAGGTCAACAGCGGCAAGGTGACCGACGACATCCAGTACCTGTCGGCGATCGAGGAGTCGCAGTTCGTGATCGCGCAGGCGAACGCCAAGATCGACGCGAAGGGAAAGCTCGCCGACGAGCTGGTGTCGGTGCGCAGCCGCAACGAGTTCACGCTCTCGTCGCCCGACAAGGTCGAGTACATGGACGTCGCGCCGTCGCAGATCGTGTCGGTGGCCGCGTCGCTGATCCCGTTCCTCGAGCACGACGACGCGAACCGCGCGCTGATGGGTTCCAACATGCAGCGCCAGGCGGTGCCGTGCCTGCGGCCCGAGAAGCCGCTGGTGGGCACGGGCATCGAGCGGACCGCGGCGGTCGACTCCGGCACGGCCGTGATGGCGCGCCGCGGAGGCAAGGTCGACTACGTGGACGCGAGCCGGATCGTCGTGCGGGTCAACGACCCGGAGACCGCCGCCGGCGACGTCGGCGTCGACATCTACAACCTGGTCAAGTACAAGCGCAGCAACCAGAACACCAACATCAACCAGCGGCCGCTGGTGCAGGTCGGCGACCAGATCGCGCGCCACGACGTCATCGCCGACGGCGCCTCGACCGACCTCGGCGAGCTCGCGCTCGGGCAGAACATGCTCGTCGCGTTCATGCCGTGGAACGGCTACAACTACGAGGACTCGATCCTGATCAGCGAGCGCGTCGTCGGCGACGACCGCTACACGTCGATCCACATCGAAGAGCTCTCGATCGTCGCCCGCGACACCAAGCTCGGGCCCGAGGAGATCACGCGCGACATCAGCTCGCTCGGCGAGTCGCAGCTGGGCCGCCTCGACGATGCCGGCATCGTCTACATCGGCGCGGAGGTCGAGGCCGGCGACGTGCTGGTCGGCAAGGTGACGCCGAAGGGCGAGACCCAGCTGACGCCCGAGGAGAAGCTGCTCCGGGCGATCTTCGGCGAGAAGGCGTCGGACGTGAAGGACACCAGCCTGCGCGTGCCGTCCGGCATCTCCGGCACGGTCATCGACGTGCAGGTGTTCACGCGCGAGGGCATCGAGCGCGACAAGCGCGCCCAGCAGATCATCGAGGACGAGCTCAAGGGCTACCGCAAGGACCTGAACGACCAGCTCCGCATCGTCGAGAACGACGCGTTCGCGCGCATCGAGAAGCTGCTCGTCGGCAAGACCGTGAACGGCGGGCCGAAGCGCATCGCGAAGGGCACCAAGATCACGCGGGACTACCTCGAGGGCGTCAACCGCTACGACTGGTTCGAGATCCGCCTCGCCGGCGAGGAGTCGGCGCAGCAGCTCGAGGCGATGAAGGACTCGCTCGCCAAGCTGCGCGAGCAGTTCGACGCGATGTTCGAGCTGAAGAAGAAGAAGCTCACGCAGGGCGACGAGTTGCCGCCGGGCGTCCAGAAGATGGTGAAGGTGTACGTCGCCGTCAAGCGCCGCCTGCAGCCGGGCGACAAGATGGCGGGCCGCCACGGCAACAAGGGCGTCGTGTCGAAGATCGTGCCGGTCGAGGACATGCCGTACATGGCGGACGGCACGCCGGTCGACATCGTGCTCAATCCGCTCGGCGTGCCGTCGCGGATGAACGTCGGGCAGATCCTCGAGGTGCACCTGGGCTGGGCCGCGAAGGGCCTGGGACGCAGGATCGACGAGGAGCTGCGCCGGCAGGCGAAGGCCGCGGACCTGCGCAAGCTGCTCGAGCTCATCTACAACTCGACCGGGCGCCCCGAGACGCTGGACCAGCTCGACGACGGCGACATCGTGCGCCTCGCGGAGAACCTGCGCGGCGGCGTTCCGTTCGCCACGCCGGTGTTCGACGGCGCGACCGAGGAGGAGATCAAGGGCATGCTCAGGCTCGCGGGGCTTCCGACCTCGGGCCAGGTCCGGCTGCACGACGGGCGCACCGGCGAGGCGTTCGACCGCGAGGTCACGGTGGGCTACATGCACATGCTGAAGCTGCACCACCTGGTCGACGACAAGATGCACGCGCGCTCGACCGGCCCGTACAGCCTCGTCACGCAGCAGCCGCTCGGCGGCAAGGCGCAGTTCGGCGGCCAGCGCTTCGGAGAGATGGAGGTGTGGGCGCTCGAGGCCTACGGCGCGGCGTACACGCTGCAGGAAATGCTGACGGTGAAGTCCGACGACGTGAACGGCCGCACCAAGGTCTACGAGAACATCGTCAAGGGCGAGCACAAGATCGAGGCCGGCATGCCGGAGTCGTTCAACGTGCTGGTGAAGGAAATCCGGTCGCTCGCCATCGACGTGGACATGGAGCGCGACTAGCGTCGCGTTCCAGGGACCGGCGGCCAGGGATCAGGCATCAGGGACATCAAGTCGCGCGTCGTCACCGGCTCGGTGATGGCGGCGGAACTCGGAGAGTTCGATGAAAGCACTTCTGGATCTGTTCAAGCAGGTCACGCAGGAAGAGGAATTCGACGCGATCAAGATCGGGCTCGCCTCGCCCGAGAAGATCCGCTCGTGGTCGTATGGCGAGGTCAAGAAGCCGGAGACGATCAACTACCGCACGTTCAAGCCCGAGCGCGACGGCCTGTTCTGCGCGAAGATCTTCGGGCCGGTCAAGGACTACGAGTGCCTGTGCGGCAAGTACAAGCGGCTCAAGCACCGCGGCGTGATCTGCGAGAAGTGCGGTGTCGAGGTGACGCTCGCCAAGGTGCGCCGCGAGCGCATGGGCCACATCGAGCTGGCGAGCCCGGTCGCGCACATCTGGTTCCTGAAGAGCCTGCCCTCGCGCATGGGCATGGTGCTGGACATGACGCTGCGCGACATCGAGCGCGTGCTCTACTTCGAGGCGTTCGTCGTGACCGACCCGGGGCTCACGCCGCTCAACCGCGGCCAGCTGCTGACCGAGGACGACTACCTGGCGAAGGTCGAGCAGCACGGCGACGACTTCCAGGCGTCGATGGGCGCGGAGGGCATCCGCGAGCTCCTGAAGAGCCTCGATGTCAACCATGAGATCGACAAGCTGCGCAAGGAGCTCGAGACGACCGGCTCGGACACCAAGATCAAGAAGATCGCGAAGCGACTCAAGGTGCTCGAGGCGTTCCACAAGTCGGGCATCAAGCCCGAGTGGATGATCCTCGAGGTGCTGCCGGTGCTGCCGCCCGAGCTGCGGCCGCTGGTGCCGCTGGACGGGGGCAGGTTCGCCACGTCCGACCTCAACGACCTGTACCGGCGCGTGATCAACCGCAACAACCGCCTGAAGCGGCTGCTCGAGCTCAAGGCGCCGGACATCATCGTCCGCAACGAGAAGCGGATGCTGCAGGAGGCGGTCGACTCGCTGCTGGACAACGGCCGCCGCGGCAAGGCGATGACCGGCGCCAACAAGCGGCCGCTCAAGTCGCTCGCGGACATGATCAAGGGCAAGGGCGGGCGCTTCCGCCAGAACCTGCTCGGCAAGCGCGTCGACTACTCGGGACGCTCGGTCATCGTCGTGGGGCCGCAGCTCAAGCTGCACCAGTGCGGCCTTCCGAAGCTGATGGCGCTGGAGCTCTTCAAGCCGTTCATCTTCAACAAGCTCGAGACGATGGGCCTCGCGACCACGATCAAGGCCGCGAAGAAGATGGTCGAAAGCCAGGAGCCGGTGGTCTGGGACATCCTCGAGGACGTGATCCGCGAGCATCCGGTGCTGCTCAACCGCGCACCGACGCTGCACCGCCTCGGCATCCAGGCGTTCGAGCCCGTGCTGATCGAGGGCAAGGCGATCCAGCTCCACCCGCTCGTCTGCACGGCGTTCAACGCGGACTTCGACGGCGACCAGATGGCCGTTCACGTGCCGCTGTCGCTCGAGGCGCAGATGGAGGCGCGCACGCTGATGCTGGCGTCGAACAACGTGCTGCTGCCGTCGAACGGCGAGCCGTGCATCGTGCCGTCGCAGGACATCGTGCTGGGCCTCTACTACGCGACGCGCGAGCGCATCGGCGCCGCGGGCGAGGGCATGCGCTTCTCCGACGTCGCCGAGGTGGCGCGCGCCTACGAGTCGCGCCAGGCCGAGCTGCACGCGAAGATCACGGTGCGGATCCGGGAGGTCGGCAAGCGCAACGCCGAGGACGGCGCGCGGACCGAGACGATCAGGCGCTACGAGACCACGGTCGGCCGCGCGCTGCTCTCCGAGATCCTTCCGCCGGGGCTCGCGTTCGAGAACATCAACAAGCCGCTCAAGAAGAAGGAGATCAGCCGCCTCATCAACGCGAGCTTCCGCCGCTGCGGGCTGCGCGAGACGGTGATCTTCGCCGACAAGCTGATGCAGGCGGGCTACAGCCTCGCGACGCGCGGCGGAATCTCGTTCGCCGCCGACGACATGCTCGTGCCGGCGCAGAAGCACGCGATCATCGAGCAGGCCGAGAAGGAAGTGAAGGAGATCGAGGCTCAGTACACGTCCGGTCTGGTCACGCAGGGCGAGCGCTACAACAAGGTCGTCGACATCTGGGGACGCGCCGGCGACGACATCGCCAAGGCGATGATGAACCAGCTCGGCGAGATGGAGGTGACCGACCGGGACGGCAAGGTGGTCCGCCAGCCGTCGTTCAATTCGATCTTCATGATGGCCGACTCGGGCGCGCGCGGCTCGGCGGCGCAGATCCGGCAGCTCGCCGGCATGCGCGGGCTGATGGCGAAGCCGGACGGCTCGATCATCGAGACGCCGATCACGGCGAACTTCCGCGAGGGGCTCAACGTCCTGCAGTACTTCATCTCGACGCACGGCGCGCGCAAGGGCCTCGCCGACACGGCGCTCAAGACCGCGAACTCGGGCTACCTGACCCGCCGGCTCGTCGACGTGACGCAGGACCTGGTCGTGACGGTGGACGACTGCGGCACGTCCAATGGCGTGGCGATGAAGGCGCTGGTCGAGGGCGGCGAGGTGATCGAGCCGCTGCGCGAGCGCATCCTCGGCCGGTCCGTCGCCGCCGACGTCGTCAACCCGGAGACGCAGGAGACGCTGTTCGAGAAGGGCACGCTGCTCGGCGAGGACGAGGTCGACCGCATCGAGGCGCTCGGCATCGACGAGGTCAAGGTGCGCACGCCGCTCACCTGCGACACGCGCTACGGCCTGTGCGCCACGTGCTACGGTCGCGACCTCGGCCGCGGGCACCTCGTCAACGTCGGCGAGGCGGTCGGCGTGATCGCCGCCCAGTCGATCGGCGAGCCCGGCACGCAGCTGACGATGCGGACCTTCCACATCGGCGGCGCGGCGTCGCGGACCGCGGCGGCCTCGCAGATCGAGTCCAAGTCGGCCGGCACGATCCGCTTCTCGGCGCTGATGCGCTACGTCACCAACGCGAAGGGCGAGCTGATCGTGATCGCGCGGTCGGGCGAAGTGATCATCCACGACGACAACGGCCGCGAGCGCGAGCGTCACAAGGTGCCGTACGGCGCGACGCTGCAGGTGAAGGACGGCGACGTCGTGAAGGCAGGCAAGGTGCTGGCGCTGTGGGACGCGACCGCCCGCCCGATCGTGACCGAGTACGCGGGCCGCGTGAAGTTCGAGAACGTCGAGGAGGGCGTGACCGTCGCCAAGCAGGTCGACGACGTGACCGGCCTGTCGACGCTCGTGGTCATCGACCCGAAGCGCCGCGCGACCACGTCCGCGAAGGGCGTGCGCCCGCAGGTCAAGCTGCTGGACGACGGCGGCAACGAGATCATGCTGGCCGGCAGCGACCATCCGGTCAACATCACGTTCCAGCTGGGCTCGATCATCACGGTGAAGGACGGCCAGCAGGTGGCGGTCGGCGAGGTGCTGGCGCGGATCCCGCAGGAGACGTCGAAGACGCGCGACATCACGGGCGGCCTGCCGCGCGTGGCGGAGCTGTTCGAGGCGCGCTCCCCGAAGGACGCGGGCATGCTCGCGGAGGTCACGGGGACCGTGTCGTTCGGCAAGGACACGAAGGGCAAGCAGCGCCTGGTCATCACCGACCTCGACGGCGAGCCGCACGAGTTCCTGATCCCGAAGGACAAGCACGTCACCGTGCACGACGGCCAGGTCGTGAACAAGGGCGAGATGATCGTCGACGGCCCGGCGGACCCGCACGACATCCTGCGCCTCCTCGGCGTCGAGCAGCTCGCGCGCTACGTGACCGACGAGGTGCAGGACGTCTACCGGCTGCAGGGCGTGAAGATCAACGACAAGCACATCGAGGTGATCGTCCGCCAGATGCTGCGCCGCGTGCAGGTGCTCGAGCCGGGCGACACGAAGTTCATTCCCGGCGAGCAGGTCGAGCGCTCGGAGCTGCTGGACGAGAACGACAAGGCGACCTCGGACGGCAAGCAGCCGGCGGTCTTCGAGCACATGCTGCTCGGCATCACGAAGGCGTCGCTGTCGACCGACTCGTTCATCTCGGCGGCGTCGTTCCAGGAGACCACGCGCGTGCTGACCGAGGCGGCGATCATGGGCAAGCGCGACGAACTCCGCGGCCTCAAGGAGAACGTCATCGTCGGCCGCCTGATCCCGGCGGGCACCGGTCTCGCGCACCACACCGCACGCAAGCGCCAGAAGTCGCTGGGACCGGAGGCGGCGTTGATGGAAGCCACGGCTGCGGCGGAAGACGCGCAGGCCGCGGCGCTCGCGAAGGCGGAAGCCTCTGCCAGCGCGGCCTGATCGCGACCGCGACGATCGAGGGGCCGGCGGGCGACCGCCGGCCCCTTTTTCTTGCGGTGGCCGCGTCGGCCGGGGTGCCCGTCTTCGCCCGCGCGCGGAGGCGCATCGGGGCGCGGACGCGCCCGAACGGGCCGCCGCCTTGCGGCGACGCGTCAGCGCATCGACGCGTCGTTCGCGACCGCCGCGGTCGCGTGCCCGTCGCGCCAGGTGTCGGCGACGAGCGCGACCAGCGCCGCCACCGCGGGATCCGGGGTGCGTTCGCGCGCGTGGATGAACTGGAGCGGCGTTTCGAGGCGCGCGCCGGGCCAGGCGAGCGCCTCGCCCGCGCGCTCGGACTCGAGCGCGAGGTCCTCGCGCATCAGTCCCGCGCCGACGCCGGCGATCACGAGCGAGCGCACCACCGACTCGTGGTCGGCCTCGACGATCGTCGCCGGAGCCGTGCCCCGGTCCGCGAACAGTTGCGCGGCGAGTGCGTGGTGCGAGCTGATCGGCGGCGTCGTGACCCATGGCAGCGCGGCGATCGACGCCCAGTCGTCGGCGGCGATCCGGTCGCGCCACGCGGCGGGCACCGCGACGCGGTAGGCGAGCGGCCGCAGCGCGAGCGACGCCACGGCCGGATGGTGGAGCGGCCCGTAGTAGAAGCTCGCATCGAGAGCGCCGTCGCGCACCTTCGCGAACGCCGCGCCGGTGACCTCGTGGTGCAGCTCGATCTGGAGCAGCGGGTGGCGCTCGACCGCACGGGCCAGCAGGTCGCCGAGCCGCAGGGTCTCGGGATCGGCCAGCGTCCCCACGCGCAGGTGGCCGGCGACCTCGCCCTTGAGCGACAGCGCCTGTGCCTTCATGTCCGCCGCCGCCGCGATCACCCGCAACGCGAGCGGCAGCAGCCTGGCCCCTGCCTGTGTCAGCGTCATTCCGGTCGCCGTGCGCTCGAACAGTGCGGCTCCCAACTCCTCCTCGAGCGACCGGATCTGAGCCGACACCGCCGGCTGGCTCACGTGCAGGCGCTCCGCGGCCCGGGTGAGGTGCCCGGCCTCGGCGACGGCCGCGAAGCTGCGTAGCTGGTAGAGCTCCATCGCGTGGCGGTTCGGCAGCATCCTGCTTCAAGTATGGATGCTGCAGCGCAACATTTCAATGCCGGTCGATCCGCCATCGTTATCTCATTGATCCAAATGAATGATTTGAATTCCATCCGGCTCGCCACGATGATGCTGCTGTGCGCCGCGGCAAAACCGCGCCCCACGCTTCCACGAGCCCATCGGCCGGAAAGGATCCGCAATGAAGCACTCACTAACCGCCCCCGCGACCCCGCTGGCGTCGATGTTCGACCTGCTGGCGCATCACCTTTCCTGGCGCCCGACGGGTGTCGGGGCAACACCGCCGCGCGCCCCCCGGACCGGACGCTCGCTCGTCGAGCGGCTGGAGAACGCCATGTGGCGCGCGCGTCAGCGGGACGTGGAACGCGCTCTTGCGGGCTCGGTCGACCGGGCTGACCTCGAGGCCCGGATGCGCCGCCTCGAACGGTCGACGCCGTTCCGCTACGACTGACCCGGCGTCCGCCGCCACGGCCTCCCCGCGAAGGCCCCTGCACGGGCGCCCCGGCGGGAGGCGCACGGGCCGGCCCGACACGCGCCCCGGCCCGGCGCGGGCTCCCGTCCGGCGCATGCCGCGGCGGCGGTGCGGCAGGCGTCACTCGACGTTGACGCATTGCGCAAAATGTCCCTATAATCCAAGTCTTTTCGCCCCTCGGCGGCCATGGTCCCGGCCGGCGGGCGGCGTACCCGGCGCGCCGGGGCCCCGCGGCAGGTGTTCCGCGCGGGAGTCCCGGGCTGCGGCGAGGCGCGATGCGGTGGCCCGGCGACGGCAGCGGTATCGGCGCGCGCGGGCCATTTTGATTTGCTGCAAGCACGATGAGCCCTGCGTCCTGCCACGGGTCACGCGACACCGGCGGACGCACACTCAGGACAACTGGCGGAAGACCTTAGATGCCCACAATCAATCAGCTCGTGCGAAAGGGCCGCAAGCCCGTCGTGACGAAGAGCAAGGTGCCTGCGCTCCAGCAGAGCCCGCAGAAGCGCGGGGTGTGCACGCGCGTGTACACGACGACGCCGAAGAAGCCGAACTCCGCGCTCCGGAAGGTCGCCAAGGTTCGCCTCACGAACGGCTTCGAGGTGATCAGCTACATCGGCGGCGAGGGCCACAACCTGCAGGAGCACTCGGTCGTGCTGATCCGCGGCGGCCGCGTGAAGGACCTGCCCGGCGTGCGCTACCACATGGTGCGCGGCAGCCTCGACACCGCCGGCGTGAAGGACCGCAAGCAGTCGCGGTCCAAGTACGGCGCGAAGCGGCCGAAGGCCGCCTGACCACGGAGTCGACATGCCTCGACGCAGAGAAGTCCCGAAGCGCGACATCCTCGCCGACCCGAAGTACGGCTCGGTGGAGGTCGCCAAGTTCATGAACGTGCTCATGTCCGCCGGCAAGAAGTCGGTGGCGGAGCGCATCGTCTACGGCGCGCTCGACGCGATCGGCAGGAAGGGCGGCAAGGATCCGCTGGAGGTCTTCACGCAGGCGCTGCAGAACGCCAAGCCGATGGTCGAGGTCAAGAGCCGTCGCGTCGGCGGCGCCAACTTCCAGGTTCCCGTCGAGGTCCGCCCGGTCCGCCGCGTCGCGCTCGCGATGCGCTGGCTGCGCGAGGCCGCGCGCAAGCGCGGCGAGAAGTCGATGGGCGCGCGGCTCGCCGGCGAGCTGCTCGACGCTTCCGAGGGGCGCGGCGGCGCGGTGAAGAAGCGCGAGGAAGTCCATCGCATGGCCGAGGCCAACAAGGCCTTCTCGCACTTCCGGTTCTGACGGGCGCGACCCTTGCCCAACGAGATCACGACGGAAGCAAGACAACCGCCCCAAGCGACAGGACGGCCTGCCGCCCCGCGGAGCATCTCCGCGGACGCGTCGAGCCGAAAGACGACAGTGCCTCGAATTACCCCCATCGAGCGGTATCGGAACATCGGCATCAGCGCGCACATCGATGCCGGCAAGACCACGACCACCGAGCGCATCCTGTTCTACACCGGCGTCTCCCACAAGATGGGCGAGGTCCACGACGGCGCGACCGTCATGGACTGGATGGAGCAGGAGCGCGAGCGCGGGATCACGATCACCTCGGCCGCCACGACCTGCTTCTGGAAGGGGATGGAAGGCAGCTATCCCGAGCACCGGATCAACATCATCGACACCCCGGGCCACGTCGACTTCACGATCGAGGTCGAGCGCTCGATGCGCGTGCTCGACGGCGCGTGCATGGTGTACGACTCGGTGGGCGGCGTGCAGCCGCAGTCGGAGACGGTGTGGCGGCAGGCGAACAAGTACCGCGTGCCGCGGCTCGCGTTCGTCAACAAGATGGACCGCGTCGGCGCGAACTTCTTCAAGGTCCACGACCAGATGAGGTCGCGGCTCAAGGCCAACCCGGTGCCCATCCAGGTGCCGATCGGCGCCGAGGACAAGTTCGAGGGCGTGGTCGATCTCGTGCGGATGAAGGCCATCTACTGGGACGAGAAGTCGCAGGGGATGAGGTTCGAGACCCGCGACGTCCCGCCCGACCTCGCCGACCTCGCGAAGGAATGGCGCGAGAAGATGGTCGAAAGCGCCGCCGAGGCCAACGAGGAGCTGATGGACAAATACCTCGAGGGCCACGACCTGAGCCCCGAGGAAATCAAGCGCGGCCTGCGCCTGCGCACGATCGCCGGCGAGATCGTGCCGATGCTGTGCGGCTCGGCGTTCAAGAACAAGGGCGTCCAGGCGATGCTCGACGCGGTGATCGACTACATGCCGGCGCCGACGGACATCCCGCCGGTGACCGGCGAGCTCGAGAACGGCAAGGAAGGCGAGCGCAGGCCGGCCGACGACGAGGCGTTCTCCGCCCTCGCGTTCAAGATCATGACCGACCCGTTCGTCGGACAGCTCGTGTTCTTCCGCGTGTACTCCGGCGTCATCAACTCGGGCGACACCGTGTACAACCCGATCAAGGGCCGCAAGGAGCGCATCGGCCGCATCCTGCAGATGCACGCCAACCAGCGCGAGGACATCAAGGAAGTGCGCGCCGGCGACATCGCGGCGGCGGTCGGGCTGAAGGAGGCGACGACCGGCGACACGCTGTGCGACCCGCAGAAGGTGATCACGCTCGAGAAGATGATCTTCCCGGAGCCGGTGATCCACGTCGCCGTCGAGCCGAAGACCAAGGCCGACCAGGAGAAGATGGGCATCGCGCTTCATCGCCTGGCGCAGGAAGACCCGTCGTTCCGCGTCCATACGGACGAGGAGTCGGGGCAGACGATCATCTCGGGGATGGGCGAGTTGCACCTCGAGATCCTCGTCGACCGCATGAAGCGCGAGTTCGGCGTCGAGGCGAATGTCGGCGCGCCGCAGGTCGCGTACCGCGAGGCGATCAGGAAGTCGGCCGAAGTCGAGGGCAAGTTCGTCAAGCAGTCGGGCGGCCGCGGCCAGTACGGCCACGTGTGGCTCAGGCTCGAGCCGAACGAGCAGGGCAAGGGTTTCGAGTTCATCGACGCGATCAAGGGCGGGTCGGTGCCGCGCGAGTTCATCCCGGCCGTCGAGAAGGGCCTCCGCGAGACGCTGCCCGCCGGCGTGCTCGCGGGATTCCCGGTCGTGGACGTCAAGGTGACGCTGTTCGACGGCAGCTCGCACGACGTCGACAGCAACGAGAACGCGTTCAAGATGGCCGCGTCGATCGGCTTCAAGGACGGGATGCGCAAGGCGAGCCCTGCGCTGCTCGAGCCGATGATGGCGGTCGAGGTCGAGACGCCCGAGGACTTCATGGGCAACGTGATGGGCGACCTGTCGTCTCGCCGCGGCATGGTGCAGGGGATGGAAGACCTGCCGACCGGCAAGGCGATCAAGGCCGAGGTGCCGCTCGCCGAGATGTTCGGCTACTCGACGACGCTGCGCTCGCTGACGCAGGGCCGGGCGACCTACACGATGGAATTCAAGCACTACACCGAGGCACCGAAGAGCGTGGCCGAGGCCGTCATCAACAAGAAGGCGTAAGGAATACGATCATGGCGAAGGGCAAGTTCGAGCGTACGAAGCCGCACGTGAACGTGGGGACGATCGGTCACGTGGACCACGGGAAGACGACGCTGACGGCGGCGATGACGCTGGTGCTGTCGAAGAAGTACGGTGGGGAGGCGAAGGCGTAC
>CAJPFI010000037.1 GCA_905339295.1 Burkholderiales bacterium
CTCGCCAAGAGCAATGTCGAGGTGACCCAGCAGCCGCTCGACACCATCAATCCCTTCCTGCGCATCCTGTTCGACTGGGTGCCGATCCTCATCTTCATCGGCCTCTTGATCTATTTCATGCGCCAGATGCAGGCCGGCGCAGGTGGACGCGGCGCGATGAGTTTCGGTCGCTCGCGCGCCAAGCTGCAGGGCGAGGACCAGATCAAGGTCACCTTTGCCGATGTCGCCGGCTGCGACGAGGCCAAGGAAGAAGTCGGCGAACTGGTCGACTTCCTGCGTGATCCGTCCAAGTTCACCAAGCTCGGCGGCAAGATTCCGCGCGGTGTGCTCATGGTCGGTTCGCCCGGTACCGGCAAGACCCTGCTCGCCAAGGCGATCGCGGGCGAGGCCAAGGTGCCGTTCTTCTCGATCTCGGGTTCGGATTTCGTCGAGATGTTCGTCGGCGTCGGTGCCGCGCGCGTGCGCGACATGTTCGAGCAGGGCAAGAAACACGCGCCCTGCATCATCTTCATCGACGAAATCGACGCCGTAGGTCGCCATCGCGGCGCCGGTCTGGGCGGTGGTCATGACGAGCGCGAGCAGACGCTCAACCAGTTGCTGGTCGAGATGGACGGCTTCGAGGGCAACGCCGGCGTGATCGTGATCGCCGCGACCCACCGCCCGGACGTGCTCGACCCGGCGCTGCTGCGACCCGGCCGCTTCGACCGGCAGGTCGTCGTGCCGCTCCCCGACATCCGCGGGCGCGAGCAGATCCTGCTCGTCCACATGCGCAAGGTGCCGATGGCCCCCGACGTCAAGGCGGACATCATCGCGCGCGGCACGCCCGGCATGTCCGGCGCCGACCTCGCGAACCTGGTCAACGAGGCGGCCCTGTTCGCGGCGCGGCGCAGCAAGCGCCTGGTCGACATGGACGACTTCGAGATGGCGAAGGACAAGATCATCATGGGCGCCGAGCGGCGCTCGATCGTGATGCCCGAGGAGGAGCGCCGCAACACCGCGTACCACGAGTCGGGCCATGCGATCGTCGCGGTGCTGCTGCCCAAGACCGATCCGGTGCACAAGGTCACGATCATCCCGCGCGGGCGCGCGCTGGGCGTGACGATGCAGTTGCCCACCGAAGACCGGTACAGCATGGACCGCGAGCGGATGCTCAACATGATCTCGGTGCTTTTCGGCGGGCGCATCGCCGAGGAGATCTTCATGAACCAGATGACCACCGGCGCGTCGAACGACTTCGAGCGCGCGACGCATCTGGCGCGCGACATGGTGATGCGCTACGGCATGAGCGACCTGATGGGGCCGATGGTCTACGGCGACAACGAAGGCGAGATCTTCCTCGGCCGCTCGATCACGCGCACCGTCAACATGTCCGAGGAGACGATGAAGAAGGTCGACGCCGAGGTGCGCAAGATCATCGACGGCCAGTACGCGGTCGCGCGCAAGCTCCTCGAGGACAACCGCGACAAGGTCGAGGCGATGGCGAAGGCGCTGCTCGACCTGGAGACGATCGACGCCGACCAGATCGCCGACATCATGTCGGGCAAGCCGCCGCGGCCGCCGAAGCCGGTCCAGCCGTCGTCACCGGCAGCGGGCGCATCGGGCTCGTCGCCGAGCGCCGGCACGGCGCCGTCGGCCAACCCGGCGTAACCGCCGCGCACGCGACGTGACGAAGGGCGCGCCTCGGGGCGCGCCCTACGCATGTGCAGAATTCGTGTGTCCTGCGCGCCCTCCTGACATGACGCTCCCGGATCGGCGTGGCACCTGGCCTGCGGCGGGGCTGGCGTGAGAGCCGCGTGACCCCGCGCGTCCTTCGCTGCGGCACCCGCACGCTGGACTTCGCGCGCCCGCGCGTGATGGGCATCCTGAACGTCACGCCCGACTCGTTCTCCGACGGCGGCCGCTTCCACGACGTCGCGCGCGCGCTCGACCACGCGCGGTCGATGCTCGACGAAGGCGCGGACATCGTCGACGTCGGCGGCGAGTCGACGCGCCCCGGCGCCGCCGCGGTCGACGCGGCCGTCGAGGTCGCGCGCGTCGTCCCGGTGATCGAGGCGCTCGCGAGCGAGGGCGCGCTCGTGTCGGTGGACACGATGAAGCCTGCCGTGATGCGCGCCGCGCTCGCGGCCGGCGCGTCGATGGTCAACGACGTCCGCGCGCTGCAGGAGCCCGGCGCGCTCGACGCGGTCGCGGCGAGCGGCGCGGCGGTGTGCCTGTTGCACATGCGCGGGACGCCCCTGACGATGCAGCGGTCGATCGACTACGCGGACGTCGTCGCCGAGGTCCGCGAATTCCTGCTCGCTCGCGCGAGGGCGTGCGAGTCGGCGGGCATCGCGCGCGAGCGCATCGTGCTCGACCCGGGATTCGGCTTCGGCAAGACGCCGGCGCATAATCTCGCGCTGCTGGACCGCCTGGACGACCTCGCCGCGGCGGACTACCCGGTGCTCGCCGGGCTGTCGCGCAAGTCGACGCTCGGCGCGATCACCGGGCGCGGCGACGGCGACCGCATGGCGGCGAGCGTCGCGGCGGCGCTGATCGCGGTCGAGCGCGGGGCGTCGATCGTGCGAGTCCACGACGTGCGCGAGACGGTCGATGCGCTCGCCGTGTGGCGCGCGGTCGAGGACGCGGGCAGGCAACGGGAGCGGGAACGATGAGGCGCGAGTACTTCGGCACCGACGGCGTGCGCGGGCGCGTGGGCGAGGCGCCGATCACGCCCGAGCTCGTCATGAAGCTCGGCTGGGCGGCGGGCCGCACGCTGGCGGCGGATCCGCGGCGTCCCGCCGGGCGCCCGGCCGTGCTGATCGGCAAGGACACGCGCATCTCGGGCTACCTGCTCGAGGCCGCGCTCGAGGCCGGGCTGTCCGCGGCGGGGGTCGACGTCGCGCTGTGCGGCCCGCTGCCGACGCCCGGCATCGCGTACCTCACGCGCGCGCTGCGCCTCACCGCCGGCATCGTGATCAGCGCGTCGCACAATCCCTACGACGACAACGGCATCAAGTTCTTCTCGTCGGCCGGCGCGAAGCTGCCCGACGCGACCGAGCTCGCGGTCGAGGCCGAGATGGCCGTGCCGCTCGCCTGCGTCGCGTCCGCGGAGCTCGGGAAGGCGAGGCGCGTCGCCGACGCGGCGGGGCGCTACGTCGAGTTCTGCAAGTCGACGTTTCCGGGCACGCTCGACCTGCGCGGCGCCACGATCGTCGTCGACTGCGCACACGGCGCCGCGTACCACGTCGCGCCGCCGGTGATGAGCGAGCTCGGCGCGACGGTGATCGCCACCGGCGTCTCGCCGGACGGGCTCAACATCAACGAAGGCTGCGGCGCCACCCATCCGAAGCACCTTGCGGCGGAAGTGACGAAGCACGGCGCCGACCTCGGCATCGCGCTCGACGGCGACGGCGACCGGCTCGTGATGGCCGACCGCGACGGGCGCATCTACGGCGGTGACCAGCTGCTCTACGTGATCGCGATGGACGCGAAGCGGCGCGGGGTGCTCGGCGGCGGCGTGGTCGGGACCGTGATGACCAACCTGGGCTTCGAGCAGGCGCTCGAGCGCGAGGGCGTGCCGCTCGAACGTGCGAAGGTCGGCGACCGCTACGTGCTCGAGAAGATGGTCGAGCGCGGCTGGACGCTGGGCGGCGAGAGCTCGGGTCACCTGATCTGCCTCGACAAGCACACGACCGGCGACGCGATCGTGGCCGCGCTGGCCGTGCTTCGGGCGCTGATCGAGAGCGGCTCGACGCTCGCGCAGGCGACCGTGCCGGTCGCGATGTTCCCGCAAACGCTGATCAACGTGCCGATCCGGCGCGGCTGGGACTGGCAGGGCAGCGACGTGGTCCGGCGCTCGCGCGAGCGGGCGGTCAGCGCGCTGGGCGACGCGGGCCGCGTGCTGCTGCGGCCCTCGGGCACCGAGCCGGTGCTGCGCGTGATGGTCGAGGCGCGCGACAAGGCGATGGCCGACGAACACGCCGGCGCGATCGCCGAGACCATCGCGCGGGCGGCGGGCATGCCGCTCTGACGGGCGGGGCGCGGGCCGCGCACGCGCACGGCGCGCGTGCCCGCGTCGGCCGCGGTGGGTATCATCGTCGTTCCATGGTCGCCGTCGTCCACGCCAAGCCGGACTCCGCCGCGCCGCAGGCCGTCGCCGCGTGGCTCGAATCGCTCGCCGGGACCTATCCGCGCGAGGACGTCGACCTGTTCCGGGCCGCGTTCGATTACGTGCAGGAGCGCGCGGGCGCCAGGGCCGGCGCCGACGGCGAGGCGCTCGTCGACCGCGCGCTCGGGGTGGCCGGCATCGTCGCCGGGCTGAAGCTCGACCCCGAGTCGATCCGCGCGGCGCTGCTGGTCGTGCTGCCCGCCGCGCAGGCGTTCGATGCCGAGCAGGTCGCGTCCCGCTTCGGCGGCGGCGTCGCGGCACTGGTCGCCGGCGTGGCCCGCATGGAGTCGATCCGCGCGCGCAGCGTGGGCGCGACGCCCGACGAACGGGCGGCGCAGAGCGAGAACCTTCGCAAGATGCTGCTCGCCATGGTCGAGGACATCCGCGTGGTGATCGTGAAGCTCGCCGAGCGGCTGGCGGCGCTGCGCTGGCTCATGTCCGGCGACGAGGCGGAGCGGCGCGAGACGGCGCGCGAGGTGCTCGATCTCTACGCGCCGCTCGCCAACAGGCTGGGCGTGTGGCAGCTCAAGTGGGAGCTCGAGGACCTTTCGCTCCGCGCGATCGAGCCCGCGACCTACAAGCAGATCGCGGCGCTGCTCGACGAGCGCAGGCTCGACCGGCAGCGCTACATCGAGGACGTGGTCGCGACGCTCGGGCGCGAGCTCGAGGCGGTGCGCATCCACGCCGACGTTTCGGGCCGCCCGAAGCACATCTTCAGCATCTGGAGCAAGATGCGCCGCAAGCAGGCGGGCATCGACTCGCTCTACGACATACGCGCGGTGCGCATCCTCGTCGACGACGTGAAGCAATGCTACGCGGCGCTCGGCATCGTCCACC
This sequence comes from Burkholderiales bacterium, assembly GCA_905339295.1. Taxonomy (GTDB): domain Bacteria; phylum Pseudomonadota; class Gammaproteobacteria; order Burkholderiales; family Casimicrobiaceae; genus VBCG01. Next base: position 4,985 of record CAJPFI010000037.1, read on the forward strand.
ATCTATGGACGCCGCTGCCCGGCGAGTTCGACGACTACATCGCGAAGCCTAAGGCCAACGACTACCGGTCGCTGCACACGGCGGTGATCGGTCCGGAAGGCAAGCCGCTGGAAGTGCAGATCCGCACGCGCGAGATGCACCAGCACTCCGAGTACGGCGTCGCAGCGCACTGGCGCTACAAGGAAGGGCCGGGGTCGCGCCGCGATCCGGCATTCGAGGACCGCATCGCGTGGCTGCGCCAGGTGCTCGACTGGAAGGACGCGATCGCCGACACGAGCGACTGGCTCGCGGCGTTCCGGCAGTCGCTGTTCACCGACACGATCTACGTGCTCACGCCGCAGGGCAAGGTCGTCGACCTGCCGGCCGGCGCGACGCCGGTCGACTTCGCCTACGCGGTGCACACGAACCTCGGCCACCGCTGCCGCGGCGCCAAGGTCGACGGCCAGATGGTGCCGCTCAACACCGTGCTGTCGAACGGGCAGCGCATCGAGGTGCTGACGGTGCGCGAGGGCGGACCGTCGCGCGACTGGCTCAACCCGGAGCTGGGCTACGTCACGAGCCACCGCGCGCGCGCCAAGGTGCGCCAGTGGTTCAAGGCGCAGCTGCTCGACGAGACGGTCGCGCACGGGCGCGCCACGGTCGAGCGCGAGCTCGCGCGCGCCGGAGCGTCGCTCCTGAACCTCGACGTGCTCGCCGCGAAGGCCGGCTACGGCAAGCCGGAGGAGCTGTTCGCGGCGGTCGCGCGCGACGAGGTCAACCTGCGCCAGCTGCAGACGGCGATCAAGTCGGCCGCCGCGCCGGCGCCCCCGCCGCAGGCGGCCCATGCCGCGGACGGCGTGGTGACGCGCGCGAGCCGCGCGGCCGGCTCGGGCAGCGGCATCCTGATCGTCGGCGTCGACCGGCTGATGACCGGCCTCGCGCGTTGCTGCAAGCCGGCGCCGCCCGATCCGATCGCGGGCTTCGTGACGCGCGGCAAGGGCATCACGATCCATCGCGCATCGTGCGCGAACCTCGCGCGAATACGCGCACGCGAACCCGAGCGGCTGATCGAGGCGGACTGGGGCGCGCGCCGCGACGAGGTGTTCCCGGTCGACATCGTCGTCGAGTCGGGCGACCGCCCGGGACTGCTGCGCGACATCTCCGAGGTCTTTTCGCGCGAGAAGATCAACGTGACCTCGGTCAACACGCTGACCAGGCAGCACCTGGCGCGCATGGGCTTCACGATCGAGGTGGCCGGCGTCGAGCAGTTGAGGCGCGCGCTCGCCCTGGTGCGGGAGGTGCCCGGCGTGCTCGCGGCCGGGCGCCGTTGACGGCCGAGGGTCGGGCTTCCGCCCGACAATGCCATGTGGGTCGGGCTTCAGCCCGACGGTCTCATGTGGGTCGGGCTTCAGCCCGACAGCCCCCTGTGGGTCGGGCTTCAGCCCGACGGTCTCATGTAGGTCGGGCTTCAGCCCGACGGTCTCATGTAGGTCGGGCTTCAGCCCGACAGCCCCCTGTGGGTCGGACCTCGGCCCGACGGGTTCAGCCGAGCGCGAGGTAGAGCGCGAGCGCGCCGCCCAGCACCGCGAACGTCATCGCGAACGCGAGGGCCCGGCCGATGCCGTAGCCCGCCGGCAGATCGGAGTCCGGCAGCGTTCGCACGAAGCGCGCGTGCTGCACGCCGGCGAAAACGATCACCGCGACGCCGGAAGCCACGAGCAGGATCCCGATCAGGTTCGACGCGGACGTGTGCATCGGCCCCGTCGCCTGACCGATCTGCACGGACATGATGCTCACGAACAGCCCGAAACGCTCGACGACGAAGCCGAGCGCCATCACGGCGATGCCGGTGCGCACCCACGCGAGCAGCGTGCGCTCGGCGGCGAAGTAGGCGCGGGGATCGTTCGTCATCTGCGGTGGCGCGGGGGACCCGCTCATCGCGAGGATACGCGAGACCGGCGAGCGCCCGTGCGACCGAAGCGTTGTCGCGCGGGCACCGTGCCCCCGGGGAGTGGCTCGCGCAGCGCGCGCCGGGGTTTCGGCTATGCCGGGATGAATCGCAGCGCGACGCCGTTGTTGCACCAGCGCTGGAACGTCGGCCGCGGACCATCGTCGAACACGTGTCCGTGATGGCCGCCGCATTTCGCGCAGTGGTACTCGATGCGCGGATAGAGAATCCTGAAATCGGTCGACGTCTCGAACGCGCCGGCGATCGTGGTGAAGAACGACGGCCAGCCGGTGCCGCTGTCGTATTTCATCGCCGAGCTGAACACCGGCCACGCGCAGCCCGCGCAGACGTACACGCCCTTCCGCTTCTCGTCGTTGAGCGGGCTCGTGAACGGCCGCTCGGTGCCCTCGTCGCGCAGCACCTTGTACGCCTCGGCGGGCAGGCGCTTGCGCCACTCGTCGGCGGTCAGTTTGAGCGGCGTGGCGTCCTTCGCGATGTCGGCGTCCCTGGCGAGAAGCGTCCGCCATCCCTTGCGAAGCTCCTCGACCTGCGGCGTCGTCGTGCCCGGCGGCACCGGCCCGGCGCTCGCCGAGCGGACGAGCGGCAGGGCGGCAAGCAGCGTCAGCATCGTGCGGCGGTCCATCGGCTTCTCCTTGCGTGGCCTGGTCGGTCCTGTCGACCCCTCGCGGGGCACGGAGGTTCCGCGCTCGCGGGTCCTGCCGGACAGTCGGCGCCGCGGGGGGCCACCTTACGCCCCGTCACAGCGCGAGGGGCGTCCCATAGCCGGTGAGTTCGAGGTACCCGCGCCCGGCGGGCAGGCCGCGGGCGCGCACCCGCACCGCGCCTTCCCAGTAGACGATGCCGACGCTCCCGCGTGCGTCGAGCTCCTGGTCGTCCATCATCGGCTCCAGCGCGACCGCGAGGTCGCCGGCGCGCACGTCGAAGGTTACCGGATAGACGACGCCGGTGCGCGGGGATCGCCACGTGCGCCCCGGCGCGAACGCCACCTCGTGCGGTGCGAACGTGCGCGTGCGCCCGGACGCGTCGCGCAGCGTCCCGCCCGCCCAGGTCGTGCCGCCGTCGCGGCCGCGCATCCGGAACGCCATCAGTGCGCCGCCGTCGTCGAGATTCACGCCGATCCAGTCCCAGCCCGACGCCTCCGCCGGGAGGTACGCGCTCGACCACTCATGGTCGAGCCATGCACGCCCGCGCACCGCGAAGGTCCGTCCGCCGACCTCGATCGTGCCGCCGGTCGCGAGCTGCGGGACGCTGTAGTAGCCGCTCGCCTGGCCGGGCTTCGGCCCCTTGCTCGACACGCCCCGGTCGCCTTGCAGCAGGACGGGCTGCACCGCGCGGAACGCGAGGTCGAGCGCGAAGCCGCGCGCGTCGATGCGCGCCCGGTACGCGTCACCGTCGCGCACGAGCGACCAGCGATCGATACGCACGTCGGTCGTCGCCGTCGAGGCGGCCGCGAGGCCGAATCCCGCGCGCGCGGCGCGTTGGTCGTGAACCAGCCGCCCGGTCGCGGCGTCCGCGACCGCGGCGTGGGCGAACAGGAGCTCGCGCGGCGCGAACGCGCTCACCGATGCCTCGCCGATGCCCGGCCGGCTGCGGAAGAACGTGATCTGCACGCCGCGCTCGACGCCGGCGTCGTCGGAGGTCCATCCGGTGACGTACCACCACTCGGTGCGGAAGTCCGGATGGCTGCCATGATCACGCGGAAAGGCGATCGGCATGCCCGGCAGCACGACCGGGTAGCGGACGCCCGCGTCCGTCACGACCGGCGGCAGCGTGCCGACGGCCTGGCCGCCGGCGAGCCGCGGCAGGCAGCCGAGCGACAGCGCGGCGAGTACCCGGCGGCGGGTGGCGATCACCAGTCCTCCTTGACCGCGAGCACCGCGTCGCCCGCCGTCGCGCGACGCGCGCTCGCGAGCGCCGTGACGGTGGCGAGCGCGAGCAGCGCTGCCGACAGCGCGGCGAGCTGCGCGACCGGGAAACGCAGGTCCATGCTCCAGTGGAACGACTGCCGGTTCACGACGTGCACCAGGATCACGCTGATCGCTCCGCCCAGCGCCAGGCCGACCGCGAGCCCGACCGCGCTCACGATGCCGCCCTCGGCGGCGAGCATCGCGCCGACCTGCCTGCGCGTCATGCCGAGGTGGCGCAGGACGCCGAACTCGCGCCGGCGCGCGAGCGCGAGCGCGCCGAACGACGCCGACAGTCCCACCAGTCCGATCGCGACGGCGACCGCCTCGAGCACGTAGGTGACCGCGAACGTGCGGTCGAACACCGCGAGCGAGACCGCGCGGATCTCGCCGGGCGAGGCGACGGTCACGCGCCCGGGGCCGAAGCGTCGCTCGATCGTCTCGCGCACGCTCCCGGCGCTCGCGCCCGGCGCGAGCCACAGCGCGGCGTCGTTGGCGCGCTCGTCGCCGGAGAGGCGCGCGTAGGCACCGCGCTCGACGATCACCGCGCCGGACTGGCGCGCGTAGTCACGCCACACGCCGGCCACGGCGAACGTCACGGCGCGCCCGGCGATCGGCAGCTCGATCGACGTGCCGGGCGTCGCTCCGTAGCGGTCGGCGTACGCCTCGCTCACCCACGCGACCTCGGCGTCGCCGACCGGCACGGGCGCCGCGTCGCCAACCAGGGGCAGGCGGTCGGCGGCGCTCGCGCGGTCGACGTCGCGCGCGAGGATCACGACCGGCGGGTCGCCTTCGCTCGCGGTGACGCGAAGCACGCGCAGGAACTCTGCGCGGCGCACGCCGGGCAGCGTCGCGATCGCGCGCTGGTCCTCCGGTGCAAGCCATCCCGTGCTGGACGCGCCGCCCGAGCGCAGGTACAGGTCGGCGGGAAGCATCCGGTCGAGCCACGACGACAGCGACTCGCGGAACGACGCGACCATGATCGCCATCGACACGGCGAGCGCCACCGCGGCCACGATGGCGGCGAGGCTGACGGTCGCCTGTCCGGGCGCCGCCCGCAGGCTGTCGAGCGCGAGCACGGCGACGGTCGAGCGTGGCTGCGGCACGCGCGCGAGGATCGCGCGCGCGATCCGCGGCAGCAGCAGGAGCGTGCCGATCAGCATCAGCGCGATCGCAGCGTAGCCGAAGACCGGCAGGCCGCCGACCGGCGGCAGCGCCACGATCGCGAGCGCGGCGACGAGGCACGACAGCCCCGGGCGGGGCGACGCGAGCCGCCCGAACACGCTCTCGTCGTCGCCGGCCTTGAGCGCCGCCGCCGGCGAGGCGCGCGCCGCCTCGATCGCGGGCAGCCACGCGCCGCCGGCCGCCGCCGCGATCCCGAGGGCCGCGAACACGAGCGCGGACGCCGGCGAGAAATCGAGCGCCGGTGCCGCACCGCGGAAGAAGCCCGCGCCCAGGTCCGCGCCGAACACCGACAGCAGCACGGTGGCGAGCGCATGGCCGCCGACGAGACCGAGCGCTGCGCCCACGGCGCCGATCAACGCCCCCTCGCCGAGCAGCAGGCCCGCGAGCCGGCGGCGCGGGAGCCCCAGCGTGCGCAGCAACGCCATCTGCGCGCGGCGGCGAACGACCGACAGCGCCTGCGTCGAGAACACGAGCAGGCTGCCGGTGAACAGCGCGACCAGCGCGAGGACGTCGAGGTTGACGCGATACGCGCGCGTCATGCGCGCCGCCATGTCCGCGGTCTCCCCGGGACGCTCGACGGTGACGCCGGCGGGCAGCGCGCCAGCGATCGCCGCGCGTGCCGCGTCGACGCTCGCGCCTGGCGTGATGCGTACGTCGATGCGCGAGAGCCGCCCGAGACGGCCGAACGCTTCCTGCGCGGCGGCGATGTCGACGACGCCGAGGCGCAGGCCGACCGGCGCCTCCAGGGTTCCGCCGACCATGAACGTCGCGAGCGACGTGCCGGCCTGGACGGCGAGCTCGTCGCCTGCGGCGAGACCGAGCCACACGAGCGCCGCGGGCGACAGGAACACGCGATCGGGGCGCAGAAGATCGAGCGCCGAGTCGCCGCGGCCGAGCAGCGCCGGCGTTACCGCGCCAGCGCGCAGCGCGTCGACACCTACGAGGCGCAGGGCCTCGTCGCGACCGGGGAGCCGGGCGTCGACCTCGACGACGGGCGAGGCGGCCGCGACGGACGCGTCGAGCGCGATGCGCGCGTACACCGCCTCGTCGAAGCCGTCCGCCGGCCCGCGCACGACGAGGTCCGCGCTGCCGGACAGCGTGGCCATGCCCGACGTGAATTCGGCGATCGCCGAGCGATTGACCGTCTGGATCGCATAGCCGAGCCCGACGCCCAGCGCGATGGCGAGCGTCGCGAGCGCCGTGCGGCCGCGGTTCGCTCCGAAGGCGCCGCGCATCACGGCGCGGGCGACGTCGCCCGACGCGCTCATCGGTGCACCGCGGCCGGCGAGAGACCGTCCGGCGCGAGCACGAGCACGCGATCGGCGATCGCGGCCGCCGCGTGCGAATGCGTCGCCAGGACGCCGGTCGCGCCGCGCGCCTTCAGCGTGTCGCGCAGCAGCGCGACGATCGAGGCGGCGGTGCGCGGGTCGAGATTGCCGGTCGGCTCGTCGGCCAGGACCACGGCGGGCGCGTGGACCAGCGCCCGCGCGATGGCGACGCGCTGCAGTTCGCCGCCCGACAGCTCGCGCGGCATGCTCGCCGCGCGGTCGCCCAGGCCCACGGCGTCGAGCAGCGACGCGACCCTCGCGTCGCCGGCGGCGTCGGGAACGCCGTTGAGCGCGAGCGGCAGCGCGACGTTGCGCGCGACCGGCAGGTACGGCAGCACGTGGAACGCCTGGAAGACGAAGCCGAGGCGCTCTCGACGGAAGCGCGTGCGCGCATCGTCGTCGAGGACGGAGAGCTCGGCGCCGTCGACCACGACGCTGCCGGCGTCCGGGCGGTCGAGCCCGGCGATCAGGTTGAGCAGCGTCGACTTGCCCGATCCGGATTCGCCCAGGATCGCCACGATCTCGCCGGGCGCGACGGAGAGATCGAGCCCGCTGAACAGCGGCCGTGGCGGCGGGCCGGGAAAGGCGCGTGCGAGTCCGGAGAGGCGGATCATGCGGACGAGGGTAGCGGCCGGACGCGCCGCGCGCAACGCCGGCGCCTCGCATTGTCGCCCTCCGCGCGCCGGCGTAGACTCGGTCGCGGGTTGCGCCATGAATCTCGCCGAATCCCTCCGGTCGCACAGCTTTCGCCGCTGGTACGAGCGGCAGCTCGTCGAATGCCACCTGTGGCTCGTCACCGGATTCCTCGCGCTCATCATGACCGCGATCGCCGTCGAGATGATCGCGTTCCGCGATTCGGCCGCCGGCATGGTCGCGATGATCGCGATCGGCGGCGGCGGTGCCGCGTTGTGCCTCTACGCGTGGCTGAAGTTCAACCGCCAGCTTGGGCTTGCCGAGCATGTCGCCGGCCAGGCGACGTGCTCGACGTGCCGCACCTACGGCAGGCTCTCGTTCGTGTCGGCGTCGCACGACGCCGGCGCGGTCATGGGCTGGGCGGTTCGCGTGCGCTGCCGGAGCTGCGGGCACGAGTGGTCGATCGCCTGATGCGCGATTTCGCGCGGCGCGCCCTCGGCGGGTTCGCGTCCGGGATCGGGTTCGCGGCGGCTGCGGGCCTCGCGTGGCTCGTCGTGCGCGAGGCGGGAGGGCTCGCGGGCGAGCTCTCCGGCGCCGTCGCCACGCGCGCGTCGGCGCGGCCGGCCGCGACGGCGCAGGCGAGCGCGGCCGCCGCGCGGGTGCGCGTCACGAGCCATCGCGTCGAACGCCGCCACGGCGACGCCATCGTGCTCGGCGTGCTGCACAACGAATCGGACGTTCGCGTGGGGTCGGTGCGCGTCGAGGCCGCGCATTACGACGCCGCGGGTCTGCTGGTCGACCTGTGCGGCTGGTACATCGCGCCCTCGCTCGCGCCGGGCGAGGACAAGCCGTTCAAGGTTTCCTGCGGCGGCACGCCCGAGCGGCCGTCTCCCGAGGGCGCGTCGGTCCGGCTGCGCATCGTCGAGGCGTACTGACGCGCGCGCGGCCGCGACGAAGGCAAGCGGGCGCCGGCGCACATCGGATGCAGTTCCTCCGGACAGAACCTCAGCCGGCGAGGACGCGGGCGAGTCCGGCCGCCGCACCCGCGAACACGAGCGGGATCATCCCGACACCGAACCTGAACAGCGCGACCAGCGCGACGGCGAACGTGGCGACGCCCCAGACGTCGAGGCCGTCGAGCGGGCGCGACGCGGCGAAGCCGCCCGGCCAGAACACGTGCGCGGCGAAGAACACCGCGAGGCTCGCGATGACGCCGACGACCGCCGCGGTGATCCCGGCGAGCGGCGCGGTGACGCGCACGTCGCCGTGCGTCGTCTCGACGAGCGGTGCGCCGGCGAGAATGAACAGGAACGACGGAAGGAACGTGAAGAACGTCGCGACGACCGCGCCCGCGATGCCCGCTGCCGCGATCGCGTCGGGTCCGAACGGCGCCTGCGTCCAGCTTGCGACGAAGCCGACGAACGCGACCACCATGATGAGCGGCCCGGGCGTGGTCTCGCCCAGCGCGAGGCCGTCGATCATCTGCGCCGCCGTGAGCCAGCCGTGGTGCTCGACCGCGTTCTGCACGATGTAAGGCAGCACCGCATAGGCGCCGCCGAAAGTGACGAGCGCGGCCTTGCTGAACAGCCACGCCATCGCGGCCAGCGAGCCGTGCGCGCCCGTCGCCGCGGCGAGCGCGGCGATCGCCGCGGCCCATATCGCGACGAATGTCGCCACGAGGACGGCGAAGTGGCCGCGCGACCAGCGCGCGTGGGCCGGCGGCGGCGTGTCGTCGTCGATGACCGCCGGCGGATGCGCATCGGCGGAAGACGCATGCCCGCCGCCGCCGGAGAACGCGCGGGGCGCGAGGCGCGACCCGGCGAACCCCGCGAGCGCCGCGGCCGCGACGATCGCCGGGAAGGGCGCGTCGAAGCCTTCGAGCGCGACGAACGCGCCGATCGCGATCGCCCACAGCCACGGGTGGTGGAGCGTGCGCCGGCCGATCCGCCACGCGGCATGCAGCACGATCGCCACGACGATCGGCTTCACCCCGGCGAGCGCGCCCGCGATCGCCGGCACGTGACCGTGGCTCATGTAGATCCACGACAGCGCGATCAGGATCGCGAGCGACGGCAGCACGAACAGCGCGCCGGCGACGATCCCGCCCCAGGTCCGGTGCATGAGCCAGCCGAGGTAGGTCGCGAGCTGCGTCGCCTCGGGGCCGGGCAGCAGCATGCAGTAGTTGAGCGCGTGCAGGAAGCGACGCTCGGAGATCCAGCGGCGGCGGTCGACGAGCTCGCGATGCATGATCGCGATCTGCCCGGCGGGGCCGCCGAAGCTGACGAAGCCGAGCTTGAGCCAGAAGCGGAACGCCTCGGCGCGCGACGGCGCGGCGGGGCGCCCGGGCGCGCCCTTCGGTGCCGGTGGGCGGTCCACGCGCGTCAGGCCGCGGCGGCCGCGACGCGCAGCGAGTCCGGGTTCCAGCCGTGCGACTCGCCGGCGGCGTCGCGGCAGCGCGCGTAGAGCGCGTCGTAGACGAGCATGCCGAAGCGCAGCATCGCATCGTCGTCGGCGAAGACGCGCGAGAGCCCCAGCGAGACCGCGAGGAGTCCGGGGGCTTCCGCCGCGAGGTCGAGCGCGCCGGTGTCGGCACCGCGAACGATCGCGGCGAGCGCCGCCAGCGCGGGATCGTCGAGCCCGTGCAGCCGGATGAACGCATCGAAACTGCATTCCGCGCCGCGGTGCGAGTAGTCGACGTCGGGGATGTCGTAGGGCGTCGCGCCGTTCGCGGCGGCGAACGCGCGCACCTCGGCGTTCGGGACGTAGAAGAACCGCGCGGCCGGGTCGACGAAGCGCCGCACGAGCCACGGGCACGCGATGCGGTCGATCTTGGGCCGCTCCCGCGTGACCCAGCGGCTCGGCGCGCGCCAGGCGACGACGCTGCCGCCCTCGGCGCGCCACTGCTCGATGCCGCCGTCGAGCGCGCGCGCGTCGTAGCCCGCCGCAGCGAGCGTGGCCGCCGCTTCCTCGCTCACCTCATGGCCGTGCACGCAGACCGACACGACCGGCCGCCACGGCTCGAGCGTCGCGGCGAGCGCGCGGACGTCCTGCGGCGCGCAGCGCACCGAACCGGGAATGACGACCGGATCGCGCTCGAACGCGGGCGCGCGCCGGACGTCGAGCACCTGGGGCGGCGGGAATGACTCGCGAAGCGCGCGAAACCGCGCGATCGAGATCGAGCAGGAAGTCGAAGGGGGATCGTTGCGGACCGCATCCATGGCAGTCGCCTCCATTGCGGGCGCTTGGGGCCCGTGACGTCGGCGCAGAGCTTGGACGGGAAGCTCGTCGATGCGGCGGGGCGTCTGCGAAATGCCCCGCGGGGAATATACGCGCGACCCGCAGTCAGATCAAGCCCTCGAGCGGCTGCACGTCGACGCTCGCGCCGGCATCGAGGTTGCCTGCGTCGGTTTCGAGCACGATGAAGCAGTTGGCGTGCGACATCGAAGACAGGATGCCCGAACCCTGGTCGCCGGTCGTGCGCACCGCCCACGAGCCGTCGGCGGCGCGCGCGAGGACGCCGCGCTGGAACTCGGTGCGGCCGGGCGCCTTCCTGATCGGCGCGACGAGCGTGGCCCTGAACGTCGGCAGCGGCTCGACGTTCGCGCGTCCCTGCAGCACGAGGAGCGCGTCGCGCACGAACTGGTAGAACGTCACCATCACGCTGACCGGATTGCCGGGAAGCCCGAAGAAGTGCGCGTCGCCGATGCGGCCGTAGGCGAGCGGGCGCCCGGGCTTCATCGCGATCTTCCAGAACACGACCTCGCCCAGCCGGTCGAGGAGCTGCTTGACGAAGTCGGCCTCGCCGACCGACACGCCGCCCGACGTGATGACGACGTCCGCGCACGCCGCGGCGTCGCGGAACGCGCGCTCGAGCGCCTCGGGCCGGTCCGGCACCACGCCCATGTCGATCGACTCGCAACCCAGGCGCGCGAGCATCGCGCCGATCGTGTACCGGTTGCTGTCGTAGATCTGGCCGGTCGCGAGCGGCGTGCCGATCGGGACCAGCTCGTCGCCGGTCGAGAAGAACGCGGCGACGAGCCGCCGGAACACCGGAACCTCGTTGATGCCGAGCGAGGCGAGCATGCCGATCTCGGCGGGATGGAGCGCCTGTCCGCGGCGGAACACGACGCCGCCGGCCTTGAGGTCCTCGCCCGCGAAACGGCGGTTCTGGCCGGCCCTGGCGACGGCGCCGGCGGCGATTGTCACGCGCCCGTCGCGCTCCTCCGCGCGCTCCTGCATGACGACCGTGTCCGCGCCGGCGGGCATCACCGCGCCGGTGAAGATGCGGACGGCCTCGCCCCGGGCGACCGTGCCCGGGTGGGGCCGCCCCGCGAACGACTCGCCCACGCGCGCGAGCGTCGTGGGCACACCGGGGGCGAGGTCGGCGAAGCGCACCGCCCAGCCGTCCATCGCGGAGTTGTCGTGGCCCGGCACGTCAATCGGCGAGACGACGTCGTCGGCGAGCGTCCGGCCGAGCGCCTGGCGGATGTGGACGCGCTCGACGGTCCGCACCGGCTCGAGGTAGTCGCGGATCAGCGCGCGCGCCCGGTCGACCGGCATCGAGTCCGGGTCGTAGTCGTCCGCGCACGAGGCTTCGCGCAGCGTCCTGGTCGTGGTCATGGTCGTGGCGTGGCGGGGGACCGGAACCGGGATTTTAGCCGCAGCGCCGGCGATTCGAGCAGGTGCCACGACATCGCGGCGACGGCCAGCGTCGCGGCGAGCGCCGTCACGAACAGCAAAGGCGGCGCGATGTCGCGCGCGAACCACACGATCGCCTGCTGGATCGGAAACGCGTAGACGTAGAGCCCGTAGGAATAATCCGGCACATGCGCGAGGCCGCGCAGGCGCAGCGCCGGATGGTACGCGGCGACGAGCACGACGTAGGCGAGCAGGAGCGCGAACAGCGGGCCCTCGCGCGCGATGCCGTGCGCGTCGACGAACGGGATCGCTGCCGCGAGCGCGGCCGCCGGCAGCGACAGCGGCACGTGGCGCTGCCCCACGCGAGCGAGCGAGCCGAGAAGGAAGAGGAGGGCGGCGAGGCGCGTGCCGCGCGTGTTCGGGTCGAGCGGCACGTGGTCCGGCCACGCGAGCGCCGCGGCGACGAGCGCGAGCGCGGCCACGAGCCACGCGCGCGGACGCACGAGCAGGCCGGCGAGACCCGCGAGGCCGAGCGCCACGTACAGCCTGAGCTCGACCGGCAGCGTCCACAGCGAGCCGTTGGCCGCGAGCGGGAACGGATTGTCGGGAAACGCGCCGGGCAGCGCGTCGACGACGTCGATGCCCGACGCGGTGCGGACGAGGTAGCGCAGGGTCACCGGCGAGGCGAGGTACTCGCGCCACGGCAGCGCGCCGGTCGCGCCGGTGACGACGATCGTGAACAGCGTCGCGGCGACGAGCGCGGGATAGATGCGCAGGGCGCGTGCCGTGGCGTAGGGCACGAGCGCGGGGCGCGCGAGCCAGCTTTGCGTCACCAGGAATCCCGACAGCACGAAGAACACCTGGACGCCCAGCGCGCCGAGGTTCATCGGCGCGAACGCGGCGTAGAGCGGCTCGTCCAGCCAGCGGCCGGTCAGCGCGTAGCAGTGGAACAGGATGACGCTCGCCGCCGCCGCGTAGCGGATCGCGAGCACGTTGTTCCCGCGCCCGGCGGTCTGGTCCGCGAGCTGCGTCACGACCCGCCGGCCGCAGAGAGCTCGTCGCGCGTGTTGATGTTGCGGAACGCCTCGGCCCGGTCGTCGAACGGCACCTCGACGACCCGGAGCGTCGCGTACCACGCGTCGATCTTGCGTCCGCCGCTGCCGAGGAACGCCTCGAGGTGCGCCCGCACGCCCGTGCGGACGAGCGCGAACACCGGGTGCGGCTGGTCGAACGTGCGCGCGACGGCGACGTCGGCGCCCGCCGCCTCGAGCCCCGCCGCGAGGCGCGCGACGAGGTCCTCCGGCAGGAACGGCGAGTCGCACGGCACGGTCGCGACGAACGGGGTCGCCGCGACCGCGAGCCCTGCGTGCAGCCCCGCCAGCGGGCCGGCGAATCCTCCGACCGAGTCGGGAACGACCGCATGGCCGAACGCGGCGTACGCCTCGGCGTTCTGGTTCGCGTTGACGAGGATCGCGCCGACCTGCGGTGCGAGTCGCGCGATCGCGTGCGTCGCCATCGGCTCGCCGCGGAACGGCACGAGCCCCTTGTCGACGCCGCCCATCCGCCGGCCCTGCCCGCCGGCGAGGACGATCCCGGTGACGTCGGCGCGGGCGATCACGGGGTCCCGACGAAGCGGAGTGCGTTCGTCGCCCCGGGGGAGCGGGCGCCGGCGGGCGCGCCCCCTGAGTGCGCTGCGGCCGCGGCTCCCCGAGCGGGTTGCGCGCCCCCTGGCCCGTCCGGCAGGACGTCGGCGCTCATTCGGGCGGCGCGGCGAGCGGCGGCAGCCACGGCACGTGCTCGTCCCAGAAGACGTGGCCCGTCGGCGGCCGGTCGACCGGCTCGTCGAACGCGGCGAGCGCGACGTGGGTCTCGCCGGGCCAGCGCTCCGACATGAAGAGCAGCTTGGTCCCGCACCTGCCGCAGAACAGGCGCCGGGTCCCGGCGGACGACTCGTGGGCCGCGAGCGCGTCCCGGCCCTCGACGACATCGACCTGCGCCGACGGGAAGCCGGCCCAGGTCACGAACGCGGCGCCGTGCGCGCGCCGGCAGCTGGCGCAATGGCAGTGGGCGACGAAGCGCGACGGAAACCGCGCGACGAACCTTACGGCGCCGCAGTGGCAGCTGCCGCGGGCCTCGCCTGCGCTCACGGACGGAAGCGCTCCGCGCCGGTGAAGAGCAGGTAATGCCGGTTGGTCGCGCGACCGATCATCGTCATGCCGACCTTCGTCGCGATGTCGTGCCCCATCTGCGTCAGGCCCGAGCGCGAGACGAGGAACGGGATCCCCATCTGCGCGCACTTGATGACCATCTCGGACGTGAGGCGGCCGGTCGTGTAGAACACCTTGTCCGCGCCGTCGAGCCCGTCGAGCCACATGCGGCCCGCGATCGCGTCGACCGCGTTGTGGCGGCCGACGTCCTCGACGAACATCAGGATCGCCGCGCGCTCGGGCCCGTTCTGGGCGAGCGCGCAGCCGTGCACGGCGCCGGCCTGCTTGTAGATCGTCTCGTGCAGCCGCACGCGGTCGAGAAGGTCGTAGAGCGCCGCGCGCGTGAGCGTCGCGCCGGCGGGCAGCCGCACGCGGTCGATCTCGTCCATCAGGTCGCCGAACACGGTGCCCTGCCCGCAACCGGTCGTCTTCGTGCGCCTCGCGGTCTTCTGCTCGAGGTCCTTCAGGCCGGAGCGCGTCACGATGGCGACTGCGCTGGTGTCCCAGTCGACCTGCACCGAAACGATGTCCTCGATGCTCTCCACCAGGCGCTGGTTGCGCAGGTAGCCGATCGCGAGCGCCTCGGGCGCCGCGCCGAGCGTCATGATCGTCAGGAGCTCCCGCTTGTCGACATAGAGCGTCAGCGGGTGCTCGCCCGCGACCGGCACGACTCTCGCCTCGCCGTGCTCGTCGGTCGCCGCGACGTCGAACGTCGACGGGCGCGCCGCGCTGGTCAGCACCGGACGGTAGGAAGCAGGCATCGGGAGACGGGGATCGGGCATCGGTTGCGTGCGCGTTTCGCGGGGCGGCGCGTCGCGGCGCCGGACGATCGGGTGCATGTTCGGTTCGGCATCGCGCGCGACGGTGTCCGCCGGTCATCCGCGCAGGATGCGCGGCTGCGCGGGACACCGCCGCCGCCGATCCCTGAACGCCGATTCGTGGTGCCCGTCAGCCTCCGATATAGGACATCTCGATGCGGCGCTCGCGCGGCGTGGCGGCAGTGCGCACCTCGGAATAGCGGTCGTCGCGGCGACGCCAGACCGCGGCGATCGCCCGCGCGAGCGTCGCGTCGTCCGCGCCGCCGCGCACGAGCTCGCGCAGGTCGTGGCCCTCGGTCGCGAACAGGCATGTGTAGAGCTTGCCGTCGGTGGACAGCCGCATGCGCGTGCAGTCCCGGCAGAACGCCTGCGTGACCGACGCGATGACGCCGATCTCGCCCGCGCCGTCGCGGTAGCGCCAGCGCAGCGCGACCTCGCCCGCGTAGTTCGGGTCGGCCGGCTCGATCGGGAACACGCTCGCGACGCGCTCGAGGATCTCGGCGGCCGGGACGACGTCGTCCATGCGCCAGCCGTTGGTCGCGCCGACGTCCATGTACTCGATGAAGCGCACGATGTGGCCGGTGCCGCGGAAGCGCCGCGCCAGGTCGACGATCGCGTGCTCGTTGACGCCCCGCTTGATCACCGCGTTGATCTTGACCGGCGCGAGGCCCGCGCGCGACGCCGCGTCGATGCCGTCCAGCACCTGCGCCACCGGCGTGTCGGTATCGCCCATCGCGCGAAACGTCGCGTCGTCGAGCGCGTCGAGGCTCACGGTGACGCGCTTCAGGCCCGCATCGGCCAGCGGGCGCGCCTTGCGCGCGAGCAGCGCCCCGTTGGTCGTCAGCGTGAGGTCGACGGGCATCGTCGCGAGCATCGCGACGAGCCGCTCGAGGTTCTTGCGCAGCAGCGGCTCGCCTCCGGTCAGCCGGATCTTGCCGACGCCCAGCCCGGTGAACGCGCGGGCGACGCGCGCGATCTCCTCGAACGTCAGGAGCGCCGCGTGCGGGAGGAACGGGTAGTCGCGGCCGAAGACGTCCTTCGGCATGCAGTAGACGCAGCGGAAGTTGCAGCGGTCGGTGACCGAGATGCGCAGGTCGTGCAGGCGGCGGCCGCGCGCGTCCGCGACCGTCGCGCCGGCCGCGACGTCGTCGCCTTCGACGGCGGGCGCGCCCAGGCCCCCCGTGCCGCGGGGCGGGCGCAGGTCGGCGAGCGGAAGGATGCGGGACATGTCTGTTCGACGCGTGTGCTCGGGCGAAAGGATCATGTTAGCAGACGCTTCCGGCGCTACGGTATGATGGTCCGGCGCCCGCGTGACCTCTGCGGAGCGCGGGAAAGTCCATGCCTGCCACGAGGATTTCCGTCTCCGTCGAGTTCGAGCGCCTCGCGGTCGCCAGCCGGTGGGTCGACGCGCGCTGGCAGCCGTCGCGGGTGTCGTACGTCGACCGCGATCCGGCGGACGCCGACGAGTCGGCCGCCGAGCGCATCGACGCGGCCGGCGCGCTGGAGCGCTGGCGCTTCCCCGGACAGACGATCGAGATGCATCCGAGCGAGGCCGAGGGCTACTACCTCAACCTCAACTCGCCCGATCCGCGGTCGTTCGTCATGTGGCGCCGTCGCGACGACCCCGATGCGGAGCCGGCCGTGTACCCGGTCGTCGTCACCCTCTCGTACAACCAGGCCGCGCGCATGATGGACGGCGGCGAGCAGGTCGACTCGGTGCCGCTCGACCCGGACCTTCGCGCGATGCTCGAGCCGTACGTCGCGGTGCACTACAAGCCCGAGCCGCGCCGCAAGCACAAGCGAAACGACCCGTTCGCCGACGGCGCGTTCGTGCGCGACCGGCACGGAGACGGCAAGGCGAGAGGCTGAGCGCGATGGCGGACACGCCCGGAAACGAGCGCTTCTCGCTCAAGCGCTGGTCGAACCGGAAGCACGCGGCCGCGCGCGCGTCCGCGCCAGGGCCCGCGGCCGCCGTGCCCCCGGCTCCGGAGGCGTCGCCAGCGGCGCCCGCGCCGGCCCCGGCTTCCGTGTCGCGCGACGACGCGGCCCAGCTTCCGCCGGTCGATTCGCTTACGTTCGACGCCGATTTCACGCCGTTCATGAAGCCCGACGTCGAGCCGTCGCTCAAGCGCTCGGCGTTGAGGAAGCTGTTCGCCGATCCGCGTTTCAACGTGATGGACGGCCTCGACGTCTACATCGACGATTATTCGAAGCCCGACCCGATCGACGAGGAGACGGTGCGCGGACTGGCGCAGGCGCGCTACCTTTTCGACCCGCCCGTGACGCGCATCAACGAGCGCGGCGAGGTCGAGGACGTTCGCGACGAGCCCGCCGCCGACGCGCCGGAGGCGCCCGGCGCGCCGCAGGATCCCGCGGCGCTCGCGGACCCCGGCGCGTCGCATGCCGCGCCGGCGATCGACACCGCCGAGCCGTCGCCGCCCGTCGCGCCCGCCGCCGTTTCGCGCGACGGCGAGACGCCGCGATGACCATCTCCGACCGCCAGCTCTACCTGTGCTCGTGCAACGGCACGCTGCCGATCGACGCGACGGCGATCGCCCGCGCGCTCGACCTGCCCGCGACGCCGCCGGTGCGCACGATGCTGTGCCAGAAGGAGCTCGCCGCGTTCGCGGACGGCGCGCGCGGCGACGTGCTCGTCGCGTGCACGCAGGAGGCGCGGCTGTTCGAGGAGACCGCGGAGGAGGGCGCGCGGACGCAGACGATCCGCTTCGTCAACCTGCGCGAGGCGGGCGGCTGGTCGCCCGAGGCGCGCGGCGCGACGCCCAAGCTCGCCGCGCTGATCGCCGCGGCGTCGCTGCCCGAGCCCGCGCCGGTCGCGCAGGTGAGCTACGCCTCGCGGGGCCAACTGCTCGTCGTCGGGCCGCTCGACGCCGCGCTCGGCTGGGCGACGGTCCTCTCCGCGCAGCTCGCCGTCACGATCCTCGCGACCGGCCGCACCGCGGGCGCGTCGCTGCCCGCCGAGCGGTCGTTCCCGATCGCGAGCGGGACGCTCGCCGGCCTCTCGGGCTGGCTCGGCGCGTTCGAGGCCACCTGGACGCAGGACAACCCGATCGACCTCGACCTGTGCACGCGCTGCCACGCGTGCGTGCGCGCCTGCCCCGAGCACGCGATCGACGAGAGCTACCAGATCGACCTCGACCGCTGCAGGTCGCACCGCCAGTGCGTCGCGGCGTGCGGCGAGGTCGGCGCGATCGACTTCGCGCGCGCCGAGCGCTCGCGCTCCGCGAAGTTCGACCTGGTACTCGACCTCTCGCGCACGGCGTGGTTCCGGATGCACCAGCCGCCGCAGGGCTACTTCGCGCCGGGCGCCGACGTCGTCGCGCAGGCGAAGGCCGTCGCCGAGCTCGCCACGATGACCGGCGAGTTCGAGAAGCCGAGATACTTCGCCTACAAGGCGTCGATCTGCGCGCACGGGCGCTCGAAGAAGACCGGGTGCACGGCGTGCATCGACGTGTGCTCGACCGCGGCGATCCGCGGCGACGGCGACGGCGTCCATGTCGAGCCGTTCCTGTGCATGGGCTGCGGCGCCTGCGCGACCGTCTGCCCGTCGGGCGCGATGAGCTACGCCTACCCGGCGATGCCCGACCAGGGGGCGCGCGTGCGGACGCTTCTCGCGACCTACCAGCGTGCGGGCGGTCGCGACGCGACGATCCTGCTGCACGGGCCCGACGCCCGCGAGCCGATCGCGCGGATCGCGCGCCGCGGGCGCGGGCTGCCGGCTCGCGTGATCCCGCTCGAAGTGCACCACGTCGCATCGACAGGCCTCGACCTGTGGCTCGCCGCGCTCGCGTGGGGAGCGGCCGGCGTGTCGGTGATGCTGACCGGCGACGAGGCGCCGCAGTACCGCGACGCGATCGCGTTCCAGATGCGGCTGGGCGACACGATCGCCGGCGCGCTGGGCTACCAGGGCGAGCACTTCAGGCTCGTGGACGCCGCCGACCCGGCCGCGGGCGAGGCGGCGCTGTGGGACGCCACGCCCGCGCTGGGCGTGCGCGCCGCGGCGACCTTCGCCGCCACGCCGGAGAAGCGCACGACGCTCGCGCTCGCGCTCGACCATCTCGCGCTGCACGCGCCGGTGCCGCGCGCCGTGATCCCGCTCTTCGCCGGGTCGCCCTGGGGTCGCGTCGACGTGAACCGCGACACCTGCACGCTGTGCCTCGCCTGCGTCGGCGCGTGCCCCGAGGGCGCGCTGCTCGACCATCCCGAGTCGCTGCGGCTGCGCTTCATCGAGTCGAAGTGCGTGCAGTGCGGCCTGTGCGAGCAGACCTGCCCCGAGGACGCGATCGCGCTCGTCCCGCAACTCGACCTGACGCCGGAGGCGCGCGCGCCGCGCGTGCTCAACGAGGCGGCGGTCGTCGGCTGCATCTCGTGCGGAAAGCCGCTCGGTACCGCGAGGATGATCGAGGGCATGCTCGCGAAGCTCGCCGGCCACTCGATGTTCGCCGCGCCCGGGGCGCTCGACCGCCTGCGCATGTGCGCCGACTGCCGCGTGAAGGCCATGGTCGCCGACGAGCCCGGCGGCATCGACCTCACCCGGGGCGGGCGGATCTGAATGTCGAGGGAACGCGCTGCGCGTCGTTTTCGCCTGGAATATCCATGATTCATTCAGGGATTCGATGAGCGGCGACACCGAGTCTGCTGCACTGCCGCACCCGGTGGCACCCGAGGATCGGGCGCGCGCGGACCTCTACGCCGTCGTGGCGCGACTGTTCGCGGCGCCCCCGGACGCCGCGTTTCTCGCCGCGCTCGGCGCCGCCCCCGAATTGCCCGACGAGTCGGGAGCCGGCCTCCCTGCCGCCTACAACCGGCTGCTGCGGGCCAGCCGCGCGATGGATGTCGATGCGGCCGCCCAGGAATACACGGACCTCTTCGTCGGCGTGGGCAAGAGCGAGGTGAACCTCCACGGATCGCACTGGCAGTCGGGGTTCATGATGGACAAGCCGCTCGCCGCGCTGCGCACGGATCTCGCCGACCTGGGCCTCGAGCGGCGCGAGGACACGGAGATGCTCGAGGACCACCTCGCGGCGCTCGCCGAGGTCATGCGACTGCTGATCGCCGGCGGTCACGGACGCGCGCCGGCGACGCTCGTCGAGCAGAAGCGTTTCTTCAACGAGCGCATCGCGTCGTGGGCGCCGGATTGCTGCGACGCAATATGTGCAAGTCCGCTTGCAAACTATTACGTTCGGGCGGCAGAATGTGCAAAAGCCTTTCTGGCGATCGAACGTGACTCGTTCGCCATGACGCCATAACGTCACGACGCTTTCGTTCGGAGGTTCCCATGCGCGACTCGCCGCAGATTCCCGCACACGCGTCCAATCCGTCGTCGGCGCCCACGCCCGACCTCAAGCGCCGTCGCTTCCTGCTCGCGGTGTCCGCGGGCGGCGCGGGTGCGGTCGCGGCAACGTCGCCCGCGCGCGCCGCGGCGGTCGCCGCCCCCGCGCAGGCCGCGTCGACGGACGCGGCGACCGGGTACCGGGAGACCGGACACGTCAAGAGCTACTACGCGACCACGCGCATCTGACCGGAGACAGGCCATGCTGCTCACGCGCAAGACCGATGCCGCGCCCGCCGCCGCCCCTCGCCTGAAGAGGCTCTCCGGCGCGTCCGCCCCCACCATCGACCGCCGCACGTTCCTGAAGCGCTCGGGGCTCGTCGCCGGCGCCGGCGCGTTCGCCACGCAACTCCCGTACGGCGCGATCCAGCCGGCGAAGGCGCAGAAGGCTGCCGACGGCGCCGGCGCCATGGAGGTCCGCCGCACGGTGTGCACGCACTGCTCGGTCGGGTGCGCGATCGACGCGCACGTTCAGAACGGCGTGTGGGTGCGGCACGAGCCGGTGTTCGACTCGCCGATCAACCTCGGCGCGCATTGCGCGAAGGGCGCGTCGGTCCGCGAGCACGGCCACGGCGAGTTCCGGCTCAAGAGCCCGATGAAGCTCGTCGACGGCAAGTGGCAGAAGCTCTCGTGGGACCAGGCGATCAACGAGGTCGGCGACAAGCTGCTCGCGATCCGCAAGGAGTCCGGCGCGGACGCGACGTTCTGGATCGGAAGCTCGAAGCACAACAACGAGCAGAGCTACCTGTTCCGCAAGTTCGTGTCGTACTTCGGCACGAACAACATGGACCACCAGGCGCGCATCTGCCATTCGACGACCGTCGCGGGCGTGGCCAACACCTGGGGCTACGGCGCGATGACCAACTCGTACAACGACATGCAGAACACGAAGTGTGCTCTGTATATCGGGTCGAACGCCGCCGAGGCGCACCCGGTGTCGATGCTGCACATGCTGCACGCGAAGGAGAACGGCGCGAAGATGATCGTCGCCGACCCGCGTTTCACACGCACGGCGGCGAAGGCCGACATGCACGTGCGCATCCGGTCGGGAACCGACATCCCGTTCCTGTTCGGCGTGCTCCACCACATCTTCAAGAACGGCTGGGAGGACAAGCAGTACATCCACGACCGCGTGTACGGCATGGAGAAGGTGCGGGAGGACGTGCTGGCCAAGTGGACGCCCGACAAGGTCGAGGAGGCCTGCGGCGTGCCCGAGGCGGAGGTGTACAAGGTCGCCGAGATGATGGCCAAGAACCGGCCGTCGACGCTCGTCTGGTGCATGGGCCAGACGCAGCACACGATCGGCAACGCGATGGTGCGCGCTTCGTGCATCGTGCAGCTCGCGCTCGGCAACATCGGCGTGTCCGGCGGAGGCGCGAACATCTTCCGTGGCCACGACAACGTGCAGGGCGCGACCGACGTCGGCCCGAACCCGGACTCGCTGCCCGGCTATTACGGCATCGCCGCGGGCTCCTGGAGGCACTACGCCGCGGTGTGGGGCGTCGACTACGACTGGATCAAGTCCCGCTTCGCCTCGCAGGCGATGATGGAGAAGCCGGGCATGACGGTGTCGCGCTGGATCGACGGCGTGCTGGAGAAGAACGAGCTGATCGACCAGGACAGCAACCTCCGCGCGATCGTGTACTGGGGGCACGCCCCCAACAGCCAGTCGCGCGGCAAGGAGATGGTCGAGGCGATGAAGAAGCTCGACCTGCTTGTCGTCATCGACCCCTACCCGTCAGCCACCGCCGCCATGGCCGCCATGGTCCGCAAGGACGGCGTCTACCTGCTGCCGGCGGCGACGCAGTTCGAGACCTCGGGGTCGTGCACGGCGTCGAACCGCTCGCTGCAGTGGCGCGAGCGCGTGATCACGCCGCTGTTCGAGTCGCAGACCGACCACGCGATCATGTACGCGTTCGCAAAGAAGCTCGGCTTCGGCGCCGAGTTCGTCAAGAATTACAAGATCGTCAAGCCGGACGGCGAGCGCAAGATGGAAGAGCCGGAGATGGAGTCGGTGCTGAGCGAGATCAACCGCGCGGTGTGGACGATCGGCTACACCGGGCAGTCGCCCGAGCGGCTCAAGCTCCACATGAAGAACATGCACACGTTCGACGTGAAGTCGCTTCGCGCGAAGGGCGGCCCCTGCGACGGCGACTACTTCGGCCTGCCGTGGCCCTGCTACGGCTCGCCCGAGATCAAGCATCCGGGCTCGCCGAACCTGTACATGACGTCGCGCCACATGATGGACGGCGGGGGCTGCTTCCGCGCGAACTTCGGCGTCGAGCGCGAGGGCGTGAACCTGCTCGCCGAGGACGGCAGCTACCCGAAGGACGGCGACCTCACGTCGGGCTACCCCGAGTTCGACCACGTGCTCATGAAGAAGCTGGGCTGGTGGGACGAGCTCACCGAGGCCGAGAAGAAGGCGGCCGAGGGCAAGAACTGGAAGACCGACCTGTCCGGCGGCATCCAGCGCGTCACGATGAAGCACGGCGCGCATCCGTTCGGCAACGCGAAGGCCCGCGCCGTCGTCTGGAACTTCCCGGACGCCATCCCGCAGCACCGCGAGCCGCTGTACTCGCCGCGCCCCGACCTTGTCGCCAAGTACCCGACGCACGACGACAAGAAGGCGTTCTGGCGGCTGCCGACGCTGTTCAAGAGCGTGCAGGAGAAGAACAAGGACATCTCCAAGGACTTCCCGCTGATCCTCACGTCCGGACGACTGGTCGAGTACGAGGGCGGCGGCGAGGAAACTCGCTCCAATCCGTGGCTCGCCGAGTTGCAGCAGGAGAATTTCGTCGAGATCAACCCGAAGGACGCGAACGACCGCGGCGTGCGCGACGGCGAGTACGTGTGGGTCAAGACGCCGACCGGCGCGCAGCTCAAGGTCAAGGCGCAGGTCACCGAGCGGGTCGGGGCGGGGACGACGTTCGTCCCGTTCCACTTCTCCGGCTGGTGGATGGGCAAGGACATGCTCGAGCACTACCCGCCGGGCGCGCATCCGGTGATCCGCGGCGAGGCGGTGAACACCGCGACGACCTACGGCTACGACGCCGTGACGATGATGCAGGAGACCAAGACCACGCTCTGCCAGGTGGCCAAGGCCTGACGCGACGGACGGACGAGGAGACCTACGATGGCCAGGATGAAATTCCTCTGCGACGCCGAACGTTGCATCGAGTGCAACGGGTGCGTCACCGCGTGCAAGCAGGAACACGAGATTCCCTGGGGCGTGAACCGCCGCCGCGTCGTCACCGTCAACGACGGCGTGCCCGGCGAGCGTTCCATCTCGGTCGCCTGCATGCACTGCTCGGACGCCCCCTGCATGGCGGTCTGCCCGGTCGACTGCTTCTACAAGACCGAGGAGGGCGTCGTCCTGCACGACAAGGACCTGTGCATCGGATGCGGCTACTGCTTCTACGCCTGCCCGTTCGGCGCGCCGCAGTTCCCGCAGACCGGCGCGTTCGGCGTGCGCGGGAAGATGGACAAGTGCACGTTCTGCGCGGGCGGCCCGGAAGCGAACAGCTCGGAAGAGGAGTTCAGGAAGTACGGTCGCAACCGGCTCGCCGAGGGGAAGCTTCCGGCCTGCGCCGAGATGTGCGCGACCAAGGCGCTGCTCGGCGGCGACGGCGACGTGCTCGCGGACATCTATCGCCAGCGCGTCACGGTGCGCGGCCGCGGCGGCGACGTGTGGGGCTGGGCCACCGCCTACGGGCAGCCCGGCCAGGCGCCGGGACAGGCGCCGGGACAGGCTCCGGCCAAGGGAGGCAAGTCGTGATGCGCCACGCATGGATTCTCGGCGCCGCGGCCGCGGCGTTCGCGCTCGCGGCATGCGGCGAGCGCCCGCAGGTGGTCCAGTACAAGCAGGGGACCTACCAGGGCAAGCCCGACCAGAAGCCGTACGCCGGCGCGCCGTTCGATGGCAACCACCAGCAGTGGGAGAACGCGATGCGCCAGCGCAACCAGACACAGAACGAGTACAAGCGGATCGGCAGCTGACCGGGGGGTCGACAATGCGACGCATGTTCACGCGCGCGGGCGCAGCGCTGCTCGCCTCGGCCTGGCTCGCGGCGGCGGCGCAGTCTCCCGCCGTCGATGCGACAAACGCCGAAATGGCGAAGCAGCAGCAGGCGCAGCAACTGAGCCAGCCGCTGAACAACCAGCCGGTCTGGAGCGAAGTGCGGTCCGGCGCGAAGCAGTACACGAGCATCAAGGGCCGCGAAACCGACGTGCTGATCCAGCCGGAGGGTCAGACGTGGCGCGCGGCGCGCGTTCCGCTCGCGACCATCGGGGGATTCCTGTTCGTCGCGACGCTGCTCGCGCTGCTCGGGTTCTACCTCTGGCGCGGGCCGATCAGGCTGCGCGGCAAGCCTACGGGACGCATGATCGAGCGGTTCACGCTCGTCGAGCGCGTCGTGCACTGGACCGTCGCGATCACGTTCGTGACGCTCGGCGTGACCGGGCTCGTGCTCACGTTCGGCAAGTCGGTCCTGCTCCCGCTGATCGGCTACACGCTGTTCTCGTGGCTCGCGATCATCGCGAAGAACCTGCACAACTTCGTCGGTCCCGTCCTGGTCGTCGTGCTGCCGATCATGATCGTGCTGTTCATGCGGGCGAACCTGTTCAACGCCCGCGACTGGGAGTGGCTGAAGAAGGGCGGGGGCATGCTGACCGGCGAGCACGTGCCGGCCAACAAGGCCAATGCCGGACAGAAGATCCTGTTCTGGTCGATGGTCGTCGTGCTCGGGCTGACGCTGTGCGTGACGGGCCTGATCCTCGACTTCCCGAATTTCGACCAGACGCGCCAGACGATGCAGATCGCGAACGTCGTGCATCTGATCGCCGGCGTCCTGGCCGTGGTCATGGTCTCGGCGCACATCTACCTCGGCACCGTCGGCATGCCCGGCGCGTACGAGGCGATGCGCGACGGCTACGTCGACGAGACCTGGGCGAAGGAACACCACGAGTACTGGTACAACGAGGTGAAGGCCGGAGCGATTCCGGCGGCCGGCCACGAGGCGCCGATGTCGCATCGGCCCGCCTGACCGCGCGACGGGTACTGGGAGGAGGGGGACGATGACGACGACGATCCGCGGACTCATGGGCGCGGCGCTGGTGGTGGCCTGCTTCGGCGTGGCGGTGGCGAAGTTGCCGCCGCCGCCGCCGATGACCGACGCCCAGAAAGCCGAGGCCGAAGAGAAGAAGGCCAAGGCCGCCACGGCCGCCGAGGCGGCGAAGGCCGCGCAGGCCCGCGCCGAGGATCGCGCCGCGGCACGCTACTTCGCCGACATGAAGGCGAAGGGCAAGCAGGTCGCGCCGCCGCAGGTGCCGGCGGCGACGGCGGCGAAGAAATAGCGAAGCATCGATCTCTGGCAAGGGGGACGGGGCGCGATGCGCCCCGTTTATTTCCTTGCGTCAGGGAAGCGGTGCGCCCTCGCGCGGAAACGTCCGGCATTCGCGCAGGATGCCCGTCGCGATCGCGAGCGGACGCTCGCCGAGCCCGAAGCACAGCGGCGCGTCATCGGCATCGATCTCGACGAGCTTCATGCCGGCGTCCACGCGCACGCCGTCGTGCACCAGCCCGCGAAGCGCGCCCGACATCGGGGCCGGCACGGCTTCGCCGTCCAGCGTCCCCACGCGGGCGCCCGAACGAACGCCGGCGCCGATCGAGGCGTCCGTCCTGAACACGCCGCGCGCCGGGGCATAGACGAACCTCTCGCGTCCCGCACCGCCCACGATGCGCGGTTCGCCCTCGAGCGGCGCCGCATGGCCGGCGGAGAGCACGCGACCGAGCTGCGGTCCCCACTGGCTCTCGACCACGCGGTCGACGTGCATCCCGCACTCGAAGCCCGGACCGACGCCGAGCGTGAAGCGCGCGAGCCCCATGAGCCTCTCCGCGGGCACACGCTTGCGCATGCGGGCGTCCACGAGGAGCGCCGGGCGCAGCCGCCCGGCGACCTCGATGGCGTCGCCGACCACGAACGGAAGCGACTCGCCGCGCGCGAGCATCTCGCGAAGCGCATCGCCAGGCTCGCACCGCGCCGCGACGACCGCCTCGAGCGTGGCCTTGCCCGTGAACGCGGCATCGGAAAAGGCCATCCCTCGCCGCAGCGTGGCCGGCGATGCGTGATCCTGGATGGCCGTCGGGAACCCCGCGATGAAGAAGGCATGCGCGACCGCGGACGCGACGTCGCCCGATCCCAGGACGAGCACGAAGGGTCGCTCCATGCGTGGCCGAGCGTGCGGACGAGGTGGGGTGCCCAACGAAAACGGACCCGACCCGGGTCCGCTTTCGTTGGCGGAGAGAGAGGGATTCGAACCCCCGATACGTTGCCGTATACCTGATTTCGAGTCAGGCGCCTTCGACCACTCGGCCATCTCTCCCGCGACTGATCATTATACCCGACGCGTCGATGCGCCCGAAGGCGCACGGCGCAATGCCGGGACCGGGCGTCCGGAGGCGCACGTGCGCCCGCGCCGCCGACGATCAGGGTCGCTCGTAGATGCCGACGAACGAATGCTGCGTCACGTCCGGACCCGCCGCCTCCGGATCGAGCGTGCCACGTCGGATCCGCCTGAAGCGCGCGTCGAGCAACGCGGCGACGTCCAGGCCGTCGTCCACCCAGCCCCGGTCCGCCGGAACGGCGCGACGGAGATTGTTCACGACCAGCAATCGTCCCCCCGGCCGCAATGCCTCGAACAGGCGACCTGCATCGACGCCCGGGTCCATGCAGTGCTGCAGTACCCAGCAGGCGATCGCCGCCTCCGCACGCATTCCGGCCGCGGCGCGCGCGTCGAGCGTCGCCGGATCGATTGCCTCGAACCGCGGTGATTGCACGTAGCTTTGGGCGAGACGGCGCATCGATGCGCTGATGTCGACACCGATGACGCGGCAGCCGGTCGACGCGATGAGTTCCCGGGCGATGCGGCCGATGCCACATCCGTAGTCGACGACGAGCGAGTCCGGACCGATCCCCAGTTCCTGGAGCGCCAGCCGCGTCACGCATGGCGTCTCGCGTTCCCACCGCGATCGGGTCGATTCACCTCCCTCGGGAGTGAGGATGATGCGTCGCGCGCTGTCCTCGTCGGTAACGTCGAACACGTCGGGACGGTAGCGTAGCGTGACCGGGGACCCTGCGGGGGGCGCCGCCGGCGGCGTCGAGTCCCGCGACGGGAGGTCGCGTCGCGCGAACAGCAGGCCACTCAACAGGCGCCGCAGAACCATGATCGTCCGCTATCGTCGACTCGCCCGAGTCGGGCAACCCGTTCCGACGCGGCGCGATCCGCGGGTGCGCGGGCGCCGTCGCGTCATGCCGGCGAGCAGAACGCGACGCCGTTCGTGCCTTCCGGCACCCAGCCGCGGTTGTTCATCGCGCGGCGCAGCGAGAGGTCGGGCGTGTGGCGATGGTTCGCGTCCTGGCGGTTGTCGAAGAACCGGTAGACGGGGATCGTGCCGTCGCGGCACGCGCCGGACGCGTCGGGCACCTCGATCCAGAATGCCGCGGGCGACTCGAGCGTCCAGGTGCCGGGCCAGCGTGCCTGCACGAACTGGCACTCGGCCGCGTTCGCGGTGAAGAAGTGCGAGTCGACGAGCCCCCCCGCGTGGAACCGGCATACCGGCTGCACGCCGGGCGGCGCGAGGAACGCGTCGGGGTAGGCGAAGAACACGATGCCCGTGCGCTCCCAGATTCCGCGCAGCTGGATGTCGAGGTACGCGACCTCGCCCGGATCGGCCGTCATGAAGTAGTGGTCGATGTCGACGCGGTAATACTCGATCACCGGCACGGCGTTGGGCGGCAGGCTGCCGGACGCCGGTGTCGTGCTGGCGACCGCGACGCCCGCGTCGAGCAGCCCGGTGCCGCAGACCGATCCCGCGCGGCACTGCGTGCCGAGCGGGAACTCGCGCGTCGTTCCCTGCAGGATCGAGAGCACGCGCCCGGGCGTGAGCGTGGGATTGCGCGCGAGCATCAGCGACACGGTGCCGGACACGAGCGCCGTGGAAAAACTCGTCCCGGCGGCGATCGCGTAGGCGGGCCCGCCCGGCGTCGTCGTGCCCAGCGCGTGGGTCGACACGATCAGCGACGACTCGTCGCCGCCGTCGCCTCCCGGCGCCGACAGGTCGACGCGGCGCCCGAAGTTCGAGTAGCCCGTGCGCTCGCCGGTGTTGTCGGTGGCCCCGACGGCAATGACGCCCCCGCAGTTCGCGGGCGAGAAGTCCTCCGCGTCCATCGCGGCGTTGCCGGCCGCGGCGACGACGACCGCGCCCTGGGCCAGCGCGTCGTCGACCGCCTCCTGGATCGCGGACGAGCACGCCCCGAACCCTGCGAGGCTCATGTTGATCACGCGCGCCGGATGCGGATTGGGCGGCACCGCGGCGATCTGCACGCCCGATGCCCACAGCATGCCCTCGAACACGTCGGCGAGCGTGCCGCCGCACCGGGCGAGCGTGCGCACCGGGAGGATGCTCGCCGCCCAGTCCATGCCGGCGATCCCGATGCCGTTGTCGGTGCGGGCCGCGATCAGGCCGGAGACGAAGAGGCCATGGAAGAAGCTGTCGTTGCCGGGAACGCCGTCGCCGCAGTCGCCGTCGTCCGCCCAGTCGCCCTCGTCGCGCGGATTCGGGTCGCGCGCGTCGCCGTCGCGCGCGCTGACCGCGTCGGTGACGAAGTCGTACCCGGGCAGCACGCGACCGTCGAGGTCGGGATGCGGCAGGATCCCGGTGTCGATCACCGCCACGGTGATCGCCGCCGAGCCGCGCTGCACGTCCCAGGCGGCCGGTGCGTTCACGCCCGCGGCCGGCGACGACAGCGACCACTGGATCGCGAACAGCGGATCGTCGGGCACCTGCTGGGGGACCATGCGCCGAACCGCATCCGCGTACATCACTTCGGGATCCTGCTGCAGCGTGTCCGCGGCCGCCGCGAGCGCGTCGGGCGCGCGCGCGGTCAGCAGCGACAGCAGCCAGACGTTGCCGATCTTGCGCTGCGCCGCGACCGGCGTCCCCAGGCGCTCGGCGAATCGCGGCGCGAGCGTCGACCAGTCCTCGGCGACGCCGTCGGCAAGCCGGACCAGGAGCCGCCGGTCCGGTGCGCGAAAGCGCGCGTCGCTCGGCGCGACCTTCGCCGTCGCGCGCGGCGCGCGCATCGGCTGCGCCCACAGCACCGCGCGGTCCTCGCGCAGCAGCTTCGCGAGCCGCGACGCGATCGCGTCGTCGACGGGGCCCGGCAGCGCGAGTTCGAGCGCGCCGGTGCGTGTCACGGCGGTGATCGCGAGCGCGGTACCGGCGACACGCTCGAGCTTCGCGCGCGTCCCGTCCGGCAGCGTTCCTCGCGGCGCGGCGGACGGGTGGAGCATGACGCGAAGCCCCGGAACCATGTCGGCCGCGGCCGGCGCGGCATGCGCCACGGCACACAGCGCGATGACGGCCGCGGTCAGGCGACCGCGGGTCGCGGAACGTGGATTCCGGAGGGACGTGCGCGAACGCTGTCGGTGGGGACTCATGCCGGGTCGAGGTCGGGTCCCCTGCCGATGCAATTTCGGTGCCATGCCGGTGCCGCCGTCGCCGGGCGGCAAGTGAGGCGCATGCTGGCGCGGTCAGGCCCGGGGTGCCTTGGAGGCGATCTCGCGCGCCATCGACGCGCGATAGGGCGACAGCGCCTGGACCATCTGCACGAACACCTTGGGATTGGCCGCGATCACCTGCCCGCCGTGCAGGTAGTCGCCCTCGCCGGACAGGTCCCCGATGAGCCCGCCGGCCTCGAGGACGAGCACGCTGCCCGCGGCGACATCCCACGGATTCAATCCGACCTCGAAGAAGCCGTCGTAGAACCCGGCCGCGACGTACGCGAGGTCGAGCGCGGCGGCGCCGGGGCGCCGCAGCCCCGCGGTGTGCGTGATCATCTCGCGCATCATCGCGAGGTAGGTATCGAGGAAGCTGCCGTCGCGGAACGGGAAGCCGGTGCCGATCAGGCAATCGCGCAGGTGCTGCCGCTTCGAGACGCGGATGCGCCGGTCATTGAGGAACGCGCCGCGTCCGCGCGTCGCCGTGAACAGGTCGTTGCGCACCGGGTCGTAGATGACACCCTGCGTCACGACGCCGCGGTGGGCGAGCGCGATCGACACACAGTACTGCGGGAAGCCGTGCAGGAAGTTGGTCGTCCCGTCGAGCGGGTCGATGATCCAGACGTACTCGGCGTTAGCGTTCTCGCCCTTCGCCGTACCTTCCTCGGCGAGGATGGCGTGCGCCGGATAGGCGCCGAGCAGCGTCTCGACGATCGCGGCCTCGGCGCCACGGTCGATCTCGCTCACGAAGTCCTTCGGCCCCTTCGCGCTGACCTGCAGCAGGTCGAGGTCCCGGGCGCCTCGGTTGATGATGTTGCCTGCGCGTCGTGCCGCCTTGACGGCGGTCGTGAGCATCGGGTGCATGGCGGTCGGGGCGCGACGTCGGCGCGCGGAACAAAGAGCGGGATTCCCCGCTATTCTACGCCTGTCCCGCCATGACCATGGACGATCCCAGCGACTCTCCGCTCGCCCGTGTCCGCGTCGTGCTCGTCGCGCCGAGCCATCCCGGCAATGTCGGCGCCGCCGCGCGCGCGATGCTCGCGATGGGGCTCGAGCGCCTCGTGCTGGTCGCACCGATGCGCCACCCCGATCCGGAGGCGGTCGCGCGCGCGACCGGCGCGACCGCCGTGCTCGACGCCGCGCTCGTCGTCGGGACGCTCGACGCCGCGCTCGACGGCGTGTCGTGCTCGATCGGCTTCACCGCGCGGCCGCGAGAGTTCGCGGGCGACGTACTCGCCCCGCGCGACGCCGCCGCGCTCGCGGTCGCCTCGGCGCGCGCAGGCCGCGAGGCGGCGTTCGTGTTCGGCACCGAGATGTCGGGACTGGCGAACGACCAGCTCGCGCGCTGCACGGCGGTCGCGACGATCCCGGCGAACCCGGCGTTCGCGTCGCTCAACCTCGCATCCGCCGTGCAGGTCGCCGCGTACGAGGCGCGCGTGGCCGCGGAAGGCGACGCCGTGTGGCACGCGCCGCGCTTCGAGCCCGCGACGCACGACGCGATCGAGGGCCTGATCGCGCACGCCGAGCGAACGTTCGTCGCGATGCGCTTCCTGCACCCGGAGATGCCGCGCCGGCTGATGCCGCGCCTGCGGCGATTGTTCGCGCGTTCGGGCCTCGAGAGGGAGGAGGTCAACATCCTGCGCGGCATCCTTGCCCGGATCGACCAGTTGATCGAGCGGCGGCGATGAGCGCGCCGGTCCCGGACCCGGCGGGCTTGTTCGGGGCACTCGGCGCGTCGCTCCGCAGGCGCGCCGTCGGGACGCCCGTGGACGACCGCGAGCCCGGCGACACGACGTGCCGCAACTGCGGCGCCGATGCGCCGGGCGCGTATTGCGCGGCGTGCGGGCAGGAGACGACGATCGGCTTGCCGAAGGCGACGACGTTCCTGCGCGAGGCCGCCGGACGCCACGTCGCGTTCGACGGGCGCATGTGGCGCACGCTGTTCGCGCTCGCGTTCCGCCCGGGCTTCCTCACACGCGAATACCTGGCCGGCCGCCGCAAGCGTTACGTGCGGCCGTCGCGCCTCGTGCTCGTGCTGGCGATCGTGCTGTTCGCGGTGGCGCGCTGGGTCGCCGAGCCGGACGGCATGGTGCGCGTGGGTGCACAGGTGCCCGGCGACACGGCGACGAAGGCCGCGGTCGTCGAGCTCGACAACGAGCCGATCACGATCGGCGTCGGCGGGGGCAGCGTTGTGTTCGATCCCGCGCTCAACGTGCGGCTTTCCGGAATTGGTGTCCTCGGCGAGCGCTTCGAGCGCCATATCGGCGCCTTCAACCGCCTCGACCGCGACCAGAAGGTGCGCGAGCTCGTGAACGGCATGCTGCGCTTCGGTCCCTACGCGCTGATCGCGATGCTTCCCGCGTTCGCGCTGCTCGTCCAGCTGCTCTACCTGGGCCGCGCCCGTCGCTATCCCGAACGACCGCGGCGCTACGCCGAGCACCTCGTGTACGGCGCGCACAGCCACGCGTTCGTCGCGCTCGCGGTCGCGCTGATGATTGTCGCGCCGTTCGCGATCGTCACGACCGCCATCGCGCTATGGGCAGTCGCGTGGCTGTTCGCGTCGATGCACGCCGTCTACGGCGGACGCTGGAGCGGGACGATCCTGCGCGGGATGGCCGTGACGACCGTCTATGCCGTGCTCTTCGTCGTCGCCGTGGTCAGCCTGCTGCTGGCGGCGATCCTGTTCCGCTAGGGCTCGGCCACGCACGTCACCGCGCCCTCGTCGACCCCCCGCGCGCAAGCATTTCGTCGATCACCGATCGCTTGGTCGAATAGCGGTGCGCCGGCGCGCCGTCGAGGCCGTTGTTGTCGGATTCACCGTCCGGCCGTCGGGATTGGCGTTGCACACCGGCAGTTGCGCAACAACCGCGCTCGCGGCAGAGAGGCCGACGAGCAGCAACGACAGGCGCAACCAACGCATCCGCGAATGGTTCACCAGGCAGGTCAGGTGCGCCGATCGAGCCACGCGATTATGTCGCGCGTCGCCTCGTCGCGCGCGTCGTCGAGCAGCAGGTGGTGGAAGGCGCCGGGGTAGGTCTTGAGCGTCTTGTCGCGCGCGCCCGCGAGCGCGTGCAGCGCAATCGACCCGTCGGCCGGCACGACGCGGTCGGCCTGCCCGTGCAGCAGCAGCATCGGCAGCGCGAGGTCGTCGGCCCGGTGCATCACGAGCTCGATCCCGGCCAGGATCGCGACGGCGAGGCGCGGCGTGATCCGCCCGACCTGCATCAGCGGGTCATCGAGCCACGCGGCGAGTTCGTCCGGGTCGCGGGCGATCGCGCCGATCTCGATACCCGGATCGAGGCGCGTGCGCGGGGCGAGGAGCGCGAGCAGCCGCAGGAGCCGCCTCATCATCGTCGATGTGCCGCCGGCGTCGAGCGCCGGCGCGCCGGCGACGATGCCCGCGAGCGAGTCGTGCGGGTCGAGCGCCGCGGCAATCGCGAGCAGTCCGCCGAGGCTGCCGCCGACGATGAACACCGGCCGGCCCCGGGCGTCGTCCGCGGCGAGCGCGACGACGCGCGCGAGGTCCCGCACGAGGATCGCGAAATCGCGTGCGTACAGGCGCGGGCCCTCCGACAGTCCGTGTCCGCGCAAGTCGAACGCGAGCGTCGCATACCCGTTCGCGGCGAGCGTCTCGAAGAACGGAACATAGGGCCGGGCGCGGTGGTGCTCGCCCAGCCCATGCGCGAACACGACGTGCGCACGCGCGTCGCCGGCCGGAACCCAGCGCTCGGCGGCGAGGCTCACGCCGCCGTCCGGCGCGAGCATGCGCGCGGGGTTCACGGGCCGGCGCGCGGCTGCCCGTCCGGGGACCCGCGGCCGTGCGCTGCCGTCAGCTCAGCAGGTGCACGAGCCACAGCGACAGGACCGGGAACGCCGCCAGGAGCGCCACGCGTATCACGTCGGAGATGAGGAACGGCACGACGCCGCGAAACGTCTCGGACATCGGCACGTCGCGCGCGAGGCTGTTGATGATGTAGACGTTCATCCCCACGGGCGGCGTGATCAGCCCGATCTCGACCACCATGAGCGCGATGATGCCGAACCAGATCGCCTTGTCGGTGGGGTCGAGGCCGTGGAAGTCCATGCCCATGATCATCGGCAGGAAGATCGGGATCGTGAGCAGGATCATCGACAGGCTGTCCATCAGGCAGCCCAGCACGACGTAGACGACCAGGATGACGGCGAGCACCGCGAGCGGCGGCAGGCCGAGCCCCACGACCCAGGCCGCGAGCTCCCCCGGCATCTGCGTGAGCGCGAGGAACACGTTGAGGATGTCCGCGCCGAGCAGGATCAGGAAGATCATGCCCGTCGCCTCGGCCGTGCCGGCGAGGCAGTCGAGGAACCCGCGCCATCGCATGCCGCCGAGCCAGACCGCGAACGCGAGCGCGCCGACCGTGCCCACCGCGGCGGCCTCGGTGGGCGTGAACACGCCGCCGTAGATGCCGCCGATCACGACGACGAACAGCATCAGGACCGGCCAGACCTCGCGCAGCGCGCTCAGCCGCTCGGGCCACGATCGCTCGACGTTCGCGGGGCCGGCGTCCGGGCGCAGGCGCACGTAGACGGCGATCGCGGCCAGGTAGCCGAGCATGGCGAGGATGCCCGGAACGAAGGCGGCCATGAACAGCTTCGCGATGTTCTGCTCCGAGAGGATCGCGTAGATGACCAGCACGACCGAGGGCGGAATCAGGATGCCCAGCGTCCCGCCTGCGGCCAGGGCGCCGGTGGCGAGCGCCGGCTGGTATTTCAGGCGGCGCAGCTCCGGCAACGCGACCTGGCCCATCGTGGCCGCGGTCGCGAGCGAGCTGCCGCAGATCGCGCCGAAGCCCGCGCACGCGCCGACGGCCGCCATCGCGACGCCGCCGCGCCAGTGCCCCATCAGCGCGTTGGCCGCGCCGAACAGCGAACGCGACAGGCCGCCGCGGCTCGCGAACTGCCCCATCATCAGGAACATCGGGATGACCGAGAGGTCGTAGACCGAGAAGCGCGACCACGCCGCCGTCTTCAGGTAGTTGAGCAGCGGCGCCCAGCCGGTCAGGGTGACGTAGCCGGCGACGCCCGTGACGAGCATCGCGATCCCGATCGGGACACGGAGCGCGAGCATCACGAGCATCGCGCCGAACATCAGGAAGCCGAACTCGACGCCGCTCATCCGGCGCCGCCCGCGGGCGGAGCCTCGTCGCCGCCCCGCGCCGACCAGTGACTCCAGGCCGCGTGGAGTCCGGTCGCGGCGAACAGCGCGAAGCACGGCACCATGATCGCGACCGGGATCCAGGTCGGCAGCGCGAGGATCGTCGTCTGGTCGTTGGCTTCCTCGAGCGCGATCGCGCCGGCGCCGAGCCGCCACGCGAGGACGCCCGCGCACACGGCGAGCAGCAGCGCGCCGAGCGAATCGAGCGCGGCGCGCACCGCCGGCCGCGCGTTCACGGTGAAGAAATCGACGATCACGTGCCCGCCGCGCATCTGCGTGAGCGGCAGGAACGCCGAGACGGCGATCGCGCAACCGACCTGCACGAGCTCGTAGTCGCCGGGCAGCGGCATCGAGAGCATCGCCCGCCCGGCGATCGAGACCAGCGACATGATCGTGAGCGCCACCAGCACGAGCCCCCCGGCGATCGCGAATGCGCGTGAAATCGCGTAGAGCACCCGCCCCGCGGGGTCGGTCGGTGCGTGCTTCAGGACGAGCGGTTCGGCCATCGGACGGTTCGCGAAAAAATCGGGCGCGGGATCGCCGCGCCCCGATCGCCCCGCAACCGCGGGGCTATTTCGCGCCTTCGTACTTCCTGATGAGGTCGCGCGTCGCCTGCAGCAGCATCCTGCCGTCGTTGCCCTTCGCGGTGACGTCCCTGACCCACTCGTCCTCGAGGTTCGCCGTCGCCTTCTGCCAGTTCTGCAGCTCGGAGGACGGGATCGTGTAGAAGACGTTTCCGCGGTCGGCCCCGAGCTTGCGTGCGGGCGGCGCCGAAGCGTCCCACTGCCTGCCGAACGCCTTCGCGGCCGCGAGGCCCGAGTTCTGGTCGATGACCTTCCTCAGGTCGGGCGGAAGGCTGTCGTACTTCGCCTGGTTCATCGCGAGCGTGAACACGGCCGTGTAGAGCGCGCGCGACGCAGGGTCGGTCTCCGAGTGGTACCTGGTGAGCTCGTGCGCCTTGATCGACGGGATGACCTCCCACGGCAGCAGGTAGCCGTCGACCACGCCCTTGGACAGCGCGTCCGCGAGCGCCGGGAGCGGCATCGCCACCGGCGTCGCGCCGAGCGCGCCGAGCATCTTGTTGGTCTGGCGCGTCGGGGCGCGCATCTTGAGCCCCTTGAAGTCCGCCATCACCTTCACCTGCCGCTCGCGCGCGTGCACGAAGCCGTTGTCGTGCACGTTCACGACCAGCATCTGGACGCCGGGAAATTCCTTGCGCGCGTACTTGTCGAAGTACTCCCACGCCGCCTGGCTCGTCGCCTCGGCGGACGCCGACATGAACGGCAGCTCGAACACTTCCATCAGCGGGAAGCGGCCGGCGGTGTAGCCGGGCAGCGTCCAGACGATGTCGGCGACGCCGTCCATCGCCTGCTGGATCAGCTGCGGCGGCGCGCCGCCGAGCTGCATCGCCGGGTAGATCTGGCACTTCATCCGGTTGTTCGAGTCCTTGGCTATCCTCTCGCACCAGGGAACGAGCAGCGTCGAGGGCGGCATGGCGCCCGGTGGCCAGAAATGGTGGACCTTGAGCGTGACTTCCTGCGCGGCGGCGGGGAGCGCGGCGAGCGCGAACGCTGCGGCGACGATAGTGCGTGAGAACGTCATCGGGATTCCTCCGGGTTGCCGGCTGTCGGGCGATCCCCGGCCGGTCGTATGGCTGCCCGGGCAGTGTATCAAAGCACCCGTGCCGCCTGCTTTGCGTCGGGAGGACCCGTTGGGGGTCGCGTCCGGCGCCGCGGCGCGATCCTTGACCGGCATCAAGGCGCGCCCGGGTCAATAGTTGAGCAAATAGCTCGGAAATGTGAGAATGCCCCATGTTCGACCGGCTCAAGGAAGACATCGCCGTGGTGTTCGACCGCGATCCCGCCGCGCGCACGCGCTGGGAGGTGCTCACCTGCTATCCGGGCCTGCACGCGCTCGCCTGGCATCGCGCAGTCGCGCACCCGCTGTGGAATCGCGGGTTCCGCTGGCTCGCGCGGTTCATCTCGCACGTGGGCCGCTGGCTGACCGGGATCGAGATCCACCCGGGCGCGACGATCGGCCGGCGCGTGTTTATCGACCACGGCATGGGCATCGTGATCGGCGAGACGGCCGAGATCGGCGACGACACGACGCTCTACCACGGGGTGACGCTCGGCGGGACCTCGTGGAACAAGGGCAAGCGGCATCCGACGCTCGGGCGCAGCGTGGTCGTCGGGGCGGGCGCGAAGATCCTCGGTCCGATCACGATAGGCGACGCGGCCAAGGTCGGGTCGAACGCCGTGGTGGTCCGCGACGTTCCCGCGGGGGCGACCGCCGTGGGCATTCCGGCACGGGTCGTCACCGCGGACGAGGCCCAGCGCCAGCAGCAGCAGGCCGAGAAGATCGGCTTCTCCGCCTATGCGATCGGCAAGGATATCGACGACCCGCTGGTCCAGGCGATCCACAAGCTCCTCGACCATGCCGCCGTGACCGACGGCAGGCTCGACCGCCTGATCGAGCGCCTCACGAAGGGTGGCGTCGAGTGCGGCGACGACCGGGCCGTGGCCGACGGGTTCGACCCGAAGCAGATCAACCGCACCCTCGAATGAACTTTCGGCCTGTATAGTTGACTAAATCATTCGGGAATCGTAGGATACTGATTGCCTTGGACATTCGTCCTGGCAGGCAGATGCCCCTTGCCGGACCGGCTCCCGATTCCCTTGGCCGGTCCGTCGCTGAAACGAGGATTTCGCCATGCGCCTGACTACCAAGGGTCGGTTCGCGGTGACCGCGATGATCGATGTCGCGATGCACGGCAACGGCGGGCCGGTGACGCTCTCCGCCGTCTCGGAACGCCAGAAGATCTCGCTGTCCTATCTCGAGCAGCTGTTCGGCAAGCTCCGGCGTCACGGGCTCGTCGAGAGCATGCGGGGCCCGGGCGGGGGATACAACCTCGCGCGCGACGCCGAGACCGTTTCGGTCGCCGACGTGATCCTCGCGGTCGACGAGCCCATCGACGCGACGCAGTGCGCCGGACGCGAAAACTGCCTCGATGACCGGCGCTGCATGACGCACGAATTGTGGGCGGGGCTCAACGCCCACATCTTCAGCTACCTTCGGTCGGTCTCTCTCGCCGAACTGGTGCGTCAGCAGCACGCGCGTGCGGCTGGCGAATCAGCCGTGGTCCACGACCACCGGCCGCAGAGCCCGCGGCCGTCCGAACCCGTCACTGCCTGACCCGCGCCCGGACGAAACGCCATGAAGCTCCCGATCTACCTCGATTATTCGGCCACGACCCCGGTCGACCCGCGCGTCGCGCAGGCGATGATTCCGTGGCTCACCGAGCACTTCGGCAACCCGGCGTCGCGTTCGCACGCGTTCGGCTGGGAGGCGGAAGAGGCGGTGGAGAAGGCGCGCGCGCACGTCGCCGCGCTGGTCAACTGCGACCCGCGCGAGCTCGTGTGGACGTCCGGCGCGACCGAGTCGATCAACCTGGCGCTGAAGGGCGCGGCCCACTTCTACAAGGACAAGGGCAGGCACCTCGTCACGGTGAAGACCGAGCACAAGGCGACGCTCGACACGGTACGCGAGCTGGAGCGCGAGGGCTTCGAGGCGACCTACCTCGACGTCGGCGACGACGGCCTCGTGCCGCTCGCAGCGTTCGAGGCGGCGTTGCGCCCCGACACGATCGTCGCGTCGGTGATGATGGTGAACAACGAGATCGGCGTCGTGCAGGACGTCGCCGCGATGGGCGAGATCTGCCGCAGGCGCGGGATCGTGTTCCACGTGGACGCGGCGCAGGCGACCGGCAAGCTGCCGATCGACCTCGCGGCGCTCAAGGTCGACCTGATGAGCTTCTCCGCGCACAAGACCTACGGCCCGAAGGGTGTGGGCGCGCTGTTCGTCCGACGCAAGCCGCGCGTGCGCATCGAGGCGCAGATGCACGGCGGCGGCCACGAGCGCGGGATGCGCTCGGGCACGCTGCCGACGCACCAGATCGTCGGCATGGGCGAGGCGTTCCGCCTCGCGAAGGAGGAGATGGCCGCCGAGGGCGAGCGCATTCGCGCGCTGCGCGACCGCCTGCTGAAAGGGCTCTCGTCGATCGAAGAGGTCTACGTCAACGGCGACATGGAGCGGCGCGTCGCGCACAACCTCAACATCAGCTTCAACTTCGTCGAGGGCGAGAGCCTGATCATGGCGATCAAGGACGTCGCGGTGTCGTCCGGCTCGGCGTGCACGTCGGCATCGCTCGAGCCGTCGTACGTGCTGCGCGCGCTGGGACGCAGCGACGAGCTGGCGCACAGCTCGATCCGCTTCACGGTGGGGCGCTTCACGACGCCCGAGGAGGTCGACTACACGGTCGAGCTCCTGAAGCGAAAGATCGCGAAGCTGCGCGCGCTGTCGCCGCTGTGGGAGATGCATCAGGACGGCGTGGACCTGAATTCGGTGGTGTGGGCCGCTCACTAGGCGACACACGGTCACGGTCGGCCACAGCGGCCATGGCGGACGGAGGCGTGTGACGGAATGACCGTGCGGATGGGAGCGTCGGCAGTGCCGACGCCCGATCCGGACGGATCGAAGGCATTGGCAGTCAGCAGGAGAGACGACATGGCATACAGCGACAAGGTGCTGGATCACTACGAGAATCCCCGCAACGTCGGGTCGTTCGCGAAGGACGATGCGGGCGTCGGCACGGGGATGGTGGGCGCGCCGGCGTGCGGCGACGTGATGAAGCTGCAGATCAAGGTCGGCAGCGACGGGCTGATCGAGGATGCCAGGTTCAAGACCTACGGCTGCGGCTCGGCGATCGCGTCGTCGTCGCTCGTGACCGAATGGGTCAAGGGCAAGACGCTCGACCAGGCGACGTCGATCCGCAACACGGAGATCGCCGAGGAACTCGCGCTGCCGCCGGTGAAGATCCATTGCTCGATCCTCGCCGAAGACGCGATCAAGGCGGCGGTGGCCGACTACCGGAAGAAGCAGGGCATGGCGCAGGCGCCGGCGGGCGAGAAGGCCGCGGCGGATTGACGATGGCCATCACGATCACCGAATCGGCGGCAAGGCACGTCGCGTCGCAGCTCGCGCGCCGCGGCAAGGGCATCGGGCTGCGGCTGGGCGTGCGCACGTCGGGCTGCTCCGGGCTCGCGTACAAGCTCGAGTTCGCCGACGAGTTGAAGCCCGAGGACGTCGCGTTCGAGGCGCACGGGGTCACCGTCGTCGTCGACCCGAAGAGCCTTCCGTATCTCGAGGGCACCGAGCTCGACTTCGCGCGCGAGGGACTGAACGAGGGATTCAAGTTCCGCAATCCCAACGTCAAGGACGAGTGCGGCTGCGGAGAATCCTTCAACATCTAGCCGGCGCGGGATGCCGCGCGATGCAGCGCAGGACGCCCTCGCCGGACGTCGGAGCGCTGGCCGCGGGTGCGCGGTTCGCCTGAGGCGCGTTGGCGCGCCGGCCCCGCGTCAACGCATTGCGGGGCTCGGGGACCTGGCGCCCGCGCCGACGGTACGATTCGACGCCCAGCCTGACCGATTCCCGACTACCGCCACCTGACTCACGATTCCCGGTGTGATCGACTTCGCGCGCAACCACTT
Organism: Burkholderiales bacterium; assembly: GCA_905339295.1. Classification (GTDB taxonomy): domain Bacteria; phylum Pseudomonadota; class Gammaproteobacteria; order Burkholderiales; family Casimicrobiaceae; genus VBCG01. The sequence continues at coordinate 45,297 of CAJPFI010000037.1, forward strand.
CGAGCTGCTCGGCCTGCCGGCGCGCTACGCGATCGACGTTCGCGCGCTCGAGGACGCGTACCGCACGCTGCAGCGCGCGGTCCACCCGGATCGTCACGCGGCGTCCGACGACGCCACGCGCCGCCTTTCGCTGCAGGCGGCCTCGCGCGTGAACGAGGCGTACCGCACGCTCGCCGACCCGGTCGAGCGCGCGCGCTACCTGCTCTCGCTCAAGGGCGTGGATGCGTTCGACGAGTCCGACACCGCGCTCGCGTTCGATTTCCTCGAGCGGCAGCTCGACCGTCGCGAGCGCGCCGAGCTGGCCGCGACGGCGCGCGACGAGCCGGCGCTCGAGTCGCTGCTGGGCGAGGTGCGTCGCGAGGCCGCGGCGACGGAGTCGGTGGTGGCGGCGCTGCTCGACTCGCAGGGCGCGCTTCCCGAAGCGCGCGAGCGGCTGCGCGAGCTCAAGTTCCTCGACCGGCTCGCAGGCGACGTCGACGCGATGCTCGCCGAGGCGGGTCCGTGACGGACGGGGGCGCGAGATGGCGCTGATGCAGATCGCCGAGCCCGACGAGGCGCGCGCGCATCGTCCGCGCCGCCGCGCGATCGGCATCGACCTCGGCACGACCAACTCGCTCGTCGGGACCGTTCGCGACGACGGCATCGCGATCGTGCTGCCCGACGCGGACGGCAGGACGCTGGTTCCGTCGATCGTCCACTACGGCGCTTCCGGCGTGGCGGCCGGCTACGACGCGGTTGCCGCGCAGACGGCCGATCCCCAGAACACGATCGTGTCGGTCAAGCGCCTGATGGGCCGGGGGCTGTCGGACCTCGCCGACGCGCGACGCTTTCCCTACCGGTTCGTCGACGCACCGGGCATGGTGCGCATCGGCACGCGCGACGGCGAGAAATCGCCCGTCGAGGTGTCCGCGGACATCCTGCGCGCGCTCCGCGAGCGCGCCGAGATCGCGCTGGGCGGGCCGGTCGACGCGGCGGTCGTCACGGTGCCCGCCTACTTCGACGACGCGCAGCGGCAGGCGACGAAGGACGCGGCGAGGCTCGCCGGATTGCCCGTGCTGCGGCTGCTCAACGAGCCGACCGCGGCCGCGGTCGCGTACGGTCTCGACCACGGCATCGAAGGCACCTACGCGGTCTACGACCTGGGCGGCGGGACGTTCGACATCTCGATCCTCAGGCTCACCCGCGGCGTGTTCGAGGTGCTCGCGACCAACGGCGACTCGGCGCTCGGCGGCGACGACTTCGACCATCGCGTCTTCTGCTGGATCCTCGAGGCGGCGAAGGTGTCGCCGCCGTCGCCCGAGGACACGCGCCTTCTGCTGCTGCGAGCGCGCGAGGCCAAGGAGATGCTCACCGGGCACGAGGCGGCGCCGATCGTCGCGACGCTTTCGACCGGGCAGCGCATCGATCTCTCGCTCACGGCGGCGATGTTCTCGGAGATCACGCGCACGCTGATCGAGAAGACGCTCGCCCCGACGCGCCGTGCGCTGCGCGACGCGGGCCTCGAGCCGACGGACCTCGACGGCGTCGTGCTGGTCGGCGGCGCCACCCGCATGCGCGAAGTCCGGCGCGCGGTCGCCGGCTTCTTCGGCCAGGCGCCGCTCACGAACCTCAACCCGGACGAGGTCGTCGCGCTGGGCGCGGCGATGCAGGCGAACGCGCTCGCCGGCAACCGCGGCCGCGACGACGACTGGCTGCTGCTCGACGTGATCCCGCTGTCGCTCGGCCTCGAGACGATCGGCGGGCTCGCCGAGAAGATCGTGCCGCGCAACGCGACGCTGCCGGTGACGCGGGCGCAGGACTTCACGACCTGGCGCGACGGGCAGACCGCGATGGCGATCCACGTCGTGCAGGGCGAGCGCGAGCGCGTCGACGACTGCCGGTCGCTCGCGCGCTTCGAGCTGCGCGGCATTCCGCCCATGGTGGCCGGCGCGGCGCGCATCCGCGTGACGTTCCAGGTCGACGCGGACGGACTGCTGTCGGTGTCCGCGCGCGAACAGGAGACCGGCGTCGAGGCGTCGATCGCGGTCAAGCCCTCCTACGGGCTCTCGGACGACGAGATCGCGCGCATGCTGCGCGATTCGTTCGAGCACGCGGCCAACGACATGGCCGCGCGCGCGCTCGCCGAGGCGCGCGTGGAGGCCGACCACGTCGCGATGGCGACGCAGGGGGCGCTCGCCTCCGACGGCGACCTGCTCGCGGCCGACGAACGCACCGCGATCGATGCGGCTCTCGCGCGCGTCCGGAGCGCGCGCGACGGCGCCGACGCGGCGGCGGTGCGGCGCGCGGTCGAGGATCTCAACCGCGCGACGATCGAGTTCGCCACGCGCCGGATGGACCGTGGCGTGCGGCAGGCGCTCGCCGGCCGCGCCATCGACACGCTGGCCTAGTGCCCGAGCCGATGCCCGAGATCGTCGTCCTGCCGCACCCCGAGATCTGCCCCGACGGACTTGCGTTCGAGGGCGAGAAGGGGAAGTCGCTGCTCGACAACCTGCTCGAGCACGGCATCGAGGTCGAGCACGCGTGCGAGAAGTCGTGCGCGTGCACGACCTGCCACGTGATCGTGCGGGAAGGCGGCCCCACGCTCTCGCCGTCGACCGAGGACGAGGACGACCTGCTCGATCGCGCCTGGGGCCTGACGCCGCAGTCGCGGCTGTCCTGCCAGGCGATCGTCGACGACGACCGGCTGGTCGTCGAGATTCCGCGCTACACGATCAACTACGCGAAGGAGCGCAAGTGAACTGGACCGATTCGCGCGAGATCGCGATCGCGCTCGCCGAGGCGCATCCCGGCGTCGATCCGGGCGCGATCCGGTTCACCGACCTGCGCGACTGGGTGCTCGCGCTCCCCGGCTTCGCCGACGATCCGAGGCACTGCGGCGAAAAGATCCTCGAGGCGATCCAGATGGCATGGATCGACGAGGCGGGCTAGGGATTCCCCGGCGCCGCGGCCAGCGGGCCGACGCGCCGCCCCGCTCGCGTGCGCGCCGATCAAGGCGGCTCGGGCGGCCGTCCCGCGTCGGTCGACACCTCCGACCTTCGGGACACGTTCGACGCCTGCCACCCTGCCGGGCCGCCCGGCTCGCCCGTCGGCATGTCGTCGCGACTCGCGGGACCGCGCGCCGGATCGGCCCCCGGCCCGTGGCTCGCGTGGTCGTCGAAGCGGCTGCGGGAACGCGATTCGGGGGTCCTCACTGCTTCGGCCCCGGCGCGTACCGCGCCCAGTACGGCGCCTGCATCACGATCAGCGAGCAGCCGAGCGCCGCGTTGAGCGCGGCGAGTCGCTCCGCCTCGGCGAACGGGCGTCCGAGCGCGCCGGCGAGCACGATCGGCTGAAGCGCTTCCTGCACGACCGTCATCGAGCCGGTGAGAAAGTCGACCGGCACGCCGACGGCGAGGTGCACCTCGCCGATCCGCCACACGGCCTCCGCGTAACGCCCTCCGTAGTCGGACGTGAACACGCTGCCGACCCACGCGCGAAAGGACTCGCGCAGCTGTTCCATGCGACCGGCGAGGAACGGGCGCACGTCGGGCATCGCGTCGAGCCGCGCGTAGAAGCGGTCCGTGACGAAATCGAGCTTCGGCTCGACCTCCCGCGCCGCGGCGTGCAGGACCGCGATGCGCTCCGGCGTGAGCCCGGCAAGGGCCTTCGCGCGTGCAGCCAACCGCGCGTACCCGACATTCTGCGCCATTGCCGCGTGTTCTCCGACCCGTGCCGCGTGGCCTCCTCCCGGCGGAACGGTGAGGGCCCAGCCTAGCAGCGCCCGCGCGCCGACGATCGACTTCCACCGGCAACCTTGACCTGGATCAGAGTTTTCTTGCGCCGCGCGGCGCGCGTGTCACGCGAACAGGTTCAGGACGGCGTCGAGGCCGCCGTGGTCGATCGCATGCGTGGCCTGCGCGCGGACGACGGGCTTCGCGCGGTACGCGATCGAGACATCCGCCCTGCGGAGCATCGCCACGTCGTTGGCCCCGTCGCCGATCGCCGCGACGAGGCCGCCGCTGCCCGCGTGCCGCGCGCGCATCGTGTCGAGCGCGTCGGCCTTGCGGCCCGCATCGATGATGTCACCGACCACGCGTCCGGTGAGGCGCCCGGACTCGACCTCGAGCACGTTCGACGCGGTGGCATCGAACGCGAGCCGCTCGCGCAACCGCTCGGTGAAGAACGTGAACCCGCCGGAGACGAGCAGCGTCCGCGCGCCAGCCGCGCGTGCCGCCGACAGCAGCGTCTCCGCGCCGGGGGAAAGCACGAGGCGCTCCCGATAGACGGACTCGAGCGCGTCGACGGAAAGGCCGGCCAGGAGCCCGACGCGCCGCGCGAGACTCTCGCGGAAGTCGATCTCGCCCCGCATCGCGCTCGCGGTGATCGCCGAAACCTGCTCCCGGACCCCCGCGTAGTCGGCGATCTCGTCGATGCACTCGATCGTGATGAGCGTCGAGTCCATGTCCAGCGCGAGCACGCGCAGGTCCGCGAGGCGCCGGTCCCGCGGCACGATCGCGAAGTCGAGGCCCGCCGACGCACAGGCCTCCCGCACGCCGTCGTGCCGCGTCGCGCCGCGCAGGCGCCATGCGGACACCGTGGCGCCGGGGCGCGGGACGATCGCCTCGATGGCATCGGGGTCCGCGATCGCCGCGAGGTGCGCCACGTCGTCGCTCGCGACCGACGCCCCCTGGACGACCAGGTCCACCGTCGCGCCCCGCACGACCGTCACTTTCGCGGGCGCGGCCGCTGCGGCCGGTCGCCGCGCGCGAGCGGCTGGGACACCGACGGGTGCGATGCGGATTCGGCGTCGCCGAGCATGAAGTCGATGCGGCTCTGCTCGAGGTCGACGCGCGCAACGCGGACGCGCACACGGTCGGCCAGCCGGAACACGAGGCCGCTGCGCTCGCCGGCGAGTGCGTGGCGCGACGGGTCGAAGCGGAAGTAGTCGCGCGGCAGGTCGGTGACGTGGACGAGACCGTCGACGTTGAGTCCGTCGAGCGTCACGAAGATGCCGAAGCTCGCGACGCCGGAGATCGTGCCGTCGAAGGTCTCGCCGACCTTGTCCTGCATGTAGAAGCACTTGAGCCACGCGACAACGTCTCGCGTCGCGTCGTCCGCGCGCCGCTCGGCGAGCGAGCAGTGGATGCCGAGGTCGGGCCAGGTCGTGCCGGCCGGCTGGTAGCGCCCGCCCGCGAGCACGGCACGGATCGCGCGGTGCACCAGCAGGTCGGGGTAGCGTCGGATCGGCGAGGTGAAATGCGCGTACGCCTCGTAGGCGAGCCCGAAGTGGCCGACGTTGTCCGGGCGATAGCGCGCCTGCTGAAGCGAGCGCAGCAGCACCGTCTGCAGCAGGGCGAAGTCGGGACGGTCGCGGACCCTGTCGAGCAGCTTCGCGTAATCCATTGCCGTGGGCGAATCGCCGCCGGAGAGCGAGAGCGCGCTTGCCGCGAGGAACGACTTCAGGAGCTCGAGCTTCTCGGGCGTCGGTCCCTCGTGCACGCGGTAGAGCACCGGGTGCCCGGCCTTCGCGAGGAGGTCGGCCGCGCAGACGTTGGCGGCGAGCATGCATTCCTCGATGACCTTGTGCGCGTCGTTGCGCGGCGCCGGGACGATGCGCTCGATCTTGCCGTGAGTGTCGAACTCGATCTCGAGCTCGACCGTGTCGAAGTCGATCGCTCCGCGCTTGTCGCGGCTCGCGTCGAGAACGCGGTAGAGCGCGTGGAGCGCCTGCAGGTGCGGCAGCAGCGCGCGGGCGCGCTCGCCGGTCACCGTCGACGGGTCGGAGAGCCAGCCCCACACCTCGTCGTAGGTGAGGCGCGCCCGCGAGTGCATCACCGCGGGATAGAACCGGTAGCGCCGGATCTCGCCGGTCGCGGCGATCTCCATGTCCGCGACCATGCACAGCCGGTCGACCTCGGGCTTGAGAGAGCACAGCTCGTTCGACAGCGCCTCGGGCAGCATCGGGATCACCCGGCGCGGGAAATACACGGAAGTCGCGCGCTCGCGCGCGTCCTTGTCGATCGCGTCGCCGTCCCTCACGTAGTGCGAGACGTCGGCGATCGCGACCACCAGGCGGAAGCCCTTGCCCTTCCTCTCGCACCAGACCGCGTCGTCGAAGTCCTTCGCCGTCTCGCCGTCGATCGTCACGAGGGGCAGCGCGGTCAGGTCGGCGCGATCCGCGCGCTCCGCGTCGAGCACGTGCCCGGGCAGGCGCTTCGCCTGCGCGACGGCGCCCTTCGAGAACGTGAACGGCAGCGCGTGCTTGCGCAGCGCGATCTCGATCTCGATGCCCGGGTCGGTCGCGCGGCCGAGCGACTCGATCACGCGTGCGATCGGCTCGCGCTCCGCCGTCGGGTACTCGACGATCTCGACGACGACGATGTCGCCGGCCTTCGCACCGGCGCGGCCGTCCGGCGGCACGATCAGGTCCTGTGCGATGCGGCGGTTCTCGGCGACGACGAACCACACGCCGCGCTCCTCGAAGAGCCGGCCGACGACCTCGCGGTGCGCGCGTTCGAGGACCTCGACGATCTCGCCTTCGGGGCGGCCCCGTCGGTCGGTGCCGGTGACACGCACGCTGACGCGGTCGCCGTGCAGCGCCTTGTGCATTTCGCGCGCGGGCAGGGCGACATCGGGACTGCCCGCGTCGGGGATGAGGAACCCGTAGCCGTCCGGGTGGCCCTCGAGCCGCCCGGCGACAACGTCGACCTTCGCCGCGAGGAGGATCTGACCCTTGCGGTTGGCGAGGATCTCGCCCTTGTCGTGAAGGCGCGCGACCACCTCGTCGAGCGCGGCCCGTGCGCGTCCCTTGACGTCCAGCCGCAGCGCGAGCTCGTCGGGCGCGAGCGGGACGCCGGCGTCGGCGAGCGCCGCGAGGATCGCCGCGGAGGTCGGGGAGGGGGCCTGTTTCTTTGACACGGCAGTGAAGGCCTTATAAAATATTGGGTTCCGGTCGCCCAGATGGCGGAATTGGTAGACGCACCAGTTTCAGGTACTGGCGGGTAACACCGTGGAGGTTCGAGTCCTCTTCTGGGCACCACTCCGGGCCGGCCGCATCCTGCCGGACCCGACGCCGCCGCAGCACGCCGACGCCCGCTCCCGCGGGCGTTGTCATCTGCGCGGGCGCGCGAGGCGTGCGGCGAGTTCGCCGGGGCGCATCCGATCGTAGATCTCGAAGGGCTGGTGGATCCACGGGCTGTCCGCCAGGTACTCGACGTGGAAGTCGGGCCGGAACGCCGAGCAACCCTTCCACCACAGCACCGCGCTCCTGAGCGAGACGATCCGCGGGTGGCGTCTCGGCAACTCGTCCACGACCTTCGCGAGCGTGTGCCCGGAGTCGACCATGTCGTCGACGAGCAGCACGCGGCTGCCGAGCGTCGGCGAGGTCATCGTCATGTGCTCGGCGATCACGAGGTCGCCGCGCACCGTGCCGCCCTCCGTTGCGTACGAGTGCGTCGACAGGATCGCGAGCGGCCTCTCGTAGATGCGCGACAGCACGTCGCCGACGCGCAGGCCGCCGCGCGCGATGCAGATGATCTGGTCGAACGCGTAGCCCGACTCGTGCACGACGAGCGCCAGGCGCTCGATCAGCGCATGGTACTGGTCCCAGCTCACGGTGAGGCTCATGGCGGCGTCGTCCCCCTGCGTCGTTCGTCCGCGTCGATCCTGCCGCCGCGAGTCGCCGGGCCCGCCGCCTGCCCGCGACGCCCGCCGCGGCGGATCGGCGCTCCCGGTTCGCGACCCGCAGCATACTATTCCGGCCGGGCGCGGGGTTGCCGTTCCAGCGGTCATCCGAACGGGTGGTGACGCAGGATCGTCTCGTCGCGGTCCGGCCCGGTCGACACCATCGCGATCGGCACGCCCGCGAGCGCTTCGATCCGGTCGAGGTACGCGCGCGCGGCGGCGGGCAGCGCATCCATCGTCCGCGCGCCGACGGTGCTGTCCCGCCAGCCCGGCATCGTCTCGTACACCGGCTCGCAGCGGGCGACCGCGTCCGCGCCGGTGGGCACGAGGTCGGTGGGCCGGCCGTCGATCGTGTAGCCGACGCAGACCTCGATCGCGTCGAAGCCGTCGAGCACGTCGAGCTTCGTGATGCACAGCCCGTCGATGCCCGAGAGCTGCACCGAGCGGCGCAGGAGCGGGATGTCGATCCAGCCGCAGCGGCGCGGCCGGCCGGTCACCGAACCGAACTCGTTGCCGCGCTTCGCGAGCCGCGCGCCGGTCTCGTCGGTCAGTTCGGTCGGGAACGGGCCGCCGCCGACGCGGGTCGTGTATGCCTTCACGATGCCGAGCACGTAGTCGATCGTGTGCGGGCCGATGCCGCTGCCCGGCGCGACCGCGCCGGCGATGCAGTTCGAGCTCGTGACGAACGGATAGGTGCCGTGGTCGACGTCGAGCAGCGCGCCCTGCGCGCCTTCGAAGAGCATCGACTCGCCGCGCGCTCGAGCCGCGTGCAACAGCGCGGCGACGTCGCCGATCATCGGCGCGATCTCGGACGCCAGCGCGAGCGTCTCGTCGCGCGTGCGCTCGAACGGCACCGCCTCGACCTTGTGGTATTGCGTCAGCACGAAGTTGTGGTACGCGAGCATGCGCTCGAGCTTCTCGGCGAAGCGTACCGGGTCGAGCAGGTCCTGCACGCGCAGGGCGCGCCGCGCGATCTTGTCCTCGTAGGCCGGGCCGATGCCCCGGCCGGTCGTGCCGATGCGGTCGCCGGCCGCCCCGCTCTCCCGCGCCTGGTCCAGCGCGACGTGGCAGGGCAGCACCAGCGGGCACGCCGGCGAGATCGCGAGCCGGTCGCGCACGGCGACGCCGGCGCCCTCGAGCTCGCGGATTTCCGCGAGCAGCGCGGACGGCGACACGACGACGCCGTTGCCGATGTAGATGCGCACGCCGGGCCGCAGCACGCCGGACGGAATGAGCCGCAGAACCGTCTTGCGCCCACCGATCACCAGCGTATGGCCGGCGTTGTGGCCGCCCTGGAAGCGCACGACGCCCGCCGCGCTCTCGGTCAGCCAGTCGACGATCTTGCCCTTGCCTTCATCGCCCCACTGGGTGCCGATGACGACGACGTTCTTCCCCATGCCTCTCCCTCCCGGGCGTGTGACCTGGCGGACCGTCAGGCCCGGGGCGCGGTAACGCCGGTGACGTCCGCGAGGTGGCGGAGGTCCAGCGTGAATCCTGTGGCGGGTCGCGCGCGGCCGAACGCCTTGCCGATGCCGTCGTAGCGGCCGCCGTTGCCCAGCGCGCGCGTCTGCCCGGCGGTGAACACCGAGAAGATCGCGCCGTTCTGGTAATGATAGCCGGTGAGGTCGGCGAGATCGACGTGCAGCGCCTCGACCTCGTCGGCGGCGGCGACCGCGAGCGCGTCGAGCGCGGAGAGCGCGTTCGCGATCGCGGGCGTGTCGGGCAGGCGCGCGCGCGCGTCCGCGAGCACCTCGCCTGCGGGACCGTACAGGCCCGGCAGCGCGCACAGCGCCTCGCGCCACGCGGCCGGCAGGCGGGACGTCAGCGCGGCGACGGCCGGCGCGTCCTTCACGCGCAGCGCGGCGAACAGCTCGCCGTCTTCGGCATTCCCCGCGATGCCCGCGCCGGCGGCGAGCGCACGGTAGACGCCGACGTGGCCGAGGTCGAGATGCAGGCGGGCGAGCCCCGCCTCGCGCAGCGACGACAGCAGGAGTCGCACGACCTCGCGGTCGCCCGCGATGCCGGGTTCGCCGAACAGCTCGGCGCCGATCTGGACGACTTCGCGCGTCGTGCCGGGTCCCGCCGGCATCGTGCGCAGCACGCTGCCGGCGTAGCACAGTCGCGTGACGCCGGCCTCGTTCAGCAGGTGCGCGTCGATGCGCGCGACCTGCGGCGTCGTGTCGGCGCGCACGCCGAGCATGCGGCCGGAGAGCGGGTCGACGACCTTGAACGTCTGCAACTCGAGGTCGCGGCCGGTGCCGGTCAGCAGCGACTCCAGGTGCTCGACCAGCGGCGGCTGCACGAGCCGGTAGCCGTGCGCCGAGAAGTGGTCCAGGAGCCGCCGGCGCAGCGACTCGATCCGCGCCGCCTCGGCCGGCAGGATGTCCTCGATCGCCTCCGGAAGGATCCAGTTACGCATGGCGAAGCACCAGGAAGCCGGCCAGCCCGACCGCGATCGACACCAGCCCGACGAAACGGATCTGGCCGTCGCTGAGCTCGGTCATGCGCCGGAACGTCTCGCGCCACGCGCGCGGCGCGACGAACGGCATCAGGCCCTCGAGGACCAGCACGAGCGCGAGCGCCGCCCAGAGGGTGTCCGCCACGGCGGGAGCGTACGCGGGTTACTTCGCGGCGCCACGCGACCCGTCCCTCCCGGTGTTCTGCCGGAAATACCGGAAGAAGTCGGACGAGGGGTCGAGCACCATCATGTCGTTGCGGCTGCGGAACGTCGCGCGGTACGCCTCGAGGCTGCGGTAGAACGAGTAGAACTCGGGGTTGATCCCGTAGGCGGCCGAGTAGACGGCCGCCGCCTTCGCGTCGCCGTCGCCCTTGATCTTCTGCGCCTGCCGGTAGGCGTCGGCGAGGACGACCTCGCGCTGCCGGTCGGCGTCGGCGCGGATCTTCTCGCTCTCGGCGCCGCCCTGCGAACGCAGCTCGTTCGCGACGCGGCGGCGCTCCGACTCCATGCGCGCGTAGACCGGGCCGAGCACGTCGGGCGGGAGCTCGACGCGCCGCAGGCGCACGTCGACGATCTCCACGCCGATCGACTTCGCGTCGCTGTCGGCCTTCTGGCGCGTCGTCGACATGATCTGGTTGCGCTGGGTGGAGATGGCCTCGTGCATCGTGCGCTTGTTGAACTCCTCGGCCATGTTGGCGCGCACCGTCTGCGTGAGGCGGCGGCGCGCCGCCTCCTCGTCACCCTGCACCGAGACGTAGAACCGGCGAACGTCGTTGATCCGCCACAGCACGACGAACTCGACGAGCAGCGGCTTCTTCTCGGACGTCGTGACGCGGTCGGGCTCGGGAATGTCGAGCGTCAGGTTGCGGCGGTCGAAGTACTTGACGTTCTGCACGACCGGAAGCTTGAAGTGCAGGCCCGGGTCGGTGATCACCTCGATCACCTCGCCCAGCTGGAACAGGATCGCGGCCTGCGTCTGCGCGACGGTGAACACCGACTGCGACAGCACGAGGATCGCGGCGACGACGACGGCGAGGACGGGCATCGTGAACTTCATCGCGTCAGCCTCCCCGCTCGCGCCGCAGCGCCTCGCGCGACGATCGCTGCGCATCGACCGCGGCGGGGGACTCGGACGGCGCGACGACGCGCGGCACGACCGCGGGCATCGCCGGCTCGCCCGCGGCCGGACCCTGCTGCATCAGCTTGTCGAGCGGCAGGTAGAGCAGGCTGCCGGACTTCGGCTCGACGACCACCTTCGAGCTCGAGCCGAGGACCGACTGCATCATGTCGAGGTAGAGCCGCTCGCGCGTGACGCCGGGCGCCTTCTGGTACTCGGCGACGATCTGGCGGAAGCGCGAGGCATCGCCTTCGGACTTCGAGACGACCGACGCCTGGTAGCCCTGCGCTTCCTCGAGCAGTCGCGCCGCGGCGCCGCGCGCGCGCGGAATGACGTCGTTGGCGTACGCCTGGCCCTCGTTCTTCATGCGCTCGCGGTCCTGGCCGGCCTTCACGGCGTCGTCGAACGCCGCCTGCACCTTCTCCGGCGGAACGACGTTCTGCAGCGTGACCTTCTGGATGAACACGCCGGTCCGGTATCGGTCGAGCATGTCCTGCAGGAGCGTCTCGGTGTCGCGGGCGATCTGCTCGCGACCCTCGTAGAGGACGAAGTCCATCTTCGCCTTCGCCGTGACCTCGCGGATCGCGGACTCGGCCGCCCACGCGACGATCAGGTCGGGCTTGCGGTTGTGGAAGACGTAGTCCTCGGCGTTCTTGATGTTGTACTGGACCGCGAACAGGATATCGATGATGTTCTCGTCGTCCGTGATCATCACCGCCTCGCGGTCGACGCGGTTCTTCGGCGAGTTGCGGTAGCCGATCTCGATCGTCTTGACCTGCGAGAAGTCGACCAGCTCGACCGACTCGACCGGGTACGGCAGGTGCCAGCGCGGGCCGGGCTGTGTCGTCTCGGTGAACTTCCCGAAGCGCATGACGACGCCGCGGCGTCCCTCGTCGACGATGTAGAACCCGCTCGCGAGCCACACGAGCAGCACGAGCGCGACGAGGAGCCCCACGCCCGACAGCGGCAGGGCGGCGCGCGGGGGCCGCGGCTCGCCGGGAGGCGCGTCGCCGCTCCCGCGCCGCCCGAACATGTCGGACAGGCGCCGGTTCACGTTGCGCCAGATCTCGTCGAGGTCGGGCGGACCGCCCGAGTTACCGCCTCGCTTGCCCCACTGGGGATCGTTGAGCGACATGCTGGTCCGGAGTGTTGCGGGTTGGGTCGCCGGCATCGGCGGCGACGACGTGCCGTGCAGATGGGGGCGAAGGTCGGGGAGTCAAGGCGCCGCGCCGACCGCCGCGTCCTCGGCGTGCGCCGGGCGCGCCGGGAACCGCTCGGCCAGCGCGGAGACGAACTCCGCGCAACCCACCCCCGTCAGCGCACTGAGGCGCACGGTGCGAATCGTACCACACGCGTCGCGCTCGACCCCCGGCGCCAGTCCGGTCGCGTCGATCTTGTTCAGGACGGCCATCCGCGGCACCTGGTCCGCGCCGATCTCGGCCAGCACCCGCTCGACCGCCTCCGCCTGCTCGTCGCGGTCGGGCGCCGAGGCGTCGATCACGTGCACGACGAGATCCGCGTCGGCGGCTTCGGCGAGCGTCGCCCGGAACGCGGCGACGAGGTCGTGGGGCAGGTCGCGGAGGAACCCGACCGTGTCGGACAATACGACCGGGTCGGCGCCGGGGACATGCATCCGGCGCAGCGTCGTGTCCAGCGTCGCGAACAGCTGGTCCGCGGCGTACACGCGCTCGCGCGTCAGCCGGTTGAAGAGCGTCGACTTGCCGGCGTTCGTATAGCCGACGAGGGCGACCGTGCGCACGCGCGCCCGCTTGCGCGTGCGGCCCTGGACGCCGCGGCTCACCGCGACGCGGCCGAGGCGCTCCTTCAGGACCTTCACGCGCCGCGTGATCAGGCGGCGGTCGGTCTCGAGCTGCGTCTCGCCGGGGCCGCGCATTCCGATGCCGCCCTTCTGCCGCTCGAGGTGCGTCCAGCCGCCGACCAGGCGCGTCGACAGATGCGCGAGCTGTGCGAGCTCGACCTGCAGCTTGCCCTCGGCGCTTCGCGCGCGCTGCGCGAAGATGTCGAGGATCAGGCTCGTGCGGTCGACGACGCGGCAGGCGAGCGCCTGCTCGAGATTGCGCTGCTGGACGCCTGACAGCGCGTGGTCGAAGATGACCAGATCCGCTCCGGACGTGTCGCGCAGGCGCGAGATCTCGTCGACCTTGCCGCGGCCGGCGTAGAGCGCGGGATCGGGTGCGGCGCGGCGGCCGGTCACGCGGCCGACGACGGCCGCGCCCGCGGAGGCCGCGAGGGCGGCGAGCTCGTCCAGGCCCGCGTCGTCCCGTCTGGACCCGATCGCGAGCCCGACGATGACGGCGCGCTGGCCGCCGGCCGGGCGTTCGTGCATGCGTTCGCGGTCCGGTGCCGATCCGGCGGTCAGGCGTCCGGCTCGCCGACCTGGTTGTGGTGCGGCATCACGACCGGGCGCGACGGCACGACCGTCGAGATCGCATGCTTGTACACCATCTGCGTCACGGTGTTCTTGAGCAGCACCACGTACTGGTCGAACGACTCGATCTGGCCCTGGAGCTTGATGCCGTTGACGAGATAGATCGACACCTGGACGTGCTCCTTGCGGAGCGTGTTCAGGAACGGGTCTTGTAGCATTTGCCCCTTGTTGCTCATCGGTGCTCTCCGAGATTGTTGTCGCGCACCCAGCCGCGTCCGCCCTCGCGGGGGGCAGGCCCCCCCGTCGGTGCGGGCGGTCGATCATCGGCGTGCGGCGGTGCCAGCGTAGGGGTTGACACCGGTCTTGAATTGTATCCTAAGCGGCGTACCCCGCAGTTGGAACGCGTCGGCGAAGAAATGTTCCAGGTAGCGGCGATAGGCCTCGGGGATCTTCGCGAGGGCCGTGCCGTGGATGACGACGACCGGCGGGTTGCTGCCGCCCTGGTGCGCGTAGCGGAGCTTGGGCCGCACGAGGCCCGCGCGCGGCGGCTGCTGGCGCTCGACGGCGAGCTGGAGCGCACGCGTGAGGCGCGGGGTCGGCAGCTTCGCCATCGCGGCGGCGTAGGCGGCGTCGACCGCGGCGAGCAGCGCTCCGAGGCCGTGGCCGTCGCGGGCCGAGATCGGCAGCTGCGCCGCGAAATCGAGGAACGCGAGCTTGCGCGATATCTCGCGCTTCACGCCCTCGCGCGCGTCGGGCGGGAGGGCGTCCCACTTGTTGATCGCGACGACGAGCGCGCGCCCGGCCTCGAGGATGTGTCCGGCGAGGTGCGCGTCCTGCTCGGTGATGCCGCCCTGCGCGTCGAGCAGCAGCACGACCACGTTCGCGTCCTCGATCGCCTGCATCGTCTTGATGACCGAGAACTTCTCGACTGTCTCGAACACCTTGCCACGGCGGCGCACGCCGGCGGTGTCGACGATCGTGTAGCGCCTGCCGTCGCGCTCGAAGTCGAGCGCGATCGCGTCGCGCGTCGTGCCCGGTTCGTCGAACGCGATCACGCGTTCCTCGCCGACGAGCGCGTTGACGAGCGTCGACTTGCCGACGTTCGGGCGGCCGACGATCGCGACGCGGACGCGATCGTCATCGGCGTCCGCGTCCGCGTCGGTCGCGGCCGCCGGCAGGTGGGCGAGCGCGATGTCGACGAGGTCGCGCACGCCCTCGCCGTGCGCGGCCGAGAACGGCAGCGGCTCGCCGATGCCGAGCTCGTGGAACTCCGCCGCGGCGGCCGCGTGCGGCCGCCCCTCGCTCTTGTTGACCGCCAGCACGACCGGGAGTCCCGAGCGGCGCAGCATGTCGGCGATCCGGCTGTCCTGCGGGACGAGGCCCTCGCGGCCGTCGACGAGGAACAGGACGACGTCGGCCTCGGCGATCGCCGCCTCCGCCTGCCGCGCCATCTCGCGCAGGATGCCATCCTTGGCCACCGGCTCGAAGCCGCCGGTGTCGACGACCAGGAACTCGCGGTCGTCCTGCCGCGCGCGCCCGTAGTGCCGGTCGCGCGTGAGTCCCGGGAGATCGTGGACGAGCGCGTCGCGCGAGCGTGTCAGGCGGTTGAACAGCGTCGACTTGCCGACGTTGGGACGGCCGACGATCGCGAGGGTCGGAAGCATGGCGGGACCCCGGGATTCCCGGGCGCCGGCGTCAGCGCGCGCGCGCGGCGAACAGCGTGCCCGCCGTCGATTGCCACGCCACGCCGCCCACGATGATCGCCGCCTGCGACGTCGGGGCGCTGCCGTCGGTCGCCACGCGCCCGACGTAGGCGCCGCTGACCGGCGAGACCAGGTGCAGCCAGCCCTCGGCGTCGACGACGCCGACCTGGTCGCCGACGATCTGCGGGCCGCCGATGCGGCGCTGCGCGAGCTTGTCCTGCTTCCACACCGATGCGCCGGTCGACTTGTCGAGCGCGTGCAACGCGCCGGCGTCGTCGGTCACGTACAGGTGGCTCCCGTCCATGGCGACGCCGCCCAGGCTGCCGATGTCGCGCGACCATACCGGCGTACCGCGCACGATGTCGAAGCACGCGGTGCGGCCCTGGTAGGCGGTCGCGCAGGCATGGCGGTCGTCCACGGCGGGCAGGCTCGTCACGTCGGCGATGCGCTCGAGCTCGGTCGCGCCCTTGGGCGTGGCCACCGCGGCCTCCCAGCCGACGGCGCCGGTCGCGAGATCGAGCCCGACGAGGCGCCCGCCCGCGGTGCCGAAGAACACGCCACCGCGCGCGATCACCGCGCCCGCATTGTTGCGTACCGTGAGCGGCGGGGTCGCGCGCTGGTAGACCCAGCGGACCGCACCGTCGGCCGCCGACAGCCCGTAGACGCGGCCGTCGCCGGAGAACACGACGGCGATGCCCTCGGCCACCTTGGGCGGCGAAATCACTTCGCTGCCGACCCGGGCGGTCCACAGCGCCTTGCCGCCCGCGTCGAACGCGAGCACGTCGCCTTTATCGGTGCCCGCCAGAACGACCGACGCATCGGCGCCGACGCCCGCCGACAGCGTGCGCCCGGCGCTCGCGCGCCACACGCTGCGGCCGGTCGCCGGGTCGATGCGCACGATCGTGCCGTCGATCGCGGCAGCGTAGATCGCGTCGGCGGTCACGAGCGGCGCGAAGCCGGGCGCCGCCCTGCCCACGGAGGCCTGCCAGGCGATCGACGGCGTGACGCTTGCCGAGAGTTCGGGCAGGGGGCCCGGCTTGCGGCTGCCGCCGGAAAGCCATGCGAAGCCCGGTGCCGGGATCGACGGAATCCACGACGAGATCGTCGCGCAGCCGGACGCCGACAGCGCGAGCGCGACGACTGCGAAACGGGAGAGGGCCCGAGCGGTCATGGCTTCACGGCGGTCTGGCCTGCAGGCGCCGCGGGGGCCGGTGCTGCCTGGTCGAACACCGACGCGGCGCCGCCCGGCGCCGGGGCGCCGCCCAGCGCGTCGAGCTTGAGCTGGACGAAATTCCGGTAGGGCGTCTTCGCGTCGATCTTCGCGATCGCGGACTGGTAGGCCGCTCGCGCCTCGTCGACGCGGCCCGCGGCGGAGAGCGCGTCGCCGCGCAGGTCCGCGTAGAGGCCGGCATAGGCGTCCGAATGCTTCGCGTCGAGCACCTTGAGCGCCTCGTCGACATTCTTCTCGTCGAGCAGGACCCCGGCCAGCCGATAGCGCGCGACCTGCTTCAGGTCCTCGTCGGCCGCGTGGTCGACCACCCAGGAGAGCTGCGTCTTCGCGCCGGCCTTGTCGCCCGCGTCCCAGAGCTGCTTCGCATGGAGCAGCGCGGCCCGCGGCGCGTAGGACGTGCCCGCGTACTTGTCCGCGAGCGTCGCCATCGCCTCCTTCGCCTTGGCGGCGTCCTCGGCGCGCCCGGCGCTCGAGACCGCGAAGTAGAGCGCGCTCGCCCCGTCGGCCTGGCTCGCGACCCACCAGCGCCAGCCCTGCACCGAGACGATCGTCGCCGCGACCGCGACCGCGATCCACGTGACGAGCGTGCCCCAGCGCGCCCACCACGCCTTGAGGTCGTCGAGCGTTTCCTGTTCCTGGAGATCGTAGACGGCCATGTCGCTTCCCTCTTTCCTTTCAGTCCGCGCCGCGGGCGGGCGGCGCGGGAGTCAATGCGTTGACGATGTCCTGCGCCGGCACCGCGCGCTGCTCGCCGGGGTCGCGAAGCGGCTTGATCGCGACCGTGCGCGCCGCCGCCTCGCTCTCGCCGACGATGAGCGCGTAGCGGGCGCCGCTCGCGTCGGCCTTCTTCATCTGCGACTTGAAGCTTCCGCCACCGGCGTTCACGACCGCGGCGTGTCCGGCGTCGCGCAGCGACTCGGCGACGCGCAGCGCGAGCGCGCCCGCCGCGTCGCCCGAGTGCATGACATAGGCGAGCGGCTCGCCGTCCGCAGCCGTTCCCGCGTGCTGCAGCAGCAGGATCATGCGCTCGACGCCGATCGCGAAGCCGCACGCCGGCGTCGGCTTGCCGCCCAGCGCCTCGAACAGCCCGTCGTAGCGGCCGCCGCCGGCGACCGTGCCCTGCGCGCCCAGCCGCTCGGTGATCCACTCGAACACCGTGCGGTTGTAGTAGTCGAGCCCACGCACGAGGCGCGGATTCACCTCGAAGGCGACGCCGGCGTCAGTGAGCGCCTGCGCGAGTCCGTCGAAATGCGCGCGCGACTCCGTCGAGAGCCCGTCGACGAGCCGCGGCGCCTCGGCGATCATCGCCTGCATCGCCGGCGTCTTGCTGTCGAGGATGCGCAGCGGATTGGCGTGCAGGCGCCGGCGCGCGTCCTCGTCGAGCACGTCGCGGTGGCGCTCGAAGTGCTCGACCAGCGCGGCGCGGTGCGCGCGGCGCTCGTGCGCGTCGCCGATCGAGTTGATCGCGAGCCGGATGCCGTCCGACAGTCCCAGTTCGCGCCACAGCCGCGCGAGCATGACGATCTGCTCGGCGTCGACGTCCGGACCGGGGAAGCCGAGCGCCTCGACGTCGAACTGGTGGAACTGGCGGTAGCGCCCTTTCTGCGGGCGCTCGTGGCGGAACATCGGACCGGCGAGCCACACGCGCTGCGGGCGCTCGTAGCAGAGGCTGTGCTCGATCGCCGCGCGCACGATGCCGGCGGTCGCCTCGGGCCGGAGCGTCAGGCTCTCGCCGGACAGCCGGTCGTCGAACGAGTACATCTCCTTCTCGACCACGTCGGTGTGCTCGCCGATGCCGCGCACGAACAGCGCGGTCGGCTCGACGACGGGCACGCGCAGGTTGCGGTAGCCGTAAAGCGCGAACACCTGGCGCGCCGCGTCCTCGAGGCGCAGCCACAGCGCGGCCTCGTCGGGCAGCACGTCGTTCATGCCGCGCACGGCCTGCAGCGGCGCGGGCCGCGCGCGCGGGGCTTCGTGGCGGGCGGGGGGCGCGGTCATCGTCGTCGTGTGGGGACGTCGTGCGCGCCGTCGCCGGGCGCGCCCCGCGCCGCACCGCACAGGTTCGCGGGGTCGTCCATCGTCAGTCCAGACGCACGCGGGCGACGTTCTGCCGCGACTGCGTCGTCAGGTCGAGCGGCCGCCCGCGCCACGACGCCTCGACCGCGGCGACGTTGCCGACGGTGAGCTCCGCCGGCACGGCGAGCGCGATTTCACGCGTGGCGCCCGCGCTGCCGGTCATCGAAAGCATGACGTTGCCGGACCGGTCGCGGACCTCGATCCACGACGTGCCGCGGAACCGGATCGCGAGCTGGTCGCGCGTGCCGGGTGCCGTCCCGCTCGCCGCGGCTGGGGCGGGAGGCGGGTCCGACGCAGCCGGAGCGCCGGTCGCGAGCGGGTTGGGCAGCGTCGAGCTCGTCAGGCCAGCCGGCACGGAGGAGGGCAGGCCCGGAGTCTCGCCGGTCGCCGGCGCCTGCGTGCCCGTCGACGGCGGCACGGCGTCGGGTCGTGCTTCCGCCGGCGCGGCCGGCGCCTGCCCCGGAGCCGACGGCGGCGCGCCGTTCGCCGCGGCGGAGGACGGGGCGGGCGAGGGCGGCCGCGCGAACTCGTAGAGTGCCGCGATCGCGACAATCGCGACGAGCACGAGCGGGATCGCCCACCGCGCCGCGCCCGGACGGGGCGAGCGCTCGCTCGGCAACTCGCCGATCGCGCGCGTCGTCGCGCCGAGCGACGGCCGCTCGAGCGCGACGTCCGCGCCCTCGCCCGGCAGCGCGAGGAGGACCGCGTCGACGTCGAGCTTGAGCAGCCGCGCGTAGTTGCGCACGAAGCCGCGGATGAACGTGCGCCCCGGGAGGCTCGCGAAATCGTCGCGCTCGATCGCGACGACCTGGCGCGGCGCGAGCTTCAGCTGCATCGCGACGTCGTCGATCGACATTCCCGCGGAGCGCCGCGTGTCGGCGAGGATCATGCCGGCGGTCGCCGCCTTCGCCTCCGGCGCGCCGGGCGTGTCGCTTCCCGTCACTCGCAGACTCCGGTCGGGATCGCGCGCGCCTCGGCGCTGTTCGGATAGCGATTCCGCAGCTGCATCACGTACGACTGCTCGGACTGGCGGTCCTCCAGCTTGCGCTCGATGCACATGCCGAGGTAGAGCGCCTCGGCGGACGGCGGGTTCTGCGCCATCACGAAGCGCATCAGCGCGCGCGCATCCTCGAGGCGGCCGCCCTTGTACGACAGCAGCGCGAGGTTGTACGCCGCGACCGGATGGCCGGGCTTCAGCGCGAGCGCGCGCCGCAGGTACTGGTCGGCCGCGGCCGCGTTGCCGATCTGCGCGCTGCACTTGCCCGCGTTGATCAGCGCGCTCTCCGGCGTACGGTAGAGCGGGTTGCGCAGCGCGGTCTCGAATTGATCGATCGACTCGCGCGGCCTGCCGTGCGTGCACAGGTACCAGCCCCAGTTGTGGCGGATCTCCGAATCGGTCGGCGCGAGCTCGAGGCCGCGCCGGAAGTTCTCTTCCGCCTTCGCGTCGTCGCCGAGCTCCGTGTAGACGAGACCGTAGATGCTGTACAGCTTGGGGTAGGTCGGGTCGAACCGGATCGCCTCGCCGAGCTCCTCCAGCGCCACGTCGTACTGGCCGCGCTCGAAGTATCCGGCGGCGAGCTCGGTACGCAGCTCGGCCTTGTAGCGCGGCGTCGCTTCCTCCTGCCTGATCGGCGGCAACTGCTGCGCCTGCTGCTGCGGTTGCTGCTGCGCCGGGTCGGACTTGAACAGCTTGGACTCGCAGCCCGCCAGCAGCGCGACCGAGACGACGGCGGCGAACGTGAAGGTGCGCATGGGTCGGCGTCCTGGCCTTCGTCAGTGGGGACGCGCCGCGACGGGTCGCTTCGCGAGCGGACGGATCACGCGGTTCTGCACGCGGCCGGCGAGCTGTCCGCACGCCGCGTCGATGTCCTCGCCGCGCGTCCTGCGGATCGTCGTGACGAGCCCGGCGTCCATCAGGCGCCGCTGGAACGCGAGGATGCGCGCACGCGGGCTTACGGCGAACTCGGTGCCGGGAAACGGGTTGAACGGGATAAGGTTGAACTTGCAGGGAACGTCGCGCACCAGCCGGGCGAGCGCGTCGGCCTGCGCGGGCGCATCGTTGACGCCGTCGAGCATCACGTACTCGAACGTGATGAAGTCGCGCGGCGCGACCTCGAGGTAGCGGCGGCACGCCGCGAGCAGCTCGGCGAGCGGATGCCTGCGGTTGATCGGCACCAGCCGGTCGCGAAGCGCGTCGTCCGGCGCGTGCAGGCTCACGGCGAGCGCGACCGGGCATTCGGCGGCGAGGCGGTCCATCTGCGGCACCAGGCCCGAGGTCGACACGGTGACGCGCCGGCGCGACAGGCCGTAGGCGTTGTCGTCGAGGAAAAGCTTCAGCGCCGGGATCACGCGGTCGAGGTTCGCGAGCGGCTCGCCCATCCCCATCATCACGACATTGGTGATCGGTGCGCGGCCGGCCTCCACCCACGGGGCCGTCGACGACCGAAGGGCCGTCCCGGGATCGTCGGCTTCGTCGGGGGGCGGCGCACGCGGGGCGATCCGGGGGGACGGCGCGCCTTCCGCCAGCAGCGCGCGGTTCGCGTGCCAGAGCTGGCCGACGATCTCGGCTGTGGTCAGGTTGCGGTTGAGTCCCTGCTTGCCGGTCGAGCAGAACGCGCAGTCCATCGCGCAGCCTGCCTGCGACGACACGCACAACGTCCCGCGATCGTCCTCCGGGATGTAGACGGCTTCGACCGCGTTGCCCGCGCCCACGTCGAACAGCCACTTGCGCGTGCCGTCGGACGCGGTCGCGTCGCGGATCACCGCCGGCCCCGCGATCACCGCGTCCGCGGCGAGCTTCGCGCGAAGCGTCTTCGCGAGGTCCGTCATCGCCCCGACGTCGGCGGCGAGTCGCTGGTGCAGCCAACGCGACACCTGGCGCGCGCGGAACGCCTTCTCGCCGCGTTCGGCGAAGTAGTGCTCGAGGCCCGCGGGGTCGAGGTCGAGGAGGTTCACGGCGGCAGTCGGTACCCGGCGCGTCAGCGGCTGTGGACCTGCGAGGCCGGGAAGAAGTAGGCGATCTCGACCGCGGCCGTTTCCGGCGCGTCGGAGCCGTGAACGGCATTGGCGTCGATCGACTGCGCGAAGTCGGCGCGGATCGTGCCCGGCGCGGCCTTCTTCGGGTCGGTCGCGCCCATCAGGTCGCGGTACCTCGCGATCGCGCCTTCGCCCTCGAGCACCTGGATCATCACCGGGCCCGAGGTCATGAACTCGACCAGGTCACGGAAGAACGGGCGCGCCTTGTGCACCGCATAGAAGCCCTCCGCTTCGGCGCGTGACAGCCACGCCATGCGGGCGGCGACGATCCTGAGGCCCGCTTTCTCGAAACGGGCATAGATCTGCCCGATGACGTCCTTCGCGACGGCATCCGGCTTGATGATGGACAAGGTGCGCTCGACGGCCATGTTCCGACACTCCCGACACAGGGAAAGCGTGACAATTGCGGGGAAACTCGAAATTATAGCACCGGGAAGGCGATCGGGCGGCTCGCCGACGGGCGAAACGGCGTCGGGACGCCGGTGCGCGCGAACGCGCCGGCGTCAGCCCGCGCCCGAGGGCGCGCGCGCCATCGAGCGGCAGCGACGGGCGCGAGTCCGTGCGCGGGACGGTCAGAACAGCAGGTTCGGCAGCGCCAGCGACAGCCAGGGGACGTAGGTGACGATCACGAGGAAGCCGAGCAGCACCGAAAGCCACGGCAGCGCGGCGCGCACGACCTCGCCGATCGACATCCTGGCCACTCCCGCGGTGACGAACAGGTTGAGGCCCACCGGCGGCGTGACCATGCCGATCTCCAGGTTCACCACCATGATGATGCCGAGGTGCACCGGATCGATGCCGAGCTGCATCGCGATCGGGAACAGGATCGGCGCGAGGATCAGGATGATGCCGGTCGGCTCCATGAACGCGCCCGCGACCAGCAGCAGGATGTTGACGACGATCAGGAACTGCCAGGGCGCCATGCCGAGGCTGACGATCTGCTCCGCGATCGCCTGCGGGATGCGCTCGGTCGTGAGCACGTGCGCGAACAGCAGCGCGTTCGCCACGATGAACATCAGCATCACGGTCACGCGCGAGGCCTCGACCAGCACCTCGGGGACATGGCTCATGTCGATGTCGCGGTAGATGAACACCGCCACGATGAACGCGTAGACCGCCGCGACCGCGGCGGCCTCGGTGGGCGTGAAGATGCCGCCGTAGATCCCGCCCAGGATGATGACCAGCAGCAGGAGCCCCCAGATCGACTCGCGCGCGGCCACCAGCACCTCGCGCAGCGAGGCGCGTGCCTGTCTCGGGATGTCGAGGAAGCGGGCGCGGAAGTAGATCGCGACCATCAGGAGCAGGCCGAGCACGATGCCGGGAATCACGCCGGCCATGAACAGCTTGCCGACCGACGTCTCGGTCGCCGCGCCGTAGACGACCATGACGATCGACGGCGGGATCAGGATGCCGAGCGTCCCGGCGTTGCAGATGACGCCCGCCGAGAACGCCTTCGTGTAGCCGGCGCGCGCCATCCCGGCGATCACGATAGAGCCGACGGCCACGACGGTCGCCGGCGAGGACCCCGACACGGCCGCGAACAGCATGCAGGCCATCACCGAGGCCATCGCGAGCCCGCCGCGCAGGTGGCCGATGCAGGCGTTGGCGAACCGGATCATCCGCTTCGCGACACCGCCGGTCGTCATGAACGTGCCGGACAGGATGAAGAACGGGATTGCGAGCAGCGTGAAGTGCTCGGAGGTCTCGAACAGCTTGAGCGCGAGCGAGGCGAGCGAGTCCTGCCCGAACAGCAGGATCGTCAGCAGGGACGACAGGCCGAGCGCGATCGCGATCGGCATGCCCATCAGCATGAAGACGAACAGCATCACGAAGAGCAGGACCGTCGTCATGGCCGCGCCCCCGGCTCGTCTTCGATGGACCGCTGCAGCTTGAGCGCGTCGGCGGCCTCGTCGGCGAGGTGCATGCCCCGCTCGCGCCCGGACGCGATGTTCCAGAACAGCTGGGCGAAGCGCACGATCAGGATGGCGAAGCCCAGCAGCAGCACCGTCCGCGGGATCCACTGCTCGATCGGCAGGTCCTGCGCCAGGATGCCGATCGAGTGGATCTTCGCGACGTACTGCCAGCTCGCGTAGAGCAGGATCACCGAGTACACGACGCACAGCGCGGCGGCCGCCGCGCCGACGATGCGCGTCATCCGCGGGCCCAGCCTCCTCACCAGCGCGTCGACGCCGATGTGCGAGCTGACCCGGACCCCGTAGGCCATGCCGAGGAAGATCAGCCAGGCGAACAGGTAGGTGACGAGCTCCAACGCCCAGACGAAGCTGTAATTGAAGACATAGCGGGCGACCACCTGCGCGAAGGTGACGATCGTCATCGCGGCGAGGATGAAGCCGACGAGCCCCTCCTCGATGCGCTCGAGCCAGTGGAGCTTCACGTCGCCTCCCGTGACGGCCGCCCGCGGGGACCTACCGGTTCGACTTCTGCGCGGCCTCGATCAGGTCCTTGCCGATGTCGGCCTCGAACTTCTTCCACACCGGCGCCATCGCCTTCTGCCATGCCGCCTGGTCGTCCTTGGACAGCGTCGCGATCTTGGCCCTGCCGGTGTCGGCGATCTTCTTGCGGTCCTGCGTGTTGAGGTCCTCGGCGAGCTTGTTCGCGTGCGCGGTCGCCTCGGTCATCGCCTCGGAGAGCCCCTTGCGGACGTCGGCGGGAAGGCCGTCCCACCACCTGGCGTTGGTGACGACCATGTAGTCGATCACGCCGTGGTTGGTCTCCGCGATCGTGGCCTGGACCTCGTGGAACTTCTGCGAGTAGATGTTCGACCAGGTGTTCTCCTGGCCGTCGACGACGCCGGTCTGCAGCGCCTGGTAGACCTCGGAGAAAGCCATCTTCTGCGGGTTGGCGCCGACCGCGCGGAACTGCGCCTCGAGCACGTCCGAGGCCTGGATGCGGAACTTGAGGCCCTTCACGTCCTCCGGCCGCTTCAACTGCGGCTTGTTGGTCGAGAGCTGCTTCATGCCGTTGTGCCAGTAGCCCAGGCCGAGCAGGCCCTTCGATTTCATCGAAGTGAGCAGGCCCTGGCCGGCCGGGCTCGCCTGGAAGCGGTCGACGGCCTCGACGTTCTGGAACAGGAACGGCAGGTCGAAAAGCTGGACGCTCTTCGTGTAGCGGTCGAACTTGGACAGCGACGGCGCGATGAACTGCACGTCGCCGAGCAGCAGGGCTTCGAGCTCCTTGGCGTCGCCGAACAGGCTCGAGCTCGGGAACACCTGCACCTGCACCTTGCCCGGGAGCTTCTTCTCGGCAACTTCCTTGAACTTGAGGGCGCCCTGTCCCTTGGGCGTGTTCTCGGCCACGACGTGGCTGAACTTGATGATGATCGGCTGCTGCGCGGCCGCGGGGCCGGCGAGCGCGAATGCCGCGAGAACGGCCGCGGCGAGGATGGCGCGTGCAAACATCGGGAAACCTCCGAATCGGTTGGGGCTTGCGCCGGGGCTCGGGCCGCATCGACCCCCTCCCTTTTGTCCGGCCACGGCATTCTAGCCTGCGATCGTTGCCGCGGGACAGCCGGGCGGCGGGTCGACGCCGGGATGCCGGCCGGCGTCGGCCCGGATCGGGTTCGACCGAAGGACGGACCCGGCAGGCGTCCGTTCCCGCATGCGGGACGGCATCCCGCATCCCGGCGGGTCGCGACCGCGCGCACCGGCGCAGGCATCGAGCCGGGGGCGCCCATCGCTCGGCGGCGGGCGACCGAATCGGGTCGCGGCGGGCGACGGCCCGCCGGCGAGGGTCAGGGCGCCGCGATCCGCGCGGGACCGAGAGTTGCGGCTCGGCGCCATACCGGGACCCATCCCGGCTGACCGGGAGCCGCGCGCCAGGCGACGTCGACGCCGATGCCCGGGACCGCCACCAGCGTGTCCCCCGCAACGACGAGCGGCAGCGCCTCGCGCTCCCAGGCGGGCAGTCCCGACTCGCGCAACAGCGACTTGAGCGCGCGGCGCGCGCGTCCGCGCTCGAGGCGCAGCCGCTCGCCGCCGCGGCGCGGCCGGATCGCAAGCCCTGCGTCGAGATGGCGCGCGTCGACCCCCGCACCCTCGACCCGCTCGAACGCGAGCACGCCGTGCGGCAGCGCGACGACGGACTCGCCGCGCCACGCGCACAGGAACTCCTCGGGGGCGACGGCATGGACGGCGACGCGGCCGCGATGCCTGCCGACGACCGCGCCGGCGTGCGCGAGCCCGACGGTCGCGTCCCGGCGCGCGCGCGCGAGCTGGCGCAGCATCGCGTCGAGCCGCGCGGCGGACGGAGGCGGCAGGCCCCGGACGTGCAGGAACCAGCGCAGCAGGTTTCGGGCGCGTGCGGCCGGCAGCGATGCGAGGGCGCCGGCGTCGATCGTGCCGCCGGCCGCATCGTAGTTGGCGCCGCGGGCATCGATCCCGGCGAGCGCGTCAGCCAGCGACACGGCGTCCGCCTGGTGCGCGGCGGCGCGCGCGAGCGTCGCCGGATAGCCTGGAAACGTCGCGGCGAACGCGGGCGCGATCCGCGCCCGCACCGCATTGCGGCGCCAGCGCCCGTCCGCGTTGCTCGGGTCGTCGACCCACGCGATCCTGGCCCCGACCACGTAGGCATCGATCGCCGCGCGCGGAACGCCAAGCAGCGGACGGCACCACGCGATGCCGGTCGCATCGGTCGAGACGGCCGGCATCGCCGCGAGTCCCGCCGGCCCCGCGCCGCGTCCGAGCTGCAGGATCAGCGTCTCGGCCTGGTCGTCCTGGTGATGGGCGAGCGCGACGATGCGCGCGCCGTGCGCGAGCGCGAGCTCACGCAGCGCCGCGTAGCGCGCCTCGCGGGCCAGCGCCTCGATGCTCGACCGCGGTCGCCTGGCGACCGCGACGCGCCGTTCCGCGTACGCGACGCCGCGCGCGGCGCATGCCTGCGCGCAGAACGCGGCCCAGCGGTCGGCGGCGGAGTGGAGTCCGTGATGGATGTGCAGGCCGATCGCCCGGCGTCCGCGTGCGCGCAGCGACGCGCTGGCGGCGTCGAGCAGCGCCATCGAGTCGCGGCCGCCCGACACCGCCAGGGCGACCGGGTCGTCCCCCGGTGGCAGCGCGTCGACCCACGCCGCGATCGCGCGCACCACGCGCGCGGGGGCGCCGTCAGCCGGGACTGAGCTCCTTGAACTTGCCATAGGAGACGATCCGGTCCTCGCGCCGC
This sequence comes from Burkholderiales bacterium, assembly GCA_905339295.1. GTDB lineage: Bacteria > Pseudomonadota > Gammaproteobacteria > Burkholderiales > Casimicrobiaceae > VBCG01. Next base: position 72,144 of record CAJPFI010000037.1, read on the forward strand.
TCGACCAGCTCGTCGAGCGGGAGCTCGGAAAGCGAGCGCAGCGCCTCGGTGAGCGCCTTCCTGAGCGTCGCGATCATCGCCGCGGGATCGCGGTGCGCGCCGCCCACGGGCTCGTTGACGACCTTGTCGATCAGGCCGAGCTGCTTCAACCGCGGCGCCGTGATGCCCAGGATCTCGGCCGCCTCGGCGGCGTGCTCGGCGCTCTTCCACAGGATCGACGCGCATCCCTCGGGCGAGATGACCGAGTACGTCGCGTATTGCAGCATCAGCGTGATGTCGCCGACGGCGATCGCGAGCGCGCCGCCCGAGCCGCCCTCGCCGATGACGGTCACGATGACCGGGGTGCGCAGGCCCGCCATCTCGAACAGGTTGCGTCCGATCGCCTCGGACTGGCCGCGCTCCTCGGCGCCGATCCCCGGATACGCGCCGGGCGTGTCGACGAACGTGAACAGCGGCAGGCCGAACTTCTCGGCGAGCTTCATCAGCCGCAGCGCCTTGCGGTAGCCCTCGGGCCGCGGCATGCCGAAGTTGCGGTGGATCTTCTCCTTGGTGTCGCGGCCCTTCTGGTGGCCGATCACGACGCAGGGCCTGCCGTTGAAGCGGGCGAGCCCGCCGACGATCGCCGCGTCGTCCGCGTACGAGCGATCGCCGTGGAGCTCGCGGAACTCGGTGAACAGTCCGGCGATGTAGTCGAGCGTGTACGGCCGCTGCGGGTGGCGCGCCACCTGCGCGATCTGCCACGACGTGAGCTTCGCGTAGATGTCCCGGGTGAGCTGCTGGCTCTTTTTCGTGAGCCGCGCGATCTCGTCGGCGATGTCGACCGCCGAGTCCTCGTGCACGAAGCGCAGCTCGTCGACCTTCAGCTGCAGCTCGGCGATCGGCTGCTCGAAATCGAGGAAGGTCTGCTTCATCGGGGCGGCGTCGCGCTCGGGAGCGATGCGGCATGATAGCGCACGGCGCCCGGCGGCGCGCCCGGCGGAGCGGGGTCAGCCGGCCAGCGCGTCCCAGACCAGCTTCGCGCCGGTCGCGAAGAGCAGTCCGTAGGTGACCTGATAGAACGCCGCCTCCGGGATGCGGCGGTGCAGCCAGACGCCGAGCCAGATGCCCGCAGGCGCGAGCGGCGCGAACACCAGTGACGCGGCGAGGTTGCCCGCGTTGAGCTGGCCCAGGAAATGGTACGGGACCAGCTTCACGTAGTTCACGATCAGGAAGAACACGACCGACGTCGCCACGAACGTGGTCTTGTCGAGCTTCTGCGGCAACAGGTAGATCGCGAACGGCGGCCCTCCCGCGTGCGCGAGCGTGCTGGTGAAGCCGGACACGGCGCCCCAGAACGCCCCGACCGCCCTGCCCGGCGGCCGTGGCGACGAAGCGAGGCGCTCGGCGAGGCGCTCGGTCACGCGCAACCAGCGGTTGAGCGCGAACGCGACGGCGATGCCGCCGATCAGCAGCCGGATCGCGTCGACCGGCAGCGCGCCGAACGCGAAGGCGCCGGCCGCGATGCCCACGAGCGCGCCGGGAAGCAGGATCGCGAGATGCGCGCGGGACGCGAGCCCGCGGTAGGCGTGCACGCCGAACAGGTCCATCGCGCACAGGATCGGGAGCATGATCGCGGCCGCCTCCGGCGGGGCGATGAAGATCGACATCAGCGGTACCGCGACGCCTCCCGATCCGCCGCCGAAGCCGCCCTTCGCAATGCCGGTAAGCAGGATCGCGGCCACGGCGACCGGGTAGAACGCGAACGGGAATTCCGGCCAGGGGAACATCGGCGGTCGCCGGGCGCGATCGTCGTGCCGGCGTCTACGCGAGGGGCGGGAGCGCGGACGGCGATTCCCTCCCGCGCGTCCGCCACGCCGCGACCGCCTCGTTCGCGATGACCGCGCCGAGCACGATCGCACCGCCCGCGAGCGTCGCCATGCCGGGGTGCTCGCCCATCAGCGCCCACACCCAGACCGGGCCCAGGATCGGCTCGAGCAGCGCGAGGAGCCCCAGTTCGGTCGCGGAAAGGTGGCGCGACGCGACGGTCGCGAGCATGCAGCCGGTGCCGAGCTGGATCGAGCCCATGACCGCCATCACCGCGAGGTCGCGCGCGCTCGCGGAGAACGGCAGCGCGAGCGGCGCGGCGACGACGATCGACAGCGCGCCGGCGATCATCACCTGTGGAAGCATGTCGACCGTCGCATGGTACTTGCGCAGCACGGTGATCTGCGCCGCGAAGAAGCACGGGACGCCCAGCGCGAGCAGGTTGCCGACGAGCCGGCCGGCGTCCATCGACTCGGCGAACATCAGGACGATGCCGGCGAACGCGATGCTCATCGCGACCCACGTGCGCACGGGCACCGGCTCGCGCAGCACGAGCCGGCCGGCGATCGCCGCGAGGAACGGGGAAACGCTCATCAGCACGAACGTGTTGGCGACCGTCGTGCGCGTGAGCGACGCGATGAAGAAGAAGAACGTGCAGGCGAGGAACGCGCCGGCGGCGAGCCCCGGCACGCCGACCGCCCGCACCGCCCGCGGCACGCCCCTGCCGTGCATCGCGACGAGGACGCCCAGCACGAACAGCGCCATGAAGACGCTGCGCCAGAACACGATCTCCCACGCGCCGGTGATCGAGAGCTGGCGCACGAGGAACCCGCCCGACGACCAGCAGATGGCGGCGACGATCATGAACGCGATCGCGCGGAGGCGAGCGGCGGAGGCGGTCACGGGACGGAGGTCGGAGCGCGGCCGGGGAGGGTCGCAAAAACGCCGGCCCGTCGGCCGGCGTGTGCGGGCGTCACTCTAGCACAACCCGACGCCGGACGCGGTGGCGAGCAGGCCGCGCCGGCAGGCCCTACAATCGTGCAACGGGAATCCGGGAATTCGCGCGCGGGGAGACCAGGCATGGGCAGGCATCGGATCGCGGTGATCGCCGGCGACGGCATCGGCAAGGAGGTGATGCCCGAGGGGCTGCGCGCGGTCGAGGCCGCGGCGGCTCGCCACGGCGCCTCGCTAGCATTCACCGAGTTCGCGTGGAACTGCGACCACTACGCGAAGCACGGGCGCATGATGCCCGAGGACTGGTTCGAGACGCTGTCGGGATTCGACGCGATCTACTACGGCGCGGTCGGCTGGCCCGCGACCGTCCCGGATCACGTCTCGCTGTGGGGATCGCTGATCCCGTTCCGCCGCCGCTTCGACCAGTACGTGAACCTGCGCCCGTGCCGCCTGATGCCGGGCATCGCGACGCCGCTCGCGAACCGGAAGCCGGGCGACATCGACTTCGTCGTCGTGCGCGAGAACACCGAGGGCGAGTACTCGTCGGTGGGCGGCCGGATGTTCGAGGGGACCGACCGCGAGATCGTGTTCCAGGAGTCGATCTTCTCGCGCAAGGGTGTCGACCGCGTGCTGCGCTACGCGTTCGAGCTCGCGCGCACGCGCTCTGCGAAGCACCTGACGTCGGCGACGAAGTCCAACGGCATCTCGATCACGATGCCGTACTGGGACGAGCGCGTCAGGGCGATGGCCCCGGACTATCCGGACGTCCGCGTCGACCAGTTCCACATCGACATCCTGTCCGCCCACTTCGTGCAGCGTCCCCAGGTGTTCGACGTGGTCGTCGGCTCCAACCTGTTCGGCGACATCCTGTCCGACCTCGGCCCCGCCGTGTGCGGGACCATCGGCATCGCGCCGTCCGCCAACCTCAATCCCGAGCGCACGCACCCGTCGCTGTTCGAGCCCGTGCACGGGTCCGCGCCGGACATCGCCGGGCAGGGCATCGCCAACCCGATCGGCCAGATCTGGTCCGGCGCGCTGATGCTCGAGTTCCTCGGCCATCGCGAGGCCGGCGCCGCGATCGTGTCCGCGATCGAGCGCACGCTCGCCGACCCGTCCACGCCGCGCACGCGCGACATCGGCGGGCGCGCGTCGACGACCGAGGCCGGCAAGGCGATCGTCGCGGCGATCTGACGACTTCCGCCGCGTGCGCGCACCGGTTGCGGGGCGGGGTGCGGCGAGGAGAGCGGCGTCCGCCGGTCCCCGGCATCTGACTTCCGGCGCCCGTTGTGGCAGGATGGCGGGCGATACGAACCGGGGCGCGCGCGCGACCCCGGCCGGCGAGACCCCTCTGGGATTCCCATCATGCGCATCGGCATACCACGCGAGACGCACCCGGGCGAGACGCGTGTCGCGGCGACGCCCGAGACGGTCAGGAAACTCGCGGCGAGCGGCAAGCACGAGATCGTCGTCGAGGGCGGCGCGGGACTCTCGTCCTCGATTCCGGACGCCGACTACGCCACGGCCGGCGCGCGCATCGGTTCGGCCGCCGACGCGCTCGGCGCCGACATCGTGCTCAAGGTGCGCGCGCCCGACGCCCAGGAGCAGGCGCAGCTGAAGCGCGGCGCGATGCTCGTGGGGCTGCTCGATCCGTTCAACGCGCCCGGCGTGTCGGCCATCGCCGCGACCGGCGCGTCCGGCTACGCGCTCGAGTGGCTGCCGCGCATCTCGCGGGCCCAGTCGATGGACGTGCTGTCGTCGCAGGCGAACATCGCGGGCTACAAGGCGGTGATCCTCGCGGCGAACGAGTACGGGCGATTCATGCCGATGCTGATGACCGCCGCGGGAACCGTGAAGGCGGCACGCGTGCTCGTGCTGGGCGTCGGCGTCGCCGGCCTGCAGGCCATCGCCACGGCGAAGCGGCTGGGCGCGGTGATCGAGGCGTCCGACGTGCGCCCGTCGGTGAAGGACCAGGTCGAGTCGCTCGGCGCGAAGTGGGTCGACGTGCCCTACGAGACCGCCGAGGAGAAGGAGATCGCCGAAGGCGTCGGCGGCTACGCGCGCCCGATGCCGTCGTCGTGGATGACGCGGCAGGCTGCGATCGTGCACGAGCGTTGCAAGGCGGTCGACATCGTGATCACGACCGCGCTGATCCCGGGACGGCCGGCGCCGAAGCTCGTCAAGGCCGAGACGGTCGCCGCGATGAAGCCGGGGGCGGTGCTTGTCGACCTGGCGATCGAGCAGGGCGGGAACGTCGAGGGCGCCGAGTCCGGCAGGACCGTCGTGAACAACGGCGTGAAGATCGTCGGCGTGCCGATCCTGGCGACCACGGTGCCCGCCGACGCCTCGGCGCTCTATGCGCGGAACGTCCTCAACTTCCTCGCGCTGTCGCTCGACGCCAAGTCCGGCGAGTTCGCGGTGCCCGAGGACGACGAGATCGTCAAGGCGACGCTCGTGTGCCGGAACGGGGCCGTCGTTCCGCGCGGATGAACCCGCCCTTCCCGATGGATCCACGCAGCAGGACGCCCCTTGGCCGGATGCAACGACGCGGGCTGATGCCCGGAGCCCGGCAGGACGACGGATGCATTGAACGTGTACGAGGCGACGACGCGGGCAACGATGCGTGCCCGGATCGACCGGCGGCCGATCGCGATGCGATCGGGCGGCCGTGTCGAACGGGGCCGCGCATCGGTCCCCCGGCCGTCGCAGGACGCCGATCCACGCGCATGAACCGGACGGACGCACAGACATGGTCGACCCCATCGTTTTCTATTTGATCATCTTCGTGCTGGCGATCTTCGTCGGCTACCACGTCGTCTGGAGCGTGACGCCCGCGCTGCACACGCCGCTGATGAGCGTGACCAACGCGATCTCCGGAATCATCCTGGTCGGCGCGATGCTCGCCGCCGGCCCCGCGATCTTCGACTGGGGCGGCTGGGTCGGCGTGCTCGCGGTGACGCTCGCGTCGGTGAACGTGTTCGGCGGCTTCCTGGTCACGCAGCGCATGCTCGAGATGTTCCGCAAGAAGGAGCCGAAGGCCGGCTCCGGCGAAGCGAAGCACTGACCGGGAGCGCGCGATGTCCGTCAATCACGTCGCCCTCTGGTACCTGGTCGCGTCGATCTGCTTCATCCTCGCGCTCAAGGGCCTGTCGCACCCGTCGACCGCGAGGCGCGGCAACCTGTTCGGGATGGTCGGCATGGCGATCGCCGTCGCCGTCACGCTGGCGCTGATCTACACGACGACCGGGAACGTCGCCATGATCCTCGCCGGCATCGCGGTCGGCGGCGCGATCGGCGCGGTCGTGGCGAGGCGCGTGCAGATGACGCAGATGCCGGAGCTGGTCGCGGCGATGCACTCGCTCGTGGGTCTCGCGGCGGTGCTGATCGCGGTGGCGGCGATCAACAATCCGGTCTCGTTCGGCCTGCCCGCCGAGATCCCGGCCGGCAACAAGCTCGAGCTGTTCATCGGCACGTTCATCGGCGCGATCACGTTCTCGGGCTCGGTGATCGCGTTCGGCAAGCTGTCCGGGCGCATCCGCAGCGCGCCGGTGGTGTTCGCGGGCCAGCATCCGCTGAACCTGGCGCTCGCGGTCGCGATGGTCGGCTTCGGCGCCTGGTTCTTCACCGGCGGCGGCTGGATGCCGTTCATCGTGATGACGGCGATCGCGTTCCTGCTCGGCGTGCTGATGATCATCCCGATCGGCGGCGCCGACATGCCGGTGGTCATCTCGATGCTCAACAGCTACTCGGGCTGGGCGGCGGCGGGCATCGGATTCTCGCTCAACAACCCGATGCTGATCATCGCCGGGTCGCTGGTCGGCAGCTCCGGCGCCATCCTGTCCTACATCATGTGCAAGGCGATGAACCGGTCGTTCATCAGCGTGATCCTGGGCGGGTTCGGCGCCGAGGAGGGCGCGGCGGTCGCGGGCGGCGGGCAGAAGACGGTCCGGTCGGGCAGCGCCGACGACGCCGCGTTCATCATGGGCAACGCTGAGACCGTGATCATCGTGCCGGGCTACGGGCTGGCGGTCGCGCGCGCGCAGCACGCGGTCAAGGAGATGGCCGGCAAGCTCCGCGAGAGGGGCGTGACGGTCAAGTACGCGATCCACCCGGTCGCGGGCCGCATGCCGGGGCACATGAACGTCCTGCTCGCCGAGGCCGAGGTGCCCTACGACCAGGTGTTCGAGATGGAGGACATCAACGGCGAGTTCGGCAGCGCCGACGTCGCGCTGATCCTCGGCGCGAACGACGTCGTGAATCCGCTCGCCGAGCAGAAGGGCAGTCCGATCCACGGAATGCCGATCCTCGAGGCTTACAAGGCCAAGACCGTGATCGTCAACAAGCGGTCGATGGCGTCCGGCTACGCGGGGCTCGACAATCCGCTGTTCTACATGGACAAGACCATGATGGTGTTCGGCGACGCGAAGAAGGTCGTCGAGGACCTCGTCAAGGCGATCGAGTGATCGGCGGCAACGCGGCGGTGCGTCCGGCGCCGCCACCCCGGTGCCGCGCACGCGCGTGGCCCCGGGCGTCACCGGCTCGCGGCGTCATTCGGCCTCGACCTGCCCGGTCGCCTTCTGGCGCACGAGCGACCAGCCCATCCCGATGCCGAGCACGGTGCCGATCGCGGCCACGCCGATCCACGCGAGCACCGTCGTCTGCTCGCGCGTGACCACGCCGAGGTCGAACAGCCACCACACGAACACCGCGATGATCGCGGCGACGATGGTCACGCCGGTCGCGCCGAGGGACACCCAGGCCGCGTGCGCGCACAGGATCCACCCGGCGAGCAGCAGCACGCCGACCAGCGCCTTGCCGGCGCCGAACGCGTCGGTGTCGACCAGCGCCCAGTGGACGTAGGACAGGCCGGCCGGGTTCCAGGTCGCGGCAACCAGCGCGATCGCCAGCGCGATCCGCAACAGCATGCCGGCGATCATCGCGCGGTCCGCCCGCGGCGTCGGACCCCGCCGCTACTTCAACTTCGCCCAGATCGGCCAGACCTGGTTGTCGGCGCGGTGCGGGATGTCGACGTTCGAGCGCGCGGCCCACGGGATCACCTGGCGGTGCAGCGGGAGGTGGTAGATCTCGCTCTTCTGGATCTCGAGCGCCCGGCGGATCAGCGCGAGGCGCTTCTCGACGCTCATCTCGACCTTGACCTCGCCGACGATCGCGTCGAACTTCGCGTCCGAGTAGCGGCCGTAGTTGTAGTCGCCGTCGCCCTTGCCGCTGTACGTCGACAGCACCGGCTGGAGCGTGAAGATGGCGTCGGTCGACGCACCGCCCCAGCCCAGCATGTAGAGGCTCGTGTCGAGCTTCTCGAGCTTCGGGAAGTACTGCGCGCGCGGCAGCGTGACGAGCTTCGTGGCAATGCCGATCTTGGTCCACATCGAGGCGAGCGCCTGGCAGATCTTCTCGTCGTTCACATAGCGGTTGTTGGGACAGTCGAGCTGCACCTCGAAGCCGTTCGGGTAGCCCGCGTCGGCCAGCAGCTTCTTCGCGAGGGCCGCATCGTGCCCGAAGCGCCTCTCGATCTCCGTCGACGTCTGCGCGGGCGAAGGCGTCATCGCGCCCGACGGCTTCGACAGGCCGCGCATCGTCGCGGTGTTGATCGCGTTGATGTCGATCGCGCGGTAGAGCGCCTCGCGCACGCGCCGGTCCTTGAACGGGTTCCTGCCCTTGACGTTCGAGTAGAGGAGCTCGTCGCGGCCCTGGTCCATGCCGATGAAGACGATGCGCTGCTCGACGCCCTCGATGACCTTGATGCCCGGCGTCTGCTGCAGCCGCGGCACGTCCTGCGGCGCGGGGTCGTTGATCACGTCGACGTTGCCCGCGACCAGCGCGGCGAGACGCGTGGCGTCGTTGGTGATCGGCGTGTAGACGATCTCGTCGACGTTGCCGTCGAACTTCCGCTCCTTCCAGCCCCACCACGCCGGATTCTTGACCAGGTGGGTCTTGACGTCGGGCTCGCGCGCCTTGAGCGAGAACGCGCCGGTGCCGTTCGCGTTGCGGGAGGTGATCATCTCCTCCTTGTTCTTGAAGTCGAGCGGCTTGACCGCCTTGTTCTTCTCGCACCAGGACTTCGACATGATCATCAGCGTCACCAGGTGCTCGAGCATGATCGGGTTGGGCCCGCTGGTGACGAACTCGACGGTGAGGTCGTCGATCCTGCGCGGCTTGCCCGCGGCGTTCGCGTACGCGCGGATCTGCGAGGTGTCCTCGGCGGCGCGCTGGATCGAGAACACGACGTCGTCGGCGGTGAACGGCGTGCCGTCGTGGAACTTGACGCCCGGCCGCAGCTTGAAGCGCCAGGTGGTCGGGTTGAGCTGCTCCCACGACGTCGCGAGGCCGGGGATGACCTTGAGGTCCTTGTCCCGCATCACCAGCGTGTCGTAGATCAGGTTGTTGATGTTGTTGGTCAGGTTCTCGTTCTGCGAGTACGGGTCCATGGTCTGCGGGTCGCCGCGGCCGGCCCAGCGCAGCGTCTTCGCGTCGGCGAGCGCCGCGGCAGCGAGCGTGACGGCGAGGCAGGCGGCCAGCGCGAGGCGCGGGACCGGGAGCTTCGGGGCGGCGGTGCGGGGCATGGCGTCCTCCAGGGGCGACGGGTGGCGCGGCGGCCGAGGTCAACGGTCGGCCGCGGGTACGCGACGGGCCGATCATAGCGGAGGCTCCCCGCGCGCGGTAGCGCGGTAGAATCCGCGCCCCGCGGGCGCTCGTACGCGCGTCGATCGCCCGCAGGAGCCCCCGATGCCCGACTCGCCCGCGTCCGCGCTCGCCGCCCGCCTCGCCGACACACTGGTCGCCGATGCCGCGCGCCTCGGCGCCCGCATCCGCGACGCGCGCGCGCGCCGGGCCGGGACGGACGCCTGGGCGCGTCTGGCCGCCGAGGTCGACCGCGCCGTCGCGCGCCGGGAAGCGCGCGCCGCCACGCGGCCCGTGCTCGCGTATCCGCCCGGGCTGCCGGTGTCGCAGCGCGCCGACGAGATCGCGGCGGCGATCCGCGCACACCCCGTGGTGATCCTGTGCGGCGAGACCGGGTCGGGCAAGACGACGCAGTTGCCGAAGATCTGCATCGCCGCGGGACGCGGGGAGCGCGGACTGATCGGCCACACGCAGCCGCGACGCCTCGCGGCGCGGACGGTCGCGGCCCGGATCGCGCAGGAGATGGGCTCGCCCCTCGGCGCGGCGGTCGGCTACAAGGTCCGCTTCGCCGACCGCACGTCGCCCGGCGCATGGGTGAAGCTCATGACCGACGGCATCCTGCTCGCCGAGACGCGCGGCGACCGCGGGCTCCTCGCGTACGACACGATCATCGTCGACGAGGCGCACGAGCGCAGCCTCAACATCGACTTCCTGCTCGGCTACCTGAAGCAGCTCCTCGCGCGCCGCGAGGATCTGAAGGTCGTGATCACGTCGGCGACGCTCGACGCCGAGCGCTTCGCGGGCCATTTCGCCGCGCGGGACGGAACGCCCGCGCCGGTGATCGAGGTCTCGGGACGCCTCTATCCGGTGGACATCCGCTATCGCGCGGCGGGCGGCGACCCGGACGACGAGACCAACGACGACGAGGAGGACGTCGAGGAGGCGATCGTCGACGCCGCCGGCGACCTGTGGCGCGAGGGCCCCGGCGACATCCTCGCGTTCCTGCCGGGCGAGCGTGAGATCCGCGAGACCGCCGACCTGCTGCGCGCGGATCTGAGGCGGCGGCCGTGGGGCGCCTCCGCCGAGATCCTTCCGCTCTACGCGAGGCTGTCGCCCGAGGAGCAGCAGCGCGCGTTCGCGCCGTCGCGCGGTCGCCGCATCGTTCTCGCGACGAACGTCGCCGAGACCTCGCTCACCGTGCCGGGCATCCGTTACGTCATCGACACCGGGCTCGCGCGCGTCAAGCGCTACGCGTCGCGCAACAAGACGACGCTCCTCAAGATCGAGAAGATCGCGCGCGCCAACGCGGACCAGCGCGCGGGCCGCTGCGGGCGGGTGCAGGACGGCATCTGCGTGCGGCTCTACGCGGAATCCGACTACGACGCTCGGCCGCGTTTCGCGGAGCCGGAGATCCTGCGCAGCTCGCTCGCGAGCGTGATCCTGCAGATGGCGTCGCTCGGACTCGGGCCGGTCGACGCGTTCCCGTTCGTCGAGCCGCCGCCGCCGCGCGCGATCGCCGACGGCTACCAGCTGCTCGCCGAGCTGGGCGCGGTCGACGAAACGCGCGCGCTGACGCCGATCGGGCGCGAGCTCGCGAAGCTGCCGCTCGATCCGCGCATCGGCCGCATCGTGCTCGCGGCGCGCGAGCGCGGGTGCCTCGCCGAGGCGCTCGTCATCGCGAGCGCGCTGTCGGTGCCCGACCCGCGCGAGCGACCGCTCGAGAAGGCGCAGGCCGCCGACCAGGCGCACCTGCGCTTCCGCGACGAGCGCTCCGACTTCCTGTCGCTCGTCAACCTCTGGCAGTTCTTCGAGGCGCTCGGCCACGAGAAGCTGTCGCACCGCCGCCAGGTCGACCGCTGCCGCGAGGTCTTCGTCAACCACCTGCGAATGCGCGAGTGGCGCGACGTCCATCGCGAGCTCGCGGGCCAGCTCGCCGACGGCGGATGGGAGTGGACGGCGGAACTGCCCGCGACGATCGACGCCGTGCGCTATCGCGCGATCCACGAGGCGCTGCTCGCGGGACTGCTGTCGAACGTGGGACTGCGCGACGGGGAAGGCGACGGCTACGGCGGACCGCGCGGCATCCGCTTCCACCTGCACCCGGGCAGCGGGCTCGCGAGGAAGGGCGGACGCTGGGTGCTCGCGGCGGAACTGGTCGAAACGACGCGGCTCTACGCGCGCTGCGCCGCACGCGTAGAGCCCGAGTGGATCGAGGCTGCCGCGGGCGGGCGCGCCGTTCGCCAGTGGTTCGATCCGTCGTGGGACGCGAAACGCGGAGAGGTCGTCGCGCGCGAGCGTGTCCAGCTCTACGGGCTCACGCTGATCCCGTCGCGGCCGGTGTCGCTCTCCGCGCTCGACCCGCCGGCGGCGCACGAGGTGTTCGTGCGCGAAGCGCTCGTTCCCGGCGAGCTCGCGTCCGCCGGCGCGTTCCTCGAGCACAACCGGAAGCTCGTCGCCGAGGTCGCGGAGCTGGAGCACAAGGCGCGGCGGCAGGACGTCCTCGTCGACGACGGCGCGCTCGCCGCGTTCTACGCCGAACGCGTGCCCGGGGACGTGTGCACGACGGCCTCGTTCGAGCGCTGGCGCAAGGCCGAGGAGGCGCGCGCCCCGGCGCTCCTGTTTCTCACGCGCGAGCGCCTGATGCGCCACGCCGCGGCCGACGTCACGGCGGACCTGTTCCCCGAGACGCTCGACGTCGCGGGCGCGGCGCTGCCGGTCAGGTACCGTTTCTCGCCCGGCCATCCGCTGGACGGGCTCACGCTCACGGTGCCGCTCGCGCGGCTGAACCAGCTCGACGAGGGCGAGCTGTCGTGGCTCGTGCCCGGGATGGTGCGCGAGAAGGCGACCTGGTACCTGAAGGCGCTGCCGAAGGCGATCCGCACGCGCCTGATCCCGCTCGCGCCGGCCGTCACCGCGTTCCTCGACGCGGCGACGCCGGGACGCGGCGCGCTGCCCGAAGCGATCCGCGCGTGGATCGCGGACACGCTCGGCGAGGCGCCGCGCGCCGACGCGTGGGACGGCCAGTCGCTGCCCGCGCATCTCGCGATGAACGTCGTCGTCGTCGACGCCGCCGGAAACGAGCTCGCCTCCGGCCGCGATCTCGCGAGCCTGCGCGTGCGCCTGGGCGAGGCGGCGAAGGCGAGCGTCGCGGCGGCCGGGCCGTCGTTCGGTCGCAGCGGGCTCACGCGCTGGGATTTCGGCGACCTGCCGGAGACGCTCGCCATCGACCGGCAGCGCGGGCGCCTCACCGCATATCCCGCGCTCGTCGACGCGGGAACGAGCGTGTCGCTCACGCTGGCCGACACGCGCGAATCGGCCGACGCCTCGACGCGCGGCGGCATTGTCCGCCTCATCCGCATCGCGCTCGGGGAGGCGTTCGCGCGCTACGAGAAGGGGGCGCCGGGATTTGCGCAGGCGGCGCTTGCGCTCAAGGCAGCGATCCCGACCGAACGCCTGCTCGCCGACGTCCTCGATGCGATCGCCGACCGCGCGTTTCTCGCCGACGATCCGCTGCCGCGCACCGCGAGCGCCTTCGAGGCGCAGGTGAAGCGCTCGCGCGCCCGGCTGCCCGCGGTCGCCGACAGCGTGTTCAGGTTGCTCGCGACGATCGCAACCGCCCACCACGCGCTCGGCGTGCGCCTTGCCGACGCGCCGCCCGGCATGGGGAGGCTCGCCGCCGAGTTGCGGGCCCAGCGCGACGAACTCGTCCGGCCGGGCTTCCTTGCGGGAACCCCGTGGGCGCAGCTCCAGCACCTGCCCCGTTACCTGGAAGCGATCGACCGGCGCTGGGCCAAGGCGCGCGAGCGCCCCGATCGGGAGGCCCGGCATGCCGCGCAGGTCGAGGACTGGAGCCGGCGCTGGCGCGAACGCCGTGACCGGGACCGGGCGGCGGGGCGGCGCGACCCGGCGCTGGACGACTTCCGCTGGCTCCTGGAGGAACTGCGCGTGTCGCTATTCGCGCAGGAACTTCGGACGCCTGCCCCGGTGTCGCTGAAGCGGGTCGAGCGGGCCTGGGCGGCCCTCGACAGGCGCTGACGGGCAGCTTGCCGGGACCGCCGAACGGCGCTCCGCCGTCGTTGGCGTGCGAAAACCCCCTGTGCTACAGTGGGTTGGCGACCGCTGCTCTAGTGGTTTGGCGGGCGCGCGCAGCGAACGCCGCCGGCGCGCCGGGCCGGTTTCCGGGGGGGGCGGTATCGCGTCTTGCCAGGGGCTTCTCGAGATCGACGCGTGAACGCGACCACGACGGAAGCGGCTGCGCGGCGCCCGCCGCCGCGCGAGTTGGCGAAGATCCTCGCGGATTGCCGGGATCTCGCGGTGCATCGCCTGATGCTCGCGTTCTCCTCGATGCTCGACCGCGTCGGCGACCTGCTGATGGAACGCGCGGCGCGGACGGACGTGCGCGACGAGCAGACGCTCTACCTCGACTCCCGCCAGCTGCTGAAGTCCGATCGCGCCGCGCTGATGGCGGAGTTCGAGCAGCGGCTTCGCAAGCGCGTCGACGATCGCATCACGGGCCGCACGGAACCGAAGGAGGAGTTCGCCAACGTCGACTCGTCCAGGCTCACGCTGGTCGACACGTCGGCGATGGACGAGTCGGTCGTGACCGGCAACATCACCCGCATCGTCGAGAACACCTGCCACGAGGAACTCAGCCTGCTGAATCGCGGCATCGGGTACCTGCTCGGCCGGTCGGACCTCGAGACGCCGGACAACCCGCTCGCGCCGGCGGCGATCGTCGACGCGTTCGCGGACGCGCTGCGCCAGATCAAGTCCGAGAGCCGGATCAAGTTTCAGATCCTGAAGGAGCTGAACCAGGCGTCGCTGGGCGACATCGCCTCGATCTACGGCGACATCAACCGCCATCTCGCGAACCTGCGCGTCGTCCCCGCGGCCCTCAAGCCGGCGATGGTCCCGCGCGGCCCGTCGGCCGAGCAGCGGCGCGTCGCCGCCGAAGCGCGCGAACGCGCGTCGGCCGAGCAGACCGCGGACGCCGAGGTCGACGTGATGGCGCTGTTCCGCCGGATGTTCGGCACCGCCGCGAGCGTCGGCCACGCGATGCCCGGCGGGCGCGGGGCGGCCGGGGCGATGCCGGGCCCGATGCATGGAGGGGTGACCGGCGGGATGGCAGGGGGGATGCCCGCCGGCGGCATGGCGGGCGCGCCCGCGAGGGAAAGCGCGGGAAGCGACGGCTTTCCGGAGATCGCGCTGCCCGGCGGACTTCCGCCGGTGACGTTCGCGCCGCTGGCGCCGACGCAATCGGGCTACGTGCCTGGCGCGCCGATCATCGCGACACAGGTCCTGCACGAGGGGCTGACGCGGTTGCAGGCCGGCCAGACGGGCTTCGACCTGGGCGGCGGCGCGGTCGTCGCGTTTTCGGGCATTCCGGAGGGGCTGCACAACGTCCTGCGCGACCTGCAGGAGTCGCCGCTCGGCCGGAAAGCCAACCAGCTCGAGTCGATGACCATCGAGATGGTCGCGATGCTGTTCGACTTCATCTTCGAGACGCGCGACCTTCCCGACGGCATCAAGGCGTTGCTGGCGCGCCTGCAGATCCCGGTGCTGAAGGCGGCGATGCTCGACAGCGCGTTCTTCGCGAAGAAGTCGCACCCGTCGCGCCAGCTCGTCAACGCGCTCGCGGAAGCCGGCCGCGGCTGGTCGCCGGCGATGGGCAACGACGATCCCCTCTACCGCAGGATCGACGCAATCGTCCACCGCATCCTCGACGGCTTCTCCGACAACCTCGAGATCTTCGACGAGCTGCGCGTGGATCTCGAGGCATTCCTCGCCGAGGAGGAGAAGAATGCCGAGGCGACCATCTCGCTGTCCGCCGAGGAGATCAACCTGCGCGACCGCGCGGAGATCGCGGCGAACGTCGCGCGGAGCGAGATCGAGCGGCGCATCGAGGCGTCGCCGGTGCCGAAGTTCCTGGCGGGTTTCCTGCGCGAGCGCTGGCATCCGGCGATGTCCCGTGTCTACGCGACGTCGGGCGACGCGAGCGAGGCCTGGGGCGCGTCGGTGGCGACGCTCGAGGATCTCGTCTGGAGCGTGCAGCCCAAGCGCCAGGCCGCGGACCGCAAGCATCTGGTCGCGCTGCTGCCGTCGCTGCTGAAGCGCCTCACGGCGGGTGTGCAGGGACAGGCGTGGCCGCCGGAGGTGCGCGAGTCGTTCATGTCGAACCTGGTCGAGGCGCACGCCGCGGCCGTGAAGCCGACCTACGCGCACGTCGAGTCGCCGACCGCCGCGGTCGCCGAGGCCGCGAAGGCACAGGCCGAGTTCGCGAAGGCGGCCGGGGACGAGCGCGGCGCCCAGCAGGCGGAGGCGCTCGCCGAGGCGATGTCGCCGGCGGAGCCGGCGCCGCCGGTCGAGGAGCCCGAGGCCCTCGAGGACCAGTTCCTCGAGATCGCGCGGAGCCTCGAGCGCGGCATGTGGATCGAGTTCGAGGCGGACGACGGACAGCTCGCGTTCGCGAAGCTGGCGTGGATCAGCCCGCTGCGTGGCACCTACCTGTTCACGAACCGGCAGGGGCAGAAGGCGCTGTCGATGACCGCCGAGGAGCTGGCCGAACGCTTCCGCGCCGACCGCGCTCGACCGGTCGAGGCCGAGCCGCTGCTCGACCGCGCACTCACCAACGTGATGGGCCAGCTCGAGAGCCGACTCGCGCCCGAGCCCGCGTGACGGAGCCGGCGTCGTTTCCGCCGTCGATCGGCGTCGTCGTCGTCGGCGACGAGATCCTGTCCGGCAAGCGGCAGGATCGCCATCTCGCGCATGCGATCGAGGCGCTGGGCCAGCGGGGACTCGCGGTCGACTGGGCCCGCTACACGGGAGACGACCGCGGACGCCTGACCGCGCTGTTCCGCGAGACCTTCGCACGCGGCGACCTCGTGTTCTCGTTCGGCGGCATCGGCGCGACGCCCGACGACCAGACCCGGCAGGCCGCCGCAGCCGCGCTCGGCGTACCGCTCGAGCGCCATCCCGAAGCGGTGGCCGAGATCGAGTCGCGCTTCGGCGCCGAGGCGTACCCGCATCGCGTGCTGATGGCGGAGTTCCCCGCCGGCGCGAGCATCATCCCCAACCCGTTCAACCGCATCGCGGCGTTCTCGGTCCGCGATCACCATTTCATGCCGGGCTTTCCGCAGATGGCATGGCCGATGATGGACTGGGTGCTCGAGACGCGGTACCCGGACCTGCGCCGCGAGGCGCCGGTCGAGCGCGCGATCGCCGTCCATGGCGCCGGCGAGAGCCAGCTCCTGCCGCTGATGGACGAGAACGTCGCCCGCTACCCGCGCGTGAAGCTTTTCAGCCTGCCAGCGTTCCTGCCCGACGGCGGGCGCCGCATCGAGCTGGGCGTGCGCGGGCCGCGCGCCGATGCGGACGCGGCGATCGGGCATCTCCAGGCGGGTGTGCGCGCGGCCGGGTTCGTGTTCGAGCGGATTCCCGACCGGGGCTGAGCGGCGCCGCTGCGCTGCGGCCCTCGGTGGGTCGGACTTCAGCCCGACGCCCTGAATGCGACGAACCCCGTCGGCCTGAAGGCCGACCCACAGGATGTCGCGCGAGGCTGTGGGTCGGGCTACAGCCCGACGCTGCGGATCGCGCTTCAGCCCGACGCCTTGAATGCGGCGGACCCCGTCGGCCTGAAGGCCGATCCACAGGATGTCGCGCGAGGTTGTGGGGATGTCGCGCGCGACTGTGGGTCGAGCTTCAGCCCGACGATGTAGGTCGGGCTTCAGCCCGACAGGGCTCGTGCATACTTCGCGGATGACGGGCATGGATGGCAGCGGAAGGCACTACGACGAGGTGCGCCTCGGGGACGCGTTCCGACGCTCGCTCACCGTCACCGACACGCACCTCGTCGTCGGCGCGGGCCTCATCGGCGACTTCAACCCGCATCACGTCGACGATGCGTACGCGGCGGGGACGCGCTTCGGCACGCGCGTCCTGCACGGCGTGATGACGAGCGCCATCATGGGCGGCGCGGTCGGCATGATCTTCCACGGCACCGCGGTCGCGTACCTCGAGCACGCGACGCGCTTCGTCGCGCCGGTGCGCGCGGGCGACACGCTGACGACGACGTGGACCGTGGTCGGCAGGACCGACAAGCCGAAGCACGGCGGCGGCATCGTCGCGATGCGCGCGACGGCGGTCAACCAGCGCGGCGAGACGGTGGCGGAAGGCGACGGGAAGATGCTGGTGCGGGCGAGCGCGGCGTGGATCGCGGCGCATGCTCGCGGCGGCGGGGCGCCGGCGAAGCGCACGCCGCGGAAGAAGCCGCCGGCGCGGCGGAAATAGGGTCGGAGACGACTGCCTCGCGTCCGGCGGGTTCGCAGAGCGCCTGCGGCGTCGTCGAGAAAGCCGTCACCGACCACAGTGCGCCAGTGCGCGCACGCACTCGGCGACGAGCGTGGGACCCCGGTAGACGAGGCCGGTATAGAGCTGGACGAGCGCGGCCCCGCTCGCAAGCTTTTCGCGCGCATCCTCGCCCGACAGGATGCCGCCGACGCCGATGATCGGCAGCGCGCCGTCGAGCGCTCGCGCGAGCGTGCGCACGATGTCGGTCGAGCGCGCGAACAGGGGCCGCCCCGACAGTCCGCCCGTCTCGCCGCCGTGCGGCAGTGACGCAACCGCCTCGCGCGCGATCGTCGTGTTGGTCGCGATCGCGGCGTCGACGCGGCGCGCGACCAGCACGCGCGCGATCCCGTGGATCGCGTCGGGCTCGAGGTCCGGCGCGATCTTGATCGCGAGCGGCAGCGCGCGTCCGTGCTTCTGTACCAGGTCGTCGCGTGCCTCGACGACGCGCGCGAGCAGCGCGTCGAGCGCCGCCTCCGACTGCAGGTCGCGCAGGCCCTTCGTGTTGGGCGAGCTCACGTTGACCGTGACGTAGCTCGCGACCGGCGCGACCGCCGCGAGGCAGGCGAGGTAGTCGTCGACGGCGCGCTCGTTCGGCGTTGCGGCGTTCCTGCCGATATTGCAGCCGAGGATGCCGCGATAGCCCGACGCGCGCACGTTCGCCACGTAGCGCGCGACGCCGCCGTTGTTGAAGCCCAGGCGATTGATCAGCGCTCCGGCCTCCGGCAGGCGGAACAGGCGCGGCTTCGGATTGCCGGGCTGGGGGCGCGGCGTCACGGTGCCCGCCTCGAGGAATCCGAAGCCGAGCGAGGCGAGTCCCGCGAGGTGCGCCGCGTCCTTGTCCAGCCCGGCCGCGAGCCCGACGCGGTTGGGGAAGTCGATGCCCATCACGCGGACCGGGTCGGGCGCAAGCCGGGGCGCCGCGAGCCTCGCGAGGCCGGTCGACGCCGCGACGTCGAGCGCCGCGAGCGCGAATGCGTGCGCACGCTCGGGATCGAGCGCGAACAGGGCGGGACGCAGGAACGGGTAGAGCATCGACGCGCGATGACGGGCGCGCGCTCGCGCGGGAGGATGGCGCGGCGATGATACCATCGACGCGCGCGCTTCCGTGCGCCATCCATGCGAATCCTCACGCTCACCGGCGCGGTCGCGATTGCTCTCGCGGCCGCCGTCCACGCTCCCGCAGCCTTCGCGCAGCGCCCTGTCGACGCCGCGCGCGGCGTGCCTTTCGGCACGCGCGGCGACGTGCGCGCGTTCGCGGCGGAGGTCGCGGCCGACACGGGGCTCGACCGCGCGCGCGTCGAACGCTGGCTCGCGGCGGCGCGCCACGTGCCGCGGATCACCGAGCTGATGTCGAAGCCGCTCGTCGAGCCGCCCGCGTGGTTCGAGTACGCGCCGCCGTTCCTGTCGGCCGAGCGGATCGCCGGCGGTGTGGCGTGGTGGCGGGAGAACGAGGACGCCCTCGCGCGCGCGGAGGCGAGGTGGGGCGTGCCGCCGGAGATCGTCGTCGCGATCGTCGGCGTCGAGACCTACTACGGCCGGCTCACCGGCTCGTTTCGCGTCATCGACGCGCTCGCGACGCTCGCGTTCGACTATCCGCGCCGTGCGACGTTCTTCCGCGGCGAGCTGAAGGAGTACCTGGTGCTGTCGCGCGAGCAGGGGTTCTCGCCGCTCGTTCCCAAGGGCTCGTTCGCGGGCGCGATGGGCGTGCCGCAGTTCATGCCCGGCAGCTTCCGCCGCTACGCGGTCGACTTCGACGGCGACGCGCGCGTCGACCTCTGGGGCAGCGGTGCCGACGTCGTCGGCAGCGTCGCCAACTACCTCGCGCGGCACGACTGGACGCCCGGCGGGCCGACGATCGTTCCGGCCGCGATCGCGGAAGCGTCGCGCGCCACGGTGCTGCGCCGGCTCGACGGCGGAATCAGCGAGCGGCGTCCTCTCGAGGCGTGGGCGTCCGACGGCGTGTCGCCCGCGCTCGCGATGGAGCCGGTGGACGAACCGGTGGGCCTCCTGATGCTCGAGGAATCCGGCGAGGACGCGAGCTACTGGATCGCCTGCCCGAACTTCTTCGTCATCACGCGCTACAACCGCAGCCGGCTCTACGCGTCCGCCGTGGTCCAGCTCGCCGAGGCGATTCGCGCGGCCAGGAATTCGGGGTCAGAGCCTTAACTCTTCGCCGGAGAAATACGGGAGCGAATCGCCGACCGAGCGCGAAGAATTACGGCTCTGACCCCGAATTCATCATCGCGTGAACGTGCGCGACCAGCGCGCGCGTCGACGCGTCGGCGCCGGCCGCGAGCTCCCCGTCGCCCGCGAGCGCCGCGGCGATCGGGTCGGCCAGCATCTTGCCCAGCTCGACGCCGAACTGGTCGAACGGGTTGATGCCCCACAGGACGCCCTCGACGAACGTGCGGTGCTCGTAGAGGGCGAGCAGCGATCCGAGCGTCCGCGCATCGAGTCGCGGCGTCAGGATCGTCGTCGAGGGCCGGTCGCCCGGGCACGCGCGCGCGGCCACGGACGACGCGTCGACGGGGGCGCCGCGACGCGCGAGGTCCGCCGCGACGTCGTCGGACGTGCGGCCGAGCGCCAGCGCCTGCGACTGCGCCAGCGCGTTCGCGACGAGCAGCGCATGGCGTCGCGCGTCGCCGCGCACCGGCACTGCGGGCACGACAAACTCGACCGGGGCGACGTCGGTGCCCTGGTGCAGCCACTGGAAGAACGCGTGCTGGCCGTCGGTGCCGATGCCGCCCCACAGCGCGGGGGCGGTGCGTCCCTCGACCGGCGACCCGTCGCGCGTCACTCGCTTGCCGTTGCTCTCGAGCGAGAGTTGCTGCAGGTAGGTCGGCAGATGCGCCAGCGCTTCGGCGTAAGGGACGACAATCCGCTGCCGGTAGCCCAGCGCCGACGCGTTCCACAGGCCGGCGAGGGCGAGGACGACCGGCAGGTTCGCGGCGAACGGCGCGGTCGCGAAGTGACGGTCCATTGCGTGCGCACCGGCCAGGAGCTCGGCGTGCACACGGTTGCCGAGCGCGGCGGCGATCGTGACGCCCACCGACGACCAGAGCGAGAATCGCCCTCCGACGCTCTCGTGGAACGGCAGGATCGCGTCGGCGGGGACGCCGAACTCGGCGGCGGCCTGCGGACGGGCGGTCGCGGCGATCAGGTGCGCGTGCGTGTCGGCGCTCGGCGGCAGCGCGGCGGCGAGCCACGCGAGCGCGGCGTTCGCGTTCACGAGCGTCTCCTGCGTCGAGAAGCTCTTCGACGCGACGACGAACGCGGTGGACGCCGGATCGAGCGGGGCGAGCGCGCGGTCGAGCGCGACCGGATCGACGTTGGCGACGAACGACACGCCGGGGCCCTCCACCGGCGTGCCGGGCGACAGCGCATCGACGACGAGCCGGGGACCCAGGTCGGATCCGCCGATGCCCATGTGCACCAGGTGGCGGATCGGCTTGCCGGTCGCGCCGCAGCGATCCCCGCGGCGGATCGCGTCGGCGATCGCCCCGATGCGCTCACGCGAGACGCGGATGTCACGGCGCAGGTCGGCGCCGTCGACGGACAGCGGCGTCGTGGACGGGTCGCGCAATGCGGGGTGCAGCGCCGGCCGCGCCTCGCTGACGTTCACCTTCTCGCCGGCGAAGAGCGCGGCGATCCAGCGTCCGAGCCCCGCTCCCCCGGCATGGGCGCACAACTCCGCCAGCGCCTCGGGCGTGATGCGCTCCTTGGCGAGGTCGACCCGGAAGCCCTCCCATTCGAACGTGAGACGCTCGACGCGACTCGGATCGCGCGCGAACAGCGCCGCGATCGGCGTCGACGCGAGCGTGCGCGCCGTGGCGCGAAGCGAGTCGGGAATGGCGAGCGTCATGGCTGGTGGGGATCGTCGCCCGCGGGTCCGCACGCGGGCGGACGCGTCGAAGGGCTCGTATACACTGCGATTGTAATCGCCCTTCGCCCTGCCGATGATCCCCGCCTCCCGCTCGCTGCCGGCCGTCGCCGACGACGCCGACAAGGACCGGCCGCTGCGTGAGGACACGCGCCTGCTCGGCCGCATCCTCGGCGACGTCCTGCGCCTGCAGGCCGGCGAGGCCGGTTTCGCGCGCATCGAGGCGATCCGCCAGACCGCGATCCGCTTTCGGCGCGGCGAGGGCGCCGAGGCGGACGCGGCTCGCGCCGAGCTCTCGGCGCTGCTCGACGGGATGCCGATCGCGCAGGTGCTGGACGTCGTTCGCGCGTTCTCCTATTTCTCGCATCTCGCGAACATCGCCGAGGACGTCCACCAGAACCGCCGGCGGCGCGCGCACGCGATGGCCGGCTCGCCGCCGCAGCGCGGCAGCATCGCGGCCGCGATCTCTGAACTCACCGCCGAGGGCGTGGACGCCGCCGCGATCGTCCGCTGGTGCGAAGTCGCGCGCGTGAGCCCGGTGCTCACCGCCCACCCGACCGAAGTCCAGCGCAAGAGCATCCTCGACGCCGAGCGCGGCATCGCGGAGCTCGTGTCGCGGCGCGACCGGATGTCGCTCTCGCCCGTCGAGAGCGCGGACGTCGAGCGGCGGTTGCGACGCCGCGTGCTTGGTTTGTGGCAGACAGCGATGCTGCGCCTGTCGCGTCTGCAGGTCGTCGACGAGATCGAGAACGGCCTCGCGTACTACCGCTACACGTTCCTCGACGAGCTCCCGAAGCTCCTCGTCGACTTCGCGTCGACTCTCGGCCGCGACGCGGCGGGAGGCGAATTGCTGTCGCCGTTCCTGCGCATGGGCTCGTGGATCGGCGGAGACCGCGACGGCAACCCGCACGTCACCGCGCAGACGCTGTGGCAGGCGGTGCGCGCGCAGTCGGCCGTCGCCTTCGGCCATTACCTCGAGCAGGCGCACCGCTTGGGCGGAGAGCTGTCGCTGTCGACGCGCCTGGTCCGGCCGACCGGCGCGCTCGTCGCGCTCGCGCAGTCTGCGCACGACACGAATCCGCACCGGCAGGACGAGCCGTACCGTCAGGCGCTGATCGGCATCTACGCGCGCCTCGCGGCGACGGCGAGGCAGAAGTCGGCCGTGACGCTGCCGCGCCCGCCGCATGTCGAGTTGCCGCCGTACGAGACGCCGGAGGCGTTCGCGGCGGACCTCGCGACGATCGCGGGGTCGCTCGCGTCGCACGGCGCGGCGTCGCTCGCCGAGGAACGGTTGCTGCCGCTGCGCTACGCGGTGGCCGCGTTCGGCTTCCACCTGGCCTCGGTCGACCTGCGGCAGAACGCCGACGTGCACGAGGTGGTCGTCGGCGAGATCCTCGCGCGGGCCGGCGTCGCCGACGACTACGCGTCGTTGGACGAGCCCGTGCGCGTTGCGCTGCTCGCCGAGGAACTCGCGAGCCCGCGTCCGCTGCGCTCGCCGTTCGTCGCGTACTCGGAACGCACGGCCTCCGAGCTCGCGATCGTCGACGCCGCGGCCGACGTGCATGCGGGCTACGGCGCCGAGGCCGTGCCGCACTACGTGATCTCCAGGTGCCGGTCGGTCTCCGATCTGCTCGAGGTCGCGGTGCTGCTCAAGTCCGCCGGACTCGTTCGCGACGGGCGATCGGCGCTCGACATCGTTCCGCTGTTCGAGTCGATCGACGACCTCGAGCGCGCCGGAGGGATCATGCGCGAGGCGTTAGCGCTGCCGGCCTGGCGGCGGCTGGTCGCCGCGCGCGGCAACCGGCAGGAAGTGATGCTGGGCTACTCCGACAGCAACAAGGACGGCGGCTACCTCGCGGCGAACTGGGCGCTCTACCGCGCCGAGCGCGACCTGGTCGACGCGTTCGGCACGGCCGGCGTCACGCTCGCGCTGTTCCACGGGCGCGGGGGTACCGTGGGTCGCGGCGGGGGACCGTCGTTCGACGCGATCCTCGCGCAGCCGAAGGGCAGCGCCGCCGCCGGACTTCGGCTGACGGAGCAGGGCGAGATCATCGCGAGCAAGTACTCGGACCCGGAACTCGGCCGGCGCAACCTGGAGACGCTGGTCGCGGCGGCGCTGGAGGCCGGACTCTCGGATGCCGAGCAGCTCGGCGACCGCGCCGACGCCTATTACCGCGCGATGGACGAGCTGTCGGCGCACGCGCTGCGTGCCTACCGGGCGCTCGTGTACGAGACGCCGGGGTTCGTCGAGTATTTCCGCGCATCGACGCCGATCGCCGAGATCGTCGACCTCAACCTCGGGAGCCGGCCCGCTTCGCGCACCGCTTCGACCCGGATCGAGGACCTGCGCGCCATCCCGTGGGTGTTCAGCTGGAGCCAGTGCCGGTTGATGCTTCCCGGCTGGTACGGCGTGGGCGGCGCGATCGCCGCGTGGCGACGGGATCGCCCCGACGCGCTGGCGCTCCTGCGCGAGATGTACGCGCGCTGGCCGTTCTTCGCCAGCGTGCTGTCGAACATGGCGATGGTGTTGTCGAAGACCGATCTCGCGGTCGCGTCGCGCTATGCGAACCTGGTTCCCGACCCGGTGTTGCGGGCCGACGTGTTCTCGCGCATCGCGGGCGAGCACGCGCGCACGCTCGAGGCCCTGGCGTCGATCAGCGGGCAGGCGCACCCGCTCGCCGACAACCCGACCCTCGAGCGAAGCCTGCGCAACCGCGTTCCCTACCTCGACCCGCTCAACCACCTCCAGATCGAGCTGCTGACCCGTTTTCGGGGCGGACAGACCGACGAGCGGACCCGCCGTGCGATCCACCTAACGATCAACGGGCTGGCCGCGGGGCTGCGCAACAGCGGCTGACGGCGCGGATCGCGCGGCGCCGCCGGGGCTGGCGGGCACCCGGGATCGGCCAGGCTTGATCGAGATCAAATAATAATCATTCGTATTCGTATTGACTTTGCCGACCTGCCTCGCTAGAGTGGAGGCCATTCACCCAGGACAGGCGACGCTCTCCATGATCCGCATCCGCACCACGCTCGTCGCGGCCCTCGCCGCGACACTCTCGCTCCCGGCGCTCGCGCAGGACAATGCGCTCAATCTCTACTCGGCCCGCCATTACCAGACGGACGAGGCGCTGTACGCGAACTTCACGAAAGCAACCGGCATCCGGATCAACCGGATCGAGGCCGGCGACGAGCAGCTGATCGAGCGCCTCAAGTCGGAAGGCGCGAACAGCCCCGCCGACGTGCTGCTGATCGTCGACGCTTCGCGCCTGCACAACGCGCAGCATCTCGGACTCTTCCAGCCGGTCAGGTCCGCCGTGCTCGAGTCGCGTATCCCGGCGTCGATGCGTGACCCGGACGGCCAGTGGTTCGGCTTCTCGAGCCGGGCCCGCGCGATAGTCCACAGCAAGGCGCGCGTCAACGCCGCCGACGTCTCGACCTACGAAGCGCTCGCCGATCCGGGAAACCGGGGCAAGGTGTGCGTGCGCTCCGGCTCGCACCCGTACAACCTGTCGCTCGTCGCGGCGATGATCGAGCACCATGGCGAAGCGAAGGCCGAGGCGTGGGCGAGGGGGGTCGCCGCCAATTTCGCGCGCGCCCCGAAGGGCGGCGACACCGACCAGATCAAGGCGGTCGCCGCGGGCGAGTGTGACGTCGCGGTCGTCAATTCGTACTACTACGCGCGCCTGATGCGCTCGGCACGGCCCGAGGATCGGGACATCGTCGCGAAGACGGCGCTCGTGTGGCCAGACCAGTCACGGGCCGGCACGCACATCAACATCTCGGGCGCCGGCGTGCTGAGGAACGCCCCGCACCGCGAGGCGGCCGTGAAGTTCCTCGAGTACCTCGCGAGCGACGACGCACAGCGCTATTTCGCCGACGGCAACAACGAGTGGCCCGCGGTGCGGAGCGTGGTCGTGAAAAATCCCGCGCTCGAGGCGCTGGGCCCGTTCAAGGCCGACCCGGTGCCGATCGCCGCGCTGGGCAGGAACACGCCGGCGGCGCAGAAGCTCGTCGATCGTGCGGGGTGGCGGTAGCAGGGTCGCGTGCGCGGCGAGGGGCCCCGCCGGCGAAGGCGGTGGGGATCGACGCGCACTGTTGCGATCCGTGCTGGCGGCCGACGCGCGACGTAGCGTCTGTGGCGGGTGTTGCGAAGAGGCCGCAGGGTCGCGTGCGCGGCGAGGGGCCCCGCCGGCGAAGGCGGTGGGGATCGACGCCGAAGTGGCGATCGCCGCCGTCGGCCGACACCCGACGCCGCTCATCGAAGACTGCGCGGCGGGACGCCGCATGCTCAAGGCTGACGCTCGCTCGCGCGACCGCGCGGCACCTCGCGGTCGCGCAGGAAGGCGGTCCCCGACCCGGTCCGCCGCGACGCCCGCGACAGCGCGAGGATCGGGATCAGCCCGACCGCGACGATCGCGAGCGACGGCAGCGCGGCTTCGGCGAGGCGCTCGTCCCGCGCGAACGCGTAGGCCTGCGTCGCGAGCGTGTCGAAGTTGAAGGGTCGAAGCACCAGCGTGGCCGGCAGTTCCTTCATTACGTCGACGAACACCAGCAGCAGCGCTGCCGCGGCGGTCCGCGTGAGCAGCGGCGCGTGCACGCGCCGGAACGTCTCGCCGGCCCCGGCGCCGAGGCTGCGCGCGGCCGTGTCCATCGCGGGCGTGATCCGCGCGAAGCCCGGCTCGATTCCGTTCCACGCGACCGCGAAATAGCGAACGAGGTACGCGTAGATCAACGCGACCGTCGTGCCGGTGAGGAGGAGTCCCGGGTTGAGGCCGGTCATGCGGCGCATCGCGTCCGCGATCCAGCCATCGAGCATGCCGAGCGGCAGCAGGACGCCGACCGCCAGCACGGTCCCCGGAACGGCGTAGCCCAGCGCCAGGACACGCGCCGCCGCGCGCGGCAGCGGCCCCGGCGCGAGACGGATCGCATAGGCCACGAGTACGGCGAAGATCACCGAGATCGCGGCCGCCACGCCGGCGACGCGCAGGCTGTTCCACGCCCACTCGACGAATCGCGCGGTGACGGCGACCTCCGGCTCGGCGTGCACGAGCCGCGCGAGCAGCGCCACCGGAAGCGCGAATCCGACCACGAGCGGCACCGTGCACAGCGCGGCGAGCGTCGCGCCCCGCCATCCGCCGAGCCAGGGGCGCGAATCGCCCGACGGCGCGCGCATGCGCCCGACGCCGATGCTGCGTGCGGCGCCGCGCGATGCGCGCTCGAGCGCGATCGCGATCAGCACGAATCCCAGAAGGGCCGCGGCGAGCTGCGCCGCCGCCGCCCGGTCGCCCAGCGAGAACCACGCGCGATAGATGCCGGTCGTGAACGTGTCGACCGCGAAGTACGCGACGGTGCCGAAGTCGGCCAGCGTCTCCATCAGCGCGAGCGCGATGCCGCCGGCGATCGCCGGGCGCGCGAGCGGAAGCTCGACGCGCCAGAACGCTCGCCGCCGGTCCATTCCCAGCGTGCGGGCGGCCTCGACGAAGGCCGCCGGGCGCTCGACGAACGCCGTGCGCGCGAGCAGGTACACGTACGGGTAGAGCGCGAACACGAACATCGTCGCCGCGCCGGGCAGCGAGCGCACGTCGGGGAACCAGTAATCGCCGCGCGACCAGCCGAAGGCCTCGCGGAGCGCGGTCTGCACCGGGCCCGCGTACTGCAGCAGGTCGGTGTACGCGTAGGCCATCACGTACGCGGGCATCGCAAGCGGCAGCAGCAGCGCCCACTCGAAGAACGCGCTGCCCGGAAAGCGATATTGCGCCAGCGCCCATCCGGTCAGCGTTCCGCCGAACGCGACGCCGGCGCCGACCAGCACGACCAGCACGGCGGTATTGAACACGTAGCGCGCGAGCACCGTGTCGGCGAGGTGCGACCACGTCGCCCCCGCGCCGGGCGCGATGCCACGCGCGACGACCGAGAGCACCGGGAGCGCCGCGAGCACGGCGAGCGCGACCGCGACGATGACGAGCGTGCGCCGTTCCCTCACCTTGTGCCCTGTTCGGGAAAGGTCTTGCGCGGAGGCGAACGAGGCACGGCGCGCGTCAGGAACGGAGCGCTCGCGCGGATGCCCGATACCCGATCCGCGTCCCGCGCCGCGATCGCCGCTTTCGAGCACGGCGCCGTCGAGTCGGCAAGGCGGCGAGGCAAGTCACCTCCTGAGCGGGGCACCGGGGGACGGCGCGACGCGCGCATGGTCGAGTCCGGCATGGCGCGATTATAGGAGGCGGTGCACCGGGCGGCGGGCTATAATCGATCCGACGCTCGACGGCTCGCGCGACGGGCCGCCGGTCCGGCCGACGCTCGCTCCGGACGATCCCGCGCGGCGCCGCACCGCGACCCAGCATGCGCATCCTGCTCTCGAACGACGACGGCTACTTCGCGCCGGGCCTTGAACGGCTCGCCGCCGCGCTCG
This sequence comes from Burkholderiales bacterium, assembly GCA_905339295.1. Taxonomy (GTDB): domain Bacteria; phylum Pseudomonadota; class Gammaproteobacteria; order Burkholderiales; family Casimicrobiaceae; genus VBCG01. Next base: position 100,175 of record CAJPFI010000037.1, read on the forward strand.
CGCCGCACGCCGACATCACCGTCGTCGCCCCCGAGCGCGACCGCAGCGGCGCGTCGAACTCGCTCACGCTCGACCGCCCGCTGATGGTGCGACGCGCGCCCAACGGCTTCCTGTTCGTCAACGGTACGCCCACCGACTGCGTGCACCTCGCGGTGACCGGTCTCCTCGACACGCTGCCCGACATGGTGATCTCCGGGATCAACCTCGGCGCGAACATGGGCGACGACACGATCTACTCGGGCACCGTCGCGGCGGCGACCGAGGGCTTCCTGCTCGGCATCCCGTCGATCGCAATCTCGCTCGCGTCGAAGACGGCGAGCCACTTCGAGTCCGCCTGCGACATCGCGGTCGACCTGGTCCGGCGCCACGGGCGCGCGCCCGCCGGGTCGTGGCTGCTCAACGTGAACGTGCCCGACGTCCCGCGCGCGGAGCTGCGCGGCGTGCGCGTCACGCGGCTCGGACGGCGGCACAAGGCCGAGAACACGATCAAGATGAAGAATCCGCGCGGCGAGACCGTCTACTGGGTCGGCGCCGCCGGGCCGGCAGCGGACGCCGGCGAGGGCACCGATTTCCGCGCGATCGAGGAGCGCTTCGTCTCGATCACGCCGCTGCAGATCGACCTCACCCATCGCGACCGCATGGGCGAGGTGGGAGAATGGCTCAACGCGTAGGCTCGGGCCGCCCGGGGAGGGGCGGGCGATGGGGACGCACGGGATCGGCATGACGTCGGCGCGCACGCACGCGCGCATGGTCGAGCGGCTGCGCGAGCAGGGGATCCGCGACGAGGTCGTGCTGTCCGCCATGCTCGCGGTGCCGCGCCACCGCTTCGTCGACGAGGCGCTCGCGATCCGTGCCTACGACGACGTCCCGCTGCCGATCGGCCACGGGCAGACGATCTCGCAGCCCTGGGTCGTCGCGCGCATGACCGAGCTCGCGCGAAACGGCCGCGAGCTCGACGGCGTGCTGGAGATCGGCACCGGCTGCGGCTACCAGACCGCGGTGCTCTCGCGACTCGCGAAGCGCGTCTGGACGGTCGAGCGCATCGGCGCGCTGGTCGCGAAGGCGCGCCGCAACCTGCAGGCGCTCAAGTGCGGCAACGTCGCGCTGAAGCACGGCGACGGCAGCGCGGACCTGGGCGAAGAACTCTCGGTCGACGCGATCGTCGTCACCGCCGGCGCGACCCACGTCCCGACCGCGCTCCTGCGCCACCTGAAGCCCGGCGGCCGCATGGTGATGCCGCTCTCTCAACCCGACGAGGGCGAGCGCGGCGTCCAGCACCTGACCGTGATCGAGGCCGCGCCCGGCGGAATGCGGGAGCAGCGCTTCGATGCGGTAAGATTCGTTCCATTGCTGCCCGGGCTCGCCTGACGCGCGTCGTCGCACGCCGGGAGACCCGCGCGTACGGATGACGACACCTCGAACGACGCTTCTCACTCCGGCCGGATCGCGCGCGATCGCGATGATCGCGATCGTCGTCCTCGTCGCCGGCTGCGCGACGCGCAGGCCCGCTCCCGTCGTCGAGCGCGCTCCCGTCCCGCCCGCATTGCCGGCGCCGGTCGCCGCGCCGCAGTTGCCGCCCGCACCGCTGCCCGCTCAGGCCGTTCCCGCCGCGCCGCCGGACGCGCGCCCGCCGTCCTACACGGTCAAGCGTGGCGACACGCTCTACCAGATCGCGCTCGAGCATGGCCTGGACTATCGCGAGCTCGCGGCGTGGAACGGCATCGCGAACACGGGCGTGATCCGCGCCGGCCAGGAGCTGCGCCTCACCGCGCCCGGCAGCGAGACCGCGCCGGCTGCGGGCGGGACGACTATCACGCCGTTGCGGACGACCCCGTCGCCCTCGCCTGGAGACACGCGACCGAGCGCCGTGCCCGCCGTCGCCGCGCCCGCCGTCGCGGCGCGGCCGGCCGATGGCAGTCTCCGCACCTCGCCGAAGGCGGTGAAGGAACCCTGGTCGGAGCAGGCGGTGCGCGACGTCGAGCGCATCGGAACAGGTGTCGAGCCGGCTGTCGTCGCCCGTGCGGAGCCGTCGGCGCGCGCCGTGCCGCCGGCGTCGACGTTGCCCGCCCCCGCGGCCTCCGCACCGGCCTCGCCCGCCCCGGCGGCATCGCCCTCGGTGGCGTCGGCGCCGTCGTCGTCCGCCGGCACGTCGCCCGGCGATGACGAGGGTCTCGACTGGGTGTGGCCCGCGAAGGGAAGGCTCGTCGCGCAATTCTCCGAGAACGCGAGCCTGAAGGGCATCGACATCGCCGGTGCGGCCGGCGACGCGGTGCTCGCGAGCGCGCCAGGCAAGGTGGTCTACGCGGGCAGCGGCCTGCGCGGCTATGGCAAGCTCGTCATCATCAGGCACAACGCGACCTACCTCACCGCATACGCGCACAACCGCGACATCCTCGTGAAGGAGGGCCAGGCGGTCGCCCGCGGGCAGAAGATCGCCGAGATGGGCTCGACCGACGCCGACCGCGTCAAGCTCCACTTCGAGATCCGCCGGCTCGGCAAGCCGATGGACCCGCTCCGCTTCCTTCCGCCCGCGTAGCCCGCCGCGCCGGGGCGCACCCGCATCGTCGATGTCCGCCACGGGGAACGATCCGCGCGACGACGGCGAACCGCCACCGGATGCCGACGTCTCCGCGCCGCCCGACACGCTGACCGCGCAGCTGCCGCTCGACGACCCGTCCCCGGGGCTCGCGGCCGATTTCGTCGCCGACGTCGCGCAGCTCTACCTGAACGAGATCGGCCAGCATCCGCTGCTCACCGCCGACGAGGAGCTCGACGCCGCGCGTGCGATGCGTGCGGGCGACTTCCCGGCGCGCCAGCGCCTGATCGAGCGAAACCTGCGGCTGGTGGTGAGCATCGCGCGCCATTACGCGCACCGCGGCCTCGCGCTGCCCGACCTCATCGAGGAGGGCAACCTCGGGCTCATGCATGCCCTCGACAAGTTCGACCCCGAGCGCGGCTTCCGCTTCTCGACCTACGCGACGTGGTGGATCCGGCAGGCGATCGAGCGCGCGATCGTGCAGCAGGCGCGAACCATCCGGCTTCCCGCGCACGTGATGCGCGAGCTCTCGGTCGTCCAGCGCGCCTTGCGCCACCTCGAGAACCATCCGCCGGCCGACGGTCGCGACGCGACGATCGAGGACGTCGCGCACCTGATCGACCGGCCGCTCGACGACGTGGCCCGCCTGATGCGCCTGCAGGAGCACGTGCTCTCGCTCGATGCGCCGCTCGAGCGCGACCCGACGGTCACGATCGCCGACGGGCTCGCCGACGAGGGAGCGATCGAGCCCGAGCTCCTGCTGCACCACAACGCGCTCGAGCGGTCGGTGGCCTCGTGGCTGTCCAACCTGCCCGCGCGGCAGCGGCTCGTGATCGAGCGCCGCTACGGGCTAAACGGTGCCGAGGTCGCGACGCTCGACGGCCTCTCGCGCGAGCTCGGCGTCACGCGCGAGCGCGTGCGGCAGATCCAGATGGAGGCGCTCGAGCGCCTGCGCGCGAGCCTGGAGGCCTCCGGGCTCGACCGCGATGCGCTGCTGTAGCCGCTATGCCGCCGTCGCGCGCAACTGCGCGGCGCCGGGCAGCACGTCCACCGCGCGCGCGAGCGTCGCGACGAGCGCCTCGTGCTCGCCCGGCCGCGCGGGCGGCGGACCGTAGTGCAGCGCCGCGTAGGACTCGGCGATCGCCGAGAACGCGATCGCGAACTGCGGCCAGCGCCGGCTCGCGCGCGCGGCATAGGCGATCGGCCCCTCGTGCGGCATGCGCGGGAGCCCGGCGCGCTCGAGCCGCAGGCAGGCCTCGCCCCATAGCGCCTGCGCGCGCTCGCGTCGCGCCTGCGCGAATCCGGCGAGCGCCAGCGTGACGCCCGCCCAGGCGAGCGCGAGCGCGCCGGCGAGCGCGGCGATCTGCCAGCCCGCGTAACGGTCGATCGAGAGGTCGCGCCACAGCTCGCGCTGGCGGTCGCGGTTGAAGCCGACGACGTTGCGGCGCCATTCGTGATTGAGCGCGTCGAACGCGAGCTGCACGTTCTTGATCCAGCCGGCGTCGAGGCGCGCGAACAGCGGCACCGGCTCGCCCGCGGCGACGGCCTGCGAAAGTCCGATCTCGATGCGCGACGGCGCGACCGCACCGGTCGGGTCGACGCGCTGCCATGCGCCGTCGACGATCACCTCGGCCCACGCATGCGCGTCGGATTGCCGCACGATGAGGTAGCCGCCGCGCGGGTTGACCTCGCCGCCCTGGTAGCCGGTCACGACGCGCGCCGGGATGCCCGCGGCGCGCATCATCACGACGAACGCGCTCGCGTAGTGCTCGCAGAATCCGCGCCGCGTGTCGAACAGGAACGCGTCGACCGGGTCGCGATCGAGCAGCGGCGGCGTCAGCGTGTAGACGAACGCCTCGGCGCGGAACCACGCGAGGATCGCGCCGACCAGCTCGCGATCGCCGGCGTGGCGCGCGCGCAGCTCGCGCGCGAACTCGGTCGTGCGCGGATTGCCGCGCAGCGGCAGGCGCAGGTACTCGCGCGCTTCCTCCGCGTCGGCCTGCGGATACGCGTCGCGCAGCATCGAGCGCTGGGCGTAGCGGATCACCTGCGTGACCGGCGTACGCGCGATCAGCTGCTGGTCGCGCGCGAGGAACGCGAACCCGGCGTCGGCGGAGGCGGGGGCGTCGTCGCCCGCAGGCCGGGGAAGGCTCGCCGGCAGGTCGAGCGCGAACAGCCACGGCTTGCCGTGCGGCTCGAGCGTGACTTCGTAGGAGACGCCGCCTGCGCTCCACGGCGTGAGATTGCCGGTGCCGGGGCGCGGCATCAGCGACCACGCCTGCCCGTCGAAGCGCGACAGGACCGGTCCGCGCCAGTAGCGCTGGACGGGTGGGGGCGGGGGGGCGTCGAAATCGACACGGAACGCGACGGCGTCCGACAGCGACAGCTCGCTGATCGTGCCCGGTGCCATCGTGTCGGACAGGCCGGTCTGCGCGCCGGTCTCGCCGGGAACGCCCCAAAGCGGCGCACCGATGCGCGGGAACAGCACGAACAGCAGTGCCGCGATCGGGATGCCCTGCAGGACCAGCGCGCCGGCGCGTGCGAGCGCCTGCGGCGGACGGCGCTCGGACGCGTGGCCCGGGGGGCGGGCGAGCACGTCGAGCGTCGCGCCGAGCACGAGGAGCGCGGGCAGCACGGCGAGCGCCGAGAGCGGCGACTGGCTGGTGAAGAACGGCGTCACGAGCAGGAACGACGCGAGCGCCACGAGGAGCGATCCGTCGCGAACCGTACGCGTCTCGAGGAACTTGATGCCGACTAGGATGTACAGGAATGCGACCGACGGATCGCGCCCCAGCAGGTAGCCGTACGACGCACGCACCGCGAGCGCGGCGGCGATCGCGAACAGCACCAGCGTCCACGACGGGATGCGCGCGGGCGGCGCGTCGGGACGCGCGCGGTCGCGCCTGAGGAGCGCGAGGCGCAGGCCGACGAGCAGCAGGCCGAACGCCGCGACCCACAGCGGCAGGTGCGGCGCCTGCGGAAGCTGGGCGCAGACGAGGAGCGCGCCGAGCCAGCGGATCTGCGTCGCCGAGAGCGGCGGCGAGGACGTGCGGGCGCGGCGCCTCCCGCGTCGCGCGGCCGGCCTCACGGCGCGCGCTCCGGAGAGAACAGCGCGAGCATCGTGAGCGCGGTGCGCCGGTGGTCGCGGTCCTGCCCGACCGGAAGCGTGGCGCCGGGAATGCGCAGCGCGAACGGCCGCGCAGCGTGCTCTGCCGCGAGCACCCAGGCGGTCAGGCGCGAGAGGCGCGTCTCGACGTCGAGTCCGCGCGGCAGCGCCGCCCATTCGAGCGGCAGGGGCCCGCCGCCGCCCGCGCCGTCGAACTCCTTCGTGTACCAGCCCGCGCCGCGCGCGACCGCCTTCCACGCGACGCGCTGCGGCGGGTCGCCCGACTGGTAGTCGCGCAGCCCCGAGAAATCGGACTCCTCGCCCTGGCCCGGTGCGGAGATGTCGTGGCCGTGCAGGCCGCGCGGCAGCGGCGGCGCGCCCGGCTCGGGCTGCGGATACACGATGCCGGACAGCGGGAAGTGCACGTACGACCATGCCCGCCACAGTCCCGTCGGCTGCGTCGACGACAGCGTGACGCGCCCCAGCGCGAGCCGGCCGCGCATCGGCGCATCGCGCTCGAGCCTGAACGTGACCGGGGCGCCGACGGGGATGTCGGCGACGAACGGCGCGGCGTCCGCCGCGCGGACCTCGATGGCTTCGCGCATGCGCTCGCCGCCGGAAGCCGACAGCGTGAACGCGACGCGGCCGCCTGCGAACGTCTCGCTCGCCGCGAGCGGCCGGATCTCGATGCCGGCGAGGTTTCGGAACGCGTGCAGGAGCGCGGCCGCGACCAGGCCCGTGAGCGCGAACGTCACCGCGAAGCCGAGCGACAGGCCATAGTTGAGCGACGTGAGCAGCATCACGACGATCGTCGCGATCATCGTCCAGCCGCGGCGCGAGGGCAGGATGTAGATGCGCGAATGGCGCAGCACGACGCTCTGGTCGTCGCCCGGCGCGTGGCGGAAGAAGCGCTGGCGCGCGCGCGACCACGCGCCGGCGAGCGGGGCGTGCGACGCGGCGGCGGTCATCGGGACGGCTACGGGAGCGGCACCGAGCGCAGCAGCGAATGCGCGAGCAGCGCCCCCGCGCGCGCGCCGCCGGCCAGCCGGTGGCTCGCGACCGCTCCGAACACCGCCTGCACGTCTTCCGGCAGCACCATCGGGCGGCCACCGACGAGCGCCCACGCGCGCGCTGCATTGAGCAGCATCAGCCCGGCGCGCGGCGACAGTCCGCGCCGGGCGCCGGCGTCCGCGGTCCCCGGGCCGCTGGCATGGCCGCGGCTCGCGGCCAGCAGCGCCTGCACGTAGTCGAGCAGCGCGGGCGCGACGTGCAGCGCCGCGGCTTCGCGCTGCCACTCGACGAGCGTCGGGGCGTCGGCGAGCGCGGGAAGCTCGGCGATCCGCGCGCGCCGGTCGCCGCCGGCGAGGAGCTCGCGCTCGGCGGACGCGTCGGGGTAGCCGAGCTCGAGGGCCATCAGGAAGCGGTCGAGCTGCGACTCCGGCAGCGGGTAGGCCCCGATCTGCTCGACCGGGTTCTGCGTCGCGATCACGAAGAACGGGTCGGGCAGCTTGCGCGTCTGCCCGTCGATGGACACCTGCCGCTCCTCCATCGCCTCGAGCAGCGCGCTCTGCGTCTTGGGCGGCGCGCGGTTGATCTCGTCGGCGAGCACGACCGGGTGGAAGATCGGCCCGGCGTGGAAGCGGAAGCCTCCCGCGCGCTCGTCGTAGATCGACACGCCCAGCACGTCGGCCGGCAGCAGGTCGCTCGTGAACTGGATGCGCGCGTGCCCGAGCCCGAGCACCGTGGCGAGCGCCTGCGCAAGCGTCGACTTTCCGACGCCCGGGATGTCCTCGATGAGCAGGTGCCCGCGCGCGATCATGCAGGTCAGCGCGAGCCTGAGCGTGTCGTCCTTGCCCACGACGATGCGCGCGAGCTCGCGCAGGATCAGCGCCGCGCGCTGCGCGACGGGAACGACCTGTGAGGCGGGGCGGACGGTCATCGGGGGGTGCTCGGTCGAGTCCGACGCAGACTCTAGCGCCCCGGTTCCGCCTCGTCACCCCCGGCGGTCACGCGCTACACTCCGTCCGGCGGACAGGTGAGGGGAGGGGGCGAGCGGGGTCGAGAGCGCTCCCCCGGCCCAGGATGCCCCGCGTCGACCCCGAGCCCGCGCCCTTGCCGACCGCCTACATCACACACCCCGCGTGCATGAAGCACGAGATGGGGCCCTACCACCCCGAGTGCCCGGACCGGCTCGCCGCCATCAACGACCGGCTGATCGCGTCCGGGCTCGACGTCTACCTGCGCCACTACGAGGCCCCGCCGGTCACGCGCGAGCAGCTGCTGCGTGTCCACAGCGCGGTCTACCTGTCCGAGATCGAGCACGCGAGCCCGAGCGAAGGGCTCCACTTCCTCGATCCGGACACCGCCCTCAATCCGCACTCGCTCGAGGCCGCGCGATGCGCGGCCGGCGCGGTCGTGCTCGCGACCGACCTCGTGATGCGCGGCGAGTGCCGCCGCGCGTTCTGTGCCGTGCGGCCGCCCGGCCACCATGCCGAGCGCCGGCGCGCGATGGGCTTCTGCCTGTACAACAACGTGGCCGTCGGCGCGATGCACGCGCTCGACCGGCACGGGCTCGACCGCGTCGCGGTGATCGACTTCGACGTCCACCACGGCAACGGCACCGAGGACGTGTTCTCGGGCGACGAGCGCGTGCTGATGGTGTCGACGTTCCAGCACCCGCTCTATCCGTACTCCGGCGCCGACAACCCCGCGCCCAACATGGTGAACGTGCCGCTGCCCGAGGGCGCCGGCAGCATCGAGTTCCGCGAGGTCGTGCGCGAGATCTGGCTGCCCGCGCTCGAGGCGTTCCGGCCGCAGCTGCTGTTCGTCTCCGCCGGGTTCGACGCCCACCGCGAGGATCCGCTCGCGGGCCTGAGGCTGGTCGAGGGCGACTATGCCTGGGTGACGCGCGAGCTGTGCCACGTCGCCGGCAAGCATGCGCACGGACGCATCGTCTCGACGCTGGAGGGCGGGTACGCGCTGTCCGCGCTCGGCCGCAGCGCGGCCGAGCACGTGAAGGAACTCGTCGCCGGCTGACCGGGCGCGGTGCGTCGGCGTCCGGCAGACAGGAGCGCGCCGCCGTGGCATCCTTCGCGGCGAACCGCGCCGCGGGGGCGCCGCGGCCAACGAGGGGCGGTCAACGGTGGAACGACGTGGCTTTCTCGAGGCGTGCGCGCTGATCTCGGGCGGCGCGGCGCTCGCCCACGCCCGCGTCGTCCAGGGCGCTTCGGCGCCGCGCCGGTACGCGCGGACTCGCCTGGTCGACATCCACGGCTCGCCGATCCGGGCGTCGGGGCTCGCCGCGGAGACCAACTACGTCTTCCACTACCCGTTCGCGGCGACCCCGTGCTTCCTGCTGAGGCTGCCGTGGCCGGCGGCGACGCCGGCCGCGCTGCGCCGCGAGGACGGCGGGCGCTACGAATGGCCGGGCGGCGTGGGACCGGATCGCTCGATCGTCGCGTTCTCGGCGATCTGCGCGCACAAGCTCGCCTACCCGACGCGCGAGGTGTCGTTCATCCGCTACCAGCGCGACCGCTCGGCGACGTCCGGCGGCAGCGTGATCCATTGCTGCGCCGACCACAGCGTCTACGATCCGACGCAGGGTGCACGCGTCGTTTCAGGCCCGGCGCCGCAGCCGCTCGCCGCGATCGTGCTCGAGCACGATGTCGCCAAGGACGAGCTGCACGCGCTGGGGACCGTGGGCGCCGAACAGTTCGACGCGTTCTTCCGCAAGTACGAGTTCAAGCTCGGGATCGAATACGGTGGAAGGAGCCGCGCGCCGGTGGACGGCACGACCGTCGTGCGCGAGCTCGCCCAGTACTGCCGCAACACCATCCAGTGCTGACGCGCCGCGGCCGCGCGTTCCGCGCGGACATCGCCGCGTAGCCGCCGCCGCGAAGCCCCCGCGCATGTCCGCCGACCCCGCCCTGCGCGACGCCGCGATCGCCGTCGCGGGCCTCGTCAAGCGCTACGGCCGCGTCGACGCGCTGAAGGGGGTCACGTTCTCGGTCCGCGCGGGAACGACCACCGCGCTCCTCGGCGGCAACGGCGCGGGCAAGACGACGACGCTGTCGATCCTGCTCGGCGTGCTCGAGCCGACCGAAGGCGACGTGCGCGTGCTCGGTGTCGACATGCGGCGCGACCGGCTGGCCGCGCTGCCGCGCATGAACTTCACCTCGCCCTACGTCGACCTGCCCAGGCGCCTCACCGTAGGAGAGAACCTGCGCGTCTACGCCGACCTGTACGGCGTCGTGCGTCCGCGCCAACGCATCGCCGAGCTCGCCGAGGAGTTCGACCTCGCCGCGATCCTCGGACGCCCCTACGGTACGCTGTCCGCGGGCCAGCGCACGCGCGTGTCGCTCGCGAAGGCGTTGCTGAACGGCCCCGAGGTCCTGCTGCTCGACGAGCCGACGGCCTCGCTCGATCCGGACGTCGGCGACCGCGTGCGCACCTGGCTCGCCGACTACCAGCACGCCACCGGCTGCACGATGCTGCTCGCGTCGCACAACATGGTCGAGGTCGAGCGCATGTGCGACGACGTCATCATGCTGCGGGCGGGCGAGGTCGTCGACCAGGGGTCTCCGGCCGCCCTGATCGCGCGCTACGGGCGCGGCACGATGGAGGAGGTGTTCCTCGACATCGTCCGCGGCCGCGAGGACGATGACTCCGCGGCCGCCGCCTCGCGGGAGATCGCCGTCTAGCGCGGCGGGCACGCGCGTGAATGCCGCCGGCGTCGCGCTGAAGCCGCAGACCGGGCCCGCGGCCTCGGCGCGTCGCGTCGCCGCGCTCATCCGCCGCCACGCGTACCTGATCTTCAAGTCGTGGCCGCGAATCGTGTCGATGGCGTACTACCCGACCGTCACGATGGTGCTGTGGGCGTTCGTGACCGTCTACCTCGCGCCGACCAATCACTTCCTGCGCGACGCGCCCGGGTTCTTCATCGGCGCGGTGCTGCTGTGGGACGTGCTGTTCCGCGGCCAGCTCGGCGTGTCGCTGACGTTCATCGAGGAGATCTACTCGCGCAACCTCGGCAACCTGTTCGTCGCCCCGTTGACGCTGACCGAGTTCGTGCTGGGCCAGGTGACGATGAGCGTGATCCGCGCGCTCATCGGCGTCGGATTCGCGTGCCTGTTCGCGTGGCTCCTGTTCGGGTACTCGATCTTCTCGCTCGGGTTCCCGCTGATCGCGTTCGTCGTCGGCCTGCTGGGCTTCGGCTGGGCGATCGGGCTCGCCGTGTCGGGACTCGTGCTGCGCTGGGGGCTGGGTGCCGAGGAGATCGCGTGGGCGGCGATCTTCCTGTTCGCGCCCGTGTCCGGCGTCTACTACCCGATCGCGATCCTGCCGGCCTGGCTCCAGGCGGTCGCCGTCGCGACTCCGTCGTCGTACGTGTTCGAGGGGATGCGCGCCGTGCTGCTCGACGGGGTGTTCCGCCACGACCTGCTCGCGCGCGCGCTCGTCCTCGATGCGGCCTACCTCGCCGGCGGGGCGATGCTGTTCGCCGCGTCGATCCGCCACGCGCGGCGCCACGGGCGGCTGCTGCAGATGGGGGAATGAGCGGGCGTGGACATCACCGTTCACATCGGCTGGCACAAGACCGGCAGCACCTCCCTTCAGGTCTTCCTGATGCGCAACAGGCAGTCGCTCATTCGCCAGTACCGGACCTACTACCCTGACGAAGGCCTGCTGATCTGCGCGCATCACACCGTGGCCTGGGCGTTCATGGGTCGGAAGACGTCTCCATGGGGGCCGGTGCCGGCAATCGAGGGGGGTGGCGACGCATATGTACGCGCGGCCATCGACAGCGCCCGGTCTCGCGGCTGCACGAGCGTGATCCTCAGCTCCGAGGAATTCTGTCTCTTCGATCCCGAAGCCGTTCGACGCCTGTACGAGTCGTTGCGCGCTCGGGCGAGCTCGACGCGGATCGTGGCGTACATCCGTCGGCAGGACCTGTTCGCGGAATCCGCCTACAACATGGAAGTCAAATGGTGGGCGACGCGGGTACGGGCCGAATTCGACGAGTACCTCAGGAGCATGCACACGCCACCAGACTATTCTGGGATTCTCGCTACGTGGGCGAGCGCGTTCGGCGCGGACAACCTGATCGTGCGCCGGTACGAGAGGGGCGCGCTCGAAGGCCGGGACATCCGTGCCGACTTCTGCCGGGCTGCAGGGCTGGGCCCGGGGGGGCTGGGTGCCATGGGGCGTGATGTGAACGATTCCCTGGGTCCGAGAACCCTCGAGATGATGCGGGTGCTTAACAATCTGGACATCGCGAAGGGCGTTCATGAGCAGATCGTGTCGCGCCTGCTATCCCACGATGTGAGGATGCGTTCGCCCCGATGCGTGTTGTTCGATCCCGAGAAGAGGCGCGCCTACATGGCTTCCCTCTACCAGGCCAACATGGGACTCACGGCGTTCGGCGTCGATCCGGCGGTGTTTGCGCTTGACGACGATGCATGTCAACAGCCGAACGTGCGCCGGCTCACAACCGCAGAGTTCACCGAGATATTCGCCTATCTCTCCGGCAGCGGCTGAGCTGCCGGGCGTGGTGGTGACGGACGCCGGGTCCAGCTGTTCTATTTCCTGAGCGCCACGAATGCCATGAAGGCCGCGAACGACAGCGCGCCAGAGACGGCCAACGCGGCAGTCGCCCCCCAGTGGCCGAGCAACACGCCGAACGTGACGGGCGCCGCGGCCTGCGCGAGCCGCGCGGCGACACCGATCGTGCCCTGGCGATGCCCGTAACCGGCCGGTCCGAACAGCGCGAGAGGAAGCGTGCCGCGCGCGATCGTCAGGAGGCCGTTGCCCGCACCG
>CAJPFI010000038.1 GCA_905339295.1 Burkholderiales bacterium
TGTGGGTCGGGCTTCAGCCCGACATGCGGGTTCGGTGTCTCGTCGTCGGGCTGAAGCCCGACCCACGGCGGCGGAGTTGCGACTGAATTGCGGTGGGTCCGGCGTCAATTGGGCACCCGTCGGGCTGCACCGGCAAGGCGAACCGCGGGGACATCAACGTCGACGACGACTGCCTCGAGGAGAAGCGATCGCGGACGTCCGCCCGGCGATCGGTCCTGTGGGTCGGGCTTCAGCCCGACATGCGCCTTCGGTGTCTCGTCGTCGGGTTGAAGCCCGACCCACGGCGGCGGAGTTGCGACTGAATTGCGGTGGGTCCGGCGTCAACCGGAGGCCCGTCGGGCTGAAGCGCGACCCACAACGAACGCGGCCGCGACGAGTGCTGCCGCGATCAGCGCCGCGAACGCGTTGCCCCAGCGCATGAACGGCGTCACGCCGGTGCGGCCGACGACGTTCGTCTCGAGCATCCCGCGCCGGAACCACGGCAGGTGCACGCGCTGGCCGCCGTCCGCATCGATGACGCTGGTGATGCCCGTGTTGGTCGCGCGGAGCATCGGCCGGCCGGTCTCCTTTGCGCGCATCTGCGCGATCTGGTTGTGCTGCCACGCGGCGATCGAGCGGCCGTACCACGCGTCGTTGGTCACATTGACGAGGATCGTCGAGTCGCGCGACCAGCCCGCGATCTCCGCGCCGAACGCGTCCTCGTAGCAGATGTTGACCGCGAGCCTTTCGCCGGCCACCTCGATCGGCGGCTGATCGTCGGGACCGGGCGTCTGGTCGGAGAGCGGGATCGCCAGCACGCGGTTGATGAGCCAGCCGACCGCCGCCTTCGCGGGGATCGTCTCGCCGAACGGCACGAGGTGGCGCTTGCGGTAGAGCTGCGTGGCGGACTCGCCCAGCGTCACGACGCTGTTGTGGATGCGCGGCTGGTCCTCGCCCGGCGACGGCGGCTGCGCGACGAACACCCCGACCAGCACGTCGCCGCCGCGCGCGCGCATCGTCCGCGCGAGCGCCGCGAACGTCTCCGCGGGAACGTCCTCCGCGAACACCGGGAACGCGCTCTCCGGCAGCACGACGAGCCTGCCCTTGCTCTCGGCGACGAGCTCCGCGTAGACGCGGAACGCGCGGCCGCGCAGCTCCGGATCGAACTTCTGCTCCTGCGGGATGTTGCCCTGGACCAGCGTCACGGCGACGGGCGCGGCGTTGGGGGTCGTCCACACGACGCGATCCAGCAGCGCGCCGGCGACGAACAGCGTCGCGACGCCCGCGCCGGCGAGCGCGACTCGCTTCGGCAGTTCCTGCGCCAGCGCCTCGATTCCGTATGCGACGAGCGCGGCGACGGCCGCGACCGCGAGCGACACGAGGAACACGCCGCCGAGCGGCGCGAATCCCGCGAGCGTGGAGCCGGGCAGCTGCGCGTGGCCGGCCGCGAGCCACGGGAATCCGGTGAGGACGAACCCGCGCAGCCATTCGGCGAGCGTCCACGCGCCTGCCGCCGCGACGAGGCGCAGCGCCGAGCCGGCCGGCGCCGCTCGCGCCGCGACGTAGCCCGCGAACGCCGGCCACAGCGAGAGGTAGGCGCAGAAGCCGGCGATGCCGACGGCGGCGACCGGCGCCGGCATGCCGCCGAAGGTCTCGAGCGCGATGTAGATCCACGACACGCCCGCGCCGAAGAGGCCCGCGCCGAACGCGAAACCGATCCACGCCGCACGCCTCGGCGTCGCCGCGCCACGCCAGAGCAGAAACAGCGCGGCAAGCGTCGCGATCGGGACGAGTCCCACGCCGAACGGCGCGAACCCGAAGACGGTCAGCGCGCCGGCAAGGGCGGCGGTGGCGGCGGGCAGCACGTGGCAGGACGTGGACGGAGGCGATCCGGCGAGGCGCGCGGCTGGCGACGGCGCGATCCGCCTCCGTCGCGATGGTTATCTGGCGGGCCCGGCCCCCGGAGCCGGCGAGACCTTGTCGACCTGCAGCGTGTGGATGCGCCTGCTGTCGGCGCGCACGACGCGGAAGCGGAACTCGCCGATCGTCGCGACGTCGCCGCGCTTGGGCAGCCGGCCGAACGCGTGGACGACGAGTCCGCCGACCGTGTCGACCGCGTCGTCCGAGAGCTGGCTGCCGAAGCGGCCGTTGAAGTCGGCGATCTCGGTCTGCGCCTTCACGCGGTATCTCCCCCCGCCCTCCGCGATGATGTTGTCCTCGGTCTCGTCGAAGTCGTATTCGTCCTCGATGTCGCCGACGATCTGCTCGAGAACGTCCTCGATGGTCACGAGACCGGAGACGCCGCCGTACTCGTCGACGACGATCGCGATGTGGTTGCGGTTGGTGCGGAACTCGCGCAGCAGAACGTTCAGCCGCTTCGACTCGGGCACGAACACGGCCGGACGCAGCGTGTCGCGCAGGCTGAAGGCCCCGGGGTCGCGGTAGTAGTTGAGCAGCTCCTTCGCGAGCAGGATGCCGACGACGTCGTCCTTGCTCTCGCCGATCACCGGGAAGCGCGAGTGCTTGGTGTCGACGACGAACGGGATGAATGTCGCGGGCTCGTCGTCGATCGACACGCAGTCCATCTGCGAGCGCGGGATCATCACGTCGCGCACCGTCATCTCGGAGACCTGCAGCACGCCCTCGATCATCGACAGCGCGTCGGCGTCGAGGAGGCGCCGCTCGAACGCGCCGCGCAGCAGGTCGAGGAGCTCCTCGCGGTCCTCGGGCTCGCGCGTCAGGAACGCGGACAGACGCTCGAGGAGCGACGGGCGCGGCTCGTCGCGGTCATCGGGGTCGGCGGTCGACATGGCCGGCGGTCTCGGTCAGCCGTTCGCGTACGGGTCGGCGCAGCCGAGTCCGGCGAGAAGCGCGGTCTCGCGCGCTTCCATCCGTCCGGCGTCGCGCGGCGTCGCGTGGTCGTGGCCCTGTAGGTGCAGCATTCCGTGCACGACGAGGTGCGCGCAGTGCGCGCTGAGCGTCCGCCCGCCCTCCCGCGCCTCGCGCCTGAGCACCGGCACGCACAGCACGATGTCCCCGGCGAGCGGGACGGCGTCATCGTACACGAAGGTCAGCACGTTCGTCGCGTGCTCCTTGCCGCGGTAGAGAGCGTTGAGCGTCCGTCCCTCGGCGAGGCCCACGAAGCGCAGCGTCACGCGCACGTCGCGCTCGAGGGCCGCGGCCGCCCAGCGCCGCAGCGTCGGCGCCGCGGGCAGCCCGGTACGGGCAACCGCGTACTGGACGGCGAGCGATAGCCGCGGCGCGGCGCCCTGCGCGCGTGCGCGCGATTCAGGCGGGCGTGTCACGCTCGTATGCATCGATGATCTTCTGCACCAGCGGGTGACGGACGACGTCGGCGCTGGTGAAGCGGCAGAACGCGATGCCGCGCACGTCCTTCAGCACGCGCGCCGCCTCGTTCAACCCGCTCTTCTGGCCGCGCGCGAGGTCGATCTGCGTGACATCGCCGGTGATGACCGCGCGAGTGCCGAAGCCGATGCGCGTCAGGAACATCTTCATCTGCTCGGGCGTCGTGTTCTGCGCCTCGTCGAGGATGATGAAGCTGTGGTTGAGCGTGCGTCCGCGCATGTAGGCGAGCGGCGCGACCTCGATCGTCTGGCGCTCGAACAGCTTCGACACCTTGTCGAAACCCATCAGGTCGTAGAGCGCGTCGTAGAGCGGGCGCAGGTAGGGGTCGACCTTCTGGGCGAGGTCGCCGGGCAGGAAGCCCAGCCGCTCGCCTGCCTCGACCGCGGGCCTCACGAGCACGAGGCGCTTGACCGCGTCCCGCTCGAGCGCGTCGACCGCGCACGCGACGGCGAGGTAGGTCTTGCCGGTGCCGGCGGGTCCGATGCCGAACGTGATGTCGTGCGCCTGGATCGCGGCGAGGTAGGCGGACTGGTTGGGCGTGCGGCCGTGCAGGTCGGCACGGCGCGTGCGCAGCGCCGGCGCGTCGTCGTCCGCGATGCCGGAGGGCGTCGCGCGCGGGCCGCGCGTCGCGATCTCGACCAGACCGAGCTGGATGTCGTCGACGGAGAGCGGCTTCTCGGCCGCCGCGTAGAAGCGCTCGATCGCGGCGCGCGCGCGGGCGATCCGCCCGGGCTCGCCGGCGAACGCGAACGCGCCGCCACGATGCGTGATCGTGACGTCGCAGGCAGCCTCGATCTGGCGCAGGTTGGCGTCGAGCGGCCCGCACAGGTTCGCGAGCACGCGATTGTCGAGCGGCGACAGCACGAGCTGCGTGCGCTGGGCCCCCCCGGGCTCGCGCGCGACGCCAGGCGGGGGCGCGCCGCGCGCGCTTCGGGCGGACGGGCTGCGCGCGCGCCGGGTCGCCATCGCCGCGTCCGGCGTCAGATCTGCGACCGGACGAGCGGCGCCTTGAGCGCCTCGTCGATCGTCGCGAGGGACTCGGCGAGGTGCGCCGAGGCGGCCGCCGGCCAGCCGCTCCGGCCCGCGGCGGCAGCGATCTCCCCGCGCAGCGCCTTCGCGTCGGCGCGCAACAGCGCGCGCGCGTCGGCAGGCATCGCCGACGGGCGCAGCAGCGCCTGCGCGAGCTTCGAGGCGTGCTCGCGCTGGAGGTTGCGGCGGATGAGCGGGATGTCGCGCCCGCCCTTCAACTCGCTCCAGATCGCGCGATGCAGGCTCGCGTAGACCTCGGCGAGCTCGAGCGCGTCGCCGGGACGGTCGACCTTGCCCTCGGCGTCGAGGAGCCGCTGCGCGATCGACTCGCTCATGACGCGGTCGAGCACGGCCTTCTGCGCGGCGAGCACCTGCGTCGGCAGCGAATAGTCGAAGCTCTGCGGCGCCAGGCCCGTGCCGAAGCTGTCGCCGCGGTCCAGGAAGTCGACCGAGAGGCTGCGCAGGAACTCGGGCTTGAAGCGGAAGCTCGCCGCCGAGAACACGCCGGTCTCGATCAGCTTCAGCGCGTCGCGCTGCTTGGCCGTCGCGACCGGGTTCATCGGCGTGCGGCCCGAGCCCGCTGCGTCGCGCAGCACGCTGATCCCGCCGACGTAGCGCGCGGCCAGCAGGCCGCTTTCGCGCACCTGGGTGATTCCGCGCGAGATGTTGCGGCGAAGCGACGCGTACGATTCGCCGGGCTTCAGCGGCCGCGCCTCCCAGCGCTCCCACAGCTCGCGGGCGAGCGCGAGGCGGCGCGCCGCGTAGCCGAGCGGGTCGCTGCCGAGGTCCCCCGCGGTCGCCTCCGGGTCGATCGCCAGGTTGGTCTCGTCGTCGTACGCGTACGCGAGCAGCGGCTCGTTGCTGCGGCCGGCGATCCTCGCGAGCTCCGCGGCCTCGCGCTCGGGGGCGATCGGCCGGTATGCGTACTCGATCGCCCAGTAGTCGTAGGGGCCGAGCGTCGACATCGAGTACTCGCCCTGCGGCTCGCCGCGCAGCGCGAGGTTGATCGGCGAGTACTCCATCACCGACCCCGCGATGCCGTTCTTCCTCGTGAACTCGGCGTCGTTGAGCTGCGACTGCGTGTAGATCGTCGACGCGCGGAAGTTGTGCGTGAGGCCGAGCGCATGCCCGACCTCGTGCATCACCACCTCCTTGAGGTCCGACAATACGAACTCCTCGGCCTCGGGTCCGTCCGGCTCGATCACGCCGCGGGCGGCGAGCAGGTCCATCGCGAAGCCGCGGTCCTCGGCGACGAAGTCGGCGATCCGGCAGGCCATCGCCTGCTCCGGCAGGAGCGATGCGCCGGCGGTCGCCGCCGGACCGGACGAGTCGGCGAGGCGGTAGCGCGCGAAGCGCAGCCGCACCGGATCGATGCCGATGTCCGCGTCGAGGATCTCGCCGCTGCGCGGGTCGGACTGCGACGGGCCGATGCCGCCGAACACCGGGCGGGCGGACGTGATCCAGCGGACCGACGCGTGGCGCGCGTCGACCGTGTCGAAGTCCGCGTCGTCAGGCTGGATCCTCGTCTGCACCGCATCCTTGAATCCGATCCTCTCGAACGCCTTGTTCCACTCGACGACGCCGGCGACGACCGTGTCGCGGTAGCGCAGCGGCACGTTGCGGTCGATCCAGAACACGATCGGCTGCCTCGGCTCGGAGAGCGCCGCGTCCGGGTCCTTCTTCTCGAGGCGCCAGCGCTTCACGTAGTTGACGCGGGGCGTGAGCGTCTTGTCGCTCGAGTAGTCGTAGCGCGAAACCGTGAAGTAGCCGACGCGCGGATCGGCGAGTCTCGGGCGCATCGGCTCGTCCGGGAGCTTCGTGAGGTTGTACTGGAAGCCGAGGAACAGGCTGCGCGGATCCGGAAGCGTCGTCGGCACGCTCGGCACCGGCGCGCCGGGCGTGACGACCGGCGGCGGCTGGACCAGGCGCTGCACCGCATAGTGCGCGTTCACGAGCACGCTCACCGCGTCGTTGCTCGCGCGCACGCGCGTGATGCCCGTGTTGCGCGCGTCGACGGCGTACGGCTGCCGGTAGGCGCGGTCGAGCGCCGCGTACGCGCCGGGAATGTCGGCGGACAGCATCGTGCCGAGGTCGACCAGCACCGACTTGCGCTCCGGATGGGGCTGCGAAACCGTCGGGCCCGAGGCGATCAGGCTGTCGGAGAACGCCTCGGCGACCGCGGCGGCCTCGGGCGTCGACGGCTGCGCGAAATAGCGCTCGTTGCGCGCGACCAGTTGCACGGCGTTGCCGACCTTGCGGAACTCGGCGATGTGCGAGCGGCCCATCAGTCCGCCGAACAGGAAGCTTTCGCCCAGCCCGCTCGCGAGGTTGACCGAGAAGAACATCGGCTTGCCGAACTGCTCGGGCGCGATCTCGATCCAGACCTTCTCGTCCTTCTGCCAGAGCGTGAAGTAGCCCTTCGTCTCGGTCGCCTCCTTCACGATGTCCGCGAACGGGCGGGTCTGCGACGCGGCGGCCGCCGCGGCCGCCGCGGCCGCCGCCGCGACGGTCCCCGTGGCGCCGGGACGTCCGCCTGCTGCGGCGGCTCCGCCCTGCGCCGCAGCCTGCGCGCTCACGACGGCCGAGGCCGCGGCGCCCGCGGCGCGGGCCACGTCCGCGGTGGCGCGTCCGCCGTCGGCGGACGACGTTGCGGGCGCGGAAGGCGTGGTCGCGCAGCCTGCGAGCGCGATCGAGAGCGCGGCGAGCGTGAGGGCGAGCGTGCGTGAGTCGGTGCGGAACATGGACACCTCGTGGGACGGGAGACCGCCGTCACGCGGCGAGCTCGCCGCGCAGCGAATGCGGCAGGGCGGCCGTGACGGCGAGGTCGACATAGGTACCGGTCAGGGCGGGGTCGCCGGCGAAGTTGACGACGCGGTTGTTGTCGGTGCGCGCGGACAGCTCGTCCGCGTCCCTGGCGGCGCGGCCGGTGACGAGCGCGCGCTGGCGCGTACCGACCATCGCGGCGGACGCCTCGCGATACTGCGCGTCGATCGCGGCCTGCAGCCGCTCGAGGCGCGACTGCGCGACCTCGCGCGGCACCGGGCCGGGGAGCTCCGCCGCGGGCGTGCCCGGCCGCGGCGAGTAGAGGAACGAGAACGCGCCGTCGAAACGCACGTCGTCGATCAGGCGCATCGTGCGCTCGAAGTCCTCGTCGGTCTCGCCGGGAAACCCGACGATGAAGTCCGACGAGATCGACAGGCCGGGACGCGCGGCGCGCAGCCCGCGCACCGTCGACTTGTACTCGATCGCCGTGTAGCCGCGCTTCATCGCCGCGAGGACTCGGTCGGAGCCCGACTGCACCGGCAGGTGGAGCTGCGAGACGAGCTTGCCGACCCTGCCGTAGACGGCGATCAGTCGCGGCGTCATCTCCCTCGGGTGCGACGTCGTGTAGCGGATGCGCTCGATGCCCGGCACCTCGGCGACGTGCTCGACGAGCGTCGCGAGATCGGCGATCCCGTTGCCGCCATCGAGGGTCCCGCGGTAGGCGTTGACGTTCTGCCCGAGGAGCGTGACCTCCTTCACGCCCTGGAGCGCGAGGTCGGCGACCTCGGTGAGAACGTCGGGCAGCGGCCGCGAGACCTCCTGGCCGCGCGTGTACGGAACGACGCAGAACGTGCAGTACTTGCTGCAGCCTTCCATGATCGAGACGAACGCGCTGGCGCCATCGACGCGCGGCGGCGGCAGCCGGTCGAACTTCTCGATCTCGGGAAAGCTCGTGTCGACCTGCGGGCGGCCGCTCGCGCGACGGGCGCGGATCAGCTCCGGCAGGCGGTGCAGCGTCTGCGGCCCGAACACGACGTCGACATAGGGCGCGCGCCTCACGATGGCGCCGCCTTCCTGCGATGCGACGCAGCCTCCGACGCCGATGATGAGGTCGGGACGCGCGGCCTTGAGCGCGCGCACGCGGCCGAGATCGTGGAACACGCGTTCCTGCGCCTTCTCGCGCACCGAGCAGGTGTTGAACAGGATGACGTCCGCGTCGTCGGGACGGTCGGTGGGCTCGAGGCCGTCGGACTCGGCGAGCACGTCCGCCATGCGCGCCGAGTCGTACTCGTTCATCTGGCATCCGAACGTTCGGATGTAGAGCTTTCGGGTCACGGCGTCCGGCTCCGGCGCCGGGAGTAGCCGGGGGGAGCCGCAGTGAGGCGAAGGGGCGCGATTATAGCAGGGGGGCGCCCCGGGCCCGGGACGAGCCATTCTCCCGAATCGCGGCCGTATCGAGGGATCCGGGAAGGTCGGGACACCGACGACGACTCCTATCGAACGGGCCTGACTCATCCGAAACGCGACCGCGCTTCCGTTCGTTCCCGGCGCGACGATCGCGATCGTCAGCGACTGCATCGTCCGCATTTCACGGGAAGCGTCCGGCGTGTTCGCGCGCGCGATCATGATGATCCACTCGTTCGCGGTCGACGCGCGCATGGCGACCGGGCGACATTCCGCGAAATCGCGCGGGCGCGGGCCCGGTGTTCGACGTGCCCCACGTCGCGACGGGCACCCGCACCGCAACCGCTACCCGCCGATGCGACGATCGGCTATCATTTGCCTTGCAGGTGTCCGCCGCGAGAGCCTTCGCGGCGGGTGAAACGGGAACGCGGTGACGGGTCCGGCGGCGTGCCGACGGACGCGGATCCCGCGGCTGCCCCCGCAACGGTGAGCCCTTCGAGGGCCGTCCTTCATGCCACTGCCGCACCCACGTGCGGCGGGAAGGCGGGACGGCCCGCATGGCGAGCCCGGAGACCGGCCTGCGACCGCTCGGCCGCGTTCCCGTTGGGGGGCGCGCCGCGGGCGGCCGAAGCGCGGCGCGGGAAGGCGTCGACGCGGTCGCCGCCGTGCCGCGCCCCTGGCGTCCCCGCACGACTTCCTCCGCGTCCGCCTCCTTCCCCGCCGCATGTCCGTCACCACGGCCGTGCGGGGAAGCATGGCCACACGCGGAAGGTCCGTCATGTCCCCAAGCACTCCGAACCGCGACGCGCGCGTGCGCCCGTTCGCCGTCCTGCTGTCCGTTTCGCTGGTCGCGCCGGCCGGCGCGGCCGCCGCGCAGTCCGCGGCGATCAAGTCCGCGTCGTTCGACCCGGTCGTCGTCACCGCGTCGCGCGGTCCGCAGTCGCTCGACGAGCTCGTCGCCGACGTCACCGTCATCGGCGCCGACGAGATCGCGCGCAGCGGCGCCGCGACGCTCGCGGCGTTGCTCATGCGTCAGCCGGGTGTCGAGGTCATCCAGAACGGCGGCCCAGGCGCGACGTCCGGCGCGTTCATCCGCGGCGCGAACCGCGGGCAGACGGTCGTGCTGCTCGACGGGATGCGCCTCGAGTCGTCCACGGTCGGCGCCGCGTCGCTCGAGGCGATCCCGCTCGACCAGGTCGAGCGCATCGAGATCCTGCGCGGCCCCGCCTCGTCGCTCTACGGCGCCGACGCGATCGGCGGCGTGATCCAGATCTTCACGCGTCGCGGCGGCGACGCGCTCGCCGCGAACGCGAGCGCGGGGTACGGCACCCACGCGACGGCGACGGGCAGCGCGGGCATCTCGGGATCGGCGGGGCCGCTGCGCTTCGCGCTGCAGGCGGGCGCGCGGCGCAGCGCCGGCTTCGACGCGATCGCCGATCCGTCGAATTTCTCGTCGAATCCGGATCGCGACGGCTACCGCGCCGCGAACGCCGGCGCCTCCGCGAGCCTCGACTGGGTGAAGGGCCAGACGATCGTCGCGCGCTACCTGCGCAACCGCCTCGACAATGCGTTCGACGCCGCCGCCGGACACGACGACCGGACGATCACGGTGGTCGAGGCGTGGCAGGTCGAGTCCCGCAACCGCCTTGCCGCGGCGTGGAGCTGGACGCTCTCCGCCGGGCGCAGCGTGGACGACTCCACGTCGACGACCGGCTTCGGCGCGTTTGCGTACCGCACGCGCGACACCCAGTACCGCTGGCAGCACGACATCGCGCTGCCCGCCGGCAGCCTGTCGCTCGCGTACGAACGCCGCGAGGAGCGGCTCGACGAGAACGAGGGCTTTGCCGTGACCGCGCGCGACACCGACGCCGTCGTCGCGATCTACCGTCTCGCGAGCGGACCGCATGCGCTGCAGGCGAACCTGCGCCACGACGAGTCGACGCAGTTCGGCGGGCGCACGACCGGCACGCTCGCGTGGGGCTGGCGTTTCGCGCCCGGCTGGCGCGTCACCGCGAGCGCGGGCACGGCGTTCAAGGTGCCGACGTTCAACGACCTCTACTTCCCCGGATTCTCGAATCCCGGCCTCGGACCCGAGACCTCCCGCGGTGTCGAGGCGGGACTCGCGTGGCACGGCACGGCCGGCGGCGCGCGCGTCGAGGCGCGCGCGACCGGCTGGCACAACCGGGTTCGCTCGCTGATCGTGTTCCAGTGCGACGAGGACTTCGCCTGCGCGCCGCAGAACGTCGACCACGCGACGCTGAAGGGCGTGACGCTCGCGGCGGATGCCGCATGGGACGGCACGTCGGTGAGGGCGTCGCTCGACCTGCAGTCGCCGGAGGACGACGCGACCGGCCGCCTGTTGCCGCGTCGCGCGCGCGCGCACGGCGCGCTGTCCGCGCTGCACCGGATCGGCCCGGTGTCGCTCGGCGCGGAGCTGGTGGCGTCGTCGAGGCGCTTCGACGACGCGGCCAACGCGCGCGCGATGGGCGGCTACGCGGTCGTGAACCTCACCCTCGAGTGGACGGCAGGGCGAGGCGTCACGCTGTTCGCGCGCGGCGACAACGTGCTCGATCGCGACTACGAGCTCGCGGCCGGCTACGCGACCGGCGGCGCGCAGGTGTTCGCGGGACTGCGATGGGCGCTGTGACCCTCCGCGTCGCGCTGGCGCTCGCGTGCGCCTTCGCGGCGCCCGCCCCGCAGGCGGCGCGCGTGGTCGACGACACCGGCGCGCCGGTCGAGCTCTCCGCGCCGGCGCGGCGCATCGTCACGCTGGCGCCGCACGCGGCGGAGCTCGTCGCCGCCGCGGGCGCCGCGTCCCGGCTGGTCGGCGTGATCGCGCACACCGACGCGCCGGCCGCCGCCCGCGCGCTGCCGGTCGTCGGCGACGTGAACGCGATCGACGTCGAGCGCATCCTCGCGCTTGCGCCCGACCTCGTGGTGACCTGGCCGTGGACGATGCCCGCGCAGGTCGCACGCCTGCGGGATCGGGGCATCCCGGTGTTCACGACCGCGCCACGCACGATCGACGCGATCGCGGCGAACATCGAGCGCCTCGGCGCACTCGCCGGCACGTCGCCCGAGGCGACGGCGTCCGCGGCCGCGTTCCGCGCGCGCCTCGCATCGCTCGAGGCCGCCGTCCCGCGCGGCGCGCGGCTGCGGGTGTTCTACCAGTTGTCCGGCGCACCGCTCTACACGATCGGCGCCGGCCACACGATCACCGAGGCGATCGCGCTGTGCGGGGGCGAGAACGTGTTCGCGTCGCTGCCGGTGCCGGCGCCGGTCGTGAACGTCGAGGAGGTGCTCGCCCTGCGGCCGCAGCTGGTCGTCGCCGGCATCGAGAACGCCGTGCGCCCGTCCTGGCTCGACGACTGGCGCCGCTGGGAGGAGCTCCCGGCCGCGCGCGACGAGGGACTCGCCGTCGTCGACGCCAACCTGCTGCACCGGCCGGGACCGCGCTTCGTCGAGGGCGTGGCGCAGCTCTGCGCGGCCGTTGCGCGAGCGCTGCCCCGCGGCCGGGGGTAGAATCGCGACGCACGCCGGGGGACGATTTCGGGTCGGCAGGCCCGGTTCCGGTCTGCCCGCCCCTTCCCCCCGGCTGCCCGGCCCGGGGAAACGCCATGAACAAGGCCTTCACGCGCGAGAACGACGCCGCGACCGATGCGGACGACGACGACCTCGACGCCGCGCCTGCGCTGCCGCCGGGCTCGCGCAATTACATGACGCCGGGCGGCTTCGCGCGGCTCAAGGCGGAGCTCGACGGACTCGTCGCGACCGAGCGGCCGGCGCTCGTCGCGACGGTCGCGTGGGCGGCGTCCAACGGCGACCGCTCCGAGAACGGCGACTATCTCTACGGCAAGAAGAGGCTGCGCGAGATCGACCGGCGCATCCGCTTCCTCGTGAAGCGCCTCGACGCGGCGGAGGTGGTCGACCCGGCGTCGCGCGCCATCGACGGCGTCGACCAGGTGTTCTTCGGCGCGACAGTCGACTACGCGACGCAGCGGGGCGAGCGGCGCACGATCTCCATCGTCGGGATCGACGAGACCGACGTCGCCCTCGGCTACGTCTCGTGGATCTCGCCGGTGGCCCGCGCGCTCACGCGGGCGCGCGAGGGCGACGTCGTGGCGCTGCGCACGCCGGCCGGCAACGAGGAGCTGGAAATCCTCGAGATCCGCTACGTGCCGCTCGCCACCGGACCGGTGGCCGCGCCGCCGGTCGCGCGCGGTTGACGCTCGCACGGGTTGCCCTCACCATAGTCATCGCCATGGAACAGGATCTCGCGCTCCTCGAGCAGAAGCTCGCGATGCTGATCGCGCACACGCGCGCGCTCCGCGCCGCGAACGAGGACCTGCGCACGAAGCTCGCCCAGGCGCAGGCGCACGAACGCCTGCTCGACGAGCGCATGCGCGCGGCGGCGAGCCGCCTCGACGCGCTGCTCGCGAGAATGCCCGCCGAATGACCACGCGCCCGCCCGCCGGCGAGAAGCCGCTGCAGCTCGACGTCTCGATCCTCGGGCGCGAATACAAGGTCGCGTGCAAGGAGTCCGAGCGCGCCGAGCTGATGCAGGCGGTCGCGCTGCTCGACGCGCGCATGCGCGAGATCCGGGACACGGGCAAGGTCGCGGCGATCGACCGCATCGCGGTCATGGCCGCCCTGAACCTCGCGCACGAGGTGCTCCGCGCGCGGGCGGGGACGAAGTCACACGCCGCGCCGATTGACGACGCGCGCGCGCAGCGTAGAATCCATTCGATGCAGTCCGCCATCGACCAGTTGATGGCAGGGCAGGATAAGCTGCTGTGAATGCCGCGCGCCGCGGCCGGCCGCCGCGACGCGCTCCCTCCAATCCCTGCGGTGTTCGAGAACGGCCAGACATTCCTTGAACCAATGCCAATCGGCGAGGCTGCCGAGCCTTGTAGCGAGCCGGTGTGCGCTCCCCACGCGGGAGCACCTGATGGCTCCGGCAGGCGGCCACCCTGAACCCAGGTTCGGGATGAGGGCTTGACGGCATCTGCGGGGACCCATGCAGGACGGGCGCGACGGCGCCCGGCAGCGACAGGGCGGCGCCGGCGACGGCGCCGTTCGCGCTCCATGGGAGTTGAGGAGGCGGGAATTGGGAGGCAGGCGAACGGGAATCGCGCAACGGTGGCTCGTCGGGCCCCGAACCTCGGTCCCCTCGCACGCGGGGAGCGGGCCGGGGCGATGGGTCCGCCCGGAATCGCCCCCTTCCGATTTCCCGAGCTTGTCCCGCGTCACCACGCGCCGATTCCACGTCGCCCCGAACGCCATGCGCCACTGGCTGATGAAGTCCGAGCCGGACGAGTTCTCGATCGACGACCTCGCGCGCGCGCCGCGCCGGACGACGGCGTGGTTCGGCGTGCGCAACTACCAGGCGCGCAACTACATGCGCGACGACATGAAGGTCGGCGACCAGGCGCTCTTCTATCATTCGAGCTGCCCGGAACCGGGCGTCGCGGGGATCGTGCGCGTGTCCGCGCCCGCGCATCCCGACGAGACACAGTTCGACCCGGGGAGCGGCTACTACGATCCCAGGGCCACGCGCGCGGCGCCGCGCTGGCTCAACGTCGACGTCACGCTGGTCGCGAAGACGCGCCTCGTGCCGCTCGCGGAGCTCCGCGCGGCGAAGGGCCTGCAGGACATGGTCATCCTGAAGCGCGGCAACCGCCTGTCGATCACGCCGGTCACCGAAGGCGAATGGAAGGCGGTGATCAGGCTGGCGCGAGGATGACGTCCCCACGCAGCTCGCCGAGTCCGCCGCCAGCGGTCGCCGGGACGCGGGCCTGACGTGGAGCCGCTGCTCTTCGTCGTCTACGTCGCGCTGGGCGTGTTCGTGGGCTTCCTCGCCGGCCTCCTCGGCATCGGCGGAGGCATGACGATCGTGCCGGTGCTCGTCGCCGTGTTCACGCGCGAGGGTTTCGCGCTCGAGCACGTCCTGCCGCTCTCGATCGGGACCGCCTCGGCGACGATCATGTTCACGGCGATCTCGTCGGCGCGCGCGCACCATGGCCACGGCGCCGTCGACTGGGGGATCGTGCGCGTGATGGCGCCGGGGCTGATCGTCGGATCGCTCGTGGGGCCGCAGATCGCGAGCGCGATGCCGGCGCGCGCGATGGCCGCGGCGTTCGCGGTGTTCACGTGGTTCACAGCTTTTCGCCTGATCCGCAGGGCGGAGGCAAGGGCGACGCGCGAGCTGCCCGTGGGCGCGGGGCTGTTCGGCGTCGGCGCCGGCATCGGGGTGTTGTCCGGTGCGCTGGGCGTGGGCGGCGCCTTCCTGTCGGTGCCGTTCATGGTTCGCTGCCGCGTGCGGATGCACGCGGCGGTGGCGACCTCTGCGGCGCTGGGCATCCCGATCGCGATCGCCGCGACGATCGGGTTCGTGTACGCGGGACTTCGGAAGAGCGGGCTGCCCGCGCACGCAATCGGCTACGTCTACCTGCCCGCGCTCGCCGGGATCGTCGTCTCGAGCATGATCGCCGCGCCCTTCGGTGCGCGCCTCGCGCATCGGTGGAGGGGCGCGACGCTCAGGCGCGCGTTCGCCGTGCTGATGTCGGTCCTGGGCTGCTACATGCTTTGGCGCGCGCTGGGCGGGTGAGCCGGGACCCGCCCGATGCGCCGCGAGGACGCCCGGGTCGCCCGGCCGGGGAGCTCCCGGCGGCCGGCGTCAGCCGGCTCCGGCACGCTCGTAGCCGAACGTCCGGTGCGGCTCGCCGCCCGCGCTGACCCTCACCGCGCAGTACTTGAATTCGGGGATCTTGCCGTAGGGGTCGAGCGCCGGGTTGGTGAGCAGGTTCGCCGCAGCCTCGTGGTAGCAGAACGGCAGGAAGATCGCGCCGCGCGGCGTCCCGTCGTCGGCGCGCGCGAAGAACGTGACCTCGCCCCGCCGCGACGCGACGGTGACCGCGCCTCCCGGCGCGACGCCGAGCTGCGCGAGGTCGGCGGAATTGAGCGAAGCGACGGGCACGGGCTCGATCGCGTCGAGGACCTCGGAGCGGCGCGTCATGCTGCCGGTGTGCCAGTGCTCGAGTTGCCTGCCGGTGATCAGCACCCACGGGTACTCGGCGTCAGGCTGCTCGTCGGCGCGGATCAGCCCCGCGGGCACGAGGCGCGCCCGGCCGCTCGCCGTCGGGAAGCGCTCGGTGAACACGACGGCCTCGCCCGGATCGCCCTCCCGCTCGCACGGGTAGGTGACCGAGTGCTCGCGCTCGAGCCGGTCCCAGGTGATGCCCGCGATCGACGGCATGCCCTTGCGCATCTCGTCGAACACGTCGCGCGGGTGCGCGTAGCGCCAGTCGAGGCCCATCCGCCGGCCCATGTCGACGATGATCGCGAGGTCCTGCCGCGCCTCGCCCGGCGGCGCGAGCGCCTGCCGGCCCATCTGCACCGTGCGGTCGGTGTTCGTGAATGTCCCGGTCTTCTCCGGGAACGCGGAGGCAGGCAGGATCACGTCGGCGAGGTAGCAGGTCTCGGTCGGGAAGATGTCCTGCACGACCAGCATCTCGAGCTTCGCGAGCGCCTCGCGCGCGTGTCCCGCGTCGGGGTCCGACATCGCCGGATTCTCGCCCATGATGTACATGCCGCGGATCTCTCCGGCGTGCACGGCGTCCATGATCTCGACCACGGTGAGGCCGGGCTTCGCGTCGAGCGTCGCGCCCCACAGCTTCTCGAACAGCGCGCGCGCGGCGGCATCGTCGACGCGCTGGTAGTCCGGGAACACCATCGGGATCAGGCCCGCGTCGGAGGCGCCCTGCACGTTGTTCTGCCCGCGCAGCGGGTGCAATCCGGAGCCCGGCTTGCCGATCTGCCCGGTGAGCATCGCCAGCGCGATCAGGCAGCGCGCGTTGTCGGTGCCGTGGATGTGCTGCGAGATGCCCATCCCCCACAGGATCATCGATCCGCGCGAGGTCGCGAACGCGCGCGCCACCTCGCGGATCGTCCCGGCCGGGATGCCGCACACGCCGGCCATCGCCTCGGGGCTGAACGCGGCGACGTTTCTCGCGAGCTCGTCGTAGTTGCTGGTGCGCTCCGCGACGAACGCACGGTCGACGAGCCCCTCCTCGACGATCGTGTGCATCATCGCGTTCAGCAGCGCGACGTCGGTGTCCGGCCTGAACTGCAGGTAGCGCCACGCGTGCCGCGCGAGCTCGGAACGGCGCGGATCGGCGAGGACGAGCCGCGTTCCCCGCCTGACCGCGTTCTTGATCCACGTGGCCGCGACCGGATGGTTGACGACGGGATTCGCGCCGATCAGCAGCACGACGTCGGCCGCGAGCACGTCCATCACGGGGTTCGACACCGCGCCCGAACCGATGCCCTCGAGCAGCGCCGCGACGCTCGACGCGTGGCACAGCCGCGTGCAGTGGTCGACATTGTTGGTGCCGAAGCCGGTGCGCACGAGCTTCTGGAACAGGTACGCCTCCTCGTTGCTGCCCTTCGCGGAGCCGAAGCCGGCGAGCGCGCGGGGTCCGCGGGTGTCGCGGATCCGCCGGAGCGTGCCGCTCGCGATGGCCATCGCCTCGTCCCACGTCGCCTCGCGGAACGCGGCGAGCAGGTCGGCGCGGTCGACGATGGCGTGCGCGTCCTTCGGCGCCCCGACGCGACGGACCAGGGGCTTCGTGAGGCGCTGCGGATGCGAGACGTAGTCGAAGCCGAAGCGGCCCTTGACGCACAGCCGCTCGCGGTTCGCCGGGCCGTCGCGGCCCTCGACGCGCACGATCGCGTTCTCGTGCACGTGGTAGGTGATCTGGCAGCCGACCCCGCAGTAGGGGCACACGGACGCGACGGTGCGGTCGACCGGCTTCAGGTAGGCGTCGCCGGCGGGCGCGAGCGCGCCGGTCGGGCATGCCTGCACGCACTCGCCGCACGCGACGCACGACGACGCCCCCATCGGGTCGTCCAGGTCGAAAACGATCGCCGAGTGCGAGCCGCGGTGCGCATAGCCGATCACGTCGTTGACCTGCGCCTCGCGGCACGCGCGCACGCAGCGCGTGCACTGGATGCACGCGTCGAGGTTGACCGCCATCGCCGGATGCGAGAGGTCGGCCCGCGGCTGCTCGCGCGCGGGGAAGCGCGTCCTGCCGATGCCGAGCCTCCTGCGCCACAGTTCCAGCTCGGAGTCCGGCTTGTAGACGCGCTCGGGAACGTCGGAGGCGAGCAGCTCGACGATCATCCTCTGCGCGTGCATCGCCCGCGGGCTGTCGGTGGTCACTTCCATGCCGGACGCCGGCGTGCGGCAGCACGACGGCGCGAGCACGCGCTCGCCCTTGATCTCGACCATGCACGAGCGGCAGTTGCCGTCCGGCCGCAGCCCCGGCTTGTGGCACAGCCGCGGGATGGGCACGCCCAGCCGGTCGGCGACCGCGAGGATCGTCTCGCCCGGGGCCGCGCCGGCGTCCGCCCCGTTCAGCTTGAATGCGATCGTCGGCGCCGGGCGCGGGGTTTCGAGCGGAGCGTTCATGACCGGACCGTCCTGATCGGCGCTCGCGGACGCGCCGATCGCGAGTCTCCCCGCGTCGGGGAGGCGGCGGGGCGGGAGCCGGGGGCTGGGGGCGCCACGGCGGCCTCAGCCCTCGAGCTCGTGAGGAAAGTATTTCACCACACAGGCGATCGGATTGGGCGCCGCCTGCCCGAGCCCGCAGATCGATGCGTCGGCCATCGCCGCCGACAACTCGGCGAGCAGCGGCGTGTCCCAGTGCGCGCGCTCCATCAGCATCACCGCCTTGGCGGTGCCG
Source organism: Burkholderiales bacterium (assembly GCA_905339295.1). Taxonomy (GTDB): domain Bacteria; phylum Pseudomonadota; class Gammaproteobacteria; order Burkholderiales; family Casimicrobiaceae; genus VBCG01. The sequence continues at coordinate 18,285 of CAJPFI010000038.1, forward strand.
ACGCGGCAGGGCGTGCACTGGCCGCATGACTCGTCGGCGAAGAAGTGCATCAGGTTCGTCGCCGCGTCGCGCGCGCGGTCGTGACGGGACAGCACGATCACCGCCGCGGAGCCGATGAAGCAGCCGTGCGGCTGCAGCGTGTCGAAGTCGAGCGGAATGTCGCCCATCGCCGCGGGCAGGATGCCGCCCGACGCGCCGCCGGGCAGGTACGCGTAGAACTCGTGGCCGTCCTGCATGCCGCCGCAGTGCTCGTCGATCAACTCGCGCACCGTGATCCCGGCCGGCGCGAGGTGCACTCCCGGCGTCTTCACGCGGCCCGACACCGAGAACGAGCGCAGTCCCTTGCGGCCGTGGCGCCCGTGTCCCGCGAACCACGCGGCGCCGCGCTCGAGGATGTCGCGCACCCAGTGGAGCGTCTCCATGTTGTGCTCGAGCGTCGGGCGCCCGAACAGCCCGACCTGCGCGACGTAGGGAGGACGCAACCGCGGCATTCCGCGCCTGCCCTCGATCGACTCGATCATCGCGGATTCCTCGCCGCAGATGTACGCGCCGGCGCCGCGCCGCAGGTGGATCGGCGGCAGTGCGCACGGCGGATCGCGCTCGAGCGCGGCGATCTCGCGCTCGAGCAGCGCGCGGCAGGCGGCGTACTCGTCGCGCAGGTACACGTAGATCGCGTCGACGCCGACGGCCCAGGCGGCGATCAGCATGCCCTCGAGGAAGCGATGCGGGTCGCGCTCGAGGTAGTGGCGATCCTTGAACGTGCCCGGCTCGCCCTCGTCGATGTTGACCGCCATCAGGCGCGGCGCGGCTTCGGCGCGCACGATCCTCCACTTGCGGCCCGCCGGGAAGCCTGCGCCGCCCAGGCCCCGCAGCGACGAGTTCTCGAGCTCCTCGATCGCGGACTCCGCCGTGCGCCGGCCCGCGACGCAGTCGGCGAGCGTCCGGTAGCCGCCGTCGCGGCGGTAGGCGTCGTAGCCGATCGCGTGCGCCTGCGCGGGCTCGGTGCGCCGGTCGCGCACCGCGGACGCGACCGCGTCGGCCGTCGCGTGGTCGATCGGGTTGCGCCCGACCACGGCGACCGGCGCGCGGTCGCAGCGGCCGACGCACGGTGCGCCGACGACGCGCGCGTCCTTCATGCCGAGCCGATCGAGCGCGGCGCGCAGCGCCGGGGCACCGGCCATGTGGCACGACAGCGTCTCGCACACGCGCACGGTGATCGAGGGCGGGCGCGCGTCGCCCTCCTTGACCACGTCGAAGTGGTGGTAGAACGTCGCGACCTCGTAGACCTCGGTCGTCGCGAGCCTCATCTCCTGCGCGAGCGCGACCAGATGCGCCGCCGGCAGGCAGCCGCGGGCGTCCTGGATGCGGTGCAGGAACTCGATCAGCAGGTCGGCGCGGCGCGGCGAGTCGCCGAGGAGCGCGCGCACGTCGTCGAGCGCGGCCGGGTCGACGGCGCGGCCCTTGGGCGAGCCGCGTGCCGCGAGCCGGGACGTGTCGACGACCGAGGGACGCGTCATCGCGGAGGGGCCGCTGCGTTCGGCCTCAAGGCTCGCCGGCTCTTGGCGACTCCGCCGCGAGCTCCGCCGCGCGCAGCCGTCCGCGCCACGCTCCCAGGCCGGCCGACACGAGCGGCCAGCAGAGCAGCACGAGCGCGAGTCCCATGATCGAGCCGACCAGGCCGTTCGACCAGAACACCGTCACGCTTCCGCCGGACAGCAGCATCGACTGACGGAACGCCGTCTCGGCCATGTCGCCGAGCACCAGCGCGAGCACGAGCGGCGCGAGCGGGTAGCGGAGCTTCTTGAAGAAGTAGCCGACGATGCCGAAGACCACCATCATCACGACGTCGAACATGTTGTTGTGGACGGTGTAGGCGCCTATCGCGCAGATGACGACGATGACCGGCGCGATGATCGAGAACGGGATGCGGAGGATCGCCGCCCACCACGGGACCGTCGTGAGCACGATCAGCAGACCCACGATGTTGCCGAGGTACATGCTCGCGATCAGGCCCCAGACGAATTCCTTCTTCTCGACGAACAGCAGCGGACCCGGCTGCAGTCCCCAGATCAGCAGCCCGCCGAGCAGCACCGCCGCGGTCGGCGATCCGGGAATGCCCAGCGTCAGCATCGGCAGGAGCGCGCTGGTCCCCGCGGCGTGCGCCGCGGTCTCCGGCGCGACCACGCCTTCGATATTGCCCTTCCCGAAGGTGTCGCGGTCCTTCGACATCCGGCGCGCCATGCCGTAGCTCATGAACGACGCCGGCGTCGCGCCGCCGGGCGTGATGCCCATCCAGCAGCCGATCAGGCAGCTGCGCAGCGACGTCATCCAGAAGCGGGGAAGCTTCTTCCACGTTTCGAGCACCACCTTGAGGTTGATCTTGCCCTTCGCGCCCTTGAACGCGAGCCCTTCCTCCATCGTGATCAGGATCTCGCCCAGTCCGAACAGCCCGATGACCGCGATCAGGAAGTCGAAGCCCTGCAGCAGCTGCATGTGGCCGAAGGTCATGCGCAGCTGGCCGGTCACGATGTCGAGGCCGACGGCCGCGAGCGCGAATCCGATCATCATCGACGCGATCGTCTTCGCCGCGGGCTCGCGGCTCATCCCGATGAAGCTGCAGAACGTCAGGAACTGGACCGCGAAGTACTCGGGGGGGCCGAACTTGAGCGCGAACCTCGCGACCAGCGGCGCGAGGAACGTGATGACCAGCACCGCGATGAACGCACCCACGAACGACGACGTGAACGCCGCGGTCATCGCCTCGCCTGCGCGGCCCTGCTGGGCCATCGGGTAGCCGTCGAACGTCGTGGCCACCGACCAGGGCTCGCCCGGTATGTTGAACAGGATCGACGTGATCGCCCCGCCGAACAGCGCCCCCCAGTAGATGCACGAAAGCATGATGATCGCCGAGGTCGGCGACATCGTGAACGTGAGCGGGAGCAGGATCGCGACGCCGTTGGCGCCGCCCAGGCCGGGCAGCACGCCGATCAGCACGCCGAGCAGGATGCCGACCAGCATGAAGAGCAGGTTCTGCCAGGTCAGCGCGACCGCGAAGCCCTGCATCAGGTTGCCGATGTCCTCCATGGAGTGCCCTAGGAAAGCATGCCGCGGCCGGTCCGGGCCGCAGGATGGCGCGTCGCGCCGACGATCGTGCCGCCGCGACGCGGCGTCCTTCGCGCGGAGCGCGCGTCGTTCTCCATGTCAGTACCCGAGCATGTTCTCGAGCGGGCCCTTCGGCAGAGGCACCAGGAACCAGACCTCGAACAGCAGGAACATCGCGACGGGTACGCACAGCGACACGCTGACGGTGAGCGGCCACCTGTAGCGGCCCTTCCAGACCATGAACGCGCCGATGAAGATCGCCGAGGCGACGTAGATGCCGATCAGCTTGATCGCCACGACGAACGCGATCGTGGGCAGCAGCATCTCCAGCACCGGCTTGAGCGCCGTCCATTCGACGAACACCGAGCTGGCGAGCCGCTTCCAGCGCACCAGCACGGCGCCGGCGATCCACGCGCCGGAGAGAAGGAGGCAGGCGCCCGTCAGGAACGGGAAGTAGCCGGACTCCGGGCCGTCGCTCGCCCACTTCGCGCCGATGCGGACGCTGTCGAAAACGACGATCGCCCCGCCCAGGCAGATCAGCAGCGCGACGATGAGCTCGACCCATCGGGTCGAGAGGCCGCCGCGCGTGGCGGCGGCCCCTCCTTGCGCTTCCTGGTCCATCGGCTACTTGGCCAGGAAACCGGCTTCCTGCATCAGCTCGCGGTGACGGTTCTCGGTCTTGGCGACCCAGTCGACGTACTCCCTGCCCGTCATGAACGTCGTGTTGAACGCCGCGTCCTCGGTGTACTTCTTCCACTCGGGCAGCGCGCGCACCTTCTTGAACAGGTCGATGTAGAAGTCGACCTGCTCCTGGCTCACGCCCGACGCCATGAAGATCCCGCGCAGCATCACGTACTCGACGTCGAGTCCCGCGGACTTGCAGGTCGGGATGTCCTGCCAGGACATCGTCGCCGTGACCTTGGCCGGGTAGGGCATCGGCTGGCTGTCGAACACGCACAGCGGCCGCAGCGCCCCCGAGCGCCAGTGCGCGATCGCCTCGATCGGGTTGTTGACCGTCGAGTCGACATGCTTGCCGACGAGCTGCACGGCCACGTCGCCGCCACCCTTGAACGGCACGTAGGTCATCTTCTTGCCGACGAATTTCTCGAGCGCGACCGTGATGATCTGGTCCTCCTGCTTCGACCCGGTCCCCGCCATCTTGTACTGGCCGGGGTTGCCCGCCCTGAGCGCGTTGACGTAGTCCGCCGTGGTCTTGTAGGGCGACTCGGCGTTGACCCACAGCACGAACTCGTCGAGCGCGAGCATCGCGACCGGCGTCAGGTCCTTCCAGTTGAACGGCACGCCCGTCGCGAGCGGCGTCGTGAACAGGTTGGAGAGCGTGATGATGATCTTGTGCGGGTCGCCCCTGGCGCCCTTGACCTCGAGGAAGCCCTCGGCGCCGGCGCCGCCGGACTTGTTGACGACGATCAGCGGCTGCTTCATCAGGTTGTGCTTCGCGACCATGCCTTGCACGAAGCGCGCCATCTGGTCTGCCCCGCCACCGGTTCCCGCTGGGACGACGAACTCGACAGGCTTGGTGGGTTCCCACGCCGCGTGGGCGGCCGGCTGCGCAGCGAACACGCCGACGGCGAGGGCGGCCGCGAGTGCGGCCCGGCGATTGGCATTGCGATCCATGACTCCTCCTGGGTGATCGGGCTATGGCCGCCCGCGCGGGCTCGTGACGGACCCGGACCGCGTCGTGCGGGTACGGCAGGAACTTAACGCTTCGGACTCTCCCGGCGTGTACCGGTTCCGCCGGTCCGGATGAGACCCGCGCCGCGGGCCCACTTGTACTTCGCGCCCAGCACCATCACCGGCATCTCCGTCGAGTACGGGTAGGCCGGGATGCCGTGGTCGAACAGGTACTCGGCGGCCTCCTCGACCTCCACGTCGCCCGCCAGCGACGCGACGACGGGCTTGCTGATGCCCTTCGCCCTGAACTCCTCGACCACCTCCGCGACCAGCCTCGCGAACACCATCGGCGGGGTGACGATCGTGTGCCAGTAGCCGAGGATCAGCGAGTGGATGCGCGGATCCTCGAGCCCGAGCCGGATCGTGTTCTGGTAGGTCTTCGGCGGCTCGCCGCCGGTGATGTCGACCGGGTTGCCGGCCGCGCCGAACGGCGGGATGAACTTGCGGAACGCCGCGTCGAGGTCGGCGGGCATCGCCATCAATTTGAGGCCGTTGTCGACACAGGCGTCGGAAAGCAGCACACCGGACCCGCCGGCGCCGGTGATGATCACGACGTTCTCGCCCGCGGGCGTCGGCAGAACGGGAATCGCGCGAGCGTACTCGAGCATCTCGCGCAGCGCCTTCGCGCGGATGACGCCGGACTGGCGCAGCACGTCGTCGTAGATCTTGTCGTTGCCGGCAAGGGCGCCGGTGTGCGAGCTCGCCGCCCGCGCGCCCATGCTGGTGCGGCCCGCCTTCAGCACGACGACCGGCTTCTTCTTCGACACGCGCTTCGCGACCTCGGCGAACGCGCGCCCGTCCTTCAGGTCCTCGCAGTGCTGCGCGATGATGTGCGTGTTCTCGTCCTGCTCGAAGAACGTCAGCAGGTCGTCCTCGTCGATGTCCGACTTGTTGCCCAGGCCGACGATCGCCGAGACGCCCATCCTGGCGGAACGCGAGAAGCCGATGATGGCCATCCCGATGCCGCCCGACTGCGACGACAGCGCGGCGTGGCCCTTGACATCGTAGGCGGTGCAGAACGTCGCGCAGAGGTTCTTCCACGTGTAGTAGAAGCCGTAGATGTTGGGCCCCATCAGGCGCACGCCGTACTTGTGCCCGATCGCCTGGATCTCCTTCTGGCCCTCGACGTTGCCGGTCTCGGCGAAGCCGGACGGGATCAGAACCGCGCCGGGGATCTTCTTCTCGCCGCACTCGACCAGCGCCGCGGCGACGAACTTGGCGGGAATCGCGAACACCGCAACGTCGATCGTGCCGGGCACGTCCTTCACGCTCTTGTACGCCTTCATCCCCATGATCTCGCCGGCCGACGGGTTGATCGGGTAGATCTTCCCCTGGTAGCCGCCGTTGATCAGGTTCTTCATGACCGAGTTGCCGATCTTGCCGGTCTCGCCCGAGGCGCCGATGACCGCGACTGCTTCCGGCTTCATGATCCGGTTCATGTCGCGCACGATGTCCGCGTGCCTGGGACGGAAGCGCGCCGGCGGCGGATCCCAGTCGCACACGATGCGCACGTCCGCGGCGACCGCGCCGGCCTTCGACGCGAACACCGGATTCAGGTCCATCTCGGCGATCTGGGGGAAGTCGGCGACGAGCTGGGACACGTTGCGGATCACCGTCGCGAGCGCGTTGCGGTTCACCGGGTCGGCCCCGCGCACGCCCTTCAGGATCTCGGCGGCGGCGATGCCGTCGAGCATCGACAGCGCGTCGTCCTTCGTCGCCGGCGCGAGCCGGAACGTCACGTCCTTCAGCACCTCGACCAGCACGCCGCCCAGGCCGAACGCGACCAGCTTGCCGAACGACGGATCGGTCACCGCGCCGATGATCACTTCCTGCCCGCCGCCCACCATCTGCTGCACCTGGACGCCGTGCACGACCGCCTTGCGGTTGTACTTCCTCGCGTTGGCGAGGATGGTCGCGAAGCCCTTCTTCGCGTCGGCCGCGTTCTTCACGCCGACGATCACGCCGCCGGCCTCGGTCTTGTGCAGGATGTCCGGCGACACGACCTTGAGCACGACCGGGTAGCCCATCCTCGTCGCGAGCTTCGCGGCCTCGGCCGCGTTCTTCGCGACGCCTTCCTTCGGCACCGGGATGCCGTAGGCGTCGCAGACCAGCTTGCCCTCGGGCGCAGTCAGCGACGTCCGCCCGTCGGCCTTGACGGCGTCGAGGATCTTCCGCACTGCGGTCTTGTTGTTCGCCATGTCCGCCTCGTCGATCGGTCAGGGGGCCGTCAGATGACGCCCTCGTTGCGCAGCGCCGCGATCTCTTCGGTGCCGTAGCCCAGCTCCATCATCACCTCCTCGGTGTGCTCGCCCAGGAGCGGCGAGCGCTTCACCTCGGTGGGGCTGTCCGACATCTTGATCGGGTTGCCGACGCTCAGGTACTTGCCGCGCGTCGGGTGGTCGACCTCGACGACCGTGCCGGTCGCGCGAAGCGACGGCTCCTCGGCGATCTCCTTCATCGACAGGATCGGCCCGCACGGGATGTCGTGCTTGTTGAGGATGTCCATCGCCTCGAACTTGGTCTTGGTCTTGGTCCACTCCTCGATCTTGCCGAAGATCTCCATCAGGTGCGGCAGGCGCGCCTTGGGCGTCGCGTAGCGCGGGTCGGTCAGCCACTCGGGCCGCCCGATCACCTCGCAGATGTCCTTCCACACCGGCGCCTGCGTGATGAAGTAGATGTAGGCGTTGGGGTCGGTCTCCCACCCCTTGCACTTGAGGATCCAGCCCGGCTGGCCGCCGCCCGACGCGTTGCCGGCGCGCGGCACCGCGTCGCCGAACGTGCCGTTCGGGTACTGCGGGTATTCCTCCATCACGTGCGTGCGGTCGAGCCTCTGCTGGTCGCGCAGCTTGACGCGGCACAGGTTCAGCACGCCGTCCTGCATCGCGGCGAGCACCTTCTGGCCGCGGCCCGTCGTCTTGCGCTGGTAGAGCGCCGCGACGATGCCGAGCGCGAGGTGCAACCCGGTGCCCGAGTCGCCGATCTGCGCGCCGGTGACGAGCGGCGGGCCGTCGTCGAAGCCGGTCGTCGACGCCGAGCCGCCTGCGCACTGCGCGACGTTCTCGTAGACCTTGCAGTCCTCGTACGGCCCCGGCCCGAAGCCCTTGACCGACGCGACGATCATCGCGGGGTTGAGCTGCTGGATGCGCTCCCAGGTGAAGCCCATCCGGTCGAGCGCGCCGGGCGCGAAGTTCTCGACCAGCACGTCGCAGTGCTTCACCAGCGCCTCGATCACCGCCTTGCCCTTGGGATGCTTGGCGTCGATGGTGATCGAGCGCTTGTTGTGGTTCAGCATCGTGAAGTAGAGGCTGTCCACACCCGGGATGTCGCGCAGCTGGCCGCGCGTGATGTCCCCTTCGCCCGCGCGCTCGATCTTGATGACGTCGGCGCCCATCCACGCCAGGAGCTGCGTGCATGTCGGCCCCGACTGCACGTGCGTGAAATCGAGAATGCGGACGCCGTCCAGTGCCTTACCCATCACGTTCCCCCATTCATCTCTACCGTCCCCTCGGGCACCGGCGCCCCGACGCCGAGTCCGCGGTGCGCAAGCCGCGTTGAGCGTCGTCGCGCCTACCGTCGCTCACGCGACGTCGCGTCGTCGACGACGCTCGAACGCGGCCGGCCGTCACGGTTTCTTCTTCGCGGCGGGATTGAGATTGGTGATGCGTCCGCTCTCGGTCCCCCCGCCCTCGTCGATGACCGCGTTGATCAGCGTCGGCCGCCTCGAGCGGATCGCCGCCTCCATCGCCGCACGCAGCTCCCCGGGCGTCTTCGCGTGCACGCCGACGCCGCCGAACGCCTCCATCAGCTTCTCGTAGCGCGCGTCCTTGACGAACACGAGCGGGGACGGATCCGGCCCGCCCGTCGGATTCTTCTCGTCGCCGCGGTACACGCCGTTGTTGTTCATGATCACGACGCACACCGGCAGGTCGTAGCGACAGATCGTCTCCGTCTCCATCCCCGAGAAGCCGAACGCGCTGTCGCCCTCGACCGCGATCACCTGCTGCCCCGTCACGACGGCGGCGGCCACGCAGTAGCCCATGCCGATGCCCATGATTCCCCAGGTGCCGACGTCGATCCGCTTGCGCGGCTTGTACATGTCGACGATCGAGCGCGTGAAGTCGAGCGCGTTGGCGCCCTCGTTGACGAGGATCGCGTCCGGGTTCGCCTTGACGATGTCGCGCACGACGTTGAGCGCGCTCTGGAAGCTCATCGGCGACGGGTCCTTCCCCAGCGTCTCGGCCATCTTCGCGACGTTCTTCGCCTTGCGCTCGGCGACGGCGTCGAGCCAGTCGGACGGCGGCTTCGGCCAGCCCGCGCCGATGCCGGCCAGCAGCGCCGTCACGCAGGAGCCGATGTCGCCGACCACCGGAGCGTCGATGCGCACGTTGCTGTCGGCCTCCTGCGGCGAGATGTCGACCTGCACGAACTTCTGACCGCCCCAGGCCTTCGACGACGCGCCGCCCCAGGTCTTGCCCTTGCCGTGCGAAAGCAGCCAGTTCAGGCGCGCGCCGATCAGCATCACGACGTCGGCTTCCGGCAGCACGAACGAGCGCGCGGCGGACGCGCACTGCTCGTGCGTGTCGGGCAGCAGGCCCTTGGCCATCGACATCGGCAGGTACGGGATGCCGGTCGTCTCCACCAGCGCGCGGATGTCCGCGTCGGCCTGCGCGTAGGCCGCGCCCTTGCCGAGGATGACGAGCGGCTTCTTGGCCGTCCTGAGCAGGTCGAGCGCACGCTTGACGGCGTCGGCCGCGGGAATCTGCTTCGGCGCCGCGTCGACCACCTTGATCAGCGTCGCGGCGCCGGTCGCGGCGTCGATCGCCTGCGGGAACAGCCTGGCCGGCAGGTCGAGGTACACGCCGCCCGGGCGTCCGGAGACGGCCGCGCGGATCGCGCGCGCGACGCCGACGCCGATGTCCTCGGCGTGCAGCACGCGGAACGCCGCCTTGGCGAGCGGCTTCGCGATCGCGAGCTGGTCCATCTCCTCGTAGTCGCCCTGCTGCAGGTCGACGATCTCGCGCTCGGACGAGCCGCTGATCAGGATCATCGGGAAGCAGTTGACCGTTGCGTGCGCGAGCGCGGTGAGGCCGTTGAGGAAGCCGGGGGCGGACACCGTGAGGCAGATGCCCGGCTTCTGCGTCAGGAATCCGGCGATGGACGCGGCATACCCGGCACTCTGCTCGTGCCGGAAGGAGATCACGCGCATGCCCGCAGCCTGCAACTTGCGCGTGAGGTCGGTGATCGGGATGCCGGGCAGGCCGAAGATCGTGTCGATGCCGTTCAGCTTGAGGGCCTCGATGACGAGCTGAAAGCCGTCGGTTTCCCTTGCATGGCGATCGATCGCGCCGCCGCCGGGGGACTTCGGCATGTCGTCGGCGGTGCTGGTCGCCGGCTTCGTGGCGGTCTTCAGCGCTTGGTCGTTCATGCGATCCTCCGATGACGGAATCCCGACGGCGCCGCACCGCGGCGGCCGGACATGTGCCTGCGCGTGCGCAGGCGGCGGATCAGATGTTCGATCCGGAGACGGGCCCGGTCGTTCCGCCTGCGCGGCGCGGGAATCCGGGAACGTCTCGGAAACGGGGTACGGCGTCGGTGGACGGGTCGGGGCGCGCGTCGGTGCGGGAAATCCGGCCATGCGTGCATTCCGCGCCCGGATTCATCGCTGCCGCCTGCTCCGGCAGCCTGATGAATGGATGCGAAACCCGTGTCGACGCGTGCTGCATCCCGAACCTCCTCCTGGACGTGCCGTGGCCATCGAATCGCTGGCCCGGCCCGTGTTTCGAGATAAGGTATTTGATATATCAGGCGGCGTCAACGAACTCTCGGACGCGTTGGCAGCGCTTGCAGGATGCTGCAACGCGACATTCCCGCCGCCCGACGGCGGGCAATGTCATCGCCCGCCAGGCGCCGCGGACGAGCGTGCGTCGAGTGTCCGGGCGGGCACTCCGGCGCGCATGTAGCCCTCGATCAGGCGAGCGCCTTCCTCGCGAAGGAAGTCCCTGAAGGCGGCGGCCACCGGAGGCAATCGCTTCGCGCGGCGGTGCACGACGTACCAGTGACGCATCGCCGGGAATCCCACGACGTCCAGCACCACCAGTCCCCCGCTGGCGAGCTCGAGGGCGATTGCATGCGACGACAGGAACCCCAGGCCGAAGCCCGCGATGACCGCCTGCTTGATGGTCTCGTTGCTGCCGATCTCCATCGCGACGCGGACCGCGGAGAATTGCGTCCCGAATGCCTCGCGCATCGAGTTCCATGTGTCGGACCCGCGCTCGCGGACGACGAACGGTTCCGCGAGGACGCGCGCGAACGGAATGCGCTTCGCCCACGCCAACGGGTGCGAGGGCGCGGCGACGATCACGTAGGCGTGCGGCGCGAACGCCTCGTGGATCGTGTCGTCGCCGGCAGGCGGCCGGACCATCACGGCGAGATCGGACAGGTTGTCGTCGAGCCGCTTGAGGAGGCCCTCGCGGTTCTGGACGGCGAGGTCGATCGTCACGCCAGGATGGCGGCGCGTGAACTCCGCGAGCAGCCGGGGAAAGAAGTAGTCGCCGGCGCTGATGACTGCCACCGACAGCGTGCCGCCGCCGACGCCCTTGAGCCGCGCCATCGCCTCCTCGGCGTCGCGAAACTCCTGCAGGATCGCCCGGCTGCGCTCGACCAGCTCGCGTCCGGCCGCCGTCAGGTAGACCCTGCGCCCGAGGCGCTCGAACAGCGGAAGGCCGGCGTGTCCCTCGAGTTCGCGGATCTGCGCGGAGATCGCCGGCTGCGAAAGGTGCAACTCCTCCGCCGCGCGGGAGAAGCTCAGGTGCCGGGCGACCGTCTGGAACACCTTGAGCTGGCGGATCGTGGCGTTCTTCATCGCGATGCTGGTTATATCATAACCATTCGGTTATGTAATTGAGAGGAACTTTAAACTATACATTATGCATAGGTCCGCCTATCGTCACGGCTATTGGAAGGCCCGACCACCGAACCGGAGGCGACGATGATTCCCGATACCACGGCTCACCCCAGGCGCGAACGAATCGCCACCGAGGCGGAACGCGAACTCGACGCGTACAACGCCGCCTTCGACGAACTGGAGCTCGACTGGCACTGGAGCCGCGCCACTCTCGATGAACTGGCGTCGATCAGCGGCGAACAGGAGCGTATCACCGCCTATCTTCGCGCTCATCGCCCGCATTTGCTCAAGGTTCACGATGCGGCGGCGATCGCGAGCGAGATCCTGGAAGTCAAGGAGCGCATGCGGGCACGGACCGCGAGCCAGGGGAACGGCTGACCCGCGGCCCCACGCGCCTCGGGCGAGGGCCCCGACTCCTCCGGGAGCGCGACCCGCAAGTCGCGGTGCGACGCCGGCCATCGTGCCGGTTTCCGGACGGGAGATGCGCGGCGCACGGATCGCGCCCGGAGGGGCGAGGCGCGAGGCACTCGTTCCGCCGTTCGGTTTTGGTATATAAGATACCGGGTACCGGGGATGGGCTCGGCGCCTCCGGCGCCATCCAGGACGGGCGCGCGAAGCGCCCTGCGACCCCGAAGGAACCCGAGCGATCCATGTCCACCGGCACGGCCGCCGCCGCGAAGATCCCGCTGGCCCTCCAGCCGATCAACGCGAATGCGAGCCTGCGCGACCAGGCCTACGCCGCGCTCAAGCAGGCGATCGTCGAGGCCGACATCTACTCGCACTCGGGCGAGGTGCGCCTCGACGAGCGCCAGCTGTCGCTCTCGCTCGGCGTGTCGCGCACGCCGATCCGCGAGGCGATGACGCTGCTCGAGCAGGAAGGGCTGCTGCGCACGGTTCCGCGCCGCGGCATCTTCATCGTGCGCAAGACCAGGCGCCAGATCGTCGAGATGATCGAGATGTGGGCGGCCATCGAGAGCATGGCTGCGCGACTCGCGACGGCGAACGCGTCCGACGAGGACATCGCCGGCCTGCGCAAGATGTTCGACGAGTTCCGCAACGCGGCGCCGGCCGAGCACATCAGCGAGTACTCGGACGCCAACATCGCGTTCCACCAGGCGATCATCGCGCTGTCCGGGTCGCAACTGATGGGGCAGATGCTCGAGAACCTGTTCATCCACGTCCGGGCGATCCGGCGGATGACGATCTCGCAGGCCGACCGCGCATCGCGCTCGATCGTCGACCACATGCGCATCATCGAGGCGCTCGAGACGCGCGATACCGAGCTCGCCGAGCGCCTCGTGCGCCAGCACTCGCTCGACCTCGCGGCCTACGTCGAGAAGCACTGCGACTTCCTGGCGTAGCGGCAACGCAGCGTCGGCGAGGCGCCCCGGCGCTTGCATCGGGTATCGACGACGCGCGCTTGTGATCGCCGTCGGTCGGGCTGAAGCCCGACCCACAGGGCGGAGGCGTCGGGCAGAAGTGCGACCCGCAGGGCGGATGGGCGACGCTTCGCATCCCGGCTGACATTCGAGGAGGACTCCGGCGTTGCCGTGGGTCGGGCTTCAGCCCGACAGCGCGCGCACAGAAGTCCGGCTGAAGCGCGACCCGAAGTGCGGAGGCGTCGGTCTGAAGCCCGACCCACTGTGAGGAGGCCGGACTGAAGCGCGACCCGCAGTGCGGAGGCGCAGCGCCTCGCATCGCGGCTGACATTCGAGGAGGACTCCGGCGTTGCCGTGGGTCGGGCTTCAGCCCGACAGCGCACGCACAGAAGTCCGGCTGAAGCGCGACCCGAAGTGCGGAGACGTCGGGCTGAAGCGCGACCCACAGGGGGAGGCGTCGGGCTGAAGCCCGATCCACTGTGAGGAGGCTGGACTGAAGCGCGATCCACAGGGCGGAGGCGTCGGGCTGAAGCCCGACCCACAGGGGGGAGGCGTCGGGCTGAAGCCCGACCCACAGGGCAAAGGTGCCGGGCGGAAGCCCGAGGGCTACGCGCCGACGTCGAGCATGATCTTGCCGATGTGCCGCGACGACTCCATCAGCGCGTGCGCCGCGGCCGCGTCGGCAAGGGGAAAGACGCGGTGGATCACCGGCTTGACCCTTCCCGACGCATAGAGCGGCCAGACGCGCTCGCGCAGCGCGGACGCGATGCCGACCTTCCGCTCGGCCGGGCTGGCGCGCATCGTCGAGCCGGTCACCGTGAGCCGCTTCAGCATGATCGGCATCCAGTCGACCTCGGCGCGGCTGCCGTGCAGGAACGCGATGATCACGAGCCGGCCCTCGAGCGCGAGGCAGCGCAGGTTCTTCGCGATGTAGTCGCCGCCGACCATGTCGAGCACCAGTTCGACGCCGCGCTTCCCGGTGATCGCCGGGACCTCGGCGGCGAAGTCCGCGGCCCGGTAGTTGATCGCGTGGTCCGCTCCGAGCCCGCGGCAGAACGCGGCCTTCTCGTCGCTGCCGACCGTCGTGATCACCGCCGCGCCGAACGCCTTCGCGTACTGGATCGCCGTGGTGCCGATGCCGCTCGTGCCGCCGTGGATCAGCGCCGTCTCGCCGGCGACGAGCCTCCCGCGCTCGAACACGTTGTGCCAGACGGTGAATGCGTTCTCCGGCAGGCTCGCCGCGTCGAGCGGAGACAGGCCGTCCGGCGGGGGCAGGCAGTGGCCCGCGGGCGCGACGCAATACTCGGCATAGCCGCCGCCGGGCGTGAGCGCGCAGACCTCGTCGCCGACGCGCCACGCCGTGACGTTCGCCCCGATGGCGGCGACCGTGCCGGCGACCTCGAGCCCGATGATCGGCGATGCTCCCGGCGGAGGCGGGTAGCCCCCCGAGCGCTGGATGCAGTCCGGGCGGTTGACGCCGGCGTAGCGGACCCGGATCAGCACATCGGACGGGCCCGGTTGCGGGACCGGGCCTTCGGCAATTGCGAGCACGTCCGGCGGGCCGGGTTCGCGGATGTCGATGTAGCGCATCGCCGCGGGAAGCGTCGTCATGGCGGAATTATGCGCGATGCCGGAGCGGCGGGCGTGCTGCGCTTCTCGATGCACTTGCAGTCGTCGGCGAGGACGGCTCCGACCGGCGCCGCGCGGCGATGCCGGGCAACGCGGAAACCGTCGTCGCGCGGCCGTGTCGGGATGTGCGCCGTCATGGGCGACGCACGGTCCGGGTGACGGGAGCGCGGCACCACGCCCCGCATGGCACTAGCCTGACGGGCTCCCAAACTTCGCGCGCAACTCCGCCTTGATCACCTTGCCCATCGCGTTGCGCGGCAGGTCGACGACGAAGAGCACGCGCTTCGGCACCTTGAAGCCCGCGATCTCGCCCTTGAGCGCGCCGATGACGCCGCTCTCGGTCAGCGCGTGCCCGGGCTTCGCGACGACGACCGCGGTGACCGCCTCGCCGAAGTCGGCGTGCGGCACGCCGATGACCGCGCTCTCGGCGACGCCTTCCATGGCGTCGATGCGCTCCTCGATCTCCTTCGGATAGACGTTGAGGCCCCCGGTGATGATCAGGTCCTTCGCGCGGCCGACGATCCGGAGGTAGCCCTCGCGCGTCCACTCGCCCATGTCCCCCGTCCGGAACCAGCCGTCGGCGGTGAACTCCTCGCGCGTCCTGTCCGGCAGGTTCCAGTAGCCCTTCAGTACGTTGGGCCCCTTGACCTGGATCGCGCCGATCGTGCCGGGCACGCACGGCGAGCCGTCGTCGCCGACGATGCGCACCGAGACGCCCGGCAGCGGGGGCCCGACCGTGCCGCCGAGGCGCGGGCCGTCGAGCGGGTTCGACGTGATCATGCCCGTCTCGGTCATGCCGTAGCGTTCGAGGATGCGCTGGCCGGCGCGTTCCTCGAACTCGCGGAACGTCTCGGGCAGGAGCGGCGCGGAACCGGAGACGAACAGGCGCACGCCCTGCGCATGCTCGCGCCCGAACGAAGGCTCCGCGAGCAGGCGCGTGTAGAACGTCGGCACGCCCATCATGACGCTCGCCTTCGGCAGGAGCGCCATCACCTCGTGCGCGTCGAACTTCGGCAGCCACAGCATGCGGCTGCCCGACAGGAGCACGCAGTGGATCGCGACGAACAGGCCGTGCACGTGGAACACGGGGAGCGCGTGCAGCAGCACGTCGCCGCGCGTGAATCCCCACGCCTCGACGAGAGCGAGCGCGTTCGACGCGAGGTTGCGATGCGTCAGCATCGCACCCTTCGAACGGCCGGTCGTGCCCGACGTGTAGAGGATCGCGGCGAGATCGTCGGGCGCCCGCGCCACCGTGTCGAACCGCTCGGGCTTTCCGTCCGCGCGGTCGATGAGTTCGCCGCCGCCCGCGTCGAGCGTGAGCACGGTCGCGTCGCGCGCGGTCGCCGCGACGACGCCCAGTCGCTCGCTCCCGCAGACGATCACGCGCGGACGCGCGTCGCCGAAGAAGTAGTCGAGCTCCGCGCGCTGGTAGCCGGTGTTGAGCGGCAGGTAGACGAGCCCCGCGCGGAGCACCGCGAGGTAGAGCGGCAGCACTGTCCAGTGCTTCTCGGCCTGCACCGCGATGCGGTCGCCCGGCCGGCATCCGGCGTCGACCAGCACGTGCGCGATGCGTGCGGAGAGCGCGGCCAGCTCGCCGTAGGTGACGACCGGACCCCCGGGGACGACGAGACAGGGCGCAGCCGCGTCCGCGACGTGCTGCTCGAACAGCGTGCAGAGATTGGCGTCCATGTCGGTGGCGGACGGGAGGGGGGCGTGCGTGTAATCTTGCGGGGCGTTCGGCCGGCCTCCGCTGCGCGAGGCGCGGCCCGGACGAACGGCGACCCCAGACTATACGACAGCGCGCGACCATGACGGCCGTCCCGATCGCACGTCTCGATCCGCGCGCGCGCCTCGACGCGCTCGCGGATCCGGGCTCGCTCGCGTTCGACGCCCCCGCGGGCGCGAGCCCCGACCTCGCCCGGTTCGGCATCGACGCGCGCGAGGACGACGGCATCGTGACCGGCTCCGCGACGATCGGCGGGCGGCGGGTGCTCGTCGCCGCGCAGGACGAGCGGTTCCTGCGCGGCGCCGTCGGCGCGATTCACGGGCGTGCACTCGCCGCGACGATGGTGCGCGCGCAGGACGAGCGGCCCGACGCCGTCGTTCTCGCGATGGCATCGGGCGGCGTGCGCCTGCACGAGGCGAACGCGGCCGAGCTCGCGCTTGCGCGAGCACTGCGGGCGCTGGTCGATGCGCGCGCCGGAGGCGTGCCGGTCCTGGCGATCGGCGCCGGCGACCTGTTCGGCGGCGCGGCGGTGTTCGCGGGCGCGTGCGATCGGCTCGCGCTGTTGCCGCACGTGCGTTTCGGGCTGTCCGGGCCGGCGGTGATCGAGGCGGCGCGCGGCCGCGGCGAGATCGCGGCCGACGACGCGCGCGCCGTGGCCGACGTGTTCGGCGCGCCTGCGCGCGCACGCACGGGTGTCGCGGACCTGCTCGACGACGATGCGGGGGCGCTGCGCGCATGGGTCGACGTCGCGTTGCGCAGCGCCGTGCCGTTCGAGCCACGGGTGCGCGAAATGCACGCGCGACTCGCCGCGCGCGTCGGCTTCACGGGCGAGGGCCCGCCGTGGGTCGCGATCGACGGCGGCTCGGCCACCGTCCGCGCGGCCGGGACGACTTTCGGTCCGCAGGACGTGATCGCCATCGACGCGGAGCTGCTCGCGTGCCTCGACGCGGGCGGGTTCGAGGCGCTGACGATCCTCGAGGACTCGCTCGGCCACGAGCCGACGCGCGCGGCCGAGATCGCCGGCCTGTCGCAGCTGCTCGCGCATCACGCGTGCGTCCTCGGGCTCCTGCGCTCGCGCGGCATCCGGATCGAGGCGCGGCTCGTCGGCACCGGCCACAGCGCGGCGTTCTTCGCGAATGCGCTGCAGGCCGATTGCGTGTCGGCGTTGCCCGATTCGCGCGTCGTCGCCATGGATGTGCCGGGGATGGCCCGCGTGCTGCGTCTCGACCCCGAGCGGCTCGCCGCACTGGTCGAGGACGACCCGCTCCTCGGCCATCCGGTGCGGCACTTCGCTGCGCTCGGAGGCGCGACGATCGTGGTGCCCGGCGGCAATCAGCCTGCGGACTGACGCGAACGCGCGGCGTCGAACACGCGCGCGATCGCCTCGGCGCGGTCGGCGAGGAGCGATGCCGCGTCGCGCACGCACTCGTCGAGCGTCGCCGGCCCCGCGGGGAGGGCGAAGCAGCCGTCGAACTTCGCATGGAGCGCGTGCAGCGACGCCGGGTCGATCGCGCCCGACACGAGCGTCACCGGCACGCGGCGCGCGCGCGCGCGATCGGCGACCACCGAGGGCGCCTTCGCGAGAAGCGTCTGCGTGTCGCTCCTGCCTTCACCGGTGATCGCCCAGTCGGCCTCGCCGAGCGCGGCGTCGAGCCCGATCAGGTCCGCGACGACGTCGGCACCCGTGCGCATCGTGGCGCCCGCGAGCATCAGCGCGTAGCCCAGCCCCCCCGCGGCACCCGCGCCCGGCCGCGCGGACGCCCGGCGGCCGATCGACTCCTCGACGATCGCGGCAAAGCGCGCGATCGTCGCGTCGATCGCCTCGACGCGGTCCTTCGCGACGCCCTTCTGCGGTCCGAAGATCGCGGTCGCGCCGCGCGGGCCGGTGAGCGGGTTGTTCACGTCGGACATGATCGTGATCTCGCACCCGGCGAGACGCGCATCGAGCGGGCTCGCATCCGCGCGCGCGAGCTGCGAGAGTCCGTCCGGCGTGGGTGCGACGTCGTGCCCGCGCTCGTCGACGAGGCGCAGCCCGAGCGCGACCAGGAAGCCTGCGCCACCGTCGTTGGTGCTGGTGCCGCCCAGTCCCACCATGAAGCGACGCACGCCGCGGTCCATGAGCGCGCGCATCTGTCGGCCGAGGCCGGTCGTCGTGCGGGACGTCACCGGAACCGACATGCCGGCGGCGTCGGTGATCGCGACGACCTGCGCCGCCTCCAGCACCGCGGTCGGCGCGCCGCCGTGCTCGACGATGCCGTAGCGGGCCGACAGCGGCGCGCCGCCGGCGCCTTCGACCTCGAGCGCGCCTCGCGTCGAGTCCGCGCCCGACGCGCGCAGCACCGTGTCGAGCGTGCCTTCGCCGCCATCGGCCATCGGCCGGGCGATCGTCACCGCCGTGGGCGCGCCGCGCGCCACGCCTTCCGCGATCGCGGCCGCCGCCCCGGGAGCGGTGAGCGATCCCTTGAACGAGTCGGGCGCGACGACGACGCGAAGGGGGGCGGGGGTCATGTCGCGAGGAATTCGCCCGACGGCTCCGGCACGCGCTAGCCCCGGTGCGCCGCGCGCGCGAGCCGGTCGCGCACGGCCAGCCACGCGCCCTCCGCGGGCGGCGCCTCGATCAGGATCGCATCCGCGCCCGCGACGTCGAGCGCGCGCAGGTTCGCGTAAAGGTCGCGCGCGTAGCCCTCGGCGTCGGCGGGCGCGGCGATCCACGGGCCGTCGAACTGCGCGGGCTTCGCCACGCCGCACGCGAGCACCGCGACGACCTCGTCCCGCTCGACCAGGCGCTGGATCTCGGTCGGGAGCGCGCGCGGGTCGACCAGGAACGCGGCCGTTCGAGGCGCGTAGTGCGACGCATGCGTTCCCGACGCGCGCGGCGCACCGGCGGACGGCGCGTCCGGCGCGCGTCCCAGCACGCGCGCGAGCGCGTCGACGCCGATCCCGCCGGGCCGCAGCAGCACCGCCCGATCGCCGTCGTATGCAACGATCGTGCTCTCGATCCCCACGTCGCAGGCGCCGCCGTCGAGGATCAGCGCGACGCGGCCGCCGAGGTCGTCTGCGACGTGCGCGGCCGTCGTCGGCGACACGTGGCCGTAGCGATTCGCCGACGGCGCGGCGATGCCCTGACCCCCGCGTCGCGCGAACGCGGCGAGCAGCGCCTGCGCGACCGGGTGCGACGGGACGCGCACGCCGACCGTATCCTGGCCGCCGGTCACGGCGTCGCTGGCGAGCGTCGAGCGCGGCAGGATCAGCGTGAGCGGCCCGGGCCAGAAGGCGCGCGCGAGCGCGCGCGCGCCGTCCGGGACGTCGCGCGTCCACGCGTCGAGGTGCGTCGCGTCGGGCAGGTGGACGATCAGCGGATGGTCGGGCGGGCGTCCCTTGGCCTCGAAGATCGCTCGCACCGCCCGCGGATTCGCTGCGTCGGCACCCAGCCCGTAGACCGTCTCGGTGGGGAAGGCGACCAGCTCGCCGGCGGCGAGCGCGTCCGCGGCGCGATCGATCGCGCCGGATTGCGCTGGAACCACGTGTGCGTTCATGCGCTCTGGGCTGCGGAGACGGCCGGCCGCGCGCCTTTGCTAGAATACAAAGCTTTGCCACCCGCCTGTCTCGACGCGGCGGGATGGCTCGAGGGCCGTCCGGACGCGGCGGCGGGTTTGCACGAAGGCCGCCTGGGTGCGGCCTTGCGCCACGAGAGGGGCCATGAGCGAATACCTGTTCACGTCGGAGTCGGTGTCGGAAGGTCATCCGGACAAGGTCGCAGACCAGATCTCCGACGCGGTGCTCGACGCGATTCTAGAGCAAGACCCCACCGGCCGCGTGGCGGCCGAGACGCTCGTCTCGACCGGGCTCACCGTGCTCGCCGGTGAGATCACGACCCGCGCCAGCGTCGACTTCGCGAAGGTCGCGCGCGAGACGATCCGCCAGATCGGCTACAACGATCCGGCGCTGCGCTTCGACGCCGACGGATGCGCGGTGATGGTCTGCTACGGCAAGCAGTCGCCGGACATCGCGCAAGGTGTCAATCACGCCTCCGACGACAACCTGGACCAGGGCGCGGGCGACCAGGGGCTGATGTTCGGCTACGCCTGTGACGAGACGCCGGCGCTGATGCCGTTTCCGATCTACTTCGCCCATCGCATCGTGCAGCGCCAGAGCGAGGTGCGCCGCGACGGCCGCCTTCCGTTCCTGCGTCCTGACGCGAAATCGCAGGTCACCGTCCTCTACCGCGACGGCAGGCCGGCCGCGATCGACACGGTCGTGCTGTCGACGCAGCACCACCCGGGAATGAACGAGAAGCAGGGCGAGCTCGCCGAAGCGGTGATCGAGGAGATCGTGAAGCCGGTGCTGCCGAAGGAGATGCTCGGCGGCGCGCGCTTCCTCGTGAATCCCACCGGGCGCTTCGAGATCGGCGGTCCCCACGGCGATGCGGGCCTCACCGGCCGCAAGATCATCGTCGACACGTACGGCGGCGCGGCACCGCACGGCGGCGGCGCGTTCTCCGGCAAGGACCCGTCGAAGGTCGACCGCTCGGCCTCCTACGCCGCGCGCTACGTTGCCAAGAATGTCGTCGCGGCCGGGCTCGCGCGCCGCTGCCAGGTGCAGGTTGCCTACGCGATCGGCGTCGCCAGGCCGATGAACGTGACGGTCGAGACGTTCGGCACCGGGGCGATCCCGGACGGCAGGATCGCCGAGATCGTGCAGAAGGAGTTCGACCTGCGGCCGAGGGGTATCGTGAAGATGCTCGACCTGCTGCGTCCGATCTACCGAAAGACCGCGGCGTACGGACACTTCGGACGCGACGAGCCCGAGTTCACCTGGGAGCGGACCGACCGCGCGCAGGCATTGCGCGTCGCGGCCGGCCGCTGATCCGCAGGGGGGCGCGGACGTCGCCACCGGCCGTCGCCACGCGCGATCGCGTCGCCGGCCTTCCGGAAGGAGAGCCGAGCATGACCCCGATCCACCGGTTTCAGGAGGTCCCATGTCCCCATCCCGTGCCCTCGCCGTCGCGCTGACCGCGCTCGCCGTCGCGGCGTGTTCCTCGAACCCCGCCGCCGACCCGTGGAACCGCGCGCCGATCGTGCGCAACACCGACGCCTCGATCGAGGGGCGCAGCGAGACGGTCAAGCGCGGCGACACGCTCGCCGTGCACCTCGAATCGAATCCGTCGACCGGTTACCGTTGGGAGCTCACGCGGCTCGCCGGCGCGGCCGTCGCGCAGATCGGGATTCCCGATTACCAGCCGGAAACGGCCGCCGGCGTTCCGCGCATCGGCGCGCCCGGGCACACGACGTTCCGGTTTCGCGCGATGCAGCCCGGGACCTCGAGCATCGAGCTCGCGCTGCGCCGCCCTTGGGAGACCGGCGTCGCGCCGGCGAAGACCGTGCGCTTCGAGATCTCGGTGCCGTGACGCCGCACCGGCGGTGAGCGCCATGCCGGACTCGGACGACGTCGCCGCGCGCCTCGCCACCCGCTACGGCGACGACGCGTGGATCGGCGCGTGCGTGCGGGTGGTCGGCTCGGCGCGGCAGGGACGCTCCGGGGCGATCGGGCGCACGCCGGACCACTACCTCGCCGCGGCGTGGGCGCCCGGCGCGCCGCGATCGCGCTGGCCCGACGCGGTCGTGATCGGTTCGCCCGCGGCCGACAACGCGCTCGCGGCGCTGCTGCGCCACGTGCCGGCCGACGCGAGGCTCTTCCTCGCGGACCTCGACGCGGTGGACGCGGCGCTCGCGGCGCGCATCCTGCTCGCCGCCGACCGCAACCTCGAGCCTTGCCAGCGCGAGGGCATCGCGGCGTTCGTCGCGGCCGAGGAAGCGCGCGTCGCCGCGCGCGTCGCGGCGGACTATACCGACCGCGACGACGGATTCGAGCGATTCCGCGCGCAGGTGCTCGACGCGCCCCGCGCGGCCCGGTAGCGCGGGATGGCGCTATTCGACCCCTATACGCTGCGCGGGCTCGCGCTCGCCAATCGCATCGTGGTCTCGCCGATGTGCCAGTACTCGGCGGACGAGGGCCGCGCGACCGACTGGCACCTCGCCCACTGGGCGCAGATGCTGCAGTCCGGCGCCGCGCTGCTCTTCGTCGAGGCGACGGCCGTCACGCCGGAGGGCCGCATCACGCACGGCTGCCTGGGGCTCTACGACGACGATTGCGCGCGCGCGCTCGCCGGCGTGCTCGCGCGGGCGCGCAAGCTCGCGCCCGCGATGCCTGTCGCGCTTCAGCTCGCGCACGCCGGCCGCAAGGCGTCGTGCGCGGTGCCGTGGGACGGCGGCAAGCCCCTCCGGGGACCGCGCGCGTGGGCGACGCTCGCGCCTTCGGGCGTCGCGTTCGACGCCGGCTACCCCGTGCCGCGCGCGCTCGACGCCGCGAGGCTCGCGGTGATCCGCGACGGGTTCGCGGACGCCGCGCGGCGCGCCGGGGACGCCGGCATCGACGCCCTCGAAGTCCACATGGCGCACGGCTACCTGCTGCACGAGTTCCTGTCGCCGCTGTCGAACGTCCGCGGCGACGCGTACGGCGGGACGCGCGAGCGCCGCATGCGCTTTCCCCTCGAGGTGTTCGACGCGGTGCGCGCCGCGTTTCGCGCAGACCGGCCGGTCGGCGTGCGCGTGTCGGCGACCGACTGGGTCGACGGCGGCTGGACGCTCGACGACACGATCGCGCTCGCGCGCGAGCTGGCCGCGCGAGGCTGCGCCTTCATCGACGTGTCGAGCGCGGGACTGTCGCCCGCCCAGCGCGTCGACTCGCGGCCCGGCCTGCATGTCCCGTTCGCGCGCGCGATACGCGTGGAGACCGGCCTGGCGACCATCGCCGTCGGGCTCATCACCGAGCCGGCGCAGGCCGACGCGATCGTCGCCAACGGCGACGCGGACCTGGTCGCGCTCGCGCGCGGCCTGCTGTGGAATCCCCGCTGGCCGTGGCATGCCGCGCAGGCGCTCGGCGGCGCCGTCGGCGTCCCGCCGCAGTACCGGCGCGGCGTGCCTCGCGGACGGTAGCGGGCCCGTGCGCGTCATCGGCGTCGATTTCTCGAGCGCGCCCTCGCGGCGCAAGCCCATCGCCGTCGCGCACGGACGGCTCGAGGGCGACCGCGTGACGATCGAGCGTGTCGACCGGCTGTCCGACTGGACGGCGTTCGACGCGCTGCTCGCGGTGCCGGGGCCGTGGGTCGGCGCGTTCGACTTTCCGTTCGGTCTGCCGCGCGAGCTCGTCGACGCGCTGCGCTGGCCTGGCGCGCGCTCCCGCACGCAGCGCGGATGGCGCGCGATGATCGCGCACTACGCGTCGCTCGATCGTGCGAGCGTCGATCGCGCCTTCGCGCGCTTTCGCGCGAGGCGCGCCGCCGGCCGCAAGTACGCGCATCGCGCGACCGAGCTCGCCGCGCACGCGCACCCGTCGATGAAGCTCGTGAACCCGCCGGTCGGCTGGATGCTGCACGAGGGCGCGCCGCGGCTCGTCGCCGCGGGCGTCCACATGCCCGGCGTGGCGCGCGGCGATCCGTCGCGCGTGGCGCTCGAGGCGTACCCGGGGCTCGTGATGCGCCGCATCGCCGAGGCGCGCGGCGAGCCGCGCGCCCCTTCGTACAAGAACGACGCCCGCGCGAAGCAGACGCAGGCGCAGCGCGACGCGCGCGTCGGGCTCCTCTGGGCGCTGGTCGACGGCGCACATGCGTTCGCGCTGCGCGCCGACCTGCCGATGTCGCTCGCGCAGGCCGCGATCGACGATGCGACCGGCGACACGCTCGACGCGATCGCCTGCGCCGTCCAGGCCGCCTGGGGCGCCGCCCGCGCGGACGAGCGCTACGGGCTCCCGGCGCGCGTCGACCCGGTCGAAGGCTGGATCGCCGGGGCCTGACGCGCGCGCCGGACGCGCGTCACACGATTCCGCGCTCGGGATACGGCGCGTTGTCGGCGATGCGCCGGTACGACAACCGCGCGAGATCGATCGTCTCGAAGCGTCCGTGAACGATCAGCTCGGCGATCGCGCGGCCCGCGGCGGGCGCGTGCATCATGCCGTGGCCGGAAAACCCCGCGACGACGTGAAAATTGTCGAGGCGCCCGGCCCAGTTGCCGATCACCGGGTTGCCGTCGAGCTCGTTCTGCTCGTAGAGCCCCGACCACGTGCGCTCGCACCGGCACGCCTCGAACGCCGGGAATCGGTGCGCGAGCGCGGGCCACACGACGCGCTCGAACCAGCCGTGGTCGACGTCGAAGTTGAATCCGCGCGCCTCGTCCCGGTCGACGAGCCCGCCCGAGTAGCCGCGCCCCTCGGGCCGGAACGCGAGCCGCGCCATGTCCTTCACGTACGGCAGCGGCTCGATCGCGTTCGGCGTCTCGAAGTAGTGCTCGAAGCGGCGCAACGGTTCGACCGGCAGCGGCATGCCGACCATCGCGGCGATCTCCTTCGCCCACGCGCCCGCGGCGTTCACCACGTGGTCGGCGGCGATCGAGGCGCCCGATTGCAGCCGCACGCCGCGCGCTGCACGTGCGTCGTGATCGACACCCACCACGCGGTCGTCGCGATAGGCGACGCCGAGCGAACGCGCCTTGCGGCGGAACGCCTGCAGGAGCCCGGACGGGTCGCACCAGCCGTCTTCGGGCGTGTGCACGCCGGCGGCGATGCCGTCGAGGTTCATCGAGGGAAACCGCGCATGCAGGCCGTCCGCGTCGAGCCAGTCGGCGAGCACGCCGTGCGCCTGCTGCACGTCCGCGTTCGCGCGAAGGATGTCGACGTGCCCGGGGCCGACGATGAACAGGTAGCCGCCCTGGCGCCAGTCGACGTGCGCGGGCTCGCCGTCGACGGCGAGCTCCTCCCCCGCGCGCTCGATGAACGGGATGCTGAAGGTCGACATCGCGATGTTCTCGGGGCACGAGAACTGGCGCCGCGCACCCCCGGAGGCGCGTGGCGTGGACGCGAACGCGTAAGTTCGGTCGGGCTCGATCACGACGACGTCGCACGCACGAGAGAGCCGCTTGAGGAAGCAGGCGACGGCCGAGCCCATGATCCCGCCGCCCACGATCGCGACGTCGTGTCGGGTCATCGCGCACCCCGGGACTCCGGAGGACACGGGCGCGGCCCGACGGCGGCGCGATTCGGACGGGGGGCGGGGATCATCGGGCGTGGCACGAGGCGCCGGCGACGGCGGCGTCATTGTGCCCTCGGCGGCGCCCCGGGACGCGTGCGGGGCCGGCGTCGGCGGCGCGGCCGGGGCAAGGCTGGCCAGGTCGGCGCATCCTGTGTATAATCAAATGCTTTCGGTGCCCCCGTTCCGGGAACGGCAACCGAACCGGAAAGAGCCCCATGGCCGATATCAAGCGCAACCGCCGCAACACGCTCGAACGCCGCTGCCTGCCCAAGACGTTCAAGCGCATGTTCGTCGGCAGCCAGAAGGGCATCTTCAAGATGCTCGAGAAGATCAAGAAGAGTTGACGCCGGCGCGGCGCAGGCCGCCACGCCGTCGACGAAGGCCGTCCCGCGGGGCGGCCTTTTGTTTGCGGACGGCGGCGTCCTCGACGGGCGACGGGGGACCGCGGGCGGCCGCTGGTTCGCCCGTGGCCTTCCGGCGCACCCGGCGAGTTCCTTCGATCCCCGGCCCCTCCGTCGCCTCGATGCCCTTCGCCTACTACGACAGGCTCTCGCCCGCCCGCAAGCGGATCTACCGCGCGAGCGACGCGATCGAGCGCCTCGACCTGCCCGACGGATTCGCGGCGGGTGCCGAGGTCGAGGCGATCGCGGCCGCGCTCACGGCGGACGACCGCGCCGCTTGCGAGCGCGGGTGCCAGCGGCTCACCGACGCCCTGACGCGCGGCTACAAGGTGCCGCCGATCCGCGTGCAGGTGCTCGCGAAGCGCCCGTCGTCCGACTTCGGCGAGTTGCATGGCCTCTACGAGCCGGAAGAGGGCCGGATGCCGGCGCGCATCACCGTCTGGATGCGAACGGCGCAGCGCCAGCAGGTCGTCGCGTTCCGCTCGTTCCTGCGCACGCTCGTCCACGAGGTCGGCCACCACCTCGACTACGAGATGTTCCGGCTCGAGGAGACGTTTCACACCGAGGGCTTCTACAAGCGCGAGGCGACGCTCGCCGCCGCGCTCATCGCCACGATGGCAGTCCCGCCGCCGCCGCGGGGGAAGGCGTAGGAAGGCGAGGTGCGCGACGACCCTCGCGGGCGCGACGTCCTGCCCGCGCATGGCCGGTACGACGAACGTCGCCGTTGCCCTCCGGTCTTCCCGTTTGCGGTAGAATCCGGCCCCTCCGAGGAGCGCTGCAATCGGTCCGCCCGCCCGGGCGCCCGACCAGGCTCGGAGACCGTCCGTTTGAACGGCGCTCGTTGACCCGTGATCCTCGCGGGGCGGCGGGCACGCGAATCCCCGGTCGTCCAGGCGAGGTCACCCGACGAGGAGTGACACGATGAACGCACCGACCGATCGCGGCGTGAAGGATTTCCACGTCGCCGACCTCGCGCTCGCCGGCTGGGGGCGCAAGGAGATCGCGATCGCCGAGACCGAGATGCCCGGCCTCATGGCGATCCGCGACGAGTTCGCCCCCGAGCAGCCGCTCCGCGGCGCCCGCATCGCGGGCTCGCTGCACATGACGATCCAGACGGCCGTGCTGATCGAGACGCTGCAGGCGCTCGGCGCCGATGTCCGCTGGGCGTCGTGCAACATCTACTCGACGCAGGACCATGCCGCCGCCGCGATCGCGGCGCGCGGAACTCCGGTGTTCGCGTTCAAGGGAGAGACGCTCGACGAGTACTGGGCGTACACGCACCGCATCTTCGAGTGGAGCGACGGCGGCGTCCCGAACATGATCCTCGACGACGGCGGCGACGCGACGCTGCTCGTCCACCTCGGGGCGCAGGCGGAGGGCGACCCGTCGTGCATCACGCACGCGACCAGCGACGAGGAGCGCGCGCTGTTCGCGTCGATCAGGGCGAAGCTCGCCACCGATCCGACCTTCTATTCGCGCTGCAAGGCGGCGATCAGGGGCGTCACCGAGGAGACGACCACCGGCGTCAAGCGCCTCTACCAGATGGCGAAGGAGCACCGCCTCGGCTTCCCGGCGATCAACGTCAACGACTCGGTCACCAAGTCGAAGTTCGACAACCTGTACGGCTGCCGCGAGTCGCTGGTCGACGGCATCAAGCGCGCGACCGACGTGATGATCGCCGGCAAGGTCGCGGTCGTCGCCGGCTACGGAGACGTCGGCAAGGGCAGCGCGCAGGCCCTGCGCGCGCTCTCGGCGCAGGTGTGGATTACCGAGATCGACCCGATCTGCGCGCTGCAGGCGGCGATGGAAGGCTTCCGGGTCGTCACGATGGACGACGCCTGCGACAAGGGCGACATCTTCGTGACCGCGACCGGCAACGTCGACGTCATCACGTTCGAGCACATGAAGCGCATGAAGCACAACGCGATCGTGTGCAACATCGGCCACTTCGACAACGAGATCGACGTCGCCGGCCTGAAGGCCTGCCAGTGGGAGAACATCAAGCCACAGGTCGACCACGTCATCTTCCCTGACGGCAAGCGGATCATCCTGCTCGCCGAGGGGCGCCTCGTGAACCTCGGCTGCGGGACCGGCCACCCGTCGTACGTGATGAGCTCGTCGTTCGCGAACCAGGTGATGGCGCAGATCGAGCTGTGGACGAGCGCGCGCGAGAGCGACGGCCGCTATCCGGTCGGCGTCTACGTGCTGCCGAAGCACCTGGACGAGAAGGTGGCGAGGTTGCAGCTCTCGAAGCTCGGCGCCAGGCTCACCGACCTCAGCGACAAGCAGGCGCGCTACATCGGCGTGCATCGGCGCGGGCCCTACAAGCCGGACTCGTACCGGTACTGAGCATTGCGGCTTGCCGCAACGATGCGGACGCCAGCGCCGGCGCCCGCGGAGGCGGTGGGCGGATCCGGGAATTCGTGCGACGGGCTTCAGCGCGACGCGGTTGGGGGCCTGTGGGTCGGGCTTCGGCCCGACAGGCAGGACGGATCGAACACGTGGGTCGGGCTTCGGCCCGACGGGCAGGACGGATCGCGTCCGGCTGACGCGGGATCCACCGGCGCTGGCCCGCCGCGCTGGCGGACGGGCGCCGGAACGAGGGAACGGGAATGAAGATCGCGGTGATCGGCGCAGGTGGCGTGGGAGGCTACTTCGGGGCGCGGTTGGCGAACGCCGGCCACGACGTGAGGTTTGTCGCGCGCGGGGCGCACCTCGATGCGATTCGCCATCACGGCCTCCGGATCGAGCACGAGTCGGGTCCGCTGCACGTCGCCGACGCGAAGGCGACCGACGATCCCGCGTCGATCGGTCCGGCCGACGTGACGATGTGCTGCGTCAAGCTGTGGGACGTCGAAGCGACGGCGCCGAAGCTCGCGCCGCTCGTCGCGGGCGGAGGCATCGTCATTCCGTTCCAGAACGGCATCGACGCACCGGAGATGCTGAAGCGGGCGTTGGGACGCGAGGCGGTCGCGGGCGGCATCGCCTACGTCGCCGCGATCATCGTCTCGCCCGGCGTCGTCAAGGTGCTGGGCGCGATGGGGCGGATGCGCGTCGGAGCGTTCGACGGCGTGGCCGAGGACCGCGTGCGGGCGTTCGCCGACGCCGGACAGCGCGCCGGCATCGACAGCGAGATGGTTCCCGACATCCGCCGCGCGCTGTGGGAGAAGTTCGCGATGTTCGCCGCGATGTCCGGCTGCACCGCGCTCGCGCGCCAGCCGATCGGCGTGATCCGCGCCGATCCGGAGATGCGCGCGATGTTCGAGTCGGCGGTGCGCGAGGCCGTCGACGTAGGGCGGGCGGCCGGTGTCACGCTCGCGGACGACTACGTCGCCGGGCAGCTTGCCTTCATCGACGGGCTGCCCGCCGGAATGAAGGCCTCGATGGCGAACGACCTCGCGGCGAGCCGCCGCCTGGAGCTGCCATGGCTCTCCGGAGCCGTCGTGCGCCTGGGACGCGAGCATGGCGTGCCGACGCCGGTGCACGCGACGATCCACGCGGCGCTCAAGCCTTTTGCCGGCGGCCTCGCCGCCTGAACCGGAGACTCCCGATGCGCATCCTCGTCGCCTGGCTGATCAACGCCCTCGCCCTGTTCCTGCTGCCGTACGTGTTTCCGTGGGTCTCGGTCGACACGATGGTCGCCGCGCTCATCGCGGCACTCGTGCTCGGGCTGGTCAACGCGCTGATCCGGCCCGTGCTGATCATCCTGACGCTGCCGGTGACGGTGCTCACGCTCGGCCTGTTCATCTTCGTGATCAACGGCCTGCTGTTCTGGATGGTGGGCTCGTTCGTCGACGGCTTCCACGTGACCGGCTTCTGGTCGGGCGTGTTCGGCGCGATCGTGTACAGCCTGATCTCGTGGGCGATCGCCGCGATCGTGCTTCCCGCCCCGCGCCCGGAGCGTGTCCGATGACCGCCGACCGGTTTTCGCGCGACGCCCGGAGGGCCTGATCCGGTGACCCGGCGCACCTACAGCCTGGAGTTCTTCCCGCCACGAACGGCGGAAGGCGTCGAGAAGCTGCGCGCGGCCCGCCGGCAGCTCGCGCAGCTCAAGCCGGCGTTCTGCTCGGTGACGTTCGGCGCCGGCGGGTCGACGCGCGAAGGCACGCTCGAGACCGTGCTCGAGATCCGCGGCGAGGGCGTCCCCGCGACGCCGCACCTGTCCTGCGTCGGCTCGACGCGCGAGAGCATCGCGGCGGTCCTCGCGCAATACCGCGCGCACGGCATCCGCCACCTGATCGCGCTGCGCGGCGACATGCCGTCGGGCACGGTCGACGCGGGCGAGTTCCGCTACGCGAACGAGCTGGTCGCGTTCGTGCGCCAGGAGACCGGCGACTGGTTCCACATCGACGTCGCCGCGTACCCGGAGATGCACCCGCAGGCGCACTCGCCGTACGAGGACCTCGCCAACTTCCGCCGCAAGGTCGAGGCCGGCGCGAATTCGGCGATCACGCAGTACTTCTTCAATCCCGACGCCTATTTCCGCTTCGTCGACGACTGCGACGGGCTCGGCGTCCGCATCCCGATCGTGCCCGGCATCATGCCGATCGCGAGCGCGTCGAAGCTCGCGCGCTTCTCCGATGCATGCGGCGCCGAGATCCCTCGCTGGATCCGCCGCCGGCTCGAGGGCTACGGCGACGACACGGCGTCGATCCGGGCGTTCGGACTCGACGTCGTGACCGACCTGTGCGCGAAGCTCGTCGCGAGCGGCGCACCGGGGCTGCATTTCTACACGCTGAACCAGGCGTCGCTCACGACGACGATCTGGCAGCGGCTCGGGCTGTGACGTCGATGGCCAATTCGCGCGACTACATCGACCACCTGCGCGAGCTGATGCGCGCCGGGGGGCGCGCGGTCACCGCGCGCGCGATGTTCGGCGGCCACGGCCTGTACGTGGACGGGCTCTTCGTCGCGATCGTCGATGACGACGTGCTCTACCTGCGCGTCGACGACGCGAACCGCGCGGAGTTCGCCGCGCTCGGCCTGCCGCCGTTCGAGTTCATGACGAAGGACGGCAAGCGTCAGGCGATGAGCTACCTGCGCGCGCCCGACGAGGCGCTGGAGGACGCGGCGGCGATGGCGCCGTGGGTGCGCTCGTCGCTCGGCGCCGCGCTCCGGGCCTCGGCGGCACGCGGCGGGCCGAAGGCCGGGCGCGCACCGGGCAAGCCGGCCGCCCCGAAAGCGCGCGGGCGGAAGTCGGCGAAGCGGCCGCGCGTCTAGCCGCGACGGAACGACACGAGCTCGGTCACGCCGTGCTGGCTGCGGTGGATCGCGCGCGACAGCGGGTCGCCCTTGTCGTAGTACTGCGCGTCCCTTTCCTCGCGCACCGTGGCGCCGGCCGCGGGCGCGTACCAGAACAGGTAGTTGCACTCGGTCGCCGTGCGCCAGAATTCCTCGTCGTCGAGCTGGATCAGCACGCGCACCGCGATCGCGTCGAACGCGCCGGCCGGCGTCGCGACGGACTTCCAGCCTCCGACCCGCGCGTAGTAGTTGATCGTGCCCGCGCGGCTGGTCGATTCGTTCACGTTGCTCGCGAACGCGCTCCAGCTGTCGCCCGGGGCGAGCGGAAAGCGCCAGCGCGGCAGCGGCCGCGCGAACCGTCGCGTCTCGCTCGCGAACAGCGTGCCGATCGACATGTCGCCCGGCGAGGTCCAGCGCTCGACGCGCTCATTGTCGACGTAACGTCCCTTCTGCGTGACGCGGAGGTCGATGCCGCCGGGTCCGACGGCGACGACCTCGCGCACCTCGTTCCACGTGAGCGCCTCCCGGAAGCCGTCCTCGGAGCGGTAGGTCCAGCGATCGCCGGCCTTGAGCACCGGTGCGGGCGCGGGCGGCCCGTCGCTCGTGCCGGGCGCGCCCGCGCAGGCGGCGACGAGGGAAGCGAGCGGGGCGGCGGCAGCGGCGGCGAGCAGGCGCCGGCGTGATCGGTCGGGGGCCGCGGTCATCGCGATCTTCCTTCCAGGGCGACTCGCGATCATATCCCGGCCGCGCGGCGCCGCGGCCGGGTCGCTACCCGGCGAGCGCGATGTCGGCGACCGTTCCGCCGCTCGCGCGCACCAGGTCGGCTGGCGCGATCGGGAAGAGCGCGTGCGGCGTTCCGCCGGCCGCGTAGACGATGTCGTAGCCGACGAGGTCGCGGTCGACGAGCACGGGCATCGACGTGGCGTGCGCGATCGGCGGAATTCCGCCGATCGCGTAGCCGGTGGCGGCGCGGACGAACGCGGCGTCGGCGCGGCCGACGGGCTCCCGCAGCAGCGCGGCGACCTTCGCCTCGTCGACGCGGTTCGCGCCGCTCGCGATGACCAGTACGGCCCCTCCCGGCGGCCCGCCCGCGCCGCGGCGGAACACCAGCGACTTCGCGATCTGCGCGACCTCGCAGCCGAGCAGCGCGGCGGCCTCCGCCGACGTGCGCGCGGGCGACGCGTGCTCGACGACGCGGCAGGGGAGCCCCGCCGCGACGAGCGCGTCCTGCACGCGCCGCGCGGACGGCGACAGCGGCGGTTCGCTCATGACAGGAAGGGGCGGACGGGTGACCGGACCCGGCGGTGCGCGCCGCGCGACGATCAGCGCTCGACCACCTCGAGCACGAAATCGTCGACCCAGAGCGTGCCCTCGCCCTCGAGCGTCGCGCCGGCCTCGAGGCGAGTCGTGCGCGGCGGCAGCGCGAGCTCGATCGTGACCCGCTTCCAGTCGGTCGTGCCGCGCACGCGGTCGCGCTTCATGAACTCGTGCGCGAGGATCGCCGAGTCGCGCATCGCCATCAGCACGAGCCCCGCGCCGCCGCGGCGCCCGTCGGGAACGTCTTTCGTGCGGATCCATGCCGACAGGCGCACGGTCCTGCCGGCGTACTGCGCCCCCCCGAGGACCTGCGAGATCGTGCCGTAGGGCTCGGGGCCGATGCGCTTGATGCGCAGGCTCTGCGTGCCGCTCTTCCTCTGGCCGCTGTCGAGCGCGAAGTCGTAGGACTCCTCGCCGGCGTGCTGCAACGCTGTCCAGCCCTCGGGACTCCCGTGCAGGCCCGGCCTCGCCGACTCGAAGCCGGGATTGACGAGCGGGATCGCCGTCGCGGACGCGGCCGGAGGCCAAACGGCGACGAGGAGGAATGCGGCGAGCGGCGGGATGCGCATGCGTCGGACCGGGCGGCGGATGACGGGGTGCAAGGATACCCTTCCGCACGCGGCGCGGACAATGCGGTGCGGCCGACGGCGTCAGTCGCCGTCGGTGATCGCACCGATCGAGGCGGTCGACACGAGCCGCATGTACTTCGCGAGCAGGCCCTTCGTGTAGCGCGGCGCCGGCGCCTTCCACTTCGCCCGGCGGCGCGCGATCTCGGCGTCGTCGACGTTGAGCTGGATGAGCTGCCTGTGCGCGTCGATCGTGATCGAGTCTCCTTCCTCGATCAGCGCGATCGTTCCGCCGACATAGGCTTCCGGCGCGACATGCCCGACCACCATGCCCCAGGTGCCGCCCGAGAAGCGGCCGTCGGTGAGCAGGCCCACCGACTCGCCGAGGCCCTGGCCGATCAGCGCGGACGTGGGCGCCAGCATCTCCTGCATGCCGGGACCGCCTTTCGGACCCTCGTATCGGATGACGATCACGTCGCCCGCGCGGATCCTGCGCGCCATGATCGCGTCCATCACCTGCGGCTCCGAATCGAACACGCGCGCCGGGCCGGTGATCGACGGGTTCTTGAGGCCGGTGATCTTGGCGACGCAGCCCTCGGGCGCGAGGTTGCCCTTCAGGATCGCGAGGTGGCCCTCCGCGTAGAGCGGCTTGGCGATCGGCCGGATGACGTCCTGGTCCGCGCGCGGCGCGTCGGGGACGCTCGCGAGCTCCTCGGCGAGCGTGCGCCCGGTGATCGTCATGCAGTCGCCGTGCACGAGTCCGGCGACGAGCAGCATCCTGAGCACCTGCGGCACGCCGCCGGCCTGGTGGAAGTCGACGGCGACGTACCTGCCGGACGGCTTGAGGTCGCACAGCACCGGGACGCGCCTGCGGACGAGCTCGAAGTCGTCGATGGTCCACGTCACGCCGGCGGCGGAGGCGATCGCGAGGTAGTGGAGCACGGCGTTGGTCGACCCGCCGGTCGCCATCACCAGCGCGATCGCGTTCTCGATCGACTTCCGCGTGATGATGTCGCGCGGCTTCAGGTCGCGCCGGATCGCCTCGACGAGCACCTTCGCGCTCTCGGCCGACGAGTCGGCCTTCTCGGGGTCGGGCGAGGCCATCTGCGAGCTCCCCAGCAGGCTCATGCCGAGCGCCTCGAACGACGAGCTCATCGTGTTGGCGGTGTACATGCCGCCGCATGCGCCGACGGTCGGGCAGGCGTTGCGCTCGATGCCGTCGTAGTCCTCCTTCGACATCGTGCCCGCGGTGAACGCGCCCACCGCCTCGAACGGCGAGACGATCGTGAGCGTCTGCCCCTTCCAGTGCCCGGGCTTGATCGTGCCCGCGTAGACGAAGATGCCGGGCACGTTCATGCGCGCCATCGCCATGATCGCGGCCGGCATGTTCTTGTCGCAGCCGCCGACGACGAGCACGCCGTCCATGCACTGGCCGTTGACCGAGGTCTCGATCGCGTCCGCGATCACTTCGCGCGAGACCAGCGAGTACTTCATTCCCTCGGTGCCCATGCCGATGCCGTCGGTGACGGTCGGCACGCCGAACACCTGCGGCATCGCGCCCGCGTCCTTCAGCGCGACCATCGCGCGGTCGACGAGCGGCTGGATGCCCGCGTTGCACGGGTTCATCGTCGAGTGGCCGTTGGCCACGCCGACGATCGGCTTGTCGAAGTCGCCGTCGCCGAACCCGACGGCGCGGAGCATCGCGCGGTTGGGCGAGCGGGCGATGCCGTGGGTGATGAGGCGGGAACGTCGGTTGAGCGCCATGGCGTCGTGTCCGTGTGGGGAAAGGGTGGGCGTTGCGCGGGCGGCGATTCTGCGCCTGCGCGGGAAGGGTCAGGACCGGGAATCGCGCGCGGCGCCGGCCGGCGCGGGCGCAGGCGCGACGGAAGGCGCTGCGACGACCGCGAGCGCCGCGTCCCGCGTCGCGGGTTCCGGCCGGAGGCAGCCGAGGACCGCGCCGCCCGCGACGAGCGCGAACCCCGCGGCGTGGAATGCGTGCAGGCGTTCGTCGAGCAGCAGCGTCGCGAACACCGCGGCGAAGACCGGAACGAGATGCGTGAACAGGCCCGCCTGCACGGGGCCCACGCGATGGATTCCGTGCGCGAACAGCAGCATCGCGGCAAGCGTCGGCAGCAGCGCGAGATACACGACGCCGGCGACCGCGCCGGCGGACGGCGCCGCGATCCCGCGGGCCAGCGCCTCGACCACGACCCAGGGCGCGATCATGGCGAGCCCCAGCGTGCCGGCCGCGAACATGAATGCCGGGAACGACAGCGACGGCGCCCGGTCGGCGAGC
Source organism: Burkholderiales bacterium (assembly GCA_905339295.1). Lineage (GTDB taxonomy): Bacteria > Pseudomonadota > Gammaproteobacteria > Burkholderiales > Casimicrobiaceae > VBCG01. The sequence goes on from CAJPFI010000038.1 coordinate 53,620, forward strand.
CTGACCGTGTAGTACGCCCAGACTCCCATTCCCGCGAGCAGCACGAGGTCGTACGGATTGACGGATAGCGATGCCAGGATGTCGAGCCGACCGCGCGCGACGATCACGACGACGCCGGCAAGCGAGATGGCCATGCCCGCGACCTCGAGCGGGCGCGGCCGCCGGTGATGCAGCAGCGCGGCGATCGCGACGATCAGCACAGGGATCGCCGAGTTGAGGAGCGACAGGTTGATCGCGGTGGACCCGACGAGCCCGACGTAGACGAGGAGCGTCTGCGGCGCGAAGCCGACGAGCGCGAACACCGCCAGCGTGCGCGTGTCCCGGACGAGAGCGTGCGCGATCGCGGCACGCTCGCGCCAGACCAACGGGACGAGTGCCGCGAGGACGACGGCCCAGCGCAGCGCCGTCAGCGCGACCGGGGAGATCGTGTCGAGCAGGCCCCGCGCGACGACGGCGCTGCTGCCCCAGAGGGCGGCGGTGAGCACGAGCGCGCCGTAGGCGGCGCCGCGCGAGCCCGGGAGGGGACGGAGCACGGCCGGATCGAGGGGGCGGGAGGCGAAGCCGGGAGTGTGCGCGCCGCCGGCGATACCGTCCAATACACGATCAGGACAAACCAATACCCGACAGGTATGATCGGCGCGTCCTCTCCCGCCCCGGCGCCCCCTGGAACTTCGCCATCTGCGCTATTTCGTCGCCGTGGGCGACGCGCTCAACTTCGGGCGCGCGGCGCTGGCGCTCCACATCGCGCAGCCTCCGCTGTCGCGCGCGGTCCGCGCGCTCGAGGCCGAGCTCGGCACGACGCTGTTCGACCGCGGCGCGCGCGGCGTCCGGCTGACCGGTGCGGGCGCCGCGCTGCTGCCGGAAGCGCGTCGTCTGCTGCGCGACGCCGAGGCGTTCCGGGAGGACGCGCGCCAGCACGCGGCCGGCGCCGCCGGCACGCTGTCGATCGGATTCGTGAGCACGGCCGCCTACAACGTGCTGCCGCGTATCGTGCCGGCGTTCCGGGCGCGCCGGCCGGGCGTGCGGCTGGCGTTGCGCGAGGCGACGTCGGACGTGCAGCCGGCCGCGCTCAGGTCGGGCGAGCTCGACGTCGGCTTCCTGATCCCGGGCGTGCACGATCCGGCGCTCGCCTACGCGCCGCTGCACCGCGAGCCGCTGATCGCCGCGCTGCCGGCGCGCCGGCGCTGGCCCGGCCGCGTCGCGCTGCGTGCGCTCGCGCGCGAGCCCTTCATCATGTTCCCGCGCGAGGTGGCCCCCGACCTTCACGACGCGATCGTCGCGCTGTGCCGCCGCGCCGGCTTCGTGCCGCAGATCGGGCAGGAGGCCATCCAGATGCAGACGATCGTGAGCCTGGTGGCCGGCGGGATGGGCGTGTCGCTCGTCCCGGCGTCGCTCGAGCACATGCGGCGCGACGGTGTGGTATACCGCCGGCTGGCGGAGCGCGCGCCGCAGGTCGAGATCGGGCTCGCGTGGCGAGCGTCCGACGACTCGCCGCTGACGCGCGCGTTCGTCGCGGAAGCGCGCGAGGCGGCCCCCGAGTGACGCGATGACGCTCGTCCACCCACAGTTCGATCCGATCGCGTTCCAGCTCGGTCCGGTGGCCGTGCGCTGGTACGGCCTCATGTACGTGCTGGCGTTCGTGCTGTTCATCGTGCTGGGGCGCGTGCGCGCACGCGGCAGCATGCTGACCGGATGGCGCCTGCACGACGTCGACGACATGCTCTTCTACGGCGTGTTCGGCGTGATTCTCGGCGGGCGGCTTGGCTACGTGCTGTTCTACAAGCCGCTCCACTACCTCGCGAATCCGCTCGAGATCCTCGCCGTGTGGCAGGGCGGCATGAGCTTCCACGGAGGAATGCTCGGCGTGATCCTCGCGCTCTGGCTCTACGCGGGGCGGCGCGGAAAGCGCTGGCTCGACGTCACCGACTTCGTCGCCCCCCTCGTGCCGCTGGGACTGGCCGCCGGGCGGCTGGGCAACTTCATCAACGGCGAGCTGTGGGGCCGGCCGACGGGCTCGCCGTGGGGCATGGTGTTCCCGCAGGTCGACGCCGTCGCGCGCCACCCGTCGCAGCTCTACCAGTTCGCGCTCGAGGGCGTGCTGCTGTTCGCGGTCCTGTGGGCATACGCGAACCGGCCGCGCCCGATGGGCGCGGTGTCGGGCGCGTTCCTGCTGGGCTACGGCGTCGCGCGCTTCGTCGCCGAGTACGCGCGCGAGCCCGACGCGTTCCTCGGGCTGCTCGCGCTCGGACTCACGATGGGGCAGTGGCTGTCGCTGCCGATGATCGCCGCGGGCGTCGCGATGATGGCTTGGGCGTACGCACGGGCGGGGAAGGCGCACCCGACGATCCTGGACCGGATGAAGTAGCGATGAGCCGTCGGGCGCTCGCCGAACCGGACGCCCGAGGCGCCGGTCGGCTCGCGAACGGTGGCCGCCGGCCGCCGGCCGCGTGCACCGGGGCGCTACTCCACCCGGCGCCAGTCCGCGTCGATCGCGCCGCCGCCCGCACGCAGCGCGGACGCGGAACCGAAGCCGCGTCCAACGTTGATCGGCAACATCAGCAGTCCCAGCCCGAGGAGGTCCGACACGACGCCGGGCAGCAGGAACAGGAGGCCGGCGATGACCTTGCGGCCGCTGTCGAGCATTCCGCGCAGCATCGACGCCTCGCCGTGCATCGCCGCGACGGTGCGCGCGCGGAACGCGAGACGCTCGCTGAACAGCAGCACGACGCCGGCGACGAGCCCGCCCGCGAGCCACGCCCAGATCGACACGTCGGTGTAGCGCGCCAGGCGCGCGGTCGCGGCGAGGTCGACCACCGGGAAACTCAGTACAATCGCAATGGCGACGAAGCGCATGGGATATCCTTGGCGGCCGCGGCGATCCTGGTGCTGACGAGCCTGCCCGACGAGGACAGCGCGAGGCGCATGGCCCGCGAACTCGTCGAGGCAAGGCTCGCCGCCTGCGTGCAGGTCGGCGCGCCCGTCGAGTCACTTTATCACTGGCAGGGACGACTCGAAACCGCCCGCGAAGTGACGCTGGCGATCAAGACGCGGGCCGACGCCTGGCCGGCGCTCGAGCGCGCGATCCGCGAGCGCCATCCCTACGAACTTCCCGAGATCGTCGCTGTCACCATCAACGATGCATCGCCCGCCTACCTCGACTGGATCGCCGAGCAGACGCGCCCCGGCTGAGGCGATCCGGCGGGCGGGGCGCGCGGCCGGTCTTGCCGCGGGGTTCGCCGCCCTGCTGGCCGCTCTCGCTCCCCTCGCCTCCGCGGCGGGTCCGTCACTGCTGCCGGCCGACCGGGCGTTCCGCCTGTCGGCGCGGGCGCTCGACGCGCAGACGCTCGAGATCCGGTTCAACGTCGCCGACGGGTACTACCTGTACCGCGACAAGCTCAGGTTCCGCGTCGAGCCCGACAGCGCCGGGTCGGGCACCCCGACGCTGCCGCCGGGCAAGGTGATCGAGGACGAGTTCTTCGGCCGGGTGGCAACCTACCGCGGGCTGGTCGTGATCCGGTTGCCGCTGGCAGCGGGCGCGCCCGGGCAGAGCGTCACGCTGGTCGCCGACTCGCAGGGCTGCGCGGATGCCGGCGTCTGTTACCCGCCGCAACTCCAGCGGCTCACGCTGCCGCTTCCCGCCGCTGGCGCCGGGCCCACGGTGCCGGTCGAGGCCGGGCCGCCCGCGAAGCCGTACTTCAACTGATTCTGATAGTGGGCGCCCACTTGCGCCCACAGTTCCGTTCGATGACCCTTCGCCAGTCAAGATGGATGCTGGCCGCCGCCGCCCTCGCCGCCCTCGCCGTGGGGGCTTGGGTGGCGCGCTCCACGCTCTTCGCTCCGTCGATGACCGGGCGGTCCGCCGAGACGCTGTTCGCCGTCACGCTGCCGGATGCCGACGGCGGCGAGCAACCGCTCGCCCAATGGAAGGGCAAGGTCCTGGTGGTCAACTTCTGGGCGACCTGGTGCGCGCCGTGCCGCGAGGAGATGCCGATGTTCGTCCGCGTGCAGCGCGACGACGGCCCCAGGGGCCTCCAGTTCGTCGGCATCGCCGTCGACCAGGTCGACAAGGTCCGCCAGTTCGCCGGCGAGATCGGACTCAACTACCC
>CAJPFI010000039.1 GCA_905339295.1 Burkholderiales bacterium
CGCCGGCATCCGCGAACGACGCGGCGATCCGCGCCTCGAACTCGCCGACGAGCGGCCCGAAGTTCGAGTACCAGCGGTTCGCGTCGATGCGGCGCAGGTACGGCAGCAACTCGTCGGCCGTCGGGAGCGACGGCATCATCAAAGGGATGCGCTCGCGCGCCAAGGCCCTTGGCCGCAAGTCATCACACCCCAGCCGAGAATCGTTCAGGCGCATGGTATGGGTCCTCGGGCTGTCACGACTCTTCACGCAGCGACTGCACGACCCGCTCGAGCGCGTCCACGCGATCCCTGAGCAGTCCACCACCGGAGCGGGTAAACCCCTCGATCCAGAGCGAGCGCTCCCAGATCATGCACTTCGAGTAGTCCCACCATTGATCGAGCAATTCTCGTGCGTGATTGGGCTGGACTGGCGAAAGCGAACTGAAATCCGGGACCGAGCGATCCGGCGCTAGGACACGATGCCAGAACGCAGGCGACAGGAACTCTGCAAAGCGTACTTGGTGAAACGCGTGAACATTGGAAATCTGCCCGTGCGCGTTCAGGGGTACCAGCGATTGGAACAGTATGTGGGCGCGCTTCGAAAAGTACCGGGCCTCCTGCAGCAGGCCGGACGACAAGCCGACGAGATCCACATTGCATCGCGCCGCCAGTATTTGATAGGCGTTCTGTCGGCACAATTCCACTCGCCGGCCCAAAGCGTCCCGCAACAGCGCGCGCTCGGACTCCGCGTGCCATTCGGCGAAAGGGTGGGGCTTGTACAAGACTCGCCGGGTGCCGGCAATGGCCCTGACCCTGTCGAGGTAGTCCCCGAGTCCCACGACGCCGCTCGACATCCTGATGAGCGAGGCGTCGTACGGCGCTTGGGCGACGTAGACGAGCGAGTCGTCGAGATCGAACGTGAATCGCCCGGCCTCCTCCAGCCGCCGCTGGTGCATTCGCACTGATGCAGCCAGCAGCGACGCCTCCAGGCGTATCTCGCTTTCCGGAACGTCGAACGCGGCAAGACGCTCGGCAATTCCGCGATGGCTGGTTCGGATCGCGATGTAGAGATCGCGCGCAAATCTGATCGGCGAAGGCCGGAGGTCGATCCAGGGGACGCCGCGATCGTTACAGACGGCTTGAAGCCAGGGCGGCAGCTCGAATGACATGAGAAGTGTCCCGGCCTTCAGATGGTCGGCGAGATAGGCCTCCGCAGCCTTCGGGATCGTCATGTAACAGGCGATCCAGCGATCCTGGTCGGGAAGTCCGCCCGCCAGGCCGTAGAACCGATCGAGCGAGAATCCGGATGCAATCGAGTCGCATGGTGGGCGCCCGACGGGATTGCCGATGCGCAATGCCGCACCCTGGAAGATGGCCTCTTCGACGAAGTCGAGAAATCCCCACGCAAATGCGCGAGTCGGACGAAGAAGATCCTCGCAGTACGTGATGGAGGTCACGTTCATGAGGGTCTCTCGCCGGGACGCGAGCGCCGCCAGCTCAGCACCGGTTGCCGCGCCCCGCACGATGCCCCACTCCCGCGTGTGCGTGACGGTCGAGGGGCACATGCATGCCGGTGCGTGAACAACGAGGCTTCCCCGGTTCCGGAAGTTCCCTCCTCCAGGTCGACGCGCGCGAAGCCTCCGCACCCCGGCCAGGCTGGCGGAGGCAGCATGGGCGAGGCTCGTGGCAAGGTTCCGCTGCCCGGATTCGTGCCCGGGGGAGCGCAAGCGCGGACTTGCGAAAGGCGGATGCGGACGATGGCGAGCATCCGTTCGTTCCGAGGGAGGTCGTAGTCGAACGCGACCACGTTGCGGCACCCGTTGAGAATTGGTAGTCCACACAGGTCTCCGCGACGCGAGAACCGCCCTGCCCAGTCAATTCGACGATCGCGCCGATCGCGTTTCCGTTTGAGGAGCGGCTTGCCCGGACACATCGGCAGGCAAGTGCACGAACGTTCACGCGACGTCTCGAAGGTCAATGCGTTCGAACCAAGCGCGCACCGGGATTCGGAAACTCCGGTGACACGAACATCCCCGCCAGGATGGCGCCTCGATAGGTCCCGGCGACGTCGATCTCACCCGGTCCCGGGAATTGCGTGCGGTCGGCGAACTGCACGCCCGTGCCGAGCACCGAGTGCGCCCCCACGCTCGCCAGCGCGCCGATCACGACCCCGCGCGCGAACCAGCACCAGGGTGCGATCTCGGCCGCCGTGCCGATGCTCGTCGCGGCACCGACGATCGTGCCGCGACCGATGTGCACGTCCGGCTCGATCGACGCATTCGGCCCCACCAGCACGTTGTCGGCGAGCACCGCCGAGGGGTCGACATGCGCGCGGGGATGGACCAGCGTTGCGCAGCGATAGCCTTTGATCCTGAGCTTCGCCCAAAGGTCGAAGCGCGCGTAGTTGAGCGCCGAGAGGCCGATGGCGGCGAAGACGTGGGTCGCGTCGGCCGGATGGTCGGCGAGGAAGTCGAGCGGGTCGGTGGCGATGCGATCGGGCGTCAGTTCGACGACGCGTACGTTGCCGGTGCCACGTTCCATGATGCCGATCGCGCCGGCAAGCGTCGCGAGCGGCGCCTCGCCGATCACGACGAGCTGGCGCACGTCGCTCACGCGGCCTCCATCAGGCGCCGGTAGACCTTAGCGACGCGCCGCAACCGGTACTCGTAGGCGCCGTGGTAAGCGCGCGGCGTGCCGTCGTGAAATCCGCGTTGCAGGCCCTCGAACACGGCGACATCCTCGTCGATCACGCGCTTCTCGGCCTTGAGCTGTCCCCAGAGAATCGCCGGGGCCGCAGGGAGTCGCTGCTTCCTTCGTCCGAGCGCCATGGTGAGCCGCACCTCGGTGCGATCGGGGGTGATCGGGCAGAACTGCTGGATCAGGTGCACCACCCCCGCCATCACGACGTAGTTGACGTTGGGATAGATGAACAGGTTCAGGTACTCGCCGGTCTCCGTGCAGCGCTCGACCGCCTCGTGCCAAGGCCAGGCCTGGAAGTCGAAAGGCGCGCGCGCCTCGTACGACAGCTCCCGCAGGTCGTCCTCGATCGCGTCGTCCGGGACGGGCGGCGGCGATGCGGGACGCTCGCCGGGCGCCGCGGGACGCAACGTCGGCATCAGCGACGCGAAGCTCGACGCGTGCACGAATGGAACGTGGTTCCAGTCGATCACGTTCTCGAAGTTGAGCTTCCAGTTGTACGCGCCGTCGAACTTCGCGAACAACGCGTCGTCGCCGACGACACCGGTCACCGCCTCCAGCCGCTCGAGGAACGGCCCGTGGAACTGCTCGTCGATCGGCATCGGGTCGGAATCGAGGTTGACGAACACGAGACCGCCGACCACGCGCAGCGCGACCGGCTTCAGGTGCAGCGTCGCGATCGTCCCGGCGGCGAAGCCGTAGTTCGCCTCGTTGCCGGGAACCGACTTGACGCGGCCGGCGTCGTCGTAGACCCAGCCGTGGTAGGGGCAGGCGAGGCGCCGCTGGCCGAAGTCGGCGTTCTGCACCGGCGACTGGCGATGCGCGCACTGGTTGACGAACGCCTTGAGCCCGTCTGCCGTGTTCTGCACGACGACCGGGATGCCGCCGATGCGATGCGTCACGAACGCGTCGGGCGCGTCGAGCAGCGAGCGGAAGCCCGCGAGGATCCACAACCGCCGGAACAGGCGCCGCTCCTCGCCGACGAGGACCTCGGGCGAGGTGTAGTCGGTCGAGGCGAGGATCGAGTGCATCAGCGCGAGAAGACGATCTTCGCGGGATTCCCGAACACGGTGCAGTCGGGCGGCACGTCCTTGACGACGATGCTCCCGGCGCCGATGACCGCGCGGTCACCCACTTTCACGTCCGGCAGGATGCAGCTGTGCGGGTGGATCTGGACGGCGTTGCCGATGCGGGCGCGCGCGCCGATGAACGTGAAGCTCGCGATCTGCACGTAATCGCCGATCGTGACGTCGTGGCCGATCACCGACATCGACAGGATCGTGACGAAATCCCCGATGCGGGTGTCGCTGCCCACCTGCACCTTGCGCTCGAAGATGATCCCCTGCCCGAGCCTGGCGGACGCCGGATAGGCGACCTCGGTGCGCAGATTGATGAACTCGACGCCCTGGGCGACCAGCGGCGCCGCATACTTGACGCGCATCTGCGGCTCTCCGAGCGCGCACAGCCAGATCTCGTTTGGATCCGCCTTGTAGGTGAACGGGCTGCCGAGGATCGGCTTGTCGATGCCGAAGCCATCGAGGATGTGCGGGCGGTCGTCGAGGAAGCCCTTGATCGTCCACTCGCGGTGGTTGGCGTAGTCGGCGTCGCACTGCCAGTAGATCGTGCGGCCGAAGCCGCCCGCGCCAATGATGACGAGGTCCTTCATCGCCTGCTCCTAGCTGATCGTGAGTCCGCCGTCCATCACCAGCGTCGTCCCTGTGATCCAGCGGCTCGCGCCGGACAGGAAGAAGACCGCCGCGTTCGCGACATCCGCGGGCTTGCCGAAGCCGAGCGGATAGGCGGCGCGTTGCGCGTCGAGCGATGCGACAATCGACTCCGTGGCGGCGAGCAGTGGCGTCTCGACCAGCGCGGGCGCGAGACAGTTGACGCGGATGCCGCGTTTCGCCACTTCCATGGCCATGCAGCGCATCGTGGCGATGAGCGCCGCCTTGGTGCCCGAGTAGGCACCGACGCCGGCCACGCCGATGTACGCCGCGATCGACGACATGAACAGGATCGAGCCGTTGGCTGCGACCAGGTTCTTCGCGAGCAGCTTCTGCGTCATCAGCATCGGCGCCTCGTAGTTGATCTTCCAGACGTCGGCCAGGTGCTGCGGTGTTGCCAGGCGCATCGGCGACAGGCGCGAGATGCCGGCACTGTGCACGATGCCGTCGAGCGTGCCGCAGGCGGCGATGACCTTGTTACGGCCTTCGGCCTCGTTAAGGTCGGCGACCACGACAGCGTGGCCGTCGCCTTCGAGCGCAGCGCGGGTATCGCCCAGGCGCGGCTCGTCGCGCCCCGTGGCGACGATCGCGGCACCGCGGCCGGCGCAGGCGATCGCGATCGCTCGCCCGAGGCCCGACGAGGCGCCGGTGACGAGCAGGCGCTTCCCCGCGAGCGAGTACGGATCGTCGCTCACACTACCACCAGCTCGGGCATCACGATGCCCTCGGTGCGAACGATGCAGCTTCCCCACGACAACCCGATGCCGAAGCCCGACATCAGCACGGTTGCCGGTCCGGATGTCAGCGCGTCGCGCAGTCTGACGGTCATCGTCAGGGGTACCGACGCCGAGCTGGTGTTGCCGAAATCGTAGAGCGTCGACGGGACCTTTTCGGGCGCGAGCTGCAGTTTCTTGCGGATGGTCTCGTTGATCATCCGGTTCGCCTGGTGCAGCACGAAGTAATCGATCGACTCGAGCGGGGTCTTTGCGTATTCGCACAGCGACCGGAGCGCCGGCGGCACCCGCTGCGTCGAGAAATTGAGCACCGCAGTGCCGTCGAGGATCAGATCGGCGTCGCGACGAGTCTCGCCGTCGGCGTCCCTGCGTGGGAGCAGGTGATGGATTTGCGTCGGTTCGCGATGCCCGCCAACGGGCAGGATGATCGCGCGATATCCCGACCCGTCGCTGTTGAGGTCGAAATGGATCGGCGGCGCGCCGGGATCGAATTCGAGCGCCGTCGCCGTGCCGCAATCGGAGAACAGCGGATCGTTCAGGCTCGCGCACTTGTCGCCGACGAGGAGCAGCGCTTTCTTGATCCCGCCCGACGAGAGCATGCTTCCGACGGTGTAGATCCCGAATGGATAGCCTGAGCAGCCGAGGTTGATGTCGTAGGCGATCGTGGTTGTCGGCAGCTTCATCCGGTCCTGGATGATGATTGCCGTCGCCGGGATCAGGTAGTCCGGAGATTGGGTGACCACGATCAGCGCATCGATCTCCTCGCGCGTCCATTCCACGGCGTCAAGCAGGCGCTCGGCAGCGGCCTTCGCCAGGTCGGAAAAGAACTGCCACGGATAGCAGATGCGGCGCGTGAGTATCCCGATGTTGCGCACGAGCCGCTCGCGCTCGGAGCGCTTGTCCTCGGCGCAGTCGAGATTCCCGACCGATGCCTTCGGGACGCAGGACGCGAGCCCCCTGATGCGTACCCGCTCGAGCGTGACGGCGGCCATCAGTGCCCCTTCTTCACGCGGACTTTCGCGAGGATGTCGCCTACGGTCACGCACTCCTTGAGGTCGTTGCCCGTGATCGTCACGCCATGGTCGGTGTCGCACATCACGATGACGCCCAGCGCGGCCAGGCTGTCCCACTCGGGCAGGTCGGCAAGTTTCGTGTCGCCCGCGACGGGGACCGCGGTCTGGAAGTCGACCGCGACGACGAACTGCTCGACGAACGAGGCCAGTTCGGCTGGGTCGGGCGGGCCTGCGGTGCTCATCGGGGTCTCGCGGCGGAAGAAGCGGTATCGGGAATCGGGAAATGCAAATGTCATGCCACCGGCATGGGCCGTTGCCCATCCCGGCTCGCGCCCGGTGACGGCGGGGATCGCCGCATCTTAACCGCTGGCCGACGACAACCCGGTGATTTCAGGCCGGTTGACTGCGGGGGAGCGCGAGCGCTCGACCGGCGAACGCGGTCCGGGAGGCGGCGCGCGGCGCCGATGATGCGGCGCGCCAGTCGCGTAGAATCGCCGCCACCGAGGGGAGGCGCCCGCCTCCCCTCCTCGTTTTCCCGGCCTTCCGATCCGATGCGCCACCTGCTCGCCTCGAGGGACTTCCGCGAAGGCTTCGTCGAGATGCTGCCCGCGTGCGTCGGCCTGGTGCCATTCGGCCTCGTGTGCGGGGTGGGCGCGGCGGCGGCTGGCGCGGACTGGTTCGCGGCGCTCGGCATGGCGCTGATCATCTTCTCGGGCGCGGCGCAGGTCCTCGCCGTGCAGCTCTATGCGGCGAACGCGCCGGTCGCGATCATCGTGCTGACCTGCTTCGTGCTGGGCCTGCGCTTCCTGATGTACAGCGCCGCGATGGCGCCGTACCTCAAGCCGCTGCCGAGGTCGTGGCAGCGAGGGCTCGCGTTCCTGCTCACCGACCAGGCGTTCGCGGCGGCGATACGGCGCTTCAACGCGAAGGACGACCCGCGCGGCGGCGGGCTGCACTTCCTGGGCTGCGGCGTCGCGCTCTGGGGCATGTGGATCGTCACGAACATGGCGGGATTCTTCGCGGGAAGCTCGATTCCCGCCTCGTGGTCGCTCGACTTCGCGGTGCCGCTGTGCTTCATCGCGCTCGTCGCGCCGCTGTTCCGCACCACGCCGTCGATCGCCGCCGCGGTCGTCGCGGGCGTCGCCGTCGTCGCGCTCGAGGCGCTGCCGATGAAGCTCGCGCTGGTCGCGGCGGGCCTGATCGGCATCGTCGCCGGCACGCTCGTCGACATGATGGGGGAGCGGTGGAAGGCGCGCTGAAGCTCTGGATCGTGATCGTCGTCGTCGGCGCGCTCAACTACCTGTCGCGCCTGTCGTTCATCGCGTTCTTCGCGAGCCGCGAGATGCCGCCGCTGCTCGCCCGCGCACTCAAGTTCGTGCCGGCCGCGATGCTGACCGCGCTGGTCGTGCCGATGGTTCTCGTTCCGCCGACCGCCGAGGCGCTGGCCGGAACGAGTCCGCGCGTTCCGGCGGCGATCGTCGCCACGGTCGTCGCGTTCTTCACGCACAGCACGCTGAAGACGCTCGGCGCGGGCATGGCCGCGCTGTGGCTCGCGCAGGCGCTGGCGCGCTAGCGCGCGGGCCGGCGCTCCCCGCCGCAATCGCGGTAACATCTCGGATCCGCCCCCCCATCCCCGCCGCGGACCATGCGCTTCGAAGGCACCGATACCTACGTCGCGACCGACGACCTGAAGCTCGCGGTCAACGCCGCGCTCGCGCTCGAGCGCCCGCTGCTGGTCAAGGGCGAGCCCGGGACCGGCAAGACGATGCTCGCCGAGGAGATCGCGCGAAGCCTCGGCCGCCCGCTGCACCAATGGCACGTCAAGTCGACGACCAAGGCGCAGCAGGGGCTCTACGAGTACGACGCGGTGTCGCGCCTGCGCGACTCGCAGCTCGGCGACGCGAAGGTCGCCGACATCGCGAACTACGTGAAGAAGGGCGTGCTGTGGGAGGCGTTCGACAGCGAGTCGCCCGCGATCGTGCTGATCGACGAGATCGACAAGGCCGACATTGAGTTTCCCAACGACCTTCTGCGCGAGCTCGACCGGATGGAGTTCTACGTCTACGAGCTGCACCGGACGGTCGTCGCGAGGCACCGCCCGCTCGTCGTCATCACGTCGAACAACGAGAAGGAGCTGCCCGACGCCTTCCTGCGCCGCTGCTTCTTCCACTACATCCGCTTCCCGGACAGGGAGACGATGACGCGCATCGTCGACGTCCACTACCCGGGGCTCAAGAAGGCGCTGCTCGCCGAGGCGCTCGAGGTGTTCTTCAACCTGCGCGACGTGCCGGGGCTCAAGAAGAAGCCGTCGACCTCGGAGCTGCTCGACTGGCTCAAGCTGCTGCTCGCCGAGGACATCCCTCCCGAGGCCCTGCACAGTGCCGACCGCAAGGTCGTCATTCCGCCGCTGCACGGCGCGCTGCTCAAGAACGAGCAGGACGTCCACCTGTTCGAGCGGGTGGCGTTCATGTCGCGGAGCCGATGATTGCAGGCAAGGCCCGTGGTGTGGGCCAGGCTTCAGCCTGACGAAGTTCGGAGTGGCGAAGGCGTCCGGCTGAAGCCGGACCCACAGGAGTGGCAAGGGCGTCCGGCTGAAGCCGGACCCACAGGAAAGCTCGGCGCGTCGATGAGAGGGTGTCGTGGGTCAGGCTTCAGCCTGACGAAGTTCGGAGTGGCGAAGGCGTCCGGCTGAAGCCGGACCCACAGGAGTGGCGAAGGCGTCCGGCTGAAGCCGGACCCACAGGAGTGGCGAAGGCGTCCGGCTGAAGCCGGACCCACAGGAGTGGCAAGGGCGTCCGGCTGAAGCCGAACCCGCAGAGGCGGGAAGTCGACCGGCTGTGGCCGGCCCGGAGAGGCAGCGCGAATGACGCGATTCATCGAACCGGTCACGCTGGTCGGCCGCCATGCGACGCTCGAGCCCCTCGAGGCGTCGCACGTCGCGCCGCTCGCCGAGGCGGCGAGCGACGGCGAGCTGTGGCGGCTCTGGTACACCGGCGTCGCCCCGCCGCAGAGGATGGCCGAATACGTGTCGACCGCGCTCGACATGCGCGAGCGGTTCGACGCGATGCCGTTCGTCGTGCGCGACGCGACCGGCGCGGTCGTGGGCTGCACGCGATTCTTCAACGTCGACGTGGCGAACCGCCGGATCGAGATCGGGCACACGTGGTACGCGAAGCGCGTGCAGCGCACGCCGCTCAACACGGAGTGCAAGCTCCTGCTGCTGACGCACGCATTCGAAGCCCTCTCCTGCATCGCGGTCGAGTTCCGCACCCACTGGTTCAACCACGCGAGCCGCGCGGCGATCGAGCGACTCGGGGCGAAGCAGGACGGCGTGCTGCGCAACCACCAGGTGAGCGCGGACGGCATCAGGCGCGACACGGTCGTGTTCAGCATCATCGACAGCGAGTGGCCGGCGGTGAAGAAGCACCTCGCATTCCAGCTCGAGCGGCCGCGCTGACGGCGGCCGGCGACGCCACGAACCGGGAGGGCGCACGATGAGCACCGCACGCCGACTGTTCGGCCCGATGCGCGTTCCGTTTCTCGCGCTCTCGCTCGTGTGCGTGCTGCTCGGCGTGGCGACCGCGTACCACGCGCAGGGCCGTGTCGCGTGGCCGCTCGCGACGCTCGCGCTCTTCGCCGCGCTCGCCGCGCACGTCAGCGTCAACGCCTTCAACGAGTACCTGGACTTCAGGAGCGGGCTCGACTTGAGGACGCGGCGCACGCCGTTCTCGGGCGGAAGCGGCGTGCTGCCGGCCGATCCCGCCGCCGCGCCGCTCGCGCTCGCGGTCGCCGTCGTCTCGCTCGTGATCGTCGCGACGATCGGGCTCGGGCTGGTGGCGATGCGGGGCGCGGTGCTGGTGCCGCTCGGCGTCGCCGGCCTCCTGCTGATCGTCGCGTACACCAGCTGGATCACGCGCCATCCGTTCGCGTGCCTGGTCGCGCCGGGACTGGGATTCGGCCCGCTGATGGTCGTCGGTACGCACATCGCGGTGTCCGGGCGCTACGACACCGCCTCGGGCGTCGCGGCGCTCGTGCCGTTCTTCCTCGTGAACGCGCTGCTGTTGCTGAACCAGTTTCCCGACGTCGAGGCGGACCGCGAGGTGGGGCGGCGCCACCTGCCGATCGTCTGGGGTCGGCTGCGCGCGGCACGCGTGTTCGTCGCGCTGTACGCGGCGGCCTACCTCTCGCTCGTCGTCGGCGTCGTCGTGGGCGTGCTGCCGTGGCAAAGCCTGATCGGTCTCGCGACGCTCGCGCTCGCGATTCCCGCGGCGCGTGACGCGCTGCGCCAGCCGGACGACGTGGACGCGCTGCTCCCCGCGATGGGTCGCAACGTGATGGTCAACCTCGCGACGCCGGCGCTCGTCGCCGCAGGGTTGTTCGCCGCCTGACGTGCCCGCGATGCTGGTCGATTTCTTCCTGCACCTCAAGTCGTTCAAGCTCCCGGTCTCGACGCGCGAGTTCCTGACGCTGCTCGAGGCGCTGGAGGCGCGCGTCGTGTCGCTGTCGATCGACGACTTCTACGCGCTCGCGCGCACGACGCTCGTCAAGGACGAGCAGCTCTTCGACCGTTTCGACCTCGCGTTCGGCAGCTACTTCAAGGGCGTCGACGCGATCTTCGACATCCGCGCAACGATCCCCGAGGAATGGCTGAAGAAGGAGTTCACGCGCACGCTCTCCGAGGAGGACAGGCGGCGCATCGACGCACTGGGCGGCCTCGACAAGCTGATGGAGCTGCTCAGGCAGCGGCTCGCCGAGCAGAAGGAGCGGCACGCGGGCGGGAAGAAGTGGATCGGAACCGGCGGGACGAGCCCGTTCGGCGCCTACGGCTACAACCCGGAAGGCATCCGCATCGGACAGGCCGAAGGCGGCGCGCGCAGCGCGGTCAAGGTGTGGGACGCGCGCGACTTCGCGAATCTCGACGGCGAGGTCGAGCTCAACACGCGCAACCTGAAGATCGCGCTGCGGCGCCTGCGAAAGTTCGCGCGCGAGGGCGTGCCCGAGGAGCTCGACCTCGACGGCACGATCGAGGGGACGGCGCGCAACGCCGGCTGGCTCGACCTGAAGCTCCAGCCGGAGCGCCGCAACCGCGTCAAGGTGCTGCTGTTCCTCGACGTCGGGGGATCGATGGACCCGCACGTCGAGGTGTGCGAGCAGCTCTTCTCGGCGGCGAAGAGCGAATTCCGCCACCTCGAGCACTACTACTTCCACAACTGCATCTACGATCACGTCTGGCGCGACAACACGCGCCGGCACGCCGAGCGCAAGTCGACGCTCGAGCTGATCCGCACCTACGGGCCGGACTGGCGCGTGGTCGTCGTGGGCGACGCGGCGATGAGTCCCTACGAGCTGCTCGAGACCGGCGGCAGCGTCGAGTACAGCAACGACGAGCCCGGCATCGCGTGGCTCGCGCGGATCTTCGAGCACTTCAGGCACCGCGTCTGGTTCAACCCGGAGCCGCCGCGCGCGTGGGAGTACACGCGATCGACGCAGATCGTGCTCAAGGCGCTCGGGCCACGCATGTATCCGCTGACGCTGAAGGGCGTCGCCGAAGGCATCGACGCGCTGCGCAAGTAGCCGCGCGCCGCGGCGCTCGCAAGTCGGGCTGAAGCCCGACCCACGGCGGCGAGTCGGGGTGAAGCCCGACCCACGACGGCAAGTCGGGGTGAAGCCGGACCCACGGCGGCGAGTCGGGGTGAAGCCGGACCCACGGCGGCGAGTCGGGCTGAAGCCGGACCCACGGCGGCAAGTCGGGCTGAAGCCCGACCCACGGCGGCAAGCCGGGCTGAAGCCCGACCCACGGCGGCAAGCCGGGCTGAAGCCCGACCCACGACGGCAAGTCGGGCTGAAGCCCGACCCACGACGGCAAGTCGGGCTGAAGCCCGACCCACGACGGCGAGTCGGACTGAAGCCCGACCCACGACGGCGAGTCGGACTGAAGCCCGACCCACGACGCAGCGGTGGGTCGGGCTTCAGCCCGACGCCATGAACGTGCTGCTTCAGCGGGACGCGGTCACCCGCAGCGACGCGTCGGTCACCGCGAGCCGCTCGTTCGCGCACTCGACCTTCACGCGGAACCGGTGCTCGCCCGCGGGCGGATTGACCGCGTCGAGCGCGATCTCGACCGCCCGGCGCTCGCCCGTCGCGAGATCGAACCACGCGGAACTGCCGTGGAGATAGCCATTGCGCGACGTGTAGCCGTCAACGGTCGCGCGGCACTGGCGCAGGCCCTCGCGCCCGTCGTTGACCGCTTCGACGCCGAGCTTCGCCTTCCCTGGCGCCGACGCCATCGTTGCGGTCCCGACGGCCCGCATCGCGACGCTGCGCCCGGTGATCCTGCCTTCGAGCGGCAACAGCGCGCCGCTCTCGGCGACGAGGAACGCGGGAATGAACACGAGCGCCGCGACGCCCACCGTACCGACGACCAGCAGCGCGAGGTCCGCGGCGTATACGGCGCCGGTCTTCGGAAGCGTCGCGCCCGTGCCCTCGATGTCGTAGGTACCGGCGTCGAGGATGTTGGTCGACTCGCGCACCTCGACCTTCAGGCGGCGGCCAAGCGCGTCCATGACGCACGGGCGCACGCGCGCGAAGAACATGCCGAGCCACGCCAGGTAGGCGGCGACGAGCGCGATGCCCAGCCAGGCGCCGGGCCCGATGGCGGAGAGGCTCATCGTGGCGGTGGCGCACCCGGGTCGTGCCGGGCGCGCCCGCCATCATCGCGCAGCGCGCGTTCCGATGCGAAGCGCGACGCGGGACCGCCCTCGGCCCGGTCCCGCCCCCGAGGTCAGTGCCTGGTGTGCGCGGGCGCCGGGACCGCGGTCAGCGCCTTCACCGGCGCGTTGACGACGATCGTCGACGCGCGTCCGTCCTTGTCCTCGAACGTCAGCGAAATCGGCACGCTGTCGCCCTCGCTGAGCGGCGCCTTCAGCGCCATCAGCATCACGTGGTAGCCGCCGGGCTTGAGGTCGATGGTCTTGCCGGCGGGCAGGCCGAGCTTGCGCACGGCGGACATCCGCATCACGCCGCCGTCCATCTTCATCTCGTGGATCTCGACGATGCCGGCGACCGGAGACGACGCGCCGACGAGCGCAACGTCCGACGCGGAGCGCAACTGCATGAACGCCCCGGTGGATTTCTGCGCGGCGACGGTGCCTCGCACCCACGGGTCGACGACGGCGACCTGGGCGAGCGCGGCGGGGGCCGCGGCGAGCGCGGCGGCGAGCGTGAGCGTGCGAACGATGTTCATGGCGAATCCGATCCCTGTTTTCTCGGCCGCGGTGGGCGGCGACAAAGGCCGGCGCGAAGCCGGCGCGACGACGGCGGGCATCCCGCCGCGATGGCGATCGGGATCAGGCCGGCGGCGCGCGCGCCGGCGCGGCGAGCACGTCGGCGGCCGAGCACCGTGGCGACGTCGGCGCGGCGATGCGCGCGTGCGCGGCCGGAACGACGCCGGAGGCGGGAGGCGCGGACGGAGGCGCCGCGGACGAGCCGCAGCACGCGTCGCACGCGTGGACCGCCCCGGCGCTCGCGGGAGTGCCGGGCACGACCTTCCCTCCGACGCACAGGTCGCCGCCGACGCCTCCCATCGACGCGCGCGCCGGAAGCGCGTGGGCGGGCAGGGCGAGCGAAGCCAGCATCGCCGCCAGGGCGAGCCAGGCCGAACCCGATCGGAGGCAGCGTTGACGCATCGCGGCATTCTACCCAGACGAGCGGACCTCCCGATGTCATGCGGATCAAGCAACGCGCGACGCGCCGGCGCGATTTTCTTGACCCGCGTCAAGAAAACCCTCGGACAGCGCGATCAGCCGTTGCGACCCCCATCCCTCGGGGCTAGGCTCGCCTCCCACCCCAACATGTTGTGGTGGGAGGGGGAAACGATGTTGCGCCGCACCAGGGAGGGGTCGATGACGCAGGAAGCCGCGGAAAGTCTCGCCGAACCTCGCGGGTCGCCCGCGATGCCGCACGCGATGGTCAAGCGCGACGGCCGGCGGGCGCCGTTCGAGCTGGGCAAGATCGCGTCGGCCATCGAGAGGGCCGGGGGCGCGACCGGCGAGTTCGGCAAGGCGGAGGCGGAACGGCTCGCCGAGGCGGTGGGCCTCTCGCTCGCGCTGCGCGGGTCCCCCGGCGATCCCGGGATCGAGGTGATCCAGGACACCGTCGAGCGCACGCTCGCCGCGGCAGGCTGGTTCGACACCGCGCGCGCCTACATCGTCCACCGCGAGCGGCACGCGCGCCTGCGAGACCAGAAGAAGACGCTGGTCGACGTCGCCGCGTCGATCGACGAGTACCTCGAGCAGAAGGACTGGCGCGTCAACGCGAACGCGAACCAGGGCTACTCGCTCGGCGGGCTCATCCTGAACGTTTCCGGCAAGGTGGTCGCGAACTACTGGCTCTCGCACGTCTACGCGCCGGAGATCGGCCGCGCGCACCGCGAGGGCGACGTGCACATCCACGACCTCGACATGCTCGCCGGCTACTGCGCGGGCTGGTCGCTGCGGCGCCTGCTGTTCGAGGGCCTGAACGGCGTGCCCGGCAAGGTCGAGGCCGGACCCGCGAAGCACATGTCGAGCGCGGTCGGCCAGATCGTCAACTTCCTCGGCACGCTGCAGAACGAGTGGGCGGGCGCGCAGGCGTTCAGCTCGTTCGACACGTACATGGCGCCGTACGTCCGCGCCGACGGCATGAGCTACGACGCGGTCAAGCAGAGCATCCAGGAGCTGATCTACAACCTGAACGTGCCGTCGCGGTGGGGCACGCAGACGCCGTTCACGAACCTGACGTTCGACTGGACCTGCCCCGAGGACCTGCGCGAGCAGGTGCCGGTGATCGCCGGCCGCGAGATGCCGTTCACCTACGGCGAGCTGCAGGCCGAGATGGACATGATCAACCGCGCCTATATCGAGGTGATGACCGAGGGCGACGCGAAGGGACGCGTGTTCACGTTCCCGATCCCGACCTACAACATCACGCCGGACTTCGACTGGGACCACCCGAACTGCGAGGCGCTGTTCGCGATGACGGCGAAGTACGGGCTTCCGTACTTCCAGAACTTCCTCAACTCGGAGCTCAAGCCCAACATGATCCGGTCGATGTGCTGCCGCCTGCAGCTCGACCTGACCGAGCTGCTCAAGCGCGGCAACGGGCTCTTCGGCAGCGCCGAGCAGACCGGATCGCTCGGCGTCGTCACGATCAACTGCGCGCGGCTGGGATACACGCACTCGGGGGACGAGGCCGGGCTCTACGCGCGGCTGGACGAGCTGCTCGGCTGGGCGCGCGACAGCCTCGAGGTCAAGCGCAAGGTGATCCAGCGGCTGATCGACCAGGGACTCTTCCCGTACACGAAGCGCTACCTCGGCACGCTGCGCAACCACTTCTCGACGATCGGCGTGAACGGGATCAACGAGATGATCCGCAACTTCACGCGCGACGCGCACGACATCACGACGCCCGAGGGCCACGCGTTCGCGGTGCGGCTGCTCGACCACGTGCGCATGCGCATCCGCGGTTTCCAGGAGGAGACCGGTCACATGTACAACCTCGAGGCGACGCCCGCCGAGGGGACGACCTACCGGTTCGCCAAGGAGGACCGCAAGCGCTGGCCCGACATCCTGCAGGCGGGCACGGCCGCGATGCCGTACTACACGAACAGCTCGCAGCTGCCGGTCGGCTTCACCGACGACCCGTTCGAGGCGCTCGCGCGGCAGGAGGAGCTGCAGTCGAAGTACACGGGCGGCACCGTGCTGCACCTGTACATGAACGAGCGCGTCTCCTCGACCGACGCGTGCAAGGCGCTGGTGCGCCGCTCGCTCGAGCGCTTCCGGCTGCCCTACATCACGATCACGCCGACGTTCTCGATCTGCCCGTCGCACGGCTACCTGGCGGGCGAGCACGAGTACTGCCCGAAGTGCGACCAGGAGCGCCTCGAGGAGAAGCGCCGCAAGCTCGTGGCGTGAGCGGCGCGGGAACCGCGAGAATCGCCATTCCAACGCGCCGGCCGATGCCGGCGACCCGACCCAGGAGACCACCGACATGAACGACATGACCGACGTCCGCCGCATCGCCGAAGCCACGGTCACGCTCGCCGACGAAGAGCGCCAGCGCTGCGAGGTGTGGACCCGCGTGATGGGCTACCACCGGCCCGTCGCGTCGTTCAACATCGGCAAGAAGGGCGAGCACGCCGAGCGGCGGTTCTTCCTCGAGGCGTGCGCGCAGCCGCACCTGTGACGCCGCAGGGCGCCGCCGTGCGCGCCGAGCGCGCGACCGCAACCGAGGCGCGAGACCCGATGGCGCTGCGCATCGGCGGCGTCACGCCGTTCTCGACGACCGACTGGCCGGGCAGGCTCGCGGCGGTACTGTTCCTGCAGGGCTGCCCGTGGCGCTGCGGCTACTGTCACAACCCGCACCTCCAGCCCGCGACCGGGCCTGTCGCGCGGGACTATGCATCGACGCTCGCGTGGCTCGAGGGCCGCCGCGGACTCCTCGACGCGGTGGTGTTCTCCGGCGGCGAGCCGACGGCGCAGGCGGCGCTCGGGTCCGCGATGCGCGAGGTGGCGGATCGCGGATTCGCGGTCGGCCTGCACACGGGCGGTGCGTACCCGCGCAGGCTCGACGAAGTGATCGACGATGCGGACTGGATCGGGCTCGACGTGAAGGCGCCGGCGAGCGGATATTCGGCGGTCACCGGCATCGCAGGCAGCGCCGCCGCCGCCGGTGCGAGCTTGCGGCTCGTCGTCGCGTCGGGCGTCGACTACGAGGTACGGACGACCGTGCATCCGGATCTCGTGCCGGACGACGCGCTCGTGCGTCTCGCCGACGAGCTCGCGTCGCTCGGTGTGCGCCGCTGGGTATTGCAGCCGTTTCGGCCGACCGGCTGCGCGGACGAGGCGCTGATCGCCGCGTCGCCGTGCGGCACGAGGATTGCGGACGACCTCGTCGCGCGGTTGCGCGAGCGTGTGCCGGGCGTCGACGTGCGCGACTGACGATCTGCCGAACCGTGGGGCCGCCTTCCTTCGCGTTCCTCGCGGGTGCTCCTGATCCGCGGGGATCGCTAATCGGTGGGTGGCCGCGGACAAGGGCAGTTGCTACGGCGAAATGATCTGCACGGAGTCAATGAAGACGCTGTTGTCGTAGCCGTTGTTCACTCCCTGGAACGTGATCGTGTGGTTGCCGGCCGAGACGTAGAATTGGGACGAGGTCAAAGTTACGTAGTTCCTGTCAGCAGGCGTAAGCGACCCGTGGTAGGCGCCGTCGACGTACAGGTCAAGGCCAAGAGTCGACTCGTTGTAAAACAGGTCGCGTTGGGCCGCCGAGATCCGAACGCGATACGTGCCACAGGACGGGAAGTTGATGACCTGACTGATCGTGTTTGCACCCTGGATGTATCCGACCTGCGAGCCCGCCGGGGCGTTGGGATTATGATCGGTGAAGACACTGCCGTTCGCGCTGATCCCGGACTGCCCTCCACCCCAGACCGGAACGAAGGTCCAAGAGGCGCCCGCCGGTGCGTCATCGTAGTTCCCGAATCCCAGCGACGGGATCTCGAAGCCGGCATTGGCGATCGTGGGGATCGTGTTGGGACACGAGCCGACCGTGATATCGACCGGGTTCGACGTTGCCTGCAACGACGCGCTGTTGTTGTCCGTTGCCATTGCATAGATCCTGTAGCTCCCCGCTGCCGCCGGCGTCCAGGACTTGTTGTATGGGGATGTGTTGTCGGTGGCGACCAGAACCCCGTTCGCGTAGAACTTGACGCTCCCGATGCCATTCGAATCGCTGGCGGTCGCCGTGAGTTGGACAGAAGACCCGAGGGAATACGTCGCGCCATTGGCAGGAGACGTCAGACTGACGGAAGGCGGGGAATTACCCGCGTAGTTCGGAACGATCCAGCCGATCCAGTTGGCGGACCCGAATTGGCTGGAGTAGTAGCTGCCTGTTGCATAGGAGGGGAAGGGCGGATTGCACGCCTTCCCGTTGGTTCCCGTTCCGGGGAAGAGAATCGCTTCGTCTCGAACCGGATCGAGGAGACGACACAGTCGGGCCGCACCCGTGACGGGCGCGTTGGCGTACGACGTCGGGAAGACATACCCCTCGATACCATCCTTCTTGTAGTTGTAGGGCGCGGTGGTCAACGTCGCCACCTCGGTCGGCGAGGTTGAGTAGAAGTGACTCACGTGAAACGCGTTGTAATTCGGTGAACCGGGTGTGCAAACCGATGACGTGAAATCGCCGCATTTCCGGCTCAGCCGGTACAGCGGAACCATCGCAGCTCCGCCGGTCGGGTTCACGTGGCTGACGTAGACATTGATGAGAGTTCGCGGATAGATGCCAATTGTCGTGACGCCCGGGAAGAGGTTGTAACCGCTGACGAGGTTACCTCGCGGTGTGTATGCCAAGGGATAGAGCGTATCTGCGGCAAACGAGAAGGTGAGTGGTTGTCGCGCCGTATCCGGGATCTTCTGGGTCCATTGCGCGTATGGGGCAGCGACGCCAAGGGAGTTGGAGAGGCTGTATCCGGGGTTCGGATTTGCGTCAGGCGCGAATCCGCCGGACACGAAATTCCGCACGCCCGCGTTTACGCCGGCGTTCGTGCCATCCGGATTGAGCACTTGCACGCCGGGAAGCCCAATTGAGGCATTGTTGCAGGGTGGTGGTGGCGTCGGACATGACAGTGAAGTCCACTGCGTCGGCGCCACGGCGTAGCTGGGTGCGGGCTTGAGCGTCCCAAGGATCGAGGCGGAAGCCATCTGCGGAACTACGGTATAGAAGTGATTCCTGCCTTGGCTCGAATAGAGGGAGAATAGCGGTGTCGTTCGATTGACGATCGACGCATCGTAGAGATTGGGATTTGCTGCGTTCGCGCCGCTCAGCGCGGCAATCACAGCATCGGCGGCGCTGGGGATGCCCCAGCCGTACTGAGGCGAAATCGGCGTCCCGGCGCCACTCGAACGCCGTTTCAGCACCGCTTGGATGTCTGCGGCATTCAGCAGCGGGTTCGCCGACCGCATGAGTCCGACGAGACCGCTCACGATCGGGGCGGCCATGGATGTACCTGTGCACGTACCATACCCCGTTTGGAGCTGGTCGGTTCCGAAGTAGTGCAGTGGGTCGGTTGGCGAATACGGATCCCATCTATCACCACAGTGAACCGTAGTGCTGTAGTCCGCGCCCAGGTAGAAGGTCGATAGCACATCCTTCGCTGGCGCGAGGAAATGATACTTGCTGTTGGACAGGTCAGCACTGTCTGAACAATTCGAGCCGGTCTCTTCGTTTCCAGGACCTGGCAAAGGACAGGGACCCGCCCCCGGGTTTTCATAACCGTTCGCAAAAAATGAGATGACGCCCGTTATGGCGTCCTTTTCCAATCCGCCAACAGCAATCACAGTCGCTTGATTGGCCGGAAAGTCCAGTGCAACCTTCTTGTTCCCAGAGGAAGCGACGACCGTTGCGCCACGAGAATTTGCCAGCGCGAGCGCCGTGCACAGAAATGTATTGGGATAGTTGGTGCAAAAGGTAGGCGGTCGAAGGTTATCGCTATCGTGTGCTGCAAAACCGAGGCTGAGATTCACGACCTGTGCACCTGAACGCACCGCGTCGCTTAGGGCCAATCCAACGAGGCTGTTTGTTAGGTCGGCTTGTACAATGCGATAAATGAATCCGCTGCAGCCTGGGCATGCACCGGATACGCCATATCCTGCGCCTGCGTCATCCGCGAACATCAGGCCCATCACGTGCGTTCCGTGACCAATGGGCGACGAGAATCCCTCAGCGAAATCGCCGGTCAACGGGACGTACGGCGGGTCAACAGGCGGCGTCGGAACATGGGCCGAAAAGTGCGGTCTTAGCCCAGACTTGAGGTCTGGGTGTGTCTGACCCGTGACCCAGTACACGCCATTGTCGACCGCCGCCAAGTACGCAGTCCCGGTGAGCTTCCCCCACGCTCCCGCAAAATTTAGCGGTGACGATGCCGTTAACCCCCATTGGTATGTCCCAAGGTTGCTCGACGTGCCGGGATCTAGGAAGCGTGCAGAGTATCTGAGTCGGAAATTGCGTTCGGCGCTTAGTACCCATCGATGCCTCCGGATTCCTTGGAGAAAGAGTTCCGCGTTGACTCCGACTCGCAACGTGATGATGAGGTACTCGTTCAGCAATACTTCCGGCGAAAGTGGATCTGCAATTCGAAGTTCTGCAAGGTCAGTGCTTTCGGAAGCGTTTAGCACCTTGACGATGGACTCGAATCCATCAATATCGGCCAAGAACTCGGCGACACCCTCTCGGGAGGTGTCTTTCCTCACCAGATCTACGGAACGGGGCGGACTCAGTCGAGGGTCTAGTACGATCAACAGCTGACGATCGATTGGGTCTATGGCAATTTCCGGATTGGTGCTCGCGCCCGAGCCGAAGCTCGGCATGAGTACCAATCCTGTAGTAAACAGGATTAGACACAGTTGTTGAGTGGATGTCCGGATCACAGGCTGTCCCGTAGCTGGGCCAAGCTCGTTGGTTGTCTCACAATACCATGTTACCATATCAACTATTAAAGTTGAAGTCGACAAGCTGATGGTTCATTGGGTTACTTCCGCGCTGGCCTTTTCCCTAGCCGGTTTGCCGTTTGCAGCGGCAGCACAGCCTGCTTTGGATGTCATCAGCCCCAATTTCGTCTATACGACGCCGAAGGTTCCGTCACCGGGTCAGCCAACGAGCTTCACTATCGTCGACAGCACTAGTGTGGGCGCGACCGTCGAAGAGGAATGGGTAACTCGAACTGGAGCAACCTTTGAGATTCGAGCCAAGATCAAACTTGGCTATGCAAACGTATTGGGCAGCTATACGATCCTCGAAGACCTCGGACCCTTGGAGGCGGGCACCTACACGGTGCGCTACGTTGCCGAAGCCCGACGCACCGATCAGCCCTATACCGGCGAGACAAAGACGTTTACTTGGCAGTTCGTGGTGATCGACAGCGCGAATGGAACCAAGGCGATCGAGTACTACAACCCGCCGCGCGATCACTACTTCCTCACGACGTCCGCGACGGAGATCGCGCTACTCGATTCAGGGTATTTCCCCGGCTGGCAACGCACGGGCGAAAGCATTGCAGTGATCAAGTCTGGTTCGCCGGTGGCGGATTTCGCGAGCACGTGCCGGTTTTACGGCAAGCCCGAGGCAGGCCTCGACACGCACTTCTACTCGGCCTATCGCTCCGAGTGCGACTACCTGATCGCGAACGCCGCGGATGCGTGGATCC
This sequence comes from Burkholderiales bacterium, assembly GCA_905339295.1. GTDB lineage: Bacteria > Pseudomonadota > Gammaproteobacteria > Burkholderiales > Casimicrobiaceae > VBCG01. The sequence continues at coordinate 21,389 of CAJPFI010000039.1, forward strand.
TCGAAAGCGAGGACGCGTTCCGCATCTTCCCTGTCGACCTCGCGACCGGCGCGTGTCCGGTGAATCTGGTGGGGGTACACCGCGCCTGGAACGGAAGCGTGGATGTCAACCACAGGTATACGACGTCCGATGCCATACAAGCGGCAATGGTCGCGAGCGGGTGGGTAGCGGAAGGCTCGGGACCGAATGTCGTCGTGTGGTGCGCGTTGCCTCCCGACGTGCCCGTGCAGTAGCCGCTCCCTGCTGCGGTTGTGGTGGCGACGTGTCCAGAGGTCGCCCGCTCGCGCGTCGTCTACCCGCGCCTGCCGCGTCGAACGGCCTGTCGACCGCGCAGCGTGTGACGTCGGAGATCTGTCGCGAGAGATTCATCGGGCCACCGTCGGGCGCTTTCGCTCTCCCCGGTGTCAGGCACGTGCCTGACACCGGGGAGAGCGAGGGAAGCGCGAAGCTGCATGCGGTGCGTGACGCGGTCCATCGGTGACGCCGACACGCGTCCGGCTAAAGCCGGACCCACATAGGTGCGGGACCCGCAGTGCTACGCGCGCCGGGCCACAGCCGACGCCAGCGACGCGACCAGCAGTGCCGCGCACGCGTTGTGCGCGACCGTGAAGGCGAGCGAGGGCTGCCGCAGCGTCGCGGCGACACCCATCGCCAGTGCGGCGAGCGCGGCGGCAGCGACCGACAGGGCGATCGCACGCTGCGCCCGCAGCGCCCAGGCTACCGCGAAGGCAAGCGCCACGACCGCGATCGAGGCGAGCCGGTGCACGACAATCAGCGCGTCGCCGCCGCCGGTGCGAGCCTGCGGCTCGTCGCGGCGTCGGGCGTCGACTACGAGGTACGGACGACGGTGCATCCGGATCTTGTGCCGGACGACGCGCTCGTGCGTCTCGCCGACGAGCTGGCGTCGCTCGGCGTGGAGCGATGGGTGCTGCAGCCTTTCCGTCCGACCGGGTGCGCCGATGACGCGCTCGTCGCCGCGTCGCCGCGCGGCACGAGGATAGCGGACGAGCTGCTCGCGCGGTTGCGAGGGGCCGTACCGGAGATCGTGGTGCGCGACTGAACCGGGGTCGGACGCCGGGGTCGATCAGCCGATGCCGGCGACGCCGAACGGACTGTCGATCGCGTAGAGCCAGCGGCCGTCCGGCTGCCGCCGCGCGACGTCGGTCGTCTGTCCCGCGAGATTGATCGAACTGCCGTCGGGCCCGACGGCATCCAGCGTCCAGTCCGCGAAGAGCAGCGCGATGCCGTCGCCTTGGATCACCCTCGGCGGCGACATCCGGAAGCTTCCCTTCATCGCCAGGAACGCCGCGAGCGACGCCCGGATCGCCACGCGTCCGCGCGCCATGTGGCCCGGCTGCGGAAGCAGCACCGCCTGATCCTCGTAGAGCGCGACCAGCGCGTCCAGATCTCCCGCGCCGAAGCATTCGGTGAACAGCGTGCAGAGTCGCTCGGGCGTTTGCGCGGACATCTTCGGCCTCCTGTATGAGAAGAATCACCGCGGCGTAAGGCCGCCATGAGACGGCCGCCATGAGACGCATCGGCGCCAGCGATCCTCGTGGGTCAGGCTTCACCCCGACCTTCGTGGGCCGGGCTTCACCCCGACAATCTCGGCGGGCCGGCAGTATGCACTGCGTCCGGCTGAAGCCGGACCCACCGAGCGTCGTGGGTCGGGCTTCAGCCCGACAATCTCGGCGGGCAGGCAGTATGCACTGCGTCCGGCTGAAGCCGGACCCACGGGCTCCCGCACCGAGCGTCGTGGGTCGGGCTTCACCCCGGCAGTGGTGGGTCGGGCTTCAGCCCGACACGCATGATGCTTCGCGTCCGGCCGAATCCGGACCCACCGGAATCGATGCCAGGCCGATGTCATCGCCGCGCGGCTGCCGCGCCGGCGAGTGCTGCGACGACCAGCGCGGCGAACGCGTTGTGCATGACGGTGCCGACGAGCGTGGGCTGCCGCAGCGTCGCCGCGACGCCCATCGCGAGCGCCCCGAGCGCGCAGGCCGCGATCGTCGCTGCGCGCGGGCGATCGGCGCGTACCGCCCATGCCGCCGCGAGCGCGAACGCGACGACCGCGATCGACGCGAGCCGGTGCAGCACGACGAGCGCGTCCGCGCCCGCGGGCGCGCGCGCGCGGCCGTCGACGAGTTCGATCGCGCGCAGCGGATCGAGGATGCCGGAGCCGGCGAGCGTCGAGAGATCGGCGGCCGGGCACGAGAGCGCGGGCGGGCACGCGGTCACCGCGAATTGCGCGCCGATCATGCCGCCGAGCATCACGTGGACGAAGGCGACTGCGAGCGCGACCAGCGCGAGCGTCGAACCGCCGCCGCGCGGCACCGGATCGCGCAGCCGCGCCGATAGCCCCGCCAGCGCGGCGAACAACGCGAAGCCGCCGAGCAGGTTCCCGATCGCGACGGCGGGAACGCGCGCGCCGGGCGTCCAGATGCCGAGCGCGGCAAGCGCGAGTGCGATCGCGAGCGCAAGCCAGGCGAGCCGGCGCTCGACCTGAACGCCGTCCGCGCGCCGCAGCGCGGCGAACGCGAGGACCGCGATCAGCACGAGCGCTCCGGTCGCGGCGAAGCGGTGCACGAGCCGCGCGAGTGCCGTGCCGGGAAGCGGCGTCTCGGTCGTGTCGACGATCACGCCGTAGCAGGCGGGCCAGTCGGCGCACCCGAGCCCGGCCTGCGAGTGGCGCAGCCACGCGCTCGCCACGAGCACCAGGAACACCAGCACGGCCGCGGCGACCGACAGGCGGCGTGCGAGCCTCCGGCCGTTCATCGAGCCGGATCCCCTCGTGTCCCCGCGCGCGGCCGGTCGCGCACCGCGAGCGCGACGACGACGACGAACAGGACGCCGCCGATCACCGCGACGAGTCCGCCCGCGCCCATCAATCCCATGCCGGCGATCTCGCTCGTCGTGCGCAGCACCTGCTCGCCGCCCGCGACCTTGCGCTGCACGCCGTAGCCGCCCGACCAGAGCAGGCCGGAGATGTGCATGAGCTGTCCCGCGCCGTAGAGCAGCGACTGCCAGACCGCGAGCTTCGCCCGCGGTGCGGCGGCGCCCAGCCGCGGCAGCAGCCAGTAGGCGAGGCCCATCAGCGCGATCGTCACGCCGACGATGGCGCCATGGTAGTGCGCCGGGATCCTGACGTCGCTGCCTTCGATCAGGAATCCGATCACGCCGCCGGTGCAGAACAGCGCGATCGACACGACGAGCGCCGCGAGCAGCGGCCGCGCGTGCACCGGGACCGGTCCGTCGCGCAGGCGCCGCGCGAGGCCGGCGACGACCGCAGCGGCGACCACGGGGATCGCGAGCGCGCCGCCGATGCGCATGAGCCAGGTCTGCAGCCGGTGGTGCTCGACCGACGTGACGTCGTAGGCGAGGTAGACGAGCGTCGTCGCGAAGACCGCGACGAGCTGGATGCCGAACAGCAGCGCGACGACGCGCGGCGAGACCGGCACGCGCACGCCGGACGCGTCGGCGAGCAGCAGCCAGGCGACCAGCAGCAGCAGCGTCCACGCGAACTGGAGCACGTGGCCTCCGCCCCAGAACACGAGCTCGTAGTACGCGCGCGGCTCGAGCGATCGCGGCACGACCGCGCCCGACCATGCGAACGCGAGCAGCGCGACGGCGCCCGCCACGATCGCCGCGTTGACGCCGAAGCGCAGCGTTCCCGCGCCGTCGAGCCGGACGCCGACGAGCGGCGATGCGAAGAGCCCGCGCACGACGAGCAGCGCCGAGCCCGCGCCGAAGGCGGCGAGCCCGGACAGGAACACCGGCCCGTCGATCACGGGGATGTAGTTGGCCATGATCGGCGCGGCGGGATCGACGAACGGCGCCACGGCGATCGCGGCGGTGCCGGCGATCGCCAGCACCAGCGCCGAGCGGCCGAGCGCGAGCGCGCGCGGCGTGCTGTTGAGGCTCCAGACGGTTCCGGCGAACGAGACGAACCAGACCAGCACCGACAGGTCGACGTGGGCGACCAGCACCGTGCGGAAGAAGTCGCCCGCCGGCAGGAATCGGCCGACGCCGGGCGTGCGCGCGAGCGCGAGGAACACGGCGAGGAGCCCCGAGGCCGCGAGCGACGCGACGCCAAGCGCGAGCCACCCGATCGCGAGCCGCGCGCGCTCGTCGCGCGGGACCGCGAGCGCGTATCGGCCGAACGCGACGTCGACGGCCACGCGCGCGACCTGCGGGTCGGCAGCTGCGGTGGCGGCGGCGGTCGCTTTCATGGCGTCGGCAGGATCACGCCGGCGCATCGGACGGGCGGCGCTCGCGCTTCGGCGGCACGAGTGTAGCGCGGGATTCCGGCGGGAGCGACGCGAGCTCGTCCCGGAACGCGTCGATCGCCTGCGTGAGCCGCGTCCCGTCCTGCGGGCCGGCCCATGCGATGCGCACGCGCTCGCGCGGGACGCCGCCGCGCAGGCGCGGCGCGCGCTCGCCCGCGAAGCGCTCCTCGACCCAGCGCTGGCCCAGCCGCCAGACGCAGTCGCCCTCGCGGCAGCCGGTCACGAGCACGCCGTCGGCGCCGCTGCGAAGCGCGTACTCGACGAACGACGGCGGGAGCTGCGCCGCGCACAGCAGCGTCATCGCGGCGGTGTCCGCCGAGCGCAGGGCGACGACGTCGACCGACTCGTCGCAGCCGACGACGAGGATGCGCGGCGAGGCGCCGGACCCGTTGCGCTGCGGCGCGGCGACGCGCGCGAGCTCGCGCTCGAGCGTCGAGCGCGCCGCGCCGATCGGCTTCTGCGGGAGGTCGATGCCCGACACCAGGTCGGCGACCGAGCGGAACGGCGTCGACGACGGGCAGGCGCCCGCGCAGATGCCGCAGCCCGCGCACAGGTCGGGATCGACGCTCGCCTGGAACGGGTGCGGTCGGCCGTCGGTGCGCGCGACCATCTCGATCGCGTTGTACGGGCAGTCGGCGAAGCAGCGCCGGCAGCCGTTGCAGTTCGCGAGCTCGACGACGGCGACCGGCCGGCGCGGCGCGCGCGCCGCGCGCGAGAGGTATGGCAGCAGCAGGAGCGCGACGGCCGCGACGGCGACGAGCGCCCACAACGCCTGCGGCGACCAGACGTACTGGACGACGTGCGGCGCGAGGTAGAACCAGTCGAGGCGCAGCGTCGCGGGCTCGACCGCGAGGGCGGCGGGCGCGTCGCTCGTGACCGGCAGCGCGAGCGAGAGCACCGCGAGCGCGGCGAGCGTTCCCCACGCGAGGATGCGCGGCACCTGCGTGACGGGCCGCTGCAGCCTCTGGACGTGGATCCACATCACGGCGAGCGTCGCGAGCGGGATGCCGATGTGCAGGAAGATCAGCAGCGAGAAGAACCGGTCGTCGATGCGCGAGTCGTCGTCGAAGTTGGCGGCCAGCGGCTCGGAGAACAGCGGCAGCGCGTCGAGCCATTCGGTCGTCGCGACGATCGAGAACTGGGCGAGCCGGTCCCACACCAGCCAGAAGCCGCCGACGCCCGACAGCCAGACGAACCCGAGCAGCGCGACGCCCGTGAGCCAGGCGAATCGCTGGACGTGCGCATAGCGCCGGTGCGCCCACTCGCGCGCGAGGTGCAGCACGGTCAGCAGGATGAACGCGTCGGAGGCGTAGCGGTGCAGGCTCCGCGCGAGTCCCGACAGCGGCCAGGCGTCCGCGGTGATGCGCTCGACCGAGGCGTACGCGCCCGAGGCGCTCGTGTCGAACGCGGCATACACGTAGATGCCGGTCGCCGCGACGATCCAGAAAAGGAACCACGCGAGCCCGCCCAGGACGCGCCAGGGGTTGGCGCGCGCTCCGAAGGCCGCGTCGAAGCCGGTGTCGACCCGGTCGAACAGTGCGCGGACGAGCGAACGCAGCGGCTCGCGCGCCGATGTCGACGCGCCGCCTGCCTTCCCGTCCGGGTCCCGCGCCTCCGGCATGCCCCGAGTGTAAGGCCGCTGCAGCGCAGCAGGACTTTGACCTGCAATAACCGCCTCCCGGCGGGGTTGACCTCGATCAACCGCGGCGGAAGAGGCTTTGCGAGGCAAATTTCGTGGCCGGCCGCCGTGCCGACACCCGCCGGACGCGGGGGAGGACCACCCCGCGACCGGAGGTCAGGAGCGGAAGACCCATCCGCCGGCGTTCGCGTCGAAGTCGAGCAGCAGGATCGCGCCCGGCTTGAGCGTCACCGTCGTTTCCTTGACGTAGCCGAAGCCCGGGGCGGGCGCATCGCCCAGCCGGGCGACGACGCGGTGCTCGCCCGCCGGCACGCCGACGCGCCGGTAGAGCGTCGCGCTGCCGTCCTTCGCGAACCCGGACGGCGGGACCGATTCGCGCACGAGCATCCTGCCGTCGAGCTCGATCTCGACGGCCACGGGCACGCGTTCGCGCGGGCACACGCTCGCCGCGCGCATGTTGGGCGCGAGCTTCGCGAGTTCCTCGGGCGTGCGCTCGTGGCAGGCTTCCTTGCGCTGGCCCGCGTGCTGCAGCGACAGCTTGACCAGCGCGCCGTCCGGCGGCAGGTGCCGGTAGGGCGGCGCGACGGAGAAGTACGCGACCACCGCGCAGAACGCCGTGTAGCCGAGCGCCTGCCCGGTGTAGCTGACGATGCGGTTGACCGGATGCGTATTCATCGGTCACGCCCCTCCAAGCTTGACCAGGTCCTCGGCGGACGTCGAGCGCACGAGGTGCGGCGTGAGCCGGAACGCGTCCGAGAAGCAGTCGTTCGGATCCATGCCGCGCGCGCGGAACGCGGGATGCGCGGCCTCGACCATCGCGACCGATCCGCACGCGTAGACCTGATGGCCGGCAAGCGTCGGGAAGTCGGCGAGGATCGCCTCGTGCACGAGGCCCGTGCGGCCGGTCCAGCCGTCCTCGGGCCTGGGCTCGGACAGCACCGGCACGAACCGGAAGGTGTCCGGGTGCTCGCTGGCCCACCGCTCGCACAGCTCGCGCGCGTACATGTCGCCGAGCGAGCGCGTGCCCCAGTACAGCACCATCTTCCGCTTCAGTCCGGTCGCGAACGCGTGCTCGACCATGCTCTTCACCGGCGCGAAGCCGGTCGCGCCGGCGACGAAGACGATCGGCTTCGCCGAGTCCTCGCGCAGGAAGAACGAGCCGAGCGGGCCCTCGAACTCGACGGTGTCGCCGACCTTCATTTCCTCGAACACGTGCGTCGTGTAGCGCCCGCCGGGCACGCGGCGGATCTGCAGCTCGACGGTCGGCGACGCGCCGGGCGCCGTCGCGAACGAGAACGCGCGCTTCGCGCCGTCGGGCAGGAGCACGTTGATGTACTGGCCCGCGTAATAGAGGAGCGGCTCGTCGCCCTCGACCGCGAGGCGCACGACCATCACGTCGCCGGTGGCCTTCTCCATCGACGCCACCTTCGCGCGCCAGGTCCTCGGCCTGAGGCCGCCGGGAAGCTCGAGCGGCACGTACTCCATCTCGACGTCGGTGAGCGGCATCGTGATGCACGCGAGCACCTTGCCCGCCGCGCGCTCCTCGTCGGACAGCACCGACTTCTGGTAGGGGCCGACCTCGACGTCGCCGTACAGGATCGTGCACTTGCACTGGCCGCAGCCGCCGTTGCGGCAGTCGAACGGCATACGGATGTCCTCGCGCAGCAACGCCTCGAGCAGCGTCTCGCCCGGCCGCGCCGGCACGATGCGGTTGTCCGGTCGCACCGCGACGTGCCGGATCGTCTTCGACTCGTGCCTGGGCGGCAGCCACGGCAGCGCCAGCATGAACAGCGTGCCGCCGCCGACGACCAGCCACAGGATCGCCGGGCCCCACGAGTAGAGCAGCGCGAGCGTCGGCAGGTAGAACCAGTCGAAGGCGAGCTCGATCGGGGCGCTCGAGAGGTCGGCCGGCTCGAGCGAGACCGCCGGCTTGACGAGCGACAGGACGACGAGCGCGACGGTGAACGGGATCGCGATCGAGCGCGGCGGGTTGGTGTGCGCGCCGGGGACGCGCTGCGTGTGCACCCACAAGAGCGCGAGGACGCCCAGCGGGAAGCCGATGTGCAGGAACGACAGGAGCGAGAACAGGCGGTCGTTGACCGCCTCGGGCGTGATGAAGTTGCGCACCAGCGCGCCGTTGAAGATCGGAAGCCAGTCGAGCCACTCGGCGGTCGCGACGACGGTGAACTGCGCGAGCCGGTCCCACGGCAGCATGTAGCCGTTGATGCCGGAGATGTAGACCAGCCACAGCAGCACGACGCCCGAGATCCACGAGAACCAGCGGAACGCGCGGTAGTGGTCGAACACGAAATGGCGCACGACGTGCAGCAGCATCGTGATCACCATGCCGTCGGACGCGTAGCGGTGGAGGCTGCGGAGGATGCCGCCGACCCAGCGCTGGTCGTGCGTGATCGCCTCGACCGACTGGTGCGCCTCGGACACACCGGTCGAGAAGAACGCGTAGAGGTAGAGCCCGCTCGCGACGACGATCCAGAGCAGGTAGTAGCTGATCGCGCCGAGGTAGTAGAACGGGTTCGACGCCTCGCCGAACGCGCGATTGAACAGTTTCTCGACCGCGAGGAAGGCGGACTGGCCGGCGTGGTGGATGAGGTGCAGCATCGGATGGGGGCCGGCGACGCGCGGCGAACGCGCATTGTGGCCTGTGTGCGGCTGGAAAAAAAGCCCGGCCGCAGACGGAGGCAATGCGCCCGGGCCGGGGGGTCGAACCGAATACGTAATCCGGCTATCGTGCGCCATCGCGCACGCGGCTGACTTGATCTGGATTAGGACCTTCCAACGCTACCGGGCGTCCCGATGGCGTCGACAGGCCCCGGGGAGGCGCCTCAGGCGGGCCGCACGTGGCCGTCCGGCGCGCGGCGACGGCGCCGCGACGCGGCGATCAGGTACCACACCGTCGCGATAACCATCGTCGTTCCGGTGAACAGCTCGAAGAACAGCGCGTAGTCGAGCCGGTAGCGTCCCGCGCGCGGGTCGTAGACCGTGCACAGGATGCGCACGCGCTCGATCCAGCCGGCGATGTCGTTCGCCGGCGCGGGCACGCCGAGCACGAGCTCGCGCAGCGGCGCGACGAACATCGGCAGCTCGAAGCTGTCGCCGTAGACCTGCCGGACCACGCGGCCTTCGCGGTCGAGGATCGTCGCCTGCGTCAGGTGATCGAAGCCGGCGGCGGTCGGCACCCACTGGAATCCCAGGTCGCGCGCAAGGTCATCGAGCGTATCGGGCGACGGCGTCGCGAAGGTCCAGCGCGGGTCGACGATGTCCTGCTTGCGCGCGAACTCGCGCATCGCGACCGGCGAGTCGAACGGCAGGTTGAATCCGATCGTCAGCACGTTGAACCCCGCCTCGCCGACCGCGCGACGCGCCTCGCCCACGGCCTCGTCGAGGAACTTCGTCGTCGTCGGGCACACCTGGAAGCAGCCGGTGTAGATGAACGAGACGACGAGCGGCTTGCCGCGGAAATCGGACATCCGGATTGCGCGGCCGTCGCTCGCGGTGAGCGCGTGGTCGCCGACCGCGCGCCCGATCGCGGCCTGGCTCTTCTCGACCGCCGCGCGCGGGTCGATCGTCGTGCCGGCCGGCATCGCCTGGCCGAGCGCGAGGTTCCAGACGAGGAGCAGGAGGAGGCCGACCAGCGCGGCGATCAGCAGCCGGTTGAGTTGCTTCGGATCGGGCGTCGGATCAGGCACGGAGGAGCGGTTCGACGGATGCCGCGACGATCAGCAGCGAGAGCTGGACCAGCGACGCGTGGAAGCTCGCGAGCGCGCGCGGGCGCGTCGGCTCGAGCGCGAGCTGTCCCGCGCGGACGAGCATGAGCACGCCGCCGGCGACGGCCGCGGTTGCGTAGAGCCACGACATGCCGAGGAACACCGGGACGAGCGAGGCGGCGACGAGCATCGCGGCGCCCGAGAACACCGCGCGCGCGGCGGCGGCGTCGCCGACCACGACCGGCAGCATCGGCACGCGCGCCGCCGCGTAGTCGTCGCGGTAGGCGATCGCCAGGCTCCAGAAGTGCGGCGGCGTCCACAGGAACAGCACGACGGCGAACGCCAGCGTCGTCGGGTCGGGCAGGCCCGGGTCGACGGCGGCGGCGCCCGCGAGAACCGCGAAGCTGCCGGCGAGGCCGCCGATCACGATGTTCCACGCGGTCCGGCGCTTGAGCCAGACCGTGTAGACGACGCCGTAGGTGAACGCGCCGAGCGCGGTGTAGAGCGCGGACAGCGGGTTGGCGGCGAGCCACGCGAGCCCGACGCCGGCGCAGGCGACCGCGCCGATCGTCAGCGGCCACACCGGGCCGGCGACGAGCCGCCCGGTGACGAACGCGCGGTTACGGGTGCGGCGCATCGAGCGGTCGATGTCGCGCTCGACGTACTGGTTGAAGGCGCCGGCCGCGGCCGACGCGAGCGTGACCGCGAGCACGACGCCGATGGCGCGCCATGCATCGATCCCGCCCGGAGCGATCGCGAGCCCCGCCAGCGCGGTCGCGCCGATCGCGATGCCGATGCGCAGCTTGAACAGGTCGAAGACGAGTCGCCAGCCGGTCGCCGCGCGGGGAGCGGAGCGGGCGGCGGCGGGTGCGGTGTCGGTAGTCATCGGGCGTCCTTCGCAAGGGAAGTCGCAGGCGGACGGAGGGAGAGGCGCTCCGGAGGCGCGTCGCGCCTCCCCCGTCCGCCCGCTGCGATTCGCGATGCTCGTCTCAGGACAGCGGCCACACCGTCGACAGGTACTTCCAGTTGACGAAGTAGTAGAGGACGAACGCCGTCAGGAACACGAGCGCGAGGACGAAGGTGCCCGGCGCGACGAACCCGGCGGTGCCGATCCCCGCGTGCGAGACCGCCACCGGCTGCGGCACCGGCTTCGGCGCCACGCCGTCGCGGGCCGCCACCCGCGCGAAATCGGGCGTCTGGATCTTCTTGCCGAGGAACACGCTGCCCACGGTGATCAGCAGGTACATGATCCCGCCGACGACCGCCGCGAGCCCGCTGATGGCCATGATGCCCATCATCAGGTACGCGGTGCCCGGGAACTCGTAGCCCAGCGCGTTGCCGGCGAAGGTCATGTCCCAGTGCCGGCGCGGCACGCCGAGCGTCCCCGCACCCATCATGAACAGCGAGAACGACATCATCCCCAGCCCGAAGACGTACGGCTGCCACTTCGCCATCCCCGGGAACATCATCTCGCGGCGGAACAGCGTCGGGATCAGGAAGTAGGTCAGCCCCATGAACGCGAGGGTGGTGCCGACGACGACGGTCGCGTGGAAGTGGCCCGGAACGTAGATCGTGTTGTGGATGATGAGGTTGAGCTGCTCGGTGCCCATCATCACGCCCGAGATGCCGCCCAGGAATCCGAAGCCGATCAGCGACATGAACATCGCGGAGAAGCTCGGGTTGCTCCACGGCGCCTTGCGCAGCCACTCGAACAGGCCGCGGTTGAAGCCCTTCTCCCGCTGCGCGACCTCGATCGCGCCGGGCACCGTCAGGCCGTGGACCATCGACGCCAGCACCGCGAGGTACATCGCGTAGCTGGTGTTGAAGATCTTCCAGTTCGACGTGAGTCCCGGGTCGGCGAGCAGATGGTGCGCGCTCGCGAGCTGCAGGAAGCAGATGTAGAGGAAGAACGCGGTGCGGGACACCTTCTCGGACATCGGCTTCGCGCCGAACACGACCGCGGCGATCGCGTACCACACCGAGACGTGCGCCGCGACGTTGATCTGCTGCGAGCTGTGGCCGAACGCCCACCACACGGTGCGGTACATCAGCGAGTCGATGTAGTCCACCAGGCCGATCGACCACAGGAACGTCGGGATCAGGATGATCGCGCCCGACGCGATCGTGAACACGGCGATGATCGCGGCAGTGACCGCGCCGAACGTGACCAGCGGGACCGAGCCGTTGTAGGTGCGCTCGGCCTTCGCGACGACGAGCGTCCCGAAGAACACGAAGCACGCGATCAGCGCGCCCACCGCGAACAGGATCAGGCCGAGGTAGAACGCCGGGTGCGCGCCCATCGGCGCGTAGGACGTGAACATCACCGACGAGTCGCCGCGGAACACGGCCACGTTGTTGACCAGCGCCCCGACGATCATCAGCCAGAACCCGAGCCACGCCATGCCCGGCATCGCGAGCCGGCACCTGAGCAGCACGCTCGAGCAGAAGTACAGGACCGCGATCTCGAAGAAGATGATCCAGAACACGAGCATGTCGAGCCCGTGCGCGGTGAGCACCAGGTAGAACCAGTCCGGCGGGAGCAGGTGGACGGCGGGCCAGCGCGTGAGCGTCACGAGCAGCGCCAGGATCCCGCCGACGAGCAGCGAGACCACCGCGGCCACGGCGTTCCACCGGATCAGCTTCTCGGCGGGCTCGTGGTAGACCAGCCCCGTCGACGGGCAGGTACGGAACATCCGGTTGACGGCCATGGTCATCCCCTCACTTGGCCTTGACGACGTACATGCGGCTCGCCATCGTGTGATGGTTGATGCCGCAGTACTCGTTGCAGATGATCGAATAGGTGCCGGCCCGGGTCGGCGTGACGGTCATCACGTGCTCGTAGCCGGGGTGCACCTGGATGTTGATGTTCTCGGGCTGCAGCGAGAACCCGTGCAGCCAGTCCATCGACGCGAGGTGCAGGCGGTAGGTCTTGCCTTCCTCGAGCTCGACCATCGGCCACCACGACCACAGCCGCGCGATCAGGTAGACGTCGCTGCCCGCGGGCGGCGCGACGACCGGGATCTTCTGGTCGGTCTCCTCGCGGACCTTGTACTTGTCCACCATCGCCTGCGTCTTCGCCTGGAACATCTCCGGCGTCGTGCGATAGGCCTCGTTGGAGAGGTTCTGCTTACCGTACACGTGCCAGTACGGCATCATGAAGAACATGATCAGGCACCACGCGAAGGCGATCACGATCCACGTGCCTTCGACGCGGTCCAGCGGCTGCTTCCACCAGACGCCGGTCGGGGGGGTGAGGGCATTCATCGGGCGATCTCCTGTCGGTTCGCGGGCGCGGTCACTTGGCGACCGGGATGCCGACGATTTCCATCACGCCCCAGACGATGTAGAGCACCGTCGGCATCGCGATGCCGATGAAGAGGAGCAGGAACGGGTTGTCGAGGATCTGTTGCATCGCCGGCACGGGTTCGTCGTCGACGTCGAGCGGAGACTCGTTGGATGCGTTGTTCATGGCGGTGGCTCCCAGGTGGACCGGTCCGCAAAGCCCCGAACGGAGCAGGCGCGCGGCGATCCAGCGGATTCTCGGCGCGGGCCCGGCGGGGCGAATTGATGCCCGTCAAGGTTTCCCTTGCCGCACCGCAGCGGACCCCCGCGCGGGATCAAGGACGGCAGGTTGCGCCACGGTAGAATTTCGCCGTGCCTCCCACCGCCACCTCGCTCGCCCCCCCCGCCGCGTCCGCCGTCCCGCGCGCCGGCGCGTCGAACCGCGCGATCGCCGCCTGGCTGCTGGCCTGCTGCGCGCTCGTCTTCGCGATGGTCGTCGTCGGCGGCGTCACGCGGCTCACGCATTCGGGGCTGTCGATCGTCGAGTGGCAGCCGATCGTCGGCACGCTTCCGCCGCTCGACGAGGCCGCCTGGCAGGACGCGTTCGAGAAGTACAAGCTCACGCCCGAGTACAAGCTCGTGAACGCGGGCATGGCGCTCGACGAGTTCAAGGGCATCTTCTGGTGGGAATACTTCCACCGGCTGCTCGGGAGGCTCATCGGCGTCGCGTTCCTGGTGCCGTTTCTCTGGTTCCTGCTGCGCCGCCGCATTCCTGACGGGTACGGCTGGAAGCTCGCCGGCATCTTCCTGCTGGGCGGCCTGCAGGGCGCGATGGGCTGGTACATGGTCAAGAGCGGGCTGGTCGACGACCCCCGCGTCTCGCAGTTCCGGCTGACCGCGCACCTCGCGCTCGCGATCGTGATCTTCGGCGCGATGCAGTGGGTCGCGATGTCGCTGCTGCGGCCCGCGAACGCCGACGGCGGCGACGAGCGCGTGCGCTCGGCGCGCCGCTGGGCGCACGCGCTCGCCGCGCTCGTGTTCGCGATGATCCTGACCGGCGGGTTCGTCGCCGGCATCCGCGCCGGCTTCGCCTACAACACGTTCCCGCTGATGAACGGGCACGTCGTGCCGCCCGAGATCATGATGCTCGAGCCGTGGTGGCGCAATTTCTTCTGGAACATGGCGACCGTCCAGTTCGACCACCGGCTCGGCGCGTGGCTGCTCGCCTTCCTCGTGCCGGTGCTGTGGTGGAAGGTGACGCGCGCGCGCGCGCCCGATCGCGCGCGCACCGGCGCGCACCTGATGCTCGGCATGCTCGCCGTCCAGATCGCGCTCGGCATCGCGACGCTCGTCTACGTCGTTCCGCTGCCGCTCGCTGCGGCGCACCAGGCGGGTGCGGTGCTGCTGTTCGCGTTCGCGCTCGACGTCGCCCACGCGCTGCGCGCGGCAGGGCGCGAGGCTTGACCGGCATCAAGGCGCGCATCACGGCCGCACCGGTCAAATGACACGATGAGCGCATTGCCCCCGGGCTCCCAGCGGCCATGACGCATCGTCACGTGGTCCTCGACGTGCGCGGCATGCAGCCGCCCGAGCCGATCGAGCGCGTGCTCGAGACGATCGGCGACTTCCACGCGGGCGACACGCTGAAGCTCGTGATCGACTGCGAGCCGAAGCCGCTGTTCCGGATCCTGCAGGCGAACGACTATTCGTGGCGCGTCGAGCCGGGCACCGAGTCGAACTACGAGATCACGATCTGGGCGCGCGAGTGACGCGCCGGGGCCCCGCGCGATGCAGATCGACTGTGCGCCGCTGATCCGCGAGATCGGCCGCGGCTCGCGCCGGTCGCGCGACCTCGACGGCGCGCGGGCGCGCGACCTGTTCGGCGCGATGCTCGACGGCGACGTGCCCGACCTCGAGCTGGGCGCGATCCTGATCGCCATGCGCATGAAGGGCGAATCGCTGCCCGAGACGCTGGGCTTCCTCGATGCGCTCGCGCCGTACGTCGCGCGAATGGTCCCGCCGATCGACCGGCCGCGCCCGGTCGTGCTTCCGAGCTACGGCGGCGCGCGGCGCGGCGCGAACCTGACGCCGCTGCTCGCGTTGCTGCTCGCGCGCTACGGCGTGCCGGTGCTGGTGCACGGACTTGCCGGCGCCGGCCGGCTCGACGAGTCGGACGCGGACGACCTCGACGACGACGCGATCGACGCTGCCGCCGGCGGGGCCCCCGCGGAGGCGCGCCGCGGGCGCGTGACCAGCGCGCAGGTGCTGTGGGAGCTGGGCGTCGCGCCGTCGCCCTCCGCCGCGGAGGCCGGTTCGAGGCTCGCGCGGCACGGCATCGCCTACGTGCCGGTGTCGGTGCTCGCCCCCGGCCTCGCGCGCCTGCTCGCGACGCGCGCGCGCCTCGGCCTGAACTCGTCGGCGCACGGGCTCGCGAAGCTCCTCGACCCGTTCGGCGGGAACGCCGTGCGCGTGGTGAGCGTGTCGAGTTTCGGCGAACTCGAGCGCATGCGCGAGGTGCTCGCGGCCTCGCGTGCCGACGCGATGCTCCTGCCCGGCACCGAAGGCGAGCCCTACGCGAACCCGGGCCGCTGCCCGGGACTCGAGCTCTACCGGAACGGCGCGGCCGTGCGCTGCTGCGACGCGGACGACGGCCCGAACGGGGCGCCGCCCGCGCTGCCCGCGTCGAGCGATCCGCAGGAGACGGCCGAGTGGATCGAGGGCGCGCTCGCGGGATCGCAGCCGGTGCCCGCGCCGATCCTGCAGCAGCTGGGCTGCCTGCTCGAGGCGTCGCGCGAGTCGCGCGCGGTGGCGGCCTGAGCGGACGGCTGCCCGACGCCCGGCGGACGCCGGCGCGGCCCGGGCGCGAGCGCCTCGGGAACGTCGACAGGCGCTAATCCGCAGCGAGTGCGAGCCCCGCCGCGGGCACCGCGGCAGGGAAGAGCGATTCCGAGAGCGCCACGACGTCGCCGACGACGATCAGCGTCGGCGGCTTGAGGCCCTGGGCAACGACGCGCTCGTGCAGCGTGGCGAGCGTGGCGCGCACGACGCGCTGCGTGGGCAGCGTGCCCTGCTGGACGACCGCGGCGGGCGTCGACGGCGCACGGCCGTGCGCGACCAGTTGCCGGCACAGCTCGGGCAGGCCGGCGAGCCCCATGTAGACGACCAGCGTCTGCCCCGGCCGCGCGAGCGACGGCCAGTCGAGGTTCATCGTGCCGTCGCGCAGGTGCCCGGCGACGAACGTGAGCGTGTGCGCGTGGTCGCGGTGCGTGAGCGGGATGCGCGTCGCGGCGGCGATGCCGCAGGCCGCGGTCACGCCGGGCACGATCTCGAACGCGACGCCGGCCTGCGCGAGCGACTGCGCCTCCTCGCCGCCGCGCCCGAACACGAACGGGTCGCCGCCCTTGAGCCGCACGACGCGCTTGCCTTCGTGCGCGAGCCGCACGAGCAACGCGTTGATGTCCTCCTGCGGCAGCGTGTGGTTCGAGCGCTCCTTGCCGGCGTAGAGGCGCTCGGCGTCGGGACGCAGCAGCGCCAGCACGCCGTCCCCGACGAGGTGGTCGTAGACGCACGCGTCCGCCTCGGCGAGGAGGCGCGCCGCCCTGAGCGTCAGCAGCTCGGGATCGCCCGGGCCCGCGCCGACCAGCGAGACGAATCCGCGTCGCGGCGCCCGGGCCGCGCGCGACGGGATGCGGCCGTTCGTCGCCTCCCCGCCGGCTCCCGCCGTCCCCGCCGCGTGCGCATGCGGCGCGCCGCCGTCCGTCGCCCGTCCCTTCGACCTCGCCAGCACCTCGCGCCTCCGTTCGGTCCGCCGTCCCGCCGCGGCCGCCTCGGCCGGCGCCGGAACGCGCATTCGCAGTCTAGGAGCGGGCATCGTGCAAGCCCTTGATGGGCGTCAAGGTCGAAGACGGTGCAGCATGGAAAATTCCCTCATCCAGACGATAGATTCCCGGGTTCCAGCGGGCATTCACGAGGGAAAAGGAGACGGAGATGGGCAAACGCAATCGTTGGCTGATGGGCGCGGCGGTCGTCGCCGCGTTGCCGCTCGCCATTTCGCAGGCCTATGCGCAGCAGGCGGCCCCCGCGGCCACGGGCGCGTCGCTCACGGCCGCCGAGAAGGACTCGGCGAAGAAAATCTACTTCGAGCGCTGCGCGGGGTGCCACGGCGTGCTGCGCAAGGGCGCGACCGGCAAGAACCTCGAGCCGCACTGGACCAAGAAGCTGCCCGACGGGACCACGCAGGAAGGCGGCACGACCAAGCTCGGCACGCCGCGCCTCGAGAAGATCATCGCCTACGGCACCGACGGCGGGATGGTCAACTTCGACGACATCCTGAGCAAGGACGAGATCACGTTGATGTCGCGCTACATCCAGGACACGCCGGATGTGCCGCCCGAGTACAGCCTCAAGGACACGATCGATTCGTGGAAGGTCATCGTCGCGGTCAGCGATCGGCCGAAGAGGCAGATGAACAAGTTCAACCTCAAGAACATGTTCTCGGTCACGCTGCGCGACACCGGCGAGGTGGCGCTGATCGACGGCGACACGAAGGAGATCCGGAGCATCGTCAAGACAGGCTACGCGGTCCACATCTCGCGCCTGTCGAAGTCGGGACGCTACGTCTACGTGATCGGACGCGACGGCCGCCTGTCGCTCATCGACCTGTGGATGGAGAAGCCCGCGGTCGTCGCCGAGGTGAAGATCGGCTTCGACGCGCGCTCGGTCGACACCTCCAAGTTCAAGGGGTTCGAGGACAAGTACGCGATCGCCGGCGCCTACTGGCCGCCGCAGTACGTGATCATGGACGGCGAGTCGCTCAAGCCGATCAAGGTCGTTTCGACGCGCGGCATGACCGTCGACGGCGAGTACCACCCCGAGCCGCGCGTCGCGTCGATCGTGTCGTCCGAGACCAAGCCCGAGTGGGTCGTCAACATCAAGGAGACCGGCCAGATCCTGCTGGTCGACTACTCCGACATCAAGAACCTCAAGGTCACGACGATCGAGTCGGCGAAGTTCCTGCACGACGGCGGATGGGACGCCTCGAAGCGCTACTTCCTGGTCGCGGCGAACGCCTCGAACAAGATCGCGGCGGTCGACACCAAGACCGGCAAGCTCGCGGCGCTCATCGACACCAAGAAGATCCCGCATCCGGGGCGCGGCGCGAACTTCAAGCATCCGGAATTCGGTCCGGTGTGGGCGACCGGCCACCTCGGCGACGCGGTGGTCACGCTGATCAGCACGCCGTCCGACAAGCCGGCCGACGCCAGGTACAGGAAGAACAACTGGAAGGTCGTGCAGGAGGTCAAGCACATCGGCGCCGGCAACCTGTTCGTGAAGACCCACCCGAAGTCGAAGCACCTGTGGGCCGACGCGCCGCAGAACCCGGAGCGCGAGCTCGCCGAGTCGGTGGCGGTGTGGGACATGGCCGACCTGTCCAAGCCGAAGAAGGTGATCAACGTGGCGAAGGACTCCGGCCTGCCCGAGACCAAGGCGATCCGCCGCGCGGTGCACCCCGAGTACAACGCGGACGGCAACGAGGTGTGGATCTCGCTGTGGGGCGGCAAGACCGACCAGTCGGCGATCGTCGTCTATGACGACAAGACGCTCGCGGTCAAGAAGGTGATCACCGATCCGAAGATGATCACGCCGACCGGCAAGTTCAACGTCTACAACACGCAGCACGACATCTACTAGGTCCGCGGCGGGGCGGGGGCGCCGACCGCGCCCCCGCCGTCCCCGCGCCGACGCAAGAGTCCATTCCAGGGATCGCCCGAGCGCGCGCCCCCACCAGGGGCGCACGGACGGGCGCGTCCGATCCTGCAACAAGACGAGGAGCGACGATGGCCGGCAACGACGAGGCGACGAGCGGCGGGGGCGCGCTGTCGCGCCTGTGGGGGTGGCTGCGCCGCCCGAGCGGGACGATCACGGTCCTCACGCTGCTCGCCGCCGGCTTCGCCTCGGGCATCGTGTTCTGGGGCGGCTTCCATACCGTCGTCGAGGAGACGAACACGATGACGTTCTGCGTCTCGTGCCACGAGATGCGCGACAACGTCTACGCGGAGTACAAGGAGACGATCCACTACTCGAACCGCACCGGCGTGCGCGCGGTGTGCTCCGACTGCCACGTGCCCAGGGACTGGACGCACAAGATGGTCCGCAAGGTCCAGGCGACGAAGGAGCTGTACGGCAAGGTGATGGGCACGATCGCCACGAAGGAGAAGTTCGAGGCGAAGCGCCTCGAGCTCGCCCGGCACGAGTGGGCGCGCATGAAGGCGTCCGACTCGCGCGAATGCCGCAACTGCCACAGCTTCGACGGGATGAACACCGAAGTGCAGAAGGCGCGCGCCAAGAAGTCGCACGAACTCGGTCAGCGCGACGGGCAGACCTGCATCGACTGCCACAAGGGCATCGCTCACAGGAAGCCCCAGGGCATGACCGAGGCGGACGAGGGCTGACCGCGCCGCCGGACCATGGCGATGCTTCCCCGCACGAGAACCCGTGCGTGCCCGGCGCCCGTTGACCTGAATCAACGGGCGCCCGGCGCGACGGAGCGAAACTTCAACAATCTGGCCTGCATTGCCGGCGCCGCGCCATGGGCGGCGGCGTACCGGCCTGAGCAGGATCCTTCGACGACGACTCCCGGAGTCCACCCATCATGCACAAGACCCTGATCGCCGCTGCCGTGACCGCGCTGCTGGCGGCGCCGGCATTCGCGTCGCCCGACTGGAACAAGATCCCCGCGAAGAAAGTGAACGTGTTCTACCCGGGCGTGGCGAGCCTGGAGTGGGTGCTGAGCGGGCCGGACCACGGCGGCGCGCGCGGCATCAGGAAGGGCGAGACCTGCGCATCCTGCCACGAGGAGGAATCCGCCGAGTTCGCCAAGAAGATCGTCGCCGGCCAGAAGGCCGAGCCGACGCCCGACATGTCCAAGGGCCGCGCCGCGAGCATTCCGGTGAGCGTGCAGGCCGCCGTCGACGACGGCAAGCTCTACATGCGCTTCCAGTGGAAGCCGACCGTCACCGGCCAGAAGAAGATCGACGAGAAGAGCGCCGCGAAGATCAGCGTGATGATCGACGCCGGAAAGGTCGAGTACGCCAACCTCGGCGGCTGCTGGGCGACGTGCCACGACGACCTGCGCAGCATGCCCGACGTCGCAGCGAACGCGAAGGACCACCCGCGCGCCAAGGAACTCGACATCCGCGCGAACGGCCCGACGAAGTACATCCGGGAAAGCCGCACCGCCATCTCCACGACGAAGCCGCGCGGCGGCTGGGACAAGCTCAAGCCCGCCGCCGACTACGAGGCGATGATGAAGGACGGCAAGTTCCTCGAGATGTGGCAGTGGCGCAGCGGCGACTCGGTGCGCGCCGGCAACGTCGCCGACGCGCGCCGCCTCAAGGCGTCGAAGGACCTGGCCGAGGGCAAGCTCGAAAACGGCATGTGGACGGTCGTGTTCAAGCGCGCGCTGGCCGGCGGACCGGGAATGCACGAGCTCGTGGCAGGCAAGACCTACAACATCGGCTTCGCGATCCACGACGATCACGCCGACTGGCGCTTCCACCAGGTCTCGTTCGGCTACACGCTCGGCATCGCCACGAAGGCCGACATCACCGCCGTGAAGGACTAGCGCGCGGCCCGGAGGCGCGCAGGGCCGACCTGCGCGCGGGTTGCGGTGACGAAGCGGGGGCCATGGGTCCCCGTTTTCGCTCGGCACGTCGCCGCGCCCGATCCGCCGCCTCCGACCCGACGTCCGGCGGCACGGGACGCGGCTCTGACCATCCGGGCGCGGCGAGTCGCCCGTCGCCCGGACTCCGCCCGTCGCCCACGCTTGTCAGGGGCGGGGGACGGGCGTTAAATCCGTCAGCACGGCGCACATCGTCCGGTGTCCCGCCGCTCGCGTGGCGGTGAATGGTCGGGCGGCGCGGCCGGCCGATTGGCCGCTTCCGATTGGAGCGCGAATGATCCCGAATCGGCAACGATCGTGTTGATTCACCAGGAGTCGCGTCCATCGGCCGGCACGCCCGACGTGCGCGCGCCGACGCCGAATGCGGCCGAATCACTCCGTTTCGACCGGGCGCTCTGGCGCCACACTTCACGTTAGGGCGCAGGCCAACGGAGCAATCATGGACCTAGAGAGCTTTGTCGCCACTACCCTAGTTCAGATTTCGAACGGCTTGCGAAGAGCGAACCGCGACGTTCGCGAGTCTTGGGAAATCGAAGGTCGGGAGCTCCTCGACCGACAGTACTTCATGCTTCTTCCCACAAGCACCGCAGCTGGCGATCGCACAGTTGAATTCGACGTGGCGGTGACGGCCTCTGCCAAAGGCGACCTGAAGGTAGGCGCCAAGGCAGGCCTTTGGGTTGCTGACGCGAATGCCGAAAGCACGGGTACTCTTGCGCACGAACGGGTTTCGCGTGTCCGCTTCCACGTGCACGTCGAGCAGTCAATTTTTTAGCGCCGGCTAACATGCGCCCTAACAGGCTGTTGAAAAACGCCTTGTAATTCGGGCGTTGGCGACTATCGTTCGAGTAGGGGTTCTCACGATTTCTCCGACGGGGATCGAGCGATGCGCGGACCGGATGCGATGCAGGAAAGCCTGTTCACGGTGGCGAAGCTCGAGGACTTTGTTCCCGAAGACCACCCGCTGCGGGCGATCCGGCACTTGGTGAACGCGGCGCTGACGCAGATGAACCCGCGGTTCAACGGGATCTACGCACCCAACGGCCGGGACTCGATCGCGCCTGAGAAGCTGATCCGGGCCCTGTTGCTGCAAGTTTTCTACACGATTCGCAGCGAGCGGCAGCTGTGCGAACAGCTGCGCTACAATCTGTTGTTCCGCTGGTTCGTGGGCCTGGCCATCGACGATCCCATTTGGGATCACTCGACCTTCTCCAAGAACCGCGACCGGCTGCTGGAGCACCAGATCGTGGAAGAGCTCTTCGCCGAGGTTCTGCGTCTGGCAGACCAGCAGGGTCTGCTGTCGAAGGAACACTTCTCGGTGGACGGGACGCTGATCCAGGCGTGGGCGAGCCAGAAGAGCTTTCGACCCAAGGACGGGTCGGACGACCAGCGGCCGGGTGGCGGTGGGCGCAATGCGCAAGCGGACTGGAAAGGCCGGCCGCGCAGCAACGACACCCACGCGAGCACGACCGATCCGGATGCCCGCAGCTACCGCAAGAGCCACAACACGGCGGCGATTCTGTGCTACCAGGGCCACGCGCTGATGGAGAACCGCAGCGGTCTGGTGGTGAGTGCCGTGGTGACCCACGCCGACGGCTTCGGCGAGCGCCGCGCGGCAGCGGCGATGCTCGACGCCTTGCCGCGTGCGTCGGGCCGCCGTAGCGTCGGCGCTGACAAGGCCTACGACACGGCCGACTTCGTCGGTGCGTGTCGCGAGCGCAACGTCTCGCCCCACGTCGCTTGCAACGACACCCGGATCGGCGGCAGTGCCATCGACGGCCGCACCACGCGGCACGCGGGCTACCGGCTGAGCCAGAAGGTGCGCAAGCGCATCGAAGAGCACTTCGGCTGGGCCAAGACGATCGGGCGGATACGCCAGACCGTGTTTCGTGGGCTGCGGCGTGTCGATCAGCAGTTCAAGTTGACGCTGACCGCCAGCAACTTGATGCGACTGGGTCGAATGTCGATCGCGGTACCCGCGGGAGCGCCTGCGTGAAGGCGCGAAACGGCGGCCGGAGAAGCGAACGCGACGCGCCGACAGCGGGCCGG
>CAJPFI010000040.1 GCA_905339295.1 Burkholderiales bacterium
GAGGTTGCGAAGCGCGTGGTCGATGTGTTGCGTCGGCCGGTGTCCGGCTGAAGCCGGACCCACCGGACCTGCGCCTGGTGGGTCGGGCTTCAGCCCGACTCGGAGAGGTGGCGAGCCGCCGCGGAAGCGTCCGCCGCGGCCACGCGCGGCGGATTGCCCGCGAGACCGGCGATGAACGCGTCGACGAGCGCGGGCGCGCTCGCCCGGAGATCGTAGGCAGCCGGGTCGAGCGTCCACTCGTGCATCAGGCCGGTGACGTAGGCGTACACCGCGTGCACCGCCAGCGCGGTGTCGGTGTCGCGCGGCAGCTCGCCCGCGTCGACGGCGCGCAAAAGGACCGCCTCCACGCACACGCGCGCATGGCGGCAGTCGCGGTCGCGCCGCTCGGCGACCGGGGCGAGTTCGCCGGACAGCTCGCTGCGGTGGAACATGATCTCGAGCACCGCCTGCGCGCGCGAATCGCCGGTCAGGTGCATCAGCGTGTCGATGCACAGCGATCGCAGCGTCGCGAGGGGCGTCTCGCTGCCCGGCCCGCGCGCCTGCTCGACCAGCGCGTCCATCGGGCTCGTCGCGCGCTCGCACATCGCGGCGAACAGGTCGGCCTTGTCGCGGAAGTGCCAGTAGACCGCCCCACGCGTCACGCCCGCCTCGGCCGCGACCTCGGCGAGCGAGGTCCGGGTCACGCCGCGGTCGCGAAACACCCGCTCCGCGGCATCCAACAGCTGTTCGCGCGTGGTGGAGGCCGCTTCGCGGGTTCGGCGGGGAGGCATCTGGTCAAACGTCGATCGATTTCCTGTTGCAAACATACACGAATGTATGTACCTTTTCCAGCCCATCGCGCTGCAATGCAACAACCCGCTCCCCGAAAGCCTCCGATGCCTCCTGCACACGTCCCGTTCGCCCCGCACCCGCTCGCCCGTGCCGCCGTCGGGCTCCTCGTCGCCGCGGTCCTCGCCGCCTGCGGGCAGGGCCAGCCCGGCGGCGGTCACGGCGGCTTCCCGCCCGCGCAGGTGACCACCCTCGCGGTCGTTCCCCGGACGCTGCCGGTGTCGTGGGAGTACGTCGGGCAGACCGCGGGCTCCAAGGACGTCGAGGTCCGCGCCCGCGTCACCGGCATCCTCGAACGCAAGCTCTACGCGGAAGGCATGCCGGTCAGGGCCGGCCAGCCGCTCTTCACGATCGACCCGAAGCCGCTCGAAGCCCAGGCGGCCGCGGCGCAGGCGGAGGTCGCGCGCGCGGAGGCCCAGGTCGCCCAGGCCGAGCGCGAGGCCACGCGCCTGAAGCCGCTCGCGGAGCGCCGCGCCGTGGGACAGAAGGAAGCCGACGACGCGGTGTCCGCCGCCGAGCTCGCGCGCGCGGCGCTCAAAGTCGCCCAGGCGCGTGCCTCCGAAGTGGCGCTGAACCTCGGGTACACCCGCGTGGCGGCGCCCGTGTCGGGACTGTCGAGCCGGGCGATGAAGTCGGAAGGCAGCCTCGTCACCGCCAACGAAACGCTGCTCACGGTGATCTCGCAGGTCGACCCGATCTGGGTGCCGTTCAACATCTCCGAGAACGACCAGCTCGCGATCGACCGCGCGGTCGCGGCCGGCCGGCTCGAGCTGCCGAAGGACAACGGCTACGAGGTCACGATCAGGCTCGCCGACGGCTCGACGTTCCCGCGCGGCGGTCGCATCAACTTCGCCGACACGCGCGTGAATCCGGCGACCGGCTCCTACGAGATGCGCGCCGAAATCCCGAACCGCGACCACGCGCTGAAGCCGGGCCAGTTCGCGCGCGTGCAGCTGAAGGGCGCGCTGCGCCGCGACGCGATCGCCGTGCCGCAGGTCGCGGTGCTCGACGGACCGCAAGGCAAGTACGTCTACGTGCCCGGCAAGGACAAGGACGGCAGGGATGTCGCGCTGCCGCGGCCGGTCACGCTGGGTCCGTGGGTCGACGCCGACGGCGCCAATCTGTGGATCGTCGAGACCGGGCTCGCCGCCGGCGACCAGGTCATCGTCGACGGACTGGCGCGCATCCTCGCGCCGGGGACGCCGATCGTACTCGGGCCGCCGCCCGGGGCGCCGGGAGCCCCCGGCGTCCCGCCCGCCCAAGGCGGCGCGAAGGACGGCGCGGCATCCCCGGCGCCGGCGAAGTCCTGACGCCGGCGGCGAGGGATCCCCATGTTCTCCCGCTTCTTCATCGACCGCCCGATCTTCGCGGCGGTGATCTCGATCTTCCTCGTGCTCGCGGGGCTCGCCGCGATGCGCGTGCTCCCGATCGCCCAGTATCCGGAGATCGCGCCGCCGGTCGTCACCGTGCAGGCGGTCTATCCGGGCGCATCCGCCGAGGTCGTCGAGCAGACCGTCGCCGCGCCGCTCGAGAACGCGATCAACGGCGTGCCGGGCATGATCTACATGAGCTCGAACTCGTCGTCGAACGGGCTCGTGCAGATCCAGGTGACCTTCGAGATCGGCATCAACGTCGACGAGGCGACGATCAACGTCAGCAACCGCACCAAGCAGGTCGAGTCGCGCCTGCCCCTCGAGGTGCGCCGCCAGGGCGTGACGGTCGAGCGCGGCTCGAGCTCGTTCCTTCAGGTGCTGGCGTTCTACTCGCCCGATGGCAGCAAGGACGACCTGTTCATCTCGAACTACGTGACGCTCAACGTGCTGGACGAGCTCAAGCGGCTGCCCGGCACGACCAACGTGCAGATCTTCGGGGCGAAGGACTACGCGATGCGCGTCTGGCTCAGGCCGGACCGGCTCGCGCAGCTCAGGCTCACGCCCGGCGACATCATCGGCGCGATCAACGAGCAGAACGCGCAGTTCGCCGCGGGCAAGGTCGGCGCCGCGCCGATCGGCCCTGCGCAGGACCTCGTCTACACGATCACGACCAGAGGCCGCCTCGCCGACGCGAAGGAGTTCGGCGAGATCATCGTTCGCGCGGGCCCGGACGGGTCCACGGTACGGCTCAGCGAGGTCGCGCGCGTCGAGCTCGGCAGCAAGGACTACGAGTTCAACGGCCGCTACAACGGCAAGGCGGCGACGCTGGTCGGCATCTTCCTCGCGCCGGGCGCCAACGCGCTCGAGGTCGGCAAGAGCGTGAAGGACCGCGTGGGCGCGCTCGCCACGCGCTTTCCCGAGGGGCTCGCGTGGGCGGTGGCGTACGACACGACGCGGTTCGTCGAGGTGTCGATCCGCGAGGTGCTGATCACGCTGGGCGAGGCGATGCTGCTCGTGTTCCTCGTCGTCTTCCTTTTCCTGCAGAGCTGGCGCGCCGCGGTGATTCCGTTCCTGGCCGTTCCGGTCTCGCTGATCGGCACCTTCGCCGGGCTGCACGTGCTCGGCTACTCGATCAACACGCTCACGTTGTTCGGCATGGTGCTCGCGATCGGCATCGTGGTCGACGACGCGATCGTCGTGCTCGAGAACGTCGAGCGGATCATGCGCGAGGACGGGCTCCCGCCGCGCGATGCCGCGATCAAGGCGATGCGCGAGGTGACCGGCCCGATCATCGCGATCGTGCTCACGCTCACCGCCGTGTTCGTTCCGATCGCGTTCCTGGGCGGCCTGACCGGGGAGCTCTACCGCCAGTTCGCCGTCACGATCGCGATCTCGGTGGTGATTTCGGGCCTGATGGCGCTGACGCTCTCGCCCGCGCTGTGCGTGCTGATGCTGTCGCACGCGCACAAGCCGCCCGGGCGCTTCTTCCAGGCGTTCAACCGGTTCTTCGCCCGCGTCACGCATCGCTACACCGACGGCGTGATCTGGATGATCCGCCGCGGCGCGGTCGGCGCGGTGCTGTTCGTCGCGATGGTGGCGATCACCGCCGGGCTGTGGCGGCTGACGCCGGGCAGCCTCGTGCCGGACGAGGACCAGGGCTTCTACATCTCGGCGGTGCTCCTGCCCGACGGCGCGTCGCTCGAGCGCACCGACAAGGTGGTGAAGCAGGTCGAGGAGCAGATGCGCGCCAACCCGGCGAACCAGGACATCGTCTCGTTCGCGGGATTCGACTTCATCGGCGGCGGCTTCCGCAACAACGCCGCGACGATCTTCGTGACGCAGATCCCGTGGGACCAGCGGCAGGTCACCACCGGCGCGCTCGTGGGCGAGCTGTTCGGGCGCACGATGGGCATCAAGGAAGCGCTGGTGCTCGCGTTCGGCCCGCCGGCGATCTTCGGGCTGGGCACCGCGGGCGGCTTCGAGTTCTACCTCCAGAACCGCGGCGGCGGCGGCGCGAAGCGGCTGCAGGAGGTCACCTACGCGTTCCTGGCGAAGGCCAACCAGGATCCGATGCTCGGCGGCGCGCAGACGTTCTGGCGCGCGACCGTGCCGCAGGTCAGCGTCGACGTCGACCGCGAGAAGGCGAAGAAGCTCGGCGTCCCGCTCGACGAGCTGTACGGCGCGCTCGCCGGGACGCTCGGCACCTACTACGTCAACGACTTCAACAAGTACGGCCGCACCTGGCAGGTGCTGATGAGCGCCGAGCCGCAGTTCCGCAAGCGGCCCGACGACATCGGCGGCGTCTACGTCCGCGCGCGCGACGGGACGATGGTGCCGATCAGCTCGCTCGCGACGGTCCGGTTCAGCGCCGGCCCCGACTCGCTCGACCGCTTCAACAACCTTCCCGCGGTGAAGATCCTCGGCCAGGGCGCGCCGGGCGTCTCGTCGGGCCAGGCGATCGCGCGGGTCGAGGCGATCGCCGCCGAGGTGCTCCCGGCCGACTTCGGCTTCGACTGGGGCGGCACGTCGTTCCAGGAGAAGCGCTCCGGCGGCGCGTCGACGTTCGCGCTGGCGCTCGCCGTGATCATGGTGTTCCTGATCCTCGCGGCGCAGTACGAGCGCTGGACGTTGCCGCTCTCCGTGCTGCTCGCCCTGCCGTTCGGGACGTTCGGCGCGCTCGCCGCCGTATGGCTGCGCGGCCTCACCAACGACGTCTACTTCCAGATCGGGCTGGTCACGCTGCTCGGCCTGGCCGCGAAGAACGCGATCCTGATCGTCGAGTATGCGGTGCTCAAGCACGAGGAGGGGCTGTCGGCCGCCGCCGCCGCGATCGAGGCCGCGCGCCTGCGCTTCCGCCCGATCCTGATGACCTCGCTTGCGTTCATCCTCGGCGTGCTGCCGCTCGCGATCTCGACCGGCGCAGGCGCGGGCGCGCGCCATTCGGTGGGCACCGGCGTGATGGGCGGGATGCTCGCGGCGACGTTCCTAGCGATCTTCTTCGTGCCGCTGTTCTTCAAGACGATCTTCGAGCGGCGACTTGGCGAGTCCCGATCGCACGACGAGCTCGTGCGCGAGATCGAGCACGCGCGAGCGGTGCACGCGCGCCCCGCGACACAGACGCCCGGCCACCCGCCGGTTTTCGGATCCCCAGACGACCATGACTAGAGAAGCCCGGCGCGCGCTCGCCGCGCTCGCGCTCGCCGCCGCGCTCGCGGGTTGCGCGGTCACGCAGCCGAGGGCGCCCTCCGTCGACCTGCCCGAAGCGCCGCCGCCGACCGCCGCCGAGCTCGCGCTGCTCGAGCGCTGGTGGACCGCGTTCGACGATCCCGCGCTCGTCGCGCTGGTCGACGAGGCGCTCGCGAACAACCTCGACCTCGCCTCCGCGTTCGCGCGCATCGAGCTCGCGCGCGCGCAGACGCTGCTGGCGCAGTCGTACCTGTACCCGGGCGTCGACCTGAACGTCGCAGCGTCGCGCTCGCGCATCAGCGGCGTGGGCTCGACGCCGCTTCCACCCGGCACGCCGCTCATCAGCAACCACCATGGCGTGAGCGTCGACCTGGGCTACGAGCTCGACCTGTGGGGCAGGTACCGCAGCGGCACGCTCGCCGCGCGCAACGAGCTGGCCGCGTCGCGCTACTTCCGCGAATCGGTGCGCGCCGCGGTCGCCTCCGACGTCGCGATCGCGTACTTCCGGCTGCGCGGGGCGGACGCGGAGCGATCGCTCCTCGAGGACACGCTGGCGACGCGCGAGGACACGGTGCGGCTCCAGCAGGACCGCTTCGACGGCGGAGTCGTCGGTGAATTCGACGTCAGGCAGGCGGAGGCCGAGCGTTCGGCCGTGATCGCGAACCTCGCACGCACGCGGCAGGGCATCGGACTGCTCGAGGGCTCGCTCGCGACGCTCACCGGGCGCTCGCCGCGCGACGTCTTCGCGCCCGCGGTGGCGCGCGCGGACGCGAGCCGCCCGGCCCCGGCCGTGCCGCAGTTGCCCGAAGGACTGCCTTCGGGCCTGCTGGAGCGCCGTCCCGACATCCGCCGGGCCGAAGCGCTGCTCGCCGCGTCGGAGCTGCGCATCCAGCAGGCGCGCGCCGCGTACTACCCGTCGATCTCGCTCACCGCCGCGTTCGGATCCGAGTCGGCGGCGCTCTCCGACCTGTTCACCTCGCCCGCGTCGGTGTGGCGCTTCGGCGCCGCGCTCCTGCAGCCGCTGATCGGCCTCAAGGGCATCGAGGCGAACGTCCAGGCGGCCACGGCGCGGCGCGACGAGGCGATCGTCGGCTACCGGCAGACCGTGCAGACCGCGTTTCGCGAGGTGCACGACGCGCTCGTCGTTCACAGGACCGCGCGCGAGATCCTCGCCGCGGAAACGGCGCGGCGCGAGCAGCTCGCCTCCGCGCTCGACGTCGCGAAGCTGCGCTACGATGCCGGCCGCACCTCCTACCTCGAGGTGCTCGACGCGCAACGGCAGCTGCTCGCCGCCGAGACGCTGCGCATCGCCGCGGCGCGCGACACGCGGATCGCGATCGTCTCGTTCGCGAAGGCGCTGGGCGGCGGCTGGGAGCCGGCGTCGCTCGCCGACGCCATGCCGCGCTAGCCTTCGGCCCCGCTCGCCTGCGGCCCGCGCCCGCAGGCGAGCGGGGGAGCGGGAGGGGGTAGACTTGCGGCTCGAGGCCGATTCGATGCTTACGCGAAGACTCGCCGCCGTGTCGACGCTCTTCGCCGTGACGCTGGCGGCGGCGCCCGCGCCGGCCCAGCCCCCGGCACAGGTCGCCGTTCCGCAGCAGCTCTCGTGCGGAGGCGAGGAGCCGTTCTGGCAGCTCGAGGCGAGCCGCACGACCGGTCAGTTGAAGCGGCTCGGCGGCAAGGCCCGGCAGGTGGTGGTCTTCCGCGGCGAACTGCAGTCCCTGCCGCTGATCGCGCCGCCGGCACTCGTGTGGCGCGGCAACTCGACCCACCTGCCGAACGAGACGATCGTCGCGGCGCTGCGCGAGGAGGCGTGCAAGGCGACGATGACGGACACGCCGCCGCTCCCCTGGCGGGCGCTCGTGTCGATCCGCGCCGGCGAGACGCTCACCGGATGCTGCACGGTGAAGCGCGGCTACGACACGGCGAAGGCACCGCTCGCCGCGTTCGCCGGCAAGGCCGCCGGCGACTGGGCGCGCGACTTTCCGGCGCTCGCCGGAGGCATCCAGCGCTGCGCGAACGACGGCGGCGTGGCGATGCGCGAGGTCGCGAAGGCCTGGCGGCTCGACCAGCGGCTCGTCGCCGTGCGAATGGTCGCGCAGGACGGCGCGGCCTGGAACTGCACCGTCGACCCCGGCTCGAAGGCGCGGCCCCAGATCGTGGCCGCCGCGCCCGGCGAGCCGCCGCCGTCCGGCGCGAACGCGCCGGTCTTCTACCCCGCCAGGGAGGCGGCGCCGATCGTCTCCTGCGGGCGCCTCGAGCGCATCGCTGGACCCGGCGCGCGCGCGCGCACCGAGGGCTGGCTGCACTACGACCGCTGCTGACGGCGCCGCCGGGCCGCCCCAAGGCGCCGCCCCCGCGGGGGGAAGCGAACGCAGTTCGCTTCGGGGGGATCACATCCGCGCCGCCGGGCCGCCCCAGGGCGCCGCCCCCGCGGGGGGAAGCGAACGAGGTTCGCCTCGGCCGGATCGCACCCTTGCCCGACGTCAAGGCGCTCGCCGCCCGCGCAGGGCATCGTGCACGTATCCGGCCAGGAGAACCGCGATGCTCGTGCGCGAACGCATGTCGTCCCCCGTCGTCACCATCCCCCGCGATGCCGACTACCAGGGCGCGCTCGCCCTGATGCAGGAGAAGCGCCTGCGACGCCTCCCGGTCGTCGACCGCGACCGCCGGCTCGTCGGCATCGTCGCCGAACGCGACCTGCTGCTCGCCGCGACGCGCTACCCGCGCGCCGGCGTCGACGTCGGCGAGTTCATGGCGACCCGGCTCGTCACCGCCACGCCCGGCATGGACCTGACCGGCGCCGCGCGCCTGATGCTCGAGCATCGCGTCGGCGGGCTGCCGGTCCTCGACAACGGCGCGCTCGTCGGCATCATCACCGAGAGCGACATCTTCCGCCGCTTCGTCGAAACCCAGGACGGCGCGTAGCGCGCGCCGCGCATCAACGCACGAGCGTCGCCCCGAGGAACGCGACCGTCCGCGCCCATGCCAGCTTCGCCGCGGCCTCGTTGTACCGGACGCCGGCCACGTCGTTGTGGAACGCGTGTTCCACGCCGTCGTACACGTGTATCCTGTAATCGACGCGCGCCGCCTTGAGCGCCGCCTCGAAGCCCGGGATTCCGGCGTTGACGCGGGCATCGTTGCCGGCGTAGTGCAGCAGCATCTTCGCGCGGATCTTCGCGACGTCGGGGGCGGGTGGCACCTGCCCGTAGAACGACACCGCCGCGGTGAGCCTCGGGGCCGCAACCGCGAGCGCGTTGGCCATGCCGCCGCCCCAGCAGAACCCGATCACCGCGAGGCGGCCGTTCGCATCGGGACGCGCCGCGAGCCAGCCGACCACCGCGACGAGATCGGCGAGCGCCGTCGAGCGGTCGATCTTCGCGAACATGTCGCGTGCCTGGTCCTCGTTCGCGGGCGTGCCGCCCTGCGCGGACAACATGTCCACGCCGACCGCCGTGTAGCCGGCCAGCGCGACGCGGCGCGTCACGTCCTCGATATGCGGGTTGAGGCCGCGGTTCTCGTGGATCACGACGACGCCGGCGCGCTTCGCCTCGCCGTCGCGCGGCGTCGCGACATAGACGCGCATCTCGCCGCTGCGCACGCTCACGCCGACCTTGCCCGTGGCGAGGCGCGCATCGGCCGGATCGACGATCGCCGCCTGCGCGTAGTTGTTCTCGAGCAGCGGCAGCAGCGCAGAGGCGGCCGCCGTGCCGCCTGCGAGCAGCGCGAGGCGCTCGAGGAACGTGCGCCGCGGCAGCGGCGCGTGCGTGTACTCGTCGTAGAGCGCGATGATCTTCGGGTCCACGCCGCCGCCTCCGTTTCGATGTCGATCAACCAGGCGACCCGCGCGGCGTGCGCCGCGCGAGCCAGGAGAAGACACACGCGAGGACGCCCCCGGCGAGCAGGTGCTTCATGTTGTGCCCGCTCGCGGTCTCGCCGGTGACCGCCCACAGCGCGTGATCGTACCGTTCCGCGAGCGTCATCGCCACGTCGAGGCCGACCGCGCCCCACAGCCACCGCGCGCCCCGCGTACGGCCCGGCCGCAGGATCAGGAGCACGAGCACCGCGAGCGCCGTGCCGACGCGTACCGTCAGGTAGAGCAGCAGGTCGCCCCGACCCGCCGCCTCGGTGGCCCCCCACAGCACGACCCCGCCGACGGCCACGAGGCAGAACGGCGCGAGCGCTTCGCGCCCGAAGCGGGCGTCGATGCGGTCGGCGAGCACCAGCGCGAGCAGGGTCGAGAGCACGACCGCCATCGGCAGCCGGTCCCAGAAGAGCGTCGCGTTCGACGGCGCCGCGTGGTAGACCGCCGAGCCGATCGCGGTGCCGATCGACGCGACGACGAGCAGCCGGTAGGCGAGCCGCTCGTCCGCGTCGACGCGCACGCGCGCGGCCAGCGACGCCCCCCACAGTCCGGCGGCGAGGATCGCGACGTTGCTGAGGACATCGCCCGCGCGCGGGATGCCGAGAACGCTGCGCGTGTCGGCGAGGTCGTGGTACGACGCCCACTGCGGCACCGGCCCGAGCACGAGCCTGAGCATCGCCCACAGCGCCACCGCGACGGCGGCGAACGCCCATGCCTGGCGCCGCACGCGGGCGCGTCGCGCGTCGTCGCCCCGGTCCGCCGCGCCGCCCGACGCGATCGCCATCGGACCGCTACTGCAGGCGCGGCTTGCGCAGCATCGCGTCGCGGTCGACGGTCGTGAGCTGCACGCGCCGCGCGATCCCGTCGCGCACGACCGTGGCCGGGATCGTCACGCCGGCCTCTCCCTGCCGCCACAGGACGCGCCACGCGTGCGCGACCTGCACGACCGGCTGGTCGGCGAGCGCCGCGATCTGGTCGCCGGGCGCGAGCCCGGCGATCGCGGCGGGCCCGTCGGGCGCCACGTCCTGCACGACGACGCGCCCGTCCTCGTCGTGCAGGTAGACGCCGAGCCACGGCCGCGGCGGACCCGCGCGGCGGCCGTGCTTCAGGAGGTCGGGCAGCACCGGCTCGAGCAGGTCGACCGGCACGAACATGTTGCCGCGCGTCGTCTCGCCGTCGAGCACCTGCTGCACGAACAGCGAGCCGATCCCGACGAGCCGGCCGCGCGCGTCCAGCAGCGCGGCGCCGCTCCACGCCGGATGAAGCGGCGCGGTGAACAGCGCCTCGTCGAGCAGGTACTCCCAGTAGCCGGCGAACTCGTTCTTCGCGACCACGCGCGCGGCGAGCGCGTGACGGCGTCCCCCGTGCGAGATCGCGGTCACCGCGTCTCCCGCCTTCAGGGTCGCCGCGCTCGCGCGCTCGAGCGGCGCAACGCGAAGATCGCCCAGCGGCTGCACGAGCCCGAATCCGGTCGGGAAGTCGATCGCGATCGGGTGCGCGTCGACGCTGCGCCCGTCGCGCGCCGTGAGGCGGACGTTCACGGCCTCGGTCACGAGGTAGCCGATCGTCAGCGCCAGCCCGTCGTCGCGGATCACGACTGCGCTGCCGCCACGCTCGGTCCCGAGGATCGAGGAGGTGAACGCGTCCGCGGGCACCTCGGCCGACAGCGCCACGACCGCGGAGACGGCGCGGTCGAGGTCGAACCCCGCGGTGTCCGCGTCGGGCTGGAACTCGGGCGGGAACGCCCACTCGTCGTTGTCGCTCATCGCCGGTCCTGTCCGTGTGACCGCCCCGAAACCGTTCTTCCCGAAGCGCGTTGCGCGCGCCTCCCCCAGTGGGCATCGCGCCCCGTTCGACCCTTTCGCGCGCGGATCGTTCAGACCGGCACGGTCCCGTGGTGGCGCACCACGATCGCCGGGTCGACGTGGATCGCATGGCCCAGCCGCCGCAGCGTCGCGCAGGCCCAGAAGTCCTCGGACAGGTATTCGCCGTCCACGACGCCGACGCGGAACACGTCGTAGTGCACGCGCGTGCCCGGGTCGCCCGCGAGCGTCGTCATCCGGTCGTAGACGCGGCCGTCCGCCTTCGCTTCCTCGACCAGGGCGTCGACCGCGCGGCGCGACAGCAGCAGCACCGCGGTGCCGGCGTGCTCGTGCAGCGTGAGCGGCCCGTCCTCGCCTACCGCGCGCCCCACGTTGAACAGGCGCTCGCCGTCGGGGCCGCGCCCCTTGAGCGGCACCGGGGCCGCGACGACGTCGCGCCGATGCGCGAGCAGGCGCACGACGGCGGCCGCCGGCAGGCCGACGTCGGCGTCGAGGAACAGCAGGTGGGTGAACTCGGGACGCGCATGGAACGCGGCCAGCAGCGCGTTGCGCGCCCGCGTGATCAGGCTCTCGTTGCCCATCGTCACGAGCGAGAACGCGACGCCCGCGGCACGCAGCTCGAGCAGCGTCATCGTGTAGTCGGTGTGCACCATGCCGCCGTAGGCCGGCGTCGCGATCATCAGGTTGACGGCCTCCCCGGGGCCCGCCCAGGACGATGCTTCGCGCATCCCCGCCTCGGCATCGGGGCGAATGCCCCGCGACGACCCGGCCGCGCTCATCGGTTCACTCCGCCACCGGGCGGTACTTGTCGCGCCGGCCGCAGGTCTGCCGCTGCACCTCGAACAGCCGCGCGAGGACCTCGTCGTCGTAGCGCTGGTAGTCGTCGAGCAGCGCGCGGTTGGCCGCGTAGCGCGAATGCCCCGTCGTCGACGCGCGGGAGCGCGGATGCCACAGGTGCAGCGCCGGACCCGGATCGAGCTCGCAGGCCGACAGGCGCGCACGCTCGACCTTGAGCGTCATCGCATCGTCCTCGCCGCCCCAGCCGACGAACCGCTCGTCGAAGCCGCCGAGCGCCGCGAACGCATCGCGCCTCATCGCGAACCAGCCGCCGCACAGCACGAGGCGCTCGCCGTTCGCGTCGCGGTCGCGCGGCGTGGCCGCGTCGAGCGCGAGATCGGCCTGCGCGCCGCGTTCTCGCACGCGCCGCGTCTCGTCGGGCGTCAGGTCGATCAGGCTCCGGTAGGGCTTCACCACCTGCGCGTCGCGATGGCAGTGCGCGACGGCGGCGGAGAGCCCGCCCGGCACGATCACGTCCGCGTCGCCGAACAGGAGCACGCCGGCGGCGGCGTGACGCGCGCCGACGTTCTGGCCCCACGCCTTGTTGAACGGCCCGGCGTTGTACGCGAAGATCGTGCGAGCGCCGGCGTGCGGCAGCGGCGGCGCGAGCCGCGGACACGCACCCTGCTCGACGACGATCGTCTCGATCCCCGGCATGCCCGCGAGCCACGCGAGCACCGCGTCGAGGTTCGCGCGCCGGTCCGAGCCGGGCTCGCCCCGATAGGTGACAATGGCGCTCGCCTGCACGGAATCGCCCTCCCGACCGACCGCATGACCTGTCGCATCTTACTCCGCGCGCCGCGCGCCGCGCGCCGTCGCGCAGCGCGATGCTGATCAGCGCGCTCACCGTCACGCGACCGGGTTCGCTGCCCCGCCTCGCGGCGTCGTTCGCGGATCTCGCGCGCCAGACGCATGCCGACCTCGAGGCCGTCGTCGTCCATGACGGCGACGCGCGGTTCCACGCGGCGGTCGAGCTGCTCGCGCAGCGCGCCGGCCTGCGCGCGACGGTCGAGCGATCCGACCCGGGAGTCCCGCTGGGCGAGTTGCGCAACCGCTCGGTCGCGCTCGCGCGCGGCGAGCTGGTCGCGCAGTGGGACGACGACGACCGCCACCATCCCGAACGGCTCGCGAGGCAGGCGGCGGCGCTCGCGGCGGCCGGCGCGTCGTTCGCGTTCCTCACCGACCAGCTGCACTGGTTTCCCGCGCATCGCACGCTCTACTGGGAGGACTGGTCGGTCGAGGCCTACCCGCTCGACTTCGTGCAGGGGACGCTGGTCGGGCGACGCGATCGCATGCCCGCGTACCCGGCCTCGAGGCGCGGCGAGGACACGGCGCTTTGCACCGCCATCGTCGCGGCGGGCGAGCGCATCGCGCGCGTGCGCGACGCCGGCTGGAGCTACGCGTACACCTACCACGGCGACAACGCGTGGCCCGAGCCGCATCACCTCGCGATGGCCGAGGCGAAGCACCTGTCCGACGCGCGCATCCTCGCGCGGGAGCAGGTGCTGCGGCGGCGTCTGGCGGAGTACGTGCCGCCGCTCGACGCCGTCGTGGTGCCGTGCGGCGTCGGGCCGATCGCCATCGCCGGACACGAGCCCGAGCAGGAGCGGTGACTCACGCGGCAGAGCCGGCCCGGCGCGGGCGATCCCGGACGACCCCGCGCCCGCCGCGGCGCCCGGGGTGCGACTCGCCGCCCCGACCCGGAACGGCGTCACTGCCGCGCGCAATCTCGTGCGACGCCGCGCCGGGGCAGGGCAGCCGTCGGGATCCGCGTGCGCCGGCGCGGGGTCGTGCCGCCACCCGTCGCCGCATCGTTTCCGCCGACCGTCCCCGCCTGTCGTCGCCGCGCCGGCCGACGCGCGTCGGGGCAAAGCCGCACGGCGGCTCACGCATCCAGAAACCGCTTCGCGACCGCCGCCGCCGTCGCCTCGCCGCGCGCGACCCACTCCGGCGTGAACGCGCCGGCATGAAAGCGCGTGAAGTCGACGCGGCCCTCGTCCCACCACAGGTGCGCCCACAGATGCAGGCTCGCGACGCCGTCGAGGCGGTCGCATCGCTGCTCGAGCAGCGATGCGATCCCTGCGCGCGTCGGGCCGTGCCGAAAGAACGAATGCTGCGGCAGCACGTGTACCGCATCGGCCATCTCGCCCCACAGCCGCACCGCGGCCGCGCAGGAGTGCCGGCTCCACGTGCCGTCGAACGACGCGCGCGCCTCGTCGATCCATCGCGCGACGAAGCGCGACCCGGCGCGCGCGAGGATGACCGCGTTGCACAGCGACGGGTGCGCGATGCCGTCCTCGCCGACGAGCGCCGGCTCCTCGCCGACGGCGCATTCGCGCTCGAACCACGCGTCGGGGTAGCGGTCGACGAACAGCGTGTCGATGTCGGCGTACGCGCCTCCGCCCTCGTGCAGGATCTCGAGGCGCAGGAAATCGGCCTCGTGCGCGTAGTCGTAGCCGCGCTCGGCGATGAGCCGCCCCTCGCTCGTCTCCGCGTAGCGCGACCGATCGAAGCCGCGCGGCTCGACGCCGACGCGATGGAGAGCGAGGTGCGGCACGGCGCGGTCCCACCACGGCCCCCACGGCAGGTGGCGGTAATGCAGGTGGATCGCCGTCGCGTCCTGCGTGCGCCGGCAGGATTCCAGCGCGAGGTAGTGAACCAGATGGAAAGGCTCGCGCTGCGGGCGCAGGCCGAAGATGAAATGGAACGCGCGCGACGCGGCGGCGCTCATGCGAGGGCCGCGAGGAACTCGCGCGCGACGACCGGTTCGGCGTAGCGGTTCGCGATGCGCTCGGCGATCGGCGCCGCGGCCGCTCGCGCCCGAGCGGGATCCGCCGCGACCGCGCGCATCGCGGCGGTCGCCGCGTCGAGGTCCGGTTCCGCCCAGCGCTGCGACGGCCAGTAGGAGGGCCGCCACGGCGGCCACACCGGCACCTGCGACATCCGGTACGGCACGGCGCCGGGCCAGCCGGCGCCGAGGTAGTCGAGGTGGCCGCCCCAGCCGGTCGCGATCACGGGCGTGCCGCGCGTCGCGGCGTCGAACATGCCGAGCGCCCAGCCTTCGCCGTGCGGCAGCGACACGTACGCGTCGCCGATCTCGTGCAGCAGGTCGATGCCGCGCCCGGTCAGCTCGTAGGGCAGCACGCAGATCAACGGCGCGTCGCGGTCGAGCGCGTCGGTCGCCTCGTCGACCGCGCGCTGCGCGAGCTCGAGCGTCGGCTCCGTGCCATGGAGCGGAGGCGCGCCGTAGCCGAACGGACTGGTCTTCAGCACGAGCGCGACGCCGTCCTCCGCGCGAAAGGCCCGCACGAACGCGCGCAGCAGCGACGGCAGCGCCTTGCGCGGATCCCAGGCGTTGATCGAGTAGAGCACGAAGCGCGCGTCGGCGAGCCCGAAACGCAGGCGCGCCGCGGCGAGGTCCGCGGGCGTGAACGCGTTCCACGCGTGCCGCCGGACGTGCGGCACGACGCGCACCGGCGCGCGCACGCCGCCCGCGACGAACGTCCCGCGATTCATCTCGCACGGCACGAGCACCCGGTCGGCGAGGTCGAGCAGCGTGCGCCAGTGCGCCGGGATGCGGTCGGTCTCCCACACGGTGCAGCCGACGTTGCGCCTGCCCGCCTCGAACAGCGCCGGCCAGTGCTCGGGCACCGTGTGCGCGACGACGGTGTCGTACGCGATCGGCCGCGACGTCGCGGAAAGCAGCGCGGGGAGATCGGCGAGCGACAGGTCGTCGGTTGCGCAGAGCGAGTGCGGATGCGGTTCGCCCGCACCGAGCGCGCGGACATCGTCGCCGACGCGCCGCAGGGGCACCCAGCGGACCGGCACGCCCGCGTTGACCAGCGCGCGCACGTACGCGATCGCCGCGAGGCCGTAGCCCGACGGCTCGACGAACGACAGGACCTTGATGCCCGAACGCAAGGACCGGTGCGCCAGGTCACCCGCGCCGGCGCAGGCGCATTCCGAGCGAGCCCAGCACGCCGGCGAGGCCCGCGAGCGCGAGGCCGCCGAGCGCCGGCACCGGTCGCGGATCGCCGACCTGGATGAACACCTCGGCGCACGCGTTGCCGAGGCGGTCGGAGATGCAGTAGCGGAAACGATCGACGCCGCCGAAGCCTTGCGGCGGCGCGTAGTCGACCGTGGTGAGGAACGCGTCGCCGAAACTCACCGACCCGAAATCCGCGCCGAAGAGGGTCGCGATCCGGGGCACGACATTGGCGAACTGGTCGTTCGCCAGCACCGTCAGTCCGGCGAGCGGCGCGTCGGCCGCCGTCCTGTAGTGGTCGTTCACGGCGACGGCGGCGTTCGCGCCCGGCGACGCCGAGATCAGGCCGAGCCCGACCAGCACCGCGGGAATAGGGGAGTGAAGGCGCGAACGAACTCGCGGTCCGGCACGCTTCCCGTCCGACGTCTCCTCGCTTCCTTCACGCTCGCCCATCGCCCCTCCGCGCGGCCCGCCGGAGTCTAGCGGCAAAGCCGGGGCCGCGCCATCGCCGCTGCGGGATCGACGGCCCCCACGGGCTCTCGCCATGCCGCCTGTGCAACAATGCGCCGTGCCGATCTCCGCTCGCCCGTGGCCCGCTCGCCAGGCGGGGCAACGATTGCGCCGCAGCCTGCGCGTCGCCGTCGCGCTGCCGTTCGTCGCCGCGCTCGTCGCGCACGCGCAGGTCGCGCCTTCCGCCGCCGAACGGGCAGGCTACACGGGGCTGTTCGCGGCCGCCGCGGCCGGCGACGCGGCCGCGATCCGCTCTCTGGCCGCCGCTGGCGCGAAGGTCGACGCCCGCGACGCACGCGGCCGGACGCCTTTTCACGTCGCCGCGTTCGCGCGCCGGCGCGCCGCGATGCGCGCGCTCGTCGCCGCGGGCGCGGACCCGAACGCGCTCGAGAGCGACCGCTACGACGCGGTGACGATCGCGGCCGTCGCCGACGACGTCGAGACGCTCGAGGCCGCGCTCGCGCTCGGTAACCGCGCGACGAACGTCACCAGCCGCTACGACGGCACCGCGCTGATCGCCGCGGCGCACCTGGGCCACGAGCGCGTCGTGCGCGCGCTGATCCGAGCCGGGGCGCCGCTCGACCACGTCAACAACCTGGGCTGGACCGCGCTGATCGAGTCTGTCGTGCTGGGCGACGGCGGCCCGCGCCACGTCTCGACGCTGGAGGCGCTCGTCGATGCCGGCGCGAGCGTGAACCTGCCGGACCGCTCTGGCACGACGCCGCTCGCCCTCGCCCGATCGCGCGGCTACCGCGAGATGGCCGACATCCTCGAACGCGTCGGCGCACGATGAGCCGCGACACGCTCTCCGAGCTGCTGCGCGCGGTTCGGCTGCGCGGCGCGATCTTCTATTACGTCGACGGCGTCGAGCCGTGGGTCGCCGAGGCGCCTCCCGCCTGCGAGATGGCGCCGGCGATCATGCCCGGCGTCGACCACCTGATCGAGTTCCACGTCGTCACGCGCGGCTCCTGCTACGGCGGGGTCGTCGGCGCGGAGCCGGTGCCTCTCGGCCAGGGCGACGTGATCATGTTCCCGCAGGGCGACCCGCACGTGATGTCGAGCGCGCCCGGCATGCGCGCGCGCGCGGTCGACCCGGACCTCTATTTCTCGCCGCGGCCGCCGCAGCTTCCCTACGTCCTCGAGCGCCGCGGCGAGGACGTCGTCTCGACCGTGCGGCTCGACGGCGGCGGAGCGTCGGGCGCGCAGGTCGTCTGCGGCTTCCTCGGGTGCGACGCGCGCCCGTTCAACCCGCTCGTCGCCGCGCTGCCACGGATGATCCACGTGCCCGGCGCTGCCGAGCGTGACAGCTGGATCACCGAGTTCGTGAGGATCGCCGTCGCCGAGGCCTCGGACAAGCGGCCGGGCGGCGAGGCCATGCTCGAGCGTCTGTCGGAGATGATGTTCGTCGGCGTGCTGCGGCGCTACCTCGAGGCGCTCGCGCCGGGGCAGACCGGCTGGCTCGCGGGGCTTCGCGACCGGTTCGTCGGGCGCGCGCTCGCGCTCCTGCACGAGCAGCCGACGCGCAAGTGGACGATCGAGGAGCTGGGCGAGTCCGTCGGGCTGTCGCGCTCGGCGCTCCACGACCGCTTCGTCGAACTGGTCGGCCAGCCGCCGATTCAGTACCTCGCGCAGTGGCGCATGCAGCTCGCCTCGCGGAAGCTGGTCGAGTCGACGATGAACGTCGCCGCGATCGCGCAGGAGGTCGGCTACGAGTCGGAGGCCGCGTTCAACCGGGCGTTCCGGCGCACCGTCGGCATGCCGCCGGCGGCCTGGCGCCGCGCGCGCGCCGCCCGGTAGCGAAGCCGGCACTGGCCCGCAGCGGCGCGACCCGCCCGCCGCGGGGCCGACGGCGCGACCCGCCCGCCGGGGCCGACGGCGCGACGCCGCCCGCCGGGTGCGGCAGTCGCCGCACGCGAGGGCGGCAACACTGCAGCGCCCCGGATGGCGCGTCCCGACGGGTTGGCGCACCCACGCGACGCGGCGCTCATGGGCGCCGACGCGCTGCGCGGCGTCGCCGTGTCCCCTCCCTCGGCCCGGTCGGCCTTCGCGGACGCGCGCGCAAGAATCCCGGCGGAGCGGTCATTCGTCCGTCGGCCGCGCGACCCGACAATGGCGCCCGCGGACACGAGACGCCATGACGACCCGGGATGCCCGCGGACTGCCGCTGTCGACCGCCAGCGAGGACGCCGCCGAAAGCTACGAGCGAGCGTTCGCGCTGCTGCTCGGCAGCCGCCACGAGGCGCTCGACGCCGTCGAGCGCACGCTCGCGCGCCACGGCGACTTCGCGATGGGGCACGCGCTGCGCTCGGCGATCCTCGTGCTCGGATGGGACGAGCCGCGCGAGCGCGAGCTCGCCGCGGCGATCGCCGCGATCGACGCGCTGGGCGCTGGCGCGACCGCGCGCGAGCGGCGCCATGCCGACGCCGCGCGGGCCTGGCTCGCCGGCGAGCATCGCCGCGCGGCCGCCGCCTACGGCGCGATCGTCGCCGATCACCCGCGCGACCTCCTCGCGCTCGCCGTCGCGCACTCGCTCGACTTCCGTGCCGGACGGCGCGCCGCGATGATCGACGGCGTCGCGCGGGCGCTGCCGCACTGGGACGAGCGCGTGCCGGGCTACGGTCACGTGCTCGCGCTGCACGCGTTCGCGCTCGAGGAGAACGGCGACTTCGTGCGCGCCGAGGCGCAGGCGCGCCGCTCGCTCGTGCACGCGCCGGGCAATCCGTCGGCGATCCACGCCGTCGCGCACGTGATGGAGATGCAGGGCCGCCCGCAGGAGGGCGTCGCATGGCTGGGGTCGACCGGTCCGTCGTGGGCGATCGCGAACGGATACGCGGTCCACCTCGCGTGGCACCTCGCGCTGTTCCACCTCGACCTCGACGACGCCGCGCAGGCGCGGTCGATCCTCGACCGGCGCATCGACGTCGGAAGCGATCGTCCGATGTCGGCGCTCGTCGACGCCTCGGCGCTCCTGTGGCGGCTCAGGCTGCGGGGCTTCGACGACGGCGGCCGCTCGCTGCGGCTCGCCGACCGCTGGGAACGCAAGCCGCTCGAAGGCGCGCGCGCGTTCAACCTGGTCCACGCGATGATCGCATTCGTCGCCGCCGGCCATCGCGCCGGCGTGCGGCGCGTGATCGCGGCCCTCGGCCGCCAGGCGCAGGACCCCGAGACGCGCGACGACGTCCGGCTCGCGCTGCCGATCTGCACGTCATTCGAGCAGTTCGCCGCCGGCGACTACGCGTCCGCGCTCAGGGGCCTCACGCAGCTTCGCCACCTCGCCTCGCGGTGCGGCGGCAGCGTCGCGCAGTGCGACCTGATCCACCTGACGCTGATCGAGTCCGCGCTGCGCAGCCAGCATGCGAAGCTGGCTGGCGCGCTGGCCGAGGAGCGCGCCGCGCGCCGTCCCGGCAGCCGGCTCAACCGATGGCTGGCCGCGCGCATCGGCCTCGCGCTCAGGGCCGCGTGACGCGGCGCGTGAAGGTCGGCCAACGGGGCGTCGGACGGCCGCTCAGCCGGCGACGGAGACGCGTGCGGTCTCGACCGCCGCGGCGGCGATCCTGCGCCGCTCGCGGAAGGCGGTCCACCACGCGGACGCGTCGGACGCCGTCCATGACAGGCGGCTCGCCACGCGGTCGAGCGCCTCGATGACCGCGTCGGCGGACTGCGGCCGGCGGGCGCGATCCTTCTCGAGGCACGCGGCGATGAGCGCGTCGAGCGCCTCGGGCACCTGCGGCTCCTTCTCGGAGACGCGCGGCGCCGGCCGGTGCAGCGCCTGGTTCGACAGGTCGAGGTCGCTGTCCCCGTCGAAGATCGGCTTGCCGGTCAGCAGGAAATAGGCGACCGCGCCCCACGCG
Organism: Burkholderiales bacterium; assembly: GCA_905339295.1. GTDB lineage: Bacteria > Pseudomonadota > Gammaproteobacteria > Burkholderiales > Casimicrobiaceae > VBCG01. The sequence continues at coordinate 20,256 of CAJPFI010000040.1, forward strand.
TAGATATCGGAGCGTGCGTCGACGTCGGCCGGATTCACGATGCGCTCCGGCGCCATGTAGCGCGGCGTGCCGAGCACGCGGAGCTGCTTCGTGATGTCGCGCGTCTGCTCCTGCTCGACGTTTTTCACGAGCCCGAAGTCGAGCAGCTTGACGACGTCGTCCTCGCCGCGGCGGCACAGCATCACGTTGTCCGGCTTGACGTCGCGGTGCACGAGCCCGTTCTGGTGCGCCTCGCGCAGCGCCGCAGCGACCTGCCGCAGCACGTGGACGGCGCGTCCCGGCGGCAGCGCGCCGGTGTCGGCGACGAGCTCCGCGAGCGTGACGCCCTCGAGGTATTCCATCACGTAGTACGGCTGGCCTTCGCGCGTGCGTCCGAAGTCGTAGATCTCGACGGTGTTCGGATGCATGAGCTGGCTCGCGATCTGCACCTCGCGCTCGAAGCGGTGGATGAACTCGTCGGTCGCGATGCGCTTCTTCAGCACCTTGATCGCGGTCGGGCGCTTGAGCAGCGCGTGACGTGCGAGCCAGATCGTCGCCATGCCGCCTTCGCTGATCTGCTTTTCCAGCGTGTACGCGCCCAGCCGCTGCAGCCGTCCGAACTGGCGGCGCAGCCGCGAAAGCGACAGCGCGGAATACAGCGCGGCGAGAAGCGTCAACGCCGTGAAGCCACCGATCACCGAGAACGAGATCAGCAGGTAGCGCAGCGGCGCGAACACCTCCGCCGCCGGGATCTCGGCGATCACGCCGATGTCGTAGGCAGCCAGCCAGCGCCACGCGCCCACCGTGTCGACACCGGTGTAGTCGCGGTAGGGTCTGTACACGGTTCCCGAGCGCTCGCTCTCGGAGGCCTTGCTGCGCGACGCGAGCGCGAGCGCCGCGGGCTCGGTGAACGGGCGGGCCGCCGGCTCGAGCCGCGAGCGGTGCCCGGACGACAGGTCTCCGCCCGGATCCCGCACGTGGATGTTGAACGCGCGCTGCGCGTCGAACTCGTCGGCGATCTCGCCCGCCTGCGCGAGGAGCTCGCCCCAGCGGCTGGGCGTGAGCAGGAGGCCGTCGTCGCCGAACGCGTAGGTGTCGACCTGGCCGATCACGCTCGAGGGCGAGAAAAGCCGCGCGAACTCGCGGTCCGCGAAGACGCCCATCGCGATCACCGCCACCGCCGGCTCGTCGCCGGCGCGCACGGGAGCGAGGATCCACAGGAGCGGCCGCTTGCGCCCGTCCTTGTCCTCGAACTGCAGCTCCGGATCCGGGTACGGCCGCACGAACTGCGGCTTGCCGTCGTGCGCGAGGTCGAGCTTCTGGCGGAACACCACCGAGCGCAGCCGCCGTCCGCAGGCCGCCTTGTCCTCGGCCGCGATCACGACCCCGCCCCGGTCGATGAGCCGGATCGTCGCCGACTGCGACATCACCGTGTTCGAGCGGATCTGGTTCACCAGGTCGTCGGCGTCGTTCGAGAAGCAGGCCTCCGCCGCGGCCGCCGGCGTGCGCGCCGCCGCCGCGATGCGCGTCGCGGGCGCGACGACGTCGCGCTCGCGCGCGAGCCGCGACGTTTCGGCCCGGTGGTCGCCGACCCAGACGTCGACCGCGGACACAACGGTCCCGAGGAGCCGCTCGAGGCTCTTCGCGCGATTCTCGGCGATCGCCGCGTGCAGTCCCTGGTACGCCCAGTAGCCCAGTCCGATCAGCAGCGCCCCCATCAGGACCGTGGCGGCGTTGCGCCAGGTCTCGGTCTCGACCATGTCCGCGATGATGTTCGGGATCGCGTTGGCGGGCGCCTCCTGGTCGCCCGCGCCGATGTCGAGAACCTTCGGTCGATCGTTGCCCGGCCGCTTCGCGGTGGCGGCGCTCGTGAACTCCGGCGCGGGGGGCGTGTCCGGGGGCATGGGCGAAATGTGCTCCCGTGCGGGGCGACTTGGCAAGCTCGCGGCGGCTCGCACGCTGGCGCATTGCGCGACACGTTGCTACAGTCTCCCGCTTCCCCGCCCATGCCGCGCCCGCGCGACGACGCCCCGCATGCTCGACTGGATCGCCGACCCCAACGCCTGGATCGCCCTCGCGACGCTCACCGCGCTCGAGATCGTGCTGGGAATCGACAACATCATCTTCATCTCGATCCTGGTCGGGCGGCTGCCTCCCGGGCAGCGCGACCTCGCGCGGCGCCTCGGCCTGGGGTTCGCGATGGCCACGCGGATCCTGCTGCTGCTCTCGCTCGCGTGGATCATGCGACTCACCGAGCCGCTGTTCACGTTCGTGCAGGCCATCTCGGGCCGCGACCTGATCCTGATCGTGGGCGGACTGTTCCTGCTGTGGAAGAGCGTGCACGAGATCCACAATTCGCTCGAGGGCGACATGCCGGCGGCGAACGTCGGCGCCGGCGCCGCCGCGAGCGCGACCTTCGGCGGGATCATCGTCCAGATCGGGATCATCGACATCGTGTTCTCGCTCGACTCGGTGATCACCGCGGTGGGGCTCGCCGACCAGGTGGCGGTGATGGTGCTCGCGATCGTGGCCTCGGTGGCCGTGATGATGTTCGCCGCGCGTCCGATCGGCGAGTTCGTCGATCGCCACCCGACGATCAAGATGCTCGCGCTCGCGTTCCTGGTGCTCGTCGGCGTGACGCTCATCGCAGAAGGCTTCGAGACGCACGTTCCGAAGGGCTACATCTACTTCGCGATGGCGTTCTCGGTCGGCGTCGAGATGCTGAACATCCGCATGCGCGACCGGCGTGCCGCGCGGGCCCCGGTCCAGCTGCGCAAGCAGGAGCCCTGACCCGCGGGCCGGCCGGGCGCCGCGCGCGGGTCGCCGCCGGCTCGCCGGGGCGCGAGCTCACCAGCGCAGGATGCGCGGGCCGAGGAGCGCGCCCAGCGCCGCCGGGATCGCCATCCCGATCACGTACCAGACGCCGAGGAACGGCGCCTCGAGCTCGGGGCAGTGAAGCGTGTAGACGAGCGCGCCGATGCCGCCCGCGAGCCGCCCCGCGGTGGCGCCGGTCATCACCGGCCGCGTCGGCGCGAGCCCGCGGATCGCCCACAGCACCGCGACCAGCACCGGGATCGACACCAGCGTGATGTTGAGCGGGCAGGTCTTCCACGTCGAGCCCAGCACGAGCATCGCGCGCATCATCGGCTCGGCCAGCACCAGGACCACCGCGGCGAGCGCCCACATCGCGACCATCGGCGCGACCATCGCGAACGACGCGCGCCCGAGCGGGACGCCGGGGCGCGCGAGCCGCGCGAGCGCGACGAACGCGGTCGCCGCGACGCTCGCGGCGAAGGCGGCGCGCACCCAGAACATCGGCAGCTCGGCCAGCACCGCGAGATCGTTGCGCACGCCGAGGTGCGTCGCCACGACGACGAGCGCGCCGAGCGATCCCAGCGCCAGCGCGACAGCGTAGCGTCGCGGCACCGCACGCGACTCGACCGGCCCGGCGCCGGTCGCGAGCGTGCGGATCAGGTCGTCGGTGTTCATGGCTGCCTGCGGATCAGCTCGGCGAGCGCCTTCAGGCCGCGATGGACGCCGACCTTGACGGCGGATTCGGACATACCGGTGCGGCGTGCCGTCTCGGCGACCGAGAGTCCCTCGATCTTCACGCACTCGATCGGCCGGCGATGGCGCTCCGGCAGCGTCGCGAGCAGCTTGCGCAGGTCGCGCCTGGCGTCCGCCGCGTCGTGGTCGGACGCCGCGAACGCCTCGAGGTCGTCGTCGATCGGCTCGTGCAGCTCGTCGCGCACGGCGCGCCGCCGCATCAGGTCGACGTACTTGTACTTCGCGATCGCGTGCGCCCACGCGGTCAGGGGCCGGCCCGGATCGTAGGTGTGGCGCCGGTTGTGCATGGCGATCAACGTCTCCTGGACCAGGTCCTCGACCTCGTCGGGCAGCGACACGAGGCGCTTGCGGTAGTAGCCACGCAGCATCGCCGCGAGCTCGCGCAGGCAGTCCGCGTAGGCGGCGCTGTCGCCGGCCAGCGCCGCGAGCCATGGCCCGCGCAGTCGCTCCTCGATGCTGCTGCCCACCCTGGGCTCTCCTCGGTATTCGTTGCGCGCCGCGCGCCGGTTACACGCGCGGCGCGCCGGGCCCTATTCTCGGGGGTTTGTCGCCCAAGCGGTGTAACCGTCGGCCGGCCGGCACCGAACTAACAGTCGGACCGTCGCCCCGGCCTGGAATCGGGGCGAGGCGCCGGTCGACCCCCACCCCCGAAACGATCAGGAGTCCGCCATGCAAAGCCGCAACGCCGCCGCCGTGTTCGCCCTCGCCGCCCTCGCCTCGGGTGCCGCCTTCGCGCAGGGGATGGACAAGAAGGACGCGAACATGCCCAAGACCGAGATGGAGAAGTGCTACGGCGTATCGATGGCCGGCAAGAACGATTGCGCCGCCGGCCCCGGCACGACCTGCGCCGGCACGTCGAAGGTCGACTACCAGGGCAACGCCTGGAAGTACGTCCCGAAGGGTTCGTGCAGGACGATGAAGACGCCGAAGGGCGCGGGCTCGCTCGCGCCGATCAAGTCCTGACCGGCGCCCGACGTCGCGATGACCCTCTCGCCGTCCGCCGGGCTGTCGCTCAAGCCGGAGCATTACGCCGACGCCCTCGCGGCGCCGGCGGACGCGCGATGGTTCGAGGTGCATCCGGAGAACTACCTGGTCGACGGCGGGCCGCGCCTCGCCTGGCTCGGCGCGATCCGGGCGCGGCATCCGCTGTCGCTGCACAGCGTGTCGCTCTCGCTCGCCGCCGACGAGCCGCCCGACGCCGGACGCGTCGCGCGGCTCGCGCGACTCGTCGCGCGATTCGAGCCCGCCATCGTCTCCGAGCACCTCGCGTGGTCGGCGTGGCGCGGGAGCTACGTTCCCGACCTGCTGCCGTTCCCGCGCACGCGGGCGGCGCTGGACCGCATCGCCGCCAACGTCTCGATCGTGCAGGACGCGCTCGGACGGACGATCGCGATCGAGAATCCGTCGCACTACCTGCCGGTCCCCGGCCACGAGCAGGACGAGATCGCGTTCCTGTCGGAACTCGCCCGCCGCACCGGATGCCGGCTGCTGCTCGACGTGAACAACGTGTACGTCAGCGCGCGCAACCTCGGGTTCGCGGCGGAAGCGTACGTCGACGCGTTCCCGGGCGACGACGTCGCCGAGATCCACCTCGCCGGCCATCGCGCCGATCCGTCGCTGGGCGAGGGCCTGCTCGTCGATTCGCACGACGCGCCGGTCGCCTCGGCCGTGTGGGCGCTGTACGAACGGCTGATCGCGCGCATCGGGCCGCGTCCGACGCTCGTCGAGCGCGACGACGCGCTGCCCGGGTTCGCCACGCTCGACGCCGAGCGCGCGCGTGCGCAGGCGGTGTTGACGCGCGCGAACGCACGCGCGCCGGAGCCGGTGACGTGAGCCCGTCCGCTCCCCGAGCGGCCGGGATGGGCGAGGGCGCGCTCGCGGCGTTCCAGGACGCGTTCGCGCAGGCGCTGCTCGCCGACGACGTGTCGGCGGAGATCGCGAACGCGCCGCCGGAATGGGCGGCGCTCGTGCGTCACCCGGCGTTCGCGGTCTACCGCAACACGGTCACGCGCGGGCTCGTCGACGCGATCGTCGCGAACCACCCGGCCGTTCTCCACCTCGTCGGCGACGAATGGCTGCGGGCGGCGGCGACGGTCTACGCACGCAGGCATCCGCCGGGCGATCCGTCGCTGCTGCGCTACGGCGACGGGTTCGACCGCTTCCTCGCGTCGTTTCCGCCCGCGGCGGACCTGCGCTACCTGGCCGACGTCGCGCTCCTCGACCGCGCGTGGTCCGACGCGCACGGCGCGCGCGACGATCCGGTCGTCGATCCCGCGACGATCGCGGCGCTCGCGCCGGAGCGCCTTGCCGGCGCCACGCTCGTGCCGCACGCGGCCGCGCGCTGGCACTGGTCGGACGAGCTTCCGATCCACGCGCTGTGGACGCGCAGCCGGCGCGGCGACGCGGACCTGGGCGACCTGGCGTGGCGCGGCGAGGGCGTGCTGGTGACGCGCCCGCGCGACGCGGTCGAGTGGATCGCGGTCGGCCGCGCGGCGTGCGCGTTCCTCGACGCCTGCGCACACGGGCGACCGCTGGCGGACGCCGCCGCCGCGGCGTCCCGGGCCGACAGGAACGCGGATCTCGCGCGACTGATGGCGATGCTGCTCGACGCCGGCGCGTTCGCGCGACTCGTCGTCGACGCCGGCCGCTGACTGCCTCCCGCACGAGGACCGCCGATGGACGCTCCGCAATCGACGACCGCCGCGCTTCCCGCCACGGCGTTGCAGCGCCTGCGCGACGCCTGGAATCGCGTCGCCGACCGGCTGGCCACGCTCGTGGGCGACAGTGTGCTCGCGCTCGTCGCCCGCATCGCGATCGCGGCGATCTTCCTGCAGTCGGGGCGCACCAAGGTCGAGGGACTTCTCACCGTCACGCCGTCGGCGATCGAGTTGTTCCGCTCGGAGTACCGGCTGCCCCTGCTGCCGCCCGAGATCGCCGCGCACCTCGCCGCGTACGCCGAGCACCTGTTCCCGATGCTGCTGGTCGCGGGTCTGTTCACGCGGCTCTCGGCGCTCGCGTTGCTCGGCATGACCGCGGTGATCCAGATCTTCGTCTACCCGGACGCGTGGCCCACGCACCTGTCGTGGGCGGGGCTGATGCTGTTCCTCGTCGCGCGCGGCGCGGGCCCGGTCTCGCTCGATCGCGCGCTGGGCATCCGGTAGCGCCGCGAGCCGGCACGACGCGGGCGGCGACAGCCGGGGGTCGCGGCCGTTCAGCGTGCGGCGAGGAAGCTGCCGATGTCCCGCCAGAACTCGGGGCGCGCCTGCAGGTCGTTGTGCCCGGCCTGCGGCAGCGAGATCCAGCGCTTCTGCCCGCCCCATGCGCGGTAGAGCTCGCGCGAGCGCGCCTCCGGGATGATGTCGTCGCGGCCCGCCGCGATGGCGAGCAGGGGGATGCGCAGCGCCGGCGCCAGCGATTTCGCGTCGTAGCGATCGGCGATCAGCGCGCGCACCAGCGCGGACGGGAAATGGTGCGCGCCGACCGCCTCGATGCTGTCGTAGGGCGAGACGAGCACCGCGCGGTCGACCGGCCGCTGCGACGCGAGCCGCACCGCGATGCCGGTGCCGAGGCTGCGCCCCATGACCGCGATGCCGCCGGGCTCGATCCCCGACCGCGCCGCGAGCGCGTCGTGCAGCGCGATCGCGTCGCCGACCAGCGCCTCCTCGCCCGGCTTGCCGTCGCTCCCGCCGAATCCGCGGTAGTTGACCAGCGCGACCGCGCGTCCGCCGAAGCGGTCGGCGCTCGCGACCAGCCACGACACCTCCTCGGCGTTGCCGCCGAGATAGATGACCGCGCGGGCGGGCGAGCGCGGCGGCAGCGCAAGCCAGCCGCGGACGGTCACGCCGCCGGGCCGCGCGAGCGCGACCGGCTCGACACTCCATCCGGCGGGAGGCGCGGGCGCCGGACCGGCGAGCGGCTGCGGATGGAACAGGAGCGCGTTCTGCAGCTGTCGGCAACCGGGGAGCATCGGCAGGAGGACGACGAGGCCGAGCGCGAGCACCCGGCGGGCGCGGTCGGACATCGACGATCCGGACGACACGGCGATTCCGGCATCGTACGCGCGTCGCGGCGTCGCGCGCACGTCCGCGGTCCGCCGCGGGGCGCGCGCCCCGCGGCCGCAACTCGCGCGGAACGGTGTTCGATGCGAAGATCGCGGGACTCCGGTCGCCGCCCCCGCCACGACGCCCGCCATGCCCGTCGCCCCGCCCACCGACCTGCATCGCCGCGGCTTCCTCGCGCTCGCGCTCGCCGCCGGCGTCGCGCCCGGGCTCGTCGCGTGCGCTCACCGGCGCTCGTGGCGCAGCGACCCGTTCGCGCTCGGCGTCGCGTCCGGCTGCCCGCGGCCCGGCAGCGTCGTGCTGTGGACGCGCATCGCGCCGGCGGCCGAACCCGCCGCGCGCGAATCGGTGAGCTGGGAGATCGCCGCCGACGAAGGCTTCCGCAGCGTCGTGCGCGCGGGCGTCGAGAGCGCCGGCGCCGACAGCGCGCACAGCGTCCACGCGGAGGCGACCGGCCTCGAGCCGTCGCGCTGGTACTGGTACCGGTTCGCCGCGGGCGGCGCGCGCAGCGTCGTCGGGCGAACGCGCACGGCGCCCGCGGCGGGGCGCGAGGAAGCGCTCTCGTTCGCGATCGCGTCGTGCCAGCGCTACGACGACGGCCACTACGCGGCGTGGCGCCACATGGCCGACGAGGCGCCCGATCTCGTCGTGTTCCTCGGCGACTACATCTACGAGAGCGCGCCGCGCAGGAACCGCGTGCGCACGCACTCGGGAACCGGGGCGGCGAAGACGCTCGCCGACTACCGCGCGCGCTACGAGCAGTACAAGGCCGACGCGAACCTGCAGCGCATTCACGCCGCCGCGCCGTGGATCTTCACGTGGGACGACCACGAGGTCCAGAACGACTACGCCGGCGACCGCGGCCAGGATCTCTCGCCGGCGTTCCTCCAGCGGCGCGCGGCCGCGTACCGGGCATGGTGGGAGCACATGCCGTTGCCGGCGAGCATGCGCCCGGCCGACGCGGACCTGCGCGTCTACGACCGCTACGACTGGGGGAGGCTCGCGCGCTTCCACGTGCTCGACGACCGCCAGTACCGCGACTACCACGCGTGCCCGCCGCCCGGCCGCGCCGGCTCGACCACGGTGGATGCCGCCGATTGCCCCGAGCTCCTCGTCGCCGGGCGCACGATCCTCGGCCGCGATCAGGAGCGCTGGCTCGCCGACGGGCTCGCGCGCCGCGACGTGCGCTGGAACCTCATCGCCCAGCAGACGCTGATGGCGCCGTTCACGTGGACGCGCGAGGGCCGCTACTGGACCGACGGCTGGGCCGGCTATCCCGGCGCGCGCGACCGCCTGCTCGACACGATCGTCGAGCGAGCGGCGGTCAATCCGGTGGTCCTGTCGGGCGACGTGCACTGCAACTACGTCTGCGACCTCAAGCGCGGCGTCGACGATCCGCCGGACCGCGTGATCGCGACCGAGTTCTGCGGCACGTCGATCTCGAGCGGCGGGCTCCCGCAGGAGCGCGTTGCCGCCGCGTTGCCGCTGAACCCGCACATCAGGTACGGCAGGGCCGACGAGCGCGGCTATGTCGCACTGAGGGTCGGTGCGTCGCGCGTCGACGCGCGCCTGCGTGTCGTGAGCGACGTGCTCGATCCGGATGCGACGATCCGCACCGCTGCGGCGTTCAGCGTCGAGGACGGGAAGCCCGGCGCGCAGCGCATCTGACGGCTCCGCCGCGGCGCGGCGACGCCACCCGCCGGGCGCCCGTCGATCCATCCCGCGCGGACCCGGTCGTCGACGGCCCGGCGACTCGCGTTCCGGCCATCCGCCGGCACGCCCTGGACGCCGCAGCCGCGGGCACGCAGCAGCGAAGCCCGCGACCGGATCGATGCCGGAAGCGAAAGGCCGGCCCGGCAGCCCCGGGCGTCACCGGCGGCGCCCCGCCGCCGGGACGGGCGGCGGCGATCGCCTGGCCGGCACGCGCTTCGCGGGCTTCGGCGACGCCTTGTCGACGACGCGCGGCGCCGGCGTGCTTTCGGCAAGCGCCGCGCGAAGCGCCGCGAGCGAGCGGTCGAGCTCGTCGTAGAACCACTTCCGGAACGACGCCAGCGGCGGCCAGTCGCGCAGCCCCGGCGGATAGACGAGGTGGTAGGGCTGCGCATCCCAGTGCGTGATCGAGATCGGCGACAGGCGCACGAGCCGTCCGTCGACGAGCGCGTCGGCCGCGAGGATCTCGCGCGTGAGCGCGAGCCCCAGGTTCTGCTCCGCCGCCTGCAGCATCAGTCCGGCGTCGTTGAACGCCGCGACGGTGCGCACGTTGGTGCGCAGTCCCGCGGCGGCGAACCAGTCCTTCCACAGATCGGTTTCGCCGAGCAGCGGCTCGCGCGCGAGCGCCTCGGGCTGCGCGCCCAGCAGGCGGCGCGCGGCCGACGGCGAGCCGACGACGATGATCGGCGGCTGTTCGAACAGCCGTTCCGACTGCAGCCCCGCCCACGGTCCGGTGCCCTGCCTCACGGCGGCGTGGAAGCCCTCGCGCTGCAGGTCGATCGCGCGGATCGACGCGTCGATCTCGAGCGCGAGCGCGGGATGCTGCTCGCGCCAGCGGCCGATGCGCGGCAGCAGCCAGCGATTGGCAAACGACGGCAGCACGGTCACGCGCAAGCGCTGCGCCTCGCCGCCCGCCGCGGCCGCGGCCGCCTGCACGCCATCGTCGAGCAGCGTCAGCGCGCCCTGCACGCTGCGCAGCAGCGCCTGGCCGGCGGGATTGAGCACGACGCGACGCCCGCGCCGCTCGAACAGGTCGAAGCCCAGTTGCTCCTCGAGTCCGCGGATCTGCTGGCTCACCGCACTGTGCGTCAGGTGCAGGACCTCGGCGGCGGCGCGCAGGTTCTGCAGTTCCGCGACGGCGCGAAACGCCGTGATCGTGTTGAGCGGCAGGCGAGGAGGATGGGGCATGGGAATCGCTGGTAAGCACAATCGACCAGAACGGTCAGAACAAATCGATTCCTTGGGCGGGGCTGGATGTCTAGCATTACCAGCCTACCAAGACCTGCCGGAGAACGCCATGCCCCACGTCGACGAACTGCTCGGCCCCGTGACCTTCGCCGCGGCGGGACTCTTCGCCGCGATCGCCCTGCAGCCCGGCGTGCCCGGCTCGCCCGCCCAGGGCGCGCGCGACGCCGCCCCGGCCGCGAGCGCCAGGAGCGTCTCCGGCACCGCGCAGGTCGTAAGGCTGCCGGCGGTCGAAGTGGTCGCGAGCCGACGCGTCGAACTCGCCCGCCTCGAGCGCGAGGAGCAACTCGCCCGCGAACGCCAGGCGAAAGCCGCGTCGCGCCCGAACGTCTGAGCCGCGACCCCGGTCGCAGCGATCGCCAACAACCCCGCATCGAAGCCTACGAGAAAACGACATGAACACACCGATCACTCCGGCCGCCACGGCGGCCACGTTGCCGCGGGTACCGTCGCCGTTAGGCGAGGCGTTGCGGTGGCTGCGCGCCATGGCACTGCGCGTGGACGCGTGGCTCGGTGCGCGCAAGCGCGCCGCCGAGGACCTCGACGCCCTCGCCGCCATGAGCGACCGCGACCTGCTCGACATCGGCATCGACCGCGCGAGCATCCATGCCGCCGCCGACGGTGCGTGGAGGCGCGACTTTCCCGTCTGAGGCCGGATCAGCGGCTGCCGTCCAGTCCTCGGCCGGTCCGGTGTGAGTCGGGCGCGTGCGGTGTCGGGCTGAAGCCCGACCCACAGCGATGGATGTCCCGGCGGTGGCGCGGTGTCGGGCTGAAGCCCGACCCACAGAGGCGGATGGCCCGCCCACCGTGCGAGAATCGCGGGCGATCCGACATTCGCGGAGCAAGCGCCATGACGTTCATGCTGTTGATCCTCGAGGAGCCGGGCCAGCGCGCGACGCGCACCGAGAGCGAGGGACGCGCCCTCTACGACCGCATGCTCGAGTACTCGGCGACGCTCAAGTCGCGCGGCGTGCTGCTCGCCAGCCAGTCGCTCAAGGCGTCGACCGAGGGCGTGCGCGTCACGGTCCGCGACGGCAGGCGCCTGCTCGTCGACGGGCCGTTCTCCGAGGCGAAGGAGATGGTCGGCGGCTATTTCCTGCTCGACTGCGCAACGCGCGAGGAAGCGGTCGCGATCGCGGGCGAGGTGCCCGCGGCCGAGTGGGCGACCGTCGAGGTGCGCGAGTTCGGGCCGTGCTTCATGTAGCGCGCACGAAGGCTTCGGCTCGATCGTCGCGCGCCGGAAAGCGTTGACGACGCCGCGCGCGTGCCCCGCCTGCCGCCCATCGCGCTCTCGATCGAACCGCTCCGGAACCGCTGCACGCACCTCCGTCCCCGGCACGGCAACCGCAGCGGCAGGTGTGGCCGCCCACCGACCTCGCGGTAGTGCCCCGGGGCTGCCGCCACCGCGTCGCTCCGTGGTGCGTCCGCCGCCGGCGCGTTCGCCGATCGCGAGGCCGCAGCCGCCGCGTCGGCGACCCGGGCCGGTCTGGCAACCGCGCGTGGAACGGAACCAGTGGCCCGGCCTGCAGCCGGCAGCGGGCGGAGTCGTCGCTGACCCCGCGCGTCGGGCCGAGCCAACCGCAGGCGCCGGCATGCGCGAAGCGAGCGGTCGGGTATGCTGGCGCGTCCCGCAATCACGAGGAATCGCGCTGCCATGACGAAACCCCTGACGATCATCGCCGAAATTCGTGCCCTGCCAGGCAAGGGGGATGCGCTCGAGGCGTTCTTCCCCGAGCAGCTCGCCGCGGTCGCGACGTCGGAACCGGGCTGTCTCGCGTATCGCGTGCACCGCTCGACGACCGATCCGGACCAGTTCGTCTTCTACGAGACCTACGTGGACGAAGCCGCGTTCGAGATCCACCAGCGATCGCCCGTCATCGCGGCGTTCCGGCAGCGGCGCGAGGCGCAGGGGCTCACGGCGGGACCGGCGAAGATCGCGACGTATCGCGAGGTTGCGGCGCGCTGAGACGCGCGACGGATTCGCGCAACGTCGACGCACAGGCACGGGCACCGCGGCGTCGGCGCGGCGTTGGCGCGGCGATGGCGCGGCGATGGCGCGTCGCCCGCGGCAGCGCACCCTCGCGGTCGGCCGTTCGATGACCGCGTCGCGCCTACACGCGTTCGTCGCGTACTCCCACAGCCGCTTGCGATGCCGCTCGATGGCCGGGCTCGCCGGATCGGGGTATCGTGGCCCATTGCGGCCGATTTCCGGCCGAGGAGAAGACGATGAAACACAATCGCGCAATGGCGCTGGCGCTGGGCCTCGCGCTGATGCTGCCCGTGGCGGCATGGGCGCAGACCGCGTACACGAACCGCAGCGTCAACATGCGCGCGGGCCCGAACCAGGAGTTCCCGCGGGTGATGCTGCTTCCGGCCGGCGCGGCCGTCTTCGTCCACGGGTGCATCGACGGCTACACCTGGTGCGACGTGACTGCCGGACCGGAGCGCGGCTGGATCTACGCCGACTACCTGTCCTACCCCTACCAGAACCAGCCCGTGACGGTCATCAGCGGCGGTGCGCTGCTCGGATTGCCGCTCATCACGTTCTCGATCGGGTCGTACTGGGACAGCTATTACCGGAACCGTCCGTGGTACGGCAGTCGCTCGACCTGGTACGACCGATCGCCCAACTGGTGGTACCGGGCGCCGCCGCAGCGCGCCCATCGTCCGGTCGTGCGGCCCTATCCGCAGTATCGCGGCGACAGGCAGTACTCCGACCGCGACCGGCGGCCGCAGCAGTACTCGCAGCCGCGTCAAACGGTCCGTCCGCGCACGGAGCGCCCGGCGACCGGCGAGATGGACCGGTCGTCGAAGTCCGAACGGACCTACACGCAGCAGTAACTCTTGGGGTCAGAGCCGTAACAATTCGGCCGTCGAGCATGAGAGCGTGTCGCGAAGTCGCCCGATTGTTACGGCTCTGACCCCAAATTCTGACCCCAAATTCACATGCTCCGCCGATACTGCCCCCCCACCTCGAACAACGCGCCCGTGATCTGCCCCAGCGAGCACACCCTCACCGCGCTCATCAGCTCCTCGAACACGTTGCGGTTCTGAATCACCGCTTCCTTGAGCTTCGCCAGCGCGGCCGGCGCCTCCCTGGCGTGCCGCCGGTGGAAGTCGGCCAGTCGCTTCAGCTGCGACTCCTTCTCCTCGGTCGTCGACCGCGCGAGCTCGACCTTCTGCGGCGGAAGGTCGACGTGGGGATTGCGGAAGGTGTTCACGCCGATGATGGGATACGAGCCGTCGTGCTTCCGGTGCTCGTAGAACATCGACTCCTCCTGGATCTTGCCGCGCTGGTAGCCGGTCTCCATCGCGCCCAGCACCCCGCCACGCTCGCTGATCGCCTCGAACTCCTTCAGCACCGCCTCCTCGACCAGGTCGGTCAGCTCGTCGATGATGAAGCTGCCCTGGCTCGGATTCTCGTTCTTCGCGAGACCCCATTCGCGGTTGATGACGAGCTGGATCGCCATCGCGCGGCGCACGCTCTCCTCGGTCGGCGTCGTGATCGCCTCGTCGTAGGCGTTGGTGTGCAGCGAATTCGCGTTGTCGTAGGTCGCGATCAGCGCCTGCAGCGTCGTGCGGATGTCGTTGAACGCGATCTCCTGCGCGTGCAGGCTGCGGCCCGACGTCTGGCAGTGGTACTTGAGCTTCTGCGAGCGCTCGTTCGCGCCGTACCTGTCGCGCATCGCCACCGCCCAGATCCTCCGCGCCACGCGGCCGAGCACCGAGTACTCGGGGTCCATGCCGCTGCTGAAGAAGAACGAGAGGTTCGGCGCGAAGTCGTCGACGTGCATGCCGCGCGCGAGGTACGCCTCGACGAACGTGAAGCCGTTGGACAGCGTGAAGGCGAGCTGGCTGATCGGGTTCGCGCCGGCCTCGGCGATGTGGTAGCCGGAGATCGACACCGAGTAGAAGTTGCGCACGTCGTGGCGCACGAAGTACTCCTGGATGTCGCCCATCACCTTGAGACTGAACTCGGTGCTGAAGATGCACGTGTTCTGCCCCTGGTCCTCCTTCAGGATGTCGGCCTGCACGGTGCCGCGGACGGTCGAGAGCGCCCACGCCCTGATCTTGGATGCCTCGTCGTCGGTCGGCTCGCGCTCGTTGTCGACGCGGAACTTCGTGACCTGCTGGTCGATCGCCGCGTTCATGAACATCGCGAGGATCGTCGGCGCCGGCCCGTTGATCGTCATCGACACCGAGTTGTCCGGCGCGCACAGGTCGAAGCCCGAGTAGAGCACCTTGATGTCGTCGAGCGTGGCGATCGACACGCCCGAGTTGCCGACCTTGCCGTAGATATCGGGCCGGCGGTCCGGGTCGTGGCCGTAGAGCGTCACCGAGTCGAACGCGGTCGACAGGCGCTTCGCCGGCATGCCGGCGGCGAGCAGATGAAAGCGCTTGTTGGTGCGGTGCGCGTCGCCCTCGCCCGCGAACATGCGCGTCGGGTCCTCGTTCTCGCGCTTGAACGCGAACACGCCGCCGGTGTAGGGGAAGCTGCCCGGGACGTTCTCGAGGAGCTGCCAGCGCAGGATCTCGCCCTCGTCCTCGTAGCGCGGCAGCGCGACCTTCGGGATCCTGGTGCCGGACAGCGACGTCGACGTGAGCGCGGTGCGGACCTCCCGGTCACGGATCTTCACGACGTACTCGTCGCCCGAGTAGGCCGACTTCGTCGCAGGCCACATGTCGAGGAGCTTCTTCGCACGCCTGTCGAGGTTGCGCTCGCGTTCCTCGACCAGCGCGTCGAGCGCGTGCTTGGCGTCGCGGATCACGTGGTGCAGCTGCTCGGCCGCCTCGGTGTCGGAGACGTGGCCGCTCCTCTTGAGCGGCTGCTCGTAGCGCATGGTCTCGTCGAGCATCGCGCGCGAGGCGCGCAGCTGCTGGCGCTCTCGCGCGACCCTGGCCTGCGCCTCCGACCACTTGCGGTAGGCGCGGCAGGACCCGGAGATCTCGGCGAGGTAGCGCGTACGCGCCGGCGGGACGATCGCGTACTGGCCGGTCGACTGGCGCACGCTCACCGGCGGCAGCTTCGCCGGCCCGAGCTTCAGTCCCTTCTCGGCGAGCTGCGGCGCGATCGCCTGCCACAACGCGGTGACGCCGTCGTCGTTGAAGCGCGACGCCATCGTGCCGAACACCGGCATCGCGTCGGGGGCCTCCTTGAAGCGCTCGCGGTTGCGCTGGTACTGCTTGCGCACGTCGCGCAGCGCGTCGGCGGCGCCCTTGCGGTCGTACTTGTTGATCGCGACGAAGTCGGCGAAGTCGAGCATGTCGATCTTCTCGAGCTGCGAGGCGGCGCCGAACTCGGGCGTCATCACGTAGAGCGAGACGTCGGCGTGCGGCACGATCGCCGCGTCGCCCTGGCCGATGCCCGAGGTCTCGACGACGATCAGGTCGAAGGCGGCCGCCTTGCACGCGGCGATCACGTCCGGCAGCGCCTTGCTGATCTCGCTGCCCGCATCGCGCGTGGCGAGCGAGCGCATGTAGATCGGCGCGGAGCCGCCGATCGATCCGATGGCGTTCATTCGGATGCGGTCGCCGAGCAGCGCCCCGCCGGACTTGCGCCGCGACGGATCGATCGAGATCACCGCGACCCTGACCCTATCGTCCTGGTCGAGGCGCAGGCGCCGGATCAGCTCGTCGGTGAGCGAGCTCTTGCCCGCCCCGCCGGTGCCGGTAATGCCGAGCACCGGGACCTTCGCCTTCGCCGCCGCCGCGAGCACCGCGTCGCGCGCCTTCGCGGGCACGGTGCCGGCCTCGAGGCCGGTGATGAGCCGCGCGAGCGTGCGCGTGCGCACGAAGCGGTCGTCCGACACCAGCCCGTCGAGCGAGCCCGGGAGGTCCTTCGCGAGCTCGACGTCGCACGCCGCGACGATCTCGTTGATCATTCCCTGCAGGCCGAGCTTCTGGCCGTCCTCGGGCGAGAAGATGCGCGCGACGCCGTAATCGTGCAGTTCCTCGATCTCCGCGGGCACGATCACGCCGCCGCCGCCGCCGAACACCTTGACGTGGCCCGCGCCGCGCTCGCGAAGCAGGTCGATCATGTACTTGAAGAACTCGACGTGCCCGCCCTGGTAGGACGAGATCGCGATGCCGTGCGCGTCCTCCTGCATCGCGCAGTCGACGATCTCCTCGACGCCGCGGTTGTGGCCGAGGTGGACCACCTCGCAGCCCGACGCCTGCAGGATGCGCCGCATGATGTTGATCGACGCGTCGTGGCCGTCGAACAGGCTCGCGGCGGTGACGAACCGGACCTTGTGCGTCGGCTTGTAGACCAGCGGCTTCTGGGCGATCGACAGGTCGGTCATCGGCAACCTCGTTGACGCGGGCGCGGGCCGCCGGACCGGCGTGCCGCGCGTGGAACAGGAAAGCTTACCGGGGGTTCGGGCGGTTCGGGAGGGCGGCGCCGGGGGCACCGCCCCTTTGCAGCCGGAAGTCTGGATAACGTTTACGTAAACGTCAACCCTGGGCCGCCCGCCGGGCCGCCGCGGACCGGGGCTGCCCGCAGGTCGCGCCGTAGGGGAAACCCGGCGCGGGTCCGGCCGGGTGCGCGTCGGGCGGGCACGTCGGGGCCGAAGGCCGGCCGCCGTGCGCGCCGGTCAGTGACCGAACCGCCCCGCCAGCGTCGCCACCGCCTCGTCGATCGCCGCGCGCAGCGCGCGGTCCGATCCTTCGGAGCTGCGTTGCGTCGCCTGTGCATCGGGCACGCTGTCCTGCCGATGCCCGTAGTCCCGCCTCATGCCCGGCAGCGCGCTGCCGACGATGCCGAGGCTCGTCTCGCTCGACTTGATCGGCTTGCGCACGACGACGGCGTCGAGGATGTCGCCGTTCGCGGCGTCGACGACGCGAACGTCGATCGCGATCGAGTCGACGATGCTCGCTCCGCCCAGGCTCACGCCCGCGATCGTGATGCTGGCGCTCCGCTGCTTCTCGGCCGCGTTGGCCTCGGAGACGATGCCCTCGAAGACGTAGCGCGCGCCGCGCAGCTTGTGCTCGGCGATGTCGCCGGTCGTGTAGCCGGCGGCGTTCAGCTGCTTCTCCTTCAGCACGCCTTCGTCGAGGCGGCTGCGCTCGACGACCTGGAACCGTCCGGTTTGCACCAGCGCGGTCTTGAACATGTCGGTGGCAGCCTTGCCGCTGACGTTCGGCAGCGACGAGCGGAACTCGAAGATCGTCACGGCGACGCGGTCACCCGGCGCGGCCGCGGCCTGCGGCGCGGAGGCGACCTCCGCCGGCGACTGGGCCATCGTGACCGTCCCGCAGGCGAGTGCCACCGCGACCAGCGCCCGGCACGCTCGTTTCATCGCACTCCCTTCCGCGGCCGCACGCGTCACCGACGCTCCTGCAGCACGCATTGATCGACCTTCCGCTGCCGGCGCAGCGCCTCGCAGCGGTCGAAACCGGCGCGTGTCGCGCAAGCGAAGCGCGACGTGCCCGTGGCCGGCACGCACGATTGCGCGGCGAGCTCGCGCCGGATCGACGCGTCGCCTGCGCCGGCGGGTGAAGCCGCGGCGATCGTCGCCGGGGCGACCGGCTGCGTTCGCGTCGCGGCCGGCGGCACCATGCCCGGCGGCGATGACGACCTGCCAGCCGGCGCATTGCCGAGCGCCCTCCAATCCGGCGTCCTCGACGTCGATCCCGCCGGGGAAACAGAGGTGCGAGCGACGCTCGTCGCAGGCGTGCCGGTCGGCGCCGCCGTCGACGTCGCGGGTGCCTGCACGGCCGGCAGCGCGGACCGCAGCGGTCCGCCTGTCCCGAATGCCGGCACGTCAGCCGAACGCGGCGTTGCCGGGGTCGATGCGGGCGGCATCGACGCCGGCACCGGACCTGCGATCGTCGCGCCTGCGGGCTGATCGGACGCGTTCGCGCTCGCGGCCGGCGGGACGATCGGCGCCCACGTCCCGGGCTTCGCCACGGTCGGATCCCTCTTCGGCAGGAGCTTGACCTCGAAATCGACCGAGCTCGCCTTGCCGGTCACGACACCCTGCGGCGTGTTTTCCTGCGTCACCCAGGCGCTGAGGCGCCAGACTCCGCCGCCGTCCTTGCCCACGTCGAAGAAGCCCGGAGCGACCGTGCTTTCGAACTTCTGGCCCTTCACCGGGCCCGAAAAGGTCTTGACCGGCTTGAACAGTCCGTTCGCTTGGCGCTTGAGCAACTGCAGGTGCCAGCGCTCCTCGAAGACACGCGTGTACTGGGTCGCCCAGGTCCAGAACGGAACCGGTTCGCAGCTGTAACCCACGATCTTGTCCACGTCCTTGGTGTCTTTCACCAAGACCCCGCATCCGGCCTTGCTGACGTAGTCCCACTTGCCCGATTGGGACTGGATGTAGGCCGGCATCACGCTCGCGGAGGAAAGCGCCGCGGAAAGCGGCACGCCGATCACGTCCAGCGGGAGTGCCAGCGTCTCTCCGCCCGGCGCCTTGACCGGTGCCAGGATCTCCGGCACGGGCAGCTCCTCCGCGAGGAACGGCGGCGGCCTGTGGACCTGGACGTCATGCCACTGCGCATCGCACCAGGCGTACGCGCTGCCGTCGCACGCCTTCTGGGTGATCTGCGGGAACATGGCGTCCAGCGTCGCGAAGCAGCCGGCCCGCCACTGACCCGGCCAGTCCGGGACGAAGGAGCTCTTGAACTGCCCGGCGAACACGCTGCCCACGGGATGGACCCCATTCGGCACGGCGATCGCCTGCGAGGATTTCTTGAAGCTCGCCGGAAGGCCTCTCAGGTTGTTGATGGTCGGAGAGGCGTCCAGTGCCCACAGCCCTTCGCTGCCCGAGAACGACGTCACGGTGGGAGTCCAGGCGGCGACCTTGTGCCACGCGAGGCTGGCGACCTTCACGCTCCACTTGCAGGTGAACTCGATCGGCTTCGTGTTCCAGACCTCCCATTGATGCTTGTACGCCGGGTTGGGCTTGGCCTCGGGCGTCACGATCTCGGCCTGAACGTCGAACAGCAGGATCGTCGGGGACTGCTCCTGCTGCGCGGCCGCGGGAACCGGCAGGAACGCGACGAGCAGCGTGGCGAGCACGAGCGCATGGCGCCCCGGGCCGCGGATGCCCCCGCACTGCCTGACGGTCAGCGTGTCATCGCGCAATGCTCGACCCTCCGTTGTTGCCGCATCGCCTCGCAGCGATCGAAGCCTGCGCGCGTCGTGCACGCGAAACGAAGCCCGCGTGCAGGCGCGCGCGTGCACGACGCCGCGGCGAGTTCCCGTTCCAACGCCGCCGCGCTTGCAGCGGCGGCGGACGCCACGACGGCCGACGGCGGCGGCTGCGATCGCGCCGCGGCGGGCGGCGGTGGCATCGCGCCCGGAGGCGGCGAGCGCATCGCGCCAGCCGCGCCCCAGTCGAGCGTGCGTGCGGTGGGTGCCTGCATGCGCTGCTGCGGCGGCGCCTGCACCGCCGGAAGCTGCGATGTCGACCCCGCAGGCGTCGCATCGCGCTGCAGCGGCGATTGCAGCGGCGCGGAACGCGACGGTCTCGGCTGCGCCGGAAACGCCCGTGCGGTCATCGGCGGCTCGCTTGCCGTCGACGGCGGCGGAACGACGCTCGGGGGTTGCTTGAACGTCGCGTCCGGGATCGCCTGTCCGATCTGGTAGGGCATCGCGTAGCAGGGATCGTCGGAACCGTCCCTGGCGGGGTCGTTCGCGCAATGGCCGAGCTGCAGCGCGGCGTCGGCGGCCACCGACGTCTTCCACCTCGCCACGTCGCCGCACTTGATTCCGAGCTTGTCGAAGCCCGGCGTCGAGCAATGCGCCTCGCCCGGAATGACGAGGACGATGCCTTCCTTCCTGCCGTCGGGGCCGACCTGCGAACCCACCGGCTTGACGCCGTTGAGGATGCCTGCGAGCTGGTGCGCCTTCGCGGCCTTGGCCTGGTAGTCGGCCAGGTTGCCCTTGCATTGCAGTTGCGGTTTCAGGCCCCCGGGAAGCGCGGTCGAGGCGAGCAGCGACTCGCAACCCTCCACCTTCCATGGCCGCGTGCACGTCACCGCGTTGCCGGCGAACTGGCAGCGCTTGCCGAGCGAGGCCACGAGACTCTTCGCGAGCTTTGCCTCGGCCTTCGCGACGTTCACCGAGCAGTGCTGCTTCTCGGCGCCGGCCTTGAGGCTCGACAGGCACGCGCCATAGCCGCCGTAGCTGTCGCACTCGAGCTTGAGGCCGCTCTTGGCCGTCCAGCCGGCCGGCGGAAAACATCCCTGCGCGACGAGATCCTGGATCGACTTCTGCACCGCGGCCTTCTCGTCGTTCAGGATCTTGACGAACGACCCCTCGGCTTTCTTGCAGGCGCGCGTCGCCGCGGAGGGAGAGGGCGACTGCTTCGCGATGTCGCTCATGCAGTTCTGGTACCCCTTCTCGGAGAACAGCGGCATCTTCTTGATCAGCTCGCACAGCGCGGGGTCAGGGTCGGGGAACGGGAACTCCTTGCGGAGCGAGACCTCGCAGTTGGACACGAACGTCTGCCTGCGCAGCGCGAGCGTGTCCTTGCCGTAGTCCTCGACCGCCCAGGTGCGCGCCCACGGGCGCATCAGGCCCGCGTGCGCCTCGCCCGCGCCGATCATCGCCTTCGCCATCGACTTCGCGCCCGGCGAGAAGCGCTTGTCGCGCATGTCGGAGCAGGTCTTCTTCGCCGTGCTCTCGTACTGGTTGTGCGAGTCGAAGTACTCGACGCAGGGACCGCGGATCCGGTCGTTCAGGCTGCCGAGCCCCGGGCAGTCCTGCGCCGTGATGCAGTAGGTCGTCGCGAGGTGGAACCACGGCAGCCAGTACAGCGCGTAGTACTTGTCGTAGGGCATGTGCGCGTCGCTGCCGAACAGGACGTTCTCGAGGGCGTCCGCGCCCGCCACCACGAGCTTCGCCCCGTACTTCGCGGTGTCGGCCGCGGCGCCGCCGATCGCGGCGAGCGCCTTGCCGAACACGCTGCACGCCTCGTCCTTGCCGGGGAAGTCGGGCGTGAGCTTGCACGCGAGGTCGATGTCGGAGACGGCGGTGATCAGCCGCCAGATGTCCGGCGGCGAGCTGGAGAAGGCGACCAGCACCTCGTGCACGACCGGCTTCGCGAGGCTCGCCACCTCCTTGAACAGGCCGCCGCAGATGAACCCTTGCATCGGCCCGGTGGTCGCCAAGCCGGCCTTGCAGGCAATCTGGAACAACAGATCGGTGCCGGTCAGTTCCAGCACCTCGAGCCAGTCGCGCTGGTTCGCGGCCCGGACGATCCCGACGACGGCCTGGATCGCCGGGTCCTCGGGCATGAATTTCTTCGCCGCCGTCTTGCCCTGCTGCTCGGCGATCGACTTCACGTCGACGCACGCCGCCGGATTGCCGTTGTGCTGGATGAGGCAGGCGATCAGCGGCTTCGCGTCCTTCACGGCGGGGTCGACGACGCCGGCCTTGGCCAGGATGTCGAGCATCGTGTCGAGGGTGTCCGCGCGCGCCGGCGCGGCGGACCCCGCGAAGGCGAACACCAGCGCGAACGCGGCCAGCCACGCTCGCGGCCAGACCGGGAGCGACCGTTTCATGGCGCCTGCCTTCCCTGCGCGGGCGGCGGCAGGCTCGACGGCAGGCTGCCGCGCGTCGCGGGCGCCGCCGGCACCGTCGGAGATTGCCCCGGCGTCGCGCCGCTTCCCAGGGCACCCCACGCGGGGACCGCGCGCCTGGGCATCGACGCGCCCGACGATATCGGAGACGGCACCGCGGCCGAGCCGCCTGCGGGCGGCAGCGGTCCTTCGGCGACGATCTTGAACGGCGTGCCGGCCTTCGCCTGCGTGGGCGGATACGCGCCCGGCGCCTGCGTCGGCGTCCAGCCCGGCCCGGCTGCCGGGAACAGGTAGAGCGAGCACTTGTACCCGGTGGCCGAAAGCGACTGCGCGTCGGTCACCGCGACCTTCACGTCCACCGTGCCGTCGAACGCGCGATTGACGACCGGCAGGTCGGTGCGCGAGAACGCGCCGGCGGGCGTGATGTAACAGCCGACGCTGAGCTTGGCCACTTCCGGGTGCAGGTTCTGCAGGTGCACCGGCACCCGCAACGTCACGACCTGGTCGCCGAGCGCGGGCCCCGCGAAGCCGGCGAGCAGCAACGCGACGACGGTGCGAACGGGTTTCATGGCGCGGTCGACGCCCGGCTCAGTTTCCCGTGCCGGTCATCGTGATGCCGTCGGTGGCGACGAGCGAGGGCAGGGCCTTGCGGCTCGCCCCCGGCGGCGCGATCGTGTCGCCGATCCCGGTGAACGCGAGCGCCGCGGTGGCGGCGACGGACGGCAACCGCTCGAGGCTCGTGCCCGGCGGCGCGATCGTGTCGCCGATGCCGGTCATCGCCATCGGCGTCGTGTTCACGGTCGTCGGCAACGGCGCGGCCGACAAGCTCGCCGCGGCCAGGATCGCCAGCGCCGCGCCAGCCGGGAACGCCAGGCGCAATCGAACCGGCTCCCGCCCGAGCCGTGTCGTTCCGCGGCCCCTGCGCCCGTCCGAGCGCATCGCCGCACGCTTCGTCGTCGAGGCGGTCATGGGCACCGGGCTCACTTGAGCTTGACGTCGTCGCGCTTGACGAGCGCACCGGACGTCGGATCGAGGGTGACCGACGCGATCGCCGCGTCGGTCATCACCGTGACGGTCCAGTACACGCGCTTCGCCGGGCCGGTGCCGAAGGTCGTGAGACCGAGTCCGATGTCGCGCGCGGGAAGCGCGAGCGCCGCCTTGCGCGCGGCGTCGAGCGCCTTGTCGCTGTCCATCCAGCCGTCCCCGAGCGGATCGACCGAGGTGTTGCGGTTGACCTCGTCGACCTCGACCCTGGTGTCGCGCGCCGTGACGATCGCGCTCTTCTTCGCCTTCGGGCTGTAGACCGTGTAGAGCCACGAGCGCGCCGTGCCGTCGGGCTGCGCCGACAGCGTCGACACATGGGTCAGCACCGCGTCGGGCTGCCATGCCTTCGACGCCGCCGTCACTTCCTTCAGCGCCGCTTTCGCCGTCGCGGCGGCGTGCGCCGACGCTGCGACGGTCAGCGCGAGCGCGGCGGCGAGGACAAGAGGCAGCGAATGCCGTGACATGGTTCGGTCCTTCAAGGTGATGTCCTGCGCCGTCGCCCGTGTCGGCCCCGCGCGCCGCGCTAGCGCAGCCCGCGCGGGGGACGCCGCTCGTCGGCGGCGAGGCCCTGCAGGTAGCGGATCAGCTCGTCGAGATTGCCGAATTCCTGCCGTTGCCCGGCCCGCTCCAGCACCACGCGCCAGGTTCCGTCGCTGCGCATGAGGTCGACCTTCAACTCGTCGTCGCGCGGTACGTTCACGTCGCCCCCCGGGACCTGTCGTCCTCGCGGGCTCGCGCGGGCGGCCGGGCCGCCTCGCCCGGCCACGCGAGGATCCGGGCGCACCGTAGCCGACGAGGCGTTACAGGATCGTCACACGGCGCGGCGCCCCGGCGATGCCGATGGAAGCAACGCGGCGCGCGCAGCGGATCAGGACGGCAGCGCGTCCCGCTCGAACTGCCAGCGCGCGGCCGCGGCCGCGTCCCCGCATTCGCGCAGCCACCCGACCAGCGCGTCGATGAAGCCGCGCTGCAACGGCAGGCTGCCGATCTCGCGCGCCTCGCGGACGGCCGCCTCGAGATCGGCGATCGCCCGTTCGGCGTCGCCCGCTCGCCAGGCGAGTTCCGCGCGCGTGGAAAGGGTCAGCGCATGGCCGCGCCGGTAGCCCACGTGCTGCGTGGTCCGGAGCGCGGTGTCGCAGTAGCTCCTCGCCGTCGCGAGATCGCCGCGGTCGATGGCGCACTGGCAGAGCCAGTACGCGCAGTTGGCGAACTTGAGGGGCGCGTTCCCCTCGAACTGTTCGATCGCGATGCGCAGGTGCTCCTCGGCCTCCCCGATGCGCCCGAGCGCCTTCAGCGTGGCGCCGATCTCGAGCCGGAGGCTCGCATCGGCAAGCTCGCCGATCCGGCCGGAGAGCGCCCGCCGCGCGTCCTGCGCGATCGCCAGCGCCTCCACGTAGCGGTCGTGCTCGAACGCGTTCACGGACTGCTTGATCGCCAGCTCCGCGGCCAGGTCGGCGTCGTCCATCGTGGCGCCGACCGCGGCCATCGCGTCGAGCGCTGCCGCACGGCCCCCGTCGTCGCCCAGGTTGCGGAACAACTCGACGCGCGCGGAGTGCACGCGGAAGGCCTGAGCGCCGGCGGCGCCGTTCGCGATCGCCGCGTCGTATTCCGCGATCGCCTCGCGGAGGGCGTGGACGCGGGCGGCGGCCTCCGCGGCGCGCACGCGATGCTCGATCGCTTCGTGCGGCCTGCCGCCCGACTCCAGGTGCCGGGCGATTTCGGCCGCGGGCGCGGCCGAGTGCGCCAGCGCGGCCGCGAGCCTCCGGTGCAGCAGCCTGCGGCGCTCGACGTTCAATGCGTCGTCGAGCGAGCGGCGGATCAGGTCGTGCGTGAAACGGTACCCGTTCGCGCCGGCCGCCACGACCTGCGCCTCGGTCGCACGATCGAGCGCATCGGCCACCTCCCACTCCGAGAGGGCGGTGCACGCGCCGATCCATTCGACCTCGAAGCGGTCCCCCGCCAGGCTCGCGGCCTCGAGCAACCGGCGCGGTCCGTCGCCGAGCCGGTCGATGCGGCGCAGCACGGCCTCGCGCACGCTCTTCGGGATCGGCAGCTCGCGGTAGTCCTCGGTGTCCTCGTCGTAGGGCGTCGACCAGGTGCCCGCTTCGCGCCGGAGCACGCCGGCACTGAACAGGTCGCGCAGCGATTCGATGATGAAGAGCGGATTGCCGTCGGTCGCCGCGTGGAGCCGGCGCGAGAACACCGTGGCGCCGGTGCTGCCCGAGAGCGCGCGTACGAGCACGAGCACGTCGGACTCGGTCAGCGGCGCGAGCGGGATGCGCATCAGGAGGCCGTCGCGATCGATCGATGCGAGCGCGGCGCGAACGCTCGCGTTGGTCGCGAGCTCGTCGCGCCGCGCGGCCGCGAGCAGGCGCGCGCGGTGCGCCCGGCGTACCACGTGCGCGACCAGTTCCGCGCTCGAGCCGTCGAACCAGTGCAGGTCGTCGAACAGGATCGAGCCGTCGCCCGTCGCCGTCAGCAGCGCGAGCGCCAGCCCCTCGAGGAAACGGCCGCGTGCCTCGGGCGCCGGCACGCCGCTGGCGACTTCGTCGTCGGCGAGGGCGGGAACCAGTCGCGCGACCTCGCCTCGCCAGACCGGATCGAGCAGCTCGAACCAGCCCGGATCGTCCCGATACGCCTGCAGGAGCGCCTCGGCCACCGGGTAGAACGGCGTGTCACGCGAGATCTCGCGACCCTTGAGAACGAGCGCCTTGCCGTGCGCCGACGCGAACTCCGTCATCAGCCGGCTCTTGCCGAGCCCGGCCTCCCCTTCGACGAGCGCGAGCCGGCGGCCGGCCGCCTCGAGTTGCGACCATGCGCAGTCGCGACCGATGAGCGGCGGCTGCAGTCCCACCGGGACGCCTTCGGCCATTGCCGCGGCGACGTCGACCGGATGGCGGATGCGCCGCGCCAGCGCGAGCGTCTCGGGCATCGGCTCGAGTCCGAGTTGCGTGCGCAGCAGCTCGCGGCAGCGCTCGAACTGCGCGAGCGCGCCTCCCCGGTCGCCCGACAGGTGAAGGAGCCGCATCGCGTCGCGATGCTGCGATTCCTGCAGCGGATCCGCGGCGAGCAGCGCGCGCACCCGGTCGAGCGCACCCTCGATGTCGCCGGCCGCTTCGCAACGCGCGGCCAGGCGCGCCGTCGATGCCCGCCACATCGCGGCGAGCGACTCGCGCTCGACCGCGAGCCAGCTCGCGAAGCCGGCCGCACCCCGGAGGTCCAGTCCGTCGAGCAGTTCGCCGCGATAGAGCCTCACCGCCTCCGCGTCGTCCCCGGTCGCGGCCGCCTGGCGAAACCGGTCCACGTCGACGTCCGCGCCCGGACGAAGCGCGAGCGCCTCGCCGTGCGAGTCGATCCACGGACCCGCGGGGGTCGCGTGCAGGCGATGGAGTTCCTGACGAAGATTGCGGCGCGCGTCCTCGTCGTCCTGGTCGCTCCACAGCAGCGATGCGATCCGGGAGCGTGCCGCCGGACCCGCGACCGCCAGGTAGGCCAGCAACGCGAGCGCCTTGCGCGTGGGCAACTCGACGACGGCGCCCGCCGCGACGCCCGGACGCCCGAGCAGCCGCAGCACCAGTGGCGTTTCCACGCCGGACTCCGAGTTTGAGGCGTCTCGCGCGCCTCTTTCGTGGACCTCGAATGACAACCCGTTGCCTCACGCAGGAGTCTACGCCTGTCGGCTCGCGTACGAACCCGGCCGCCGCGCGCTCGCGCCTTGCCGGAGTACATTAGCGGGTCCGCGGTACTCTCGCGCCTGCCCATGCCTCCCCCGCCCGCCGCGTCGACCGCCGCGACGAACGAGCACCACGCCGTGGCGAGCCACACCGGCGCGGTCGCGCTCCTGCTCAACGTCGCGCACGCGATCGATCACCTGATGCTGCTGGTGTTCGCGACCGCGGTCAGCGCGATCGCGGCCGAATTCGGCATCGCGCGCTGGGAGGACCTGATGCCGTACACGACCGGAGCGTTCGTTCTGTTCGGCATCGGCTCGCTGCCGGCCGGGCGCCTGGGCGACCACTGGGGCCGCCGCGCGATGATGCTGGTGTTCTTCTTCGGGCTTGGCGCCTCGGCGTTCCTGGTCGCGCTGACCCAGTCGCCGTGGCAGCTCGCGATCGCGCTGACCGTCATGGGCGCGTTCTCCGCGATCTACCATCCGGTCGGCATCCCGATGCTCGTCCAGGGCGCGGACAAGCCCGGTCGAGTCATCGGCGTGAACGGCCTCGCCGGCAACCTCGGCATCGCGCTGGCCGCGCTCCTGACCGGCGTCCTGGTCAAGTACGCCGGCTGGCGCGCGGCGTTCGTCGTGCCGGGAATGCTGTCGATCGCGTGCGGCGTCGCGTTCGCGCTGGCCGCGCCGAGGGAAGCGGCGCCGCCGTCGAAGCGCGCCCCGAAGCAGGTCGACCTGCCCCCGTCGGTGCTCGCGCGCGTGTTCGGCGTGCTCGTCGTCACGTCGACCTGCGGCGCGTTGATCTTCAACTTCACGACCAACGGCAACGGCGAGCTCCTGCGCGAGCGGCTCGCGGCGATCACGCGCGATCCGGCGACGCTCGGCCTGATGCTCGCGGGCGTCTATGCGATCGCGTCGGTCGCGCAGGTCATCGTCGGGCGCCTGATCGACCGCGTGCCGCTGAAGCACCTGTTCCTCGGCATCGTCGCGATGCAGATTCCGCTGTTCGCGCTCGCCGCGCACGCCGACGGGTGGGCGCTGTACGCGCTGGCGCTCGCGTTCATGATCGTCGTGTTCGGCGCGATCCCGTTCACCGACGCGCTGATCGTCCGTTATGTCGACGACCGCATGCGTTCGCGCGTCGCCGGCATGCGGCTCACGGTGGCGTTCGGCATCAGCGCGCTGGCGGTGTGGTTGCTGGGGCCGCTGGTCAAGGCGAACGGGTTCGCGTTCCTGCTCGGGCTGCTGGCGGCGATCGCCGCGGTCGCGGCAGCCGCCGTCACGCAGCTGCCCCGACGATAGACGTCGCTTCCGCGCAGGCGCAGCTGTCGTTGCGCATGCACGCGGCGCAGTCGGCGAAGTGCCGGAAGTACTTCCAGGACGCCCACCTGGCCGCGCCAGTCGGCCCGGCGCGCGCGTGGCGGCGTCATCGCGACCACCGTCGGACGGCACGAGGGCGCTGGGCTGCACGCCGATCGCCTGTTCGCTGGTGCAGGCCGCGAGCGATTTCGCGCCCGGCGCCTGTCAGCGCGTCATCGCGCCCGTCAGCGACGGCAGAAAGACCTGCCACGGCGACCCGGTGCCGGCGGCGAAGGTCTGGCGGCGAGCGGCATCGCCGTCCACACCGTGGGAGTCGTGGTCGACGGCGGCGAGGCGACCGTGTCGCGGCCGGCCGCGGTCATCCCTGCGACCGGAGGCGAGGCGTTCGAGATCAGGCCGCAACAGGCGGCCGGCTGAGGCCTGTCGAGGGGGAAGCGGTAGTAAACGGAAGCGGCCATTCGCGTCGAGCGCAGGGCGCCGCCGTGCGGTGGTGGCACGCTCCACTGCAGACGGCGTCAACGCCGCAATCGGCACGAACGGCAAGCCTGGCACGCTCGAATCCCACGTTGCGCGCCGCTATCGGCGGCACACGAGATTCATCTGTCGGGTCATCGCGCGCGTCGCCGTAGCCACGGTGGCGGCACCCTCGCCGCGGGCCTCGCCGACGAACGGGCCGCGCTTCGCGCCGCCGGTCACCTCGCTTGTCTCGGCCTCGATCCTCACGCGGCCGTCGCCGCGCACGATGCGGCCGCGCACGACGTGCTTCGCGGCGGCCGGCTCCGACGGTCGATGGTCGGCAGCGAGCGGAAGCGGGCATGCGGCGCGGTCGAGAAATACCGTGAACGCGGTGACGGGCTTGCCGCGGCCCGGAACTCCCGCGACGAGGTAGGCGAGACGCGGCGGCGACACGCCGCCTTTCGGCGGCGCCGGCGGCGGCCCGCCGAACCCGTCGGCAAGCCCGTCGCGGTCGGGGTTGGCGGGGGGCGGCCGCGAAACCGAGCCGGTGCCGCCGCGCGCCGGGTCCTTCGCAGGCGTCTGCTCCGGTCCGCAGTACGCATCGAAGGCGGGGCAGGAGTCCCTGAAGGAGCTGAATTTGAACTGCGCCTTGACCTTTTCGCAGAAGCCCGCCCGCTGCGCCCGCGGCAGACCCGCCAGCCGCTCTGCGCACGCGTCCTCGGCAAGGATGCCGGCACAGTCCTTGTCCATGTCGGCGAAGTTCACCGACCGGAGCGTGCCGCAGACGTAGCAACCGCATGCCTTCTTGCGGGTTCCGTACTTGTCCTCCGAATCGGATTGGGCCCATGGCGCGGTGAGCTGTCCGACCCACAGCGCCATCGCCGCAAGCGCCAGGGCGACGGCCGGCGCCGGCCACTTCCTGTTCGACATGGCGGGAGACTCCTATCCCCGGCGAGGGCAAGCGCGCATGCGGGGCCGCGGGCAGACGAAGAGCCGGTCCCGTCGAGACGAAGACCAGCGCCCGTCGGCGCCGTCCTGCGCAGATTCTGTTCCCCGCCCGGAATGGTGTCCACGCTTCCGGCGATGGCGGGCAGGAGCGAGCCGGCGACATGCTCGGCACGCCGAAGACTCGCCGTTCGCGGCGCCGCGATTCCGATTCACCGCCGTTCCACACGATCCGCCGCGCGTCACCGTGGAATCGCTCCAGGGGTTCATCGAGAACCACGGCCTGCTGGCCGTGCTCGTCGGCTGCCTGCTCGAAGGCGAGACCGTCCTCGTGCTGGCCGGGTTCGCCGCGCACATGGGCTACCTGTCGCTGCCCGAGGTCCCCGTCACGGCCGCGCTCGCGGGACTCGCCGGCGACCAGGCGCCGTACACGGCGGGCCGGCGCTGGGGCGAGGCACTGTTCGCGCGCGTCCCGGTGCTCGCGGCGCGCGTCCGAGTTGCTCGACCGCCACGGCGCACGGGCCGCGTTCGGCGTTCGCGGCGGCCGGAGCGATCGCGCTCGCGGCGGCGTTCGCCGTCCGCATGCGCGGACCTCGCCGCGAGCGCATGACGGCTTGACGCGCAATCACGAGAAGCGTCCGGCAGGCGCCGGACCCGCGAGCGGTTCGCGCTTCAATGCGGCGGGGCCAGTGCGCCGAGGTACGTGCGCACGTCGGGATCGGCGACCAGCGACGCGTAGCCGTCGAACGGCGCGACGCGGCCGCGACGCACGAACAGGAACGACTCGCACGCCTCGCGCAGGATGTCGAGGTGCCAGGGCTCGTTCGGGTGCACGCACAGGAACACGAGGTTGCCCTCGCGTCGCAGGCGCGCGAAGAAGTCGAGCATGAAGCCGATGTACCCGTCCTGCAGCGCGAACTGCGGCTCGTCGAAGAGATGGACGCGCGGGCGATCGCGGCCGGCGCGCTCGAGCAGGAACGACGGCACGGTGCGCCGGAACGCCCGCACCTGGTAGGACTGGTGGTAATGGATCGCGAGGCGGTCGCGCTCGCGGTAGCGCACCTTGTGGATGTCCCGCCCGTCGACGCTCACGCGGCCTTCGGTCGGCACGTTGCTGCCGGTGACGAGCTCGAACAGCGTCGTCTTGCCCGAGCCGTTCGGGCCGAGGAGGCCGATCGTGCGCGGCGCGTCGACCTCGAAGTCGGCCTCGAGCGTGAACGCGACGCGGCGCGGCCACCCGGGCGCGTAGTAGCGCTTGACCAGCCCGTCGACCTTCAGGAGCGACGCCACGTCATCCCCCCAGCCAGCGGCGGCGCTCGCTCGCGTCGGCGCGCAGGTCGGCCGCGGGCGCGCGATGGACGATTCGCCCGCCGCGCATCACCGCGACACGATCGGCGACCTCGAGGATCGTGCGCACGTTCTGGTCGACCACGAGCACGCCCACCCGCTGCGCGCGCAGCGTCGCGATGGCGCGCATGACGTCCTGCACGACCTTCGGCGCCAGCCCCTGCGACGGCTCGTCCAGCAGCACGACGCCCGGCGCGCCGACGAGCGCGCGCGAGATCGACACCATCTGCAGCTCGCCGCCGGACATGTTCTCGCATTCGCGCGGCAGCAGGTGCACGAGCGCCGGGAACAGCTCGCAGCAGCGCTCGACCGGCCACGCGGCGAAGCGCGTCCTGCGCTGGGCGATCGACAGGTTGCGCGCGGCGGTGAGCGACGGGAACACGCGGCGGTCGTCCGGCACCCACGACAGCCCGCGCCGCGCGATCGCGTGCGTCGGCTCGCGCGTCACGTCGTCCCCGTCGAAGCGCACGGTGCCGCGCCGCGGCGGCGTGAGGCCCAGGATCGCGCGGAGCGTCGTCGTCTTGCCGGCGCCGTTCGGGCCGAGGAGCGCGACCACCTCGCCCGCGGCGACGTCGAGCGTGACGCCGAACAGCGCCTGCGTCTCGCCGTAGTAGACGTCGAGCGCGTCGATGCTCAGCACGGGTCCTCCGCAAGCGCAGAGCGCGCGACCCACGGGTTGTCGCGCAGCTCGCGCGGCGTTCCGCCCGCGATCACCTGGCCCCAGTGGATCACCGCGATCGTGTCCGCGAGCCCGAACAGGAAGCGCATGTCGTGCTCGATCACCACCATCGTCAGCGTGCGCTTCAGCTCCGAGACGAGCTCGCCGAGGCGCGCCGTCCCGTCGGCGCCGAGGCCCGAGGTCGGCTCGTCCAGGAACAGGATGCGCGGCCCGCTCGCGAGCGCCAGCGCGATCTCGAGCGCGCGCCGTTCGCCATAGGCGAGATCCTTCGCCCTCGCGCGCTCGCGTCCGGCGAGGCCGACGCGCGCGAGCACCTCCGCCGCGCGGTCCTGCGCGCCGCTGTCGCGCGCGAGGTCGCCCCACGCGTCTGCGACGCGGCGCCGCACCTCGGGCAGCGCGACGACGACGTTGTCGAGGACCGTGTCCGCGTCGAACAGGTTGATCGCCTGGAACGACCGCGCGACGCCGCGCCGCACGATCTCGTGCGGGCGCAGTCCGCCGATGTCCTCGCCGTCGAACACGATGCGGCCGCGATCCGGCCGGTGGTAGCCGGTCAGGCAATGGAAGCACGTCGTCTTGCCGGCCCCGTTCGGCCCCATGATGCCGGTGAGCGTCCCCGCGTCGAACGCGAGGTCGATCGCCTCGAGGACGACGCGGTCGCCGAAGCGCTTGTGCAGTCCGCGGGCCTCGAACAGCGCCACGGGATCAGCGCGCGTCCGCGCGCGCCATCGCGCGACGGCGCCGCCATGCCGACAGGTCGCGGCCGAGGCCGGCCAGCCCCTCGGGCTTGAACAGCACGAGCACGATGAACACGAGCCCGAACCAGAGGAGCCAGGTCTCGGTGTAGGCGCCGAGCAGGTCGCGCGCCAGGATGAACAGCGTCGCGCCGACGATCGGGCCCCAGAAGCTCACGAGCCCGCCGCCGATCAGCACCATCATCACGACGAAGCCCGACTGATGCAGGCTCATCACGTTCGGGTAGGCCGACTGCTGCGCCATCGCGAACAACGCGCCGGCGAGCCCCGCGATCGCGGACGAGATCACGAAGATCGACGCCTTGCATCGCCACACCGGGTACCCGAGGAAGCGCGCCCGCACCTCGTTCTGGCGGATGCACGCGAGCGCGCGGCCGTAGCGCGAATGCGTGATGCGCCAGCACCCGAGGACCACGAGCGCGAGCACGACCAGAACGAACGCGAGCAGCGCCTCGTTGGAGTTCAGGTCGACCGCGACGACTCCGAGGTCGGCAGGCAGGCGCTTGAGGTTCAGGAGCCCGTCCTCGCCGCCGGTCACCGAGTGCCACTTGATCGAGACGAACCACGCGACCTGCCCGAACG
Organism: Burkholderiales bacterium; assembly: GCA_905339295.1. GTDB lineage: Bacteria > Pseudomonadota > Gammaproteobacteria > Burkholderiales > Casimicrobiaceae > VBCG01. The sequence continues at coordinate 53,139 of CAJPFI010000040.1, forward strand.
CGATCGTGAGCAGCGCGTAGTAGATGCCGCGGCGATGCGAGACGAAGGCGGCGACGAGGGCACCGGCGAGCGCGGCCGCGAGCACGGCGCCAGCGAGGTCGAGCCACAGCGAGGCGACGACGTGCCTCTGCACCAGCCCGTAGCCGTACGCGCCGATGCCGAAGAACGCGCCGTGGCCGAACGACGGCAAGCCGGAATGCCCGAGCAGCAGGTTGTACCCGGTCGCGTAGATCATCCAGATCGCCACCTCGACCCCGAGGTACGGGTACAGGCCGACCTTCGGCAGCCACCACCACGCGGTGCCGAGGATCGCGACCAGCGCGACCAGCGGTCCGGGCACGAGCGCGGCGGGCGACGGGCGCCAGGCGGGGGCGGTCGCGCCGGCCACGGCAGGATCGGCGGCGGTCATCGTGACTCGCGGGACGGCGCCGCGTGCGCGGCGCGTGGCAGGGTTGCGCGTTCCATGGCGGCTCACGTTAGAATAAACATTCCATAATGTCCAGCCCCCGTTCCGCCGGGGGCGAGAGGAGCGACATGGTCGGCGCTACCCGCTACGACGACCTCGCGCGCGCGATCGCCGGCGCGTACCCGACGCTGCCGAAGCGGCTGCAGGGCATCGCGCACTACGCGCTGGACAACCCCGACGCGATGGCGCTGTCGACCGTCGCGGAGATCGCGCGCGACGCGGGCGTGCCGCCTTCGGCGGTGATCCGCTTCGCCAACGCGCTGGGCTACGAGGGCTACCTGCCGATGCAGCGCGTCTACCGCGAGCGGCTGGTCGCGCGGTCGGCCACCTATCGCGAACGCATCAAGGCGCTGCGCGCCAGCGCCGAGGATCCCGGCGAACTGGTCCGCCCGCTGATCGACTCCGCGATCGGCGAGCTCGAGCGGCTGCGCGAGCACCTCGACCGGCGCACGCTCAAGGCGGCCGCGTCGCTCGTCGTGGGCGCGCGCTCGGTCCACGTGTTCGCGCAGCGGCGCGCGTTCCCGATCGCGACCTACATGGCGTACGCGCTCGCGCAGCTCGAGCTCCGCGCGCAGCTCCTCGACAACACCGGCGGCATGCTGAAGACGCACGCGGCGCTGATCGGGCGCGAGGACCTGCTGATCGTGGCGAGCTTCCGCAACTACGCGCCCGAGGTGATCGAGGTGGCCGGCGACTGCCATCGCCGCGGCGTCCCGGTGATCGCGTTCACCGACACGGCCGCGAGCCCGCTCGCGGCGGTCGCCAGGGTCCGCTTCGACGTCGGCGACAACCTCGCGCTGCCGTTCCGGTCGCTGGTGGGGTCGATGACCGCGGCCCAGGCGCTGGTGATCGCGATCGGCTACGCGCAGGCCGGGCGGCGCCCGCGCGGGCGGCCGGCCCCGGGACACCCTTGACAATGGCCGCCGGAGTGGAACAATCATTCCATGGGGAGGTTCCGGTGGAATGAATGGACCGCCCTGGCCCGCGCCCGGGGGGCGGGCCGGCGGCCCGTCCGGTGCGTTGAACGACCGCGCCGGCCGGGCCGTCGCGCGCGACCCCGACCGCCCGATCGCCCGTTCAAGGAGGAACCGCGATGAGCACCGAGAGCAAGGAAGTCGTTTCCGCAGCGGCGAGCCCGACGGACGCGAACCCCAGGCGCCGCTCGCTCCTGACCGCGATCGCGGCCGGCACCGGCGCGACGTTCTTCGGACCGTGGAAGGTGCATCACGCCTGGGCGCAGGCGGCGCAGGCGAAGCCGCTCGTCATCGGCCTCACGATGGACGCCTCCGGACAGTACGGCGCCTCCGGCGGCGAGGAGCGGCTCGGCGCGACGATGGCGATAAAGGAGTTCAACGACAAGGGCGGCGTCCTCGGCCGGCGCATCGAGGCGCTGCACATGGATACCGAGACGACGCCGGCGACCGGCTCGCGCGTGGCGGAGCGCCTGATCACGCGAAACGAGGCCGCGTTCCTGATCGGCGGCCTGCACTCGGGCGTCGCCAACGCGATCTCGCAGGTGGCGCAGAAGTACGGCTGCGTCTACTTCAACACGAACTCCAGCTCGCCGACCGAGGCGGGCAAGGACTGCCACCGCGTCAAGTTCGTGTGGGACGGCAACGGCACGAATTTCGCGCACGCGATCGTGAAGAACGCGATCCGCGCGAACGGCCGCAACTGGGTGCTGCTCACCAACGACTACGTGTGGGGCCACCAGACGTCGAAGGCCACACGCCAGCTCGCCGAGGCGAACGGCGCGAAGATCGTCGACGAGCTCATGGTGCCGCAGAACACGCGCGACTTCTCGGCGTACCTCCTCAAGCTCCAGCAGATCCGGCCCGAGGTGGTGGCCGCCGCGGTCGGCGGCGACGACATCAAGGCGCTGCGCCAGCAGGTCGTCCAGCTCGGCCTGCACAAGCGCATGGCGTGGATCAACAACCAGCAGGACTGGCCGGACGTGTACGGACTCGGTCCCGATCAGATCTTCGGCGTGTTCGGCACGACCTGGTACTACCGGCTGGACCTGCCCGGCGTGAAGGAGTTCGTCGCGGCCTACCAGAAGCAGTTCCCGGGCATGGCGATCCGCGTGCCGGGCAACGTGTACCTCAACGGCTACATGGCGACCCGCGAGCTCCTCCGCTGCGTCGAGGAAGCCGGCACGACCGCGAATATCGCCGTAATCAGGAAGCTCGAGGGGCGCCGCATGACGGCGCGCGACCGCCTGCAGCACCACGACGCGTGGATCGATCCGGTGACGCACCAGTGCCAGCAGACGATCTACATGGCAACCTACAACGACCAGCCCGCGGAGAAGGACGACATCTTCAGGGTCCTCGCGCAGGTCGATCCGAAGGACGTCGTCGATGCCGCGGCGCCGCTGGCGTGCAAGCTCGAGTCCTACGACGCGACGCCGGCCTACCAGCAGTAGGGTCGGGCGGTCACGCCGCGGGGGTCGCGCGACCGAGCGTCGCGTCGTGACGCTCGTCGCCGCGGACCCCGAGGCCCGGCTCGCGCACGACTCGCGTGGCGTGCGACGGAGCGCCGGGTTGCGTCGATCGATGAACCCGCGCCGGCGAAGGGACGGCGCGGGTCCGCCGCGCCCGCGCGCGAACACGGCATGGGGGCGCGAGCATCGCTCCCGGCCGCCCCGCCCCCGGTGACCACGCTCCTCCCCCACCTGATCAACGGCCTCGCGCTGGGCCTGCTGTTCGCGCTGATCGCCCTCGGGTTCATGCTGGTCGTCAGCCTGATGGAGACGATCAACCTCGCGCACGGGTCGTTCTTCGCGCTGGGCATGTACATCGCGCTGCTGATCGTGGCGCCGCCGGGCGACCCGGCGTGGCTTCCGCTCGACGCGTGGAGGGGCTTTCCGGTCGTCGTCCGCTACGCGATCGCGCTCGCGCTCGCGCCGGTCGTCGTCGGCGCGCTCGGCGCCGTGCTCGAGCTCGCGCTGCGTCGCACCTACGGCAAGGACCCGCTGTACGGCCTGCTGCTCACGTTCGGCGCGGCGCTGGTGCTCGAGGAAGGCATCCGCGCGCTGTGGGGCTCGACCGAGAAGCAGCTCCCGCTGCCGCAGGCGATCTCGGGGGCCGTGCTGCTCGGCGACCTGATCTACTCGACCTACCGGCTGTTCGCGTGCGCGTTCGCCGCCGTCGCGATCGGCCTCCTGTGGCTGTTCCTCGAGAAGACGCCGTACGGCGCGATCATCAAGGCCGGCGCGCACGACAGCGAGATGGTGCGCGCGCTCGGCATCGACCTCGCGAAGCTGCGGCGCTACGTGTTCGCGCTCGGCGTCGCGCTCGCGGCGCTCGCCGGGATCGTCATGGCGCCGATCTGGGGCATCCGTCCGCACGTCGGCGTCGACGCGGTGGTGCCCGCCTTCCTGATCATCGTGCTGGGCGGTGTGGGCAGCTTCTGGGGCGCCGTGATCGCCGCGCTCATGGTCGGGCTGGTCGTCGGGCTCACCGGCGCGTACGCGTCGGAGTGGTCGCTGCTGTCGATGTACCTGCTGTTCATCGCGGTCGTCACGTTCCGCGCGCGCGGCATCGCGGGCAAGAAGAGCGCGCTCGATGTCTGACGCGGCGCGCTTCGCCGGCCGTGTCGCGATCGTCACCGGCGGCGCGAGCGGGCTCGGGCTCGCGACGGCGCGCAGGCTCCACGGCGAAGGCGCGCGCGTGGCGATCCTCGACCTGCCCGCGGCGCGCCCGTCCGACGCGGCGGCCCGGATCGCGCGGACCGCGCTGGGCCTCGAGGCCGACGTGACCGATGCGCATCAGGTCGGCGTCGCGGTCGAGCGCGCGACGTCGATGCTCGGCCCGGTGGACGCGCTCGTCACGAGCGCGGGCGTGAGCCGCGTCGGGAACGTGCTAGACACGACGCCCGACGAGTTCGCGCGCGTGCTCGCCGTCAACCTGACGGGCACGTTCGTCGTCGTGCAGGCGGTCGCGCAGCGCATGGTGGCGCGAAGGCGCGGCCGCATCGTCCTGCTGGGGTCGATCAGCGGCACGCGCATCTGGAACGACCGCGCCGCGTACGCCGCCTCGAAGGGGGGCGTCGTCGCGCTCGCGAAATCGTGCGCGGTCGACCTCGCGCCGCACGGCATCGCCGTGAACAGCGTGTCGCCGGGGCCGATCGCGACGCCGCAGACGGCCGCGCTGCACGGGCCGACGATCCGCGGCGCCGTCGAGGCCGCCGTGCCGATGGCGCGCTACGGCACGCCCGACGAGGTCGCCGCGGCGGTCGTCTGGCTCCTGTCCGACGACGCGCGTTTCGTCACCGGCCACGACCTCGTCGTCGACGGGGGGCTGACCGCGGCGGCGATCCGCTACGACCGCGGCCGCGCGGACGGCGAGCGCGGGTCGTCATGAGTCGCGCGCCGGCACGGTATGCGCGGGCCGGCGCCGACGCGCGGCCGTTCGACGGCCGGGTCGCGTTCGTCGCGGGCGGTTACGGCGGCATCGGCGAGGCGATCGCGGTCGCGCTCGCCCGCGGTGGCGCGACGGTCGTCGTCGCCGGACGCGACGGCGGCAGGCTCGAGGCCGCGGTCGCCGGGCTTCGTCGCGTCGACGCGAACGCGAGCGGCGCGACGTTCGACGCGCGATCGGTGACTTCGATCGGCGCGGCGGTCGACGCCGCGGTCGAGCGGCACGGCCGCGTCGACCTGCTGGTCAACTGCGCGGCGATCCACGTCGAGGAATCGGTCCTCGACGTCACGGAAGCGGCGTGGGACCGTGTGCAGGACGTCAACCTGAAGGGGGCGATGTTCCTTGGGCAGGCCGTCGCACGGGCGCAGGTGGCGCGCGGCGGCGGCGGCCGCCACGTGCACCTGCTTTCGGTGCGCGCGCAGCTCGCGGTGCGCGGTCGGGGATTCTCGTCCTACGCGAGCAGCAAGGGCGGGCTCGCGATGCTCGTTCGGCAGCACGCGGTCGAGCTCGCCCCGCACGGCATCACCGTCAACGGCGTCGCGCCGACCGTCGTGCGGACCGCGATGGCGGGGCGCTGGCTCTCCGACCCCGCGATCCGGGAAGCGCTGCTCGCGCGCATCCCGCTCGGCCGCATCGCCGAGGTCGACGACGTCGTCGGGCCCGTCCTGTTCTTCTGCGGGCCCGGCGCCGCGTTCGTCACCGGACAGATCCTCTACGTCGACGGCGGGATCACGGCGTCGCAGTAGGGACAGGGTCGGACCCTGCCCGAATGTCGAGCGGGGACGGACCCTGCGCGGGCCGCGACCGGTCGCAATGGATTCCCCGAGCGACGCGCCCCTGCGTCCGCGTCCGCGGCGCCCCGTCCGGCACAGGAACGCCCGGTCGCCGCGAAACCGGGCCGCGTTTCCAGGGTCTATACTCGCGCCCCCGCCTCGAATCCGCCGCCATGGTCCCCCTGCTCGCGCGCCGCCTCGTCCTCTTCCTCGCCTTCGTCCCCGCGCTCGCCCTCGCCCAGCTCCCGCCGGGCGTCCAGGCCGGCCCCACGGTCGAAGGGGTCGCGCAGTACACGCTGGCCAACGGCCTCGAGGTGCTGCTGTTCCCGGACGCGAGCAAGCCGACGACGACCGTCAACGTCACCTACCGGGTCGGCTCGCGCCACGAGAACTACGGCGAGACCGGCATGGCGCACCTGCTCGAGCACATGATGTTCCTGGGCTCGCCGTCGGTCGAGAACGTGTGGAAGGAGTTCGGCAAGCGCGGCATGGAGGTGAACGGGTCGACGTTCTACGACCGCACCAACTACTTCGAGTCGTTCCCCGCGTCGGACGAGAACCTCGAGTTCGCGCTGCGTCTCGAGGCGGAGCGCATGACGCAGGCGTTCATCCGCAAGGAGGCGCTCGACAGCGAGATGACGGTCGTGCGCAACGAGTTCGAGAGCGGCGAGAACAGCCCGCTGCGCGTGCTGTGGCAGAAGATGCAGGCGACCGCCTACGACTGGCACGCCTACGCCAAGGCGACGATCGGCGCGCGCTCCGACATCGAGAACGTCGACATCGGCCGCCTGCAGGCGTTCTACCGCACGTATTACCAGCCGGACAACGCGGTGCTCGTCGTCGCCGGCAAGTTCGACGCGGCGAGGACGCTCGCGGTCATCGCGCGCGAGTTCGGCCGCATCCCCAGGCCGGCGCGCGTGTTGCCGCGCCTCTACACGTCCGAGCCGGCGAGCGACGGCGAGCGATCGGTCACGGTGCGCCGCGCCGGCAGCGAGCAGTACGTCGGCGCGCTGTTCCGCGTCATGCAGGGCGCGCATCCGGACTACGCGGCGATGGAGGCGCTGGGCGAGATCATGACCGTCGAGCCCGCCGGCCGCCTCTACCAGGCGCTGGTCGAGTCGCGCAAGGCGACGTCGGTGCAGAACTGGAGCTTCGCGACCCACGACCCCGGACCGTCGATCTTCTTCGCGCAGGTGGCGCTGGGCGAGCCGGTCGGTCCCGCGCGGGACGCGATGCTCGCGACGCTGTTCGGCGTCAAGGACCGCCCGGTGACGCAGGCCGAGCTCGACCGCGTGCGCACGAAGTTCCTCAAGGCCTACGACCAGACGATCAACGACCCGCAGTCGTTCGGCATCCAGCTCTCCGAATGGATCGCGCTCGGCGACTGGCGGCTCTTCTTCCTGCACCGCGACCGTTGGCGCAGGCTCACGCCGGAGGACGTCACCCGCGCGGGCGCCGAGTGGTTGAAGCCCGCCAACCTGACGCTCGGCACGTTCGCGCCCGACGCGAATCCCGACCGCGCGCCCGCCACCGCCGCGGTCGACGTCGGCGCGCTCGTCGCCGGCTACGAGGGCGACGCGGCCGTCGCCGCCGGCGAAACCTTCGACCCGACGCCCGCCAACCTCGAGGCGCGCACCGAGCGCGTGAGGCTCGGAAACGGGATGACGCTCGCGCTCCTGCCGAAGAAGACGCGCGGCGAGGTCGTGCGCTTCTCGCTGCGCCTGCGCTTCGGTGACGAGGCCTCGCTCAGGGGCACGGCGCCGGCGGGCTCGCTCGCGGGCTCGATGCTCGCGCTCGGCACGCGCGAGCGCCCGCGCCAGGCGTTCGACGACGCGATCGACGCGCTGCGCGCCAAGGTCTCGTTCGGCGGCGGCGCCACGCAGGCATCGGCGTCCGGCGAGACGGTGCGCCCGAACCTCGCCGGCGTCCTCGCGCTCGTCGCGGAAGCGATGAAGACGCCGGCCTTCGACGCGGGCGAGTTCGACAAGCTCGCGCGCGCGAGCCTCGCGCAGATCGAGAAGTCGCGCACCGATCCGCAGGCGATCGCCGGGCGCGCGTTCAACCGGCACCTGAAGCCGTACCCGCCCGGCGACGTGCGCGAGACGCCGACGTTCGACGAGCAGATGGCGCGCCTGCGCGCCGCGAAGCTCGACGACGTGAAGGCGTTCCACGCGAAGCACTACGGCGCGTCGGACGCCGAGCTCGCGATCGTCGGCGACTTCGATCCCGCCGAGGCGCGCGAATCGGCCGAGCGGCTCTTCGGCACGTGGAAGAGTCCCGCCGCGTACGCCCGCGTCACCGATCCGTACCTGGCGACCCGGCCCGTCGTCGAGACGATCGTGACGCCCGACAAGGCGAACGCGATGCTGGTCGGCGGCATGGCGATCCCGCTGTCCGACCGCTCGCCCGACTATCCCGCGATGCTCGTCGCCGAGCGCATCCTCGGCGGCGCGACCGAGTCGCGGATGTTCGCGGTCGTGCGCCAGAAGCTCGGGCTGTCGTACGGCGTCGGCACGTGGCTCGCCGAGGGCCGGCTGGACGACAACTCGACGCTCGGCTTCTACGCGATCTACGCCCCCGAGAATCTCGACAAGGTGCGCGCCGCGGTCGACGGGGAGATCCGGCTCGCGCTCGAGACGGGCTTCACGTCCGAGGAGGTCGACAACGCGAAGCGCGCGCTCGTCGAGGAGCGCAAGGCCACGCGCGCGGAGGACGCGGCGCTCGCGGGCGCGCTGGTCTCGCAGGCGTTCCTCGGACGCACCTGGGCGCACTCCGCGGACCTCGACCGCGCCATCGGCGAGGTCACCGTCGACGGCGCGAATGCGGCGCTGCGCCGGTACCTGAAGCCCGCCGATCTCGCGATCTTCCTCGCCGGCGACTTCGCGAAGAAGCGGTGACGTCGGACGGCTGGCGGAGGCGACGCCGGTCCGCTGTCCGGCAGTCGAAAGACGTCGGGCGAAAGCGGGGTTCGCGCCGGGTCAGCGGCCCGGGCGGGACATCGGCGCCGGACCGCGGCGCTCGAGATGGCGGAACGTGATCCTGCCCTTGGTGAGGTCGTAGGGCGACAGCTCCAGCGAGACCTTGTCGCCCGCGATGATGCGGATGTGGTGCTTGCGCATCTTCCCCGCGCTGTAGGCGATGAGCTTGTGTCCGTTGTCGAGCGTGACGCGGAAGCGCGAGTCGGGCAGCACTTCGGCGACCACGCCGTTCATTTCGAGAAGTTCTTCCTTGGCCATCGGGTTCCTTTGAAGCCAATGAAAAAGCCCGGCTGACGCCGGGCTTCCGGGGCACGGACGGCAGGCGGTTACGCCATGCCGCCTTGCTCCCTACTCCGCCGCGCGGATGTTCGACGCCTGCAGGCCTTTCGGGCCGGAGGTGACGTCGAAGCTGACCCGCTGGCCTTCGGTCAGGGTCTTGAACCCCGAACCCTGGATCGCGGAGAAGTGGGCGAAGAGATCCTTGCCGCCGTCTTCGGGAGTGATGAAGCCGAAGCCCTTCGCGTCGTTGAACCACTTAACAGTGCCTGTTGCCATGTCTTGAATATCCTGAATGAACGATAGAACGGGGATAGCCCCCGAGGAGGGGCGAAAGTCAAGACGGCTGGCGGGGGGAAGTAGCCGCAGGACTGCGGATACCGGACCGACTACGGCACTGCTTGAAAATCGCTGCCGTGCATTATACACGAATCGCCCGGCGCAAGGGCCCTCGAAGGATCGGCGCCGCGGTGGGCCCTGCACGGCAGGGTGGACGACGGACGGGGTCGACCCGAACGGGGGCCTGCCGGCCCCGGCAAGCGCGCTAGCGCGCCAGCAGGATCACCGCGCCGGGGTCGAAGTCGACGCCGACCGGCTCGTCGCGGCCACGCAGCGTGAGCGCGTCGGCGTCGAACACGAGCAGTTCGCCCCACGGGCTCTCGACGACGTACTCGGCGCGGCTGCCGAGATAGGCGGCGCGCTTGCAGGTGCCCGGAACCAGGCCGCGGCCGGCGTCGACCAGGCGCAGCCGGTGCGGACGCACCGCGAGCGTTGCCGGCCCCGCCGCCATGCCGTCGGCGCGCACGGGAGCGGAAACGCCGCCGGCGCCGAACGACGCGCCCGACGCGGTCACCGCGAGCTCGCCGTCGACGAGGTTCGCGTCGCCGATGAAGTCCGCGAGGAACCGGCTCGCCGGCGACTCGTACAGGTCGTGCGGCGTGCCCTGCTGCGCGATCCTTCCGCCGTCCATCACGATGATGTGGTCGGACACGGCCAGCGCCTCCTCCTGGTCGTGCGTGACGTACAGCACGGTCAGCGCGAGCTTCTGCTGCAGCTCGCGGATCTCCTGGCGCACGCGGCGCCGCAGCTTCGCGTCGAGGTTCGACAGCGGCTCGTCGAACAGCAGCACCTTCGGCTCGAGCACGAGCGAGCGGGCGACCGCCACGCGCTGCTGCTGCCCGCCCGACAGCTCGGACGGCAGTCGCCGCTCGAGTCCCGCGAGCCCGAGCATCGCGAGCTTCCCGTGCGCGATCTCGCGCGCCTTCGCTCGCTCCATGCGCATCGACAACGGCCCGTAGCAGACGTTGTCGAGCACGTTCATGTGGGGAAACAGCGCGTAGGACTGGAACACCATGCTGACGTCGCGCTCGTTGGCCGCGCGCAGCGTGACGTCGGTCCCGCCGATCAGCACGCGGCCCGACGACACCGATTCGAGCCCCGCGACCATCCGCAGCGTCGTCGTCTTGCCGCAGCCGGACGGACCGAGCAGCGTGACCAGCTCGCCCTGCGCGACGCGGAACGACACGTCGTCGACGGCGGTGACGTCGCCGTATCGCTTGGTGACGCTCTCGAACACGACGCCGTCGGTCGGGGATGTCATGGCGGGCTTCCGGGAGTCGGGCGGGGTCAGCCGCCGGGGGCGAGGACCGGCGCGACGCGGCGGCCGAGGCGCGCCTCGCCGACCAGCGCCTGCATCGCCAGCAGCACGGCGAGCATCAGGAAGATCAGGACCGACGAGTACGCGATCGCCAGCGGATACTCGCCGGCCTCCACGCGGCCGATGATGTAGACGGTGGCGAGGTTGTACTTGGCCGTCGCGAGGAAGATCACGGCGGACACCGCCGTCATCGCGTGCGTGAAGCTGAACACGAGCGTGGCGAGGATCGCCGGCCGCAGCAGCGGCAGCACGACCTTGAAGAGCGTGCGCACGGTCGACGCGCGAAGCGTCGAAGACGCCTCGTCGAGCGTCCTGTCGATCTGCGCGAGCGCCGCCACGCCGGCGCGCACGCCCACCGGCATGTTGCGGAACACGAAGCAGAGGATCAGGATCGCCATGCCGCCGGTCAGCTCGAGCGGCGCGACGTTGAACGCCACGATGTACGACACGCCGATCACGGTCCCGGGGATCGCGAAGCTCACCATCGTCAGGAACTCGAACGCGCGCCGGCCGGCGAAGCGGTGGCGCGTGATCACGTAGGCGGAGAGCAGCCCGACGAGGGCGGTCAGCGGCGCCGCGATCGCCGCGACCTCGACGGTGGTGAACAGGCTGTCCCACGCCGAGCCGGTGAAGATCGTCGCCCGGGAGGTCCAGTCGATGCCGAACCCCTGCGACAGGTGGTGCAGCGTGAGCGTCATGTCGCCGCGCCCGACGTCCTTCACCAGCCCGCCGGTCAGGATGACCGCGTAGCAGACCAGCGTGAACGCGATCCACGCCGCCGCGAACGCGAAGCACGCGAACCACAGGGGCCGCGGCAGGTCGGCCGGCAGGCCGCCGTCGCCCTTGCCGGTCACGGTCACGTACGACAGCTTGCCGATCCAGCGCTGCTGCAGCCAGAACGCGACCAGCGTGAGCCCCAGCAGCACGACGGCCAGCGCGGCGGCACGGCCCGGATCGTGCTGCGCGCCCGCCACCGCGAAGAAGATCTTGGTCGACAGCACGTCGTAGTTGCCCGCGAGCACGATCGGGTTGCCGAAATCGGCGAGGCTCTCGACGAAGCCCAGCAGGAACGCGTTGGCCAGCGCGGGGCGAAGGAGCGGCAGCGTGACGGTGCTGAACACGCGCCAGCGCGACGCGCGCAGCGTCTGCGCCGCTTCCTCGAGCGCCGGGCTGATCGCGCCGAGCGCGCCGTGCAGCAGCATGAACGCGATCGGCGAGAAGGTGAGCAGCTGCGCCAGCGTCACGCCCGGAAGGCCGTAGAGCCAGCGCGAGCGCGGGATGCCGAACCACGCGTCGAGCCAGCCGGTGACCAGCCCGGTGCGCCCGAACAGCACGACCAGCGCGAGCGCGATCACGAACGGCGGCGTCACGATCGGCAGGATCGACAGGACCTTCGCGATGCCCGCAAAGCGCTGCCCGCCGCGCTGGACGACCAGCGCGAGGACGAGGCCGACCAGCGTCGAGCCGAAGCCGACGATCGTGGCGAGCATCGCCGAGTTGATCGCGACCCCGCAACCCGTGCCGCCGCCGAAGCACCCGAGGCCCCACACGTCCGCCGCGAACAGGCGCTCGGCGGCGAGCGCGGGCGCGAGCGCGCCCTTCGCGTCGAAGAGCGCGGCGACCAGCACCTTGCCCACCGGGAAGAAGATGAAGATCGCGAGGAGCGCCGCGATCACGACGACGATCGTCGCGACGGTCGGGTCGCCCTTGAACGTGCCGCGGCGCGCGATCGCGCGCGCGAAGCAGACGGTGAGCGCGACGAGCGCGACGCCGGCGCCGATCCCGAACGACGGCGCGCGCGGGCCTGCGGCGAAGCCCGCCGCGAACGTCCACACGACCGCGCCGCCCGCGAGGATCGCCGTCGCGCGGTCGTTGCCGCGCCACGCGGAGGCGAGCGCCAGCGCGGTCGCCGCGAGAAGCGGCCAGTGGGAGAGCGTCCCGCCGAACGCGAGGCGCAGCGCGGACGCTCCGCCCTCGAGCGCCCACGGCACGACGGCGAGGGTCGCGAGCGCGGCGGCCGCGATCCACGCCGTCGTGCGATCGCGCGCCGCCGGCACGAAGACCGGCGGCGCGGCGGCGATCCCCGTCATCGGTCGCCCGGGACTACTTGGGCAGCGTCGACACCTCGGTGTCCCACTTCTTCAGCAGGCGGTTGCGCTCGGCCGACGAGCCGTACTTCACGAAGTCGTAGTTGATGAGCTTGATCTCGGTGAGCTTGGGCGCCTGCGGCGGAACCGGCGCGCTCCTGTTCGAAGGCACCTGGTAGGACACCTTGTTCTGCGCGCCGATCGCCTGCGCCTCGACGGAGAGCGCCCAGTCGTACCACTTCTTCGCGTTCTCCATGTTCCTCGCGCCCTTGACGATGCTCATGCTGCCGATCTCGTAACCCGTGCCTTCGCAGGGCGACACGATCTTCACCGGCGCGCCGTTCACCGCCTGCACGACGGCGTCGTGCTGGAAGGTGATGCCGACCAGGCTCTCGCCGGTGGCCGCCGCGCGCGCCGGCGCCGCGCCGGACTTGGTGTACTGGTTGATGTTCCGGTGCAGCTGCTTCAGGAAGTCGAACCCCTTGTCCTCGCCCATCAGCTGGACGAACGTGGCGAGCATCGTGTACGAGGTTCCCGACGAGTTCGGGTTCGCGACCTGGACCTCGTCCTTGAACTGCGGCTTGACCAGGTCGGCCCAGCACGCGGGCTCGGCGATGCCCTTCTTCGCGAGCTGCTGCGTGTTGAAGCTGTATCCCAGCGCGCCCGCGTAGACCCCGACCGTGCGGCCCTTCGCGGCTTCCCACTGGCGCACTGCCCAGTCCTGCAGCTCGCCCATGCGCGGCGAGCGGTACGGCTCGGTCAGTCCCTCCTCGGCGGCCTGCAGGTGCGGGTCGCCCGTGCCGCCCCACCAGATGTCGCCGCGCGGGTTGGCCGCCTCGGCCTTGATCTGCGCGTAGAACTCGCCCGAGCTCTTGCGTGTCATCAGCACCTTGATGCCCGTGGTCTTCTCGAACGCGGCCACCATCGGGCGGCACCACTCCTCCTGCACCGTGCAGTAGAGCACGAGCTCGCCCTGGGCGAACGCGGCGAGCGGCGTCGCAAGCGCGAGCGCCGGTACGATGGCGCGAAGCCAATTCACGATACGCATGGTCTCCTCCTGGGTCGGTCGTCCTGCTTCCGTTTGCCGCCTTCGGCGGCCAGCTTAACGCATTGCGGGGCCGCGCGGCGGGCCCCCGTGCCGCAATCCCGGGTGGCCTCGGCGGGCGAATTCGCCCGTCCGGAAACCGCCGTCGCGGTTGCGGCCTCCATCGCCCTACACGTCGACCGCCCGGCGTCCGACGAGCGACGCGTGCAGCGCGATGCCGATGCGCGTCGCCTCGGTCGCGTCGCGCAGCGTGAGCCCGGGCGGCCGGTCGAGTCGGACGCAGTCGACGAAGTGCATCGTCTCGCGCAGGAACGCGTCCTCGAAGCGCTCCCAGAACGTCGGCGTTGTCTCGGTGCGGATGCCGTGGGCGTCGGCGATCTCGACCTGGTTCAGGCGCCCGTCGCGGCCCACGACGAGGCGCCCTGCGGTCCCGACGATCTCGGTCGCCGTCTCGTGGCCGTGCGCCATCGTGCGCGACGCGTAGATCGTCGCCATCGCGCCGCCCTCGAACTCGCAGATCGCGACGCCGTTGTCGACGTCGCCGCACTCGGCCAGCCCCGAATGCACCGCGATCGTGCCGACCGAGAACACGCGCGTCGGCTTCGGCGCGCCGAGCAGCCAGCGCGCGAGGTCGATGTCGTGCACGCTCATGTCGAGGAAGATCCCGCCCGACTTCGGCGCGAACCGCACGAAGAACCCGGACGGGTCGTTCATGTCGCAGGTCTGCGAGCGGACGAGGAACGGCCGGCCGATGGCGCCCGCGGCGATCTTCCCCTGCGCGTCCTGGTAGCTCGCGTCGAAGCGGCGCACGTAGCCGATCATCACCTTGAGGCGCGGATGGCGCGCGGCCTCGGCCTCGACCGCGAGGCACTCGTCGAGGTCGAGCGACAGCGGCTTCTCGCAGAACACGTGCTTGCCGGCCCTGAGCCCCGCGACGATCTGCTCCGGGTGCAGCGTGTTCGGCGTGACGAGGAACACCGCGTCGAGGCCCGGGTGCGCGAGAAGCCCGCCGTACTCCGCGTAGAGGTGCTTCGTCCCCAGCGCCCCGGCCGCCCATTCGCGCTCGTCGGCCGACGGGCTGCACGCGGCGACCAGCTCGGCGCCCGGCACGCGGAATGCGAGGTTCTCGGCGTGGCGCTTGCCGAGGCGACCCAGGCCGACGACGCCGACCCGGACCTTCGATGTCGAAGCGATCATCGCGGCCCCTTCTCAGAGCTCGACAATGCGCTTTTCGCGCCACGAGACCGTCGCCGCCTCGGCGAGCTCGAGCGCCTTGACGCCGTCGTCGATCGAGGTGCTCATCGGCGAGCGCTTCGCGATCGCGTCGAAGAAGTGCGCCATCTCGAGCGCGTACGCCGCACGGTAGCGCTCGAGAAAGAAGTGCTCGGGCTTGTCGGCGCTGACCGACTCCGCGGTCCACGCGACGACCTCGGTCGGACGGTGGTTGCCCGCCTGCAGCATCCCCTTCGCGCCGATCGCCTCGAAGCGCTGGTCGTAGCCGTAGGCGGCGCGCCGGATCGTGTTGATCTGCGCGAGGCGGCCCTTCTTCGTGCGGATCGTGACGGCGGTCGCGTCGACGTCGCCGACGCTCGCGACCGCCGGGTCGGTGAGGCAGCTCCCGGTCGCGTAGACCGACACCGCGTCGTCCGCGAGGATCCAGCGGAACACGTCGAAGTCGTGGATCAGCATGTCCTTGAAGATGCCGCCCGAGCGCTTAAGGTACTCGACCGGCGGCAGGCCGGGGTCGCGGCTCGTCACGATCAGCATCTCGGGGTCGCCGATCTCGCCCGCCTCGATGCGGGCGTGCGCGGCGGCGAATGTCGGGTCGTGGCGCCGCTGGAACCCGATCAGGCACGGCACGCCGGCACGCCCGACCGCGTCGGCGCATGCGCGGGCCCGCGCGAGCGACAGGTCGACCGGCTTCTCGCAGAAGATCGCCATCCCCGCCGCCGCCGCGCGCTCGATCAGGTCGGCGTGCGTATCGGTCGACGACGCGATGACGACCGCGCGGACGCCGGCGTCCGCGAAGACGCCGTCCACGGTGCCGACGCTCGCGCCGTGCCGCGCGGCGAGCGCCCCGGCCGCGCCCGCATCCGGGTCCACCACGTACCGCAACCTCACCCCGGGCTGTTGCACGAGGTTGCCGGCATGGATCTTCCCGATCCGCCCGGCGCCGAATATGGCCACGTCAGTCATCGTAGTCTCCGCGATGGGTCGTTTCCTCGACGGCGAGCTCGAGCCGGTAGGCGAGGGCGACGAACAGCGCCTGCGCGAGGCACAGCGCGTTGGTGAGCGACCGGAACGCGAACGCGCCCCCTTCGCGCACGACGAGCAGCGCGTCCGCGCCCTGCGCGAGCGGCGCGAGGCGGCTGTCGGTCATCACGACCGCCTTCGCGCCGCGCTTCTGCGCGTAGCGGACGCAGGCGAGCGTCTCCTTGCCGTACGGCGTGAAGCTGATCGCGACGATCACGTCGTCGCGGCCGATCGACCGCACCTGCTCGTGCACCATGCCGCCGGTGCCGTCGATCAGCTGCACGCGCCGGTCGATGTGCTGCAACGCGTAGGTCATGTAGGCGGCGACCGCGTACGAGCGGCGCACGCCGACCGCGTAGATGTGCTGCGCGCTCGCGAGCAGCGTGACCGCCGACGCGAACGCGGCGTCGTCGAAATCGCGCGCGAGCTCCTCGAGGCCGATCGCGCTCGCACCGACGAACTCTCGCGCGACTGCCCCCGGCGTGAGCGCGCCCCGCTTGCTCGACACCAGCCGCCGGATGCGCTGCTGGTAGCTCGACGACGGCGCGGCCTGCTGCGTGTAGTCGTCGCGGAACACCGCCTGCAGCGCCGAGAAGCCGGGGTAGCCCAGCCGCTGGGCGAAGCGCACGACCGCGGACGGCTGCACGCCGCACTCGCGCGCGACGTCGCCGATGCGGTCGACCACGATGCGGGCGCGGTGCTGCTCGACGTAGCGTGCCACGCTCCTGAGCTGGCGCGGCAGCTCGTCGTAGCCCGCGGCGACGCGCGCGAGCAGCCGGTCGACCTGCGACGCCGCGGCGATGCCCCGCCCCGCCGTCCGGCGCGCGCCTTTCGGGCGGCTCACCGCTTCAGCATCCATTCGTGCGCCGGATCGTTGTGGAAGTGCCACGCGCGCTTCGGGCCGGCCATCACGTTCAGGTAGTACGACTCGTAGCCGTGCGGAACGACCACCGGGTGGTAGCCGCGCGGCACCATCACGACGTCGCGATCCTCGACGGCGAGCGACTCGTCGAGCGAGCGGTCGTCGGTGTAGACGCGCTGGAAAGCGAAGCCCTGCGGAGGATCCAGCCGGTGGTAGTACGTCTCCTCGAGCTGCGTCTCGTGCGGCGCGTCGTCGGTGTCGTGCTTGTGCGGCGGGTAGGACGACGAGTGGCCGGACGGGGTGCGGACCTCGACGACGAGCAGGTGCTCGGCGGGCTCGGACGCAGGCAGGATGTCGCGGACGTAGCGCGTGTTCGAGCCGGTCCCGCGCACCGAGCGCTTCATCGTCGCCGGATCGATCGTCCGGGCCGGCAGGGTGCCGCCGCCGGGGGCGCTCGCCACGCCGATCTCGGCCGCCGTACGGGCGCTCACCTCGACAAGCGCACCGTCGGGAAGGTAGACCGCCCATGGCGGCCGGTCGTCGAACACGGTCGCGCGATCGCCCAGCTCGCGCCACTCGCTCCCCGCCGCCCGCACGTCGACCTTGCCGGCAAGCACGACGAGGCACAGCTCGCGCCCGGGCATCGCGACGACCGCGCGCTCGCCCGCCGCGAGGCGATGCGCGCGAAAGCCGACGTAGCGCCATCCGGCCGACTCGGGTGTCACGTCGACGATCGTCCCGCCGCTCGTCGACGCCTTCACCAGCAGCGACATGGCGTCCTCGCCCGGGCCGGTTCCTTAGGACCGTCGTGCGTTCCGGCGAAAGGCGTCCGGCTGAAGCCGGACCCACGACCTCGCGCACCCCCGGCCTTCCGTGGGTCGGGCTTCAGCCCGACAACCAATCCACAACCTCGCGCAACGCCAGCCCCCTGTGGGTCGGGCTTCAGCCCGACAACCAATCCACAACCTCGCGCAACGCCAGCCCCGTGTGGGTCGGGCTTCAGCCCGACAACCAATCCACAACCTCGCGCAACACCAGCCCTCTGTGTGTCGGGCTTCAGCCCGACAACCAACGGGAAGCATGCTGCGCTCATCGCGCGTGCGCCCGCGGAGGATGCGACACCAGCGCGTCGACGATGCCGCGCAGCGTCCGGTAGCCCTTCTCCGCGTACGCGTAGCTGGGCGCGACGGCCGGGTCCTGCTCGGCCTCGACGACGAGCCAGCCGCGGTAGCCGTGATCGTGCAGGATGCCGAGCAGCGCCGGGAAGTCGATCGCGCCGTCGCCGGGCACGGTGAACGCGCCGTTGATGACCGACTTGAGGAAGCTCCAGTTGCGGTTGCGCGCGAGCCGGATCACGTACGGGCGCACGTCCTTGCAATGCACATGGCAGACGCGCGCGACGTGCCGGTCGAGCATCGCGACCGCGTCGCCGCCGGCGAAGGTCATGTGGCCGGTGTCGAAGAGCAGGCCCACGTCGTCGCCGGTCTCCGCCATGAGCCGGTCGACGTCCTCCGGCGTCTCGACGTACGCGCCCATGTGGTGGTGATACGCGAGCCGCACGCCGTGCGCGAGCAGGTGCGCACCGAACGCCGTCAGGCGCTCGCCGTAGGCGCACCACTCGCCCGCGCTCACGAAGCGCGGCCGCTGGTAGAGCGGCGCGGCCGCCCCCTGGATGCTGTCGGCGACCTCGCCGTACACCATCACCGTCGCGCCGTTCTTCGCGAGCAGCTCGAGGTGCGTCCCCACGGCGTCGATCTCCTCGGCGACGCTGCGCTTCGCGAGCCGGCCCGAGTACCAGCCCGACACGCACGCGAGCTCGTGCCGGCCGAGCACCTCGGCGAGCGCCTTCGGCTCGCGCGGAAACTTGTTGCCGAGCTCGAAGCCCTCGTATCCGATCGCCTTGCCCTCGGAGAGCGCCGTCTCGAGCGGCGTCTCGCCGCCGAGCGACGGCAGGTCGTCGTTGCTCCACGAGATCGGGTTGATCCCGATCCGCACGTCCAGGCCCCGCGTCATGGCCGCTGCCGCCGCCGGTCTTCCTCGTAGCGCGCGCGCGCCGCGCGCACCTCCGGCCGCACCGAGACCTCCGGCACCGCCACTTCCCACCACCAGCCGCCCGCCTCGATCGTGCGGTGCGGGTCGGTCTCGATGCACACGACGCTCGTCCGCCTGGCGGAGCGTGCATGGTGGAGCGCCGCTTCCAGCTCCGGAAGCGTCCGCACGTTCACCGCGTGCGCGCCGAGCGAGCGTGCGTGCGCGGCGAAATCGATCACGGGAGCGCCGTCGGGACCCTGCACGCAGTCCTCGAACAGGTTGTTGAACGGCGCGCCGCCGCAGGCCTGCTGCAGCCGGTTGATGCACCCGTAGCCGCGATTGTCGAGCACGACGATCGTGAGCTTCACGCCCAGCATCAGCGAGGTCGCGATCTCCGAGTTCATCATCAGGTAGCTGCCGTCGCCGACCATCACGACGACCTCGCTGTCGGGTCGCGCCATCTTGACGCCGAGCCCGCCGGCGATCTCGTAGCCCATGCACGAGTAGCCGTACTCGACGTGGTAGCCGCCGGGCCGCGCGGTGCGCCAGAGCTTGTGCAGCTCGCCCGGCAGCGTCCCCGCGGCGCACACGACGATGTCGTCGCGCGGCGAGGCCGGCGCGGAGCGCTGCACCGCCGCCAGCACCTCGCCGTCGCACGGGAGCGCGACGTCGCCCGCGCCGGTGACGCGCACCAGATCGTCGCGCCAGCGAGCGGCGAGATCGGTCGCGCGCGCGCGCCATCCGTCGTCGGAGCGCCACCCGGCGAGCGTCACGGACAGCGCCTCGAGCCCGCGTCGCGCGTCGGCCCGCAGCATCGTGCCGTGCCACTTGAGCGCGTCGAACGCATTGACGTTGAGCGACACGAGCCGCGCCTGCGGAAACAGCGTGTGCGAGCCGGTCGTGAAGTCCTGCAGCCGCGTGCCGACGGCGAGGACGCAGTCGGCGTCGTGCGCGAGCGCGTTCGCCGCCGGCGATCCGGTGACGCCGATGGCGCCCGCCTGCAGCGGATGGTCCCACGCGAGCGAGCCCTTGCCCCCCTGCGTCTCGGCGACCGGCACGCCGTGCGCCTCGGCGAAGCGCTGCAATGCGTCGGTCGCAAGACCGTAGAGCGTGCCGCCTCCCGCGACGATCAGCGGCCTGCGCGCTCCCTTCAGGACCGCGACCGCCTCGACGAGCTCCTCGTCGGTCGGCGCCGGCGCAACGAATCGCACCGTCGGCGGTGAGAAGAACGCGTCGGGCCAGTCGAACGCCATCGTCTGGACGTCCTGCGGCATCGCGAGCGTGACCGGCCCGCAGAGCGCGGCGTCGGTCAGCGCGTGCAGCGCGCGCGGCAGCGCCGTCAGCAACTGCTCCGGATGCATGATTCGGTCGAAGTAGCGCGATACCGGTCTGAAGCAGTCGTTCGCCGAGACGCCGCCGTCGTGGAAGGCCTCGACCTGCTGCAGCACCGGGTCGGGCGCGCGCGACACGAAGATGTCGCCGGGCAGCAGAAGCACCGGCAGCCGGTTGACGTGCGCGAGCGCGGCCGCGGTGACCATGTTGGTCGCCCCCGGCCCGATCGACGTCGTGCAGGCCATCATGCGCCGGCGCATGTGCGCCTTCGCGTACGCGATCGCCGCGTGCGCCATCGCCTGCTCGTTGTGGGCGCGGTAGGTCGGCAGCACGTCGCGGTGCGCGTGGAGCGCCTCGCCGATGCCGGCGACGTTGCCGTGGCCGAAGATCGCCCACACGCCGCCGAACAGCCGCTCGCCGCCCTCGACGCGAAGCGCCGCGAGCCAGCGCACGAGCGCCTGGGCGGCGGTGAGTCTGATCGTCGCGCCCATTGCCGTGTCCCTCACGCCGCCCGGCGCGTCCCGCCGCGCGCCTCGTGCCACGCGTCGATCAGCGCCTCGAACGTCGAGCGCACGCGCGCCCGGAACGCCGCGTCGTCGATCTCGCCCGCGAGCCACGCGCGCGAGGGCGTCTGGAAGATCGTGCGGCCGACGGCGAAGCCGCGGCACGACACGCTCGCGCGCGCCGCGCGAAACCCCTGCGCCAGCGCGTCGACCTCCGCGTTCTGCCCGAGCAGCAGCACGCCGCGGCAATGCGGGTCGCGCTCCGCGATCAGCGCGTCGACCGCGCTCCACTCGCCGGCGCTCATCGGCTCGAGCTTCCACCACTCGGGCATGAACCCGAGGTTGTAGAGGCGCTTGAGCGCGCGCAGCACGGTGTCGGGCCCGCGCGGCAGGCCGCGCGGCGGGATGATCTCGAGCAGGAGCTCGTGCCCGCTCGCCGCGACCGCCTCGCAAAGCGCCTCGATCTGCGCCTCGTTCTCGAGTCGGCGGTCGATCGCGTCGTCCGGGTGGTAGGCGACGAGGCACTTGACCACGTGCTCCTGCGGCCAGCCGACGAGCGTCGTGCCGATCGAGCGGCCGCGGTCGAACACGACCGGATTGGATCCCGGCAACTCGACCGGCCGGCCGATCCACCAGCCGCGGCCGGTCGCCGTGTTGAGCGCGTCCTGCCCGTACCGGTCGTCGCACAGGATGCCGATGCGGCCGGCCAGCCCGCGCGCGCGCTCGGTCTCCGCCGCCGCCTCGACGCAGAGCATCTTCAGCGCGGGCAGCCGGTCCTCGCTCGCGCCGGCCTCCTGCGCCAGCTCGAAGAACGGGTTGCGATGGTCGAACGCGAACACCGCGAGGTCGTCGCGGGGCCTGCGCGGCGCGGTCACGCGATGCAGCCGCGTGAGCGTCGCGTCGCGATCCGGGCGCGGGATCGACGCGGCGTTCGCGAGGAAGTAGTCGAGCTCCGCGCGCGTCGGCATCGCCGGCGCGCAGCCGTGGCGCGACACGACCAGCGCCCCGCACGCGTTCGCGTAGCGCGTGCACGCCCCGTAGCCTTCGCCGCGCACCCAGCCCGACAGGAAGCCGGCCGAGAACGCGTCGCCGGCGCCCAGCACGTTCAGCACCTCGACCTCGACGCCCTGCCCCTGGAACGCGTCGTCGGGCGAATCCGGGACCGGACCGTCGACGACGACGCAGCCCATCGCTCCCCGCTTGACGACCAGCGTCGCCGGCGTGAGCGCGCGGATCGCCCGCAACGCCGCGATCAGGTCCGTGCTGCCGCCGGCGATCGCGAACTCCTCGGTCGTCCCGATCACGAGGTCGAACTGCGGCAGGATGCGCTGGAGGTGCGCGGTCACCGAGTCCGAGCGGATGAAGCGCGTCTCGCCGTCGCCGCGCTTGGTGAGGCCCCACAACACCGGCCGGTAGTCGATGTCGAGCACGGTGCGCACGCCGTGGCGGCGCGCGCGCTCGAGCGCGAGATGGCTGATGCGGCCGACATGCGGCGTCGAGAAATGCGTCCCGGTGATCAGGAGCGCGCGGCTCCTCGCGAGATAGTCCTCGGCGACATCGTCCTCGGTGATCGCCATGTCCGCGCAGTTCTCGCGCAGGAAGATGAGCGGGAACGTGTCGCGGTCCTTGATGCCGAGCACGACGCCGCCGGTGAGCCGCGACGGATCGACGCTCACGTGGCTCGTGTCGCAGCCCTCGCGTGCGATGGTCTCGACGAGGAAGCGGCCGAGGTGGTCGTCGCCGACGCGCGAGATCATGCCCGTGCGCAGCCCCAGGCGCGCGCAGCCGAACGCCGTGTTGGCGGACGAGCCGCCGAGATACTTCGCGAAGCTCGTGACGTCCTCGAGCCGCGCGCCGATCTGCTGCGCGTAGAAGTCGACGGCGAAACGGCCGAGGCAGACGACGTCGAAGTCGCGCCCGGAGGCGAAGGTCGTGGCGTTGCGCATCGGGGGCGGGCGGGGCGCGTGCGGTAGGATCGCGATTGTCCACCTGCCGGTTTTGAAACGCAATTTCCACGGCGACAAGGTTCGGAACGCGCGTTCCGGGTTCTTGTTGCGCCGCAGCGTCCACCCGCCGTCTTGAGACATCGCATCTCCCCCGCCGACCTGGGCTTGACGCTCGCGGTGGTCACGGTCTTCGGCCTCTCGTTCGTCGCCATCAGGGTCGGCCTCGACGAGATACCGCCGTTCATGCTGGCCGCGCTGAGATTCACGCTGGCGGCCCTGCCGGCGGTGTTCCTCGTCCGCCGGCCGGCCATGCCGTGGACCGGCGTGGTCGCCTACGGTCTCGCGATCGGCGTGTTCCAGTTCGGCCTGCTGTTCCTCGGCATCGCGCTCGGCATGCCGGCAGGACTGTCGTCGCTGGTGATCCAGGTGCAGGTGTTCTTCACGATCGCGCTCGCCGTCGCGTTCGCCGGCGACCGCTTCCGCCGCTGGAATGCGCTCGGCGCGATCGTCGCCGCGGGCGGCATCGTCGTGCTCGGCGGCTACAAGCTCGCGAGCGGCGCGTCGGGGACGCTCGCGGGGTTCGTCGCGATCCTCGGCGCGGCGCTGGCGTGGGCGGCCGGCAACCTGATCGCCAAACGGGCGGGCGCGGACCACGACGTCGACGCGTTCTCGCTGGTCGTCTGGTCGAGTCTCGTGCCGCCGCTGCCGCTCGCGGTCGCTTCGTACGCGTTCGAGGGCGGCCCGGCCGCGGCGCACGCGGTCGCGGGAGCGTCGTGGGTCGCGTGGGCGTGCGTGGCGTTCATGGCATGGGCCGCGACGCTGTTCAGCTACGGCGCATGGAACCGCCTGCTCCACACCTATCCGACGCCGCTCATCGCGCCGTTCGCGTTGCTGATCCCGGTGGCCGGACTCGGGTCCGCGGCTCTGTTCCTCGGCGAGCGTCTCGCGTTGCCTCAGGCCGCCGGCGTCGCGCTGGTGTTCGCGGGACTTGCCGTGAACGTGCTCGGGCCGCTGGCGACGCGAAGGGCGTCCGGCTGAAGCCGGACCCACGACACCACCGCCTATGTGGGTCGGGCTTCAGCCCGACAGCCGACATCGCCTCTGTGGGTCGGGCTTCAACCCGACAGGCGTCATCGCCCCTGTGGGTCGGGCTTCAGCCCGACAGGCGCATGCTGCGACCGCGGGCGATGCGAAGAGCAATGCGAAGAGCGTCCGGCTGAAGCCGGACCCGCAGAGGCGACCTCAACGGAACACGACCGTCTTCGCGCCGTTCAGGAACACGCGCCGCTCGAGGTGGAACTTGACGGCGCGCGCGAGCGCGAGGCACTCGACGTCGCGGCCGAGCGCGACGAGGTCGTCGGCGCGCATGTCGTACTCGACGCGTGCGACTTCCTGGTCGATGATCGGCCCCTCGTCGAGGTCGCCGGTCACGTAGTGGGCGGTCGCGCCGATCAGCTTGACGCCGCGGTCGTAGGCCTGGTGGTACGGACGCGCGCCCTTGAAGCTCGGCAGCAGGCCGTGGTGGATGTTGATCGCGCGGCCGGCGAGGCGGCGCGCGAGGCCGTCCGACAGCACCTGCATGTAGCGCGCGAGCACGACCAGGTCCGTGCGCGTCGCCTCGACGATCGCGCGGAGCTTCGCCTCCTGCTGCGGCCTGGACGCGGCGGTCACCGGGAGATGGTGGAACGGCAGGCCGTGCGACGCGGCCAGCGGCTCCGTGTCGCGATGGTTCGACACGATCGCGACGACCTCCATCGGCAGCGCGCCGATCCTCGCGCGATACAGGAGGTCGTTGAGGCAGTGGTCATGCTTCGACACGAGGATCAGCACGCGCGTCTTCGCGCGGGCGTCGTGGAACTCCCGGTCCATCGCGAAGCGCTTGGCGACCGGCGCGAACGCGGCCTCCACCGCGCTCGCCTCCACGTCGGGGCGCACCGGCTCGAACACCACGCGCATGAAGAAGCGCCCGGTGTCGACGTCGCCGAACTGCGCCGACTCGACGATGTTGCAGCCGGACTCCGCGAGGAACGTGCCGACCGCCCCGACGATCCCGGGCCGGTCGGTGCACGACAGCGTCAGGATCCAGCGCGGGACCGGCGTCATCGCTCGTCGCGAACGAAGGGATCGAGCCGGTGCACGCCGCGCGGCGAGAAACCGAGCGTGGCCCCCTCGCCCAGCGCGTCGGCGGCGGTCGCGACGATCGCGAGCCACATCTCGGTGCCCTGGAGACCGGGGGCGTCGGCGGCCGCGAATCCGAAGCCCGCGCCGTCGACCCAGCGCGCGAGGATTCGAGGCACCTGGCGTTCGATGAAGGCGAGCCCTTCGTCGCGCCGATGCGCGGTCGCCCCGCCGAGGAACCGGATCGGGTGCACGACGTCGAGCACGTTGCACGCGTCGACGCCGCGTTCGGCGAAGTCGCCGAACTGCCGGATGTGCGCGTGCAGCGTGTCGACCGCCGACTCCGGATGCGGCACGCGACGACCGAACTGGGCGTAGGTGCCGCGCACGATCCGGTAGGCGCCGTTGACCGGCTGCAGCCATCCGTTCCTGCTGTCGGGCTGTCCCCACAGGCCGGTGTGCGGCTGGCAGTGCTGCGCGAGCAGCTCGAACAGCGTCGCGACCGGTCCGTCGAGGCCGAACCGGACGCGATTGATCGCGAGCGCCGTGCCCAGCGAATCGATCCACGCGCCGGCGGCCCAGGCCTGCTCGCGCCAGGGCAGCGCGTTCATCAGCGCCGCCATCCTCTCGGGCGGCATCCGATGCGCTCCCGCGATCGGCGCGCGGAAAGTCGCGCCGAGGCATTCGAGCGCGTAGCCGGCCGACAGCACCATGTACGCGGTATGGATGTCGCCCATCGCGTCCCAGGCGTAGCCCTCCCGCGGACGGCGCCAGGGATCGAACGGCATCCCGCTCGCCGGATCCTGCGCGGCCTGGAACTGCGCGACGAGCGCGTCTCGCTCGAGCGCGGGCGGCAACGCGCCGAACATCGCCGCGATCTCCACCGCGTCCGCGAGGGGGCGCACGCCCGACAGCTTCGCGCCCGGCCGGTCGACGAAAGCGATCCCCTCCGGCCGGTCCGCGCGGCAGCGCGCGACGATCGCGGGCCACTGCTCGGCGACGCGCGCGCCGAACGACGCGAGGCGCGTCGCGATCGATTCGCGCACCGGACGGCGCACCGGCGCGGCCGGCGCGACGTCGTGCGGCGCGCCTTCCGCGGGCCGCGCGTCGCCGTCCTGCGTCGCTCCGCGGCGGTCGCGCAGCGGACGCGCGGGATTGCCGCCGACGATCTGCCACTCGGCGACGTCGCGCGTCACGACCGCCCCGGCCGCGACGATCGCGTGGCTGCCGATGCGAACCCCGTCGACCACGACGGCATTCGCGCCGATCCAGACGTCGTCGCCGATCGCGATGCCCTTCGAGATTTCGCCCTGGTCGTGGATCGCCGTCGAGGTGTCCTCGGACCGGTGGTTGAACCCGACGACGCTCGCGTGCGAGGCGATGCGCACGCCGTTGCCGGCGCGCACGCGTCCCCTCACGACGGCGAACGGATTGATCGAGCAGTCCGCGCCCATCGCGACGTCGTGCGACAGGTAGGCGAACCCGCCGACGAAAGACCGCGCGCCCAGCGCGAGGCGCGTCACCTCGATGCCGGCGAGCGGCGACACGTAGGCGTCCTCGCCGAGCGCGAAGCGGCCGGTCGCGACGAGGCGATCGTGGAACGCGCGCTGCTGTTCGCGCTCCTGCGGCGTGGCCTTCTCCCTGAACTGCCATGGGCAGAACGCGAAGCGCTGCGTCATCGGGAGTCGCGGTCTGGGCGGCGCCGTGCGCGTCGCCGGGGCGGGTTGGTAGGCCGTGTAGGATTCGAACCTACGACCAACGGATTAAGAGTCCGCTGCTCTACCAGCTGAGCTAACGGCCCGCCGGAAAAGTCGTGATTGTAGCGCGCCCGCGGCTGCCCGGCCGCCGGCGGCGATCGGGACGGCCTGGTAGGCCGTGCTGGATTCGAACCAGCGACCAACGGATTAAAAGTCCGCTGCTCTACCAGGCTGAGCTAACGGCCCGCGGGAAAACGTCGGATTTTAGACGAATCCCGCGCCGGGGGCCATCGGCGGCGCCGTTTCCCGTCAGCGCCCCGCGGGAACGACACCGCGGCCGGAACGACGCCCTAATGGCTCTCGCGCGTCAGGATGGGAGGGATCGGTGCGAACTCGACGCCTTCGTCGATCAGCGCGCGCGCCTCGTCCGCACTCGCCTCGCCGCGGATCGCGCGATGAGGCACTTCCTCGTAGTGGATCTTGCGCGCCTCCTCGGGGAATCGGCGCCCGACGTTCTCGGTGGCGCGGACCGCCTCGCGCAGCTTAGCGAGCAGGTCGGGCGGCATTCCCGCGATCGATTCCGGACGCGCCGGCGCCGTCGCGTCTCCGCCCTTCGGGACGCTGACGCGCGCCGACGGAACGCGGGTCACCGCCGCGGTGTCGCAGACCGGGCAGCGGACCAGGTCGGAGGCGAGCTGGCGCTCGAACGCCTCGCCCGAGTCGAACCAGCCCTCGAAGCCGTGGCCCTCGCCGCACTGGAGGTCGAAGACGATCATGCTGGCTTCAACGTGGGGGCGGGGCCGCCCGCCGACAACCGGGCCCTCCGGGCGTGCCGACCGGCGGGCCTGCTCGACCGTTCAGGGCGAAACGGGCCGCCGTGTTGCTTGGCTCCGCCCGGACGGCCCTCCGCGCGGGTGCCGCTTCGCTCGCTGACAGGCGGCCCATGTCATTCGCTCCATTGTCGCCGGTAGGTGCGGGCCCGCGCGCTAGGCCATCCGGTCGAGGCGCCAGGTCTGGTAGCGGATCGCGGCGACGCTGCCGGCGATGATCGCGGCAAGCGAGACGATCGACCCGACCGCGAGCGTCGACACGCCCGTGATGCCCTGCCCGATCGTGCAACCCAGCGCGGTGACGCCGCCGAATCCCATCATCGCGGCGCCGGCCATGTGGTTCGCGACGTCCTCGGCGTTCGCGAAGCTCTCCCAGCGGAACGAGCGGGAGAGAAGCGCATACGCGGCGGATCCGGCGATCACGCCCAGCGTCGCCGCGATGCCGAACGTGAGCACGCGCGTGGTGTCGGTCCACATCATCAGCAGCTCGAGCAGGTAGGCGGCGGGCGCCACGAACGAGAACGACTCGAGTCGCCCCGAGTTCGTCGCGACGAACTTCTCCTCGAGCGTCGCCGGATCCTCGGCGAGGTAGCCCAGGTGCCCCGACACGTACCAGCCGGCGACGACCAGCGCGCCGATGACGACTCCGCCGACGATCATCTCGCGCGCCGCGCGGAAGTCGCGGCTCGCGAAGACGAACGCGGCGATCGCGCCCGCGGCGATCGCGGGAACCAGCCAGCGAGCGCTCGCCCCGAGCCCGGCGGCGGCGAGCGTCGGCAGATCGGAGGTCTTGCCGCCGAGCGAGGCGAGGTCGATGCGCCACGGGTCGAGCCCGGAGGCCCGCCACGGCGCGAACAGGCCCTTCAACGTCATGTAGGCGGTGATGCCGAGCACGATCAGCACGACGAGCGACTTCAGGTTGCCGCCGCCGACGCGGATCAGCGACTTGCTGCCGCAGCCCGACGCGAGCGTCATGCCGAAGCCGAAGAACGCGCCGCCGACGACATGCGACAGCCACGGCACGCTGCCGCCCATGTAGATCGACTTCGACAGGTCGACCCATCCGCCGTCCTGCAGGGCCGCCGCGCCCGCGATCGCCACCGCGATCGCGAGCAGCCACATGCGCATGCGGCGCCAGTCGCCGAAGTTCGCGACGTCCGCGATCGCGCCCATCGTGCAGAAGCTCACGCGGTTGGCGACGAAGCCGAACACGAACGCGAGCGCGAAGGCGAGTCCGGTGACCAGCGGGGCGAGCTGGGCGGCGTCTTTCATCGTGTCGAAGGCGGACCGGCCGGGGCGGGGAACGCGCGGATTATTGCACGGGGGAGTCCCGCCACCGCGGGCCAACGGGCGCGCCGGGGACGGGTTCCGCGGACGCGCGTTCACCCCGTCCGGACGGGCGCTCCGTTGAAGGAGGGAGAGGCCGGTGTCGCCGGCCCGACCCCGGAGACCCGCCATGGACCGTCACGACCGTCAATCCGCAGCCGCCTCTGCCGCCGGCGCGCGCTCCGCGCATCCGCTCGGCACCTGGGCGGTCGCCATCGTCGCCGCGCTCGCCGCGCCGCTCGCCGCCTGCGCGCATTCGCCCGCGCCGGTCGTCTCGTCGCATCTCGCCACCGTCGAGATCCTCGACCGCACGAGCGGAACGTGGCTGCCGGTCTACCAGAGCGGCGGCGAGCGCTGGATCGTGGGCACGCCCGGACACGAGTACACGATACGCATTCGCAACAGGACCGGCGCGCGGCTTCTCGCCGTACCGTCGGTCGACGGCATCAACGCGATCTCCGGCGAGACCGCCTCACCCGACCAGAGCGGCTACGTGCTCGAGCCGTACGGCTCGGTCGACATCTCCGGGTGGCGCAAGAGCCTGTCGCACACGGCCGCGTTCTACTTCACCGACGTCGCCGACAGCTATGCCGGACGCACCGGCCGCCCGCTCGACGTCGGCGTGATCGGTGTCGCGGTGTTCCGCGAGCGCGTGCCGGTCGCGTACGCGCCGCATCCGAAGATCGCCGCGCAACGCGCGGAGCGCGGCGACATGCCCGCGAGCGCCGCCGCGCCCGCACCGTCCGCCGAGGCGCAATCCGCGGGAATCCTGGGCATGGATCGCGACGCCTCCGAGGTCGCGGGTGCCGAGGGCGCGCGCAAGAGGGCGCTCGACTCCCGGCTGGGCACCGGCCACGGCCGCAACGAGACCTCACACGCGCAGCGCGTCGGCTTCGAGCGGGCGACCGCGTCGCCCGAGGCCGTCGTCGCGATCCGCTACGACCGCCTCGAGACGCTCGTGTCTCGCGGCATCGTGCCGGGTCCGCGCTACGCCGGGCGCACGCCGTCCGCGTTCCCGGCCTGGCCCGGCTTCGCGCCCGACCCGCGCTAGCGATGCTCTGCACGGGTCCGCGGCGGCGCGAAGCCGCGCGCCGAACGCGCTGCGCGGACCTGTGCAGGGACTCCCCGGGCCCCTCGCTGTCGCCTCCATGCTTCGCGTTGCCGCGCAGGACGCCCGCCCGCATACTGGGCGGGCCATGCCCGACGCCCCGCACGGCCGCCGCGACCTTGCGGACGCTACCGGCGACGACGCCGGCGACGAGGCGCTGATGCTCGCCTACGCCGCCGGCGACGCCGGCGCATTCGACCGTCTCTATGCGCGTCATCGCGGAGGGCTCTACCGCTACCTGCTGCGTCACGTCGGCAACGCCGGGCTCGCCGACGAGCTGTTCCAGGACGTCTGGATGAACGCCATCCGCGCGCGCGCGACCTACGCCCCCACCGCGAAGTTCGCGACGTGGATCTACACGCTCGCGCACAACCGCGTCGTCGACCACTGGCGCTCGCGCGGCAACGTTCGCGTCGACTCGCTCGACGACGAGGGCGACGAGGCGACCGGAGCACTGGTCGACGCGATCCCCGGCTCGCGCGTCGACGAGCCCGAGACGCGCGTCGCGTCGCGCAATGCGCGCGCGCGGATCGACGAGGCGCTCGCGGCGCTGCCTCCGGTGCAGCGCGACGCGTTCCTGCTGCACATCGAGTCGGGCATGTCGCTGGCCGACATCGCCGAGCTCACCGGCGCCGGCGAGGAGACGGTCAAGAGCCGCGTGCGCTACGCCTACGCCAAGCTGCGCGCGGCGCTCGGGGACCTCGCATGACGAACGGTCGCGACGACGTGCGCGACCGCGCGGTCGACCGCGTCTGGCGCGAGCACGCGGGCGAGTCACCGTCCGCGGCGCTCGACGACGCGATCCGCGCCGCGGCGCGGCGCGCGATCGGCGCCGGGCCGCAGGGCAAGGCCGCGGTCGCCGAGGCGCGCGAGCCGTGGCGCTGGTGGATGCCGCTCGCCGCCGCCGCGACGATCGGCGCGATCGCCATAGGCGTGATCCAGAACCTTCCGCAGGATGCCGCTGAACCGATGGTCGTGAGCGACGAGTCGACCGCC
Organism: Burkholderiales bacterium; assembly: GCA_905339295.1. Classification (GTDB taxonomy): domain Bacteria; phylum Pseudomonadota; class Gammaproteobacteria; order Burkholderiales; family Casimicrobiaceae; genus VBCG01. The sequence goes on from CAJPFI010000040.1 coordinate 83,844, forward strand.
ACGACAGCGACGGCGCGGACCGCGCCCGAGTCGATCGCGCCCGCACCGCCGGCGGACGCCGAGCCGAGCGCGGCTGGTCGCGCCGCCGAATCGCCGCCGGCCGTGCAGCGTACCGCGCCCGCCGGGAGGCCGCGCGAGGCGCGGCCGCGGCAGGCGCCCGCGCCGCCCATCGCGCCGCCGTTCCCGCGCATGCAGTCGCCGATCGAGGGGCCGGCGACGCGACAGGACACGGTGCCGCCCACCGCAGGCAGGCAGGGTGCGGAGGCGCCGGCAGCGTCGAAGGCGGCGCCCGTTGCCGCGAAGCCCGCGGCCGAGTCGACGCGGCAATCCGCGGACGACGTGCCGTCGCAGACCACGGCGATCGCCAAGCGTCGCGAGGCCGACGCGCCTGCCGCGCGCAAGGACGAGCGCGCGGCCACGACGGGATTCGCCGCGTCGCCGCCGGCAAGCCCGCCACAGCCTGTCGCCGCGGCGGCGCCCGCACCGGCTTCCCGCGTCGGCGCCGTGGCGTCGCTGGCAGGCGCGCGCGACGCCGGCGCCGGATCGGACACCGCGCCGCGCGCCAGGCTCGAGGCCAGCGATGCGTCCGCGACCCAGCGCGCGGTCGTCGCGCAAGGCGCGCCGGCCCGATCGACCGAAGCGTTCATCGCCGCGATCCGCCGCCTGCTCGCCGCGGGCGATGCTGACGGCGCGGCGCGGGAGCTGCGCGCTTTCAGGCAGGCGCACGCCGACGCCGACGCGCGGTTGCCGGTCGAGCTGCGCCCCTGGGCAGCCGGCGTTTCGCGCTGACCCCGGGTTCCACGTACGCACCGCGTACCGGCAGTCTGCGCGTCAGCGATCGGCGTCGCGAACCCCGGCGCGGAGAAGCTTGCGGATCGGCGCGGGCAGCGCGGCAGCCGCGAGATCCGCGCGCGCGACCCACATGCACTCGGCGGGCGGTGGTCGGCGCGACGCCCGCGCGGTCAGCCGCGACGGATGCAACGTGAGCGCGTAGTGGGTGAACGCGTGCTCGACCGGCGCGAGCCGGCCGACGAGGCGCGCCGCGATGTCGAAGCGCGCGCGCAGCGACGCGACCGGATCGGCGCCCACCTCGAGCTCCGGCAGGCTCCACAGCCGGCCCCACACGCCGGACGCGGGACGTCGCTCGAGCAGCACCTCACCCGCGCGCTCGACCCAGGCGAGCTGAACCTCGCGGTGCGGCAGCGCGCGGCGAGCGCGCCTTCCGGGCAGGTCGGCGACGCGACCGTCGCGGCGCGCGACGCAGTCGCCCGCGACCGGGCACGCATCGCAGCGCGGCGTCGCGCGCGTGCAGACCGTCGCGCCGAGATCCATCATTCCCTGCGTGTACGCCTCGACGCCGTCGCGCGGGACGAGTCGCTGCGCGAGCGCCCAGAGTCTTCCCTCGACGACCCGCGACGTCGGATCGCCGTCAATGCCGCGATGCCGCGCGAGCACGCGCCTCACGTTGCCGTCGAGGATCGCGCCGCGCTCGCCCGACGCGAACGCCGCGATCGCTGCCGCAGTCGATCGTCCGATGCCGGGCAGCGTCGCGAGCATTGCCGCTTCGCGCGGAAACGCGCCACCGCGATGATCGGCCACCTCGCGCGCCGCCGCGTGCAGGTGCCGCGCGCGACGGTAGTAGCCGAGTCCGCTCCATTGCGCGAGCACGGCGTCCTCGTCGGCGCGCGCGAGCGCGCGCACGTCCGGGAACGCCGCGACGAACCGCTCGTAGTACGGGATGACGGTCGCGACCTGCGTCCGCTGCAGCATGATCTCCGCGACCCAGATCCGATACGGGTCGCGCGTGCGCTGCCACGGCAGGTCGTGACGGCCGTGGGCGCGCTGCCACGCCGTGATTCGCGCCGAGAAGCTTCGCGTCGACATCCTGCGTTCGGACCCCTGCCCGATGCCCTCTGCGTCGGGCTGAAGCCCGACCCACCGATGCCTGTCGGGCTGAAGCCCGACCCACCGATGCCTGTCGGGCTGAAGCCCGACCCACCGATGCCTGTCGGGCTGAAGCCCGGCCCACCGATGCCTGTCGGACTGAAGCCCGGCCCACCGATGCCTGGCGGGCTGAAGCCCGACCCACCGGTGCCTGGCGGGCTGAAGCCCGACCCACCGATGCCTGGCGGGATGGAGCCCGACCCACCGATGCCTGTCGGGCTGAAGCCCGGCCCACCGATGCCTGTCGGGCCGAAGCCCGACCCACCGATAGCTGTCGGGCTTAAGCCCGACCCACCCCGTTGCTAGCGAACGCCCAGGCGCTGGCGCGCCTTCCCTGCCGCTTCCGACGTCGGGTACTTCGCGATCAGTTCCTCGAGCGAGCGGCGGGCGGCGGCGTTGTCGTTCAGTTCGGCCTGCGCGGAGCTGATGTTGAGCATCGCGTCGGGCACCTTCGCGCTGTCCGGGTACTGCAGCAGCAACTGCCGTTGCGCGCCGATCGCCGCGCGGAAGTCACGCCGAGCGTAGTGGGCGTTGCCGATCCAGTACTGCGCCGACGGCGCGAGCGGGCTCCTCGGATGCGCCTTGACGAACGCGCCGAACGCGTCGATCGCGCCGGGGTAGTCCGCACGCTTGAACTGCTCGAGCGCGGCGTCGTACTCGCGCTGTTCCGCGGCCGCGTCGGCGGAGAGTCCGGCCGGAGGCGGGACCGACGCGCCGGGCGGGACGCCGGGCGCGGGCACCACCACGCCGGGCGCCGCCGCCGGCGCCTGGGACGGCGGCGCGACGGGTGCGGACGGGGGCGCCGTTTCGAGCCTGCGCAGGCGCGAGTCGAGGTCGACGTAAAGGTCGCGCTGGCGCTTCTGCGCCTCGGAGAGCTCGAAGGCGAGCACCTCGACCTGCCCGCGAAGTCGGGCGAGATCGGTCTTCAGCGCCTCGACCGCGACGAGGAGCTCGACCAGGCCCTGCGACTTCAGCTGCAACTCGAGCGCGGCGATGCGGTCCTCGAGCTGCTTCTGCACCTGGGCGAGGCGCACGTTCGTGTCGGCGATGCGCTTGCGCGCTTCGTCGTCGTCGAACAGCGCGGCGTGCGCGACGCCCGCGGAAAGCGCCAGCGCGGCCGCCGCCGCACGCCATCGGCGCGGGCGCCCGCCGTCCCGCATCGCGCGGGCACCCGGCATCGCCCGCGTCATTCGCCGGTGTAGACGATGTCGTCGCGGCGGTTCTCGGCCCACGCCGCCTCGCCGTGGCCGGTGTTCTTCGGCTTCTCCTTGCCGAAGCTCACGGTCTCGATCTGCGATTCCTGCGCGCCGAGCAGCGTCATCATGCGCTTGACCGCGTCGGCCCGCTTCTGCCCGAGCGCGATGTTGTATTCGCGCGAGCCGCGCTCGTCGGTGTTGCCCTGGATGACCATGCGCATACCCCGGTTCGCCGCCAGGTAGCGGCCGTGCGCCTCGATCAGCGGGCGGAACTCGTCCTTGACCGTGAAGCTGTCGAAGTCGAAGTACACGCTGCGCCGCGACAGGATGTTCGACGGATCGCGCAGCGGATTGCCGGCCATGCCGGCCCCGGTGTCCGCGCGCGGTCCCTGCGACGCGCCGGCGACGCCGGACGTGCCTGCGCCGCTGGTGCTCGCGCCCGAGGAACCCGGCGCCGCGCCGGTCGCCGCGGCGCGGTCCTCGACGGGCGCGGGGGACTGGTCGGCGGGCGTGCTCTGGCATCCTGCGAGGAATGCGACGAGTGCGGCGGCAATGACGATCTTGTGCATGCTGTCCTCCTTGGTTGCGGACGGGCGGAAGGGAGTCCGGATGACGGCGTCAGCGGGGTAACGGGCCCCACGCCGGTTCGCGCACGTCGGTGGCCGGCGCGACGATGCGCTGCTTCACGCGCCCGTCGGCGGACACCGCGTTCAAGATACCACGCCCCCCGGTCTCGTTCGCGTAGAGCACGAGCTTGCCGTTGGGCGCGACGCTGGGGGATTCGTCGAGCGGGCCGGACGTCAGGATCTGCGTCTGGCGCGTCGCGAAGTCCATGATCGCGATCTGGAAGCGCCCCCCGTCGCGGCGCACGTAGACCATGCCCTTGCCGTCGGGCAGCGCGCGCGGAGAAACGTTGTAGGAACCGTCGAACGTGATGCGCTCGACCGCACCTCCGTCGATGCCGACGCGGTAGATCTGCGGGCTGCCGCCACGGTCTGACGTGAACAGCAGCGAGCGGCCGTCCGGCATGAACCACGCCTCGGTGTCGACGCCGGGCGAGGACATGATCCGCCGCGTGCCGGTGCCGTCGGCGTTCATCAGGAAGAGCTGCGAGCCGCCGTCGCGCGTGAGCGTCACCGCGAGCTGGCGACCGTCGGGCGACCACGCGGGCGCGCTGTTGCTGCCTCGGAACGCGGCGACCGCCGCGCGACCGCCGGTCGAAAGGTTCTGCACGTAGACCACCGGCTTCCTCTGCTCGAGCGAGACGTACGCGATGCGCCCGCCGTCCGGCGACCAGCGCGGCGACAGGAGCGGCTCGCTGGTCGACACGACGGTCTGGGGATCGGCGCCGTCGGCGTCGGCGACGACGAGCTGGTAGCGCGTGCCCTGCTTCGCGATGTAGGCGATGCGCGTCGAGAACACGCCGACGTCGCCGGTGAGCTTCGCGTAGATCTCGTCGGCGATCCTGTGCGCGGTCGCGCGGAACTGCGGCCGCGTCACCGTGAACAGCGTCGACGCGAGTGTCCCGCCGCGGACCGCGTCGACGAGCGCATATCGGACCTCGACCCGGCCGTCCGCAAGCGGGCGCATCGAGCCGACGACGACCGCGTCGGCGCCGCGGCCGCGCCACTCGTCGATGCGCACGTCCTCCGCACGCGACGGCCGCGGCACGACGCCGCCCGTGTCGACGTTGCGGAACAGGCCCGAGCGCGCGAGGTCGGCCGCGACGATGCCGGAGACACCGAGCGGGAATTCCGATTCGCCGTCGAACCCGACGACCGCGATGGGGATCGCGGTGCCGGCGCCGCCGACGATCTCGATCGTGAGCTGCGCGCGCGCCGGCGCGAACGGCAGCGCGAGCGTGGCGGCGAGGAGCGTGAGGAAAAGGCGTCGGAGCGGCAATCTCATCGTGTGGGGGGTCGTCGAGGGCGAAGTCCTGCCCCGGCAGCCACGTCCTCCCCACGCGCCCCGGAGCGGTCATTATAACGACCGCCGCCGGCGCTGAGGGTTCTCGGCCGCCGCAATTTCAATGCGGCGCGATCGCGGTGCTCACGCCGAGCGCGTTCTCGAGGCGGTCCGCCGTGCGTCTCGCGTCGTCGCGCGATGCGTAGGGCCCGACGTAGACACGGTAGAGCCCTCCCGACTGCCGCACGCGCGGCGCCACCTCCGCGGCGGCGAGCTGGCCCTGCACGTGCGCGAGGAAGGTCCGCGCGTTCGGCTCGCTCGCGAACGCGCCGAGCTGCACGACGAACCCGCCGGGCGCGGTCTGCACCGGTGTCTCCGCTGCGGCGATCGCGCCCGCCGCGAGGGGCACAGGCGCGGCGACCACGGGCGCGGGACTCGCCGCGATCGGCGGCGCCGTGGCGAGCGGCGTCGTCACCGTGCCGGTCGCCTCGGACGCGGGCGCCGCGGAGGCGAACGTCGCGGCGCCCGGAAGCACCGACTCGACGATCACCTCGCCGCTGCCGCGCTGCGCGATGCCGAGCCGGTGCGCCGCCGCGTACGACAGGTCGATGATGCGGCCGTGCAGGAACGGGCCCCGGTCGTTGACGCGCACCACCACCGACCTGCCGCTCGCGACGCCGGTGACGCGCGCGTAGGACGGCAGCGGCAGCGTCGGGTGCGCGGCGGTCATCGCGTACATGTCGTAGATCTCGCCGATCGACGTGCGCTGGCCGTGGAACTTACGGCCGTACCACGACGCCGTCCCGCGCTCGCGATAGGGCCCGAGCGACGTCGCCGGCACGTACTCGCGCCCGAGCACGACGTACGGACGGTTCGCGAAGCGGTGCAGCGGCTCCGCGCGCGGGACCGCGTCGGGCACCGAGTCGAGCGTTTCCGGCGGATTCGCGGGCGGTCCGTCGTCCGCGTAGTACTTCGTCGACGGGACCGGCGCGGCGGCGCGCGGCGAGGGCGCAGGCGCCGTCGTGCAGGACGCCAGCAGCGCGGCCGCGAGCGCGGCGAACGCGGCGGCGGTGGCAACGCCCGGGACCGGCCCCATTCTCATGGGCGTAGGATACCGGCTCGCCGCGCAACCCGGGCGCCGGTCCGCCCCGCGCGCATCCTCCGGCGGGCAATCCCGGTCGCCCGATCGGAAGGCGACCCACGCGATGTCCACGCACCTGTTCGCCTTCAACCCGGCCATCTGGAGCTGGCCGTCGCTCGCCGACGACATCCGCGCGCTCGCGCGGCGCGGTCACCTCGACACCGAGTGGTCGTGCGGCCGCTTCCGGCACATCGAGCCCGGCAGCCGCGCGTTCCTCGTGCGGCTGGGCGTGCCTCCCAAGGGCCTGATCGGCTCCGGCGTCGTGATGACCGCGCCGGCGGAGGGCCCCCACTGGATCGACGCGAAGAAGGCGGCCGGCATTCCCGCGCGCTACGTCGTGCTGCGCCTCGACCGTCTGTTCGCGGCCCCGCTCATCACGTTCGACGAACTCGACGTCCCGCCGTGGCGGCGGTTCCGCTGGGGCGTGCGCGCGTCCGGCACGCGGTTGCCCTCCGCGCTCGCCGACGCGCTCGAGCCGTGGTGGGACGAGCGCACCGCCGCGGCGGCGGCGGCGCACGGGCGTCGGCCGCGCGGGCCGGGCCGGATCAGAACAGCGTGTAGATGAACGGCGCCACGGCGGACCCCTGCGCAAGGACGAGCAGCGCGCCGAGCAGCACCAGCACCGACACGATGGGCACGAGCCAGTACTTCCTGCGCTCGCGCAGGAAGTCCCACAGGTCGTTGAGCAATTCCCACATCAGTACGGTTTCTCCATGTCCCGCGGGGCCCGCTCCGCGCTGGGAACGCGAAGGCTGGCGGCACCGGTCGTCTTGCGCCGCAACGGATCGTGGCCGACGAGCCGCATCGCCAGGCCCACCGGCACGATCATCAGGTAGAACACGACCGCGAGCAGCACCCGGGTGTTGACCCACGCGAGCACGGCGGCCAGCGCCACCCAGGAACGGTGGACCGGACGAAGCAGTGCGGGTGCGACCAGCGCCGGCAACGCGAGCATCGCCGCGACGACCCAGGGCCAGACCGGCAGCGGAAACGCCCACACCCAGGGCAGCAGCAGGCCGAACACCCCTGCGGTCATTCCCGCCAGGATGAATCCGAAGCGACGCATCTCCGAGGCGCCGGGTGGCGAAGCGTCCATGTCAGTCCGGAGCGAAGTCCTGGCGCGGATACCGGGCGCGCAATCCTGGCGGCTGGGCGTCCTTCATCACCACGACGTCCTCGATGACCAGCGCGTCCATCCCCGTGCCCATGAAGCAGCGGTACGCGTCCTCGGGCGTGCACACGATCGGCTCACCGCGCACGTTGAACGACGTGTTGACGAGAACCGGGCATCCGGTGTGCCGCTCGAACGCCTCGAGCAACGCGTGGAAGCGCGGGTGGGTGTCGCGATGGACGGTCTGCACGCGCGCGGAATGATCGACGTGGGTCACGGCCGGGATGGTCGATCGCGGCAGGTGCAGGCGATCGAGCCCGGTCAGGCCCGAGTCGTCGGCGGCCAGTCGCCGCCGCTCGCTCACCGGGGCCACCAGCATCATGTACGGGCTCGCGCGATCGAGGTCGAACCAGTCGCCGGCGGCCTCGGCCTTGACGGCCGGCGCGAACGGACGGAAAGACTCGCGATGCTTGATCTTCAGGTTGAGCACCGACTGCATCCGCGGACTGCGCGGATCGCCGAGGATCGAGCGCCCTCCCAGCGCGCGCGGCCCGAACTCCATGCGTCCCTGGAACCAGCCGACGACCTTGCCGTCGGCGAGCAGCGATGCGGTCCGCTCGATGGTCGCGTCGCCCGCGAGCGTCTCGCACGGCGCGCCGAGCCTGTCGAGCATCGCGCGGACCTCCGCCGTCGCGTGTCGCGGCCCGAGGAACCCCCCTTCCATCGCGTCGGGATTGCGGACGATGCGCGGGTGCCCGGCGTATTCGTGGTATCCCGCGAGCGCCGCGCCGACGGCCCCGCCGGCGTCGCCCGCGGCCGGCTGGATCCACAGGTCGCGGTATCCCGCCTCGCGCAGCACGCGGCCGTTGGCCACGCAGTTGAGCGCGACGCCGCCGGCCAGGCACAGCCGGTCGACCTTCAGCTCCTCGCGCACGCTGCGCGCCAGTCGCAGCACCACTTCCTCGGTGACGGCCTGGATCGATCGCGCAAGATCCATGTCCCGCCGGGTGACCGGCGTGCGGGGGTCGCGCGGCGGTCCGCCGAACAGCTCGTCGAATCGCGAGCTGGTCATGCGAAGGCCGGCCGCGTATCCGAAGTAGCGCATGTCGAGGCGGAACGTGCCGTCGTCCTTCAGGTCGAGCAGGTGATCGAGGATGCGCTGCGCGTAGCGCGGCTCGCCGTAGGGCGCGAGCCCCATGAGCTTGTACTCGCCGCTGTTGACGCGGAATCCGCAGTAGTACGTGAAGGCGGAGTAGAGGAGCCCCAGCGAGTGCGGGAAGTCGATCTGCCACCTGGCGTGCAGACGGTGGCCTTCCCCCAGCCAGACCGAGGTCGTCGCCCACTCGCCCACGCCGTCGAGGCAGAGCACGGCGGCGCGCTCGAACGGGCTGGGGAAGAACGCGGACGCCGCGTGAGACTGATGGTGCTCGGCAAACAGCAGCGGCGGCAGGTCGCGCGCGTCGCAGCCGCCGACCGTCGCCAGTTCGCGACGCAGCGTGGCCTTGAGGTAGAGCTTGTCCCCGAGCCAGACCGGCATGCTCGCGAGGAACGACGCGAATCCGCGCGGCGCGCAGGCGAGGCAGGTCTCGAGCAGGCGTTCGAACTTGAGGAGCGGCTTGTCGTAGAAGACGACGTGATCGAGATCGCGCAACGCGCAACCGCCTTCGGCGAGACAGTAGCGCAGGGCCTGCCCCGGAAACCCCGCGTCGTGCTTGCGCCGCGTGTACCGCTCTTCCTGCGCGGCCGCGACGATCCGCCCGTCGGTCACCAGGGCGGCCGCGCTGTCGTGGTAGTACGCGGAGATGCCCAGCACGTTCATCGGCAACCACGGCGCGGGCGCGCGTCGAGGCGTGGCGTGCCTGACGATCGCGACCCGGCTCCGCCGCTCCGAAGGCGTGCAGGCGGGGGAGTACCATTCCTGCCCCGCACTGCTCGACCGGATGGACGGAGCGACGTCTCGTGATCAGGAAACCCCGCAGGGCGGTCCTCGCCGCCACGAGCGTCGCGCTCGTCACGCTGGTCGCCCTCGAGGTCGTCGTCCGCGTGTCGGGATACTCGCAGCACCAGATCTACGATCCCATCTACATGCCGTTCGACCGCTCCCGGGACATTCCCTACGTGCACAAGCCCGACCTCGTGCAGGCGCGCGCGCGCGGACGCGCCGTCATCGACACCGACAGCCTGGGGTTGCGGACGACCTCCGCGGGCGCGCCGCCGGGTCCCGGACGGCAGGACGAGTACCGCATCGCGGTCGTGGGCGACTCCGTCACGTTCGGCGAAGGCGTTCCGAGGACCGAGGACACGTTCGCGAAGGTGCTGGAGGACACGCTCAACCGGCAGCAGCGGGATGTGACCGTGAGAGTGTTCAACTACGCCGCCTCGGCCTACAGCGTCAGGGAGATGGCGGCGACGCTCGAGCATCGCATGCTGGAAGTCCGGCCGGACCTCGTCGTGATGGCCATCATCCCTTCCGATCTCAATCTCGGTCGAACGCCCGCCGTCGACGCGTCAGGATATCTGATCGACCAGACGCTGTCTCGGTTCAGCCCTTCCAGCCCGGTCGCGCAACGGCTATTGCGGGGGATTCACCTGACGTACGTCGTGCGGGACATCGGCCTGCTCTGGATCTTCAAGCGTCCCGACATGGCCGGGGCCCTCGCGCGAGGCGAGATTCCGGATTCGTACCGCTACGTCCAGGCGTTTCGGGACACGGCGGATCGGCACGCGGTTCCCCATCTGATCGCGCTCCTTCCGCGCATGCAGGGCTCTCCCTGGGTCGCGCTGCCGGATCGACTCGCGCGCGATCGCATCGCGCATGTCGACCTGTCGGCCCTGGGGCGCGAGTTCACGGTCGAGCAGTACATGGCGAGTCGCTTCGACCCCCATCCGTCGCCCGCCGTTCACCGGCGGATCGGCGAGGCGCTGGCCGCCCACGTGTTGCGGCGGGACGTGGGAACGTTTCCCGTGAAGGCGAAGCCGCCTTGAATGGGGGAACGGGACGCGACGTGTGCCCGGGCGGGACGGGATTCCTTCTCGCCGGCGGGCGTCGGATGACCGCGGAATGCGCGTGCTATGGTCATGCCGGCGTGCCGGCCGACGCCACCTGTCCGACCATGCCGATCGCGCACCGTTCATGACCGAGCCGATCCACCAGGCGATTCGCACCGCCTACGAGGCAGTGCCCTACGTCGGCCGCCCGTTCCACCAGACGCATCCGAACCGGCTCCTCGCCGTCGCGCGGCTGCATGGCGTCCCGATCCCGAAGCTCGGGACGATCTCGGTGCTCGAGATCGGCAGCGGCGACGGATCCAACCTGCTGCCGATGGCGGCGGGCGCTCCGCACGGGCGCTTCGTCGGCGTCGACCTGTCCGCACGACTGACCGCGAGCGCACGGGCGATGGCCGAGGAGCTCCGCCTCAACAACGTGCGCCTGCTCGAGGCGGACGTGCGCGACATCCCCGCGAAGCTGGGCTGGTTCGACGTCGTGATCGCGCACGGTTTCTATTCCTGGGTGCCGCCGGACGTGCGCGACGCGATGTTCGGCGCGATCTCGCGGCACCTCGCCCCGGGCGGCGTGGCGTACGTCGCCTACAACCTGCTGCCCGGCGGCTGGATCCGGCGAATCGGCTGGGACGCGATGCAGTTCCACGTGCGCGACGTGCGCGATCCGGCCGAGCGCGTCACGCGCGCCCGCGAGTTCATCTCGCTCATGGTGGAGTCCTGGCGCACGCAGCCCGGCCCCGGCGCGGCGCTCGCCGAGAACTTCGCGCACGAGGCCGAGCGCGACGACGGCGGGATCTTCCACGACGACCTGGCGCCGCTGAACGAGCCGGTCTACTACTCGACCTTCGTCGCTCACGCGGCGCGCCACCGGCTGCTCGCGTTCGCCGATGTCGACCCGTCGACGCGCGGACTCGGCCCTGCGGGCGCGGCGCTGCGCGAGCGGCTCGCCGCGCGCGATCCGGTCGCGCGCGAGCAGATGCTCGATTTCGTCCATCTGCGGCAGATGCGCGCGACGCTGCTCGTGCATGCGAACGTCGGCGGTGCGGGACGGCGCGACCCGCGCCACGTCGCGGAGCTGCATTTCGCGGCGTCGATGCCCTACATGCGCCATCGCCTCGCCGGAGGCGCCGCGGCCGATCCTGTCGGCGACACGCTCGCCGCGCACTTTCCCGCGTCGATCCCGGCCGCGCGGATCGTCGACGCGCTCGCGTCGCGCGGCGTGCGCGCGGACGACGCGCCGGCGCGCATCGTCGACGCGTGGGTGACCGGCGTCGCCGATCCGTACGCGGACGCGCTCGCGCTCTCGACGCGGCCGTCCGCGCGACCGCGCGCGGGCGCGGTGGCGCGATGGCAGGCGTCGCGCCTGCCGCTCGTCACCAACCAGCGGCACGTCAGCGTGCGCCTAGCCGACGACTTCGCGCGCGCGCTCCTGCCGCTGTGCGACGGGACTCGCACGCAGGCCGAGCTCCTGGCCCGGGTGCGCGCCGCGGTGCCGGCGGCGGAGGCGGCCGACCCGAAGGCCGCGGTCGAGCGGCGACTCGCGCAGTTCGCGTCCGCCGCGCTGCTCGACGCCTGAGGGCGTCGCGGCGGGATGCCCGGGATGATCGATCGGCTCGCCGCCGATGCGGTCGTCGCGCTCCACGTCGCGTACATTGCGTTCGCCTGCCTCGGCGGACTCCTCGCGCTGCGCCACCCGGGCTGGGCACTCGCGCACCTGCCGGCCGCCGCGTGGGGCGCCTACGCCGAGCTCTCCGCGACGGTCTGCCCGCTGACGCCGCTCGAGAACCACTTCCGCCGGCGGGCGGGCGAGGCCGGCTACGGAGGCGGATTCGTCGAGCATTACGTGATGCCCCTCCTCTATCCCGCCGGCCTCACGCAGGACATCCAGGCCTGGCTCGGCGTCTTCCTCCTCGCGCTCAACGCGGCGATCTACGCGCTGGTGATCGCGCGACGGCGCCGCCGCTGACGGCACGACGCGCCATTGCCAGCGAGCGGAAGTGGGGTCAGACTCGGCATCCGCGCTCGACGACGCACGAATGCTTCGCGTGCCGGACGAGAGACTCGCGTCCTGCCCCGCGTCCCGAACCCCCGTTTCCCGAGGAGCCGACGATGGCCATCACGCTGTGCCCGGTCGCAATCGCCGTGGGCTGCCGCAAATGCCCGGTGTTCAGGATCTGCCCTGTCAAGGGCGTGATCGGCGACCAGCGCCCCGGCGCGGACGCGTCGGGCTCGCCCGCGGACGCGCCGACGCAGACGAAACGCGCGTCGAAGCCGCCCAAGCCGCGCGCCAAGCGCAACGGCGGTCGCTCGCGGCCCCGGCGACGCGCCCGCTGACCCGTTCGCACGCGACGCCCGGCGCGCCCTTGGAATCGGCGCCGCCGGGCCGGACCGCGCGGGCGACAGCGCGCGGACGACCGCGGTGAAGGGGGGACCGATGCGACACGCCGCCATCACGGGCTGGGGCAAGTGCATGCCGCCTGCCGTGCTCAGCAACCACGATCTCGCGACGTTTCTCGAGACCGACGACGCGTGGATCACGCAACGCACCGGCATCCGCGAGCGCCGCATCACGCACGTCCTCGGCAGCGAGCTCGCGCACGTCGCAGGGGCGCGCGCGCTCGCCTGCGCGGGCCTCGCCGCGAAGGACCTCGACCTCATCGTGTTCGGCAGCTGCTCGGCCGAGGAAGCGGTCCCCAACACCGCCTCGGGGCTGCAGTACCGGCTCGGCGCGTGGAACGCCGGCGCGATGGACCTGAACACCGCGTGCACGAGCTTCCTCTACGGCGTGTCGTCGGCGACGGGCATGATCCGCGCCGGCACCGTGCGCAACGCGCTCGTCGTCGGCGTCGAGACGATCTCGCCGTTCATGGACTGGGAGAACCGCAACGTCGCGGTGCTGTTCGGCGACGGCTGCGCGGCGGTCGTGCTGCAGGCGACCGATCGCGACGAGGGCGTGATCGCCGACAAGCTCGGCTGCTACGCCGACGCGCGCGCGATCCTGCGCGTGCGCGGACACGGGACGACCTACGGCAATCGCGACATCGGCTACGGCGACACGCAGTGGGACTTCGACGGCCAGGAGATCTTCAAGCGCGCGGTGCACGGGATGACCGAGGCGTCCGCCCACGTGCTCGCGAAGGCGGCTCTCGGCGCGGAGGGCATCGACCTCGTCGTGCCGCACCAGGCGAACCTGCGCATCATCGAGTTCGTCGCCAGGCGCATCGGCGTCCCGATGGAGCGCGTGTTCGTGACCGTGCACAGGTACGGCAACATGTCGGCCGCCACCGTGCCCGTCGCGCTCGTCGATGCGATCGAGGAAGGCCGCGTCAGGCCCGGGTCGACGATCCTCACGCCGGCGTTCGGCGCGGGGCTCACGTGGTGCTCGCACCTCATCCGCTTCGGGGAGCGCGTGACGCCGCTCGACCGCTCCGATGCCGAGCTGCCGCCGTGCGAGACGAGTGCCCTGGCGCTGGTCAACGCCCTGCGTGCGCGCAAGGACATCCGCGGGCGCTCGGCGCGCGGACTGGCCGGCCCGGTGTTCCCGGAATCGGCCGTGCTCGTGGGCCTGGCTTCCGGCTGACCCCGTGGGTCGGGCTTCAGCCCGACACCCAAGAGCGCGCGGCCGGAGCCCGACACGCAAGAGCGTCGTGCCCCGACTGACCCTGTGGGTCGGGCTTCAGCCCGACACCCAAGAGCGCCCGGCCGAAACGCGATACACCAAGGCGTCGGGCTGAAGCCCGACCCACGAGATCGCTCAGGTCGTGACGAGCTTCCGGTGCGCCTGCACGCTCATCAGGATGCCGATCCCGATGAACAGCGACACCATCGCGGTGCCGCCGTACGACACGAACGGCAGCGGCACGCCCACCACCGGCAGGATGCCGCTCACCATTCCCATGTTGACGAACGCGTAGGTGAACAGCATCAGCGTCACCGCGCCGGCGATCAGGCGCGCGAACAAGGTCGACGCGTTCGACGCGATCATCATCGCGCGCGCGATCAGCGCGAGGTAGAGGACCACCAGCAGCACGTTGCCGATCAGGCCGAACTCCTCGCCGAACACGGCGAAGATGAAGTCGGTGTGCTTCTCGGGCAGGAAGTCGAGGTGCGCCTGCGTGCCGTTCAACCAACCCTTGCCGACGACGCCGCCCGAGCCGATCGCGATCGACGCCTGCGCCGTGTGATACCCCGCGCCGAGCGGATCGGTCGACGGGTCGATGAACGTGAGGACGCGCTGGCGCTGGTAGTCGTGCAGCTGCGACCACAGGAACGGCCCCGCGGCCGCGCCGGCCGCGGCCAGGCCCACGATGAGCTTCCACGACAGGCCGGCCAGGAACAGCACGTAGAACCCGGACGCCGACAGCAGGAGCGACGTGCCGAGGTCCGGCTGGCGCTTGACAAGGTAGGCGGGCACCGCGATCAGCACGGCCGCGAGCACGAAGTCGGCCCAGCCGATCCTGCCCTCGCGCTTCTGGAAATACCACGCGAGCATCAGCGGCAGCGCGATCTTCATGAGCTCGGAGGGCTGGAAGCGCACCAGGCCGAGGTCGAGCCAGCGGCGCGAGCCGTTGACGACGACGCCGAACAGCGCGACCCCGACGAGCATCACGACGCCGGCCGCGTAGAGCGGCAGCGCGGCGCGCGCGAGCGTCTGCGGCGGGATGTTCGCGATCACCCACATCGCGGTCAGCGCGACGACGAGGCTCACGCCCTGGTTCGTGACCCGCGCGGCGCTCTGGTCCGCCGCGGAGAACAGCGTGACCAAACCCGCGCCGACGATCACCATCGCGATTGCGAACAGCGGCCGGTCGATACGGCGGACCAGCACCTCCCAGAGGCGCACGACGACGTCGGCGTTGCGGAACCCGGCCATCGTCAGTCCGAGGCGTCCTCGTCGTCGGGCAACGGCCCCTCGAACATCGGCGCGGGGCCCGCGGCCTTGAGGCCGAGCAGGTAGTAGTCGAACACCTGGCGCGCGATCGGGGCCGCGGCCTTCGCGCCGAAGCCGCCGTTCTCGACCAGGACGGCGACCGCGATCGCCGGCCTGTCGGCGGGCGCGTAGGCGATGAACCACGCATGGTCGCGCAGCCGCTCGTCGATCTTGTGCGCCCTGTACTCCTCGCCCTTGAGCGAGAAGACCTGCGCGGTGCCGGTCTTCCCGCCGCTCGCGTACGCCGCGCCCCGAAACGCCGTCGCGCCGGTGCCCTCGCGGTTGACCTGCACGAGCGCCTTGCGGATCACGTCGAGGTGCCCGGGCTTCACCGCCAGCGTGTAGGCAGGCTCGCGCTCCACAAGGCGCACCTCGCGCGTGCGCGCGTCCTCGATCCGCTGCACGAGATGCGGCCGGAAGGCGACCCCGTCGTTCGCGATCGTCGCGATCGCGTGCGCGAGTTGCACCGGCGTGAACGCGGTGTAGCCCTGGCCGATCCCGGCCGAGATCGAGTCGCCCAGGTACCACTTGCGGTGCTCCTCGCGGTACTGCGGCCCGGCGAATCGCTGGCGCTTCCACTCGCGCGACGGAAGCACGCCGGCGAGCTCGCCCTCGATGTCGATTCCGGTGCGGTGCCCGAAGCCGAGCGACGACATGAACCGCCAGTTGTCGTCGACGTCGGTGTCGTTCGCGAGCAGGTAGAAGTACGTGTCGCACGACACGACGATCGCCTTGGTCATGTCGACGATGCCGTGGCCGCCCTTCTTGTCGTCGCGGAAGCGGTGCGACGAACCCGCGAGCTGGAAGTAGCCGGGGTCGGCGAACGCCTGCGTCGGCGTCCGCCTGCCGGACGCGAGCGCCCCGAGCGCGAGGAACGGCTTGATCGTCGACCCCGGCGGATACGCGCCGCGCAGCGGCCGGTTGAGCAGCGGCTTGTCGGGCGACTCGTTGAGCTCCTGCCAGGACGCCGGGTCGATGCCCTCGACGAACAGGTTCGGGTCGTAGCCGGGCTTCGACACGAACGCGAGCACGTCGCCGGACGCGGGCTCGATCGCGACGAGCGCGCCGCGCCGCGCGCCGAACGCGGCCTCGGCGGCCGCCTGCAGGTTGATGTCGATCGACAGGCGCAGGTTGTCGCCGGACACCGGCGGCGTGCGCGAGAGCGTCCGCACCGCGCGGCCCGCCGCGTCGACCTCGACCTCCTCGATGCCGGTCGTGCCGTGCAGCTCGCGCTCGTAGGTCAGCTCGACGCCGACCTTGCCGATGGTGTCGGTGCCCTTGTAGTCGGCGCTCTCGTCCCACGAGGCGATGCGGACGAGGTCGCGGTCGGTGATCCGGCCGATGTAGCCGATCACGTGCGAGGCCACCTCGCCGAACGGGTAGCTGCGGAACAGCCGCGCCTTGATCTCGACGCCCGGGAAACGGTAGCGGTTGGCCGCGAAGCGCGCCACCTCCTCGTCGGACAGGCGCGTGCGGATCGGCAGGCTTTCGAAGTTCTTCGACTCCTCGAACAGCTTGCGGAAGCGCTTGCGGTCGCGCGGCGTGATCTCGACCAGCCCCGCGAGAGCGTCGATCGTCGCGTCGAGGTCGCTCAACCGCGACGGCTGGAGCTCGAGCGTGTACGCCGAGAAGCTCTGCGCGAGCACGACCCCGTTGCGGTCGGTGATCACGCCGCGGTTCGGCGCGATCGGCACGATCGCGATCCGGTTGGTCTCGGCGAGCGTGCGGAAGTGGTCGTGCCGGGCGACCTGCAGGTAGGCGAAGCGGCCGATGAGCGCGGCGAACGCGATCAGCACGACGCCGAACGCGACGGCGAGGCGCGTGCGGAAGCGTGCGAGCTCGCGCTCCGGATTGCGCAGCTCGGCGGCGCCGTACGCGCCGCCGCCGCTCGCGCGGCGCCGGGTCGAGAAGAGCCTGCGCGCGGCCATGGCGTCAGAGCGCCGACGAGCGCGCCGGGCGCTGCGGCCACTGCAGCAGCACCGTCAGCGCCGGCCAAAGCAGCGCGCCGACGATCGGCGGGACCGCGTAGGTCCAGCGCGGCAGCGGCGCGCCGCCGATCATGCGCACTGCCAGCACGAGCGCGGCGCAGGCCGCGAGCAGGAGCGCCACCTGCACCGCCTGCTGCCACAGCGGGAAGCGCAGCACTCGGCGGCGGAAGAACTCGGCGCCGTAGGCGAGCACCACGTAGGCGAGCGCGTGCTGGCCGAACAGCGTGGCGTCGACGACGTCCATCACGAGCCCCACTCCCCACGCGACGCCGACGCCGACGTAGCGCGGCGCCTGGATGCACCAGTAAAGGAGCGTGAGCGCGACGAAGTCGGGCTTGAGCGCGAGCACGATGCCCGACGCCGGCAGCGTGTTGGCCAGGAACGCGAGCGCGAGCGTCAGCACGACGAACCACGGCCTCGCGGGCTTGAGGATCTCCTCCGGCCGCGCCGGCGCGAACGACGGGACGCGCGAGGCGAGTCTCATCCGCCGCGCCGCGCTTTCGCGCGGCCTCCCTTGCGGGCGGCCTCCGCGTCCGCGGGTTCCTCCGGACGCGGCGGGAGCGCTGCGGGCGGCGCGAGCACGAGCAGCGCCTCGCTGCGGTCGACGCCGCCGAGCGGCGCGCACTCGATGCGCGCGAAGACCTGGCCCGTGTCGCGCTCGACGCTCGTCACCTGCGCGACCGCGAGTCCCGGCGGGTAGGTGCCGTCCAGACCCGATGTCACCAGCCGGTCGCCGACGCGGATGTCCGCCGTCGGCGACGTGAAGCGAAGCTCCGGTGCGCGCCCGGTGCCGGATCCGTAGAGCACGCTGCGCGCGCCGCTGCGCTCGACCTTGACCGGGATCGCGTGGTCCGTGTCGGTCACGAGCGTCACCTCCGACATCGTGGGGTGCACGCGCGTGACCTGGCCGACGACGCCACGCTCATCGATGACCGCGCTGCCCGGCACCAGTCCCGATTCGCTTCCGCGGCTCACGAACAGCTTCTGCGCGAACGGGTCGCGACCGCTGTAGAGCACCTGCACGACCGCCGAGCCTTCCGCGTAGCGCGACTTGAGCTCGAGCAGCGTCTTGAGCCGCGCGTTCTCGTCGCGCGCCTGCGCGTAGCCCTGCGCGACAGGCGAGAGCTCGATCAACTCGGCCTTCAGGCGCTCGTTCTCGCGCGCGAGGTCGCGCTTCGACGCGAAGTAGGCGGCGAGACTGGCGATCGCCTCGGCGGGCATGTGCACCAGCCGCTGGAGCGGGAACAGCACGACGCCCGCCGCCTGGCGCACGTCCTCGAGGTAGCGGAAGCGGGCGTCGACGAACAGGAGCACGATCGACAGGAAGCCGAAGAACGCGACTCGCGCCAGCGGCGAGGGGCCGCGGTGGAAGAACGGCGGCGGCTCGGCGGGGATCGGGCGCATGAGATCGGGAATTCGGGGTCAGCGCCGTGAGAACGGGGTCAGAGCTGCAATTATTCGGCGTCGTGGAAGCGGGACGCACGGCTGGCTGTCGGCCGAACAATTACAGCTCTGACCCCGTTCTCTGACCCCGTTCTCAGTCGGACGTGAAGATCGTCTGCAGCTTGTCCATGTTCTCGAGCGCTTTGCCGCAGCCGCGCACGACGCAGGTCAGCGGATCCTCGGCGACGATGACCGGCAGGCCGGTCTCCTCCATGAGCAGCCGGTCGACGTCGCGCAGCAGCGCGCCGCCACCGGTCAGCGCCATGCCGCGCTCCGCGATGTCGGCGCCGAGCTCCGGCGGCGTGCGTTCGAGCGCGCTCTTCACCGCGGACACGATGCTGTTCAGCGGATCCGTGAGCGCCTCGAGGATCTCGTTGGACGACACGGTGAAGCTGCGCGGGATGCCCTCGGCGAGGTTGCGGCCCTTTACCTCCATCTCGCGCACTTCGGAGCCGGGGAACGCGCTGCCGATCGTCTTCTTGATCTGCTCGGCCGTGGTCTCGCCGATCAGCATCCCGTAATTGCGGCGGATGTAGTTGACGATCGCCTCGTCGAACTTGTCGCCGCCGACGCGCACGCTGCCCGCGTACACCATGCCGCCGAGCGAGATCACGCCGACCTCCGTCGTGCCGCCGCCGATGTCGACGACCATCGAGCCGGTCGCGTCGGAGATCGGCAGGTCGGCGCCGATCGCCGCGGCCATCGGCTCCTCGATCAGGTAGACCTTCGACGCGCCCGCGCCCAGCGCGGACTCGCGGATCGCGCGCCGCTCGACCTGCGTCGAGCCGCACGGCACGCAGATGATGATCCGCGGGGACGGCGAGAAGAGCCGCGAGTCGAGCACCTTCTTGATGAACTGCTTCAGCATCTGCTCGGTGACCGTGAAGTCGGCGATGACGCCGTCCTTCATCGGCCGGATCGCGGTGATGTTGCCCGGCGTGCGGCCGAGCATCTGCTTCGCCGCGAGCCCGACCTCCTGGATCACCTTCTTGCCGTTGGGCCCGCCTTCCTGGCGGATCGCGACCACCGACGGCTCGTCGAGCACGATGCCGCGTCCGCGCACGTAGATGAGCGTGTTGGCGGTGCCGAGGTCGATCGCGAGGTCGGTGGAGAAGTAGCCTTTGAAGAGCTCGAACATGAAGCGGGGAGACTTTCGCGACAGGCGCCAAAGAGCGGATGCCCCGGGGATCCGGGGGGCCGCGGCGGCCCGGACAAGGCGAATATGATACTCTAGCCATTCGGGCTACCGTGCTGAAAATGTGCGGTTTTCCGGCGTTTCCCGCGCCGCGGCGCCCGACCCCGCCGGGATGTCCGGCGCCCTCCGACACCCGGTCCCGCCCCGATGACCCTCACGCTCGACGAAGTCAGGCGCATCGCCCATCTCGCGCGCATCGAGATCGACGCGCGCGAGGCCGCCGAGGTCCACGCCAAGCTCGAGGCGATCTTCACGATGATCGACGAGCTCCAGGCGGTCGACACGACGGGCGTGGAGCCGATGTCGCACGCGCAGGACGTCGTGCTGACCATGCGCGAGGACCGCGTGACCGAGACCGATCGCCACGCCGAGTACCAGCGGGTGGCCCCCGCGGTCGAGGACGGGCTCTACCTCGTGCCCCGGGTCGTCGAGTAGTCCCCGATGCATTCCCACGACACCCTGGCAGGGCTCGCCGCCCGCCTCGCCGCGCGCGAGCTGTCCGCGGTCGAGCTCGCGCAGGACACGCTTTCGCGGATCGCGACGCTCGGCCCGGCGCTGAACGCGTTCGTGACCCTCGACGCCGAGGGCGCGCTGGCGCAGGCAAGGGCCGCCGACGACGCCATCGCGCGCGGCACGGCCGGCCCGCTCGCGGGCGTGCCGATCGCGCACAAGGACGTGCTGATGACCGCGGGGCTCCGCACCACCTGCGGGTCGCGCATGCTCGGGAACTTCGTGGCGCCGTACGACGCGCACGTCGTCGAGGGACTGAGGCGCGCCGGCACCGTGCTCGTCGGCAAGACCAACATGGACGAGTTCGCGATGGGCTCGTCCAACGAAACCTCGCACTTCGGTCCGGTGAAGAACCCGTGGAACCCGGCGTACGTGCCCGGCGGCAGCTCGGGGGGCTCGGCGGCCGCCGTCGCCGCCCGGCTCGTGCCCGGGGCGACCGGCACCGACACCGGCGGATCGATCCGCCAGCCCGCCTCCCTCAGCGGCATCTGCGGGCTGAAGCCGACCTACGGTGTCGCGTCGCGATACGGCCTGGTCGCGTTCGCGTCCAGCCTCGACACGCCGGGGCCCTTCGCCCGGACCGCCGAGGACTGCGCGCTGATGCTGAACGCGATGGCAGGCCACGACCCGCGCGACTCGACCTCGCTCGACCGCCCGGTCGAAGACTACGCGCGCGCCCTCCGCGCGGGGGCGTCCGCCCGGCCGCTCGAGGGACTGCGCATCGGCCTGCCGCGCGAGTACTTCGGCGCCGGCAACGACCCGGAGGTCGCCGCGGCGATCGACGCGGCGCTCGCGGAGTTCGCGAAGCTCGGGGCGCGGACGGTCGAGGTGGCGCTGCCCGCGGTCAAGCTGTCGGTGCCCGTCTACTACGTGATCGCGCCGGCCGAGGCCTCGTCGAACCTGTCGCGCTTCGACGGCGTGCGCTACGGCCATCGCGCGGCGCGCTACGACGACCTGACGGACATGTACTGCAGGACGCGCGCCGAGGGTTTCGGCGCCGAGGTGAAACGCCGCATCCTCGTCGGCACGTACGTGCTGTCGCACGGCTACTACGACGCGTACTACCTGAAGGCGCAGAAGGTGCGCCGCCTGATCGCGAACGACTTCGCGCGCGCATGGCGCGAATGCGACGTGATCATGGGGCCCACCGCGCCCGCGCCGGCATTCCGCCTCGGCGACAAGACCGACGACCCGGTGCAGATGTACCTGAACGACATCTTCACGATCGCCGCGAACCTGACCGGCGCGCCGGCGATCTCGATCCCGTGCGGGCTCACGAAGGGCGGCCTGCCGATCGGCCTGCAGGTGCAGGGCGACTACTTCGCGGAAGGCCTGATCCTGAATGTCGCGCACCGCTTCCAGCAGGCGACCGACTGGCACGATCGCGCCCCGGCGTTGGGGTCAGAGCCGTAATACGCGAACGACCATGGCGCAAACCTCGACAACGAATCCCGCGTACCGCGGCTCCGGCCCCTCCTGGGAAGTCGTCATCGGCCTCGAGACGCACGCGCAACTGTCGACCGCGTCGAAGATCTTCTCCGGCGCGCCGACCGCTTTCGGCGCCGCGCCGAACACGCAGGCGTCCGCCGTCGACATCGCGCTGCCCGGCGTGCTGCCGGTGCTGAACCGCGGCGCGGTCGAGCGCGCGATCCGCTTCGGCCTCGCGGTCGGCGGCAACGTCGCCGCGAAGAGCGTGTTCGCGCGCAAGAACTACTTCTATCCGGACCTGCCGAAGGGCTACCAGATCTCGCAGTACGAGATTCCCGTCGTGCAGGGCGGCGGCGTCGACATCGTGTCGCCGACGCGCGGCGCGATCCGCGTGCGGCTGACGCGCGCGCACCTCGAGGAGGACGCGGGCAAGAGCCTGCACGAGGACTACCACGGCATGTCTGGCATCGACCTCAACCGCGCCGGCACGCCGTTGCTCGAGATCGTGACCGAGCCCGACCTCCGCAGCTCGGACGAGGCGGTCGCCTACGCGAAGGCGCTGCACGGGCTCGTGCGCTGGATCGGCATCTGCGACGGCAACATGCAGGAGGGAAGCTTCCGCTGCGACGCCAACGTGTCGGTCCGCCGCGCGGGCGAGCCGCTCGGCACGCGCTGCGAGATCAAGAACCTGAACAGCTTCCGCTTCATGCAGCAGGCGATCGACTACGAGGTGCGCCGCCAGATCGCGCTCGTCGAGGAAGGCGGCACGGTCGTGCAGGAGACGCGCCTCTACGATCCCGACCGCGACGAGACCCGCTCGATGCGCAGCAAGGAAGACGCGCAGGACTACCGCTACTTCCCCGATCCGGACCTGCCGCCGCTCGCTATCTCGGGCGAGTGGATCGCGCGCGTGAAGGCGGGCATGCCCGAGCTGCCCGAGGCGATGAGGGCGCGCTTCGGGACGGCGTACGGATTGCCCGACCACGACGCGGCGATGCTCACCGCGAGCCGCGAAACCGCGTCGTACTTCGAGGAGGCCGTGCGCGCCGGCGGCGTCGAGCCGAAGACCGTCGCGAACTGGATGCTGGGCGAGGTGTCGGCGGCGCTGAACCGCGCCGAGATCGACATCGCCGCCGCGCCGGTGAAGCCGCCCGCGCTCGCGGGACTCCTCGCGCGCATCGCCGATGGCACGATCTCCGGCAAGATCGCGAAGGACGTGTTCGACGCGATGTGGGCCGGCGAAGGCGACGCCGACGCGATCATCGCGAAGAAGGGCCTGGAGCAGATTTCCGACGAGGGCGCGATCGAGAAGCTCGTCGACGGCGTGCTCGCGGCCAACGCTTCGATCGTCGCGGAGTTCCGCGCCGGCAAGGAGAAGGCGTTCAACTCGCTCGTCGGCAAGGCGATGGCCGCGTCGAAGGGCAAGGCCAACCCCGCGCAGGTCAACGCGATCCTGAAGCGCAAGCTGGGCGGCTGACCTCCGCCGCCAGGTCGGCCGTCCCGCGCTATTTGCCCAGCGCGGCGCCCAGCACGACGAACAGCGCGCCCACGCCCAGCGCCGCGATCGGAAAGCCCCACATGCGCGCCGGCGTCGCGATCTCCGCGGTGCCCCCCGGGTCGGCGGGCAGGAAGCGCACCGGCACCGAAGTCCCCTCGGCGATCATCTCCCGCTGGCCGAGCGACGAGGTGAACTTGACGTTCTTCCCCTCGTGCGCGAACTCGACGATCGGCGCGTAGAGCGTCGTGAACCTCGTCGATCCGCCGCTCGACGACGACGTCGACGTGCTCTCCGACTGGCCGACGACCCTGCCCTGCGCGCTGCGGCCGAAGTAGACGGTGCGCAGGCGCTGGATCGCCATCAGGCAACCGCCGAGCAGCGCGAGTCCGCCGACGGAAAGCATCACGATCTGCATGGTGTTCATGGGGCGCCTCCGTGCGTTCGACGCGCCGCCGCGAAGGGCGGCGCGAGCGACGGGGAGCATGCCTCGCCGGGTCGGGCGAGCGCAAGGCGAAACGTCGCCTGCCAGGAACCGGGGCGACGGTCAGCCGACGAGCAGCGCAGCGACGAACATCCCCAGCATCGCGAACACGATCGCGACCTTGAGCGCGGTGCCGATCACGATGCCGAGCCAGGTTGCGAGTCCTACCCTGCCGGCTCGCAGCATGTCGCGCTCCGCGAGGTACTCGCCGATCGCCGCGCCGGCGAGCGGCAGGAACAGCAGGCCCACGAGTCCGGTGAAAACGCCGGCGACCGTACCGAGCGCGGCGCCCACGACCGCCCAGGGGCTCGCCCCCACGCGCCTGGCGCCCACCGCGGCGGCGGCGAAGTCGACCACCCACGTCAGCGCGGCGAGAATGCCGGCGACGACGACGATCCACACGGGGATGCGCACGAAGTCGCCGATCCACGCCGCGAGCGCGATGCCGGCGAACACGATCGTGGCGCCGGGGATCGCCGGAAGCACGGTGCCGACGACGCCGACGACGATCAGCACGACGACGAGAACCCAGAGGAAAGTCGTCACGGGGTCATTCTCCGGTCGGCCGGGTTCGGGCGCAACGCGATGCGCGGCGGCGCGTCGTGCCTGTCGGGCTGAAGCCCGACCCACAACAGCTGCCCGTGGACGCGCCGTGCCTTGGTGGGTCGGGCTGAAGCCCGACCTACAACAGCTACCCGTGGACGCGCCGTGCCTTGGTGGGTCGGGCTGAAGCCCGACCTACAACAGCTACCCGTGGACGCGCCGTGCGTTGGTGGGTCGGGCTGAAGCCCGACCTACAACAGCTACCCGTGGACGCGCTGTGCGTTGGTGGGTCGGGCTGAAGCCCGACCTACAACAGCTACCCGTGGACGCGCTGTGCGTTGGTGGGTCGGGCTTCAGCCCGACGCGGCGCGTCGTGGCCGTCGGGCCGATGCCTGACCTATCGGAGAGGCCCGCGTCAGAACCGCCCGGCCTGGTAGTCCTCGAACGCGGCCACGAGCTCGTCGCGAGTGTTCATCACGAACGGCCCGTGCCATGCGACCGGTTCACGGATCGGCTTCCCGGCGATCAGCAGCACGCGCGCGGGTCCGCGCTTCGCGGTGAATCGCACCTCGTCGCCGGCCCCCAGCTCGGCGAGGCCGAGCGCGGCGACCACGCGATCACCGTCGAATGCGATCGCGCCATCGTGCACGACGACGACGCCCGCGAACTCGCCGCCAAGCGGCTCGTCGAACGTCGCGCCGTCGGGCAGCGCGAGATCGAGGTAGATCGCACCGGTCGGCTCGACGGTCACCGGCCCCCTCGTGCCGCGCGAGGTCGCGCCGGCGATCACCTTCACCTCGACGCCGCCTTCGCGCGACTCGATAGGCATCGAGGCCGCGGGATGCTCCTGGTAGGCGGGCGCCTGCATCTTGAGCTTCGCGGGCAGGTTCACCCACAGCTGGAACCCGCGCATCAGGCCCGACGTCTGCTCGGGCATCTCCGAGTGCACGATGCCGCGGCCTGCGGTCATCCACTGCACGCCGCCGGTCTCGATCACCCCTTCGTGGCCGTGGTTGTCCTTGTGGCGCATGCGCCCGTTCAGCATGTAGGTGACCGTCTCGAAGCCGCGGTGCGGGTGCGGCGGGAAGCCGGCGAGGTAGTCGCTCGCGTCCGGGCTGTCGAAGTAGTCGAGCATCAGGAACGGGTCGACCGAGGGCATCCTCGGGTCGCCGCCCATGAGGCGGGTGAGTCGAACGCCCGCGCCGTCGGAGGTCGGGACGCCGCGGGAGATGCGGACGGGGAGCCGGGGAGTCGTCATGGTCGAACCCAGATGCGGCCGGTGGCCCGCGCCGTCAAGGGCCGGGGCGCCGCCGCCACCGCCCCTTCCCGGCGTCACGGTCATTGCATCAGCGGCTTGTACCTCGGCCGGTGCGGCCGGGCGCCTTCGTCGCCGAGGCGCTTGCGCTTGTCGTCCTCGTAGTCGCGGTAGTTGCCCTCGACGAACACCCACTTCGAATCGTCCTCGGACGCGAGGATGTGCGTCGCGATGCGGTCGAGGAACCAGCGGTCGTGCGAGATCACGAGCACGGTGCCGGGAAACTCGACGAGCGCGTCCTCGAGCGCGCGCAGCGTCTCGACGTCGAGGTCGTTCGAAGGCTCGTCGAGCAGAAGCACGTTCGCGCCGGTGAGCAGCGTTTTCGCGAGATGCAGCCGGCCGCGCTCACCGCCCGAGAGCTGGCCCACGTTCTTCTGCTGGTCCGCGCCCTTGAAGTTGAAGCGGCCGAGGTAGGCGCGCGAGGGGATCTCGAACTTGCCGATCGTCAGGATGTCGAGCCCGCCGGAAATCGCCTCCCACGCGGACTTGTCGTTCGGGAGCGCGTCGCGCGACTGGTCGACCATCGCGAGCTGCGCCGTGTGGCCGATCGTGATCGCGCCTCCGTCGGGCTTCTCCGTGCCCATGATCATCCGGAACAGCGTCGACTTGCCGGCGCCGTTCGGGCCGATGATGCCGACGATCGCGCCGGCCGGCACCTTGAACGACAGGTCGTCGATCAACACGCGGTCGCCGAACGACTTGGTGACGTGGTCGAACTCGATCACCTGGCCGCCGAGGCGCTCGCCCACGGGGATGAAGATCTCGTTGGTCTCGTTGCGCTTCTGGTGCTCGTAGGACGATAGCTCCTCGAAGCGCTGGATGCGCGCCTTGTTCTTCGCCTGCCGCCCCTTCGCACCCTTGCGCACCCACTCGAGCTCGCGCTTCATCGCCTTCATGCGCGCCTCTTCCTGCCTGGTCTCGGTCGCGAGGCGCGCTTCCTTCTGCTCGAGCCACGAGCTGTAGTTGCCCTTCCAGGGAATCCCGTAGCCGCGATCGAGCTCGAGGATCCACTCGGCCGCGTTGTCGAGGAAGTAGCGGTCGTGCGTGACGGCGATCACGGTGCCCGGGAACTTCGCGAGGAACTGCTCGAGCCACTCGACGCTCTCGGCGTCGAGGTGGTTGGTCGGCTCGTCGAGCAGCAGCATGTCCGGTCTCGACAGCAGGAGCCGGCACAGCGCGACGCGGCGCTTCTCGCCGCCGGACAGCGTCGCGATCTTCGCGTCCCATGGCGGCAGGCGCAGCGCGTCGGCCGCGATCTCCATCTGCACGCCGGCATCCGCGCCCGACGCCGCGATGATCGACTCGAGCCTCGCCTGCTCGGCAGCGAGCGCGTCGAAGTCCGCGCCGTCCTCCGCGTACGCCGCGTAGACCTCGTCGAGGCGCTTCTGCGCGCCGAGCACCTCGCTCATCCCCTGCTCGACCGCCTCGCGCACCGTCATCCCGGGATCGAGCTGGGGTTCCTGCGGCAGGAAGCCGATCTTGAGGTCCGGCATCGGCACCGCCTCGCCCTCGAACTCCGTGTCGACGCCCGCCATGATCCGCAGCAGGCTCGACTTTCCCGAGCCGTTGAGGCCGAGCACGCCGATCTTCGCGCCCGGGAAGAACGAGAGGGAGATGTCCTTGAGGATCTGCCGCTTGGGCGGGACGATCTTGCCCACACGGTTCATCGTGTACACGTACTGCGCCATCGGACGGCCTGCCATTCGGGTCGGGGAACCCGGCATTATCGCAGGTCGGCGCGGCCCGGCCCGGGGACGGCGTCCGGGGAACCGGCGGGCGGGCGCCCGCCGGAGCGCGCGCGGGAGCTACTTCCGCGCGGTCGGCGCGAGCGCGGTCGGGCGGTTCGACGCCCGCGCGGCCGCGGCGTTCGCGTCCTGCAGCGCCTTCAGCTCGCGCCAGCGCGCCTTGTCCGCGTCGTAGCGCGCGGTCACCGCGGCGAGCTCGCGGCGCTTCTGCACGACGAGGTCGCTGTTCTTCGTGTACTCGCTGTCGGCCCCCTCGCTCTCGCGCTCGAGCTGCGGCGGGACCGGCTTGTCCTTGAACCAGGCCTTGCGCGAATCGATGTCCTGCTTGCGCCTGGTGAGCTGCGCGAGGTAGGCCTGCGCGGACTCGATCTGCGACTCGACCGTCGCGACGGCGCGCGCGCGCGCGAGGTCGATCTCCGCCTCGGTCGTGTAGGACGAGAGCAGCGCGCGATCGCGTCGCGCGACGACCTCCTGCTCGCGTTCGAGGGCACGGCGCTTGTCCTCGTCGGCCGCCTTGGCGCGAACCTGCTCGGGCGTCGGCGGCGGCTCGATGCGGCGCACCGTCCGCCCCTGCTTGTCGAGCACCTCGCCGCCCCGGGCGGTGTCCGGGGCCTTGTCGGTGTAGTGGACGACACCGTTCTCGTCGGTCCACTTGTAGAGCTTCTGCGCAGGCGCGTCCGGGGCGAAGGCGAGCGCAACGGCGAGCGCGGCCGCGTTGAACGCGCCCGCCCACGATCGCCCGATGTCCGCCGCACGCACCATCGCCTCTCTCTCCGCTCAGACCGCTCCGTATTGCGCGCGGTACGCTTCCACCGCGCCGTGCCATCGCCCCAGGTCCGTGCGCGCTCCGAGGAACGCCATCACGTCGTCGAGCGTCGCGATGGCGGTCACCGGAATCCCGTAGGTGTCGCGCACTTCCTGCACCGCCGACACGGTTCCGGTCCCGCGCTCCATCCGGTCCAGCGAGATCAGGACGCCGGCCGGGATCGCGCCGTGGGCACGGATCGTCTCGACCGACTCGCGTACCGACGTTCCCGCGGTAATGACGTCGTCCACGATCACGACCCGGCCCCGGAGCGGCGCGCCGACGATGCTGCCGCCCTCGCCGTGGTCCTTCGCTTCCTTGCGGTTGAAGCTCCAGGGCAGATTGTGCCCTTTTTCGGCGAGCGCAATGGCCGTCGCCGACGCAAGGGGGATGCCCTTGTACGCCGGTCCGAACAGCTGCTCGCAGGCCATGCCCGACGCGAGCAGCGCCTGTGCGTAGTACTCGCCCAGCCGCTTCAGGCTCTCGCCGTCGTTGAACAGCCCGGCGTTGAAGAAGTAGGGTGTCCTGCGCCCCGCCTTGGTGACGAAGTCACCGAAACGAAGCACGTCACGTGCCACGGAGAACGCTAGGAACGCCTGCCGGAAATCGCTCATGCGGGAGCCGGGACGAGTACGCGCGCAGTATATGCCCCGCCGCCCGCACGGCCGCGCGCGACGCGTCGACCCGCGGAGATGGATCGCGCCGGGCCGCCCGCGCGTCGCGAGCGGGACCGGATTTCGGACGACGGCCGGCGTCCGCGCCGGTCGTGTACACTCGCGCGCCGTCCCGGCCACGCCCGAGATCTGCCGATGCGCATCGTCACGCTCAACGTCAACGGCCTGCGCTCCGCGGAGCGCAAGGGCTTCGCGCGCTGGCTCGCGCGCGCCGAGCCGTGGGACGTCGTCTGCGTGCAGGAGATCAAGTGCCACGAGACCGACGTCCCGCGCACGCTCCTGGCGCCGCGGAAGAGCACGGCCACGTTCGTGCCGGCGCGACGCAAGGGCTACGCCGGCGTCGCGCTGTACTCGAAGCTGCCGCACCGGCCCACGATCGGCTTCGGCCCCCGGGAATTCGACGACGAGGGGCGCTACCTGCAGGCGGATTTCGGCGCGCTGTCGGTCGTGTCGGTCTACCTGCCGTCGGGCTCGAGCGGACCGGAACGCCAGGCGTCCAAGTTCCGCTTCCTCGAGGCGTTCCTGCCGCACCTCGCCGCCCTGCGCCGCTCGGGACGCGAGATCGTGCTGTGCGGCGACTGGAACATCGCGCACCAGCCGATCGACCTCAGGAACTGGCGGTCGAACCAGAAGAATTCGGGCTTCCTGCCCGAGGAGCGCGCGTGGCTCACGCGCGTGTTCGACGAGCTGGGCTTCGTCGACGTGTTCCGCCGCGTCGACCCGCGTCCCGAGCGCTACACCTGGTGGTCGAACCGAGGCCAGGCGTGGGCGAAGAACGTCGGCTGGCGCATCGACTACCAGATCGCGACGCCCGGCATCGCCGCGCGCGCGACGGCGGCGTCGATCTACGTGAATCGGCGTTTTTCCGATCATGCGCCGCTGGTGATCGACTACGACTACGAGCTGCGCCAGGAACGAGGAACCGGAATCGAGGGGGCGACTTCGCGACGCGAGGGCGCGGGGCCGCGATGAACCGCCGCATCGCGCTCCCCCCATGCGCCGCTCCCGCGTTCGCTGATCCGCGCTCCCTGATCCTCGCCGCGTGATCCGCCTCGCCAACCTCACCCTCGCCCGCGGCGCGCTGCGCCTGATCGAAGGCGCGTCGCTGACGGTTCATCCGGGCCACCGGGTGGGCATCGTCGGCCCCAACGGCTGCGGCAAGTCGAGCCTGTTCGCGTTGCTGCGCGGCGAGCTCTCGCCGGAGGCGGGATCGGTCGAGATCCCGCCGCGCTGGACGATCGCGCACGTCGCGCAGGAGACGCCCGCCGTCGAGCGCGCCGCGCTCGATTTCGTGCTGGACGGCGACGCCGAGCTGCGGGAGGTCGAGGCGGCGCTCGCGGCGGCGGACGCGGAGCACGCGGCCGACGGCCACGCGCTGGCCGAGCTGCATCACCGCTTCGAGGCGATCGGGGGCTACTCCGCGCGCGCGCGCGCTTCCGAGCTGCTCGCGGGTCTGGGCGTCGCCGACGCGCGGCACGGCGATCCGGTGGCGAGCTTCTCGGGCGGCTGGCGCATGCGGCTCAATCTCGCGCAGGCGCTCGCCGCGCGCTCGGACCTGCTCCTGCTCGACGAGCCCACCAACCACCTCGACCTCGACGCGGTGCTGTGGCTCGAGGACTGGCTGAAGCGCTATCCGGGCACGCTGCTGCTCGTCACGCACGATCGCGACTTCCTCGACGCGGTCGCGGAGTCGATCGTGCACGTCGACGGGCGCAAGCTCCGCAGCTATGCCGGCAACTACTCGGCGTTCGAGCGCGAGCGCGCGGCGCAGCTCGCGCTCCAGCAGGCCGCGTACGCGAAGCAGCAGCGGCAGATCGCTCACCTGCAGTCGTTCGTCGACCGCTTCCGCGCGAAGGCGACGAAGGCGAAGCAGGCGCAGAGCCGCCTGAGGACGCTCGAGCGGATGGAGCGCATCGCCGCCGCGCACGTCGACAGCCCGTTCGAGTTCGCGTTCGCGCCGGCCGGCGCGCACGCGCGGCAGCTCGTGCGCCTCGAGCACGCGACGCTCTCCTACGGCGACGCGCGACCGGTGTTCGAGGGCCTCGAGCTGTCGATCCTCGCCGGCGACCGCATCGGGCTGCTCGGACCCAACGGCGCGGGCAAGTCCACGCTGGCGAAGGCGCTCGCGGGGACGTTGCCGCTCGCGCGCGGCACGCGGCACGTCGCGCAGAACCTCGCGATCGGCTATTTCGCGCAGCACCAGCTCGAACAGCTCGACGGCGAGGCCTCGCCGATGCTGCATCTCGCGCGCATCGATCCGGACGCGCGCGAGCAGGCGCTGCGCACCTTCCTCGGCGGGTTCGACTTCCGCGGCGCGATGGCCGACGCGCCGGTCGCGCGCTTCTCGGGCGGCGAGAAGGCCCGGCTCGTGCTCGCGATGATCGTGCGGCGGCGCCCGCAGCTACTGATCCTCGACGAGCCGACCAACCACCTCGACATCGATATGCGCGAAGCGCTCGCCGAGGCGCTGCAAGACTTCGACGGCGCGCTCGTCGTCGTCGCGCACGACCGCCACCTGCTGGCCGCGACGACCGACACGCTGCTGCTCGTGGACGGCGGCCGCGTCGCGCCGTTCGACGGGGACCTCGACGACTACCGCGACTGGGTGCTCTCGCTCAGGCGCCGCGCGGCGCCGGACGCGGCGCCGTCGCGTCCCGACGCGACGCCCGACCGCAAGGCGGTCAAGCGCGCCGAGGCCGAGGCGCGGCGGCGGCGCGCCGATGCGCGCAAGCCGATCGCCGCGCAGCAGGCGAGGCTCGAGGCCGAGATGCGCGCGCTCGAGGAGGAGAAACGCTCGCTCGACGCGTGGCTCGCGACGCCCGAGGCCTATGCGGACGACGCGAGGGATCGGCTCAAGCCCGCGATCGAGCGTTCGGGCGAGATCACCTGGGAGCTCGCGCGGCGCGAAGCCGCGTGGCTGGAGCTGGCCGAATCGCTCGACAGGATCGACGAGGCGGGATAGCCTCCCGCGCTGGCCGCGTCGAGGGGCATGGCGCGGATCGGGTGAACGTCGGCGCCGGGAGGGGCGAATGGAAATCGTCTGGAGCATCGTGGTGGGCACGGCGGTCGGATGGGTCGCCGGCGTCGTGATGAAGGGCGGCGCCCTCGGGATCGTCGGCGACATCGTCGTCGGGATCGTCGGCGCGGTCGCGGGCGGGTTCCTGTTCGGCGCGCTGGGCGTGACGGCGAGCGGCCAGATCGGCGCGATCGTCCTCGCCGGGGTCGGCGCGGTCCTGCTGCTGGTGTTCGTCCGCCTCCTGCGGCGCGTCTAGCGCTCTCAGGGCCGCCAGAACAGGTAGAGCCCGAAGCCGAGCGTGTCGCGGCCCCAGCGCAGGTAGGCGTCGCGCCAGCGACGCACGCGGACGAGCATCGCCGGCACGTCGGCGTCGTCCGGCTGCTCGCGCGCGTAGCGCTCGATCGAGCGCGCGTACTTCCACTCGTACTCGTCCCACTCGTCGTCGCTCGCGACCGCCGCATGAAGCGGCACGAGGCCGGCGTCGGACCCGGCCTGCACATTGGCGCGGTGATCGAGGAACTGGCCTGCGTCGCCGCCGAGCACCGCGAGGTACTCGTTCGGGGGCTTCTGCTTCCAGTAGCCCTCGCCGACGAGCACGTAGCCGCCGGGCTTCGTCCACCCCTTCAGCGTGCGGCAGATGCCCGCGACGCCACCTTCGATGCCGGACGCTCCCAGCATCACGGTCAGGTGGAATGTCTCGGGATCCGCCCTGAACACGCGGATGTCGCGGTCGTCGAGGTGCAGTCTCGCGAGCGCTCCGGTCCACTCCGCGCGCTCGCGCGCGGCGTCGAGCATGAACGGCGAGCGCTCGACCGCGACGACGGTCGAGCCGTACCGCTCGATGATCCTCAGCGCGAGCTCCGCGCGGCCGCAGCCGAGGTCGAGCACGCGCGAGCCGGCGTCGAGCGGCATCAGGTCGAGGATGCGTTCGACCTTCGCGGCGGAGACCGGGTTGCAGTAGTCGTGGTCGCGGTGCGCGATCGCGCTGAACTTCTCGGCGTTCCTGGCGGGGGCGACGGGGGAGGCCACCCGTCCGGCCCTGCAATTCCGATGCCAGTGGACGCTCGCGGGCCGCCTAGGCCGGCGCGGAGCGCCCCGTCTGCCGGTCGAGCATCCCGCGCACCCAGGGCAGCAGCAGAAACGCAGGGAAGACGAAGAAGAACGTGAGCAGAAACCAGTTCGCGTAGCCCATCTCCTGCGCACCCAGGCCGCCCGCCCATCCGGCCACCGACCGCGACAGCGCGAACACCGACGACAGCAGAGCGTACTCGGTGGCGGCGCGGTCCTTGCGGACGATCGCCATCAGGAACGCGAGGAATGCCGCGGTGCCCAGCCCGCCGGTGAACGACTCGAGCGCCGAGGCCGAGTACAGGATCGCCTGGTGCCCGGCTGGCACCAGCGCACCCGTGGCGACCGGCGGCAGGACGATCGCGGCGGCCCAGTAACCCAGGTTCGACGCCGCCTGCACGAGGCCGAGGATCCAGAGCGCGTGCAGGATGCCGATGCGGTCGGTGATCCATCCGCCGGCGACGCCGCCGGCGATCGACAGCACGAGCCCGATGTTGACCGACACCAGGCCGATCTGCGCGGCGGTGAACCCCGAGTCAACCCAGAACGGCTTGACCATGAATCCCATCGCCGCGTCGGGCAGCTTGAAGATCAGGATGAACAGGAGCACCGGCGCGATGCCCGGGCGGCGCAGCAGCTCCATCAGCGCGCCGAAGACGATGCCGCCGGTGAGCGCGTCGCCGTTGTCGCCGGCAGCCGGCGCCGCGGTGGACGCGGAAACGGTCGCCTCCGGTCCGGCCGGCGCGCGCGCGCGGCCCGCGAGCGCGACGAGTGCCGCGAGCGCGAGCGCGCCGCCCACCGCCCACGCCCAGAAGCCTTCGACGCGCGCCGACCAGTTCGTGGCGCCGTTCACGAGCCACACGACGCCGAGCGCGAATCCGGCGATCACGGCCAGCGCGAACGGCGAGCGCGCGAGCGCGGCCACCTCGGCGGCGAACGACGCGCGCGGCACGACGATCGAGCGCTCCGGCGGCGCGGTCAGGCTCACCGCGGCGAGCCCGAAGAAGATCACCGCGGCGCAGACGAACGCGCCGCTCCACCCGAGCGCATCGGAGGCCATCAGCACGACGCCCGACGCGAGCATGCCGACGCGGTACATCCCGATGCGGATGCCGTTGGCGAGCCCCAGCTCGCCCTTCGACAGGAGCTCGATCGTGTAGCCGTCGATCGCGATGTCGTTGGTCGCCGAGAGCATCGTGAACAGGCCGATCGCGACCCACACGGAGGGCCCGTACCCCGACTGCATCGCGAAGAAGATCATCGCGCCGCCCATCGCGACGTCGACCGCGGCCATCCAGCGGCGATGGCGGCGCCAGTAGTCGATCGCCGGCGCCCACAGGAACTTGAGCGTCCACGCGAGGCCGAGCAGCGACAGCACGCCGATCTGGCGCAGCTCGACGCCCTGCTGGCGGAAATAGACCGGGAAGATCTCGTAGAAGACGCCGAGCGGGAATCCCTCGGCGAAATACAGCACGCCGACCCAGAACAGCTTGTTCTTCAGAAGCGGCGTGGGCGCGGCCTCAGGCGCCATCGCGCCGCTCCCGCGACCGCCGCGGCGCACCGGGCCGGCGCCGCGTCACGCCGCGCCCCGGCGCGCGACGCCCGCGCGCGGCGCGGCGCGGCGACCGAAGCGGTAGATCGCGATCTCTCCGCGCAGGTTGGGGAGCGCATTCACCTCCCTGCCGCCGGCGAGCACCGCGCGGTCCTGGACCTCGAGTCCGCGCCCGGCGAGGAACGCGTCGAAGTCGGCGACCGTGCAAAGGTGGATGTTCGGCGTATCGAACCACTGGTACGGCAGGCTCTCGGACACCGGCATCCGGCCGCGCAGGATCTGCAGCCGGTGGCGCCAGTGGCCGAAGTTCGGGAACGAGACGATCGCCTCGCGGCCCACGCGCAGCATCTCGGCGAGGATCGTCTCGATGCTGCGCATCGCCTGCAGCGTCTGCGACAGGATCACGCAGTCGAACGCGTCGTCGCCGAATCCCGCGAGCCCGCCCTCGAGGTCGCGCTGGATCACGTTGATGCCGGCGCCGATCGCCGCGCGCACGCCGGCCGCGCCGATCTCGATGCCGTAGCCGCGGGCGTTGCGCTCGCGCGCGAGGTGCGCGAGCAGGCTGCCGTCGCCGCAACCCAGGTCGAGGACGTTCGCGCCTTCGCCGATCCATCCGGCGATCGTCGCGTAGTCGCTGCGCTGCGCGTCCCGCGCCCGCTGCTCGACCGCCTGCGTGAACGACCTGCCGAGCCGGAACGTCGAGTAGTCCTTGAAGTCGTGCGCGATGCGGTCGAAGCACGCGCGCACGACCGCGTGATACTGCTCGTTGTCGAGCAGGAACGCGTCGTGGCCGTGCGACGCGGCGATCTCCGCGTAGGCGACGTCGTGCCGGTTGGCGACGAGCGCCTCGACGATCTCGCGCGAGCGCGCCGGCGGGAAGCGCCAGTCGGTCGAGAACGACACGACGAGGAACCGGCATGCCGCGTGGGCGAGCGCGCGAGCGAGGTCGCCGCCGCTCGCGAGCGCCGGGTCGAAGTAGTCGAGCGCCTTCGTGATCCGAAGGTAGGTGTTCGCGTCGTAGTAATCGGCGAACTTCTCGCCCTGATGGCGGAGGTAGCTCTCGATCTGGAACTCGGGCGCGAAGCTGAACTGGATCCCGTCGCGCAGCTGGCGGCCGAACTTCGCCTCCATCTGCTCGTCGGAGAGGTAGGTGATGTGGCCGATCATGCGCGCGACGCGCAGCCCTCGACGCGGCAGCGTGCCGGCCTCGGCGAAGTGGCCGCCGTGGAAATCCGGGTCGGTCATGATCGCCTGGCGCGCGACCTCGTTGAACGCGATGTTCTCGGCCGACAGGTTCGGCGCCGCGGCGATCACCAGCGCGTTGCGGATGCGGGCGGGGTAGCGCGTCGCCCAGCACAGCGCCTGCATGCCGCCCAGGCTGCCGCCCATCACGGCGGCCCAGTCCTCGATGCCGAGGTGGTCGGCGAGCCTGGCCTGCGCGTCGACCCAGTCCTCGACGGTGACGATCGGGAAGTCCGCCCCCCAGACCTTCCCGGTTGCCGGGTTGATCGTGTTCGGGCCGGTCGACCCGAAACAGCTCCCGAGATTGTTGACGCCGACGACGAAGAAGCGGTTGGTGTCGAGCGGCTTGCCCGGCCCCACCATGTTGTCCCACCAGCCGACGTTGCCCGGCTCGCCCGCCCAGGTCCCGGCGACGTGGTGCGACGCGTTCAGCGCATGGCAGACGAGGACCGCGTTGTTGCGGCGCGCGTTGAGCTCGCCGTAGGTCTCGTAGGCGAGCTCGTAGGACGGGAGCGTCCGGCCGCAGGCGAGCTTGAGCGGCGTGTCGATCCGGGCGATCTGCGGCGTGACCACGCCCACCGAGCGGGCGTCGGCGGCGTGCGGCGGCTCACCCCCCGTGGTTTCCGAGAAACTGACCATCGTGGCGCTGGCGACCCTTTCCTGACTCGAATGCCCGGCTTCCTGCCGTGGGGCCTGGAAGTCGCGCCGCGCGGGCCGCTTCCGCTTTAGCCGGATTTTTAACGCGCCCGCAAGCTGGTTCAAATCGGCGCGACGGCGCAAGTCTAGCGGGTCGTCGCCGCATTGGATACTTCCGCCCCGATTTGGTGCGCCGTGCCTCCGCCGCAGCTTGGGCCTCGGCGTTGCCCCGAAAGGCTGGGGGCGTCGGCCTGCCGACGGGCGGCCCCTTGCCAGCCGTTCATGACATTGGAATACTATGACATTGGAATGGGGCTGCCATCGCGGCGAAGCCGCCAGGATGCCTGCTCCCACACGCCCGCCCATGCCGATGACCCTGCTCCGCGCCGTCGCCGTCCTTCTCGCCGCGCTCGCCGCCGCGCCGGACGCGCTCGCGCAGACCGGGCAGCAGAAGTACACGCAGTGGTGCCAGGGTTGCCACGGCAGCCCGTCCAACAACAAGGACGGTGTCCTCGGCGGCAAGGACTGGACGATCATCAAGCTCGCGATGGACACGAAGCCGACGATGACGGCGGACCTGCGTCCCGCCTACAACGCCGGCCTCCTGACCGACGACGACTTCATGCTCATCGCGGGCTACCTGCAGACGTTCCAGGGCGGCGTCACGAGCCAGCTCGCGATGCCCGCGACCGTCAATTTCGGCACCGTGAACGTCGGCGCCTCAAGCTCGGTGCTCTCGCGCAACGTGAGCAGCGTCGGCAACGCCTCGGTCCAGATCACCAGCGTGACGAGCACGAACCCGCTCGAGTTCCCGATCGTCAGCACGACCTGCGAGCCGGGCGAGTTCGTCAATCCGCTGTCGTCGTGCGCGATCGGCCTGCAGTTCACGCCGGCCTCGACCGGCACGCGCAGCGGGCAGATCACGGTCGTGAGCAACGGCATCGGCAGCCCGCAGTCGTTCGCGGTCACCGGGACCGGTCAGTCCGCGGCCCCGCCGCCCCCGGCCGCGCTCACCGTGCCGTCGAGCCTCAACCTCGGCTCGCAGCCGATCGGCGTATTGTCGGCGGGAACGACGTTGACGGTCACCAACGGAGGCGGCTCGGCGGTCTCGGTGACGAGCATGCTGACGAACTCGGTCTCGGAGTTCCCGATCGTCGGCACGACGTGCGGCACGGTGAACG
Organism: Burkholderiales bacterium; assembly: GCA_905339295.1. GTDB lineage: Bacteria > Pseudomonadota > Gammaproteobacteria > Burkholderiales > Casimicrobiaceae > VBCG01. Next base: position 121,394 of record CAJPFI010000040.1, read on the forward strand.
CCGGAGGAAGCTGCACCGTCGTCGTCGCGTTCAGGCCGCCGGTCGCGGGGGCGCGCAGCGGCACGCTGACGATCACGTCGAACGGCGCGGGCAGCCCGCACCAGGTCACGCTCTTCGGCAACGGCACCGCCGCGGCGCAGGCGAACAAGGTCGAGGTCGTCGAGTACTACCACGCGGCGTTCGGCCACTACTTCATGACGGCGGACCCCGGCGAGATCGCCGGCCTCGACGCGGGCGCGTACAACTTCGCCTTCACCCGCACCGGCCGCACGTTCTTCGCCTGGAGCGGGCCGGCCGCGGGCACCGTGCCGGTGTGCCGCTTCTTCACGGTGACCTTCGCGCCGAAGAGCTCGCACTTCTACACCGGGAACGACGCCGAGTGCGAGGGCCTCAAGGCCCACAACAAGGACTGGCAGTACGAGAACGTCGCCGTCCACATCGCGGCGCCCGTGGCGGGCGCGTGCCCCCTCGGGACGGTGCCGGTGTACCGGATGTACAACAGCGGCCAGACCGGCGCGCCGAACCACCGCTTCACGACCGATTTCCTGCTCTACCAGGAGTTCACGACCACGAAGGGCTGGACTCAGGAAAGCATCGGGTTCTGCGCGCCGCCGTGATCGCGCGGAGCAGGCGCGCGCGGTCCTCGCTCGATTCGGCGCGACGCGCAAGAGCGGGGCCCGACCCTGCCAGCAGAAGGGTGCGTCCGCGCGGGCGCTCGTTGCCCGACTGACGCCGGAAGTAAGCGACCGACGATGGACGGCGGCGGAAGGATCGCCGCGTTCCGCCTGTTCGCTCGGGGACCGGGATGCAGCCGATGGTCCTCCGCGCCCTCCTGATCGTCTCCCTCGCCGCCCTGGCCGCAGCGCCGGACGCGCTCGCGCAGACCGGGCAGCAGAAATACACGCAGTGGTGCCAGGGCTGCCACAACTTCCCTGGCAACAACTACAACGGCGTCCTCAACGGCAAGGACTGGAACGTCATCAGGCTCGCGATCGAGACCAAGCTCGCGATGAGGACCGAACTGCGTCCCGCCTACCTCGCCGGGCTTCTCACCGACGCGGACCTCATGCTCATCGCGGGCTACCTGCAGACCTTCGCGGGCGGCGTCACGCCGCCCCCGCCCGCGGCCCAGGTGCCGGTGGTCGAGTACTACAACGCCGGCTTCGGCCACTACTTCATGACCGCTGACGCCGACGAGATCGCCGGCCTCGACGCGGGCGCGTACAACTTCGCGTTCGTGCGCACCGGCCGCGTGTTCAACGCCTACAGCTCGCCGGCGGCGGGCACGGTGCCGGTGTGCCGCTTCTTCACGGTGACCTTCGCACCGAAGAGCTCGCACTTCTACACCGCCGACCCGGTCGAGTGCGAAGGCGTGAAGCTCAACCCGAACTGGCAGTACGAGAAGGTCGCGTTCCACATCGCCGTGCCGAGCGGCGGCGCGTGCCCGTTCGGCACGACGCCGATCTACCGGATGTACAACAACGGCCAGACCGGCGCGCCGAACCACCGGTTCACGAGCGACTTCCCGACCTACCAGGACTTCACGACGACGCAGAACTGGGCGACGGAAGGCACCGGATTCTGCTCGCCGCCGTAGGGTCAGCTCCCGGCATGGCGGAGGCTCACCCCGCCACGCCGGGGTCCGGGCCTGTGCGCGCCCACGCCGAGCCGCACACGCGCCCTTCCGCATCGACGCCGAGCCAGTCGAGGCCTTCCGCGTCGAGCCACGCCGGCGCGTCGTCGCCCAGCATCATCCCGACCGTGGCCCCGCTGCCGGCGACGACGCACAGCGGCGCGGCGACGCTCATCGACTGCCAGCCGTCGACCGGCCAGCCGGTCGTCGCGTCGAGGATGTGCGAGTAGCGACGCCCGCCCGCGACGAAGCACCGCTCGTAGTCGCCGCTCGTCGCCACCGCGCCGTCGCGGGTCGCGAGGTCGCCGACCGTCGCGCCGTCGACGCGCGGATGCCGGATGCCGACGCGCCACGGCCCGCCGTCGGGCCGTCCGCCCCAGGCGCGCACGTCGCCCGCGAGGTTCACGAAGCCGTGCGCGATGCCGGCGCCGATCGCGATCGTCGCGACGCGGTCGGCCGCGTACTCCTTGCCGATGCCGCCGAGGTCGATCTCCATGCCCTCGCGCGGCAGGCGGATCGCGTGCTCGTCCCACTCGACGGCGCTCCAGTCGACGAGCGGGAGCAGCGCGTCGATCTCGGTCGCGTCGGGAAGTCGCGGGGGCGTGCGCTTGAAGTCCCAGGCGCGGCGCAACGCGCCCGACGTGATGTCGAAGCGCCCGCGCGATGCCGCGTGGCAGGCGTCGGCGTAGCGCAGCAGCGCCGCGGTCTCCGCGTCGATCGGGACGCGCGCGCCGCCCGCCGCGCGGTTGATCGCCGACACGAGGCTGGTCGCTTGGAAGCGCGAGTACCTGGCCTCGATGCGCTCGACGTCCGCGATCGCGGCCTCCGCCGCGCGGCGCGCGCGCGGCGTGTCGTCGCAGCCGAGCAGGAGCTCGTGCGTCGAGGCCATCGCGCTGAAGGCGAACCGGTGGAGCTGCATCGGCGCCACGCGGGCGCTGGTCAGAACGATTTGCTGACGCCGCCCTGGATCCAGCGCGCCGAGAACGGCAGCAGGTCGGGGCTGCCGTCGCCGCCGAGGCGCCACGAGCCCTTCTGCCGGTAGAAGTCGACGCGCAGGTCGGCGGACCAGCCGTCGGCGAGGGTCTTCGCGATCGCAAGCGACGGCGTGAACGCGCCGAACGCGGCGAGCCGCGTGTCCGCCGTGTAGGGCTCGCCGAACACGAAGCCGATCGGGAACGGCGGGGCCCGGTAGAAATCGGCCGCGCCTTGCGTGTAGTAGCGCAACCCCGGCGTGACGGTGAAGCCGTGCGGCAGTCCCTGCACCCACTGCGCCTCGGTCATGACCGAGGTCGAGCCGAACGAGTCGCGCAACACGCGGAACGCGACTTTCAGCGTCGCGTCCTGCGCCGGGAACGCCTGGTTCCAGCGCGTGACCCACGCGAGGATGCGCCGGTGGTCGGGACGATCGTCGAGCGACTTGTACGGATCGTCGTAGTAGCCGTGCCCGCGCGAGTAGGTGAGGTTCGACTGGACGATCGCGTCGGCGCTGATCGCCTGCGTGATGCCGACCAGGAAGTCGAGCGTGTTCTTCTTCTCGTTCACCGCGATCTGGTTGTTCGAGTTGATGCGGTCCGACGTGCCGGCGAACGAGAACGCCAGCGTCGTGTTGCGGTCTTCGGTCCACCAGCGCAGGTCGAGCGAAGCGGCCTTCGACAGGTAGTCGCGCTCGGTCGAGCCCGCGATGCCGACGCCCAGCGCGTAGCGGTCGAAATAGCGCGTGAGCTTGGCGTCGCCCGCGGTGCGGTAGTCCTTGACGCCTTCGCCGGACGCGCCGGACAGCGTGTTGTGAAAGCGCGGGGAGGCCCCCGACATGCCGTCGTAGACGAGGCCGCCCTCGGCGACCCAGCGGCCGGCGAACGGCTTCATCACGAAGACCGACGGGCTCCTGACGCGCATGCGGTCGCCGCCGCCTTGCCAGTCGCGGTAGTCGAGGTAGCGCACCGAGAACACGCCCTCGCCGGGAATCGACTGCGCGGACGCGCCGGGCGAGACGCCGGGCAAGGCGAGCGCCGCCGCCATCAACGCCCCCATCGGCCGGACGTCAGTTGCAGCCACAGCCGCCTCCGCCGACCCCGTAGCCGCCGGTCGCGGCTTCCTTGCTCTGGTAGACGTGCTCCTGGTAGCGCATCTCGAGGCGGCTGCCGTCGAACGCCATCGCAGGCTTCGCGAGCTCGCCCTTCTCCCACGGCTTCGGCGGCGCGTAGGCGCATCCCGCGAGCGCGAGCGCCGACGCCAGCAGCGCGGCGATGCGCGCTGCGCCCGGGACGCCGGCGCCCTCCTGGCGACCCCGAGGGCGCGTGTCGCCCCCGGCGGGAGGGGCGCGGTGCGCGTTTCGTGCGGAAGTCACCTGGCCTCGACCACGGCCCTGATCCGCGCCTCGAGCCCGGCCTTCGCGTCGTCGCGGAAACCCGTGTCCACCGACACGATCGTCCCCCGGCGATCGACGAGGTAGGAGGTCGGCATGCCCTTGACGTCGTAGGCGGCCGGCACCGCGCCCGACGGGTCGTAGACGATCGTGAATGCGCCCGGGGTCAGCGCGAGGAACCTGGCGGCGTCCTCCTTCCGCTTGTCGACGTTCACCGCCACCACCGTGAATCCCTGCGCCCCGTACTTGCGCTGCATCTCGCCCATCCAGGGAAAGGACAGACGGCAGGGCGTGCACCACGATGCCCAGAAGTCGACGTAGACGACGCGACCCCGCAGTGCGGCGAGCGACACCGTCGTGCCCGCGTCGTCGGCCAGCGCGAACGGGGGTGCCGGCGCCCCCGGGGCGGCCCCCCACGCGGGCGACGCCGCAAGCCACGCAACCGCCAGGACGGCTCCGATCCGCTGCCACATGGATACCGCGAACATCGCCGACGCCAGGTTGTTCCGCAAGGGGGGCCGTCCGACATTATGTCATCGTCATCGAGACGCCGGCCACCGGCGACCGGGTCGGTCGAACGATCGGCGGCCCGGCCCGCGAGAGGATCTCGGCTGGGCCGTCCCGGGACTACGCGTTCAGCCTGTCCAGCAGCGCGGCGAGCTTGACCGGCGAATCGGTGCGTTTCATCCGGTCGACGATCGGGCGGCTCGCGGCGACGTCCGAGGTCAGCACGCGCTGCTTGACCGCCGGCAGGTCCGCCGGGTGCATCGAGAAGTCGCGCAGGCCCAGTCCCAGCAGCATGCGCGTGAGCGCGACCTCGCCTGCCATCTCGCCGCACACGGCGATCGGCACGCGCGCGCGGTTCGCAGCGCCGATCGCCAGCGCGAGCAGCTTGATGATGGCAGGGTGCAGCGGGTCGTACAGGTGCGAGACCGCCTCGTCGGAGCGGTCGACGGCGAGCGTGTACTGGATCAGGTCGTTGGTGCCGATCGACAGGAAATCGAGCTTGGCGAGGAAGCCGCCCATCGCGAGCACCGCGGCGGGGATCTCGATCATGCCGCCGACCTCGACGTCCGCGTCGAACGGCTCGCCGCGATCACGCAGGCTTTCCTTCGCCTGCTCGATCATCGCGAGCGTCGCGTCGATCTCGGCGACCGACGCGAGCATCGGGATAAGGATCCGGATCCTGCCGTAGTGCGTCGCGCGGAGGATCGCGCGAAGCTGGGTCAGGAACAGTTTCGGCTCGGCGAGGCAGAAGCGCACCGCGCGCAGGCCGAGCGCCGGGTTCGGCGCCACGCGCGAGAGCCCCTCGAGCTCGGCCTTCTGCTTGTCGGCGCCCAGGTCGAACGTGCGGATCGTCACCGGCTTGCCGGCCAGCCCTGCGGCCACCGCGCGATAGGCTTCGAACTGCTCGTCCTCGGTCGGCAGCCCGTCGCGGTTCAGGTAAAGGAACTCGGAGCGGAACAGGCCCACGCCGTTCGCGCCGCTGTCGACCACCTGGCCCAGGTCGCCGGGCAGCTCGATGTTCGCGTTCAGCTCGACCCGATGGCCGTCGAGCGTCTGGGCGGGCTTTCCGCGCAGCCGCCGGAGCTTCTGCCGCTCGAGGTCGTGCTCGGTCTGCTTCAGCCGGTACTCAGCGAGCACCGCGCGGTCCGGGTTGACGATGACGACGTGGTTGGTCCCGTCGACGATCAGCAACTCGCCGTCGTGGATCATCTGCCGCGCGTTGTGCGTGGCGACCACCGCCGGCACCGCGAGGCTCCGCGCGACGATGGCAGTGTGCGACGTCACGCCGCCGAGGTCGGTCAGGAACGCGGCGAAATGGTGCTGCTTGAACTGGATCACGTCCGCGGGCGACAGGTCGTGCGCGACGAGGATCGTGCGTTCCTCCGCGACCGCGCCCGGCAGCGTGCCCGGCTTGCCCATCAGCCGCTTGAGCACGCGCTCGACCACCTGCACGACGTCGGCCTTGCGCTCGCGCAGGTAGGGGTCCTCGATCTGGTCGAACTGGTCGATCAGGACATTCATCTGCTGCGTGAGCGCCCACTCGGCGTTGCAGCGCTGCTCGGCGATGATCTTCTTCGGCGCCTCGGACAGCGTCGGGTCGCTCAGGATCATTCCGTGCACGTCGACGAACGCCCCGAACTCGCCGGGCACCTCGCCCGCGCGCTTCATCGCCCCGAGCAGCGCGGCGAGCTCCTGCTGCACCTCGCGGATCGCGAGATCCAGGCGCGCGACCTCCTCGTCGACCCGCGCGGCCGGCACCGTGTAGTGTGCGACCTCGAACATGGCGTGCGAAACGAGCTGCGCGCGGCCGATCGCGATGCCGCCCGAGACGCCGACGCCGTGCAGCGCGAAGCTGATCATCGTTCGCCGTCGGCCGGATGCCGACGCGGGCGGCCGGACGGCGCCGGACGTGCGTGCGCGGGGGGCGTCAACGCCGCTCGCCCGGCGCGACCAGCACGGCGGACACCGCCTCGATCGCCGCCTGCTCGTCCGGCCCCTCGATTTCCAGCCGGACCGTCGTCCCCATCGCGGCCGCGAGCATCATCACCGCCATGATGTTGCGCGCGTTGGCGCGCCGCTCGCCCACGATCAGCACGACCTTGCTCCGGAACCGGCCGGTCACCTTCACGATGCGCGCCGCCACGCGCGCGTGCAGCCCCCTGGCATTGCGCAACCTGATCTCGCGGACCTGCATCGTCGTCCTCCTCGTCCGAATGGGTGCGGCGGGCCGGCGTCGCGGTGCCGGCGGTTCCCCTATTGATCCGTTCTCCCGTCGATCGGTTCCACGATCATGACAACGTCGGGCGTCGCCAGCCGGAGACGCACGACCCGGAAAGTCCGGTCACTGCCCCTCGCCGAAGCAGTCGGCGACGAGCGCGCAGATCGCGCTCATCGCCTCCTCCTCGTCGGGACCGGACGTCTCGAGCGTCACCTTCGCCCCCTTGCCCGCGGCCAGCATCATCACCCCCATGATGCTCTTCGCGTTCACGCGCCGGCCGTTGCGCGCGATGTGCACGTCGCTCTGGTAGCGCGCGGCGAGCTGGGTCAGCTTGGCCGACGCGCGCGCGTGGAGCCCCAGCTTGTTGACGATCTCAATTTCTCGTAGCGGCATACACCGGATCGGCCGTGAAGCGCTGGACGCCGTCGCGGCCGCCCGAGACCGCCTTGCGGATCATCGTCTCCATGCCCCTGTCGCGGTAGGTGAACGCGCGGACGAGCATCGGCAGGCTGACGCCGGCGACGGCCTCGACGCGGCCGGGCGACAGCAGCTTGCGGGCAAGGTTCGAGGGCGAAGCCCCGTAGATGTCGGTGAACACCAGCACGCCATCGCCCGTGTCGAGCCTGTCGACCAGCGCGCGCGCCGCCGGAACGAGGTCGAGCGGATCGTCGGTTCCCTTGACCGACAGCGTCTCGAACTGCGGCTGCCGCGTTCCGAGCACGTGGGTGACCGCGCGCGCGAGGCTGCCGGCGAAGGTGTCGTGGGCGATGATCAGGACGCCGATCATGCTGGGGTCTCGCGCACGCGCGCGTCACGCGGCGTTGTCGCCGCATGGTAGCACGCGACCGGCCGCGCGCCGGACCCGGGAAGGCGGGGCCGCGATGCTGCTGTGCCGCATCCGCGCGGCGCCGCGCCGGGCGTCGCGGACACGCGCTGCGCGGGGCGACGGAATCCCGGTCGCGCCGGACCCGGTCAGCGCCCGGCCCGCACCGCGGACTCGAGCGCATCCGCGAACATGCCGGCGACGTCGAATCCGGTCTGCTCGGCGATCTCGACGAAGCAGGTGGGGCTCGTCACGTTGACCTCGGTGAGGAAGGGCCCGATCACGTCGAGCCCGACGACCAGCAGTCCCTCCGCCCAGAGCGCGGGACCGAGCGCGCTCGCGATGTCGCGGTCCCGGGCGGTCAGCGGCCGGGCGACGCCGCGCCCGCCGGCGGCGAGGTTGCCGCGCGTCTCGCCGGGCTTCGGGATGCGCGCGAGCGAGTAGGGCACCGGCTCGCCGGCGATCAGGATGACGCGCTTGTCGCCGTCGACGACTTCCGGGATGAAGCGCTGCACCATGACCATCCGCCGGCCGTGGTGGCTCACCGTCTCGACGATGACGTTGCGGTTCGGGTCGTCGGCGCGGACGCGGAAGATCGACGTCCCGCCCATGCCGTCGAGCGGCTTGACGATCGCGTCGCCGTGCTCGTCGATGAACGTGTCGATGAGCGCCGCGTCGCGCGTGACCAGCGTCGGCGCGACGAAGTCCGTGAACTTCGCGATCGCCAGCTTCTCGTTGTGGTCGCGAATCGCGCGCGGCCGGTTGTACACGCGCGCGCCCTCGCGTTCGGCGCACTCGAGCAGGTAGGTCGAGTAGACGTACTCCATGTCGAACGGCGGGTCCTTGCGCATGATCGCCGCGTCGTACGCGGCGACGCGGCGCCGCCCGGGCTCCGACGCGCGGTACCAGTCGTGGTCGTCGTCCGCCAGCGCGAGCTCGCGGCCGACGGCGTAGGTCGAGCCGTCCTCCCACGAAAGCTCGGGCTGCAGGACCGCGTGCACGCGGTGGCCGCGTCGCGCGAGCGCCCGCATCATCGCGATGCTCGAGTCCTTGTAGGCCTTGAGCTCGGGCAGCGGATCGACAACGAAGGCGACGTCCATCGCGGGGCCTTTCGGGGCGAATGCAGCCGCATTCTACGCGGCCGCCGCCGCGATCCGGCCCGGAACGGGCGCGCCGGCGTCCGCGCGTCGCCGCGGCGGCAACGCTTACAATCGCCGCAGTGACCTCCGTCTACGCCGGCATCGCTCGGGCCTCGACGCTCCCGGCCGCCTTCCATCGCGACGCCGCGGCGTGGGACGCCGCGCGCGAGCGCGACGTCCGCCACTTCCACCGGCTGCGGCGCGAGTTCATGCGCGCGACGTCCGACGGCAACCGCTCGGCGCCCCCTTGACCGTCGCGACATCCGTCCTCGCGACGCGCGCCCGCGAGACCCTCTCGCGCGTCTTCGGCCACGAGGCGTTCCGCGGCGCGCAGGAGGCGATCGTCACGCACGTCGCGGCCGGCGGCGACGCGCTGGTGCTGATGCCGACCGGCGCGGGAAAGAGCCTCTGCTACCAGGTGCCGGCGCTGCTGCGCGAAGGGTGCGCGGTGGTGGTCTCGCCGCTGATCGCGCTGATGCACGACCAGGTCGCCGCGCTCACGCAGCTCGGCGTGCGCGCGGCGTTCCTCAACTCGTCGCTCGACGCGCGCACGGCCGCGGCCGTCGAGCGCGCGTTCGCGGCGGGCGAGCTCGACCTCCTCTACGTCGCGCCGGAGCGCCTCCTGACGCCGCGCTGCCTCGAGCTCGTCGACCGCGCGCGCGTCGCGCTGTTCGCGATCGACGAGGCGCACTGCGTGTCGCAGTGGGGCCACGACTTCCGGCCCGAATACCTCGGCCTCTCGGTGCTGCACGAGCGCTGGGGCGGGGTGCCGCGCGTCGCCCTCACGGCCACCGCCGACCCGCTTACGCGACGGGAGATCGTCGAGCGCCTGGCGCTTTCCGGCGCGCGCGTGTTCGTGTCGAGCTTCGACCGGCCCAACATCCGCTACACCATCGTCGACAGGGAGGACACCCGCGCCCAGCTCCTCGCGTTCATCGAGGACGCCCACGCGGGCGACGCCGGCATCGTCTACTGCCTGTCGCGCCGGAAGGTCGACGAGACCGCCGCGCGGCTCGCGTCGAAGGGCGTCGACGCGATTCCCTACCATGCGGGAATGGAGACGGCGGATCGCAGCGCGAACCAGATGCGCTTTCAGCGCGAGGACGGCGTGGTCGTCGTCGCGACCATCGCGTTCGGGATGGGGATCGACAAGCCTGACGTGCGCTACGTGGCGCACCTCGACCTGCCGAAGAGCATCGAGGGCTACTACCAGGAGACCGGGCGCGCCGGGCGCGACGGCCTGCCGGCCGACGCTTGGATGGCCTACGGGCTCGCGGACGTCGTGCAGCAGCAGCGGCTGATCGACCGGTCCGGGGCGAGCGACGACTTCAAGCGCGTGTCGGGCGCCAAGCTGAACGCGCTGCTGGGGCTCGCGGAAACGGCAGGCTGCCGGCGCGTGCGGCTGCTCGACTACTTCGGCGAGGCGAGCGAGCCCTGCGGCAACTGCGACAACTGCCTCTCGCCGCCGCAGACCTGGGACGCAACGGATGCGGCGCGCAAGGCGCTGTCCGCGATCTTCCGCACCGGACAGCGCTTCGGCGCGGCGCACGTGATCGACGTGCTGCGCGGCAAGGGCGGCGACAGGATCTCGCGCCGGGAGCACGACCGGCTGTCGGTGTTCGGCCTCGGCGCGGACGTCGACGAGGCGACGTGGCGCAGCGTCTTCCGGCAGCTCGTCGCTCAGGGGCTCGTGCGCGTCGACCACGAGGCGCACGGCGCGCTCAGGCTCGCCGAGGCGAGCCGGGCCGTCCTGCGCGGCGAGGCGGCCGTCGCGATGCGCCGCACCGTCGCGCGCGCGGCGAAGGCGCCGAAGGTGCGCGGCGAGGCCGCGGCGCTCGACGCGGATGCGCGCAGGCTCTTCGAGTCGCTCAAGGCGTGGCGCCTCGAGCAGGCGAGGACGCAGGGCGTCCCGGCCTACGTGATCCTGCACGATCGCACGCTCGCGGCGATCGCGCGCGCGCGACCGTCGACGCTACGCGCGCTCGCGAGCATCGACGGCATCGGCGCGGCGAAGCTCGAGCGGTATGGCCCGGCGCTCGTCGCGTTGGCGGGAGCGCCTGGCGCGAACGCCGGCTGAGCCGCGCTCCGGACGCGCCTGCCTAGCGCGCGGTGGCGCGCCGGCGCTGCGATCCGCTCGACCGCGTCGACGTCGCCGCCGGCGCGTGGCCGCGCGCAGCGCCATGCGTGTGTCCGCCGCTTCGGCCGGCCGGCCGAGCGTCGCCCTGCGCATGCCCGCGCGACTGCGCATGGCTGCCGCCGCGCGGCGCGCCCGGCTTGCGCGCGGAAGCGTGGTTCGCGCCGGGCGCGTGCTGCTGGCCGCGGCCGCGCTGCTGCCTGAACACCGGCTGGGCGCGCTCGCCCGGGTCCGGCTCGAAGCCCGCGACGGTCTCGCGCGGGATCGTGCGGCGGATCAGGCGCTCGATGTCGCGCAGGAACGCGTGCTCGTCGACGCACACCAGCGAGATCGCCTCGCCGTCGGCGCCGGCGCGGCCGGTGCGGCCGATCCGGTGCACGTAGTCCTCGGGCACGTTGGGCAGGTCGTAGTTGACCACGCGCGGCAGCTGGTCGATGTCGATGCCGCGCGCGGCGATGTCCGTCGCGACCAGCACGTGGACGCCGCCCTCCTTGAAATCGGCCAGCGCCTTCGTGCGCGCGCCCTGGCTCTTGTTGCCGTGGATCGCCTGCGCGCGGATGCCGTCGCGCTCGAGCGCCTGCGCGAGCTTGTCGGCGCCGTGCTTGGTGCGCGTGAACACGAGAACCTGGCTCCAGCGATTGCGCCCGATCATCCACGACAGCAGCTCCCGCTTGCGGTCGCGGCCGACATCGAAGACCTTCTGGCGGATCACGTCGACCGTCGAGTTGGGGGGCGTCACCTCGATCGTGCGCGGGCGGTCGAGCAGGCGCCCGGCCAGCGCGCGGATCTCGTCGGGGAACGTCGCCGAGAACAGCAGGTTCTGCCGCTTCGCGGGCAGCAGCGCCAGGATGCGGCGGATGTCCGGCAGGAAGCCCATGTCGAGCATCCGGTCGGCCTCGTCGAGCACCAGGATCTCGACCTTCGACAAGTCGAGATTGCCCTGCTGCGCATGGTCGAGCAGCCGGCCCGGCGTCGCGACGACGATGTCGACGCCGCGCTTCAGTTGCGCGGCCTGCCCGCCGAAGCCCACGCCGCCGAACAGCGTCATCGACTTGAAGCGTAGGTGCCTGCCGTAGGTGCGGATCGATGCCTCCACCTGCGCCGCGAGTTCGCGCGTCGGCGTGACGATCAGCGCGCGCACCGGCGTGCGGGCGCCGCGCGAGCCGGACGGCGCATGCGTCGCGGACGAGGTCGACATGCGCTGCAGCATCGGCAGCACGAAGCCGGCGGTCTTGCCGGTGCCGGTCTGGGCGCCGGCGAGGAGATCGCCGCCCGCGAGGACGGCGGGAATGGCCTGGGCCTGGATCGGGGTGGGCCGGGTGTAGCCCTGTTCGGCGACCGCGCGCACGAGCGCGTCGGACAGACCGAGCGATTGGAACGACATGTGAGACTTTCGAAAAACGCTCGGCCAGTCGCCCTTTCGGGGCGGCCAGTCATAGCCAAACGGAGGGAACGGCGAAGGTCGGAATCGACTGCGGCAGGGGACTGGAGACAATGGCCGCAGGACGGAGGATACCACAGGAGCGCCGGGCCGGGGCGCGGCCGGCGGCGCGGGACTTGACAGCCGGCCCGGGCAGCGCCGATTATATATAGACCGGTCTATTATTAGGTGCACGATGACGACCCCGAAGGGCGCGGCGGCGAAGGCGCGAATGCTCGACGCGACGATCGCGCTCATGCGCCGCAGCGGCCTCGCGGGCACCGGCGTCAACGAGATCGTCGCCGCCAGCGGCGCGCCCAAGGGCTCCGTCTATCACTTCTTTCCCGACGGCAAGCGCCAGATGGCCGTCGAAGCGCTCGGGCGCTATGCCTCGAGCGTCCACGCGTCGATGGACGAGGCGCTGTCGCGGGCGCGGGGTCCGCGCGCCAAGGTCCGCGCGCTGTTCGCGCTGCTCGAGCGCCGCCTCGAGGACGCGGGCTACGGCGCGAGTTGCGCGGTCGGCGCGGTGACGCTCGACCTCGACGAGCAACTCGCCGACGTGCGGCCCGCCGCGGCGGCGGCGTTCGACGACTGGCGCACGCTGATCGCCAGGCACTTCGACATCGCCGACCGCAGGCGGCGCGACGCGTTCGCGGGCCTCGTCCTCACCGCCATCCAGGGTGGCTACGTCCGCGGCCGCGCCGAGTCGAGCACCCGCGCGTTCCGCGAGGCCGCGCACTGGCTCGCCGAGATCGCGGAGCGCGAAGCGCGACCGGCGGCGTGACGGCGCGGCGCCCGACCTCACCCACCCGAAGGAGATCCCGATGGGCGCACCGCTCGAATCCCTCCGCCCGCAGGTCACCGCGCCCGAATGGGAGCGGCGCGTCGATCTCGCCGCGTGCTACCGCCTCGCGGCGATGTACGGCTGGGACGACCTCGTCTTCACGCACGTCTCGGCGCGCGTTCCCGGCCCCGGGCATCACTTCCTGATCAATCCGTACGGGATGACGTTCGACGAGATCACCGCGTCGTCGCTGGTGAAGATCGACCTCGACGGCCGCAAGGTCGGCGCGAGCCCCTACGAGGTCAACCCCGCCGGGTTCACGATCCACAGCGCGATCCACGCAGCGCGCGCGGACGCGGCGTGCGTGATGCACCTGCACACGCTCGACGGCATCGCGCTGTCGGCGCAGCGCGACGGCGTTCTGCCGATTTCGCAGCAGTCGATGCTCGTGTTGTCGTCGCTCGCCTACCACGACTACGAGGGCATCGCGCTCGACGAGGACGAAAAGCCCCGCCTCGTGCGCGACCTGGGCGACCGGGACTTCCTGATGCTGCGCAACCACGGCCTCCTGACCGTGGGCGACAGCGTCGCCACGGCGTTCCTGAACATGTACCTGTTCCAGTCGGTGTGCACGATCCAGCTCCGCGCGCAGGCGGGCGGGAGAGAGCTCCTGCGCGTACCGGCGGACGTGCTCGCCGGCGGCCGGGCGCAGTGGAAGGCGGTGACGCGCAACGTCGGCGGCGGCATAGCCTGGCCGGCGCTTCTGCGCAAGCTCGACCGGCACGACCCGACGTGGCGGACCTGACCCGCGGCGGAGCGCGTCAGGAGGTCGCGGCGGCGGGCCGCCAGGCCGCGAGCGCGTCGCGCGTGCTCGCGTAGCCGATCTCGATGATCTGCTCGTACTGGTCGAACGCGAGGATCGGGTAGCCGCCGAGCTTCGGCTCGACCAGGAGGTCGGCGAGCGCGCGGAACGACGGGAGCCGCATGCGGTTGGCGCTGTTGATCTCGGTGGCGCGCATCACGCTGCCGAGGATCGACGGGGCGCGGATCGTCGAGCCGAACCACCTGAACCGTCCCTTGAGCGCCTCCCAGCCCGAAAGGCTCGGCCCGAAGCTGTAGCGCTTCAACTTGTCGTCGGTCGGCATCGGGTTGAGCGCGATCACCGTGCCGCCCTCGCACCACTCGCGCATCACGTCGAGCGGCATGTTGTTCATCACGCTGCCGTCGACCAGCACGTCGCCGTCGTCACTCAGCAGCGGCGGGAAGATGGCCGGGATCGCCGTGCTGGCGCGCACCGAATGCCACAGCGGCCCGCTGCGGTGGATCACGGCCCGCGCGCGCGACAGGCTGGACGACACCGCGAACAGCGGCATCCACAGGTCCTCGACGCGCACGTCGCCGAACAGGTGCCGGTAGAGCGCGGTCACCTTCCGCGCCGCCATCAGCGACGCGAGCGGCAACGTGCGGTCGAGCAGCTTGCTCGGCGACGCGAAGCTCCGGGCGACCTCGATCATCTCGTCGACCGCGAGCCCGCGCGCGTGCGCGCCCGCGATCAGCGCGCCGATGCTCGTCCCGCCGACGACGTCCACCTCGATGCCCGCCTCCGCGAGCGCGCGCAGCATGCCGATGTGCGCGAACCCGCGGGCGCCGCCGCCGCCCAGCACGACGCCGACCGCGCGCGCGCTCACGCGGCGCGCGAGCCGCTCGACGTCGCCATCGTTCCCGAGGCGGACGTGATGGTGGGCCGCGACGTCGCGCGGCGCGAGCCAGCGCGCGGTCCCCGCCGGCAGCCGGCAATCGTCCGATTGCAGCAGCACGAGCTCGCGGCGCGGCGCGAACCCGGCCGCCGCCTCCGACTCGACGCGCCCCGGCGCCGGATCGTCGCCGGCGCGGCCGACGACGAGCACACGGTCGGCCTGCCTGAGGCAGCGCCGCGTCCACGCCGTCCATTCCGCGTCCGCCTCGAGCACGACGTGGCGGTGCTCGCGCTCCTGCGCGGACAGCCACGCGACGATGGACCCGTGCGCATCGTCGCCGTCGGCCGATTGCGCGATGCCCGGCCGCGCCATGTGCCGGTCGACGTCGGCGCTGCCGACCCGCAGGACGTCGCCGCCGCGCCGCAGCGCGGCCGTCAGGCGGTCCGCGAACGCGCGCAACGGCACGCCGGGTCCGGCCGGTATCAGCGCGAGCGTCACCGGCGCCGCGCCGGCGCGAGACGGCTGCTGCGACGATCGCCGCAGCCGCACCGCGGCCGCGCGGGCGATCTGCATCATCGCGCGGGGATGGCGGTCGAGGAGCGTGTCGAACGCGGCCTTCGGGAGCCTGACGAGATCGCTGTCGCGCACCGCGACGACGGTGGCCGCGCGCGCCTCGCCGGTGAGAAGCGCAAGCTCGCCCACCGCCGATCCGCGGCCGACCTCCTCGAGAACGCGCACGCCGCCCTCGGGATCGTCGACCACGGCGCGCAAGCGCCCGTTCACGATCACGTAGACATCGTCCCCGCGGTCGCCCTGGCGGAAGAGCGTCGCGCCGCCGGGAAGCGACGTCCACTCGAGCTTCGATTCGACGTCGGCGAGCGCTGACGCGTCGAGGCCGCCGAACACGTCGGTCAGCACCTGCACGAGTTGCGCGCGGCGCTCCGGCGCGAGGAAGTCCTGCTGCATGCCGGACGCATCATCGCCCGCGGCGACGCGTTCGCGCAAGTCGCGGCGTCTCACTTTCCGAGCATGTGGAGCTGCCAGAGGTCCTTGTGGCTCATGTGCAGCATCGGCTTCAGCGCGAGCAGCCCGGTCCTGCCGATGCTCTTCTCGAGGTAGTCCAGCTCCGCGAACTTGTCGCGCGTCGCCTCGTCCGCGGGGACGTCGAAGCCGTTCTCGCGCATCATCAGCACGCCCTTCGCGCGGAGCGCGAGCTCGGTGTGCAGCCGCAGGTAGCACAGCAGGTCCGCGACGATCGGCCCGCGGAAGCGGCTCCGCAGCGAGTCGAGGTAGCGGCCGGTGGGCGAGTCCGCGAACGCGCCGGAATTGATCGACTCGAGCATCGCGGTGTCCGCGTCGAAGCCGCGGCCGAGCCAGTCGCCGACCGCGCGTTCGCTGCGCTCGAACGCCAGGACCATCAGGATCGGCACCACGACGACGACGGCGAGCGTCGCGACGAGCGGCGAGGCCACCAGGTGGTTGAACGCCGAATGGAGCACGACGGCGATCGCGTAGCCGGGCAGGAACGCGACCGGCGTCGCCCGGCCCGCGCGCTCGAGCATCGCGAGTCCGGTCATCGCGAAGATCGCGGTGACGCCCCCGTGCATGATGGCGGTGCCGAAGCCGCGCACGATCCAGGTCGCGACACCGGCGTCGGCGACCATGCGTTGGTACTGCAGGTTCTCGACGACCGCGAAACCCGCGCCGACCGCGAAGCCCAGGATCGCAGCGTCGACGAGGAACCCGACGCGATGCGCCCGGACCAGCGCGACGACGACGAGTCCCTTCGCCAGCTCCTCGACCGGCGGCCCGACGTAGCGCGAGTAGGCGGCGAAGTCCATGCCGGTGCGCGCGAGCAAGGCGCCGTTGACGAAGTAGCAGGCCACCGCCGCGACGACGCCGCTGGCAACGACCAGCATGACGACGCGCATCGACACGAGCTTGTAGCTGTCGAGCCACAGGAGCGCGGCGAGGAATCCGAGCACCGGCGAGATCCCCACCAGCGCGTCCCACAGGAAGTCGGGCGACATGGCGCGTTCGCTAACCGAGCCCTGCGCAGGTCCGCGGCGGCGCGACGCGCCAGCCGGGGACGATGGCGCGACGCCGCCCGCCGGGTGTGGCAGGCCCCACACCCAGGGGCGGCAACCATGCCAGCGCCCCGGATGGCGCGTCCCGAAGGGTTGGCGCACCGACGCAGCGCGGGTCGTCCGGACAACGGCTCATGTGCGCCAACGCGCGGCGTGGACCTGGGCAGGGCTTCCCCGGAACCCGTCGGCACACCCTACATGATCTTGAGCGAGAGCATCCACTCGTCGCCGGCGCGCCGCCCCTCGCGGAACCCGACCGCGAACCCCGCGGACAGCGTCATGTCGTACCAGTGCAGCACGCTGAAGTGGAGGTCGGCCTGGAGGCCGACGTTCTGGTAGTCGCGCCGGTGCGACGAGCGCTCGGGATCGGTCCACAGCGCCGAGGCGAAGACCGCGGTGCGCAGCCACGACAGGTGGAACGCCTGCGTCCCGACGCGCTCGAACACGACCGGCGGCGCGTTCCATTCGACCATCTGGCGCGCGTAGCTCAGGCCCGACAGCTCGTTCAGGCCGAAGCCCGGGAACGCATACCACTCGCGGTAGCGCTTGATCGATCCGCTGTCGACGTAGTTGTTGCCGAAGCCGCCGAAATAGAAGTTCGCGACCGGGTCGTCCCGGTCGCCGCTCGACACGCCCGCGACCGTGCGCGACCAGATCGACGAATTGCCGATCGGCAGCGCCCACCCGTAATCGAACGCTCCGCGCGCCAGCACCGGCGTGCGCCCGTTGGCGCGGTTCACGGTCGCGACGCCGTACCACGCGATGCCCTTTTCGTCGTCGACGGCGCCGATCGAGCGGCGAACGTCGGTGTAGTAGGCGCCGACCTCGCCGGTCAGCAGCCGGTCCGAGGTCGTCCCGACATTCTGCGCCTCCGGCAGCGTGTCGATTTTGTCGTAGAAGGCGATGTCGAACTTGAGCTCCATCCGGCGCGGATCGTCCCAGTGGACGAGGTAGTCGTAGCCCCCCTTGAGCGCGAGTCCCTTGCGGCTGCGCTTGGTCGGCCCGAACAGGTCGTAGAAATCCGACTTGTTCCACGACGCGCCCGCGCGCCATCCAAGGTAGTTGCCGTAGATCTCGGCATGACCGCGCTCGCCGCCCGGCAGGTCTCCGATCGGCGTCCACGCCGCGACGATTGCGAGGTTCGCGAACTTGATCGGGTCCGAGATGTCGATGCGGTACCCGACGCCGGAGGCGTCCTTGTAGCCCTGCAGCACCGGATAGGCGCTCTCGAGCGACAGGTGCGCGAGCGGCCGGTAGACGCCCTCGGCGACGATCTCCTTCTCGTAGTCCGCGGTCGCGGCCGGCGGGACCTGCCATTGCGTGACGACCGGGTACTTCGCCGCGATCCGCGCGCCGAGGAACGTGACGGCGCTCACGTCCTTCAGCGGCTGCGGGTCGATGATCGCCGGAACGAACCCTTCGGCCGTGTAGGTCAGCACGACGAGCTTGCCGTCCGAGAGGGGCAGCGGCCGGAAGAAGCCGGTCTCGGCGTTCGACACCGCCTCGATCTCGCCGGTCGCGACCTCGTAGCGGAAGATGTTCGACACGCCGGTGTAGTAGCTGCTGCCGTACAGGTAGCGCCCGTCCGGCGAGAACACGAAGCTTTCGGGCACCGATTGCCCGAACCGGAATTCCGACAGCGGCGCCGTGTCGCCGGCGAGCAGACTGTCGAGGTTCCACACGCGCACGAACTGGTCGCCCGACGACTCGCCGACCGATGCGGACAGGCGCGCTCCGTCGGGCGAGAGGTCGACGTCGTAGGGCACCATTCCGTACGGGAAGGCCACGATGCGCCGCCACTCGTCGTAAGGCGGCGCCATGCGCACGAACGACGCGAAGCCGTTCTCGTGCCGCACGCCCCAGATCGAGCGGTCGGCGCGGTTGAACGCGAATTCGCCGACGCGGGCGTCCTCGAACAGCATCCGGGACTCGCCCGTCCGGACGTCGACCGCCATCAGGTCGCGCCACGCGAGGTTGTCGTTCGTGTAGAAGAGCGTGCCGCTCGCCTGATCGTAGGCGACCGACGCGACCTTGTAGAGCATCGCGCGCTTGATGTCCGCGAGGCGCCGTACCGCGCCTGTGCGCGTGTCGATCGCGCCGACGTGCTCGACGGTGCCGGGATAGCGGAACGCGCCGTAGAGCGTCGACGTCGACTCGTCGAAGTGGAGGCGCGAGATCGAGCCGACCGCGCCCGCCGCGAGCCGCCGGTACGGCGTGATCGGGAACTTGCGGACCTCCGCGAGGTTGGCGGGCTGCGCGACGTCGCGTTCGTACGCGATCCAACGCCCCCACGCCGCGTCGAGCGGCTGGCCGAACACCTTGCGGAACTGGTCGGCGTAGTAGCGCTCGCTGCCGTCGTCGCGGCGGATCCACTCGACGACCTTCTCGGGCCCGTGCTCGAGCGCGAGCCAGCTCATGAACCGCGTCCCGTACAGGTACGCATTGGCCGTGTGCTGGAAGTCGACGCGAACGCCGCGCGACACCAGCGCGAGCGGATCGTAGAAGCGCGCGCCGTCGCGCACCATCGTCCGGAACACCATCTCGTCGTAACCGCCCTGCGCGCGCCCGAGGCCGCCGCCCATCCAGGTCTCCATGAACGCCGCGCCGCCCTCGAGGTACCAGCGCGGCGCGGTGAAGCGTGGGACCGTCAGGTAGGTGTAGAGCAGCGACTCGGGGTTCGTGGCATTGGGCTGCACCTTGCCGAGGAAGGCGGCGCGCCAGAAGCGGTCCTGCGCGTTCGCGACGTCGCCCTGCGCGACGTGGACCAGCTCGTGATTCATCAGCGAGTACATGCGCTCGGTCGCGGGATAGGTCTCGAACGCGTGCGACACCGGCGCGATGTCGAAGGTCAGTCGATTGCGCGGCGCCGCGCCCGCGCCCGCGCCGCCGTAGTCGGCGAGATCCTTGAGCAGGACCGTGGTCGACTCGGAGGGCACCCACCCGAAGCGCTGGCGTTGCCAGGCGAGCGCGTTGGTGAACGTTCGCGCCGCATGCGGCGCCAGGAAGCCAAGCGGCTCGAACCAGACGAGACGCACGCTCGGTGTCTCGAGGTAGGACATGCCGAGCGGATTGTCCTCGTCGGCCGCGGCAGGCGCGGGCGCGAGCGCCAGCCACAACACGATCCCGCCGATCAGGCGCCGCATCGGATCCGCCCCCCGAGATTCCGCCAGCCGAAGCATAGGGTGGCTTCGCCAAAAAACAAACCGCCGGCGCGAGGCCGGCGGCTCGGGTTCGCGGGCGGGGGAGACCCGCTACCGGATACGGAGGACTGCAGGCGCTGTGCTGCGCCCTTTGTTCGTCACCTGGCCTGACCGAGCGCCTGGCCGAGGGCCTTGCCTTGCGCCTGGCCGAGGGCCTGACCCTGGGCTTGTCCGAGTGCCTGTCCTTGCGCCTGGCCGAGCGCCTTGCCTTGCGCCTGGCCGAGAGCCTTGCCTTGCGCCTGGCCGAGAGCCTGACCTTGTGCCAGACCCTGGGCCTGTCCGAGCGCCTTGCCTTGCGCCTGGCCGAGGGCCTTGCCCTGCGCCTGGCCGAGGGCCTGACCCTGGGCTTGTCCGAGTGCCTGTCCCTGCGCCTGGCCGAGCGCCTTGCCTTGCGCCTGGCCGAGCGCCTGACCCTGGGCCTGGCCAAGAGCTTGACCTTTCGCCTGTCCGAGTGCCTGTCCTTGTGCCAGACCCTGGGCTTGTCCGAGTGCCTGTCCTTGCGCCTGTCCGAGCGCCTGGCCCTGCGCCTGTCCGAGAGCCGTGCCGTGGGCCTGGCCGAGCGCCTGACCCTGCGCGACACCGTGCGCCTGTCCGAGCGCCTGGCCCTGCGCCTGGCCGAGTGCCGTGCCGTGGGCTTGGCCAAGCGCCTGACCCTGCGCGACGCCGTGCGCCTGTCCGAGCGCCTGTCCCTGGGCGAGGCCCTGTGCCTGACCCAGCGCCTGACCCTGGGCGAGACCCGCCGCGGTGCTGTCGGGCGCCGGGGGCACCGACGCCGTCATCGGACGCGTCGGAATGCCGGGCTGCACGTCGACCGCGGTGTTCTGCGGCGCGACGTACCGCTGCGCCGGGGCGATCGTGCCGACCGCGTCCGTGGTGCCGGGCGGGGCGTCCAGAGCGTAGCCGGCGACGACGATGACTGCCACCGCGGCGATGCCGGCACCGATCCAGATCTTGCGCTTGCTGAAGGAACCGATCGTTTGCTCGCTCATGCTGTGACCCCCCAGGAA
This sequence comes from Burkholderiales bacterium, assembly GCA_905339295.1. Classification (GTDB taxonomy): domain Bacteria; phylum Pseudomonadota; class Gammaproteobacteria; order Burkholderiales; family Casimicrobiaceae; genus VBCG01. The sequence goes on from CAJPFI010000040.1 coordinate 142,408, forward strand.
AGTCGTCGGCCGGGTAATCCTGTGGCCGGTTGCCGGGACCGCCCCGGCGTGTTCGGACGCTACGCCAATTACGCGCGATCGCGCAGAGAGTTTGCTCCCCGGCCCCGCCGGGGAATGCGGAATATTCGCCATGACTGCCGCGACCAGCCCCTCGGGCGGATACGCGCCGGGAACGCGGCCCAGCGCATCGAACATGCGGCGCCACGCGTCGAAACGGGCGCGGAGCGCCGGATCGGCGTCCATCAGGCCCTCGAGCTCGCGCGCCTCGGCGGGCGTCGCCTCGCCGTCGAGGACCGCGTGCATCAGTCGGGCGGAGTGGTTGGATGTCATCGTCGTTCGTCGTGAAGGTCGCCGAGCAGTCCGCGCAGGCGTTGCCTCGCCTCGAACAGGCGGGACTTCACCGTCTTCTCGTCCAGTTCCAGGATCTGCCCGATCTCCAGGTAGCTCAGTTCGGAGAAGTGCCGGAGCATCAGCACGGTCCGGTCGTTCGTCGCCATTCCCATCACCGCGTTGCGGACCCTCGCCGACAGTTCGGCGTCGCTTGCCCGCCTTTCCGGATCGTCGCCGTCCGGTCCCGGAACGTCGACTTCCCCGTCGAACGGCTCCTCGTGCCCGTTGCGGCGCAACACGTTCAGCGACTCGTTCACCGCGATCCGGTAGATCCAGCTGAAGAACCGGTAACGCGGGTCGTAGTCGTCCAGCCGCTCCGCCACCTTCAGGAACACGCTCTGCGCCACATCGCTCGCGTCCTCGACGCTGCGAAGCACCCACCACGCGGCGTTGTAGACCGGCCGCTGGTAGCGGACCACGAGATCGGCGAACGCCTCCCGATCGCCGTGGCGGAACCGCTCGACCAGTTGCCGATCGTCGTCGTCGTTGTCCACAATTACCCGCTGCGCGCGGAAAAGTTGGGAACGCCCACGCGAATTGCGACCGCCGGCGACCGGAAGGCGCGGCGCCCCCCGGGGGGAAGCGAGCTTTGCTCGCTTCGGGGGGGTGTCCCCCGCGCCCGCCGGGCCGCCCCAAGGGCGCGGCGCCCCCTGGGGGGAAGCGAGCTTTGCTCGCTACGGGGGGGTGTCATCCGCCCGCCTCGATCTCGAACAGCTGATCGAAGCCCGAGTAGGTGAAGATGTCCCTGAGGTGCGGGCCGACGCCCGTGAGCCTCACCTTGCCGGTACTCGCCAGAAGCCGCTTGTGCGTCCTGAGGAGCACGCCGAGCCCGGCGCTGGAGATGTACTCGAGACCCCGGCAGTCGAGCGTCACCACGCCGTCGACCTTGTCGAGGAACGACTGCGCCGCAGGCGACTGCGCGGCGTCGAGCCGACCGTTCAGGACGACCGAGCCGTCCGGGCCGAATTCCATCGTGAGCATCGCCTCCCCCTGCGTCCCCCGGGCCACGCGTGGATCGGCTCACGCCCCGGTCTTGCGAAACACGATCCGGCTCTGCCGCGTCGCGTCCGAATAGTGATACTCGATCGCGTCGACCATGCGCCGGATGAGGTGCAGCCCGAGCCCCCCCGGCCTGCGCTCCTCGACCGGCGCATGCACATCGACGTCCGGCGACCGCGTGACGTCGAAGCGATCCACGCCGGTGTCGACGAGCGTCACCTCGACGCCGCCGTCGATCGCGGCCACGTCGACGCGCACCGGCGCGTCGCTGCCGGTCGCGTATTTGACCATGTTCGTGAACAGCTCTTCCACCACGAAATCGATCGTCGGCAGGTGCGCCGGCGCGATCCCCAGGAGGGAGAACGCCTCCGCGGTGAACGCGACCATCGGCGCGATCGACGCGAAGCTGCGCGGGAACGACCGCGACCGGGTCGCCCGCCCTCCGACGCGCTTGACCAGCACCGCGGTCATGTCGTCCGCCTGGGGCGCCCCCCCGGCGAACGCCTCCACCGCGCACAGGATCGCGTCGCGTAGCGCGGCCACCGGGAGGTCGCGCCCGGCCGCGACGACCTCCTCGACGCGCGCCTCGCCGAACTGCGCGCCCGAGCCGTCGGCGTACTCGTAGAAGCCGTCGGAGAGCAGCACGAGGATGTCGCCGGGCTCCATCGCGAGCGTGGTCGGCGGGCGCGGCGACGCGAGCGGCATCGCCCCCAGCGGGAAGCTGGTCGGCTTGTGGCGCTCGAACACCCCGCCCGCCGCGCGGAAATGAAAGATCGGCCCCTGCCCGCCGCTGTGGAACCGCAGCCGGTGCGCGACCGGGTCGAGCAACCCGATGAACGCGGTGATGAAGCGGTCGTCCGCCAGCGTCTCGGCGAGCCGGTTGTTGAGCTGCAGGTAGGCGGTGTCGAGGTCCGCGCCGAGCCGGAACGCCATGCGCAGCATCGCCTGCATCTGCGTCACCGACAGCGCGGGCGCGATGCCGTGGCCGGTCGCGTCGCCCAGCACGACGAGCAGCCCCCGGTCGGTCGTTGCGAGGTCGTAGGTGTCGCCGCCGGTGAGCTCCGCGGGCCGGAACAGCGCGCACACCTCGTAGCCGGGGGTCACGGGCATCGCCGCGGGCAGCGTGCTCATCTGCACGACGCGCGCCATCTCGAGCGCCTGGCGCATCTTCTCGCCCTCGATCGCCGCCTCGGTCATGCGCGCGCGCTGCAGCGCGACCGCGCACTGCGCCGCCAGCGCGGTCGCGAGCGCCTCGTCGTCCGCGTCGAAGATGCCGCCGTCCTTGTTCAGCACCTGCATGACGCCGACCAGCACGTCCTTGTGGTCGACCAGAGGCAGCGTCAGCATGCAGCGCGTGCGGTAGCCCGACGCGCGGTCGACGGCCGGGTCGAAGCGCGGATCGGCGTAGCAGTCGGGCACGTTGATGATCGTGCGCCCGCGCGCACATGCGCCGACCAGTCCCGCGCCCGACGGCACGCGCACCGGCGCGATGCCGGTCGCGACCTCGAGGACCAGCTCGTCGGTCGCGGGGTCGTGCAACCACACCGACGCGCGGTCGGCGTGCAGCACCTGCTTGGCCGCGCTGACCACCTCGCCCAGCATCGTCATCAGGTCGAACGGCGCGGCGAGCGCGCTCGTGACCCCGAGGATCGCCTCGAGGTCGTCCGCGGAAAGCCGGTGCTCGCGATCGCGCGTGGCCATGGCGCGGGACTGTAGCGCACCGGCCCGGTCCCTGCGCCGCGCCCGGATCGGCGAACGTCGCTCGTCACCCCCGGATCGTCGCCCGTCGCAGCGGGACGCCGCCGATGCACGCGTTGCGCTATCCTTCGCGTCCCGCCTCGCCGGCCCGGGCTCGAGCGCACCCGCGAGCCTCCGTCCGACGGCCCAGAAGGCCGTCCCCGCCGGGAGTCCCCCGAACGCCGGAGATCCCGCGTGCTGCGCAAGTTCGAACGCCTGGTCGACCCCTTTCCCGACGCCGCGCCCCCGGCGCCGCCGCACGGGTTCTACGCGTTCCTCTGGGCGGCCACCCGGGGCGTGCGGCCGTGGCTGGTCGCGCTCACGATCCTGACCGCCGCGATCGGCGTGTTCGAGGCCTACCTCTACGGCCTTCTCGCCAGCGTGGTCGACTGGCTCGCGAAGGTCGAGCCCGCGCGGCTGTGGGTCGACGAGCGCGAGCGGCTGCTTCTGCTCGCCGGCGTCCTCGCAGGCAGCGTCGCGCTGGTCGCGCTGCAATCGGCGATCAAGCAGCAGGCGATCGCCGGCAACTTCCCGATGCTGCTGCGCTGGAACTTCCATCGCCTGATGCTCGGGCAGAGCATGGGCTTCTACCAGGACGAGTTCGCCGGCCGCATCTCGACCAAGGTCATGCAGACTGCGCTCGCCGTGCGCGACACGTGGATGATCGTCGCCGAGCTGCTGGTCTTCGTGATCATCTACTTCGCGACGATGCTCGCGGTGCTGGGCGGCTTCGACGCGTGGCTGCTCGCCCCGTTCCTCGGCTGGCTCGCGCTCTACGTCGCCGCGCTCACGTACTTCGTTCCGCGCCTCGGCCGCATCGCCCGCGAGCAGGCCGACGCGCGCTCGCTCATGACCGGCCGCATGACCGACGCGTACGCCAACATCGCCACCGTCAAGCTGTTCTCGCACGCGCGCCGCGAGGCCGCGTTCGCGAAGGGCGCCATGGGCGAGTTCCTCGGAACGGTCTACCGCCAGATGCGGCTCGTCACCGGCTTCGAGATCGTCAACCACGCGCTGTCGATGGCGCTCGTCGGCTCGACGGCCGGCGCGACGCTCTGGCTGTGGATGAACGGCCAGGTCGGCGTCGGCGCGGTCGCGGCGTCCACCGCCATGGCGCTGCGGCTCAACGGCATCTCGCACTGGGTGATGTGGGAGATGGCCTCGCTGTTCGAGAACATCGGAACCGTGCAGGACGGCATCAACACGATCGCGCGACCGCACGCGGTCGTCGACCGGCCGGATGCGCGCCCGCTCGACGTGAGGCACGGCGACATCCGCTTCGAGCACGTGAGCTTCGCCTACGGCGGCAGGACGCATGTGATCGACGACCTTTCGCTCCACATCCGTCCCGGCGAGAAGATCGGGCTGGTCGGGAGGTCGGGCGCGGGCAAGTCGACCGTCGTCAACCTGCTGCTGCGCTTCTACGACACCGAAGGCGGCCGCATCCTCGTCGACGGGCAGGACATCGCGCTCGCGACGCAGGACAGCCTGCGCGCGCAGATCGGCATGGTCACCCAGGATACGTCGCTGCTGCACCGCTCGGTGCGCGAGAACATCGTCTACGGCCGGCCTGACGCGACCGACGACGACATGATCGCGGCCGCGCGGCGCGCCGAGGCGCACGAGTTCATCGTCGGCCTCGGTGATCGGAAGGAGCGGCGCGCCTACGACGCGCATGTCGGTGAGCGCGGCGTCAAGCTCTCGGGCGGCCAGCGCCAGCGCATCGCGATCGCGCGCGTGATGCTCAAGGACGCGCCGATCCTGCTGCTCGACGAGGCGACCTCCGCGCTCGACAGCGAGGTCGAGGCGGCGATCCAGCAGAGTCTCTACCGGCTGATGGAGGGCAAGACCGTCGTCGCCATCGCGCACCGCCTGTCGACGATCGCCGCGATGGACCGCCTGATCGTGCTCGACCGCGGCAGGGTCGTCGAGGAGGGCGACCACCGCAGCCTGCTCGCGCGCGGCGGCCTCTACGCACGGCTGTGGGAGCACCAGAGCGGCGGATTCCTCGGCGAGCAGGTGGACGACGCGCCGCCGGCGGTCGTACCGACTGCCTCGGAGCCGGACGAGTCCGACGCTTCGCTGTCGCAGCCACGCCAGGAGCTCGCGCACATCGGCCACGACAGGCCGGCCGGGATCGACCCGGCAAGTTCGTAGCGCGCTCGCGCCGCTGCGGTCGACCGGCCCAACCGGTGGCCCGGTGCGCAAGCGCGACGATGCGCGCGCTATGCGGCGGGGATCGCGCCTTTTCCGTCAGTCGCGAGCACCTCGGCCGCGACCCGGTCTTCGGCCGATCGCAGGTCCACCGCCCCTGCGATCTTCGCACCCGGCGCGAGCCATGGGCTGCCGCCGCTTACGACGATCAGCCTCGCCGCGAACCCGTACGAGCTTCCGACCGGGATGCCCAGTTGCGTGCAGGTGGTGCTCGGCAGCGGATTGCCGCAACTCGTCATGTTGCGCGCCAGCCGCGTCAGCGTGACACCGTCGCGCCGGTCGAGCGCGGACAGGAAGCCGTCGCGAACCGCCGGGCTCGCATAGGTGCCGTCGACGCCGTTCATCGCCGTGGGCCGCGCGACCAGGTGCGCCGGACCCCGCCGGGGCCGGGAACCACGCCAAGGGCCGGCGCCAGGCTCACCGTCCAGGAAGCGGCGGTGACGGGCACCCGGCCGTCGGGGGCGGTCAGCGTGTGGCGGTCCTTCGGCGCGGCGCCAGACTCGTTGGCCGCGGAACCGCGACAATCGGGCGCGACGCATGGCGTCGTCTCGACGCGCGTGAACTCCGGGAATTCGATTCGACGGGACACGGTGTTCGCTTTCTCGTCCGGGCGCACGGGGATTCATGCATCCGCCCGCGCCGCGGGGCACGGGCACCACCAGTATGCTCGCTATCGCCGGCGCTGCCGGGGATCGCGAAAATAAAGGGCAGGCGCGACGCCAGCGCGCGTCGCGCGACGGGATGCGGGACGGAGGCGTCAGCGGAAGCGTTGCGCGACCAGGCGCGCGGCGCACAGGTCCTCGAGCGCGGTGCCGACCGACTTGAAGAGCGTCACCTCGTCGCGCGTGCGCCGACCGGCGCGTGCGCCGGTCGCGAGCTCGGCCAGTTCCGCGCGCACCCGCTCGCGCGCGAAGGCACCCCGCTCGATCGGCTGCACGAGGTCGCCGGCCTCCTTGAGCGCGCCCGCGTACGTGTCGACGAAGACCTCCGCGCGCGCGACGAGCGTGTCGTCGCTCTCGCGCATCTCGGGCGTGAACGCCCCGACGAGGTCCACGTGCGTGCCCGCGCGCACCTGGGCGCCGAGGAGGATCGGCTCGCGCGACGTCGTCGCGCAGCTCACGATGCACGCGTGCATGAGGCCCTCGTCGAGGCGCGCGACCGCGCGCGCCGGCAGCCCCTGCGCCGACAGCGTCGCCGCGACCTGCTCCGCGCGGTCGGGGCGACGCCCCCACACCATGACGTCGTCGATCGGGCGCACGGCGCAGTGCGCGGCCGCCAGGTGGGGCGCGAGCGCACCGGTGCCGACGACGAGCAGCGCTCGCGCGTCCGGCCGCGACAGGTACGTCGACGCGAGCGCCGAGGCCGCCGCCGTGCGTCGCAGCGTCAGCGCCTCGCCGTCGATCAGCGCGACCGGGTGCCCGGTCGCACCGTCCATCAGCACGTAGATCGCACCGACGCTCGCCAGTCCGCGCTCGCGATTGCGCGGAAACACCGTGACGATCTTGACGCCCAGCCCGCCGACACCGTCCCATGCGGGCATCAGCAGCAGGCGGTCGCCCTCCGGCGTGACGGCGTGGCTCGAGCGCACCGGCGCGGTCGCGCCGGCGGCGAACGCCGCACGCAGCGCGTCGACCAGCAGCCGCCAGTCGAGCGCCGCGTGCACGTCCGCGGCAGCGATCGTCGGGATCGAGGATTGCATGGGCCAGCGCGATTATGATGCGGCCCCAGGTTGCCCGGCGGGCAGGCGGATCGGCCCGGTGCGTCGGGCTGAAGCCCGACCCACAGAACCCGCACCCTCGCGATGCCTTCCGATCGTCGGGCTGAAGCCCGACCCACAGAACCCGCACCCTCGCGATGCCTGCCGATCGTCGGGCTGAAGCCCGACCCACAGAACCCGCACCCTCGCGATGCCTTCCGATGGTCGGGC
>CAJPFI010000041.1 GCA_905339295.1 Burkholderiales bacterium
CAGGGCAATCGCGCTATCTAGCCCTTGACAGTCGGATGCGATACGGTGGCGTTTTTGTGCCCGCACCGCATGCTTCCTGATCCTCGACCGTACTTTACCCGGCTTACCGACCCCCGGCGGGCCACCAAGAACAAATTGCACCCGCTCCAAGACATCCTGATGATCGTTTTCTGCGCGGTGCTGAGCGGCATCGAAGACTGGGTGGGGATGGAAACCTTCGCCCGCGAAAAAGAGGCTTGGTTCCGGCAATTCCTGGAACTCCCCAACGGCATCCCCTCGCACGACACGCTCAGCGATGTCGTCGGGCGGCTGGGGCCGGGTGCCTTCGCGGCGGCGTTCCTGCGCTGGGCGCGGTCGGCCCTGCCTAGCCTTGCGGGCGAGCAGGTCTGCCTGGACGGCAAGGCCCTGCGCGGCAGCCGGGGCACGGACGGCGCGGTGCATCTGTTGAGCGCCTATGCGGCCAAGGCGCGGCTGGTGTTGGCGCAGCAGGCGGTGGACGGCAAGTCCAACGAGATCACGGCGATCCCGCAGGTGCTGGGCCTGCTGGATTTGCAAGGTGCCGTCGTCAGCATCGACGCCATGGGTTGCCAGAAGGCCATCGCCGAAAGGATCACCCAAGGCGGCGCGGACTATGTGTTGGCGCTGAAGGACAACCACCCGCAACTGCGCGAGGACGTGGGCCTGTGGTTGGACACGGAGGCCGCCAAGGGGGCATTGGCCGTGCATGAAACCCTCGACAAAGGCCATGGGCGGATCGAAATCCGCCGCTACGTGCTCAGCGAAAACCTAGACTGGCTGGCGCAGAAGCCGGAATGGGCGGGGTTGCGGGCGGTGGGGCGGGTGGAATCGACCCGCATCATCGGCGGCCAAACCACCACGGAATGCCGCTACTACCTGAGTTCGCTGGCCGGCCTGGAGCATTTCGCGGACGTGGTGCGCGGGCATTGGGCCATCGAGAACGGCCAGCACTGGGTGCTGGACGTGCAGTTCGGCGAGGATGCCAACCGCACCCGGAAGGACCACTCGGCGGAGAACCTAGGCTTGGTGCGGCGCATGGCCCTGAACGTCATCCGCCACAACGGCCCCTCCAGGGACAGCCTGCGCATCCGCAAACTCAGGGCTTCGCTCAACGACGATTACCGGTTCGGGTTGATCTTCGGCAAGCCGTCCACATAGCGCGATTGCCCTG
>CAJPFI010000042.1 GCA_905339295.1 Burkholderiales bacterium
CGGCGAAATCCTCCGGCGTCCCGCTCGACATCGACCTCGTCGTCGCCGCCGCGATCCCGCTGATCGCGGTTGCGCTGTGGTTTGTCCTCCGCCGAATCCGACGCGGCATCGATCACCCATGAGCGCCGCCGGGCCGTCCCAAGGCGCTCGCCCCCTCCTTCAGGAGGGGGGCGCGAAGCCGCGCAGCGGCAAGCCCGGGGGAGGACGTCATGAGCGCCGCCGGGCCGCCCCAGGGCACTGGCCCCCTCGTTCGGGAGTGGAGGCGCGAAGCTGCACGGCGGCAAGCCCGGGGGGGGCCGCACGGTGAGCGCCGCGGCACTGGCATTCCTCCTTTCCGGCGTGCTGCTCAACGCCGCGGCGCAGCTGTTCCTGAAGGCGGGGACCAACGCGACGGGCGTTGTCACGCTGACCGCGGACAACTGGCTCGCGACGCTCGCACGCCTCGCGACCGTCCCGCCGATCGTGGCCGGCATCGCGTGCTACGCGGTGTCGGTCGTCGTCTGGATCCTCGGGCTCTCGCGCGTGCCCGTGTCGGTCGCCTACCCGATGCTGTCGTTCGGGTACGTCGTCAACGCGATCGCCGCGCAACTCCTGTTCGGCGAAGCGGTCACGCTGCAGCGCTGGATCGGGATCGGATTCATCGTGGTGGGCGTGTGGCTCGTGGCGAGGAGCGCGTGATGGCAGTCGAGCCGTTCCTCCCGTTCTCGCGCCCGTCGATCGACGCGGCGACGATCGAAGGCGTCGGCGACGTGCTCCGCTCCGGCTGGATCACGAGCGGCCCCTGGGTGCAGACGTTCGAGTTGCGGCTCGCGGAACTGTGCGGCGGGCGCCCGGTGCGCGCCGTGTCCTCCGCCACGGCCGCTGTCGAGATCGCGCTCGCCCTCGCCGGCATCGGACCCGGCGACGAGGTGATCACGTCGGCGCAGACGTTCTTCACCGTGTCCAACATGATCGCCAGGGCCGGCGCGACGCCGGTGTTCGTCGACTGCGACCTCGTCACGCGCAACATCGACCTCCGCGCGGTCGAGGCGGCGGTGACGCCGCGCACCAGGGCGATCGTGCCGACGCACTGGCCCGGGTCGGCCACCGACATGGACGCGCTGCTGGCGATCGCGCGGCGGCACGGCGTACGCGTGATCGAGGACGCCGCGCTGTCGTTCGGCACGCGTTTTCGCGGGCGCTTCGGCGGATCGTTCGGCGACGTCACGACGTTCAGCTTCCATCCCAACAAGACCCTGACGACGATCGAAGGCGGCGCGATCGTCCTGAACGACGGGGCCGAGGCGACGCGCGTCGACGCGCTGCGCTTCCACGGCATCGAGCGGCTCGGGGACGGCACGCGCGACGTCGCGATCCCGGGCGGCAAGTTCAACCTGCCCGACGTCAACGCGCGCATCGGCGTGGGACAGCTCGAGCGCCTCGACGCGATCCTCGCGCGGCGGCGCTCGCTCGTCGAGCGCTACTTCATGCGCTGGCCCGAGGAGGCCGACTGCCTGCTGCCGCCGCGTCCGGCGCCGGACGACGGCTGTACCTGGAACATGTTCTGCGTGCTGCTGCCCCTCGAGTGGATGACGATCACGCGCGCGGCGTTCCGCGACGCGATGCAGCAGCGAGAGGGCATCGGCACCGGAATCTCCTACGAGGCGCTGCACCTGACGACGCTGGGCCGGCGCCATGGCGGCCGCGAAGGACAGTTCCCGAACGCCGAGCGCATCGCGCGCGAAACCGTGACGCTGCCCCTCTTTCCCGACATGCTCGACGACGACGTCGACCGGGTGTGCGACGCCGTCCGGCGCGTCCTCGCCGAGTGCCGCCGCTGACGCCATGGCCGCCCCCGACGTCTCGGTCGTCATCCCGGTCTACAACGAGGAAGCCGGCCTCCCGGCGCTGTTCGCGCGCCTCTACCCCGCGCTCGACGCGCTCGGCGCGGGCTACGAGGTCATCTTCGTCAACGACGGCAGCCGCGACCGCTCGGCGGCGATCCTCGCCGACCAGTTCCGCGCGCGCCCCGACGTGTCGCGCGTCGTGCTGTTCGCCTCCAACGCCGGCCAGCACATGGCGATCATCGCCGGGTTCGAGCGCGTGCGCGGGCGGCGCGTCGTGACCCTCGACGCCGACCTGCAGAATCCGCCCGAGGAGATCGGCAAGCTGCTCGCCGCGATGGACGAGGGTGCCGACTACGTGGGGGGCGTGCGTCGCCGGCGCGAGGACGCGTGGTGGCGCCGCGTCGCGTCGCATCTGATGAACGGTCTGCGCGAGCGGATCACGCACATCCGCATGACCGACCAGGGATGCATGCTGCGCGCCTACAGCCGCGAGATCGCGGACTCGGTCGCGGCGAGCCGCGAGGTGTCGACGTTCATCCCGGCGCTCGCCTACACGTTCGCGCACCGTCCGGTCGAGGTCGAGGTCGCCCACGAGGAGCGCGCGGCCGGCGAGTCCAAGTACTCGCTCTACAAGCTCGTGCGGCTGAACTTCGATCTCGTCACCGGCTTCTCGCTCGTGCCGCTGCAGATATTCTCGCTGCTGGGCATGGCGGTCGCGCTCGTCGCCCTGGGCCTCTGGCTGTTCGAGGCCGCGCGCGGCCTCGTGACCGGGCGCTATGTCGAGGGGCTCCGCGCGATGTGGGACCGCGACATCCTCGAGTTCTTCCTGATCGGCATCGTGCTGTTCGGCGTGGGCCTGGTCGGCGAGTACGTCGGGCGCATCTACCAGCAGGTTCGCGAGCGGCCGCGCTACACGGTCCTCGCGGTGCTCGAGCGCGCCGACGGCGAGCCGCCGCGCGCGGACGCGGCGCCGCGGAGCGACGTCGCGGCCGGGCCGTGAGCCCGCGCCGGGATCGCGGAAACGCACGCGCGGGACCGGGGAGCATGGCGCTGCCGACCGGGGATGGCGCGGGGTTCGAGGCACGCGTCGCGCGGCTGCTCGGCCAGCCCTCGACGCGCGACCTCGAGTCGGCGCTCGCGGCGCTGCCCGCCGCCGCGGCCGACTCGGGTCCCGCCCTGGCGTTGCGCGGCGAGGTGCTGAGGCGCAACGGCGACGCGGCAGGCGCCGCGCGACTGCTCGCCGCGGCGATCGCGCGCTCGGCGGACCTGCTTCCCGCCTATCACGCGCTCGCGCTGGCGCGCCTTCGCTCCGGCGACCGCGCCGGCGCGCGCGCGGCCTGGGTCGCGTTGCTCGAGCGCGACGCCGGCGACGCGATCGCGCGCTACCAGATCGCGCTCACGTTCCACGACGAGCGCGACACGGCCTCCGCCGCGTCCTGGTACGAAGCGCAGGTCGCACGACGTCCCGGCGACGCGAAGGCATGGCACAACCTCGGCCTGCTGCGCCTGGCGGGGGGCGACGCTCCGGGCGCCGTCGCCGCGCTCCGCGCGAGCGTCGCCGCGAACGCCGACTCCACGGCGGCGTGGACCGCGCTCGGCCGCGCGCTGAAACGCGCGGGCGACGTATCGGGCGCGATCGACGCGTGGTCGCGCGCGCACGCGCTCGAACCGAGCGCGGTCGAGCCGCTCGAGCGCGGCGCGGCCGCGCTGGGCGAGCGCGCCGCGCTTCCGGCGGCGATCGCGCTCCTGCGCCAGGCGATCGCGCTCGACTCGCGCCGGGCGTCGCTGCGCTTCGCGCTGGCCGCGCACCTGTCGAGCCTGGGCGAGCATGCCGATGCGCTCGCCCAGCTGCGCGCGGGCGTCGAGCTCGCGCCCGGCGACGCCGCCGGCGCGAGCGCGCTTCTGTTCGAGCTGCAGTACGACGAGTCGCTCGCGACGCGCGACGCGATCGCGGACGAGCACCGCCGCTGGGCCGAGCGGCACGCCGACGCGGTCCCCGCCGTGGCGCGTCCGGTGGCGCGCGAGGGCGGCGCCGCGCCGCGGCGCCTGCGCGTGGGATACCTGTCGCCCCGATTCGGCATGGGACCGCTCGCGACGCTGTTCCTGCCGGTCCTCGAGCGCCACGATCGCTCGCGTCACGAACTCTTCCTGTACTCCGCGCATGGCCAAGACGGGGCGGTCAACGCGCGGATGAGGGCCGCGGCCGACGCGTGGCGCGACCTGCCCGGCGACGACGACGCGGCCGCCGCGGCGATCGCCGGCGACCGGCTCGACCTCCTCGTCGACCTCGCCGGACACGCGCCGGGCAACCGGCTGACGGCGATCGCGCGCCGGCCGGCGCCCGTCCAGGCCACGTGGCTCGACTACCTCGACACGACGGGAATGGATGCCGTCGACTACTGCGTCAGCGACGCGATCCTCGCGCCCGCCTCCGACGCACCGTCGTTCCGCGAGCGACTGGTGCTCCTGCCGTGCCGTTTCGCGTACCGGGCGCTCGAGCCGGCCGCGCCGGCGCCATGCCCGCGGCGCGCGAACGGCCACGTGACGTTCGGCTCGTTCAACCGCCACGCGAAGTCGAGCGCGGGCGCGCTCGCCGCGTGGCGCGCGATCCTCGGGCGCGTGCCCGGGGCACGGCTCGCGCTTCGCGCCTCGGCCTACCGCGACCCGGGCACCGTGGACCAGATCCGCGATCGCTGGGCGGCCCGCGGGATGCCCGTCGACCGCATCGATTTCCTGCCGTGGCTGCCCTGGCGCGAGGCGCTCGCCGCGTACTCGGACATCGACGTCGCGCTCGATCCGTTTCCCTTCAACGGCGGCGTGACGACGTGCGACGCGCTCGCGCACGGCGTGCCCGTCGTCGCGCTGGCCGGCGAGCGCCCGATCGCGCGGCAAGGCGCGTCGCTGCTGGCCGCGGCGGGACATCCCGAGTGGGTCGCGGCCTCGATTGACGCGTACGTGGAGACCGCCGTCGCGCTCGCGACATCGGCCGATCTCGACCGCGTCCGTGGCGACCTGCTCGCCGCGTTCCCGCGCTCGGCCCTCTGCGACGTCGAGCGGTTCACGCGGACGCTCGAGCGCGCATTCGACGCCATGGTCGCCGCGGGGCCGCTTTCGCGCGCGGCGCGCGCCACCCTCCCCCCGATGGAGATCGTATGAGCCCGGCGCCGGCGCGCGCCGTCGCGTTCGCCTACCACAACGTCGGCGCGCGCTGCCTGCGCGTGCTGCTCGCGCACGGCATCGACGTTCCGCTCGTCGTCACGCATGCGGACGATCCGGCGGAGGCGCTCTGGTTCGAGCGCGTGTCGGACGTCGCCGACGACCTCGGGATCGCCTGGATCGCGCCGCCCGACGCGAACGACCCCCGCGTCGTCGCGCGCATCGCCGCGCTCGCGCCCGACTTCCTGTTCAGCTTCTACTACCGCCGGATGCTGGGCGCGCCGCTCCTCGCGGCCGCGCGGCGCGGCGCGCTCAACATGCACGGGTCCCTGCTGCCGAAATACCGCGGCCGCGCGCCGGTCAACTGGGCGGTGCTGATGGGCGAGCGCGAGACCGGCGCGACACTGCACGACATGGCCGCGAAGCCGGACGCCGGCGGCATCGTCGACCAGCAGCGCGTGCCGATCCTCCCCGACGACACGGCGAAGGACGTGTTCGACAAGGTCACGGTCGCCGCCGAGATCGTGCTCGACCGCGCGCTGCCCGGCGTCCTCGACGGCACGGCGGTCCGTCGCCCGAACGACCTCGCCGCGGGATCGTACTTCGGCGGCCGCACGCCCGAAGACGGCCGGGTCGACTGGTCGTGGCCCGCACGCCGCGTGCACGACCTCGTGCGCGCGGTCGCTCCGCCGTTTCCGGGCGCGTTCTGCGACCTGCCCGGCGGACGGCTCGCGGTGCTGCGCACGCGGGTGCTCGAGGCGGCGCCGCCGAACGCGCCGGCGGCGCCCGGCGTGTTCGTCTCGGACGGGCGAGCGTACGCGCGCTGCGGCGACGGGACCTGCGTCGCGATCCTGTCCGCCGCGCATGCGGGCGCGTCGGCCGATGCGTTCGCGGTCGCCGCGCTCGCCACGCGTGCGCGATGACCGAAGGAGCGGCGCGGCCTGAACGCGCCGAGGGCTCCGCGCCAACCTCGCGCGCGCCCGACGCGAGGCTCGCCGCGCACCCCCGGTAGAATGGCGGACAGCCGGCACGCCGGCGCGCCTCCCCCGCCCATGAAACGCGTCCTGATCCTCGGCGTCAACGGCTTCATCGGTCATCACCTGTCGCAGGCCGTCCTCCGGTCCACGGACTGGGAGGTCTACGGCATGGACATGCAGACCGACCGCATCGCCGACCTGCTTCCCGACCCGCGCTTCCGGTTCTTCGAAGGCGACATCACGATCAACCGAGAGTGGATCGAGTACCACGTCAAGAAGTGCGACGTGGTGCTCCCGCTGGTCGCGATCGCGACGCCGGCGACCTACGTCCGCGAGCCGCTGCGCGTGTTCGAGCTCGACTTCGAGGCGAACCTGCCCATCGTCCGGGCCGCGGTGCGCCACCGCAAGCGCCTCGTGTTCCCGTCGACCTCCGAGGTCTACGGGATGTGCCGCGACGAGGCGTTCGACCCGGAGACCTCGGAGCTCGTGCTGGGGCCGATCAACAAGCCGCGCTGGATCTACGCGTGCGCGAAGCAGCTGATGGACCGCGTGATCCACGCCTACGGGATGGAACAGGGGCTCGACTACACGCTGTTCCGGCCGTTCAACTGGATCGGCGCGGGGCTCGACTCGATCAACACGCCGAAGGAGGGCAGCTCGCGCGTCATCACGCAGTTCCTCGGCCACATCGTGCGCGGCGAGCCGATCCGGCTGGTCGACGGCGGCGCGCAGAAGCGCGCGTTCACCTACATCGACGACGGCATCTCGGCGCTCATGAAGATCATCGACAACCCCGGCGGTGTCGCGAGCGGACGGATCTACAACATCGGCAACCCGGCCAACAACGTCTCGGTGCGCGAGCTCGCCGGGAAGATGCTCGCGCTCGCGCGGCGCATCCCCGAGTACGCCGGGAGCGCCGCGACGGTCACGCTCGTCGACACGTCGTCGGAGACCTACTACGGCAAGGGCTACCAGGACGTCCGGAACCGCGTTCCTGCGATCGGGAACACGATGCGCGACCTCGACTGGGCGCCGGTGGTGGGCATGGACGACGCGCTCGAGCGCATCTTCGAGGCCTACCGCGGCCACGTCGCCGCCGCGCGCGCGCTCGTCGAGTGATGCGGCTCGCGCTCAAGGTCGACGTCGACACGCTGCGCGGGACGCGCGAGGGCGTCCCGGCGCTGGTCGACCTGTTCCGCCGGCACGGCGTCGGCGCGACGTTCCTGTTCAGCCTCGGTCCCGACCACACCGGACGCGCGATCCGGCGCGCCTTCCGGCCGGGGTTCCTCGGCAAGGTGCGGCGCACCGGCGTCGTCGAGCACTACGGCGTGAAGACGCTGCTGTACGGCACGCTGCTGCCCGGGCCCGACATCGGCCGCCGCGCCGGCGACGTCATGCGCATGACGCGCGACGCCGGGTTCGACACCGGCATCCACTGCTGGGACCACGTGCGCTGGCAGGACGGCGTCGCGGCGGCGGACGCCGCGTGGACCGCGCGCGAGATGCGCATGGCGTGCGAGCGCTACACCGACGTGTTCAAGGAGCCGCCGCGCACGCACGGCGCCGCGGGCTGGCAGATGAACCTCCACGCGCTGCGCCTCACGCAACGGCTCGGCTTCGACGTCTGCTCGGACGGGCGCGGCACGCACCCGCACCTGCCGTTCTGGAACGCCGAGCCGGTGCGCTGCCCGCAGTTCCCGACGACGCTGCCCACGCTCGACGAACTGATCGGGCTCGACGGCGTCGACGCGTCGAACGTCGCCGACCGGCTGCTCGGGCTGACCGAGGCGCCCGCGCCCGCCGGGCACGTGTTCACGCTGCATGCCGAGCTCGAGGGCATGCGCCTGCTTCCGGTCATCGAGCAGCTCGTCGCCGGCTGGAAGGCGCAGGGCTGGTCGCCGGTCAGCCTCCGCTCGCTCCACGCGTCGGTGGAGCCGTTCGCGCTGCCGCGCTGCGCGGTCGGCATCGGCAGCGTCCCGGGGCGCAGCGGTACGCTGTTCGTGCAGCAGGGTCCCTTTCCGGGCGAGGCGCTGCCGCGCGCCGCCTGATCCGAAACGTCCGTCGACGGAGGAGCACGCCATGATCGGCAAGAAGGCCCCCGAGTTCACCGCCGAGGCGACCGCCGGCCCGTTCGCGCTCGCCGACCATCGCGGGCACCCGGTCGTCCTGTACTTCTATCCGAAGGACAACACGCCCGGGTGCACGACCGAGGGCGAGCAGTTCCGCGACCTCCATGCGAAGTTCGCCAAGGCGGGCGCCGTCGTCGCCGGCGTCTCGCGCGACTCGATCAAGTCGCACCAGGGCTTCGCCGCGAAGATGGGTTTCCCGTTCCCGCTGATCTCGGATGCCGACGAGACGCTGTGCCAGGCATTCGGCGTGATCAGGATGAAGAATATGTACGGCAAGCAGGTGCGCGGGATCGAGCGCTCGACGTTCGTCATCGACGCCGCAGGCAAGCTCGCCCGCGAGTGGCGCGGCGTGAAGGTGCCCGGCCACGCCGCCGAAGTGCTCGCATTCGTCGAGACGCTGAAGCGCTGACCGGCGCCTGGCGCGCCCCGGGGCAGGCGCGCGCGGCGGGAACCCCTGCCCGCGCTACCGCGAGAAGCGCCCGTCGGAGGCGACGATGACCGTGTCGACGAACGTCGAACCGGTGTGGGCGCCCGGGCGGTAACGCACCAGCATCCCGCCCAGGTCGACCGTCCCGAGTCCCTCCATCGCGCGCTGGATGCCGCCGCGCGTCACGTCGCCGCCGGCGGCGCGCAGGCCCGCGACCAGCACCTTGGCGCTGACGTAGCCCTCGAGGCTCGAGAACGAGGGCTCGGTCCCCGGCGCGTAGCGCGCGAGCGCCTGCCGGTACTCCTTGACCAGCGGGATCGCGACCGCCCACGGGAACGGTACGACCTGCGTGAACACGAGCCCCCTGCCCTCGGGACCGAGGGCGCGCGCCGCCTGCGCCGCGCCGGAGTTCACCGCCATGAACATCGGCGCGATCCCCCTCCTGCGCGCCGCCTGGATGATCGCGACGTAGCTCGCGTAGGAGCCGTGGTTGAACACCGCGTCGACCTTCGCCGCGCCGATCGCGTCGGCGTACGATGCCGGCGTCGCGCCGGCAGCCATCACGATCGGGACGACCTCGATCCCGCGCCCGCCCGCGAGGCGCCGCACGTTGGCGAGGTGCTTGCGCCCGGTGTCCGAGTCCGCATGGACGAACGCGACGCGCGCGAAGCCGTAGGTCTTCGCGACCTCCAGCAGCCGGTCGAACTCGTCGAGGTGCGCCGCGCGCACCGGGAAGCTCCAGCGGTTGAACGGCTCGCGCATCTCGGGGGAGCCCGCCATGCAGGCGACGAGCGGCACGCCGCGTTCGGACGCCTCCTTCAGCGTCGCGACGCAGGGGCCTCCCTCGAGGCCGCCGAACATCGCGACGACGCCGTCGCGCTCGATCAGCTCGCGCGTGTTCCCGGCCGCGCGCGTGGCGTCACCTGCGTCGTCCCGCGTCACCACGGTGACCCGGCGCCCGCCGATCCCCCCGGCTGCGTTCACGCCGTCGAGGTAAGCCCGCGCGCCCGCCGCGACGGCCTGCCCGTGCTCGCCGACGCCGCCCGTGAGCGCGATCGACTGTCCGACGACGATCCGCGACTCCTGGGCCGCGGCCGGAGCCGCGAGCGCGAAAGCGAGAGCGAGGCATGCGAGCCGGCGCGCGGCGGCGGGATTCGTGCGGGCAAGGGAGGCCATCGTGCGGTCGAGGGAGTCCGGAAGGAGGCGTGGCGACAGGACAACGCTGCAAGGGACGTGCCGGCGGGACCGGGACGGTCTGCGCCGACGGAATCGGGGGCCGCTCGCCGGCCACGCCGGCGGGTGCGACGGCACACGCCGTCCGGCCATCGCCGCCACAATCGGTGGACTTTCCGGGGGTTGCGGGCACCACCCGTTGTATTTTCGCCGGAGCGCGGCGTAGGATGCGGAACAGGTGGCGCCCAAGCGTCCTCGTCCCGTCAGGCGCCCGACAGGAGACCCATGGTCGAACGCAAGCTGCGCCCCGCCCCGTCCCAGCTCATCTCGCTCGCTTCCCGAAAGGCCGCCCGCGCATCGAAGACCGGCGGCCGCACCGCCCCGACGTCCACCCGGCTGTTCGTGCTCGACACGAACGTGCTGATGCACGACCCCACGAGCCTGTTCCGGTTCGAGGAGCACGACATCTACCTGCCGATCCTGACGCTCGAGGAGCTCGACAACCACAAGAAGGGCGTCACCGAGGTCGCCCGCAACGCCCGGCAGGCCTCGCGCTTCCTCGACGAGCTCGTCACGACGCACGCCGGGCTCGGCGGCGACGGAATCTCGGGCGGCATCCCGCTCGAGCAGAAGTCGAACGGCGCGGCGAGCGGCCGCCTGTACCTGCAGACCGACACGATCACGACCACGCTGCCGCCGTCGCTCGCCAACGGCAAGGCCGACAACCAGATCCTCGCGGTCGTCATGCACCTCGCGCGCCTTCACCCGCGCCGCGACGTCGTGCTGGTGTCGAAGGACATCAACATGCGCATCAAGGCGCGGGCGCTCGGGCTCGCCGCCGAGGACTACTTCAACGACAAGGTCCTCGAGGACACCGAGCTGCTCTACTCGGGGATGGAGGAGCTGTCGGGCGACTTCTGGGAGCGGCACGGCAAGGGCATCGAGTCGTGGCAGCACGGCGGCCACACGCTCTACCGGATCACCGGGCCGCTGGTGCCGTCGCTGCTCGCCAACGAATTCGTCTACCTCGAGCCGCCGGGCGAGGCGCCGTTCCACGCGATCGTCAAGGAGGCGCAGGGCCGCACCGCGCTCCTGTCGACGCTCAAGGACTACTCGCACCAGAAGAACAACGTGTGGGGGATCGTCGCGCGGAACCGCGAGCAGAACTTCGCGCTGAACCTGCTCATGAACCCGGACGTCGACTTCGTGACGCTGGTCGGCCAGGCGGGCACGGGCAAGACGCTGCTCACGCTCGCCGCCGGGCTCATGCTGACGCTCGAGTTCAAGGTCTACACCGAGATCATCATGACGCGCGTCACGGTGCCGGTCGGCGAGGACATCGGCTTCCTGCCGGGCACCGAGGAGGAGAAGATGAACCCGTGGATGGGCGCGCTCGAGGACAACCTCGACGTGCTCAACAGGACCGACGACGAGGCCGGCGAATGGGGCCGCGCCGCGACGCGCGACCTGATCCGCTCGCGCATCAAGGTGAAGAGCCTCAACTTCATGCGTGGCCGCACGTTCATCAACAAGTTCCTGATCATCGACGAGGCGCAGAACCTGACGCCCAAGCAGATGAAGACGCTGATCACGCGCGCCGGCCCCGGCACGAAGGTCGTGTGCCTGGGCAACATCGCGCAGATCGACACGCCCTACCTGACCGAGGGCAGCTCGGGCCTCACCTACGTGGTCGACCGCTTCAAGGGCTGGCCGCACTCGGGCCACGTGACGCTCACGCGCGGCGAGCGCTCGCGGCTCGCCGACCGCGCCGCCGAGATCCTGTAGCGGAAAGGCGTCGGGCTGAAGCCCGACCCACAGGAGGCCGTGCCCCGATGCGCTAGAGGATCTCCGCCGCGTGGTCGGCGAGCCGCGATCGCTCGCCGCGCGTGAGCGTCACGTGGCCCGAATGCGGCCAGCCCTTGAACCGGTCGACGACGTAGGTGAGTCCCGAACTGCCCTCGGTCAGGTACGGCGTGTCGATCTGCGCGATGTTGCCGAGGCACACGACCTTGGTGCCAGGGC
>CAJPFI010000043.1 GCA_905339295.1 Burkholderiales bacterium
CCGAACGTGACGGGCGCCGCGGCCTGCGCGAGCCGCGCGGCGACACCGATCGTGCCCTGGCGATGCCCGTAACCGGCCGGTCCGAACAGCGCGAGAGGAAGCGTGCCGCGCGCGATCGTCAGGAGGCCGTTGCCCGCACCGTGCAGCAGCGCGAACGCCGGCGCGGCGAGGCCGGCGCCGCCGATCAGCGCGAGGGCGCCGGCGCCCACCGGATGCAGGCTCGCGGCCACGCGGGCGACGACGACCGGATGCGGCCTGTAGCGCTGCACGCTCAGGAACTCGGCGAAGCGCGCCGCGACCTGCGCGGGTCCGACGAGCGATGCGGCGGCGATCGCGGCGGCGGTGCTCGCGCCGGCGTCCTGCAGCAGCCGTGGCAGGTGCGAGCCCATCGCCGTCGACACGAACGCGACGATCGCGAACGCGAACGCCATCAGCGGCATCGCATGGCGCGACAGTGGGGCGCGCGGCGGCGGCGCCGCGGCGTCCGCAGGGCCGCCATGCGCCGGACGACCGCGTACCGCGCGACGAGGAACCGCGGACAGGTAGCAGGGCAGCGTGACCGCGACGTGGACCGCGGCCCACGCGAGGCACGCGCCGCGCCACCCGATCGCATGGTCGAGCCACGCGGACACCGGCCACCCGATCGTGCTCGCGAAGCCGGCCATCAGCGTGATGCCGGTGATCGGCGTGCGCGCCGCGTGTCCGTACATCGCGGCCAGCGCCGCGAACGCGGTGTCGTAGAGGCCGAGCGCCATCCCGACGCCCAGCACGATCCACGCGAAGGCGAGCGAGACCGGTCCCTGCGCCGCGGCCAGCAGCACGAGTCCCGCGGGCAGCACCAGCGCGGAGGCGACCAGCACCGTGCGCCCGCCGCGCGCGTCGATGTGCCGACCGATCGCGGGCCCCATGAAGCTCATCAGCACGAGCGCGACCGAGAACGCGCCGAACACGAAGGTTCGCGACACGCCGATCGTCGCGGCGATCGGGTCGGCCAGCACGGCCGGCAGGTAGTAGCTCGACGCCCAGGCGAGCGTCTGCGCGGTGCCGATCGCGACGACGACTCCTGTGCGGGTCAACGGGGTTCCCGCAGGGTCAGGCCCCGCTCGATTTCCGAGCAGGGTCCGACCCCGTGACGATCAGCGCCGCGACAACGCGCCGGCCTTCGCCGTTCAGGATGTTGAACGTCCGGCACGCCGCCGGCGTCGCCATCGACTCGACGCCGATGCCGGCGTCGAGCAACGGGCGCAGCAGCCGGGGGTGCGCGAACCGCTGCGCCGGGCCGCTTCCCAGGATCACGACCTCCGGCTCGTGGGCGAGCAGCGCCGCCAGGTCCGCCTCGACCAGCGCGTCGAAGCCCGCGGGCGCCCATCCGGGGAGGACACGCTCGCGCGTCAGAACGACGTTCTCGCGGATTTCCTCGCTGCCGACGCGGATCCAGCCCGCGCCGGTGCCGGTGACCACGATGCCCGAGCCGCTGTCGAGGGAGAGCTTCACGTCGTGTTCGCGCGAAGGGATGGTGCATTGCGGTAAACCCGCGAATTGGCTACGATTATACGGTCGCCTCCGGACCGGCACCGCGCCGGACGGGCGCGGCGCGTCGCTCGGACGGTTCCGGGCGCTTACGCGAGAGCCCGACATGCCCCTTCCCCCGAAGCACTTCGACCGCCTCGAGCGGCTGCCCCCCTACGTCTTCGCGATCACGACCGACCTGAAGATGGCGGCGCGCCGCCGCGGCGAGGACATCATCGACTTCGGCATGGGCAATCCCGACGGGCCCACGCCGCCGCACATCGTCGCGAAGCTGGTCGAGACCGTGCAGCGCGGCGACACGCACGGCTACTCGGTGTCGAAGGGCATCCCGCGCCTGCGCCGCGCGATCTGCCACTGGTACGCGCGCCGCTGGGGAATCGAGTTCGATCCCGAGAGCGAGGCCATCGTCACGATCGGCTCGAAGGAGGGCATCGCCCACCTCGCCCTCGCGACGCTCAATCGCGGCGACACGGTGCTCGTCCCCAACCCGAGCTACCCGATCCACATCTACGGGCCGATCATCGCGGGCGCCGACATCCGCCAGATCCCGCTCGCGCCGGGCGTCGACTTCTTCGCCGAGCTCGAGCACACGATCCGGATGAGCTTCCCGAAGCCCAAGATGCTGATCCTCAACTTCCCGGCGAACCCGACCGCCCAGTGCGTCGAGCTCGACTTCTTCGAGAAGATCGTCGCGCTCGCGCGCGAGTACGGGATCTGGGTCGTCCACGACCTCGCGTACGCGGACATCTGCTTCGACGGCTGGAAGGCGCCGTCGATCATGCAGGTGCCCGGCGCGCGCGACGTCGCGGTCGAGTTCTTCACGATGTCGAAGAGCTACAACATGGCCGGCTGGCGCATCGGCTTCATGGTCGGCAACCGCGACCTCGTCCACGCGCTCGGCCGCATCAAGGGCTACCACGACTACGGCACGTTCACGCCGCTGCAGGTCGCGGCCATCGCCGCGCTCGAGGGTCCGCAGGAATGCGTCGCCGAGATCGCGATGCGCTACCAGCGGCGCCGCGACGTGCTGGTGCGCGGGCTGCACGAGGCGGGCTGGATGGTCGACAACCCGAAGGCGTCGATGTACGTGTGGGCGAGGATCCCGGAGGCCTACCGCGCGGCCGGCTCGCTCGAGTTCACCAAGCGGCTGCTCGCGCAGGCGAAGGTGTCGGTGTCGCCGGGCATCGGCTTCGGCGAGTTCGGCGACGGCCACGTGCGCTTCGCGATGATCGAGAACGAGGCGCGCACCCGCCAGGCGATCCGGGGCATCAAGCAGATGTTCCGCGACGACGGCCTGTCGCAGGCGGCCTGACGCCGGCGCGAACGCGACAGACGGGAACACCGATGCAAGCACTGAACGTCGGCCTGCTGGGCTTCGGCACCGTCGGCAAGGGCGTCTTCGACGTCCTCGAGCGCAACGGCGGCGAGATCGCGCGTCGCGCCGGCCGGCCGATCCGCGTCGCGTGGATCGGCACGCGCACGCTCGAGCGCGCGCGCGAGGCGACGCGCGCGGTCCGGGGCATCCAGTTGACGAGCGATCCGGGCGTCGTCGCGACGCATCCCGACGTCGACATCGTCGTCGAGCTGATCGGCGGCATCGAGCCGGCGCGCACGCTCGTGATGGCCGCGATCGCCGCAGGGAAGCACGTCGTCACCGCGAACAAGGCGCTGCTCGCGCTGCACGGGAACGAGATCTTCGCCGCCGCCCACGCGAAGGGCGTGATGGTCGCGTTCGAGGGGGCGGTCGCCGGCGGCATCCCGATCATCAAGGCGCTGCGCGAAGGGCTCACCGCGAACCGCATCGAGTGGATCGCCGGCATCATCAACGGGACGTCGAACTTCATCCTGTCCACGATGCGCGACACGGGGGCGTCGTTCGAGACGGCGCTCGCCGAGGCGCAGAGGCGCGGCTACGCCGAGGCCGACCCGACCTTCGATGTCGAGGGCATCGACGCCGCGCACAAGCTCACGATCATGGCGGCGATCGCGTTCGGCGTGCCGATGCGCTTCGAGGCGGCCTACCACGAGGGCATCACGAAGCTGATGCGCGAGGACATCCGCTACGCCGAGCAGATGGGCTACCGGATCAAGCTCCTCGGCATCGCGAGGCGGAAGCCTGCGGGCTACGAGCTCCGCGTGCACGCCACGCTCGTGCCGGCGAGGCGCCTGATCGCCAACGTCGAGGGCGCGATGAACGCGGTGCTGGTCAAGGGCGACGCGGTCGGCGCGACGCTCTACTACGGCGCCGGCGCGGGCGCCGAGCCGACCGCGAGCGCCGTGATCGCCGACCTCGTCGACGTGACGCGCATGCACACGGCCGATCCCGAGCACCGCGTCCCGCACCTCGCGTTCCAGCCCGACCAGCTGGACGAGCTGCCGGTGCTCCCGATTGGCGAGGTCGAGACGAGCTACTACCTGCGCATGCGCGTGGACGACCGGCCCGGCGTGCTCGCGGACATCACGCGCATTCTCGCCGACCGCGAGATCTCGATCGACGCGATGATCCAGAAGGAGCCCTCGGAGGGCGAGGACCAGACCGACATCATCCTGCTCACCCACCGCTCGGTCGAGAAGCGCGTCGTCGACGCGATCGCTCGGATCGAGGCGCTGCCCACGGTGCGCGGCGCGGTAGTGCGCATCCGGATGGAAGACCTCGCGTGAACTACGTCTCGACGCGGGGCGCCTGGTGCGACCGCCCGCAGCCGTTCCGCGCGATCCTGCTCGAGGGGCTCGCGCCCGACGGCGGCCTCGCCGTGCCCGAGCGCTATCCGGCGTTCGCGGCCGCCGAGCTCGACGCGCTGGCGAGCGCGCATTACCGCGATGTCGCGTTCGCGGTGCTGTCGAGGTTCATCGGCGACATCCCGGCCGGGGACCTGCGCGCGCTGATCGGGCGTGCCTACACCGCCGACAAGTTCGGCGGCGAGGCGATCGTGTCCTTGCGCGAGCTCGAGCCCGGCCTGGCGCTGCTGCGGGTGTCGAACGGGCCGACGCTCGCGTTCAAGGACATCGCGCTGCAGCTCCTGGGCGAGCTGTTCGAGTACGTGCTCGCGCAGGAGGGTCGGCGCCTGACGATCCTCGGCGCCACGTCGGGCGACACCGGCTCGTCGGCCGAGGTCGCGATGCGCGGGCGCAAGGGCATCGACGTGTTCATGCTCTCGCCGCGCGGGCGGATGAGCCCGTTCCAGCAGGCGCAGATGTTCTCGCTCGACGACGCGAACATCCACAACCTCGCCGTCGAGGGAACCTTCGACGATTGCCAGGACATCGTCAAGGCGATCGCCGGCGACGCCGCGTTCAAGCGGCGCTACGCGATCGGCGCGGTCAACTCGATCAACTGGGCGCGCATCGCCGCACAGGTCGTCTACTACGTCCACGGCTGGCTCGCCGCGCGGCGCTCGCCCGGCGGCCCGATCGACGTGGCCGTGCCGACCGGCAACTTCGGCAACATCCTCGCGGCGCACGTCGCAAAGCGCATGGGCGTGCCGCTGCGGCGCCTCGTCCTCGCGACCAACGAGAACGACGTGCTCGACGAGTTCTTCCGCACCGGACGTTACCGTCCGCGCGCCGCCGCCGAGACCCGCGCGACGTCCTCGCCGTCGATGGACATCAGCAAGGCGTCGAACTTCGAGCGTTACGTCCACGACATCGTCGGGCGCGATCCGGCGGTGCTGCGCGAGCTTTGGTCGAGGCTCGCGCGCGAGGGCGGCTTCGACCTCGCCGGCACCGACGCGTGGTCCGCGGTCGAGGCGTCCGGCTTCGTGTCGGGCATGAGCACGCACGCCGACCGCATCGCGACGATCCGCGAGGTGGCGGCGCGATACGGCGTCGTTGTCGACCCGCACACGGCCGACGGCATCGGGGTCGGCCGCGAGCATCGCGACGCGGAGGTGCCGCTCGTGTGCGTCGAGACGGCGTTGCCGGCCAAGTTCGCGGCGACGATCCGCGAGGCGCTCGGCCGCGATCCCGCGCGTCCCGCCGCGTTCGACGGGCTGGAGTCGCGCCCGCAGCACCGCACGGTGATCGCGAACGACGCCGACGTGGTCCGCGCCTACGTCGCCGCGCACGCGCGGCCGGCGGACTGATGCTCGCGCTGGCGCGGGATCTCGCCGTCAATCTCGCCGCGGGACTCCGGCTCGCGCTGATGCTGCCGGTGCGGCGCCTCGCGTTCCGCGTCGGACCCGCCGCGCTGATCGCGCTCCTCGTGATCTCGGCGGCAGTCCAGATCGGCACTGACGCGGTGCGCTACGGCGAGGGCGGCGCGTTCTCGTGGTACGGGCTCGGCAGCGAGGTGCTGTCCGGCGGCCTGCTTCTTCTCACCGCCACGATCCTCGCGCTCGCGTTCCGCGACCCGCCGCTCGCGCTCGCCGTGCCCGTGATCGTGCTCGCGTCGTTCCCGGTCCTGCAGGTCGCGAACGCGATGCCCTGGCAGCGCCTCGGCGTGCCGCGGGTCGCTGCGGACGCGCTCGACACGGTCGTCCTGGCCTGGATCGTCGCGGTGCTCGTGCGTGCCGTCCACGTGGCGCTCGAGCACCGGCGGTCACACCGCGTGCTCCGCGCGATCGGCGGCGGGCTGCTGCTCGCCGCGCCGATCCTCTACGCGCCGGCGATCGCGCCGATCGAGCCGTGGTTCGCGCCGCTCGCGCGCGACGAGGGCGATTCGCGCCACCCGAACCCGGCGTCGGAGCCCGTGCTCGCGCTGCAGGCGACGATCCTCGACCACGCGCTCGACGCGCTCGAGGACGGACGGCCCGGCCGCGCGGACCTCTATTTCGTCGGCTTCGCCGGGGACGCCACCGAGGACGCGTTCCGGCGCGACGTCGAGGCCGCGCAGCGCGTGATGGACGAGCGCTGGGGGACCGAAGGGCGCTCGCTCGCGCTGGTCAACAGCACGCGCACGCTGCTGTCGGCGCCGATGGCCACGCTCACCCACCTGCGGGCCGCGCTCGACGAGATCGCCGCGGCGATGGACGCGGACGAGGACGTCGTGATGGTGTACGTCGCGACGACCGGCAGCCCGCGCCGCGAGCTCGAGGTCCACATGCCGGGACTCGAGCTCGTGCCGCTGACGCCCGAGCTCCTGAAAAGCGCGCTCGACGACGCCGGCATCCGCCACCGGATCGTCGTGATCTCGGCCTGCCACGCCGGCGGCTTCCTGCAGGAGCTCGCCGACGACGACACGGTCGTGATCGTGGCGGCGCAATCGGACGCCTCGCCGCACGCCTGCGACGTGGGAAGCGACGCGACGCTGTTCGGCGATGCGTTCTTCCGGCAAGGCATGGCAACGGCGAACGGCGTCGCGCAGGCGTTCGACGTGGCGCGCGCGAGCGTCGAGGCGCGCGAGCTCGCGCAGGGCCTCGCGCCGCCGGCGACGCCGCAGATGCGCATCGGCCCGGGGATCGCGGCGCGGCTGCCGGGCATCGAGCGCCGCGGTGGCGCAGCGCAGCGCGAAGCCCGCCGATCGGGCGTACCCGCCGTGTAGACTCGCGCGATGGCCGCATCGGTCGAAGTCGCCGGGCTCGAGCACGCCTACGATACGCAGCCGGTCGTGCGGGGGCTGTCGTTCTCGCTCGCCGCCGGCGGCATCGGTTGCCTCCTCGGCCCCTCCGGCTGCGGCAAGACGACCGTGCTGCGCTGCCTCGCCGGATTCGAGCCCTTGCGCGCCGGCACGATCGCGTTCTCCGGGCGCGTCGTCTCGTCCCCGGGCCGATCGGTTCCTCCCGAGTCGCGCGGCGTGGGCATGGTGTTCCAGGACTACGCGCTGTTTCCGCACCTCGATGTCACGCGAAATGTCGCGTTCGGGCTCGAGCGCCGGACCGCGGCCGATCGCGACGCGCGCGTACGGCGCATGCTCGGGCTCGTCGGCCTCGCCGACGTCGGCCGCGCCTATCCGCACGAACTCTCCGGCGGCCAGCAGCAGCGCGTCGCGCTCGCCCGCGCACTCGCGCCCGAGCCCGAGCTGCTGCTGCTCGACGAGCCGTTCTCGAATCTCGACGTCGACCTGCGCGAGCGTCTGTCGGTCGAGGTGCGCGCGATCCTCAAGGAGACGGGGATCACGGCGATCCTCGTCACGCACGATCAGCACGAGGCGTTCGCGATCGCGGACGAGGTCGGCATCATGAACGAGGGCGTGATCGACCAGTGGGCCAGTCCCTACGACGTCTACCACCGGCCCCGCTCGCGCTTCGTCGCCGACTTCGTCGGGCAGGGCGTGTTCGTGCGAGGCGTCGCGGATTCGAGCGGCCGGCTCGTCACCGAGCTGGGCGAGCTAGAAGGCGAGTGGCCGCCGGGAGTCGCGGCGGGTGACGCGGTCGACGTGCTGCTGCGCCCCGACGACATCGTCCACGACGACAGCAGTCCGTGGCGCGCGGTCGTCCGGTCGAAGACGTTCCGAGGCGCCGAGTTCCTCTACACGCTCGCGCTCGCGTCCGGCACCCGCGTGCTCGCCGTCGTCCCGTCGCACCACGACCACGCGATCGGCGAGAGCATCGGCATCCGGCTCGAGATCGACCATGTCGTCGCGTTCCACGCCGTGGCCGACCCGTCGGCCTGACCTCCGGTCCCGCCCGCCGTTCTTCCGGCCCCGGCCCCGGCGTCGCCGGCGCCCGTTTGACGCGCGTCCATCGGAGGCGTCGACCCGGCACAGCGGTCGGGGTAGGCGAGGCAGCGGCAGTTCCGGGGCCGGAAGCTCTTGCGATGCGACGATGCGGCGCGGGACCGGTCGACGTGCGCCGCCGCGAGGAACCGCGCCCTGCATCGCGACGCGCGCTCGCGGAGGTTGTCCGCCGAGGGCGCGAGACGCGTGACGTCAGTGCGCGCTCGTTGACCAGGCACAGCGAAACGCGCTATACTTTTCATTCTGTCGCGGGGTGGAGCAGTCTGGCAGCTCGTCGGGCTCATAACCCGAAGGTCGAAGGTTCAAATCCTTCCCCCGCAACCAAACAATCAAGGGCTTGCAGCGATGCAGGCCCTTAACTTTTTTCGGGCTGTGCCGTTTTTGTGCCGTCGCAAATCTCGACGGCGCTCAACGTCCCGAGGCGTTCCGCATAGGGCGCCAGGTGATCGGCGGCAAGATGCGCGTAGCGGCGCACCATGTCGGTCGATGCCCAACCCCCTAACTCCTGCAACGCGAAAAGCGGCGTTCCGTTCTGCACGTGCCAGCTCGCCCAGGTGTGCCGCAGATCGTGCCATCGAAAATCCGCGATCCCGGCACGCTGTAAGGCCGCGTACCAGGCTTTGGTGCTGACCTGGGTGATCGGCCTACCCCGGAAGCTAAACACGTGCGTCGAGTGCTTCCCGACCTGTTTGGTGATCAGCGACACGGCTTCCGCATTAAGCGGCACCGCAATCGCTTTCCCAGCCTTTGCCTGGTCGGGATGAATCCACGCCAACCGCCGCGTCAAGTCTACTTGCGACCACTGCAAACCGGTGACGTTGGACGCTCGCAAGCCCGTCGCGAGCGAGAACGCCGCCATGTCTGCTAAATGCTCGGGTAACGCGGTCAGGAGTTGGCGCGCTTCGTCGCGGTTCAGAAAACGAACTCGCCGCGTCGGTTCCTTCAACATCCGCACCGAAGGCGCTCGATTGAGCCACTCCCAGTCGTTGACGCACTTGCGCAGAATCGCGCGCAACAACTCCAACGTCCGATTTACCGTCGCATTGCTATGCCCCAGTGCAAGCTTCGCGTCCGTGATCCGGTCGACGAGCGCTCGGCTGATGTGCTCCAGGTCCTTGCCACCCAAGAACTGATCGAGCCAACGAAGTTTGGTGACATCTTCCTTAGCCGTCGCCTTGTGCGCATGCTCCTTAAGCCACCGCACCACCGCATCGTTCCAGGTCTTCCGCGGCCGCTCGCCTAATTTCGCGAGCCGCCACAGATCGGCCTTGAGCCGGTCGTGATACTCCTGCGCTAGGGCTTTGTTGGCAGTCCCAGTAGATTTTCGTATTCGCTCCCCACTTGGAGCGACGACGTCGACCCACCAGATACCGCCGCGTTTGCGAAGTGACATTCCATCTCCTTTCTCAGTGTCACTTGCAACGCTTGCCGAGGAGAAGCGTAGAACGAACGCACGTAGTCGGCAAGGTCGTCTTCGATGAAAATCCAGCAGCGGCCAGGCTTCGCTCCCGGAATCGCGCCACATTTCGCTCGGCGCCGGACTTCCTCCGGATGCATGCGGAGGAGGGCGGCAGCTTCGGAGAGCGACAGCGTGCGCACAGGCGAACGCATGACAGGACGATCCGACGCGTCGAGCTTGGCCATGGTGGAGAACCGACTTATCGCCCCAGGTACACGGCAGTTATCTGCTCGCGACCGTGACCCATCTCGTGGCTGATGGCGACGCGTGCCTCGTGATCGATGGCTTTCTGCTCGCGCGTGAGCTGCTTCGAGGTCGGGCCACCGCGCGCTGGGCATTCCCAGCCGGTCAATTCCTTGTAGCGCGCCTGGGCGTAGAAATGCCGATGTCCATGAAAGGCGTGGATACCGATCCGCTCACACTCGTAGCGAAAATGCTTGAGGTAGTCGACGTAGGTCGCGTAGCGCGGCGGAATCAGACTCTTGCCCTTGGCGATTGCCTTCGCCTCCTCGACGAGTTGCCGCTGCTCGGGAGTGCCGATCGGAATCTCGCGCGTCCGCCCGCCCTTGGTCCAGGAATCCTTGAGCACCAGTCGATCGCCGCGATCCGCCCACTTCGGGATGATCTTGATTGACTCCTCTCGCCGCAGCCCGAACGCGGCCTGTAGGCGCAGCGAGATCTTTATGCTTTCGGTCCGAATGCTCTCGATTGTCTGGACCGCGAGGTCGCGTGCTTTCGAAACGTTGGTCACATACGCGCGATCCGGAATGTCGTAGGCGGCGTTGCTGCGGGCGATGATGTTCTCCTTGCCCGTCTTCTGCGCCCACCAGCGCAACGCCGACATGCGGTTCTTGATGGTGCCGGCAGAGAGGTTCTCGGCAAGCCAGCGCTCGACCAGCTTCTCGACATGCTTGGGCTTGAGGCTCTGGGCATTCATATGCCGGAATCCCATCGCGTCGAGCTGATCGGCGATCAGGTCCAGGATGTGCTCCCGATCCGCTTGGGTGGC
The DNA here is from genome assembly GCA_905339295.1 of Burkholderiales bacterium. Lineage (GTDB taxonomy): Bacteria > Pseudomonadota > Gammaproteobacteria > Burkholderiales > Casimicrobiaceae > VBCG01. Next base: position 10,612 of record CAJPFI010000043.1, read on the forward strand.
ATAGCTGCCGTCACGGTTACGACGGCAGAGCTGCTTCAAGTCGTAGTTGAGATCGCGCATCGCGAATTCCCCCTTGTCTGATGGGTGAGGTTGTTGACGTGCGGGCGCATCCCCGTCGGCGACTTGTCGCAGCATCGCCGCCAGGCTTGGCAGCGGAGGCGCCGGGCGAGCTGGTCTTCCGTTGAATCGCATGGTTCGTCTCCTTTCAAAATGGCACCGCGTTGATCCAATCCTTCCTGTTCGACTGCGATGGTGTGGGTCTGTCGGGTAAGTGTTTCTGCTCGCCTGAGGCGCCAATGGCAGCCGCAGGGGAAACTGCTGAGCACGGGACACCACTCCCGTTGTGTGCGGTTGGTTTGCTGCTCGCCGGCGCCCGCACGGCGCTTTAGTGGCGTCGCAATGAGCGCTTCCCCGGGGAAGCGCCGATCGCGAGAGCCATTAACCCAGGGCTCAAGGAGCGCCGTTAAGGCGCGTCTGTTTGATCCCTTACGGGAATCATTCGGCGAGGAGCCTTGCGCTCCTCGCGGAGATGGGCGTGATGGGCTTCAAGGAGGCCATCACGTACTTCGGAGCCCTCGATCACGCGACGGAATGCCGCGTAGATGCAGAGACGGTGGCACTGCGCGCGTACGTCACTGGCGGTAGGCCAGTGCCGACGCGCGATGCGCATGCGTGCGCGCTACGACCTCACGCCACGTCGCGTGGCGAGCTTGTGGCTCGCACACGAGCGGCGCGAAGGTCTCGCGCAGCACGCGCCGCCGGTGGGCGGCAATCTCAGGGTTGTGGCTCGGGTGAAGGCCGGCGGCGCCTGCGATGCTCTGAAGGCGCCGTGGCGGCCGAGGTGCCAACGCTCAAGGCAGCGGACGACGCGAAGGTCCCCGCCATGCCGACGGGGACGCGCGTAAAGAGCGCGCGCACGGACAGTCGCGCCGCTTCCGCTACCCTGAGGTTGCATCGGACGTATCGGTCCAGCGTCTGGCGCAGAGACCGTTACGTCGCTTCGGACGCTGTTGCGTCCACGACCGGAGCAACTGACAGCATTGCTCGGTCGTCTCGAAGAACCAGGCGCTCACGTCTGGGACGCGCACCTGGCCATCCCGCAGCGGGATGTCTACGGGCGGGTTCCTCGATGAGGACCCGCCCTTACGTCGCTGCCGTAACGACGGCGACGATCGCTCCGACCGTCTTGGGGGACGGCCCTTACTGCACCTACAGCGTCTTGCGACGCCCGATCCTATGAATCGCTTTCGGGTACTGTCTTTCGGGTACTGTCTGAGGCTTGCTTCGCCGCCCGCGATGGGCGGCCAGGAGGCTAGCTTCCTGTGAATCAAGACTGACTCTAGGCCGTCACTTTTTTCGCGTCAATGGGTCGAGGGGAAAGTCGGCTTGACAACGGTTGCGACTCTTGCCAAATGGTCGGAGACAACTGCCTTCGAAAAATGCCTCGCGCGAAACGAGACCCGTCTGTCGGGTCTATCGCGGCCCGCGCCTCCTCCGTACGGCTGCGGCTGTCTCGTTGATCAGCGCTTGAAGTTTGTCACTTGCCAAATCGGCGTTTCGCCGCTTCACATCAGCAGCAGTCTGCTTCAGGAGTTCCTTCTGTACGGCTCGCTCAACGAACTTCGAAAGATCGTCGTCTCGCATTCCATGGTCTGAGAGGAACGAGCGCAACGATTGGTCGGTCTCCTGAGAAACCGTCACCGTCCAACGAATGGTCGTATCCATCGATCAGGTCCACAGCCTTCATATTCCAGCCTTGAACATAGCGCCGATGGCGCTACGATTGTTCGTTAGGGTCCGACCGAGGAATTTCCTGTGGAACTGCTGCATAGCCAACACCATGATGAGAAACGGTGACCTGCTTCGTTTCACTCCCGACGAAATAGACGAGTTTCGATCTGCAGGGCTAGACGTAGCGCACGTTCGGACGATCGAAGACTTCGGCGCGGCGGTTGGAACGTGGTGCGACGTCCTCGAAAAGGCCCGCCCCGACTTGCTCGAAAAGGTCGCGCGCGCAATGGCGGAGGGTCGAGGGATCAAGCTGCCTCCAAAGCTGGTAGTGCACGACGGCGGAGCCAATGGCGGCAAGTCCTAACTGGACATGACCCCAAGCGCCTCGACGTCTTCGGGGACCGCTCTAGACAGAACGTTCGTTCGACGGCTAGAATACCGTGAGCCGACACACCGTGTAAGTCCACAACGTGGAGATCCACACCATGACTGCTCAACAGTCCCTCGGCCTGGCGCACACCGATCCCGTATCTGCGCTCGCCGAATTCGAACAACTACTCGTTGCAAACTCCGGAGAGGATCCATTCGATGTCGCCGTCAAATTGCTTGCAGCGAAGCTCTGCGACGAGAAAAGGGTTCAAAGTGGCCAGGCGACTCGATTCAAGCTTCACAAGTCGCCGTCAGAGACCAGAGCCGCCATTGATGGGCTGTATGCGGACGCTGTCAGGCGGTGGCCCGCGATCGATGCCAATGGCGCGTCGCTCACGATCGACACCAGTCATCTAGTGCTTGCGCTGCGACCACTTTTGGGATGGAGCATGGCTGCAACAGATTTAAGCTGCCTTGACGCCACTTTGGAGCGCCTGGTGGCGCGGGACGCGAAAGGACAGCTCGGGCAATACTTCACGCCACGAGAAGTAATCAAGCTGTGCACCGACATTTTGAATCCAAAGGGAACCGATCGCGTAATCGATCCAGCGTGCGGCTCCGGCGGCTTTCTCTTCGAAGCGTCGCGCTACGCGCAGCGGAATGGTCGCAGATCGCCTAATTGTCTCGGAATCGACTATTCGCCCAAAGCGGTTCGTGTTGCGACTCTTCTCGCAGCCGCTGGCGACGACGCGAACATTGTCGTCTCGCTTGGAAATAGTCTGGACGGACGACGCTATCAGTCTGCTTCGCCAGAGGTCTGGAAGGGATTTCTCTCAAAGACTGCTGGCTCCGAGAATCATAGGGCGAAAGCCTGGGGAGATTGGAATCGTCTCGGCTCGACGGTCATCGTTACCAATCCACCATTCGCTGGAGAGGTAGACGACGCCGATGTCCTGATGGCGTATGACGCGGAGTCTGAAAACCGAAAACGTAAGAGTGCGACGAGAGAGTGCTTATTCCTAGAGCGTGCCGTAAACATGCTAGAACCCGGCGGAAGAATGGCGATCGTGCTTCCCCAGGGCGTGCTCGCAAACTCGTCCGCAGCATATGTACGTCGCTGGCTTCTTCGTAACTCCATCCTTCTCGGCGTCGTTGGTCTTCACCCTTTCGCCTTTCTACCGTACACCGCTGTAAAGACGTGCGTTCTGTTTATCGGCAAGCCACGCAGAGGCGAAGCTATTCCTTCGGACTACGACATATTTTTTTCCATCAGTCGCGACGCGGGAAAAGATAGCAGCGGGCGGCGTGTCTCTCAGGGAGACTATTCGACCATTTCAGGTGCTTTCAAACAATTTCTGGCAACTAAAGGCTATCCATGGGCGGCTCAGACAGCAGACGAGCGCCCTCGAGCATTGGTGAATTCTGAAGTCGCTTCGCTTAGCGAAGTGATGAATGCGGACCGATTTGACGCCGAATATTTCGATCCGGAGGCACGAACGTTACTCCGGAAGCTCAATTCGCACTCCAGCACAACAATTGGAGGCGTCGCATCGAACAAGGTAGAGCGGTTTGCCAGAAGAAACTTCGGGGAAATTGAATATGTGGACATTTCATCGGTCGACGGCAAAACGGGATTGACTTTCGCCGATGTGATCGCTGCAAAGGACGCGCCCAGTAGAGCGTCCTATCTCGTGCAGCCGGGCGATGTGCTCGTTAGCACCGTTCGGCCGGAGCGAAACGTCGTAGCCTTGATATCTCCGGCTTCACGTGCTCCGAGGATCGCATCTAATGGCTTTTGCGTTTTGAGACCTCATGGCATCCAGCCCGAGCTTCTCTTTGCATACTGCAAGACCGATACATTTCGGACCGTGCTTTCCCGGCACGCAACTGCTTCGATGTATCCCACCGTTTCAGAGCGAGATATATTGGGGATGCCGATTAGGCGTGCCGCTGAGGACATAGAGAAAAAGGTTGCAGAATCGATTGGTCGCGGATTTGCAAAATTGCAGGAAGCCCATGCAGAAATCGAAAACGCAATTTCGATGCTCAACCGCGGAACTGGCGATCAATTCCCTGACGACGCGTCGATTGTCGCCCTCAATGTCGAGGAGCCTAGGGCCAGATACGCCACCGGTGCAAAACGGAAAGGGCGGGAGAAGTTACGTCGCGTCCCTTAGCTTGCGCCAAGCGTCCACCCGTCTAGAGGCTTCCAACAGGTCCGGAGTCCAAGGATCGGTGGGCGGCTGCGAAATGGGCGGATTCTGAGTAACGTGGTCGGGATGTCTGGGGACTTTCGGGAGTCCCCACTCAGCGTGCTGGTCGTTAGCGACCGATAACGCATACGCAAAATCCGTGATGCGCCCCGTACGCAACCACAGAGACACGGCGAACAAGTCCTGGTCTTGAAATCGGCACGAGCTGGTGTTCCAAATCTGGCGATCGTCCCTAGCGCTATTCTTGCCCCCGCCGGATCGGGAGACCGTATGGATCAGTCGCGCTTTTGTCGTATCGGTTCCCCAAAGGGACTTGAGTTCTACGCGATAAACGATTTGGCCGCGTTCAAGCCGAAAGTCATGGTAGTTCTGCGTCCCCACGTGTTTCGCGACGTTCTCCGGCATCCGCGTAACTCCGAATCCGAAGCGCTGCGCTTCAGTGAAGAAGGCTGCCTCACAAAGTGCGGATTCCATCTTAGAGGTGACCCCGAAGGGATCGATTTCAAGGAAATCCCCAAGGCGCACTTCGGAGAGCGCAACCGAAAAGCGTGCTCGGTCGAAATAGAGTTCGCCCTCGACAAATCCAGGTCCGCACCGAAGGATTCGACCTTTGATCAACTCCCGGAACGGCTCCGCGCCTTCGACGTGGGCACGGGAAACCACCTTGCCTGTTGTGCCGGGCTCGAAGGTGGTCCATACATCGCTCGGCACTTCAGCAATGAATATTGCAGCCCTTGGGCCGCGGCGACCGTCAGTAACCTCAATCTTCAACAGCTTCAGGCGATACGGAGTCAATACGCGGACGAGCATCTCCCGGGTGGCGCCACCAAACCGTTGCAGCAGGAGAGCGATTGTTTCGGGGGAGGGCACGGAGGAAATCTTTCAAACGCGGCCCCGAAAGGTATCGGATCGGCTCCCTGCCGGCAAGCTCAACCGATCAACAGTGCCTGGGCGTCAACCGGTTACGCGTCGCTTGCGCCGACACCGGATTGGTTGTGCCGCACCTGTGACTGGATGAGGTCGGTTTGGGGATTGGCAAGCGCTGCAAGTAGTTGATTAGCAAAACTCAACGCTGGTACAAGAGCGCCTCATAACCCGAAGGTCGAAGGTTCAAATCCTTCCCCCGCAACCAACAATCAATCGCCCCCGCCTGCCCTGGGCAGCGCGGGGGCGATCCGTTTTCGGGCACTCGTCCCGACGCAGGGCCATCCTGGTCCAGCAGGGGGCTCGGGGGCCGGCGGCGCCCACGGTCCCCAGGCGACCCGCCCCCTGGCTTCACCCCGCGCTTTGTGCGGTATCACACAGACGGGCCCCGGCCGGTCATGGCTTGATTCCTGCCGGAGACGCTCGGACCAGGGCGGGATAGCGGATGCCTGGCGGGTGGGGCAGCGGATTCCAGTGCGGACTGCAGACCCGGGATTGGTCCCGGGTTTCCGAGCCCGGACCATCGAAGGGGCTCATTCACGCAGGAGGGAGCGGCCATGGGAAGACCGACAGGTAGCTACGATCGCATTCGAGTCTCGTCGGGCGTCCGAGCGCCCGGCCTTCCGCGGAGCGGACATCGCGTCGCTCGGGCAGTCGGAGCCGCTGCGTTGGCCTTCGTGCTGGTCGACGCGGCAAACGCTGCCACGGCGCCTGACCTGGGGGCGGCCGAGCCCTTCGGCGTCGCTTCGAGCACGTTCACCAATTCCAACACCGCGCCCCAGACCATCATCAATGGCGACGTCTGCTACACGACCCCGCCCACCACGTTTCCGCTGACCATCAACGGCACGATCACCACACCCTGCGCCCCTGCCGTGGGCGTGGCTCAAGGCCAGGCTCTGGCCAACCTGCTGGGACAGGCCTGCACCTCGCTCGGCCCGGGAGACATCGCGCTCGACGCCGTGGTCATCGGGGCGAACCCGCCGGGGGTCTTTCCGCCCGGTTGCTATTCGAGCGGCGGCGCGATGAACGTGACCCTGAGCACGACGGTCACCCTCAGCGGCGGCGGCGTCTACATCTTTCGGCCGGGAGGGGCGCTCAATACCGGCGACAATTCCACCGTGCTCCTGGAAAACAACGCCTGCGCGAGCAACGTTTTCTGGGCGCCCGTCGGTGCCACGACGCTCGGGGCGAACGCCGCGCTGTCGCTGACGCCGACCTTCGTGGGGAACATCATCGATGCCGCGGGAATTACGATCGGGCATTTCGCGCACCTGTCGGGCCGGGCGCTGGCATTCGGCGGAACGGTCACGACGGACGCCAACACGATCAGCGTGCCCACTTGCGCAGCGATCGGCCCACCGCTCGCCGTACCCGCGCTCGCCGCATGGGCGATGATGCTTCTTGCCGCACTCATGGCGGCCGGCGGCTTTGTCGCGATCGGGCGGCGACGCCGCCAGGCTTGGCATCGGGGGGCGCCCTGAACGCGTAGCGTAACGGCATCGGACTGCCGGAGCGGGACGACTCGCCCGGGCGAGGAACGGCCAAAGCGCCCCCCGCAACCCGTCGCTCGATGAACGCCGAGCCCGCCGCCGGGCTCGGCGTTCGTTCGTCTGGCGTCGCGATCGTGCGCCAACGCACCGACATCGCGCGCCATTTCGTCCAACCTCGCTTCCAAGGCCGCGGTCGGCGCGTGCCTCCGGAAACAGGGAACCTCCTCGCTGCGCCACCGACGCAACGTCGGACGATGTCCTGGCCACCGAGTCGCCGGATCCTGATGCGAAATGCGTCGCCGGTCGACTTGTCGCATGCCCCGGAGGCGTGAAATGGTCGCGGTGAGCGATTGCCACCGGTCGACCGAACCTCATGCGAGTTCCCCGTTACGACGCTGTTCCACGCGCGCCTGGGGGCGATGCCCGTCCCGGCGCGGCCTGGACATTCGTCGCCTCCGATCTCGTCGCGCCGCGGCCGAGGCGCGGACGCGCCTCGCCCGCTTTGCTGCCCTGGGCCTTGCTCGTGGTCGCGTTGCTCGCGGGATCGTGGATGCACAGCGCGCACGCTGCGAAGCAGACCGTGTGCAGCATCACGGTCAACTCGCCCGACGAGAAGGAGATGTTTCGCCGGAGCCTGCCCGCGGACCGGTTCGAGTTCGTCGAACTGGTCGAGAAAGGCCGGCCCGACTGGCTGGCCTCGGCCTGCCGACAGGGCATCCGCTGCGACGTCCTCGTCGTATCCGGCCATTACGACGGCAGGAGCGTGTTCTTCTCCGACCGGCTGGATGTCCAGGAGCACCTTCCCGTCGTCGAGCTGGAGCGCGTCACGTGCAGCGATTCGTGCCCGGGACTGTTCTCGCGCCTTAAGGAGGTCTACCTGTTCGGCTGCAACACGCTCAATGCCGAACCGCTGAACAGCGCTTCCGCCGAGATCGGACGCAGCCTCGTGCGCGCCGGAAACTCGCCGGCCGGCGCCGCTCGCCTGTCGCGCGCGCTCGGCGCGCGCCATGGCGAGAGCAGCCGGGACCAGATGCGCCAGATCTTCAAGGACGTTCCATTGATCTACGGCTTCTCGTCGACCGCGCCCGTCGGCCCCGCGGCGGGCGCGTTGCTCGGCCGCCACTTCCGGGCCGGGGGAGGCGGCGAGGTGGCGAGCGGGCGCGCGAGCGCGCGACTGCTCGAGCAGTTCCGCGCCCATTCAATGGTGACGACCCGTGGCATGGGCGAGTCCGACCCGCAGGCGACCTATCGACAGGACGTGTGCAGCTTCGCAGACGATCGCGTGACGCCCGAGCGGAGGCTTTCCTTCGTCCACGGGCTCCTCGGCCGCGACATGGCCGAGGTGCGGATGTTCCTCGATCGCATCGAGAAGAGCGTGGAGTCGCTGGGCGACGCGGAGCGCCGCTCGCCGCTGGTGGCTGGCGTGCTCGCCGACATCGCCGGCGACGACGCGGCGCGGACGCGCTTCCTGACGTTCGCACGCGACGCCGACCAGCCGGTGGTGCGCGCGCGCATGCTGGCGCTGGCGCATGACCTGGGCTGGCTGACGCTCGAGGAAGAACGCACGGAACTGATCCGGATGTTCCGCGAGCGGCTCGCGTCGGGTTCGGCGGGCGCCGCCGACGTCGACCTGGCATGCACGCTCAACGAAGACCGCGAGCTGGATGCCGAGCTGCATCGGCTGGCCGGCGCGCAGCGCCGGGCCGACGGCGTCGCGCACGACGCGATCCTGGCATGCCTCGGCAGCGGCGAAGGCCACGCGCGCACGCTGGAGGCCCTCACCGGCCCGAACGACGACGATGCGAGGATCGCCCAGGTCTACCTGCGCCACCGCCCGGTCGCCGACGTGAACGAGCTTCGCGCCATCGCCCGCGGGATCGCGCGCATGCGCGATTCCGCCGGGCAGGTGCTGGCGCTGAACGCCCTCGCGAGCCATCGCCTTTCCGATCCGGAGAGCCTCGAGTCGCTCGCGCGGCTGTATCCCGTCGCCGATTCCCCCGTGGTCCAGACGGCGATCGCCGGCGTCCTGATCCGCTCGGACTACGAGGCGATCGAAACCGACGGTCTCCTGCGGACGCTTCGCGCGCATCGCCTCAGGTCCCGCGACGGCGACAACATGGTCGACGTCCTCATCCGGCGGCTCCAGGCGCGATAGCGCGGCCCCGGAGCCCCGCGGCTGCCCGGCCCCGGGGTGCCCGTGCAATACTGCACGCCCGATTCGCGCGCGGTTCACGCATGTCCCGTTTCACGACAGTCGCACTGCTGTCCGCCGTGCTGGCCGCGGCGTGGATCCACGACGCCCGGGCCGCCGCGAAGACCGTGTGCACGATCACGATCAACTCGCCCGACGAGAAGGAGTCGTTCCGGCGCCACCTGCCCGCGGACCGGTTCACTTTCGTCGAACTGGTCGAGGAGGGCAGGCCCGACTGGCTGGAATCGGCGCGTCGCGCGGGCATCCGTTGCGACGTGCTGGTCGTGTCCGGCCACTACGACGGCGGCAGCGTGTACTTCTCCGACCAGACGGGGGCGCGCGAGCACCTGCCCGTCGACGAGCTGGAGCGCGTGTCGTGCAGCGACGCCGGGGACGGATTGTTCTCGCGACTCGGCGAGGTCTACCTGTTCGGCTGCAACACGCTCAACCCCGGGGCGAGGAAGCGCCCGTCCTGCGAGGTCGAGCGCAGCCTGATTCGTTCCGGCCACACGCCCGAGGACGCGGCGCGCATCGTCCGGACGCTGGCCGAACGCCACGGCGAGAGCAGCAGGGACCGGATGCGGCTGATCTTTGCCGGCGTCCCGGTGATCTACGGATTCGCCGCGAGCGCGCCGATCGGTCCCGTCGCCGGGGCGTTGCTGGACGGCTACTTTCGCGCGGGGGGCCATCGGGACACGGGCAGCGGCAAGGTGAGCGCGAGGCTGCTCGAACGCTTTCGCGCACACGCGCTGGTCGCCACGCGCGGCGTGACGGCCGGCGACCCCGAGGCGGACTACCGGAGGGACGTGTGCACGTTCGCCGACGACCGGCTGTCGTCGTCCGAGAAGCTCGCGTTCGTGTTGCGCCTGCTGAACCGCGGGATGGCGGAGGCGCGCCTGTACCTCGATCGGATCGAGGCGCTCGTCGCGACGGTCGGCGACGCCGATCGCCGGTCGCCCTCGGTTGCGAGCTCGCTGGAGGCGATCGCGAACGACCTTGCGATTCGCGATCGGTTCCTGATCTTCGCCCGGGACGCCGACCTGCTCCCGGTGCGCGCGCGCATGTTCGCGCTCGCGGAGCGCCTGGGGTGGCTCACGCGCGCGGAGGCCCGCGCGGAGCTGGTGCGCCTCATCGCCGGGAGGCTCGCAGCGGACGATCTCGGCGAGGCCGACGTCGACCTGGTGTGCACGCTCAACCGGGACCGGCAGCTGGACGCCGAGCGCCAGCACCTCGAACGCCCCGCGCAACCGCCGGGCGGCGTCGCGGGCTGGGCGGTGCTGGCATGCCTCGGGAGCGGCGCGGGACATGCCCGCACGATCGAGGCGCTCACGGGGGCGCGCGAGGCGGACGCAAGGCTCGCGCAGGTCTACCTGCACCACCGGCCGATCGACGACGCGATCGAGCTGCGTACTGCTGTCGACGGAATCGCGCGGATGAAGGACGCGCCGGCCCAGGTGCGGGCGCTCGGTGCGATCGCGCGGCAAGGCGTTTCCGACCGCGAGAGCGTCGAGGCCCTCGTGCGCGTCTACGCGCTCGCGGGCTCCGCGGATGTCCAGAGCGCCGCCGCGGGCGTGCTGATTCGCTCGGACGTCGATTCGATCGGGCGCCCGGCCCTGCTCGACAAGCTCAGGCGGCACCGGATCGCGTCCGCCGGCGGCCAGACGCTCGTCGATGTCCTGATCCGTCGGCTCGAGCGGCGCTGACGGGGGGTACACGCCGCGCGCCACGCCTGTAGAATGGCGCGTCCCCCGGCCGACGCCACCGACGCATGACCCGCAAGGTCGCCCTCGCCCTGCTCGCCGCGGGGCTCGCGTTCCTTCCCGCTCCCGGTGCGTACGCGGAGGGGAAGAAGACCGTTTGCACGATCACCGTCAATTCCGCCGACGAGCGCGAGACGTTTCGCCGCAACCTGCCTGCGGACGACTACCGGTTCGTCGAGCTGGTCGAGCGGGGCCGGTCCGACTGGCTGGCGTCGGCCTGCCGGCAGGGCGTCCGCTGCGACGTCCTCGTCATCTCGGGCCACTTCGACGGCGGCACCGAGTTCTACACGGACAGCCTGGATGCGCGCGAGTACCTGCCGGTCGACGAGATGGAGCGTGTCTCGTGCAGCGATTCGTGCCCGGGGTTGTTCTCGCGGCTGAAGGAGGTCTACCTGTTCGGCTGCAATACGCTCAATGCCGAACCGTTGCGCAGTGCGTCCGACGAGATCGGACGCAGCCTCGTGCGTGCGGGGCACTCGCCGGCGGACGCCGAGCGGCTGTCGCGCGTGCTCTCCGAGAGGCACGCAGAGAGCAACCGCGACCGGATGCGAAACGTCTTCAAGGACGTACCGGTGATCTACGGCTTCTCCGGCAAGGCGCCGCTGGGACGCTACGCCGGTCCCGTGCTGGACCGTTACCTCCGGACCGGAGGCGTCGCCGAGATCGGCAGCGGCCGGGCGAGCGCAACCCTTCTCGGCGCGTTCGCGCCGACCGGGATGACGGTCGCCACGGGCGCGACCGATGCCGACGCGCACGCGGGCTTCCGCCGGGATGCCTGCCAGTTCTCGGACGATCGGCTGACGGTCGCGGGCAAGGTCGGGTTCGTCCATGAGCTGCTGCGGCGCGACATGGCGGAAGTGCGGATGTTCCTCGACGCCATCGAGCGATTCGCCGGAACGGTCGGGGGGCCCGAGCGCCGGTCGCCCGCGACGGCGCAGGCGCTCGAGGGGATCGCGCGGGACCGGGATGCTCGCGATCGCTTCCTGGCCTTCGCGCGCGACGCCGACGAGCCCGCGGTGCGCATGCGCATGACCACGCTCGCGCGCGCGTTCGACTGGCTCTCGGCGGACGAGGAGCGGGACGAGTACACGCGGATGGTGCTCGACCGTTCCGCGCGGAACGCGACGGATGCCACCGACGTCAGGCTCGCCTGCACGCTCGACCGCCAACGCGATCTCGGCCGGGACCTCGTCGCCCGGCCGCTGCCATCCGGCCCGTCCGGCGGCCTCGCCCACGCCGCCGTGCTGGCGTGTCTCGGAAGCCCGGAAGGCCATGCCCGCGTGCTCGGCGCGCTCGTCGGCGGCAACCACGACGACGTCCAGATCGCGCAGATCTACCTGCACCATCGCCCGATCGCCGACACGGGCGAGCTCCGCGCCGTGACCAGCGGCATCGTGCGCATGCCCGGATCCGAGGCGCAGGTCCGCGCGCTCGACACGCTCGCCGGCCATCGCCTCGACGACCCCGAGAGCCTTACGGCGCTCGCGCACCTGTTTCCGAAGACGCGTTCGCTGCAGGTCCAGCGCGCGATCGCGGGAATCCTGATCCGCGCGGACTTCCGGACGCTATCGCGCATCGACGTGGTGAAGACGCTGGTCCGGCATCGGCTGAGATCGCCTGACGGCCGCGACCTGATCGACGTCCTCATCCGGCGACTGCAGAGCGTGTAGAGCCGGTCCGGTCGCGATGCCAGCCTCCGCGCTGCCCGCCCGCACCCGCGGCGCGCGCCTCCGCGCCGGCGCGAGCGGTGTCCGGGCGGCGCGGCGATGACCATCGACCTGCGCTCGGACACGGTCACGCGTCCGTCCGCCGCGATGCGCGCGGCGATGGCGGCCGCGCCGGTCGGCGACGACCAGTACGGCGAGGATCCGACCGTCAACGCACTGCAGGAGCGCGTCGCGGCGCAGCTCGGCAAGGAATGTGCGATCTTCCTGCCGTCGGGCACGATGGCGAACCAGGTCGCGCTGCGCACGCTCACGCGCCCCGGCGACGACGTGCTGGTGAGCCGCGAGAGCCACGCGGTGTGGCACGAGATGGGCGGCTCCGCGGCGAACGCGGGCGTCCAGTTCACCGAGATCGGCACGGGCGGCACGTTCGACGCGGCCGACGTGCTCGCCGCGGCGAAGCCGCGCGGCCACCCGATCTATCCGCCGACGACGCTCGTCGAAATCGAGAACACGCACAACCGCTCGGGCGGTGTGGTCGTGCCCCAGGACATGGTCGAGCGCGTGTGCGCCGCGGCGCGCGGGCGCGGCCTCGCGACGTTCCTCGACGGCGCGCGCCTGTGGAACGCCGCGATCGCGAGCCGGCGCAAGGAGGCCGAGCTCGCCGCGCCGTTCGACCTCGTCGCGGTGTCGCTGTCGAAGGGACTGGGCGCGCCGGGGGGGTCGCTCCTCGCCGGATCGCGCGCGACGATCGACCTCGCGATCCGCTACCGGCGGATGTTCGGCGGGGCGATGCGGCAGGTCGGCATCCTCGCCGCGGCGGGTGTCTACGCGCTCGATCACAACCTCGCGCGCCTCGCCGACGACCATGCGAACGCGCGCCTCTTCGCCTCGCGGCTCGCGCAGAGCCGCAACGCCGTGCTCGATCCCGAGACCGTGCAGACGAACATCGTCGTGTTCGGGCTCGGTGCCGATGCGCCCGACGGCGCGGAGGTCGTGTCCGCGGCGCGCGAGCGCGGCGTGCTCGTGTTCGCGTTCGGGCCGCGCACGATACGCGCGGTGACGCACCTGGACGTCACCCGCGCGCAGTGCGGGCAGGCGGGGGACATCCTCGCGGCGATCGTCGAGCGCACCGGCTGACGCCGGACATCGTGCGCGCGCGCCCGTCCAATTGACGTCCCCTCGGCGACTCGGGTACCGTGGACGGCCGAACGACGAAGACCGTGGCCGGCGCTCGTGCCGGAACGCGGCGCCGTGCTCAAAGGAGGAATCGATGAACCCGCATCGCTGGCTGTTCCGCGCCGCCCGCGCGGCCGTGGCATTCGCGCTCGGCGCCGCCGCCTTCGCCGCGCACGCCGCCGACACCGTCAATGTCTACTCGATCTGGCCGGAGAACTGGGCGCGGCCGATGTTCGAGGAGTTCGAGAAGGCGACCGGCATCAAGGTCAACTTCGTGCGCTTCTCGTCGGGCGAGGCGCTCGCGCGCGTCACGGCGGAGAAGAACAATCCGCGCATCGACGTGCTGTTCGGCGGCCCGGTCGAGACGTTCGCCGCCGGGATCAACGAAGGCCTGTTCGAGCCGTACAAGTCGCCGTCGTTCGCGAGGCTCCCGGCGCGATTCAGGCACGCGGACGGGCTGTGGACCGCGATCGCCGACGACCCGCTCGTGTTCATGACCAACGAGAAATTCCTGAAGGAGCACAACCTCCAGGCCCCGGCATCGTGGGACGACCTGCTCGCGCCGGTGTACAGGAACATGCTGCAGATGGCCGACGCGCGGACGTCGGGCACGGCGGTCACGCGCATCTTCTCGGTGCTCGAGGTCAACGGGCGGGACGAGAACAAGGCGTTCGACTACATGAGGAAACTGCGCCCCAACATCCAGCTCTATACGAAAAGTGGCGGCGGCGGAACGCTGCCGGTGGGTCTGGGGCAGGCGGCCGGCGGCATCTTCTTCATCGTGGACGCGCTCGACACGAAGGCGAAGGGCTACCCCGTGATCATCAGCTTCCCGAAGGAAGGCATCGGCACGGCGGCCGAGGGCATCGCGCTCATCAAGGGCGCCAAGAACCCGGACGTCGGCAGGAAGCTGATCGACTGGGCGACGTCGCCGGCGATGCAGAACCACTACGCGAAGTACAGGATCAACTTCGTGCCGGCGCATCCCGACGTCGCGCTGGAGCCTTCGCTCGCCGCCGTGCTGAAGGGCACGAACATCTTCGCGATCGACGCCGCGTACGCGGGCGCGAACCGCAAGCGCGTGGTCGATCGCTGGATCGCCGAGGTCCTCAACCCGTAAGCGGCACCGACGCCGGCCCTTTCCCGCCGGACGCGGGAGGGCGGCGACGCGCGAGCCCGCCGCCGTGACCGGACACGCCGTCCTGCGCCGCGACCCTGCCGTCGCGGTGGCGGTCGTCGTGCTGTGGCTGCTGCTCGCGCTGTTCGTCGTGTATCCGTTCGCGACGCTGCTCGCGAGGGTGCTGGTCGACAGGGGGTCGTTCAGCGTCGAGGGTCTCGCGACGGTGCTGACCGACCGCCACCAGGTCCGCGCGTTCTGGAACAGCCTGCTGCTCGGCGTGCTGGTCGGCGTCGGCGGGACGATCGTCGGCTTCCTGTTCGCGTTCACGGCGGCGCGATGCCGGCTGCCGCGCTGGCTCCTGACCGTCATCGACGCCGCGGTGCTGCTGCCGCTCGTCTCGCCGCCGTTCACGACGGCGATCGCGATGATCTTCTCGTTCGGCCCGCGCGGACTCATCACCTACGAGCTGCTGGGGCTGAAGGGCGCCACCGTCTACGGACTCGCGAGCACGCTCGCCTCCGAGGTGATGACCTATTTCCCGATCGCCTACCTGACGCTGCGACCGTTGCTCGCCGCGATCGACTCGAACGTCGAAGGGATGGCGCTGTCGCTCGGCGCGTCACGCTGGCGCGTCTTCCGGACCGTGACGCTGCCCCTGTGCGTGCCGGGTCTCGCCAACGCGTTCCTGCTGCTCTTCGCGGCGTCGCTCGCCGACTTCGCGACGCCGCTGATCCTCGCCGGCAACCAGTTCCCGGTGCTGCCCACGCAGGCGTACCTGCAGATCACCGGGCTCTTCGACCTGCGCGGCGGTGCCGCGCTGTCGCTCGTCCTGCTGGTCCCGGCGCTCGCGGTCTTCCTGCTGCAGCGCTACTGGGTAAGCCGGCGCTACTACGTGACCGTCACCGGCAAGGGCGCCGGCCAGGCGCCGTTCGACAGCGTGTCGCCCGCCATCCGCGCCGCGCTGCTCGCCGCGTGCGCGTTCGTCGCTCTGGCCATCCTCTACTTCTACGTGCTGCTGCTGTACGCGTCGCTCGTGGTCGCGCTGGGCGCGAACCACGCGTTCACGCTTCAGCACTACCGGGTGATCTTCACCGAGGGCCTGAAGGTGATCGGCGACACGCTGATCATCGCCGGAATCGCGATGCCGCTGGGCGGCCTCTACGGCATCCTGCTGGGCTACCTGGTCACGAAGAAGTCGTTCCCGGGCCGCCGCACGATGGAAGTCGTCTCGATGGTCAACTATGCGCTGCCCGGGACGATCGTCGGCATCGCCTACCTGATCGCGTTCAACGACCCGCCGATCGAGCTCGCCGGCACCGCGCTGTTGATCATTGCATGCTACGTCTTCCGCTACGGCCCGACCGGCATCCGTGCGACCATCGCGCTGCTGCAGCAGATCGACAAGAGCCTCGAGGAGGCCTCGCAGGGGCTCGGCGCCGGCACCGGGACGACGTTCCGGCGGATCACGCTGCCGCTCATCCTGCCCGCGTTCTTCGCGGGGCTGGGCGTCGTGTTCATCCGGTCGATGACCGCGATCAGCGCGACGATCTTCCTCGTCTCGCTCAGCTGGTCGCTCATCACCGTGAAGATCCTCGAGAACATGACCGAGCTGTCGCTGGGACCCGCGGCGGCGTTCTCGGTGCTGGTAGTCGTGATCGTGTTCGTGGTGATCGCGATCATCGGCCGGCTGCTGCGCGTGTTCCGCGCGCCCGGCGCAGCCCAGGTGACCAGCATGCTCGGAGGATAGACCGCGTGACCAGGGAAACGATCGGCGTTGCCATCGAGGGCATCTCGAAGCGCTACTCGCATCGCGTGAAGGGCGAGGTGTGGGCCGCGCGCGAGGTCCGCCTCGACGTGGCGCCCGGCGAGTTCGTGACCCTGCTGGGGCCTTCCGGTTGCGGCAAGACCACGACGCTGCGCATGGTCGCCGGCTTCGAGCATCCGGACGAGGGACGCATTCGCTTCGGCGAGCAGGACGTCACCGGCGTGCCGGCCAACCGACGAGGCATCGGCTTCGTTTTCCAGAACTACGCGCTGTTCCCGCACTTGTCGGTCGCCGAGAACGTCGCCTACGGCCTCGGCGTGCGCGGCGTGCCCGCGGCGGAGATCGCCTCGCGCGTCGCCGAGGTGCTGGGTCTCGTCGGTCTGGCCGGCTACGAGCACCAGTTCTCGAGCCAGCTCTCCGGAGGCGAGCAGCAGCGCGTCGCGCTCGCCCGGGCGATCGTGATCCGCCCGCGCGTGCTGCTGTTCGACGAGCCGCTGTCCAACCTCGACGCCAAGCTGCGCGTGCAGATGCGCACCGAGATCCGTGAGCTGCAGCGCCGGCTCGCGATCACCACCCTCTACGTGACGCACGACCAGGAGGAGGCGATGGCGGTATCCGACCGGATCGCGGTGATGAACCAGGGGAGCGTCGTGCAGGAAGGGTCGGCGCAGGATCTCTACCACCGGCCGGTGAACGAGTTCGTCGCGACGTTCGTCGGGCGCGTGAACCTCCTGCCCGGCCGGATCACCGGGCTGTCGGAGGGCGGCGGATCGGTCGCGGTGCTCGGAACGACGGTTCGCGTTCGCGCCATTCCGGCGAGCGTGGCGGTCGGCGACGCGGTGCGGCTGGTCCTGCGCCCCGAGGCGATCGGTATCGCACCGGCGGGAGGCGGGCCGGTCGCGGCGAGCGTCGTCTCGCACGCGTTCCTCGGCGAGAAGATCGAGTACGACCTGCGTTGCGGCGACGTGCCGTTGCACGCGGTGCGCTATAACGCGGGCCCCGGCATCGTGATGCCGGACGGCGCGACCGTCGCGCTTTCCCTCGCTGAGGATGCACTGGCGGTGCTTCCGGGGAGTGGATCGTGAACGCGCGCGGCGCGCTCCTCGGTCTCGCTCTCGCCGCGGGCGTCGCCGGCGCGGCGAACGGCCAGGTCGTCGTCCACGGAAGCTCGGACGCCTATGCCGCGCGGGGCGTGGCGATGGCGTGGGGGGTGACGCGCGGTGCGGACGAGGCGTCGACCGCCGTCGTGGTGCGGGTCGTCACCGACGCAGGGACGTACCCGTGGGTCGCGGTGCGCGGCGTCGATCCGTTCACCAGGGCGGACCAGACCCTCGATCGGGCGCGCCGGGTCGGCATCGCGACCGACGTGCGAATCCCGCGCGCGCAGTTCGCGGACACGCCGCGCACCGAGTGGCTCTACTTCGCGTCGGAGGAGGCCGCGCGCGCCGGCACGCCGGCACTCGTCGTCTATTACCTCGGCGTCCCCGACACGACGCCGGAGTTCGCCGACGCCGCGAAGCTCGACGCCTATCTCGGCAGCCGCATCGCGCGCGCGCGCGCCGAATCGGGAGACAGGACGCCATGACCCGCGACGAGCTCGCCCGCCTGCTCGATCACTCGGTGCTGAAGCCCGAATCGACCGCCGCGGAGGTCCGCGCGGGCGCGGACGTCGTGCGGACCTGGCGCATCGGCTGCTACTGCGTGCAGCCGTCGCGCGTGCGCCTCGCTGCCGGCGCGCTCGCCGGGGCGGATGCCCTGGTGGCGAGCGTCGTCGGCTTCCCGCACGGCTGCGACCGGGCCGACGTCAAGGCAAACGCCGCGGCGCTGGCGGTAGCGGACGGCGCGCGCGAGATCGACATGGTGATGAACTTCGGCGCGCTGCTGGGCGGCGAGGCCGCCGTCGTCGCCGCGGACATCGAGGCGGTCGTGCGCGCCGTGCCCGGCGTGCCGGTGAAGGTGATCCTCGAGGCATCGGCGCTCGGCGACGACGAGAAGCGCCTCGCGTGCCGGCTCTGCGTCGACGCCGGCGCGGCGTACGTGAAGACGTCGACGGGCTTCCATCCGTCGGGCGGCGCGACGGTCGGCGACGTGCGCCTGATGCGCGCTGCCGTCGGATCGGCGCTCGGCGTGAAGGCCTCGGGCGGCATCCGCACGCTGGCCGACGCGATCGCGATGATCGAGGCGGGGGCGAGCCGCATCGGGACGTCGGCCAGCGCCGCCATGCTCGCCGCGCTGCGGTAGGCGCACGGGCCAGCGGCGCGCACGCGTGCTAGATTGCGCGTCGGCGCGGCGCGGCGCCGCGGGAACACGCACACGACCGATGGGCACGCTTCGATTCTTCAACCTGCAGCCGCTGATGGAGACATTCGGCTGCCGCTACCTGTTCGAGACCGGGACCGGGATGGGCGAGGGCGTACGCTACGCGTCGTTCTACCAGTTCGACCGCATCTGGTCGGTCGAGATCCATCCCGACATCGCCGCGACGGCGCGCGAGCGGTTCGCGGACAACGGTCGCATCGAGATCCTCCACGAGACGAGCGAGCAGGCGCTTGCGCGCGTGCTGCCGGGGATCGACCGCGAGAAGGCCGTGCTGTTCTGGCTCGACGCGCATTTCCCGGGCGCGGATTTCGGGCTGGCGTCGTACCGGGACGAGAGCGACGCCGACCGGCGCCTTCCGCTGCAGCGCGAGCTCGAGCTGATCGCGAAGTTGCGCCGGCCGTGCCGCGACGTGCTCCTGATCGACGACCTCCGGATCTACGAGGAGGGGCCGTTCGGCGAAGGGCCGATGCCCGACTTCGCGCAGACGCTGCCGCCGGAGCTGCGCAACATCGATTTCGTGTTGCGCCCCCCGTGGTCGGAATCGCACGACCTGCAGCGCTTCTACGAGAACACCGGCTATCTCGTGCTCACGCCCAGGCACCCGCCGCCGAACGCGGGTGCGGCGCGCTGACGGCGGACCCGAGGCAGGAGGGGCCGGGCCGTGGCGACCCGGCCCGTGGACGTCGGCCGAGCGCGACTAGCGCGAAGGCCCGGGCGCGGACACCGACCCGGAACGCGGCGGGACAGGATTCTGGTGCGCCGGCGCGGGCGCGCTCTCGAGCCGCTTCACGTCGCCGGTCAACTCGCCGCCTTCCGCGACGATCAGGCTGCCGTAGCGAATCGTCCCCGACACCCGCCCGGTGCCGTTCACGACGAGCTTCACGTTCGCGGTGAGCTCGCCGGTGAAGTCGCCGTCGATCTCGGCGACGTCGATGACCGCCGTTCCCTTGAGCGTTCCCGGCTTCGCGATCTGCATGCCCTTCGACACGACGCTTGCCTCGACCTGGCCTTCGACGACGACCATCTCGCAGTCGCTGATCTCGACGCCCTTCAGCTTGACGTTGCGCCCCACGATGAGCTTGCTGCCGCCGGTCGGGGACGCGCCGACGACGGTTTCGTGGGGTTCGGAAACCGCAGGCGCCGGCGGGGCCGCGGACGGGCTGGTCGCCGGTGCGGCCGCGGGGGCGCCCGGGGCGTAACGACCCACGGCGGAGGTCGACGGCGGCGGGTTGAGCGGCATGCCCGACCGGGGGAGTCCCTTGTCAGTGGCCCGGGGATCCCCGGCGCGTTCGTTGCGGTTGAAATTGAGCATCGGGCTACCTCCGGCGGGATGAGGGATACGCTATGACATTGTCATGAACATCGTACGCCCCCCCAGGGGCTTGTGCAAGTCGGATTGTGTCCGACACGCGGTGGACTTCAGCCGCGGCTCGCGTCACCGGCATGCGGCGACCACAGTGCCGCGGTCGCGATGAGCCCGTGCCCGAGGCCGACCGGGTGGAGCTTCCAGCGCTCGGGCGCGTAGTCGTCGCGTCCTTCGGCCACGGCCAGGCCTCCGGACGTGTCGATGCCGATCTCGCGAAACGGGGCGGACAGTCCTTCCCCGGTTGCCTTGCTCATCGCTTCCTTGCACGTCCAGTGCCGCAGGAACGCCAGGCGGCGCGCGTCGTCGTCGAGCGCGGCGATCACCGCTCGCTCGCGATCGGTGAGGAACTTGCGCGCGAGCCCGTCGTGCGCGAGCGAGCGGTCGACGCCCTCGATGTCGACGCCCACGCGCCATCCGGGCCGGTCGAGGTGCGCGATCAGCGCGACGCCCAGCGTATGGGTGACGTTGAAGTCGAGCGCGCGATCGCCGCCGAGCATCGGCCTTCCGCGGGGTCCTCGCAGGATCGGCACGGCGGCGGCGTCGACGCGAAGCGCCTGCGCGAGCGTCCAGCGCAGCGCCGAGCGGCCGACGACGTAGCGGCGCCGCAACGCGTCGGTGCCGAATCGCCCGGCGCGCTCGATCTCCGCGGGGGAGAGCGTCGCCCACAGCGCGGGCATCTCGTCGTCGGCGCGTTCGAGCGGGCACCACCAGATGGCGAGATCGCGCTCGGGCGACGCGATGCGCTGCGGCGCCGCTCCCGCGTTGCCCGGCCCTCCGAAATCGCTTACGCTCACCGTTGCTTCCCCTTGCGCCCCGGCCGGCCCGCCGGGGCGCGTTCGCATCCGCGCCCGACATGGCACTGTTGCTGCGCATTCTCGCCCTGTTTCCGCTCCCGGCGCTCCATGCGCTGGGCTGGGGCATCTACGTCGTCGCCTTCCGCGTCGTGCGCTGGCGCGTGCCCCTCGCCCGCGGCAACATCGACGCGGCGTTCCCCGAGAAGCCGGACGCGGAGCGGCGGCGCATCCTGCGCGACTGCTACCGCAACCTCGGCACGACGCTGGTCGAGGCGATCTGGGGATACGGCGCGAGCGGGGAGGCGCTCAGGCGCCGCGTGAGGATCGTCAATCCGGACGTCGTCGATCGCTGCCGTGCGCAGAACCGGCCGGCGATCCTGCTGGCCGGGCACCTGTGCAACTGGGAATGGTTGCTGCTCGCCGCGGGGGCTCACCTCCGGATCCCGATCGACGTCGTCTACAAGCCGCTGCGGCTGGCCGATGTCGATGCCTACGTCCGCGATGCGCGCCGCCGGTTCGGCGCCAACCCGATTCCGCACAAGTCGTTCCTGTACGAGGTGATGCGCCACGGCGACGAGGCGCGCGCCTACGCGCTGCTCGCCGACCAGACGCCGCTCGCGCGCGCGCCCAAGCACTGGATCCGCTTCCTCAACCGCGACACGGCGTTCTTCCTCGGTCCGGAACGCATCGCGCGCTTCCTCGACGCGACGGTGCTCTACGTCGCGATGAAGCGCGTCGGGCGCGGCTACTACGACGTCCACCTCGAGGTGATCGCCGAACCGCCGTACGGCGACGACGCGGGACCGGAGATCGCCGAGTCGTACGCGCGCCTTCTCGAGGCGTCGATTCGCGAGTCTCCCGCGGACTGGCTCTGGATCCACAACAAGTGGAAGTACCCGAAGCCGCGGGACGATTCGAGGCACGCGCGCCGGGCGCGGCGGCAGCCCGGCGGGTGACGGCGCTATTGCAATCGCGGGGGCTCGACGCTATAATTTCCATCCTTCGCTGTTCGAATGAAGTGACCCCCGGAAATGCCGAACGACCCGGCGGGCGCTCGCGGTCGGACAGCCGCTCTTTAACAATTCGCAATCGATAGGTGTGGGTGCCGGTGCGGTGCCTGTTTCGCGCTGTCCTTCGGGGCGGTGCGGCGCGGGGATTCGCATGGAACGGTGCTCACACGACGCTAATGTGCGGGCTGG
Organism: Burkholderiales bacterium; assembly: GCA_905339295.1. Taxonomy (GTDB): domain Bacteria; phylum Pseudomonadota; class Gammaproteobacteria; order Burkholderiales; family Casimicrobiaceae; genus VBCG01. Next base: position 32,699 of record CAJPFI010000043.1, read on the forward strand.
TTG
>CAJPFI010000044.1 GCA_905339295.1 Burkholderiales bacterium
CCTGCGCTTCATCGCCAACCGGCGGTGTCAGCAGATCGGGCTCGATCCGCTATTCCCCAAGGCGGACAACCCGTTCCCGTGGATGGCCGAGATGATCGATCTCAAGAAGGAGAAGAACTTCTTCGAGACGCGGGTGATTGAATATCAGACCGGTGGGGCGTTGAGTTGGGACTAGTCACTACTGTCCATACTGGCGCCTCCAATAGTGCTGCGGCCGCTCGAAGAACTAAAGAAGTCCGCCGCACAATCGCGCGATGTATCCGATGGCGAGTACTTCTTTGCGCTTATGTATTGGGCAGAAGCGCTGCTCAAATCGGTCGTTCTGGCACTTCATGCATGCCTAGATGAAGATGCCAATCGAACCAAGTATCGAATTGCACATTCGCTCGTTCGTGCTGATAGCCTTGGACCGTGGGTTGATGCGTTAGATGAAATACTAACCGGTCCGGCCTACCGTGTTGTATGTAGCGCGGCGCAACCACTATGTCGCGAACTCAGCGAGCGCGTCTCCATTGACGACTGGAGACATCAAGCTGTCGGAGCACTCCACCTAGCTGCGATAGCTGCTGATTGTGACCTCGAATCGCTCCCGGCGAAAGTTGAACTCCGGCGGTGGTTCTCAATATTTGTTGTTCTCCGAAATCGCACGCGCGCTCACGGAGCAACGCGTACCGAGAGCTTTCGTAATTCAAGCGCCAATCTCCACACGGCCCTTGATCTCCTAACAAGTCACCTATCTATCTTCAGTATTCCCTGGGCTTATCTCCACCAGAATCTCTCTGGGAAGTATCGGGTCACCAACCTTTCCGATGCCGATAGCAAAGAGTTGAACGATCTCCGGCGCAAGGCTCCCGCAGTACCAGTTCCGGAGGGCGTTTACATTGTCGTCGGCTCGTTGCGCCATCTGCCTCTCCTCGTATCAGATGTCGAAGCGCATGATTTCTTCTTTCCAAACGGCGCTTTCACTGGAAAACGATATGAGCTCCTGTCTTACCATTCCGATGATCGTAAGACGGGTTCAGCCACCGAGTACCTGATTCCGCCGGGGAAGTTACCAGACAGCGATACTCACGGCTTGAAGGAACTGGATGTCCTCGGCCGAACTCTGACAAATCTTCCGCCAGTCCCTGCCCCATACATACATCGTCCAACAATTCAAGACGAACTAAAACAAGTACTCCTTGACGACCGTTTTCCACTGGTCACCTTGGTTGGTCGCGGAGGAATTGGAAAGACATCGCTTGCGATTGCGGTATGTCGCGACATCGCCGGCTCCGATCGTTATCTTGCTATTCTGTGGTTTAGCGCGAGAGACATCGACCTCCTAACCGAGGGTCCCAAACTAGTTAGGCCGGCAGTACTAACCAAGGACGATATATCTAGGCAGTTTTGTGAACTCGTTGGAACCGACTCCAAAACTGGCGCTCTGCAAGCCAATCACTTCCAACAGTCGTTAGCCAGTCAAGACTTAGGTGGCCCGATACTGTATGTGTTCGATAATTTCGAAACGGTTCGCGACCCGATAGATATTTATGAGTATCTCAAGCAGTTCATTCGTCCGCCAAACAAAGTTCTAATTACGACGCGCGCGCGCGACTTCAAAGGAGACTATGCGATCGAGGTTTCTGGGATGGAACCCACGGAAGCAGAGGAACTTCTCGCCGTGCTGGCTTCGCAATCCGGTTTGGCGGACAAGCTTTCCAGCTCTGTGCGTCACGAAATCCTTACCACCGCGGACGGGCATCCGTACATCCTGAAGATTCTCGTAGGTGAATTTGCAATCGATCCAAAGCGGAAGGAATTGAAGCGTGTCGTTGCAAGTAGGGATCAAGTCCTAGACGCATTGTTCGAGCGATCGTTTGCGGCGCTCTCGGAAGGCGCCCGCAGATTGTTTCTCACTGTGGGAGTTTGGCAGACCGCCATCTCTGAGTTGGTACTAGAAGCTGTGCTCATATCGAGATCTGCAGAACATTTCGACGTGCAACGTGCCATTGAGGAGCTTCGACGAAGCAGCCTGCTGGAGCAAACGCGATCGGAGACCGGCGAGTACTTCGTTTCCGCACCTCTTGCTGCCGCTCTGTTTGCGAAGACCAAGCTTTCCGTTAGCCCCCTTGAGCCAATTGTGCGAGCCGATTTGAACGTCCTACATCTTTTCGGCCCCGTCAACAAATCTGAGATTGCGCGTGGTTACAAACCCAAGCTTCGTAGATTCTTCACCGAGATAGGGCGTCGTAGTGGCGAGGATCCTGATTTCTTGAATGACCGTATGCGGTCAATGCTTGAGATGTTAGGGGCCAGATTCCCGGAAGTTTGGCGATTCCTGGCTCAACTCAAGATTGAACAGAATGCCTTGTACGACGCAACCCACTATCTAACAACGTATCTTCAATCTGCAGATCTCGATATCGCGTCTCAAATTGAAGGATGGAAGACGCTTGCGACTACATATCGACGTCTTGGGGATTTGCCTGCATATCTGCACGCTCTCGCGAAGCTTGCACAGTTTCCTGGCATTCCGCTGTCAGAACTCAGCACCATTGCGAGCGATGTAAATCACATATGTCAAGACGACAAGATTCGCGCGCTGCCGGAAGAGCGACAGATGTTGGTTGAATCTGTCGCTGAACACTTTTCGCGACAGCTTAGGACAAGCTCGCACGCTGACGGCCGCGATGTTTCCCGATTGGCCTGGTTACTGTTGCACCTGCGCAAGGAAGAGGACGCGGCTAAGGTCATTCACGATGGTCTTTTGAAAGAACCCGAGAATCACTATCTGCGCAACCTCGCAGCCAAGGATTTTTATCTTAGACGCTATACGGAATAATTTTGGTTGCAGTATGGGCAAATGCGCCGGCCCCATGAGTGAGGGGTAACCGCGACCGGCAGCAAGCCTTACATTGAAAAATGCATAGAGTCGGCTCCGCAGTTATCGGCGGATAGCGTGGAAGCTCCTGTCGCCAACCGTTGAGTGATGCCCGAAGTTCGTCGGGGCCAACTCAGAACTTTGGGTCGATGCGCGCGTCGCGCCGCACCCGTCGCTCGCTACACTTGGCTAAGTAGGGAGTCGGGTATGCCAAATGGCGCATATGCGCATCGGAATGAACCGTCCCCGTTGGTCGACGCCGAGCGAGCTTGCGAACGGTTGGATGCCCCCAAGACGAATGAATGGGGTCAGAGCCGTAACAATCGCGCTGGCGGCGGGCCTATAGGCGCGGCCGCCCGCGCGAGTTCATGGCGGCACCGTACGCGACTGTTACGGCTCTGACCCCACTACCCACGTCCCCTTCGCCACGAGCGCCGCGGCGACCGAGCTGATGAGGGCCGCCACCGCCCGCGTGGCGGTCGTGATCGAGTGCTTCGGCCCCGTCGTCATGACGAGCACGCGCGAGATGGTCGGATCCTTGATCGGCGCCGCCTGCAGGCGACCCATGCCGACGTCGTTCGCCACCGAGTCGTAGCCTGAGATCGTGTAGCCGCAGCCGGCGACCACAGTCTCCTTGATTGCCAGCAGCGAATCGATCTCGCACAGCAGGTTGAGCTTGAAGCCGGCGTCGTTGCAGGCGTCCTCGACCATGGTCCGCACCGAGTGCGGCCTGCACGGCAGCATGATCGCGCAGCGCGAGAGCTGGGCGAACGGGACCGCGCGCTTCGCGGTCAACGGGTCGCCGGCCGGACCGACCAGGTAGAGGCTCGACCGGGCGAGCGGGATCGCCCCTTTCTTCACGCTGTCCTCGCGGGCGAAGACCAGTCCGATGTCGATCCGCCGCGCGGCCAGCCACTCTTCGACGCCGCCGGAGAGACCCTCGACGAAGCGCAGCTGCAGTTCCGGATAGCGCTCGCGCGCGAGCTGGACCAGCGGTCCCACGAGGCGCGCCGCGATCGAGCCGGGCAGCCCGATCGCGACGGTCCCGGACAGCTTCCCCCGCAGCGCCTTGGCCTCGTTGGTGAACCGTGTCACCTCGAGCGTCGCGCGCTGCGCGAGCGGCGCGAGCCGCCGTCCGAACTCCGTGGCGTGCATGCCGCGTCCGGTCCGGTGGAACAGCCGGTGCCCGAGCTCCTGCTCGAGCTCCTGGATGCCGCGGCTCAGCATCGAATGCGACACCTGCAGCTGCAGCGCGGCCTTGCTGAGGCTGCCGGTCTCGGCGACGCAAAGGAACCAGGCGAGGCGCTTGACGTCCATCGGAGCCTTGCATTCTACGCAAAGCAGAAATCCGGGTTCTCACCTAGGTCAAGTCTCGCGGGATGCTTATGCTCGTCGGAGCGAACGGGCACGGCAGCGACGAGGCCCTCGCCGCAGGAGGATGCGCCGCCCCGCGCGCCACGCGCCGGCCGCCGCGACCCTCCGCGCAGGAGGAGGCGATCGCGACCCGGCCCGAGGCACCGGCGCGCACGATGCCTCGGGCCGATCGCGGCGGCGACCCCCCGCGCGAAAGACCTCGCCGCGAATCGCCCCCGAACACCCACAGCAGGAGGAGCCATGTCACGACTGCCGGTTTACAGGATCGCCGACATCCCGCGCGAGAAACAGTTGCACGAAGGGCGCATGACGCGCTATTCGATACGCACGAAGAACGCGCAGATCGTGTTCGCCGACATCGTGCCGCAGCCGATGGGGAGCCAGCGCTACCATCGCAAGCCGCACGACCATCCGCACGACATGCTGCTCATCGTCGTCAAAGGGACGATGCGCATGGAGATCGCCGGCGAGGAATACGACATCGGCCCCAACGAGGTCATGGACGTCCCGGCCTTCGCGATGCACCGCGGCTACGCGCTCGGCTCGGCGCCCGTCTCGCTGATCGAGATCTTCTCGCCGGTGCGCCACGACTACATCCACCTGGTGGCGTGGCAGGAGGAGGCGTTCGGCGACGACGGCGTTCCCTGGATCAGGAAAGAGCACAATTCCTGGAACCCGCCGCCCGGGCCGTGACCACGGCAACGGAGGCGAACCGCAATGGAGCCCCCCGCGTGCCGGACGAGGCGGAAGCGCCGTCCTGCAGTCCGGATCGAGGGGATGGGGTCGTCGAAGCCGACCCGCTGTGCCAAACGGGAAAATGACATGATCGGACACCTCGGTCGATGGATCGTCGCAGCATGCTTCGCCGTCGCGGCCGTCGCCGCGCAGGCGCAGCCCTATCCCAACCAGAGCATCAAGCTGATCGTTCCGTACGGCCCCGGACAGGCGACGGACGTCATGTGTCGCGTGTTCGCGGAGCAGTTGAAGGTCGTGCTCAAGCAGAACATCGTGATCGAGAACCGCGTCGGTGCGGCGAGCAACCTCGGCGCCGCGGAAGCCGCCAAGGCCGCTCCCGACGGCTACACGCTCCTGTGCACGGGCAACGCCACGCACGTCGCGAATCCGCTGCTGTACTCGTCGATGGGCTTCGATCCCGACAAGGACCTCCTGCCCATCACCGCGGTCGCGGCCACCGGCTACGTGATGGCCGTGGGGCCCAAGCTCAAGGGCAAGACCGTCACCGAGGTCGTCGCGATGGCGAAGTCGGCGTCGCCGCCGCTCAAGATGGGACTGGCGAGCACGACGTCGCGGGTCCTGTTCGAGATGCTCCGGCAGGCCGCGAACGTGCAGCTGACCAACGTGCCGTACATGGCCGGCAACCGCGACCTCTTCCCCGACCTGATGCGCGGCGACACCGACATGGTCATCGAGGCGATGCCCTCGGCGATGGGCTCGGTGACCGGCGGAACGGTGACGCCGATCGCGGTCACGCTGCCCGAGCGCTCTCCGCTCCTGCCCAACGTGCCGACGTTCAAGGAAGTGGGGCTCGACGTGCAGCTCGTCGGCTGGAACGCGTTCTACGCGCCGAAGGGAACGTCGCCGGAAATCATCGCGACGCTGAATCGCGCGGCGCTCGAGGCGCTCAGGCATCCCGACGTCGCGAAGCGCCTCGAGGCCATCGCCTGCGTGCCGAATCCGACCTCGCCGGAACAGCTCGCGAAGATGATCGCCGACGACCGCGCGAAGTGGAAGCCGATCGTCGAGGAGTACAAGCTGCGGGTGAACTAGGCGTCGCATGCCGCCGGCGCGCGCCGGGAGGAGACCGGGCGGCGCGCGTCTGGCGCGTCGCCCTCCCGGCTTCGCGGATCCGCAGGGAACGAGATGACTCGGCCACGGGGCTTGCGCGCGCTCGCGATCCGCAATCCGCAGGATTTCTACGGCGGGCTGGTCCTGGTGGCGTTCGCCGCCATCGCGTTCTGGGCGACGCGCGACCTGCCCGGCTCGCGCGGCCTGACGTTCGGCGCGGGGACCGCGCCGCGCCTGTTCGCCGGATTGCTCGCGTTCGTGGGCGCCATCGTCACGATCCTCGGCGTCGTGACGACGGGCCCGTCCGTGGGTCGCTACCCGATCCGCGGCCCGCTGCTGATCTTCGCGTCCGTCCTGGTGTTCGCGGGCACGGTGAAGGCCGTCGGGCTCGTCGTCGCGACCTTCGTCACCGTGCTGGTCGCGAGCGCGGCGAGCCGCGAGACGCGGTGGCGCGAGGCGATCCCGTGGGCGGCGGCGCTGAGTGTCTTCTGCGCACTGCTGTTCTCGTACGCGCTGGGCCTGCCGTTGCCGCTCTGGCCGAAGCTGTAGCGGCGAGCGATGGACCTCCTCGCCAACCTCGCGCTCGGCTTCTCCGTCGCCGTGACGGCGACGAACCTGGGGCTGTGCCTGGCGGGCGTGCTGATCGGGACGCTGATCGGCGTGCTGCCGGGACTCGGGCCGGTCGCCACGATCGCGATGCTGCTGCCGCTGACGTTCGGGCTGCCGCCGACCGGCGCGCTGATCATGCTGGCCGGCATCTACTACGGCGCGCAGTACGGCGGGTCGACGACCTCGATCCTCGTCAACATCCCGGGCGAAGCCTCGTCGGTGGTGACGACGCTCGACGGCTTCCAGATGGCGCGCCAGGGCCGGGCCGGGGCGGCGCTCGCCATCGCCGCCATCGGCTCGTTCTTCGCCGGCACCGTCGCGACGCTGCTCGTCGCGGCGCTGAGCGCCCCCCTCACCACCGTCGCGCTGGCATTCGGCGCGCCGGAGTACTTCTCGCTGATGGTCCTCGGACTCGCGTTCGCCGTGGTCCTGTCGCGAGGCTCGGTGCCCAAGGCGGTCGCGACGGTCCTCGTCGGCCTCGTGCTGTCGATGGTGGGCTCCGACCTGGTGAGCGGCGTGCCCCGCATGGGCTTCGGGCTTCCGGAGCTTGCCGACGGCATCGGATTCGTGGTCATCGCGATGGGGGTGTTCGGCTTCGCGGAGATCATGCGCAACCTCGAGGCGCCCGAGCAGCGCGGCGTGGTCGCCGGAAAGATCACCGGGTTGATGCCGACGCTCGCGGATCTCAGGCAGTCCGCGCCCGCCATCGGCCGCGGCTCGCTCATCGGCGCCGTGCTGGGCATCCTGCCTGGCGGCGGCGCGGTAATCGCCTCGTTCGCCGCGTACACGCTCGAGAAGCGCGTCTCGCGCCATCCCGAGCGGATGGGGACCGGCGTCATCGAAGGCGTCGCCGCGCCGGAGAGCGCGAACAACGCGGCCGCGCAGACATCGTTCGTGCCGCTGCTCACGCTCGGCATCCCGGCGAACGCCGTGATGGCGCTGATGATCGGCGCGATGACGATCCAGGGGATCATCCCCGGGCCGCAGGTCATGGTGCGCCAGCCCGACCTCGTCTGGGGCCTCATCGCCTCGATGTGGATCGGCAACCTGATGCTGCTGGTGATCAACCTGCCGCTCGTCGGCGTGTGGGTCAGCCTGCTGCGCGTGCCCTACCGGCTGCTCTTCCCGGCGATCATCGCGTTCTGCTGCATCGGCGGCTATTCGGTGAACAACTCGTCGTTCGACGTCATGCTGACCGGCCTGTTCGGCCTGGCCGGCTACTGGCTGGTGAAGCACGACTTCGAGCCGGCGCCGATGCTCCTCGGCCTCGTCCTCGGCCCGGCGATGGAGGAGAACCTGCGGCGCGCGATGGTGATCTCCAACGGCGACCCGACGGTGTTCGCGACGCGGCCGATCTCCGCGGGGCTGCTCGCGCTCACCGCGCTGCTGCTCGTCGTGGCGATCCTGCCCAGGATCCGCCGCCGCCGCGAAGAGGTGTTCGTCTAGGCGCGCGCAGCGCCGCGGTCACGTCCGCGAGGCGTGCGCGGCCAGGAACGCGGTCACGGCAGCGTTGAAGTCGGCCGGACGGTCGCGGTGCATCGCGTGACCGGCGCCGTCGATGGTCACCAGCGGTGAAACCCCCGGATTGAGGCGGCGCATCGCGTCGAGGATCAGCCGGTAACGCGCCGGGCTGTCCGATCCGGTGATCGCCAGGATCGGCACGGAGAGCGACGCGATCTGCGCCGGCGTGAACGCCGGCCGCTGCGCGCAGGCTGGTCCCGTGCGGACGTTGTCGAGAAGGATCCGGCGCTGCTCGGTGGTGCGCCGCTCCCACGCGCCGGGGCCGTTCAGGTCTTCGACGAACTCGCGCGCCGCGGTTTCCGCATCCTTGGTGGCGAGGTTGGCGCGAAGCCTCGCGAACATCGCGAGCGTCTGCTGCGCCATCGCCCGGCCGTCGGGCGTGTCGGGCAGCAAGGCTTCCAGGCCCCCGGGATCGGCGAGCAGCAGCGTTCGGACGCGGTCCGGGTGTCGCAGCGCGAGTTCCAGCGCGACCGTGCCGCCGCGCGAGTGACCGAGCAGGTGGACCGGTCCGAGCCGCTGCACGGCGATGAATTCGCCGAGGTCGTCGGCATGCCGCTCGACGCTGAAGTCGTCGCCGCGCCCGTCCCAGCGCTCGGGATAGCTGTGCCGCAGGCTGACCGCGATCGTGCGGGCGTGCGCGGACAGCGGCGCCACCTGCGACTGGAACGAGCGGTAGTCGCTGATCGAGCCGTGGACCAGGAGGAGCGCGGGCAGCTTGGTCCCGGCCTCGACGTAGGCGAGCCGGCAGTCGTCCACCTCGCAGAACTGCGTGCGCTCCCCGGTCGGCCAGGGCGGTATCGACACGTCGGTCAAGAGTGAATGGGGTCAGAGCCGTAACAATCGAGGAATGATACGGGGAAAGTGAATGGGGTCAGAGCCGTAACAATCGAGTCCTGCGGCGACATGAACTCGCGGGTGGCCGCACTTGCCGCTCCGCCGCCAGCGTGATTGTTACGGCTCTGACCCCAATCAGTTCTCGCTGGCCGCGCCGCTGGCTACGGGCGCGGGTATCCCGCACGATAAAGTCGGAGGGCACGCTGCGTCGGCGACTCCGACGCGACCTAACGCCGAACCGGGACGCTCTGCGACGAGCGTCGCCCATTGTTACGGCTCTGACCCCATACACCACGGGCGAGAATTCCTCATCCGTGGTGAGGCAGATTCGGCAAACGCCGACCCCTGCCGGTAGCAGAATGGGGCTGCCGACTTGGCGTCATCCCGATGAGGCAGCCCATGACCGCGATCCGATCCGCTCTGCTCGTCACCGCGTTCGCGCTTCTGCCGGCGTGCGCGACAGACATGACCGGCCCCACGCTCGACGTGTCGGGAACCGACGCTGTCGCCCGGCAGTTCGATTGCATCGAGACGGCGGCCGACGGCGTCACCTGCAACAAGAAGCAGTGCAAGGCCGGTCCCGGAGGCTTCACCTTTTACTGCGACACCTACGCCTACTACTGCGTCAAGGCCGGGCACAAGTGGGAAGGCACGAAGGTGATCGGGACCTGCACACGCACCCATCCCAATTGAATGGGGTCAGAGCCGTAACAATCGTAGGATGCCCAGAAGGGAAAAGTGAATGGGGTCAGAGCCGTAATAATCGAAGCGTGGTGGAAATTGGAGTCAGACGCCCCTTTCATCCAACAAGCAATGCTCAATCGCGCAGCGAGCGCACTCGCCGCTCCCAGCCCGCATTGTTCGCCGCGCCGGCAGGTAGCGCGTGGGCGGCGCCTCTGACGCGACACCACAGCGCAGAATGTTACGGCTCTGACCCCATACACTATCGCAGTTCCTCGATCACCACACGCCGGATATCGCGCAGCTCCACCACGTCGTGCACCTGCGGATTCGCGCGCGTGAGGTAGCCCAGGTTGATCTCGCCGCCCGACAGCAGGAAATCGGGTAGCGCCACCGTATACCGGCGAGCGGGGTCGATCGGCCGTCCCTGCACGAGCCATGCGCCGTTCTGCCGTCGCGCGCCCCACGCGTGAAGGAAGCCGCCCAGGCCCTGGTTGTTCATCCCGGTGTCGAGCACGCGCGCCAGCAGCGCGCCGTCGAAGGCCGCCTTCACCACCTTTCCGCCGAACGGCAGGATCCGGATGACGTCGTATTCGGTGATCGGTCCCGGCGGCAGCACGTCGTCGATGCGGACCGAACCGCCGTTGAACAGCGCCACGTCGGCCGTCCCGGCTTCGTGCGCGAGCGCCGCCGCGATCAGGTCGGTGAGCCTTCCTGCACGGTTGCGGACGGTGGACTCGCGGCCGTCCAGCGGTTCGGCGCTGGTGGCCACCACCGCCTCCGGCGTGAAGCCTTCACGGCGGAACGCCTCGAAGCCCCGCTCGACCCATCGCCGCGCGACGGCGTCGACGGCGGGGGCGGAGGCGATCGTGTCGTCGATCCGCTGCAACCGCACCGACACTTCCGGGCGCGTGCCGGGCGCCCTGAAGGTCAGCGTCACGATGGCCAGCGACCGGACGTTGGCATCCGCCTTGACGACCGGAACGAATCGCGCCCCCCGGTACATGAGCCAGTTCTCGTGCTCGTGGCCGCCCAGCACGAGATCGATCCCGGGCACGGCGGTGACGAGCTCGGCATCGTGCTCGAGCGACAGGTGCGTGAGCGCGACGATCGCGTCGGTATCGCCACGGAGCTTCTCCACTTCCGTCCTGGCGGCTTCGATGCCGTCGCGGTAGCGCACCCAGGCCTTCTTCGTCGCGTCGATCGTCACGCCGATGAGGCCGATCCTGACGGTTCGTCCGTCGACGGTGACCGGAACGATCACCGACGTCGGCACGCCGGCGAAGGGCTGTCCGCTGGCGTCGGTGACATTCGTGGAAACGATCCGGAACGTCGCTTGCGCGAGGCGCGCGCGAAACGCGGCCTCCGACACGTCGAACTCGTGGTTGCCGAACGTTGCCAGGTCGACCCCGGTGGCGTTGAGGACGTCGACCATCTGACGCCCCGCCAGCGGCTGCCCGTCCACGAGAGCGGTCCCGAGCGCCGACGGCGACAGGTAGTCGCCGCCGAGCGTCGTCAGCAGCGGCGACTGCGTCGCCTTCAACTGCTGGATCACCGTGGCCACGCGCGCCAACCCGCCCGACTTCCCGCCTTCGACCGGCAGGATCTCGTAGACGTCGTTGAGGTGCACGAAGGTCACCGTGACGGGCCTGGGCGCCGCGTCCGGCGACGTGGTCGGTTGCGCACACGCCTGCAGCCCCGCGACGACGGCGATCGTCGACACCAGCGCGCCCCACCAGCTTCGTTGCATCGTCACCTCGCCGTTGGAAGAATGAATGGGGTCAGAGCCGTAACAATCGAGGCAAGAGACGGCGCGGCTTCGACCCGAAAAGTGACGGTGACCGCCTTTTGCCGGCGACGCTGCATCATCCGATCGTCCGATGGTCGCTGACCGCATCGCGCGGGACCATGGGCGCAAGGAGCGCCGCATGCCGCGCAGGCCACGATTCCCGCTCACCGGTTACCCGCTGCACATCGTACAGCGGGGCAACGACCGCCAGCCATGCTTCTTCTGCGAGGCGGATTTCCGCACCTACCTCGAAGCTCTGGGCGATGCCGCGACGCACTACGGCGTCCGGGTCCACGCCTACGTGCTGATGACCAACCATGTGCACCTGCTGGCCACGCCGCTTGAGGCCGGCGCGGTATCGCGCACGATGCAGTCGGTCGGCGCGCGCTACGTCGGCTATGTCAATGCGACCCACGGCCGGACAGGGACGCTCTGGGAAGGGCGCTACCGGGCGTGCCTGGTCGGCGAGGATGCATACGTTCTCGCGGCATGCCGTTACATCGACCTCAATCCGGTCCGCGCGCGGATGGTCTCGCATCCGGTCGCATGGCGGTGGAGCAGCTACGGCGCCCTTTCGGGCCTGCGGCGCGATGCGCTGGTGTCACCGCACCCGACGCTCTCCTTGCTCGGCGACGCGCCCGGTCCGGGCTATGCGCAATGGTGCGGCATGCCGTCGGACGAGGCGGAGCTGACCGCGCTGCGTGCCGCCACGGCCGGCGAACTCGCGTTCGGATCCGATGCGTTCAAGACCCGGATCGAGGACACGACGGATCGTGCGACGCGGCCCCGTCGTTCCGCTCCCGCTGCGGCCGCCTAGCGCACACGGACAACGGCCCGCCCGTTGCAGCCGCCGCAGGCACAGAGTCCGTTACGAAGGGAGCCGGTTCGACGCAATTGTTACGGCTCTGACCCCACCCACACGATCAGCGCGCGGCGACGAGCTTGACCTCCACACGCCGATCGCGCTCAAGGCACTCGACCAGTTTCCCGTTCTTCCCGCTGTCCGGACCCATGTCCTTGCAGGTGTCGCCGGTCGTGGCTTCGCCCTCCCCCTTGGCTTCGGCGCGAATGCGCCCGGCGTCCACGCCTTTGCCGACCAGATAGGCGACGACGGCATCGGCGCGCTTCCTGGAGAGCGGCAGGTTGTACAGCTCCTCGCCGATCCTGTCGGCGTAGCCGACGGCGTCGAGTCGCTCGAATGTCCGCCCCTGGATCTTCGTGGTCAGCTCGTCGAGCTTGGGCACCTCCCCGGAGCGCAGCGCCGACCGGTCGAAGTCGAAGAACACCGAGACGGTCACCGGCTCCTCGGCCTTGGGCGCGGCCGGGGGCTCGACCGGGGCGGGAGCCGGTGCAGGTTCCGGCGCCGCCGCGACCGACTGCTGGGCAATCTCGACCTTGGCGGGCTCCGGCGGCTGAGCGCGCGGGCTCCAGAACATCCAGAGTGCGCCAGCGACGACCACGGCCAGAAGCCCGATTACCCAGCGAATAGCAGGTGTCATGGAATCCTCCGATGGAAAGAACGGGCCGGGTTCGACGGTGCTCCAACGCCGCCGCCGCGAATCCGCAGCGCCCTCGCCATCGGCCCGGTCCCGTCGAATGGAAGATCGAGTCCGGCCCCTCCCCGTTGCGGCGACCATCCTACTCAAATGCGCGGCGGTCGTGCAATGGCATGAGAATGGACCCTTGCTCCCCATGCTCCCTTCGTCTCGGGGAACACTTGCGGCGCTACCCAGCGACGGTGCGGGCACAATGGCGACCGCGCGTGCAGCCCGCGTCGATGTGGGACGACGATTTCGGTCCCGACCTCGCCCGATCCACGATAATGACGGCTCTGACCCCATGAAAAGTCCACTGCATCGGATCGGCGCATTCGCATGCGCGGCGGTCGCGCTGTCGGCGGGCGTGTCGCGGGACGCCGTCGCCCAGGGCTATCCGCAGCGCGCGATCACGCTGATCAATCCCGCGGCCGCCGGCGGAAGCAACGAGGCGTTGAAGACCATCATCTTCGATCGCGTCGCCGCCTCGCTCGGCCAGCCGATCGTGATGGAGTCCCGGGGCGGCGCGGGTGGAACGATCGGCGCCGCGATTGCGGCGAAAGCGGAGCCCAACGGCTATACGCTCCTGCTGGCGGGTTCCAGCGTCATGGCGACCGGCCCGATTACGCAGAAGGACGTCCCCTACGATCCGGTGCGGGATTTCACGCCGATCGTCCTGCTGATCGAAGCGCCGTTCCTGCTGGTGACCCACAAGTCCGTTCCCGCGAGCACCGGGCCGGAGCTCGTCGACCTGTTGCGCAGGCAGCCCGGGCGCTTCAACTACGGCTCCTATGGGCCGGGCGCGACGAACTTCCTCGCCTTCGAGCTGCTCAAGAACGTCACCGGAACGGACGCCGTGCATGTCCCCTATCGCGGCAGCGCGCCGCTGCTGCTGGCGTTGCTGGCGGGAGAGGTGCAGGCAGCGTTCGAGTTCTACCCCACCATCCGGCATCACGTCGAAGCCGGAACGCTCAGGATTCTCGGCGTCGCGAGCGCGACACGCTTTCGATTGCTTCCCGACGTGCCGACGCTCGGCGAGCAGGGCATCAACGTCGAAGCCGGGGGGCTCACGATGCTGGTGGCGCCGGCAGGTCTTACGGCGCCAGTCGCCGATCTGCTCAATACCGAGTTCAACAAGGCGCTGGCCGAGCCCGAGGTCCGCCGGCGCCTCGCCGACATCGGCTACGAGACCGTGGGCGGGACGCGCGAGCTGGCGGCGAGCAGGATTGCCGAGGGGATCGCCAAGTGGTCACGTCTGGCGCGCGACATCGGCTATCGGCCGCAATGATCGGCCAGGGGCGTCGGGCTGAAGCCCAACCCACGAGCGCGCGACGAACCAGGGCGCCATGGCGTCGTGCTGAAGCCCGACCCACGAATGCGCGGCGGACCGCGACGCCACGGCGTCGGGCTGAAGACCGACACACGAATGCGCGGCGGACCAAGACGCCACGGCGTCGGGCTGGAACCCGACCCATGACACGATGAACCGGAACGCCCACGCGCCGGCCGGAACCGTCGTCGATCGCCTGCACCGTCACGCGCGCGAGCGCCCCGATGCCCCGGCCATCGTCGCCGAAGGCCGGACCGTGACGTATCGCGAGTTCCAGGCGCTGGTCGGGGGGTGCGCGGACTGGCTGCGGACGCAAGGCATCGAGGGTGGCGAATGCGTCGGCGTGACGATCGCCGACGACCTGACGCATATCGTCGTCGCCCTCGGCCTTGCCTCGCTCGGCGCCGCGCACGTCACGCTTGCGAGCCACGATCCGGAACGCGCGCGGTCGCGACTTGCCGCACGCGTCGGCGCGCGGCGCGTCGTTGCCGCGCTCGCCTCGCACCGCCTGCCGGGGCTCGCGTTCGTGCCGATCGGCCCCGGCGCGTTGGCGACATGGGCGGGCCGGCGCGCGGGTCCGCTGAGGGTCCCCGACGCGTCGGAGCGGCTCACGTTTTTCTCGACGTCCGGCACGACGGGCGAGGCGAAGATCATTCCCGTGACGCACGGTCAGATCGCGCTGCAGGCGGCGCGCGCGCACGTGGGTCGTGCGTTGCCGTTGTCGTCGATCGAGCACGGCTACGCCAAGCGCCAGTTCCTCTATGCCGTGCTGGAGGGAGCGACGGTGGCGAGTCGCGGGACCCTCGGCACGCCCGTCGCGCACCTGTGCGCGGCACTGGGGATCGACGTCGTGACGTGCATGACCATGCAGGCGCAGGAGCTGATCGCAGACGCCGCGCGGTCCGGCAGGCTGCCGGCGGCGACCGTGCTGCGGCCAAGCGGTTCGCGCGGCTCGGCGCAGTTTCGGCGCGATCTGCTGGCCCACGTCTGCGATGCGATCGAGGTCACCTACTCGATGCAGGAGTGCGGGTCGGTCGCCTGCACCACCGAGCGCAGCGAGGCTGAAGCGACGGAGGCGGTCGGCCGGCCGCATGCCGGTGTCCGCGTCGAGATCGTCGACGAGCGCGGGACGCCGTTGCCGCAGGGTCAGGTGGGCGAGATCCGCGTGCGCGCGCCCGGCATGGCGTCGGGCTATCTCGACGACGAGCACGCCACCGCGCGGCATTTCCGCGACGGATGGTTCCATCCCGGCGATCTCGGCTCCTTCACGCGCGAGGGCGCGCTGATCGTGCACGGCCGCGCCGACGACGTCATGATCCTCAACGGCATCAAGATCGCGCCCGCGGAGATCGAGCGTGTCCTCGAACAGCATCCCGCCGTCAGGGCGGTCGCGGCATTCCCGCTGCGCTCGCCCGTGCATGGCGAGGTGCCGGTGGCGGCGGTCGAACTGGCGGAGGGGGCCCGGGCAAGCGAGCAGGAACTGCGGACATTCGCGCGCCAGGCGCTTGGGCTGCGTGCGCCGCGTCGCGTCATGATCGTGACGGCGCTGCCGTCCAATCTCCAGGGCAAGGTCGACAGGCAGCGTCTTGCCGAATGGGGTCAGAGCCGTAACATTCGGCCCGGGCCAGTGAAGCCGGATCCGTCGTTGCCGTAAGGGGAGATCCCGCGAAGTGCGGCGTCGGAGGCGACGCTCGCCCGGTGCCAGGACGCAGAGAAACGATGACGGCTCGGGCTCCGGCGCCGTGGCCTTGTCACCTTTTCCGGCAAGGGCGTCTATCCGGATGAAGGGTCGCCGCCGGCGGCCGATACCAGGAGCATCGAGATGACCCCGTCCCAGAACAACGCCGGTTCCGCTTCCGCGGCCTGCTGCGCGCCTTCGGCCGCACCCTGTTGCGCGCCCGCCGCCACGGCGTGCTGCGCTCCCGGCGCGGCCACCGCCTGCTGCGCCCCCGCCAGCGTCGCGTGCTGCACGCCGGCCGGTTCGGGCGCCTCCGCCGGCTGCTGCGTGCAAGGCTGAGCGGTTCGCGGCACACTGGCGCCCGGTGCGCCAGTGACCCGACGATGGACCCCTCGCTTCCGCAACCCGCCGATCTCACGCAGGCCTACGCGCAGTTGCGCGGCGGCCTGCTCGCGTTCCTGCGCAAGCAGGTGGGCGACGCGCAGGCGGCCGAGGACCTGCTCCACGACGTGATGGTCAAGGCGCTGGCCGCCTCCGAGGACGGCCGGCCGGCGCCGCGCAACCTGACCGGCTGGCTGTACACCGTCGCGCACAACGCGGCGATGGACCATCACCGCCGGCGCAGGCCGACCGAGCCGTTGCCTGACGAGCTTGCCGATGCGCCGCCGGCGGCACTGGCCGAGGTCGCCGACGAGACCGAGGCCGCGATGCGGGAACTGGCGCTCTGCCTCGAGCCGCTGGCGAATCGGCTGCCCGAGACCTATCGCGACACGGTGCGCGCCGCCGAGTTCGAGGGTCGCGCGCTGCGCGACATCGCGCAGGCGCAGGGCATCAGCGTCGCCGCGGCCAAGCAGCGTGCGAGCCGCGGCCGGCGACTGCTGCACCGGGAGCTGATGCGCTGCTGCAGCGTGGCGTTGTCGCCGACCGGCCGGTTGCTCGACTACGACGCGCGAGCCGCGACACGCTGCGCCACCGATCCCGGAGCCTGCGCGGGGCCGACGGCGTGCGCGACGCGCTGAGCGCGCCGGCACCGCACCTCCGGCACGAACGAGCGACGGCGCGGCGGCCGGCAGGGCGCGGCGGTCCCGTCATGGCTGCTTCGCCGCGCGCGGAGTCGCCGCACGCGCGCTCGCACGCGCGCTCGAGCACCGCTCGTCTTCGCGGTTCCCGGTCGCCGCGCCGACGGCGGATGAGGCGGCGCGCGACCGGCGCGCAATCGGCGTTGTCACCTTCGGCACGTCTCGCGTCTATGCGGTACCACCACCGCGACCGCAAGGCGTTCCATGACAGCCTCGACTTCCGCCTCCGTTTCTCCCGAACGCGCTCGCCGCGCGTCCTTCCCGGACACCCTGATCCGCTGGGGCGCGTTCCCTGCCGGGCTGGCCGTGGCGGCGCTGGCCGCGCTGGCGCTGCACCACCGGTGGATGCCTGCGATGGCCGTGCAGATGGCGGCGATGGTTGCGGCGGTGCTGCTCGTCGTGATCGCCGAGCGGCGGTTGCCGTTTCGCGCCGCCTGGCGCGTCGCCCCGTCGGCGGAACGGCGAGTCGACATCACGTCGATGGCGGTGCTGATGCTGCTCGCCGATCCGCTGTCCAAGATGACGCTCCTTCCCCTCGTGGCTTCGCTCGCGGCCACCGCCGCGGCGGCGATCGCCGAGGCCGGCGGGCGTCCGCTCGGGCTCGGACTCTTTCCCGCCGCGCTGCCGCTGCCGCTGCAACTGCTGCTGGCCGCCGCGGTGGCCGAGCTCGGGCAGTACGGGACGCACCGCGCCGCGCACGGCGTGCGCTGGATGTGGGCGATGCACGGCTTTCACCACAACCCGGCGCGCGTGAACTGGCTCAACGGATTTCGCGTCAACCCGCTCAACCTGCTGTGGCATCAGCTTGCCGGACTGGGGCTGCTCGTCGCGCTGGGCGCGCCGGAGCCCGTGATCCAGATGCTCATCGCCTTCGGCACCGTGGTGGCCGTCTTCCAGCACGCCAACGCCGACCTTCGACTCGACGGCTGGAATCGGCTTCTCAGCACCGCCGACCTGCACCGCTGGCACCACGCGGCCGGGCACGCGCAAGGGCAATGCAATTTCGGCGCGGTGCTGATGCTGTGGGACCACGTGTTCGGCACTTACCGCCGCCACGACGCCGCGCCGGCGGTGGTGGGCGTCGCCGGCTTCGAGCCGAAGGCGGCGGGATACCTCGCCGGGCTGCGCGAGGCGGCGCGGATGGCCTGGCGCTAGGCGGCGCGCTCCACGGCATCGCGGGGCGCCCGTCACCGCGGTCGCGCAGCACGCGGCGAAGCGCTCGCTGACGCCCTGCACCGCCGTCGCGCCGTCGATCCCGCGGCGCGCCCCGTCGTTGCGCGCGGGCTGCAGCAACCCATGCACCGCTCAGTCCTCGGCGTGGCAGGACCCGTCGGCTTCGTTGCCGGCCATGGAGGTGCGCGGCCGGAGGCGACGCTCGCGCGATGGCGATGGCGCACGCGGAGCGAAGGAGTCCTCGAACAGGTTTCCGCCGGGCCGCGATGCGGACGCCGGGATGGCGCCACGATGTCGCGCAACGCCGGCTCCCGGCAATCGGGCGTTCGGGCCCGATCCCCTGACTCACGCTACGAGCATCCGGCCACGCACCTGCCGCTGCCGTCGAACTCCATCGTCCTGCCCGACAGCGCCGCAACGACCGGCCTCCCCTTCACCAGCGTCATGAACGACGCGGTCCGCGACGAGGGTCTCACCTTCCCTCCCGTGGTCGCGCCCTCGTTGACGTGCGTGACGATCACCGTCGCCGGACGGACCAGCTCATCGGCGATGTGCGCTCCCGACGCCGCCGTCAGCGCGCTGAAGCCGAGGTTCAGGACCATCAGGTTCGCCTTGTGGAAGTCGTGGACGATGGTCCTCATGTCCGCATGGAGGCCGGTGTCGCCGGTCAGGTAGGCCACCAGGCCGTTGGTGAAGCGGATCACGTAGCCGCTCGGGGGCCCGAGCGAGAGGCTGACGTTGTCGGCCTCGAGGTTCCTGCGTTCCGGATCGGTCAGCAGGCCGCGCGGCACCGTGCTGTCGTGCGACGCGGGAACGATCGTGATCTCGACGCCTTTCGCGGCGTTGCCTGTCCTGAACGTGCGCGCGCCGCCCAGGTTGTTGCCGGCGAGGCACGACGTCGCGAACGGGACGACGTGATCGTCGCCCGTCGCCGGGCACGGGGGCGTGGGCCGGCCCTTGATGGTCTCGACCCGGCGGCCGACGAACTGCGCCATCGGGTTGACCATGACGATGCCGGCGTTCTTCGCCGCGGCGATCTCGCCCGACGTCGTGCCGGGCGCGGCGCTGGCGAGCTCGGGGCTCGCGCAGGTGCCGCCCTCCAGCGCCTTGAGCCTCTGGTCGCCGATGTGGTCGCCATGGGCGTGGCTCAGCAGCACCACGTGCACGGTGCCCAGGCGCGGGTCGTCGCCGCCGGTGACCGACTGGCCGGCGTCGTAGAGGATGCGCACGCCGGTCGGATCCTCGAGGATCGTCGCTCGGTCGCGCGAGCAGAGCTCGCCCGCATGCGAGCCCAGCGGCGTGATCCTGACCGTCTGTGCCGCCGCCGACGTCGCGCCCAGCGTGATCGCCAGCAGGATGCCGCCGCGAAACATCGTCGTTCTCATCGTTCCTCCGCGAGTCGATCGGGACCGGCGCGTTCGGAAGGCTGGCTCGGCATCGCGGCCTGCGCCCGCCGTTTCCGTCACGCCGCCGCCCGCAGCGCGAACAGTCGACCTGCCGGCATTGTTCCGCCCGTCGCGCGGCCCGGACGCTCGCGCCCGCGCGAGCCGCGCGACGTCCGGCCCGGCATTGGCTTCGGATTCGTGGAATCCGGAGGCGCGTCCACCGGGACGTTTCGGCGCGCTGCGTTCGCCGCCTGCGACGGCAAGCTCGTCGACCCGACGCGCTCCGCGCGACCATCGCGCGCCCTCGTCGTCGATAGGCCGGGCCGACGTAGCCGCCGCACGAACGATCGCGACCGGCGTTTGCCGTTCGTGCGACGTGCCCGGACCGAGGCAGGCGCTCGACAGCGTGCTCGCGAAACCGGCTCAGGAACCTTCGTGAGGACGCCGGTCGAGACCGACATCCGGGGGTGCCGCACTGCTCGGCGACCGGACAACGGGGTTGGGCGCGTGGGGCCTCGGCATGGCGAAGCCCTTCCCGAACAGCCGCACGCAAGCGGCGGCCGCCTCGCGATCGTAGAGCCGGCCGGCAGCGCCTTCGATCTCGGCGAGCGCCGCGTCGAGACCGGGGTTCTCACGGTACGGCCGCGGCGAGGACATCGACTCGACGACGTCGGCGATGGCGACGATGCGCGCCTCGACGATGATCTCGTCGCCCCTGAGACCGCGCGGGTAGCCGCTGCCGTCCATCCGCTCGTGGTGCTGGCGCGCGACTTCCGCGACCGGCCACGCGAGCTCGCAGTCCTTCAGGATGTCGAAGCCCATCTGCGCGTGCAGCTCGATCATCCCGAACTCGGCGGCGAGGAGCTTGCCGGGCTTCGCCAGGATCTCCGACGGCACGCCGATCTTGCCGACGTCGTGCAGGTAGCCGGACAGGCGCAGCGCCTGGCACTTCTCGGGCGTCATCCCCATCTCGGCGCCGATGGCGGCCGCCAGTTCGCCGACGCGCCGCTGATGGCCCGCCGTGTACGGGTCGCGCAGCTCGACCATCCGTAACGCGGCATCGATGGTGCCGAGCATCGCGCGCTCCGAGCGCTCGAGGGCTTCGCGCACCTGCTTCTCGGCGTGCAGCCGCTCGGTCACGTCGAGGGCCAGCGCCAGGACGCCGCGTGCGCCGTCGAACTCGTCCGCGTGCGAGGTGACCTCCACGTCGATGACGGTGCCGTCCTTGCGCAGGTGGCGCGCGAGCGTGGGCTGGCCGAGGCCGTCCATCCTGCGCGCCAGGTGGTCGAGCAGCCACGGGACGTCCTCGGCCGGCCGGATGTCCCTGATCGTCATCGCCAGGAATTCGTCGCGCGAGTAGCCGTACTGCCGCAAGGCGGCGTCGTTGACGGCGAGGATGCCGAGCGAGTCGCGGTCATAGACGAACATCGGGTGCGGATTGGACACGAACAGCTTGCGGTACCGGTCCTCGCCCTTCGCGCGCGCCTCCTCGGCGGCCTTGAGGTCGGTGATGTCCTGCAGCGTGCCGTAACCCCGTACCGGCCTGCCCCCGTCGTCGCGCTCGGTCTCGAGCTTCGTGCGCGCCCACTTGATCCGGCCGTCGTCCATCCGCAGCCGGCCGATCAGTTCGATCGGCGAATAGTCCCTCAACCGCCGCGCATAGGCTGATGTCAGCGCCTCGCGGTCGTCCGGGTGGATGCGCGCCACCACCGCCTCCATCGACGGCGGCGTGGCGGGATCGATCTCGAGGATCGACCAGATCTCGTCCGACCAGACCATGCTTCCCGTCGCGAGGTCGGTTTCCCAGTTGCCGACGCGCGCGACACGCTGAGCCTCGCGCAGGCGACGCTCGCTCGCGGCAAGCGCCGTGTCGACCGCCCTGGCCCGGCGCTCGTCGCGCGTGAGAATCGCGAAAAGGATCGCCGCGGTGACGCCGACGAACACCAGGCCCTTGGCGATGTCTTGCCAGACATCGTCGAATTCGCCCGGGGCCCACGCGACGAAGAGGTCCGACGCGACGATCCACGCCGCCGCGGCCAGCGCGTAGGTCAGCGTGACGCGCAGCGCTCTGGAACGTCGCATGAACTCCCGTGGCGGGTGCCGTGGCAGCGGTGGAGCCGTCCCGCCATCGCGTGGATCGAATGGAAAACAACTCTGCGGCAAGAAGCGTACCGAGCGGTCGCGCGATCCGCAACCTGGAACGTCTCCGCCATTGACGGCGGAGGGCGCCTTGCAGGACGCATCGCACGCGGGCGTCATCCCCGTGCGAGGTCCGGGACGATCCTTGCGCTGTGAGCAAGACGCGTGCCCGCGACGCCATTCCGCCGACAGCGACCGAGCGCCCCGGAGGTATCGTCGGCCGAAGCCCCGCCGGTCGCGCGCCCGGTCACGCGAGGTCGCGGCACGCCACTGCGTGCTGGCCGCCCGGCAGGAGTCGGAGGCCGTGGCGCCCCGGAGATCGGCGGCGACGGGCGCCTGCACATGGGCGACGCGTGCGGCGACGGACGCTCCGCGGGTGGTGCGGCATTCCAGGGCGCCTGCGCGGGCGCTGATTGACACGCGTCAATGACCGACCGGCGATTCGGGAGTAACCGGTGAGTGGCCGGAACCGGGGAAAGCGAGGAACGCGATGAGCTGCCTGCCTCTCGTGGTCGCCGCCCGCGGCTCGCCACGACCGGGGGGTTCGGCCTCCGGCGTTTCGGCGATGGCGCGTGACGGCGAGGTCGGTCACGCGGACTGCGAGCACCGGATAGCGATCCGGGTCGCGCCGCAGTGGATGGCCGTGGTCGTGCTCGCGGCGAGGGTCACTCCTCGCCCCGCGATCGATGCACGTGGATCCGTTCGATCGACGTGCGATGAGTGGGAGCCCGGGGCCCTCCGGGCGATGCGTGGTGGCGCGCGTGCGACGTCCTTCAACCCGGGACACCTGAAGGAGCAGGACTCATGAAGCATCACATCACGAAGCAGGGCGACAGGCTCCTCGTCCGGATCGACGACGTCTCGGGCCAGGAACCGGCACTCCTGCTGCGGATCCGCCAATGCAGGCAAAGCGCCTGGTCCTGTCCCTCCGGCGAGTGCATGAAGATCGGATCGATCGACGAGCACGTCGACGGCGGCGGGATCGAGCTGACGCTGACTCCCCGGCCCGGCGTGCAGCTCGACGTCTCCGGCATCGACGAGTGCCTGGGCTACATGCTGCGCGAAGTCGACAGCAGGTGAGTCGGCCGCCGGCGCGAGTGCCGCCGGAGCCGGTCGGGACGGCACGGAAACGTTCGCGTCCCGCATCGGGGCACTGACCGCGCGGGCGGCGCCGCCTCGGCCCCGGTGTCGACGAAGCCGCTCGTCCACCCTGCCCGTCCGGTCGCGCCCCGGGCCCCGTCGGCGGCGCCGGGCTGCGGCGCCCGGCGAGCACCGGCCTTCCCCGCGCGGCCGCGCGCGTGAGCTCGACGGCCGTGCGCACGTGCCGCTACGCGTCGGCGGCGGTGCCGCCTCGCCGCGCGTTCGCGCGCTGCGCGCGCGACCCGGTCAGCGCCCCGTCGTGTTGCCGAGGTAGTCGCGCTTCCCGATCTCCAGCCCGCAATGGCGCAGGAGGTCGTACGCGGTCGTGACGTGGAAGTAGAAGTTGGGGATCGCGCGCGCGAGCAGGAACTGCATGCCGGTGAAGGCGGTGTCATTGCCGCCGACCTTGACGACGACCTCCCTGTTCTCGGTCCCGTCGATCTCGGCGGCCGTCACGGTCTGCAGGAAGGCGATCGTCTTCTCGACGCGCGCCTTGAGTTCGGGAAGCGTCGTCTCGCTGTCCTCGAACACCGGGTTCGCGACGCCGGAGAGCAGCGCCGCCGCGCGCTTGGCCGTGTCGCACGCGATCCGGACCTGGCTCGCCAGCGGCAGCATGTCGGGGTAGAGGCGTGCCGACGGCAGCACGGACGCGTCGATCTTCTTCGCCTCCGCGTGCGCCTGCGCCTTGTCGAGGATCGCCGCGAGGTTGCCCAGCATGTGCACGAAACGCGGAACGCTCACCTGATACATCGAGATGGTCACCGGCAGCTCCTTGGGTTGTGCGCGCGATCGACGCGGGGCGCGAGCGGACAGGCGTGGCCCGTGGCGCCCCGGTCGCTCGAGCGCGAACGCGCATCGTACCCGACGCGCGCGGAGCGCCGCGCGGTCGGCGCGACGCGATCGCGCCGGCCCGCCGCTCCACCGACGCGGCTAGAGCACGCCCAGGCTCCTCGACACCTCCGCCGCCGTCCTCGCCAGGCTCGGCGCGAGCTTCCGCTGCAACTCCGCGAGCGACCAGCGCGGCGAGGGCACCGCGACGTTGATCGCGCCGGCCACCTGCCCGGACTGGTCGACGAGCGCGGCGGCGATCGAGACGTCGCCGACGAAGGTCTCCTGGTTGTTCACCGCGTAGCCGCGCTTGCGCGTCTCGGCGAGGATCGCCAGCAGCTTCGTGAGGTCGGTGACCGTATGCGGCGTAAGCGCCTCGCGCGGCGAGCGCTCCAGCACGCTCCTCGCCTCGGCCTCCGGCATGCGTGCGAGCATGGCGCGGCCGGGCGACGTGCACCATGCCGGCAGGCGCGAACCGACGCGCAGGTCTACGCTGACCGCGTGGATGCTCGGGAAGCGCGCGATGAACACGACCTCGGTGTCCTCGAGGCGGGTCAGGTTCACCGTCTCGCCGCACTCGCGGTTGAGCGCCCCCAGCAGCGGCAGCGCGACCTCGCGCATTCGGTCCTGCGCGAGCACGCTGTCGGTGAACGCGAGCATCTTCGACGACAGCGACCAGGCGCGCGTCTCGGGATGCTGGCGCAGGTAGCCCAGGACGCGCAGCGTGTGGGTCGTGCGCTGCACGGCGCTCTTGTCGAGATCGACCCGGCGGACGAGCTCGGTGAGCGCGAGAGGCCGGTCCGCGGCGCTCAGCGCCTCCAGCACGCGGAAGCACCGGGCCACGGAGCCGATGAACAGGCGATCGCCTTCCGGGGCGTCCGCCTCGGGGACCTTGCCGCGACTCCGGGCCATCGCCGCCGCCGCGCTCCGTCCTAGCCCCAGATCTCGCCGAACGCGCGCAGCAGGTTGCCGCCGACGATCCGGTCGACCTCGGAGGCGGCGAAGCCGCCCTGCTCCAGCGCCTCGACGATGCGCTGCCAGTGGTGCGCGGAGGGCGTCTCCGTCGGGAAGCGGCCGGCGAGCGTGTTGCCGAACGCGGCGACGTAGCTGCCGGTCGCCGACGAGTACCGGTTCGCCGTCATGTCGAGGATGTGGCGCACCTTCTCGTCGTCGCTGACCACCGCGAAGTCGGTCCCGACGCCGACGTGCTCGACGCCGACGAGGTTCGCGATGTGCCGCACGTGCCGCACGAAGTTCCCGAGCGTCGGCGGATGCGCCGGGTCGTTGTCCCAGTTCATCAGGCCGTGGATGCTCGCACCGACGACGCCTCCGGTCGCCGCGACGGCCTTGAGCGTGTCGTCGGTCTTGTTGCGCGGGCGCATGTCCACCGCCTTGGCGTTCGCGTGCGTCAACAGCACCGGCCGCGACGAAAGGCGCGAGGCCTCGGTCGCCGTCGCGTCCCCGCAGTGCGACAGGTCGATTGCGACGCCCACGCGGTTCAGCTCGCCGACGAGATCGCGCCCGAACAGGCTCAGACCTCCGTTGCGCGGCTCCGAGCAGCCGTCGCCCGCGGCATTGGCCTCGTTGTAGGTGAGCTGCATCACGCGCATCCCGAGCGCGTGGAAGGCCCGCACGCGCCTGAGGTTCTGGCCGATCGCCAGCGTGTTCTGCCAGCCCATGATCAGCCCGGTCCTGCCGCTCGCCTTCGCGCGGGCGATGTCGTCCGCCGTGCGCACGAGCAGCCATGGCGAATCCGGCGCGGCGAGGCGGTCGAGCCACTCGGCGAGGCCGTCGAACGTCGGCTCCAGGCCGTCGCGCATGTCGGTCACGGTCACGTTGGCGGCGGTCACGCCCCCCGAGCGAAGCGGCGCGGGGTCGCCGTCGCAGAAGTACACGAGGCCGTCGATCACGATGCGTTCCTGCGCGCGGGACATCGGTGGGTCCTCCGGAGGGGGCCGCGCCCCGGGAAGGGGGCCGTCGCAGCGAATATTGCTACGCGATATCGAGTATTGCAAGTCTCGCTCCCGCTCCCTACGATGGCCGTCGAGCGCCTCCCGCGCCGCCGTCGTCGCCACGACCGACGCGCGCGCAGCGTGCGAACCACATCCGCCCCGAGGAGATCGAGCGATGGTCGACAAGCTCCTGACGTGCTGTCTCGTGCTGGCATGCCTCGTCCCGCTGCAGGCGGCCGCCCAATCGGCCGCGTATCCGACGCGAGCGATCCGGATCATCGTCGCGTACCCGCCGGGCGGCAGCACCGACGTCGCCGCGCGGCTCGTCGCGGAGCCGCTGTCGCGGGCGTTGGGGCAGCCGGTCGTCATCGAGAACAGGCCGGGCGCCGGCGGCACGATCGGCGCGAGCCTCGTCGCGAAGTCGGATGCCGACGGCTACACGCTGCTGTTCGGCTCGGCCGCCGAGACCAGCATCGCGCGCGTGACGATGAAGAACGTCCCGTTCGAGACGCTGAAGGACTTCGCGCCGGTGACCCTCGTCGGCCGCGTGCCGTTCCTGCTCGTGACGAACGCCGCGTTGCCGCCCACCAACCTGCGCGAGCTGATCGCCTGGATCCGGTCCAGCCCGGGCAAGGTCAACTACTCGTCGTTCGGCAACAACACGACCAATCACCTGGTCGGAGAGGCGTTCAAGGTCGCTGCGGGCGTCGACGTGGCGCACATCCCGTACAAGGGCAGCGCGCCGTCGGTCGCGGACCTGCTAGGCGGCCAGGTCCAGTACACGTTCGACACGATCACCGCGGTGCTGCCGCATGTGCGGGGCGGCAGGCTCAGGGCGATCGCGGTCGCCACGGCGCAGCGCTCGGCGCTGGTTCCCGACGTGCCGACGCTGTCCGAGAGCGGGCTGCCCGGCTTCACGGGCGGCACGTGGTTCGGCCTGCTCGCGCCGGTCGCCACGCCGGCGCCGGTCGTCGAGAGGCTCAACCGCGAGCTCGCCGCGATCCTGCACTCGGACGCGATGCGCAAGGAGTTCGAGAGCCGCGGCATCGAGCCGGTCGGCGACTCGCCGCAGGAGTACGCGCAGTTCATCCGCTCGGAGACGGAGCGCTGGACCCAGCTCGCCGCGAAGATCGGCCTCAAGCCCGAATGACGTCCGCCGTGCCCGCGGCCCGCGGCACGGACGGCACGGGTCCCACCGCGATCGTCGTCGGCGCGGGAATCATCGGCGCGACGGCCGCCTACGAGCTGCAGAAGGCGGGCGTCGCGACGACGCTGATCGACGCCGACGCGCCGGGGATGGGGTGCAGCTACGGCAATGCCGGCGCGATCAGCCCGGGCTCGGTCGCGCCGCTCGCGATGCCCGGCGTGCTGAGAAGCGTGTTCGACATGCTGCGCGATCCCGAGGGACCGCTGCACGTGCGCCCGATGTACCTGCCGCGCGCGCTGCCGTGGCTGCTGCGCTTCGCCGCCGCCGCGCGCCCCGCGCGCGTCGAGCGAATCGCGGCCGAGCTCCACGACCTGCACCGCGGCGCGATCGAGGCGCACGAGGCGCTCGCACGGGAGATCGGCGCGCCGGAGCTCGTCCAGCGCCGTGGCCACCTGCACCTGTATCCCGACGAGCGCGCGCTCGCGAAGGACGCAGGCTCGTGGGCGTTGCGCAGGCGCTTCGGCGTGACCGTCGCAAGACTCGACCGTGCCCGGATCCTCGAGCTGGAACCGGCGGTCGGACCGCGCTACGCGATCGGGATGCACCTGCCGGACCACGCGATGGTCGTGAGCCCTCACCGCTACGTCGAATGCATCGTCGCCGCGTACCGCCGCCGCGGCGGGCGCCTGGCCACGAATCGCGTGACGCGCGTCGATGCGCGCGGCGGCGGCTGGACGTGCACGGGCGTGAACGACGCGTGGCACGCCGACCATCTCGTCGTGGCGGCCGGCGTCGGGTCGGGCGCGCTGCTCGCGCCGCTGGGCATCCGCCCGCCGATCGAGTCGCAGCGCGGCTACCACGTGACGTTCATCGGTGTGCCCCGCCCGACCACGCGCGTCGTCGTGCTGGCGGACCGCAAGGCGTTCACGACGCCGATGGAGGAAGGCTTCCGCATCGCCGGCACCGTCGAGATCGCGGGACTCGAGCCGCCCCCGAATCCGCGCCGTATCGCGGTCCTCGAGCGGATCGCGCGAGAGACGTTTCGCGCGCTCGACGGCGCGACGGCGCGCTCGTGGATGGGCCACCGGCCCTGCATGCCCGACACGCTTCCGTGGATCGGACCCGCGCCGAAGCATCCCGGCCTGTGGTTCGCGTTCGGCCACGGCCACACCGGCGTCACCGACGCGCCCGGCACGGCGCGCCGCCTCCGGGATGCCATCACCGGGAGTCGATGAGATGCCCAGAACCCTCACCGTCGCCGCCGCGCAGACCGGCCCCGTCCTCTCGGAGGACATGCACTCGATGGTCCCGACGGCCATCCGGATGATCGACGAGGCGGCCGAGCGCGGCGTCGACATCCTCGCGTTCTGCGAACTGTTCCTGTCGCCGTTCTTCCCGAACCGGCTGCGCGAGGACGTCGACCACTTCTTCGTCGCGCCCGACTGCGACGTGATCCGCACGATCGTCGACGCGGCGCGGCGCCGCCATGTCGCGCTGGTGCTGCCCTTCGGCGAGCGCGCCGCCGCCGGGCGGTTCAACGCGGCGCTGGTGGTCGACGCCGACGGGCGCACGGTCGGCACCTACCGCAAGGTCCACATCCCGGCCTACTTCCCGAACGAGCGGCCCGGCGGCACGGGCAGCTACGAGCGCATGTACTTCACGCCGGGCGACGATCTGCCGGTGTTCGACGTGGCGGGCTCGAGGATCGGCGTGCAGATCTGCTACGACCGCCAGTTCCCCGAGGGGTCGCGCGCGCTCGTCCTCAAGGGCGCCGAGATCCTGTTCATGCCGATCTGCTACTCGGTCTACGGCGATCCCGAGCATCGCGCCGAGGCGTGGGAGATCCCGCTGCGCGCCCGGGCATTCGAGAATGGCGTGTTCGTCGTCGCGGCGAACAAGGTCGGCAGCGAAGGCGTCCGCCGCCACCTTGGCAAGTCGATGATCGTGAGCCCCGAGGGCCGCATCCTCGCCTCGGCCGGCACGACCGGCGAGGAGCTCGTCGTGCAGGCGATCGACCTCGACGAGGCGTCGATCCCGCGCAAGCGTATGCCGTGGTGGCGCGACCGGCGGCCCGACCTGTACCGATCGCTCGCCTGAACCCGGGATGGGCCCGGGCATCGCCGCGAACCCCGTTCGCCCCGACGCCCCCGGAGTGCGATCCTGTCGCGTGGCGGGATGTGCTCGCCGCCGCAAGGGTGCGAGCCCCCGGGCCACTCGCGATGCCGTCGATCGCGCGCGATCCCCTCACCGACCCGTCGCGCTCGCCCCCGTGCCGGCACGCTGCCGGCACGTTTCGCCGTGACGTGCCGTCGGCCTGCGCCCACGCGCGACGGACATCGGGGTCGACCCCGCGTCGCGGGCCGGCGGGAATGCCGCGCCGCTTCCGGCTGTTTGCGCCCGCAACGGCGGAGTTCCTGCATCCGGTGGCCGCCCGACGACGTACCTGAACGCGGAACGCCAGGCGGCGCATCGACACGATGCGCCCCGCCTGCGGATCGCCGCACCCGGACAACCCAGAGGAGAATCTCGATGAAGGCAGCAGTTCCGTGCAAACGCCGCACCGTCCGCGCCCTGGCGGCGGCCGGCGCCCTGGCCGTCCTTGGCGCCTGTTCGTCGATGCCCGGCATGATGTCGATGTATTCGCAGAGCGTCGCGCTCGCCGGCAGCAACGAGGTTCCGCCGGTGTCGACGCCGGCCTCGGGCTCGGGGACCGTCACGATCCGGCCGGACATGACCGTCAGCGCGAAGATCACCGTCACCGGCATGACCGCCACCGCCGCGCACATCCACCAGGCCGCGGCGGGCGCGAACGGACCGGTGGTCGTTCCGTTCACGAAGACCGCGGACAACACGTTCGAGGCGCCCTCCGGCGCGAAGCTGACCGAGGCGCAGTACGCCGCGTACAAGGCGGGCAACCTGTACGTCAACGTGCACAGCGCCGCGCATCCCGGCGGCGAGGTCCGCGCGCAACTCAGGCCCTAGGGTCGCAGGCGGCGGGGCGCGTCGCCGGCGTCCTTGCCGCGCCACAGGCCGACCTCGGCGGGGAGGGAGCCGGCACGCTCACCGGGAAGGGCGCGATCGACTTCGCGCTCTTCTCCGGCGACGCGGTCTTCGTGGCTTGCGAGGCCTGCGCGTCGGGAACTGCCGCGCCGCTGCCCTCCCGCACGGGGACCGGACTGATCGTGGTCGCGCCGCGGGTCCTCGCCATCGCGATGCGGACATTGCGCGGGAAGCGGCGGTGCGCCTTTTCGGCCCGCCGCGTGGTGGCGTGGCGCTAGAGCTTCGCGTCGAACAGTCCGGCCACCTTCCGGAACCCCATTTGCGTCGGGTGCAGCTCGTTGCCCCACCACGCCTTGTACCGCGCGCCCGCCAGCTCGGTCGACAGCGCGTTGCGCAGGTCCACCACCCGCACATGCGCGAACGCCGGCGTCGCGACGAGCGCGCCCAGCATCGCGTAGAAGCGGTCGATGAGGTCGCGCGCGATGTCGACGCGCTCGGCCAGGTCGTCGTAGCCCTTCTCGCGGAAGCCGGGCTCGAGCCATGGGCCCGGCAGCCAACCCCAGCCGCCCAGCACCCCGCGCCCGTCCGGCACCGGGTAGTCGTAGCCGTGCAGCAGGATCGGCACGCGCGTGCCCAGCAGGCTCTCGCAGGCGACGGTGACCGCCTGCAGGACGGTCGCGTACGCGACGCGGATGCGTGTCTCGAGCAGCCCCTGGAGAATCGCCGGATTGAGCCCGAACACCGGCGACGAGCGATGGTTGACCAGCATCGCGAATGCGTCGCCCGCCACGTCGTTGCCGCCCCCGGAGACGAGGATCGCGCGAGGCGTGTCGCCCCGCCGCGCGACGCGCTCGACCACGCGCACGAAGTCGTCGAGCTGGCCGCCGTCGTAGGCCATGCTCTCGACCGAGTCGCCGCGGTGGGCGACCTGTTCGACGTCCCAGCCGAATTCATCGTCGAGCTCCCGCAGCACGTCGTGGAACGGGTAGTCGAACCACGAGTCGCCCTCGGCGACGAGAACTCCGCGGCCCGAAGGTCCCGGCTTCGCGCCCGCGGGGCCGGTCGCCGCCGCCTTGGCAACGGCCTTGCGCGCGGGCTTGCGCGCTCCCGCACGCGCGTCCCGGCGTGACGCCGTGGCGGCCTTCGCGACCGCCTTCGCGCGACGCGCGCGCCTCTCCGCGCGCTGCGCGACCGTCCACTCGGCCTGCGCGCGACCGAGCTTCAGCGCCTGCGCGATCGCTTGGTCGAGGCTTTGCGTACCCCTGACGGCCGCTCGCTTGCGCGCGCCCTTCGCCGGCCGCCGGCGCACCGACTTCGCCGGGCGACGGCCTGCCGCCTTCACCGCATTGCGCGACATCGATGCGAACTGCTCCCACGCGGAGGGAGCGCTCGCCGCCCTCGTCCTGCGCTTCGTCCCGGCCATTGCCCTCCTCCTTCCCGGCACGTGCGATCCGCTTCGGGCAAGCCCCGCCGGCCGCGCGTCAGCCGATGATCTCGATCTCGTCGGCCAGCAGCGTGTGCGCGAGCAACGTTCCGCTGCAGCGGACGTCGTGTCCGACATAGCGAGCCAGGGTCCTGTCGCCCATCGCCGGCCCGTGCCTGCGGCGCAACACCCAGCGCTCGCTGCCCGTGTCGATCCACAACGCCACGTGGCGGCTCTTGCTCGCGCCGCCGAACGGACCGCGCGACACGCGTCCGGTCACGCCGGACACGCGCCTTGGCTCGTCGCCGACGGGGCCGGCCACGGCCTCTAGCGCTGCTCGTAGGTGCGCACGTCGACGATGCGCTCGCCGACCTGCTTGACGACGACCGCGACCGCGCGCGGGCCGCCGGGTGCGCCGCGCGGCTTCTGGATCGCGACGAAGTAGCGGCGCCCGCCGAACGCGGTGCGCACGGGCCGCCGCGCCTTGGCCGCGCCGCGCTTCGTGCCCGGCGCGGCGCGCGCGTCCGCCGGTCGCGGCGCATGGACGGCGAACTCGCGGAACGGGCGCGTCGGCTTGATGCCGGCGTCCTTCGCGATGGCGCGCAACGTGCGCTCGAGCTTGCGCGGAAGCGCGCGCTTCTTCGCGACCACCGACGCGGTCGCTCGCGTCGATTGCAGGAACCGCCCCTCGGTCACGAGCCTGGCGCGGCGCTCGCGGCGACGGTCGCGGCGCGCGGCACCGGTCGTCCCGGCGCGCTTCGCGCCACGGGCGGCGTGCGGCTCGGCGGACCGGACCGGGTGGATCGCGGGGTCTCCGAGCAGCGTGAACTGCGCGAGCGTCTTCAGGTCGGTCGGATCGAGGTCGACGATCTCGCGCACGTAGCGCTGGCGCGCGCGCAGCGCGGCGCGGCCGAGCGAGGCGCCGTCGAGCGCCTCGAGCAGGAAGTACTGGACCATCAGGTCGGCCGCGGCGTTGGCGCGCGACTCGCCGTAGGCGATCGTCGTGCTGCCGAAGTAGCCGTACGCGCCCTGCTCGAGGTAGCTCTGGCAGATCGGAATGTCGACGCCGATCAGCCCCGCCGCGTAGAGCTGCGCGCCGTAGCAGCACTCGACCGCGGCCACGGTGCCGGGCGCGATGCGGCCATGGATCGATCGCGTCGTCAGCGCGATCGGGTAGCGCTTGCCGGCCTGCCCCTGGAACTCCGGCGAGCCTTCGCCGCCGTGGCAGTTGATGAAGTGCGCGAGCGCGCGAAGCGCCGCGTCGCCGAACCGCGGACCCGACGGCGGCGACGTGCGCAGCGCGTCGCGGCGGCCGAAGATCGCGAACAGGTTCCGGCCGCTCGACACGGTCCAGGTCTTCGCCGAGAGCGCGAAGTGCGCGGCATAGTCGTCGGCCGCGCGGCTGCGGTAACCGGCGGCGGTGTCGAGCAGTCCGACGAGGTAACCCGCCTCGGCCGCGCTCGTCGCGCCGCGCAGGTCGGGCAGCCGGCCGACGACGCGAGTGGGCCCGGTGAACGACGCGATGTCGTCGTCGCAGCGCCCCTCGCATGCGTACGGCAGGTCGCTCCACGCGTAGCGGTCGGGCTCGTCCGGCGGGTCGTGGAGCGGATTGACGAGCGGCTGGTGCGGGACGACGTCGGGCGCGCCGAGAATCATCAGGTAGTCGGGCGACTCGGCACGGTACGCCGCGTCGATCGCGGCCTTCGCGGCCGGGTAGTCGCCCGGGTCGGCCAGCGGCGTGCCGCGCCGCGCCCGCATCGCGAGAGCATCGTCGAGCAGCACGAGCCTGGTGGCGAGGCCGCGCCGGCGGTCGGCGGCGACCAGGCGGCGGACGGCGGCCCCGATGCGTCGCCATCCGCCGGCGCCGTACTTGCGGCGCAGCGCGCCGCCGTGCGTCACGATCAGCTTGTCGGTCATGGCGACCTCGCCAGGGTGTCGAGCCGAGTGTCAGGCGGCATTGTGCGCCGGCGGCGGGCGGAGGGGGTCTTGCGCGCCCTTCGAATCCCCGTGGGTCGCGCTTCGCCTTCCGTGGGTCGGGCTTCAGCCCGACATCCTCGAAGAGCGTCCGGCCGAAGCCGGACCCACAACCGCATCGAATCCCCTGTGGGTCGGGCTTCAGCCCGACACTACCCCCCGAACTCGCACAGCGCGACGACCCGGTGCCCCTGCCGCTCCAGCTTCGCGCGTCCGCCGAGATCCGGAAGCGCGATCACGAACGCGCAGCCGACGACGTCGCCGCCGCCCATCGCGATCAGCCTGAGCGAAGCCTCGGCCGTGCCGCCGGTCGCGACGAGGTCGTCGACGAGCAGCACGCGCTCGCCTCGCGCGATGCCGTCGCGATGCACTTCGAGGCGATCCGTCCCGTACTCGAGCTGGTAGTCCTGGCCGAAATTCTCGGCGGGGAGCTTTCCCGCCTTGCGGATCGGCACGAATCCGACCCCGAGCTCGCCCGCCAGCGCCGCGCCCACGATGAAGCCGCGCGATTCGACGCCGGCGATCTTGTCGATCGGCTTGTCGCGCCAGGCGTCGGTGAGCCGGTCGATCACCGCGCGAAATCCCGCGGCGTCCTTGAGCAGCGTCGTGATGTCGCGGAACCGGACGCCCGGTCTCGGGAAGTCGGGAACGGTGCGGATGAGCGTGCGCAGGTCGAGCGGAAGGGACATGGCGGGAGCGGACGGATCAGTGGTCGCGGAACCGGAAGGCCGCGGGCATCGCCGCCGAATCGACGAGATGGAACGTCGGCGTCGGCGCCACGTCGAACGCGACCTCGCCATCCTTCGAGAGGACCCAGTGGTCGGGCAGGCAGTCGTCCACGAAGTGCAGGTCGGGCGACTCGTCGTCCTGCAGGTAGACGACCGGGATGCGGCGGGATTTCGCGACGCGGACCGCCTCGTCGATGCCGCGCTTGCTCGCGTATCGGGCATCGTGGAACGACGTCGCATGGGCGACGATCAGCACCGCGTCGCCCGTGAGGCGCACGTCCTCGGGCGCGGTGAACGCGTGCGGAGGACATGCGCCTCCGGCGGCGGCGCCGGAGATCATGGCGAACGGTAAACCGGTCAGGTGTCGCCGCATGCTTGTCAGCCTCGCGCTGAAGGAGGAGTCGTGATGGACGGTGGCGTCGTGATGTCAGTCGTCGTGACGCAACGCGAACCGCAGGTCCGGCGACGACATGGGGAGGGTCGGGGCGCCGGCATTGGCGACGCCACGGCTCCAGGACCCCGCTCGCCTCCGGGAGACGAGCCTCCGTCGCTAGTGCAGCCGGCCAAGTCGGTCGAGCTTGGCGGCGTAGAGGTCGTGGTCGCGGCGCGTCGTGCTGTTCCGCATCGCGAGCTCGAGATGCCTGCGCGCGGACCCGGTCTCGCCGAGGGTCAGGCTCGCGATGGCGAGCCAGAAGTGGAATTCGTGGTATTCCGGCGCGCGCGCGATCTCCCGCTCGAACGCCTCCTTCGCCGCCTTCGCGTCACCCGCGCGCAGCGCCGCCATGCCGCGCCGGAAGTGCATGAACGGTGGCTCCGGCTCGATCCGCTCGAGGGTGGCGGCCAGCCGCCGCGCGTCGTCGGCCCGCCCCAGCGCGGTCAGCACCGGGATCAGGTTCGACATCGCCTCGGTGTTCCACGGCTCCTGGTCGAGGACGTGGCTCAGCACCCTCTCGGCCTCGAGCGGATGGCCGTGGCGCCGATAGACGACGCCGAGCGTGCTGTACGGCGCCAGGAAGTGCGGCGCCTGCACGATCGCCTCGCGCGCCCACCAGTACGCGTCGTCGATGCGGCCGCCGACGAGCGCCTCGACCGCGCGGTTGTTCATGAACATCGCGACGACGACGTCCTCGCCGATCGCCACCGTGCGCGCCGAGCGCAGGTCCTGCGGCGGCAGGAAGTCGATCGTCATCGCCTCGCTCTCGCGCGGCTTCAGCCCGGCGCGGTGCCCGATGCCGATGCCCTCGATCTTCGTGCGGCCGAGCGTCAGGTTGACGTGGCCGATCGACAGGTAGAGGTCGCCGGTGCGCGCCCAGATGTCGTCGACGAACACTTTCTGGTAGGTGACGGTGAGGCCGAGCTCCTTCGCGAACGCCGCGGTCATGATGACCAGCGACAGGCAGTTGCCGGAGCGCGCGGCGAACGCCTGCGCGGCGTTGCGCGTGAACTCGGTGTCGTACTCGAGCCTGAGCTGGCCCTTGCCGTACAGCGCGTCGAGCAGCGCATTCTGGCGGCCCTTGTCGCGCGCCTGCCCGGCGATCTCGGCGTCGGCGTAGCGTCTCATCTCGTCGCTCATCGCGAACACGTCGGCGGCGCTGACGCGCTCCGACGGTGCGGCGAACAGGCCGTCGCTGAAGAAGCGCCCGTCCGGACGCGCCACCGGCGCGCCGGCGCATGCGGCGAGCAGCAAGGAAAGCAGCAGCACCACGCCACGGGTCATACG
This sequence comes from Burkholderiales bacterium, assembly GCA_905339295.1. Classification (GTDB taxonomy): domain Bacteria; phylum Pseudomonadota; class Gammaproteobacteria; order Burkholderiales; family Casimicrobiaceae; genus VBCG01. The sequence goes on from CAJPFI010000044.1 coordinate 35,709, forward strand.
GCGCCCCTCCTCGGCCGAGCCTGCCGGCGATTCTAGCGCCGGGACGCCCGGGCGTGCCACGACCGCCGGGCATGGCCGGGGAACTCCCTCCGTCGGCCATCGGAGCGGGGGTTCGCGCGGGAAGTGCATCCGGTGCCCGCGCGGGAGCGGCACGGCACGAGGCGGTCGCGCCGCCTGCGTGGCGGGAACCGGTCCCCGGCACTTCGCGGCCGGCGCGACGCAGCTGACGGTGTATCGTTGCCTGCCGCGAGTGCGACGATGGGCGAACGAGCACACCTTCCGCCGATCACCGGCGACGACGTCGTCTGGACGGCCGTGCGCGCGCAGGGCGCGGGCGGGCAGAACGTCAACAAGGTCGCGTCCGCCGTGCACCTGCGCTTCGACGTGCGCGGATCGTCGCTGCCGGAAGCGGTCAAGGCGCGGCTGCTCGCGAGCGGCGACCAGCGCATCACGCCCGCGGGCGTCGTCGTCATCAAGGCGCAGCGCCACCGCACGCAGGAGCGCAATCTCGCCGACGCGCTCGAGCGGCTGCAGGCGCTCGTCGAGGCCGCCGCGCACGTCCCGCGTGCGCGCCGGCCGACGCGGCCCACCAAGGGATCGCAACGCCGCCGTGTCGACAGCAAGGTGGAGCGCGGTCGGACCAAGGCGGCGCGGGGCCGGGTCGTCGAGTGAGATGGCCCTCAAGTCGACCATCTTCCGGGCCGGGCTCGCGGTCGCCGACATCGACCGCGGCTACTACCGCGACCACGCGCTGACGCTCGCGCGCCATCCGTCCGAGACGGACGAGCGCATGATGATCCGGCTGCTGGCGTTCGCGCTCAACGCCGACGACCGGCTCGAGTTCGGCCGCGGACTGAGCGCCGAGGGCGAGCCGGACCTGTGGCGCCGCGACCGGACCGGCGCGGTCGAGCAGTGGATCGACGTGGGACTCCCCGACGAGCGCGACGTGCGCAAGGCGTGCGGGCGCTCGCGCGAGGTGCTCGTCTACGCGTACGGCGGCCGCGCCGCCGCACTGTGGTGGGCGAAGGCCGGGCCGGCGCTCGCGCGGCAGGACTCGCTCACCGTGCGCGAAGTGCCGGCGGAGGCGAGCCGCGCGCTCGCCGGACTGGCCGCGCGGACGCTGACGCTGCAGTGCACGGTGCAGGACGGGCACGTGTTCGTCGCCGACGGCGAGCGCTCGGTCGCCGTCGAACTGCGGACGCTCAAGGAATCGCAGCGTCAGCGTCGACTCCCGTGACGCCCGCGGGCCGGAACGCCGGGGCGCGCAATCCCGAAAGTCGACGCCGGTCGTGCTTTGCGCCCTCACCTCCCCGGCAGGTCTCCGAACCCCGGCACCTTCACCGCCGGCCGCGAGAAGTCGACACCCGCGACGAGTCCCAGCACGTTCAGCTCGAAGCCCTCCTCGCCGCCGACGATCACGCCCAGCAACCCGTTGAGCGAGAGCTGATAGCCGGCGCCGGAGGGCGAGCGCGCGAACACCTGCCCGGGCGAAAGATAGTCCTTGCCGACCGCGTGCGCCGGCAGCGCGAGCCTGAGCCCGGGAATCTCGCGCGCGACGTGCGCGACGAACGTGTTGCTGTTGGGCCCCGGCCACGCGCTGTAGGTCGAAGCGTAGGGATACGACGCCGCGGCGGCGGGCAGCTTCGCGATGACCGGTTCGGCGTCCGCGCCGCGCAGGTCGCGGATGACCGAAGGCTTCGCGCCGTACCACTCCGCGTCCGGGGCGCGCACGTCCGAGACCGACAGCGCCGACCCGCCGCCACGCGCGTACCAGCCGATCACCTCGTAGCGCGTGTAGCGCTCCGCTCCGGCCGGCTTCGCTGCGATCCAGGTGTGCACGGCGAACGCGCCTCGCCAGCCGAATGTGCGCGCGGCGTAGACCTGCACGATCGCCTCGCGATGGGACGCCGGCGACGGCGCGAGCCCGGTGGGGCGGTGCGTCGCCCGCGACCAGTCGCCACCGAGCGAGGCCATGCCGAACGCGAGCGCGATCACGGGCCCGAGCAGCAGGACGCCGATCAGCAGGATCGGCCAGGTCACGACGCGGGGCGGCTTTCTGCGGATCACGAGCAGTACGACCGTCGTGGCGTGACTGCGTTCCGCGGGCGGCGCGCGCGGAGGCGAGCGGGCGGGCGGCGTCAGACGCGCGGCTCGCCGCGCCCGTTCACGGTGATCGTCGGTCCCGGCGGGAACGCGAGCTGCGCATGGTATTCGCGGCCGCGGAAGCGGTAGGTGACGTCCCAGTACGCTGGCTGGCCCGAGTAGCCGGTCGTGCAGCGCTCGACCGTTCCCCGGCGGCCGCCGGCGGCCTGCGAGCCGATCGCCGCGCCGCCGACCGCGCCGATCGCGGTCGCGACGTCGCGCCCGCGCCCGCCACCAATCTGGTGGCCCAGCACGCCGCCCAGGATGCCCCCGAGGATCGCTCCCCCGACGTTGCGGTCGGTGTAGCGCTCGCGCTCGACCCAGCAGCGCTGCTCGGGCGGCCCGCCGACCTCGCGCACGGCGATCACATCCGCCTGGTACAGCTGCTCGCCGTAGCGCGGGTAGTAGTTGTACGCGGGCGGCGGTGCGGGCGGATAGTCGCCGGCGACGTTCGCGCCGACGCGCCGCACCGACGAGATGCTGCCGGAGAGGCCCATCGCGCCGAGCGACGGATACTGGCCCGGCGTGAGCACCGTGCAGCGGCCGCCGTAGTACGCATCGGCGCAGAACTCCCAGCGGCCGCGATCGACGATCGCCGACTCGGTGCGGTCGTTGAAGCCGTACGGGTCGAGGTTCGGCGAATCCCAGTTGAGGGCGTGGCTCTGGCCGCGGAAGCCCTGCTGCGAATACAGCGTGACCTGCGCGGAAGCGGCGGCGGCGAAGGCGAGCGCGGCGGCGGCCGAAACGAGTGCGAGGATGCGCGACATGGCGGTTGATCTATTGACGGGTCGGGACGGGGCCCCATCGTACTGCTTTCGCGCACGGACGTCGCGTGCGCGCAGGCGTGGCGGGCGTGCGCGCGCCGTGGCGTTCGGGGCGTCCCCCGGTTGCGGCACGCATGCGCTGCGTGGATGCCCGCCATGCGAAACGACCGGTCGAGCGGCGCCGCGCGTACGTCGACGCGCTCGAGTACGCGTTCGGCGTACGGCTGCGCCGCGCGACGCGGAGCTGCGTGACGCGAGGAGGCGCTTCCCTGCACGCGATGCCGACCCGCATCGGCGGTCCGGCCGCCCTGATCGCGTTCGCGGGCTAGCGTCTGCCGACCGATCCGGCGTTCGATTCGGCGGGCAGCGCCTGTCCCGCCGCCGCGATCGTCGCGCCCCGCGAGGGCCGCGGCATCGCGAACGTCGTGCCGGACGTCAGGCGCCTGCCGCCGCGCCCCGGAGGCGTCGCCGGGACGCCGGCGCCCGCGCGCGACGCACGCGCCGCGCGCGACGGCGAGCGAGGGGGCGATAATCCGCCGACCTCCAGTCAACGCAACGCCGGAAACCGGATGCCCAAGACCTACACCGCAGGCGGTCGCGACTCGACTCCGCGCGGCGGCGCGACCGGCGCCGCGCAGGGACCCGTGCCGGACTCATGGCGCGAACGCTTCGGCGCGCTGCGCAACCTGCCGCCGTTCCTGAAGCTCGTCTGGCAGACGAGCCCCGTCCTCACGATCGGCCAGATCGCGCTGCGCGCGGTGCGCGCACTCCTGCCCGTCGCCTCGCTCTACGTCGGCAAGCTGATCATCGACGAGGTCGTGGCGATCGCGGGCTCGGTGCCGACGGCCGACTCGCTGCAGCAGTGGCTGGCGAGCGGGTCGCTCGACCGCATCGGCATCCTGCTCGCCGTCGAGTTCGGGCTCGCGGTGCTGTCCGACGTGCTGGGCCGCACGGTGTCGCTGCTCGACTCGCTGCTGTCCGAGCAGTTCTCCAACGCCACCAGCCTGCGCCTGATGGAGCACTCGGCGACGCTCGACCTCGAGGACTTCGAGGACAGCGAGCTGCAGGACCGGCTGGAGCGCGCGCGACGCCAGACCCTCGGCCGCAGCACGCTGCTGGGCCAGGTGTTCGGCCAGGCGCAGGACGTCATCACGATCCTGAGCTTCGGCGCGACGCTGGTCGTCTACGCGCCGTGGCTCATCGTGCTGCTGGCGCTGGCGCTGGTGCCGGCCTTCCTCGGCGAGGCGCACTTCAACGCGCAGAGCTACACGCTCAACTACCAGCGCGCGCCCGAGCGGCGAGAGCTCGACTACGTGCGCCAGACCGGCGCCAGCGTCGAGACGGCGAAGGAAGTGAAGGTGTTCGGGCTGCACGGCTTCCTGATCGAGCGCTACCGACGGCTCGCCGCCGACTTCTACGAGGCCAACCGCGCGCTCGCGATCCGGCGCGCCGGCTGGGGCAGCGTGCTCACCGCGATCGGCACCGTGGGCTACTACGTCGCCTACGCCTACATCGTCTGGCGCACGCTGCACGGCGACTTCACGATCGGCGACCTCACGTTCCTCGCCGGGTCGTTCCGGCGGCTGCGCAACCTGCTCGAGGGGCTCCTGATCGGCTTCTCGCAGATGGCCGGACAGGCGCTCTACCTCGACGATCTCTTCTCGTTCTTCGAGATCGACGCGGAGATCGTCTCGCCGAAGGATCCGCGGCCGTTCCCCGACCCGATCCGCGACGGATTCCGCTTCGAGGACGCGGGCTTCCGCTATCCCGGCGCCGAGCGCTGGGCCGTGCGCCACCTCACCTTCGACCTGCGCGCCGGCGAGGTGCTGGCGCTGGTCGGCGAGAACGGCGCCGGCAAGACCACCGTCGTGAAGCTGCTGGCGCGGCTCTACGACCCCGACGAAGGCCGCATCCTGCTCGACGGGCACGACCTGCGCGACTACGACCTCGCGGCGCTGCGCGCCAACATCGGCGTCATCTTCCAGGATTTCGTGCGCTACCACCTTTCCGCGGCGGACAACATCGCGGTCGGCCGGATCGAGTCGCGCGACGACCGCCCCCGCATCGTCGCCGCGGCCCGGCGCAGCCTCGCCGACGAGGTCATCGACAGGCTTCCGAACGGCTACGACCAGATCATCGGCAAGCGATTCCGCACCGGCGTCGACCTCTCCGGCGGCGAATGGCAGAAGATCGCCATCGCGCGCGCGTACATGCGCGACGCGCAGGTGCTGATCCTCGACGAGCCGACCGCCGCGCTCGACGCGCGCGCCGAATTCGGGGTCTTCCAGCGCTTCAAGGAACTGAGCGAGGGCAAGACCGCGGTGCTGATCTCGCACCGCTTCTCCAGCGTGCGCATGGCCGACCGCATCCTGGTGCTCGTCGACGGGAGCGTCGAGGCCGCCGGCACGCACGACGAGCTGCTGCGCGCGGGTGGCCGCTACAGCGAACTGTTCGAACTGCAGGCGGCCGGCTATCGCTGAACGGGAGCGCGGTCAGCGCCCCCCCGACCCGGCTCCCGGGCCTGCCTCGTGATCGGGTCGCCGATCACGCCGCCGCATGCATGCGAATGCAGGCGCGGCGGCGACACGCCGCAGGTTGCCGGGCGACCAACGCCGTCGGAAGGCGCGCCCACGGTCCGACGGCACGGGATCGGGCCGCCGGACAAATAAAGTTTGACTATGGTAGAGGAACCCTGTATAAATTCGCGTGCAGGTTCTTCAAGTGAATTCGTCAGTCCTTCGCGTCCGCTCCCGCGGCGCCCAGCTGGTCTTCGTTCCCTCCCTTGATGTTCCCGCGCCACGGGCACTTGCCCGTGTTCATACATGATAGGAACAGAAGACATGAGCAATACAGGAAGCGTCAAATGGTTCAACGACGGCAAGGGTTTCGGATTCATCACGCCTGACGGCGGCGGCAAGGACCTGTTCGCGCACTTCTCGGCGATCCAGGGCGAGGGACACAAGTCCCTGCGCGAGAACCAGAAGGTCTCGTTCGACGTCACCAGCGGTCCCAAGGGTGACCAGGCCTCGAACATCAAGCCGCTCGACTGATCCGTCGTCGACACGCTGCAACGAAGGCCCGGGCAACCGGGCCTTTTTGCTGGGGCCGGCCGCGGGGATTCGCCGGCCGGACATCCGGTCAGGTTCGCGGCGCCTGGCGCGACGCGGCACGGGCCCGTGGCGACGCGTCGCGCTTCGCGGACCCGTCGGGAGTATCCCTACGCGTCCACCGCGAGTTCCTTCAGCGCCGAGAGCGGGACGACCGCGAGCGTCTCCTCGTGCGTGGCCCGGAGCACGACCGGCGGCGCGACGCCCGCCTCGTACGCCTGCCGCCACGTCGCCGCGCACACGCACCACCGGTCGCCGGGCTTCAATCCCGGAAAGCCGTATTCGGGCACCGGCGTGACGAGATCGTTGCCCTGCCCGCGCGCGAACGCGAGGAATTCGCGCGTCACCTTCACGCACACGACGTGCAGGCCCACGTCCTCGGGGCCGGTATTGCAGCAGCCGTCGCGGTAGAAGCCGGTGCGCGGCGACGTCGAGCACGGCGCGAGTGCGCTGCCCAGCACGTTGCGGTCGTCGTTCGGCATCGCGGTCCTCGCGTCGGATTGGCAAAGCGCACCAGTCTAACGGTCGCGGCGGCGTCCGGCCCTGCGCCCGGATGCGCGACATGCCGCCGGCGGCGGCGGGACCGCACGCCGGCCGCCCGCGCCGGACCGGCCGGCACGACGTCGTCGAGCCGCTGCGGGCTAGACCCGCGGCTCTCCCTTACCGTTCACCGTGATCGTCGGGCCCGGCGCGTAGGAGAGCTGCGCACGGTACAGGCGGCCGCGGAAGTCGTAGGTGACGTCCCAGTACGCGGGCTGTCCGGATCCGGGCACCGTCGAGCAGCGCCGCACGTCCTGCCTGTAGCCCGGCCGGTTCACGTTCGCGCCCACTGCCGCGCCGCCGACCGCGCCCAGCGCGGTGGCGACATCGTTGCCGCGCCCGTTGCCGATCTGGTGGCCCAGCACGCCGCCGATGATGCCGCCGATGATCGCGCCGGGCACGTTGGGCTGCTGGTGGCCCGGCACGTACTGCTGCTCGACCCAGCAGCGCTGCTGCGGCGGTCCCATCACCGCGCGCACCGCGACGACGTTGGCCGTGTAAAGCGTCTCGCCGTAGCGCGGGTAGTAGCTGTAGGCCGGGCGCCGCTGCGGCGGGCGAACGGCGCCCCGGCTCGGAGCGCCGCGGGCCGGGCGGACCGACGACGCGCGGTCGGCCATGCCGAGCGACGCGAGCGACGGATATTGCCCGGGCCGCAGCACGATGCAGCGGCCGTGGAAATTGGCGTCGTCGCAGACCTCCCAGTTGCCGCGCTCGACCACCGCCGACGACGCGCGGTCGTTGAAGCCGTAGGGATCGAGATTCGGCGTAGCCCAGTTCACGGAGAACGAGCGGCCGCGGAACCCTTCCTGCGAATAGAAGACGACCTGCGCGGCGGCCAGTTGCGCGGCCAGCGCGGCCGCGACTCCGAGGGCGATGCCCAGCGTTCTCTTCATGGTGCCTCCGATCGTGAATCCGGGGATGGGCGCGACTGCCACGACAACGAACGCCGGCGACCGGGCGGGCGTTGACGCGGCCGCGGCGGCCGATGGGGTCAAGTGTAACGAGCCGTGACCCGGGCCAGACTGCGGCGAGGGCCGCGCGCGACCGTCGGAGGCGTCCTACATTCGGCGCGCGATCGCGGCGCCGGTGCGGTTCGCTACTTGAGATTCTGCGTGATCGACGAGGCGGTGTCGGACACCTTCTTCAGCAGGTTCGACAGCGTCGACATCATCCTGGACAGCCGGTCCATCGCCATCTGCAGGCGCAGCGACTCCATCTCGCCCATCTCGCTCAACGAATCGAGGTCGTTCTTCGCCTTGTCGATCATCGAGTCGATCTGCCCCCTGGGCAGCGGCCTGGGCTCGATCCTGACTCGCGTCGTGCCGCTCGCGGGCCGCGGCGCGGGCGTCACGCTCGCGCGATCGCCCGCGCCGGCGATCGACGCCCGAGGCTGCGCGGAGCGCCGCGCCGACGCGCTCGCCTTGGCGTCGTTGATCCGCTTGACGCCGTCCATGATCGCCTTCAGGTCCTCGCGCGCCGATTTCGCCGCTTCCATCAGGACGAGGAACGCCAGCGCCTCGATGTCCTGGCCGCCGGCGGCGCCCAGCGCGCGGCCACGCTCGGTCGCCGAACGCATCGCGGCCTCGCGCGATACCGCGTCGGCGGCGTTGCGCTGCGCGCCTTCCTGACGGACCCATGCGCGCGTCTGCGGACCGGCGCGTGCCAGGAGCCGCGCTTCCAGCTCGATCGCGCCGGGCGGAAACGCCGGCACCGGCTGGGCCGCCGCGGCCTGCGCCAGCGCGGAGATCGCGAACCCCATGCACCAGCACCAACGCATCGGGCCTCCCGGAGCGGACGACGGCGCTCAACCAGCGTTCGGGTGGAACCGGTCGCCGCGTCGCAGTGCCGATGCTACCCGCGATTCGCGCCGTCGTGCCTCCCCGGATCGCGCCGACAGGAGGTGGCTCGGCCTATGCGGCGTGCGCGCGCACGTACCGAGGCGCGGCGGCGGGCGTACGCGTCGCCGCCGCGGCCGCCGTCTCGGGCTTCGTGTCGCGCTTGCCGACCAGCAGGAAGTTCATGCGGCGCCACGACAGCACCGCCACCGCGCCGCTCGCGACGGACATCGCCGCACCGGCGAGCGGGGAGGTGTCGCCCGTGACGACGAGGACCGGCCCCAGGATGGCGACGATCGCGCCCGAGATGGCCAGGCGCAACCACAACCCGCTCTCGAAGACCGGCCACGGGATCCTTCCGTAGGCCGTCCCGAGGTCTGTTCGATTCGACATGTTCGCGTCCTTTCGAGGAATGGCGCGGCGTTGTGCACCGCACCATAAGCATGGACGCGCCTGGCAATCCTTTCAAATCAATCCTTTGGATCAGGTCGATCGACCCGGCTGATGGCCGGCGCGGGATCCCGGAGCGCCGGCGGAGGCCGGGAGGGCTCCCTGCGCCCATGCGTCTGCGGAAAAGGCGAGGCGGACAGGCGCCGTCGACCGCCCGCGACCCGGTCCTCGGGGTTGGTCGGCGCGCTCACTCCCACAGGTCGACCTTCTGGCCGGCCGCACGCAGCCGCTCGGCGCGCGCCTGCAGCCAGCGCTGGAACGACGGCTCGGCGCGGTAGCTTGCGTCGGCGACGTAGGCGAACGACGACGCGAGGTGGAAGGGCCGCAGGTACGCCCCGATGCGGAACACCTCGCGTCCGTCCGGCGCGAAGAACACGATCGACGGCGTGTACGCGACGCCCAGTTCGCGCGCCCACGCCGACGCGGTCGTCGCGCGGCCGTCGGGCGTGACGAGCGGCGCCGGCGATGCGAGCGAGTAGCGCACCACGTCGAAGCGCCGCACTTCGGCGAGCACGTCGGCGCGCCGGAACCCTTCGCGGTGCAGTTCGTCGCAGCCCGGGCAGTCGACCGTCTCGAAGATCACCGCGAGCGGACGCCCGCCCGCGCGCCGGGCGAGGTCGTACGGCGGCGGCAGGAAGAACGGCTCGTCGTGCAGCGTCGGACTCGCCTTTTCCGTGACGTGCCGGGCGAGCCAGTCCGCGAGCGGTTCCTCGTGCTCGCGCTTGCCCGCCACGTAGTCGAGCGCCGCGCCGAAGCGCTGCGGGGGCCAGTAGCCGTCGAGACGCACGACGACCTTGCCCGCCTCGTCCAGGAACAGCATCGTCGGCGTGAACTGCACGCCGAGCTCGACCGCGAGCGCCTTCTCGCTCATCGTGCGCCCGTCGATCCACGTCGTCTCGCGATCGCCCCACAGGTTGAGCGCGATCGCGACGAAGCTGCGGCGCGCCGTCTCGACGATCGCGCGTTGCGAGAAGTTGGCGGTCATCAGCTTCCTGCAGTACGGGCAGCCGTCCTGCCCGACGTAGACCATCAGCCGCTTGCCCTCGCGCGCGGCGTCAGCGACATCCTCGCGGAAGTCGAGGAACGTGTTCGCGAACCACGGCGGGATGTCGATCGCGTGCGGCGTGACGTCCTGCGCGAGGGACGCGCCGGCGAACGACGCGAGCAGGGATGCGACGGCGATCCAGGTCTTCATCGGTGCCTCGTCAGCGGCGGGCGCGACGGCTGGCGCGCCCCCGGGTGACGCCCAGTGTGACGCAGATTTCGATGATTCTACCCATGCCGTCCATGGGTGCGTCGTTGGCGGCATCACCGGCGACACCGGCCTCCCGTTGCGCGGGCGTCGTACGCTCGATGTCCCGGGAGCGGCGATCGCGTCGCTGCGGGCCGCAGCGCGTCGCCGTGCCGAGCATCGAATCCGCGCAGGAGCGCCCACTCCTTCGCTGCGTGCACGTGGACTCATCTCCGAGGATCGGGCCACGGCGATCGCGTCGCCCCTCCCGATCCGCGCGGTCGCTGCCATCGCGGCACGCCTCGCCGCGACGTGCGCGCCCGCCTCCGCGGCGACGATCGCCGTCACCCGCGTCAGAGGCGCCGATGCGGGTCACCGCGCCAGGCGATCGAGAACGCCGACCCGGGCGACGCGATCGCGTACTCCGTCACCGGCTCGATCACGCTCACGACCGGGGCGCCGTCGATGGCGGACTCGCCGGTCGGCGCCAAGTCGTCGGCCGGCGGCGGACGTGGCCTCCGGTCCAACGGGCCCGGCGTGACGCTCGTCGGCGTGATCGACTGCGGCAACACGGCCGACGACGGCGGAGGCCTCGGCAGCACGGGGGGCCGGCGCCCTGTCGATCACCGATCCCGCGATCGGCGGAAACGGCGCGGTCGCAATCGGCGGCGCCACGCCGACGCGCGCCAACGCGTTCCTGCTGCCCGGCTACGCCGTCCCGGCGTTCCCCGGATCGCGTGACGGCGCTGCCTCGCGCGCGGCGAGCTTCGCGATCACGGTGTCGCGATGCGACACGTACAGGAGGTCCGCGAGCTTGCGGATCAGGTGGTCCTCGTAGACCGACAGCGCCGCGTCCGCGTGGGCGACTTCCCACAGCAGCGCGACGACGCGCACCTTCTCCTCGTAGCTGAAGCGGCGGTTGACGACCGACGTGAACTGCCAGTAGTCGTTGGCGTTGCGCGCCTCTTCCTCGGCGAGCGCGATCAGGCGTTCTGCCTCGTCGGGCGCGAGACCGAACTTGCCGCGCACGGCCTCGAGGACGATCGCGCGCTCCGCGGCGTCCGCCGTGCTGTCCATGCGCATCACCTCGACGAGCAGCGCGGCGGTCGCGAGCTCGATGCCGTGGGCGCGCCGACCGGCGTCGGCGTCACCGAGCTGCCGGTCGAAGAAGTCCCTGATCGCCTTGAGCATGGAACGCCTGCGCCGTTGCGGGGTCGATATTCTCGCATCGTGCCGTCGGGTCGGCTCCGTGCCCTGCGCGACAGTGCGCCGGCAGGGATGCGAAGCCCCGCGCGAACGGCGACAATGCGCTGCCCCGTCCCGCGCGCCGATGGCCGGAGCCGGACGGCGCGCGGCATGCCCGCGCGAGCGCGCGCCGTCCGCCTCCGTACACGAGCCTGCCCCGTTGTTCCCGTACCTTTCCCCTCCCGACATCGCGCGACCCGGCCTGCCTGCCTGGGCGCTCGCGCTCTCGCTCGTCCTCCATGCGATCGTGCTGTGGACGTGGGCACCGGACATGCGTCCGCTGGAACTGATCGCGCCGGGCGCGGCATCGCCGGAGGCACCGCTGGTCGCGCGGCTCGAGCCCCCCGCGCTGGCGCGCCCCCCCGAGCGCAGCGAGCCGGTTCCCGCCCGCGAGCCCCGGCCGGAGCGGCAGCGCCCGCCGCCGCCCGCGGTCCGGCCGCTCGCTCCGGCACCGCTCATCGCGGTCGCGCCGCGCCTCGAGGTGGCCCCGCTGACCGTCCCGCCCCCGCCGCCGCCCCAGCGCCTCGCCGAGCGGGCGCCGCTGCCGCCGGCGGAGTCCGACCTCTCCGCGTACATCGACGCGCGCCGGCGCGAGCGCGGCGGGTCGCAGCCGTCCGAGTCGTCCGGCACCACGCGCGGACCTCCGAGCGCAGACGAGGAGAACGCGCGTCGGGACCGGGCGATCGCTGCCAACATCGCGAGCGTCAACAGCGCGGTCCGCGGCGACGCGCCGAAGAACAGCGGCGGCGTGTTCCAGGTCCGGCGGCTGGGCTACGACGACGCCGAGTTCACGTTCTTCGGCTGGTACCGCGACGCCAACCGTCGCATGACGCAGAAGGTCGAGGTGCGGCGCGGCGCCGCTCCGGATATCCGCATCGCCGTCGTGCGCAGGATGATCGAAATCATCCGCCGCTACGAGCAGGAGGACTTCACGTGGCGGTCGATCCGGCTCGCGCGCGACCTCACGCTCTCGGCGCGCGCCTCCGACACCGCGATGCTCGAGGCGTTCCTGCTGCGCGAGTTCTTCGGGATCGACGCGCCGCAGCTCGCGCCGGCGCCCCTTTGACGGCGCGCGCCGAGGCGCGCGCGAGAACGCCCCCGGGTGTGCTGGTCGGCGAGCTCGCCCGACGGTTCACGGCGACATCGGCATCGATGCCGCATCGAGCGCCCTCGCCGCGCCACGGGTGCCGGTTGCGCCTTCCCGCCCTGACGGACAGCCCGGCTCGTCCGCTCGTCGATGTCGAAGCCCGCGGGACCGCATGCTAGCGCGGATCGTCGGGAATGCTGACCGCCTCGCCTTCGATCACGCGCCCGCCGGCCGGCTCGCGACGCAGCGGGCCGCGCGCCGGTTCCTGCCTCTGCTCGCGCATCCGGCGTGCAAGACCGCGCGTCCTCCACGCGAGATAGCCCCAGGCGATCGCGCCGACGATCGCGGCCGCCGCGACGAGCACCGCGGAGACGACGAGGCCGACGCCGAGCATCACGACGCCGGCGGCGACCATGGCGATCTTGCGCAGCAGCCCCGGCGCGCCGGCACGCGCAGCGCCACCGGCGATGCCTCGGAATCGTTCATCGGGGGAAGCGGGCATGGAGGTCGTCGGTATCGTCGGTCGGGTGGGGCCGGCGGCAAGGTGCCCGGACGTCCCCATCTGGTGGCGCGCGCTGCCGATTTCCAGTCCCGCGCGCACGGTGTCGGCGTTCGTCCTACTTCGGCGGCTTGCCGCGCGCGAGCATCGACTTCAGGTCGGCGAACGGCGAATGCGTGGCGCGGCCGGACGCGTCCGCACCGCCGCCGCCACCCGACAGGGCTTCGAGCTGTCGCTGGTGCTCGTTGTCGTGGCAATACAGGCAGAGGAGCTCCCAGTTGCTGCCGTCGGGCGGGTTGTTGTCGTGGTCGTGGTCGCGGTGATGAACCGTCAGCTCGCGCAGGTTCGCGCGCGTGAACTCGCGTCCGCAGCGTCCGCAGACCCACGGGTAGATCTTGAGCGCCTGCTCGCGGTAGCCCTGCCCGCGCTCCAGCGCCGCGCGGCGCGCGTCGGCGACGATCCGGTCGAGCTTGTCGGAATCGGCCATCGGACGAGCGTGCCCGCCCCGCGCAGGTCAGGCGCGCCTGGCGCGCCCCGCGTCGGGCAGGAGCCGCGCGAGCTCGGGACCGGCGATGAGCCGGATGCGCTTCTCGACGGCGAAGCGCTGCGCGTGGTCGGTGAGCTCGCCCGCCACCACGTAGACGCACTCGTGCGCGTCGCGCGCGTCCTTCGCGCCGGCGAGTTCGCGCAGCGGCTCGACGCCGCCGCGAGCGACCTTCCAGCGCTTGCCGCTCACCACGGCGCGGCGCCCCGCCTTCGAGATCTCGAAGTCGGCCGCGGCGCCCGACAGCCTGCTCACGTCGTAGCCGTCGCGGCGGAACCCCTGCTCGAGCGCCTCCGAGAACTCGGCCCACGACATCGCGCGCACCGCCTCGAGGGTCGAGGCGACGCGCCGGCCGGACGGCGACTTCAACCGGCGCCAAAGCGCGATGGCGGCGATCACGGCGAACGGCAGCGACGTGAACAGGCCGTAGATGCGCCATTCCTCGCGCACCATCGCGGTCACCAGCACGGCGATCGCGGCCGCGATCGCGGCACTGATCCACCACGGCGAGCGCAGCAGGATCGCGAACAACGAGTTCTCGGACATCTTCCACTGCACGCGGGGGCCTCGCCTTCGAATCGGACGCGTGCGCCAAGTATAGCGGCACGCGCCGCTCAGCGCCCCGGGACGAGCAGCGCGACGGCCGCCGAGAAGGTCAGGAACGCGAGCGCCGTCGACACGAGGATGATGCGCGCGATGCGGCCGTTGTCGGCGCCGAAGCGCTCGGCCAGCATCGCCACGTTGCTCGCGCTCGGCAGCGCCGCGACCAGCACGATCACGGTGAGCGCGAAGCGGTCGAGCGGCACGCCCAGGTCGATCGCGCTCCAGCCCATCGCAAGGACGAGCAGCGGATGCACGACGAGCTTCTTCAGCGCCACCGGCACCACTTCGACGAGCGGCGTCCGGTCGGTGCTGATCATCCGCGAGCGCGCGAGCACCGCGCCGATCGTGAACAGTGCGGTCGGCGACGCCGCGTCCGCCAGCAACCCCACGGTGTCGAGGATCGGCTTCGGCAGCACGACGCCGGACTCGAACGTCGCGATGCCGAGCAGGATCGCCCACGGCAACGGGTTGACGACGATGCCCCTGAGCGCGTTCCTCGCCGCCCGGCCCGCGCCGCGCCGGTCGGCACCGCCGAGCTGCGAGAGCGCGATGCACAGCGAGCTCGTGAACACGAGGTCGATCAGGATCGTCGCGATCGCGGGCCCCGCGGCCGCGCTGCCGAGCAGCGCGACCAGCAGCGGCACGCCCATGTAGCCGGTGTTCGGGAATGCGGCGACCAGCGCGCCGAACGCGGCATCGGTCCAGTCGATGCGGCGCGAAAGCGTCACCGCCACGGTGAACGCGACCATCACCAGCGCGCAGCCCAGGTAGACCCCGACCAGCCCGACGCTCAGCGTCTGCGTGATCGACGCCGTCGCGCCGAAGCGCCAGAGCATGCAGGGCAGCGCGAAGTACAGCACGAACGCGTTGAGCCCCGGGATCGCCGGCTGAGGCAGCATGCCGCGCCGCGTGGCGACGTAGCCGCACAGCACCAGCGCGAAGAACGGGAACGTGACGAGGAGGATGGCCAGCACGGGCGCCATTGTCGCAAATGCCGCCCGCGCCACCGACCGACCCGTCATCCGCCGCGGGCGCGTTGCCGACCGGAGACGCCGACGGCGGCCGTCGGCGCGGCGCCGGTTCCCCTACACGCCGATCGGCCCGCGTCCGCTCCCGCCGGCAGGCGCGCCGGCGGACGATGTTCCCGTCATGGAAGGCTCGACCACGACGGCGTCCTTCCGCCAGGCCGGCGCGATGCGCCGGTTCGTCCACCCCAGGAGAGACACGACATGAACGCACGACCTCGCATGACCCTGCTGGCCGCCGCGCTGGCAGGCGCGGCCATCCTCGCGGGTTGCGGTGAACCGAACCCCGAGCGGGTCGGCTCGCTTCCCGAGCGCACGACCGGCCCGGCCGCCTCGGCGACCGAACGGATCGAGCAGGGCGTCGACCGCACGACGAGCATGGCCGCGGCGGCCGTCGACATGGGTGCGGCCGCGATCGACGACGCGGCGATCACCGGCAAGGTGAAGGCCGCGATCATCGTCGAGCCGGGACTGAAGGCGCTGGCGATCGACGTCGACACGAAGGACGGCGTCGTCACGCTGACCGGCACGGTCGATTCGGTGCTCGACAAGGAGCGCGCGGTGCACGTCGCGCAGAACGTGAGCGGCGTGGTCACGGTCGTCGACCGCCTCTCGCTCAAGTCGACGGGCTGACCGTCGGTCGGGTCAGGAGTCCGTCGTCCGCGTTCGCGCGCCGGGGCCGCCGCCGTGGCATGATCGCCGCTCGGCCCCGGAGCACGGACGCGAACGATGGACATCGACACCTTCATGGAGCGCTACAAGCGCGCATGGGAGACGAGCGACGAGCACCTGCTCGCCTCGCTGTTCGCCGCGGACGGCGTCTACCGCAACACGCCGTTCGCCGAGCAGCGCGGACACGAGGCGATCAGGGCGTACTGGCAGCGCACCAAGCTGCAGGACGACATCCACCTCGACTTCGAGGTGCTCGAGCGCCACGAGCACGGCGGCATCGCGCACTGGCGCACGACCTACCAGGTGACCTCCGAGGAGCTGTTCCGCATCTGGGCCGCCTCGACCGGCACCAACCTGATCGCGCGGCAGAAGGGCGAGGCGCTCCCCCGCCTCGCGCTCGACGGCATCGCGTCGGCGACGTTCGACCTCGACGGACTGTGTCGCGAGCTGCGCCTCTGGTGGCACAGCAAGGTCGCCGGCTGACCGGCACGGAGCACGGCCCCGGCCGCGGATCAACGCGCCGAAGCGCAGAAATCGAGCAGCATCCGGTCGAACGCGGCCGGCTGCTCGAGGTTCGGCAGGTGCGCGGCGCCGTGCATCACGTGCGTGCGCGCGCCGGGAATGCGCGACGCGAGGTGGCGGCAATTCGCGTCGACCTGCGGGAAATCGCGGTCACCCCACGCGACGAGCGCGGGACAGGCGATCTCGTGCAGGCGATCCCAGGCGTCGGGCGGCTCGGTCTCGACGCCGCGCGCCTCGGCGCGCAGCGCGATCTCGTTCATCGCCAGGAACAGCTCGCGGACCGGGCCGCCCACGCGGCCCTCCGGCTCGAGCGGCCCGTCGAGCCACGCGTGCGCCTCGAGCGCGTTCAGGCGGTCGATGTCGCTCGCCTGCTCGGCATCGTCGACGCGCTCGACCCAGGCCTGGATCGCCGGCGGCAGCGACGTCGGCTCGGGCGCCCCACTGATCGCGGGCGCGACCAGCAGGAGCGCGCGCACTCGCGCCGGGTGCGCGAGCTCGGTGTCGATCGCGATGCGTCCCCCCTGCGAGCAGCCGACGAGGATCGCGGGCGTCCGTGGCGCGAGCGCGTTCAGCACCGCGAGCAGGTCGCCCACGTGCGAATAGCGCTCGTCCGCGTGCAGCGTATCGCCGAAGCCGCGGCGGTCGTACGCGATCGCACGGCAGCCGGTGCGCCCGCGCGCGAGCGCATCCAGCTGTCCGCGCCACATTCGCCGGTCGGCGACGCCCGCGTGCAGGAAGACCACGGGCGACCCTTCCCCCGCGGCCTCGGCCACGAGCGTGGCGCGCCCCGAACGGATCGCGATCTCGGTCGGCACAGGTGTCACCGGAAATGCCGCCCCGGGCCCGGCGGCCCGGGGTTCCGGCGATGATACGCGCCGCGTGCCGCCTCGGCGGCACCGCCGTGCGCGGTTCCCGCGTCGCACGACGCCGCCCGCCGGGGCGGTTGACCGGGACCCGCCGGTGCCCCCGCTCGCGCCTCCCGCAATCGCACTCGCGCGTCCGCGTCGCCGCCGGTCGAGCGGCCCGCGGCGCAGGGGAAAATCCATGCCGGCCCATCGGTCTCGCATCGCGCGACGCCGGCCGCGCCGGCCACCTGTTCATGCCGCCGGGAACCGGCAGGGTGGCGGCCGTCGCGCTCGTGCCGGACTCGGGCGGCGTCTGCGGCACGTTGCTCGACCACTGGCCGAAGCGACTCGATGCGGCGGGCATCGCGGCGCTCGCGCTCGCCATGTTCGGCCCGCACGGCGTGTAGAGCACCGCCGCCGACCCGTCGCAGGCGCCGTTCGCGGCCGACGGCGTCGACGCGTTCGCCGCGCCCGGCGCGACGATCGGGGGCTATTCGAGTCGCGCGACCGGGTCGCGCAGTCGGCGGTCGGGTTCCTCGAGCGGACGCTGGCGCGCTGACGGAGGCCCGGCGAACCGCCGGTCGCGCGCCGTTACGCCGACGGCGGCCGCGTCGCCACCATCGAGTCGCGTCCGCCGAACCACTCGAACCACGCCGCCGCATTCGGGTGCCGGTCGCGCCAGGCGAGCGACGCGAAGCGGAAGTCGAGATAGCCGAGCGCGCAGGCGAACGCGATGGTGCCGACGTCGACGCGGTCGCCGAACGCGGGCGCGCGCCGCTCGAGGTCCGCGAGGCCGCATGCCACCTTGTCGAGCTGGCCCGCGATCCATTCCGCCCAGCGCAGCGCCTCGGGCCGCACCGCGGTCTCGTAGCGCGTCAGCAGCGCGGCGTCGGTGATGCCGTCGGCGAGCGACTGCTCGACCAGCACGCCCCAGCGCGCGTCGCCGTCCGCCGGAATCAGTTCGCCGTCGGCCAGCGCGTTCAGGTACTCGCAGATCACGCGGCTGTCGTGGATCACCGCGCCCTCGTCGGTGACGAGCGCCGGCACCTGTCCGAGCGGATTCACCGCCACGAGATTGCGGTCGCGGTCGACCGGATGCGCGGCGGCGGGCACGAGGTCGATGCGGTCGCGCAATCCCAGCTCGTGGGCGGCGACAAGGCACTTGCGCACGAACGGCGACGTGGCGGAATGGTAGATCTTCAAGGAACGCTCCCTCGTTGGCGGTTGGCGGCGGCGGGCCGCGTGGTCCGCGCGCCCGTGGCGCCGAACCGTCGCCCGCCGCGACGCGGGCCGCCGGACGCCCGCGCACTTGTGCCCGGGAACGGAATCGCGCAGAGTGGGAGGGGACCGGCCCGGCGCAATCTTCTCATGGCACGCGCCGCGCCGGAACGTGCCGCCGAACCGATCCGCGCGGATGCGCCCGATGACCGCGACCTCCACCCCCGAGCACCACGTTCCGGCCGACCTGTCCGACCGGATCGCGTACGGACTGACGCGCCTGCTGCGCTTCTTCGCCGACGCGTTCTTCGCGCGGCGCTACGGCCATCGCGCGGTGGTCCTCGAGACCGTCGCCGCCGTGCCCGGCATGGTCGGCGGCGCACTGCAGCACCTGCGGTCGCTGCGCCGGCTCGAATCCGACCGCGGCTGGATCCACATACTGATCGAGGAAGCCGAGAACGAGCGCATGCACCTGATGACGTTCCTCGAGATCGCGCGCCCGTCGTGGATCGAGCGCGTGATCGTCCTGGTCGCGCAGGGCGTGTTCTGGAACTTCTATTTCGTCCTCTACCTGCTCTCGTCACGGACCGCGCACCGCCTGGTCGGGTACTTCGAGGAGGAAGCGGTCCTCAGCTATACCGAGTACCTCGCGGGCGTGGACGACGGAACCTACCGGAACGTTCCGGCGCCGCGGATCGCGATCGACTACTGGAAGCTCGCGCCCGACGCGACGCTGCGCGACGTGATCCTGGCGGTGCGCGCCGACGAAGCGGGCCACCGGGACGTCAATCACCGGCTCTCGGACGAGATCGCCGCGCGCTGAGGCTGCGGGATCGCCCTCGCGGCGCATCCCCGCAGGCGTCGTCAGGCGGCGGGGATCGCCCGCACCGACAGCACGCCGCCGATCCCGGCGATCGCGCGGACCACCGCGTCGCCGACCGGGCTTTCGACGTCGACCAGCGTGTAGGCCATCTCGCCCCTCGAACGGTTGACCATGTTGTGGATGTTGAGCCCGGCCTTCGCCATCGCCGAGCTGATCTGGCCCAGCATGTTCGGGACGTTCGCGTTGGCGATGGCGACGCGGTGCGGCGATTCCCGCTCCATCTCGACGTTCGGGAAGTTGACCGAGTTCGCGATCGTGCCGTGCTCGAGGAACTCGCGCACCTGGTCGACCACCATCACCGCGCTGTTGTCCTCCGCCTCGGCGGTCGAGGCGCCGAGATGCGGGAGCGCGACGACGTTCGGCTGGCCGATGAGCGCCGGGCCGGGGAAGTCGGTGAGGTAGTAGCGCAGCCGTCCCGCGCCGAGCGCCGCGACGACGGCGGCGTCGTCCACGATCGCGTCACGCGAGAAGTTGAGCAGCACCGTGCCGGGTCTGGCGAGCGCGAGGCGCCGCGCGTCGATCAGGTGCCGCGTGACCGGCAGGAGGGGAACGTGCAGCGTGACGAAGTCGGCGTGCTTCATCACCTCGTCGATCGAGTGCGCCTTGCGTACCGACGACGGCAGCCGCCACGCGGCGTCGACGGTGATCTCCGGGTCGAAGCCGATCGCCTTCATCCCCAGCTTGATCGCGATGTCGGCGACGAGCCCGCCGATCGCCCCCAGCCCGATGATGCCGAGCGTGCGGCCGGGCAGCTCGACGCCGGCGAACTGCTTCTTGCCCTCCTCGATCCGCGCCTCGAGGTCCGCGGCCTCCGGGTCGAGTCCCTCGACGTAGCGCAGCGCGGGCACGACGTTGCGCGCCCCGATCAGGAGCGCCGTGAGCACGAGCTCCTTGACGGCGTTGGCGTTCGCGCCCGGCGCGTTGAACACGGGGACGCCGCGCGCCGACAGCGCCGCGATCGGGATGTTGTTGGTGCCCGCGCCGGCCCGCCCGATCGCCCTGACCGAGGCCGGGATCGCCATCGCGTGCATGTCGTGCGAGCGCACGAGGATCGCGTCGGGCCGGTCGACCGACTTGCCGACCGTGTAGCGGGCGGCCGGGAAGCGGTGCAGCCCGTGCGCCGAGATCTGGTTGAGCGTCAGGATGCGGAAGGAGGCCATCGCGGGTCAGCCGTGGCGGCGCTCGAAGTCGCGCAGGTAATCGACGAGCGCCTGCACGCCCTCGACCGGCATCGCGTTGTAGATCGACGCGCGCATGCCGCCGACCGAGCGATGTCCCTTGAGCTGGACCATCCCCCGTTCCTCCGCGCCCTTCAGGAACGCGCCGTCGAGCCTGTCGTCGCGCAGCCTGAACGGCACGTTCATGCGCGAGCGGTCCTCCCTGCGGACCGGCGAGACGTAGAACGCGCTCGCGTCGAGCGCGTCGTAGAGGAGCTTCGCCTTCGCCACGTTCCTCTTCTCGATCGCGGGCACGCCGCCCTGCGCGAGCAGCCACTCGAACACGAGCCCGGCGACGTAGATTGCGTAGGTCGGCGGCGTGTTGAGCATCGAGTCGGCCTCCGCCTGCTCCTTCCAGTGGAACGCCGACGGGCAGATCGGCAGCGCGCGGTCGAGCAGGTCGTCGCGCACGATGACGATCGTGAGGCCGGCGGGACCGATGTTCTTCTGCGCGCCGCCGTAGATCACGCCGAACTTCGCGACGTCGACGGCGCGCGACAGCAGGTGCGACGACATGTCGGCCACCAGCGGCACGTCGCCCACGTCCGGCGTCCACTGGTATTCGACGCCGCCGATCGTCTCGTTGGTGCAGACGTGCACGTACGCGGCCTCCGGGTCGAGCTTCCAGCGGTCGCGCGGCGGCACGTACGTGAATCCCTCGTCCTCCGACGACGCGGCGACGCTGACGGCGGCGTACTTCCGCGCCTCCTTGATCGTCTTTTTCGACCATTCCCCGGTGTTGACGACGTCGATGCGCTGGCGCGTCCCCAGCAGGTTCATCGGGACGATCGCGTTCTCGCCGATCGCGCCGCCTTGCAGGAACAGCACCCTGTGGTTCGCCGGGATCGCGAGCAGCGCGCGGAGATCGGCCTCGGCCTTGGCGTGGATGGCGATGAACTCCTTGCCGCGGTGGCTCATCTCCATCACCGACATGCCGCTGCCGTGCCAGTCGAGCATCTCGGCGGCGGCCTGCCGCAGGACCGGTTCGGGGAGCACGGCCGGGCCGGCGCTGAAGTTGAAGGCTCTCATGGGGTCGCGATGCGTGCCGGGGAGTGGGGAACCCGCCATTGTAGCGTCCGCGCAGTCCGCGTCCGCAGCGGCCCGCCGCGGAGGGCGTCGGGGCCGCGGCCCCTACCTGCCCCAGGTCAGCGCCAGCGGCATGCGCTCCCTCGCGAGCTCGAGCAGGCCGGCGCGCGTGGCCGGATGCAGCGCCTCGAGCGGATGGCGCACCGCGTCGCTGCGGATCACGCCGCCCTCCTTCATCACCGCCTTGGCCGCGCGCAGCCCGCATTGGCGGTTCTCGTAGTTGATCAGCGGCAGGATCCGCGCGTAGGCCGCCGCGGCCTCGGCGCGCCGCCCCGCGAGGTGCTGCTCGACCACCGGCTTGATCAGGTCGGGCAGCAGGGCCGAGCACATCGTCCCGGTCGCGCCCGCGTCGAGGTCCGCCATCAGCGTGATCGACTCCTCCCCGTCGAACGGGCCCGCGATCGCCGCGCCTCCCGCGTCGATCAGCGCGCGCAGCTTCGCGGCAGCCTGCGGCACCTCGATCTTGAAATAGCGCACCAGCGGGATCTCGCGCGCGAGGCGCACCAGCAGCGGAACCGTGAGCGTCACGCCGGAGAGCGGGGCGTCCTGCACCATCAGCGGCAGGCGGGACGCGTCGGCCACGCGCGCGAAGTGCGCGACGATGCCGGCCTCGTCCGCGCGAAGCCCCGTGCCGTGGTAGGGCGGCATCAGCATCAGCATCCGCGCGCCGGCCGACGCGGCGGCGCGCGCCCGCTCGCCGGCGATGCGCGTGCTGAAATGGCTGCAGGTCACGATCACCGGCACGCGCCCCGCCACGTGCGTCATGCACGTGTCGAGCAGCGCCGCGCGCTCGTCGTCGGACAGCAGGAACTGCTCCGAGTAGTTGGCGAGGATGCAGATGCCGTCGACCCCCTGCTCGACCATGCAGTCGAGCACGCGCCGCATTCCCGGGAGGTCGAGATCGCCCGAGTCGGTGAACGGCGTCGGCGCGATCGGGTAGATGCCGGTCCAGGGCGCGGTCGTCGATGCGGGCATGGCGGGTCCTCGTGGCAGGCCGGGGCGCGGGCGGCTGACTTCCCGTCCCGCGGCGCCGGGGCGCGTGGCGCGGGGAAGGCGATCCTGCGCCCTTCGCCGCGACTGTACCAAGCCGCGGTCTGGCGCGGAGCGCTCCGGTATAGTGGTCCGCGACGATGGTCACGCCCGCCCGTCCGCCGCCGATGTCCGGGTCGCACAGCCGCGCGCCGGCGAGGCTCGACCGGCGCCGCAGTGTGCTGGTCGTCGTCGACGTGCAGGAGCGGCTCGCGCCGCACGTCCACGGCAGTGCCGGCATCGTCGCGCGCATCGGGACGCTGATGCGCGCCGCGGAGCGGTTCGCCATCCCCGGCGTCGCGACCGAGCACGTTCCCGACCGCATCGGTCCGATGATCGCGGGACTGCGCGAACGTCTCGCCGCCGACGCGATCTTCGTCAAGACGCGCTTCTGCGCGGTCGACCACCCGGCATTCGCGTCGATGCTCGCCACGACCGGCCGCACGCAGGCGGTCGTCTGCGGCATGGAGACGCACGTGTGCGTGATGCAGACCGCGCTCGGGCTCGCGGCCGCGGGCTACGACGTGTTCGTCGTCGGCGACGCGGTGGGATCGCGTCCCGGCCGGCAGGACGACCGCCGCTACGCGCTCGAGCGCCTGCAACGCGCGGGATGCGTGGTCGCCGGCGCCGAGACCGTGCTGTTCGAATGGGCGGAGCGCGGCGACGACGACGCGTTTCGCGCGATCCTCGCGCTGGTCAAGGGGTTGCCGGACGAGCGGCGTTCGCGCCGCTAGTACCTGCGCCGGTCCCGTCCCTCCCTCACGTAGCAGGCCTTCTTCGAGGCGTACATGCGCTCGTCGGCCGCCGACATCGCCTGCTCGATGCGCTCGCCCTGGCGGCACGCCGCAGCCCCGAGCGCGAACGAGAGCCGCGCGCCCTGGTAGTACTGGTTGTTGAGCTCGACGAGCGTCTCGATGCGCGCGATCACGGTCTCGCCGTCGCGTTCGTCTCCGCCGGGGATGAGGATCCCGAACTCGTCGCCGCCGAGCCGCGCCGCGACCATCGGCTCGGAGATCGCCTTCGCGAGCACCTCGCCCGCGCGGCGCAGGAGCGCGTCGCCCGCGGCGTGCCCCGACCGGTCGTTGACCTCCTTGAGCCCGTTCAGGTCGCCCATCACGACGCAGACCGGCCACTGCCCGCCGCGCTCGAGCCGCGCCATCTCGCTCTCGAACCACGAGCGGTTCGCGAGCTTCGTCATCACGTCGTGCGTGCCCAGGTACTCGAGGTACGCCTCGGCCTTCTTGCGCGCGGTGATGTCGGTGAGCGAGACGAGCACGAGTTCCCAGTCGTCCTCGTGTCCCGGCATCACGGAGAACTGCATGTGGACGTTGACGCGCTCGCCGTCGAGCGAGTAGTTGACCACCTCGCGCGCATGCGCGAGCCGCCCGTCCCACAGGTCGACGAGCTGCGCGGCGAAATGCACGTGCATGTCGTCGCGGAAGACTTCGTCGAGCCTGAGGAGCAGCGCCTCGGTGCTGTCCGCGCGGAACATCGCGAGCGTCTGGCGATTGACGTCCAGCACGCGGATCTCGCGCATGCACTGCGTGACGAAGTCCGGGTGCACCGACAGGAAGGTGCGGAAATCGGTGATGCCGCGTTCGCGCAGGTCGGCGAGACGCTTGCGGATCGCGCCGAAATCCTCGACCCAGAGCGACACCGGCGAGTCCTCGAACAGCCCGCGCGCGTACGCCTCGCTTCGCGCGAGGTCGCGCTCGGCGCGCGCCCTCTCGGTGACATCCTTGACCGCCACCAGCACGCGATCCCAGCGGTCCTCGTGCCCCGGCAGCACCGTGCCGTTCAGGACGATGTCGAGACGGCGGCCGGCGAGCGTGTAGTTGACCGTCTCGCTGCCGAAGCGGTTGCCGCCGTCCCACAGCTGGCCCAGCTCCTCGATGTGCTGGTCGAACATGTCGTCGCGAAACACGTGGTCGAGGTTTTCGACCAGGTGCGCCTCGTCGCGCGCCCCGTAGAGCTCCAGCGTGCGCCGGTTGACGCGCAGCAGGCGGATCGCGCGCGAGCACTCCTCGACGCGCGTCCGGTCGGCCCGCAGGTACGCCCTCAGGTCGTCCATGCCCGATGCGCGCCAGCGCTCGAAAAGCGCCTTGAGCGCGCTGTAGTCCTCGAGCCAGAGCGACACCGGCGCGAGGTCGAACATCGTCTCGTAGTCGTTGCCGGCGGCGGCGGCCCTCGCGAGATCGGTCAGGGTGGTCATCGTCCAGGGTTCCGGTGGGATGGCGCCGGGCGGCAGAATGCGACGCGGCGCGCGCTTGCGTGCGCCCGCGGCGCCGCCGGCCTGCGCGCCTGCGCAGGCGTGCAATCGGCGTGCCCGCCGCCGTCGCGCGGGTCAGGCCTCGAGAAGGTAGGCGCGGCTGTCCTCGAGGAAGTGGGGCCCGTCGTCCGAGCGCACAGCGGTGCCGACGCCGTCCGCCGTCAGGACCTCGAGCAAGAGCGCGCTCGGGACGCCGCCGTCGACGATGTGCACCGAGCGCACGCCCTCGCGGACCGCGTCGAGCGCCGCCGCGACGCGCGCGACCCTGTCCTCGCTCACCCTGCCCTCGGCGAGCAGGCGCTCGACCTCGCTCGCGGTCAGGATGTAGGCGAGATGGCCGCGCCGGTCGGCGATGCCCTCGGTATTGGTCATCAGAACGAGCTTCTCGGCCCCGAGCGCGCGGGCGAGGCGCCCGGCCAGCCGGTCCGAGTCGATGTGGTAGGCGGTGCCGTCCGCCGCGACGCCCAGCGGCATGATCACCGGCACGAACTCGCGCGACAGCAGCAGGTGGATGAGTTCGGTGTCGATGCCGACGATGTCGCCGACGTAGCCGAGGTCGACGGCCTCCTCGCCGGGCGCCGCGTCGACGCGCATGCGCGCGGCCTGGATGAAACGCCCGTCCTGTCCGTTGATGCCGACCGCGCGACCGCCGTGCTGGTTGATGAGCCCGGTCAGCTCCTGGTTCAGCTCGTCCAACGCCATCTCGACGACCGTCAGCGTCTTCTCGTCGGTTACGCGGAGCCCGCGGTGGCGTCGCGGCGTCATGCCCATCTTCGCGAGCAGGCCGTCGATGTGCCAACCGCCGCCGTGCACGACGATCGGATTCATGCCGACCAGGCGCAGCAGCGCGACGTCGCGCGCGAACGTCGCCTTGAGCGCGGGATCGGCCATCGCGCGGCCGCCGAAGCGCACGACGATGATCTTGCCGTGGTAGGCGCGCAGGTAGGGCAGCGCTTCGGCGAGCGTGCGTGCAGTGGTGGCGGCGCTGGGCATCGTAGGTCGGGCGTGCCGTGGCGAACGTCCATCGGGCCGTCCTGGGCGAATGGTACCGAATTCCGCACGTCCGGCGCTGCCGCCGCGTCGACGCTCGCGCCGCGGCGGGCCGTCGATCGTGCCACGGTGCGTCGCGTAAGATGCGCCACCGGCCGCCCGGAGAGCCGCTCGGCCGTGCATGCGCCGCCACCGATGCCCGAATCGTCGCTCGACCACGTCGTCGTCCTCGCCGCCGGCATGGGCCTTCGCCTGGGCCCGGCCGCCGGGGGACGCCCGAAGGCGCTCGTCGAGGTCGCCGGCCGGACGCTGCTCGAGCACGCGCTCCGGTTCGCCGCCGCGCTGGGGGCGCGCGAGATCATAGTGGTCGCCGGGTACCGCGGCGATCTCGTCGGCGAGCACCTCGCCGCGCTGGCGATCCCCGGCGCGCGCCTCGTCGACAATCCGCGCTATCGCGACGGCAACCTGTACTCGGTCGAGGCCGCGCTCGCGCGCGTTCGCGGGGCGTTCCTGCTCGCGAACTGCGATCACGTCTTCCCCGACGAGGCCGCGCGGCGCGTCACCGGGGGATTCGGCGGCGACGTGACCGCCTGGTGCGAGTTCGAGCGCCCGCTCGCGCCCGACGAGATGAAGGTGGTGCTCGACGCGTCGGGCGCCATCGTCCGCATCGCGAAGACGCTCACCGACTACGATGGCGGCTACATCGGTCTGACGCACGTTCCGGCCGTGGCGCTCGCGAGCTACCGCCGCGCCGTGGATCGCGCGCGGGCGCGCCACGGCGACGGTGCCGTCGCCGAGCAGGCGCTGCAGGCGCTCGCCGACAACGCCGAGCGCGTCCTGGCCGCGAGCCTCGACGGCATCTCGTGGTCGGAGGTCGACACGCCGGCCGACCTCGCGCTCGCGAACGAGCGCGTGCGCGCGACGCCGCTCGACTGGCCGACGTCCCCGGCCGGCCGCGATGGCTGAGGCCGCATCCACCGGCGCCGGCGGGTGCCTGGCGCTCGCCTGGCACCCCCACCATGTCGAGCATCTCGCACCCTGGTGCGGGATCGTGGGCATGCCGATGCTCCTGGCCGACAGCCCCGGCCTCTACGCGGCGTCGCGCTGCTATCCCGGCCTCGACACCGCCTGGGCGCATGGCGTGAGGATGCCCGCCGCCGTCGACGCGTTCGCCGGCGCGATTCGCGAGCGTGCGCCGCGTGTCGTGTTCTACTCCGACCTGTTCGGGCGCGACTCGCTGCGCAGGCTGCTCGGCGGCCGCGCGGACGCGCCGCGCGTCGTCTACGTGCCTCACGGCTTCTCCGAGAAGCGCCAGGACTGGGCGCGCGGAACCGCGTTCCAGGACGTCGCCGTGGTCTACGGACAGCATGCGCTCGACCAGCTCGCCGCGCTCGGCGTCGCCGGCCACCTCGAGCGTTGCGTCGTCTCCGGCAACGTCCGCCGGCGCTGGCATCGCCTGCACGCGGCGCACTTCCGCGCGCAGCTCGCGGCCCTCGGCCTCGGCGATCCGCCCGCGGGCCGCACGCTGCTCTACGCGCCCACGTGGCAGGACGCGATCGGCTCATCGTCGTATTTCGCGGCGATCGCGCCCCTCGCCCTGCGCCTGCCCGCCGGCTGGCGGCTGGTCGTGAAGCTGCATCCGCATTCCGAACGCTACGCGCCGATGCTGGACGAGATCGAGGCGCGGTGCGGGAACCGCAACGTGCACTTCGTGCGCAACAGCCCGCTCACTTTCCCGTTCCTCGAGATCGCCGACGCCTATCTCGGCGACATGTCCTCGCTCGCCTACGACTACCTCGCCAGCGGGCGTCCGATGTTCTTCGCCAATCCGACCGCGGGCGCGCCTGCGGACGCCGCGCATTCGCGGCTGTTCACGTGCGGAACGGTGATTCCGCCGGACCGCTACGACGATGCCTACCGGCTGATCGACGCAGCGTGGGACTCGGACGCGGAGCGCTTCGGCGAGGCGCGCGCCGCGCTCGAGCGATACACGCACGCCCCGGAACGCGGCTTCGACGAGCTCGCGGCCGAGATTGCGGATGCGACCGCGGGGCCCGCCCCGGCGTGGATGACCGGCGAATCCGCGCTGTCGCGGCACGCGGCGGACGACTAGCGTCCGTCGGCGCGACGGGAGAGTCCGACGACCTGGGAAAGGATGAAACCGATTGTCCGGGCGAGCCGTGTCGCCGATGCCGTGCCCCGGGGCACGGCAAGACCGCGCGATGCGGCATGGCGGCCCACTTCGCCGTGACCTGTCGAGCGGGCCTGCCGGACGACGCACCCGCGACCAGGATCCATCGGCGCTACTCGCGCGCCTCCTCCCGCTGCTCGAGGTCCCAGCGCAGCTCGACCAGGTCGTCGTCGAGCGCGTCGCGCACCGACACGATCCCGATCGGCCGGCCGAACTCGACCACCGGGAGGTGGCGGAACTTGCCCTCGTGCATCACGCGCAGCGCGCGGATGAACGGCTCGTCGGCGTGCATCGTCTGCGGCTGAGCCGTCATCACCTCGGACATCGCGGTCGACGCCGGGTCGCGCCCCGCGGCGAGGACGCGGAACAGCGCGTCGCGCTCGGTGAAGATGCCGACCAGGTAGGTGCCGTCGACGACGAGCACCGAGCCGACATTGCGTTGCTTCATCTCCCGCGCCGCCTCGACCACGGTCGCGTCCCGGCTCACGATGACTGCCGGCCGGCCGGCCACGATCGAACGCAATGACCGCATCTGCATGGCTCGCTCCCGCGGAATGTCCGCTCCCCGGGGAAATTGAGCGCCGTCGGGCCGCGCGCGTCAAGGGCCAATGCCATCCCGCGCCCTGCGATCGGGCGTACGCCGACGCCTCGGGACCCGTCCGGCCCCGGGCTGCGCGGTCCTTCGCGCCTTCGCGACATCCCGCCCGAAGGTCCCGTGCGCCCTCGCCCGGGACCGCAACTCGCGCCGGCGCTAGGGTGCCGGATTGGGGTAGCGGACCTGGATCGCCGCGATCTCGGCAAGCGTCTGCGCGTCGAGGTCGACTTGCGCGGCCGCGATGTCCTCGTCGAGCTGCGCGAGCGTCGTCGCGCCGACGATCGTGGCGCCGACGTACCAGCGGCTCTTCACGTAGCCCAGCGCGAGCGCGACCGGGGTGATCCCGCGCCGGCGCGCGAGGTCGAGATACGCGGCGGCGGCCTCGGCGACGATCGGCGTTCGGTAGCGCGGACCCACGGTCGCGAAACGCGTGTAGCGCGCGCCCTCGGGCGTCGCACCGCCAGCGTACTTGCCGGTGAGCAGGCCGCCGGCGAGCGGGCTGTACGCGAGCAGCGACATGCCCTCGCGGAACAGCACCTCGGCGACGTGGCTGTCGGCGCCTCGCGACACCAGGCTGTAGCTCTCCTGCATCGTGACCGGCCCGGGAACGCCCAGCTCGCGCGCGATGCGCCGGAACTCGCACACGCCCCACGCCGTCTCGTTCGACACGCCCCAGTGGCGGATCCTGCCCGCATCGATGAGCGCCGCCATCGCCTCGACCTGCTCGCGCATCGGCGGTCCGCCGCGCTCGTTGCGCGGGTCGAACTCGGTCGTGCCGAACATCGGCACGTTGCGCTGCGGCCAGTGGAGCTGGTAGAGGTCGATGCAGTCGATCGACAGGCGCCGGAGGCTTTGCGCCGCGGCCTCGGCGACGTTCTCGCGCGTGAGATCGGTCCGTCCGGCGCGGATCCAGTCGCGGCGTCCCGGCCCGACCACCTTGGAGCCGATCACGATTCCGTCGCGCCCGTGCTTCGCGAGCCAGCTGCCGAGGAAGGCCTCGGTGCGACCCTGCGTCTCGGCCCGCGCGGGCACCGGGTACATCTCGGCGGTGTCGATGAAGTTGACGCCGCGCGAACGCGCGAGGTCGATTTGCGCGTGCGCCTCGACCTCGCTGTTCTGGTCGCCCCAGGTCATCGTGCCGAGGCAGACGCCGGAGACCTCGAGCGTGGTGCCGGGGAGCATTCGGGTGAGCATCGAGGGTCCTTCGCCGGGGATCGAGGGCCCGATTCTAGGACCGGTCGACGCTGCCGGGACGCTCGTGACCCGGGAAGGGGGTGCGATCGCGACGCAGGGCACGGCCATGAATGGCGCTGCGGGGACCCGAAACGCCGACGGCGCCCGCTTCCCCAGATCGCCCCGAGGTCCCGGTCCGCCGGCGCGGGGGCCTGCCGGCGCGCCAACCAATAGTGTCAGACTATCGTCGAGATGCAATTAAAGCATTGGCTTTATGACTTGCGACGGCCTAGCCTGCCGTTCATCCCCACCGCGAATGCGCCCAGGAGCGAACCATGCCCGACCGCCCCGCCTGCCCGCTGACGACCAGCAACGGCGCTCCCGTCGCCGACGACGACAACAGCCTCACCGCCGGGCCGCGAGGGCCCGTCACGTTCGACAGCTGGCGCACGTTCGAGAAGCTCGCCCACTTCAACCGCGAGCGCATCCCCGAGCGGGTCGTCCATGCGCGCGGCACCGGCGCCTACGGCACGTTCACATCGACGCGCGACCTGTCGGACCTCACGATCGCGCCGTTCCTCCGCGGCCACGGCAGGACGACCGAGGTGTTCGCGCGCTTCTCGACCGTGGGCGGCGGCCAGGACTCGTCCGATTTCGCCCGCGACCCGCGCGGCTT
This sequence comes from Burkholderiales bacterium, assembly GCA_905339295.1. Classification (GTDB taxonomy): domain Bacteria; phylum Pseudomonadota; class Gammaproteobacteria; order Burkholderiales; family Casimicrobiaceae; genus VBCG01. The sequence goes on from CAJPFI010000044.1 coordinate 66,147, forward strand.
CGCCGTCAAGTTCTACACGAGCGAGGGCAACTTCGACATGGTCGGCAACAACACGCCGGTGTTCTTCCTGCGCGACCCGTCCAAGTTTCCCGACTTCATCCACTCGCAGAAGAAGAACCCGGCCACCAACCTGCCCGACCCCGCTGCGGCCTACGAGTTCTGGGCGAACCACCCGGCGTCGCTGCACCAGGTGACGATCCTGATGTCGGATCGCGGCATCCCGGCCTCGTACCGTCACATGCACGGCTTCTCGTCGCACACGCTCTCGATGTGGAACGCGACGGGCGAGCGCGTCTGGGTCAAGTGGCACTTCAAGACGCTGCAGGGGATCCGGAACCTGACGGCCGCCGAAGCCGCGGAGCGGCCGCCGTTCGGCGCACACAAGGACCTGGTCGAGGCCATCGCGCGCGGCGAGGCACCGGCGTGGAGCGTCAAGCTCCAGGTGATGACGGCCGCGCAGGCGAAGACCTGCCGGATCCATCCGTTCGACCTCACCAAGGTGTGGCCGCACGCCGACTTCCCGCTGGTCGAGATCGGCCGCATGGCGCTGGACCGCAACGTCGAGAACTATTTCGCCGAGACCGAGCAGGCGGCGTTCTCGCCGGCGAACCTCGTGCCGGGCCTCGGCGCCTCGCCCGACAAGATGCTGCAGGGACGGCTCCTCGCGTACGGCGACGCGCACCGCTACCGCGTCGGCGCGAACGCGAACCAGCTGCCGGTCAACGCGCCGCGATGCCCGGTTCACCACTACCAGCGCGACGGCGCGATGGCCGGCATGCCGCCGGCCCACGGAACGACGAACAACCAGGGAGGCGGCGCGAACTTCTGGCCGAACGACCGTGCCGCGCAGGGCAGCCCCGCGCCGGTCGCCCGCGTGACCGAGCCGCCGCTGCCGCTCGAGAAGGATGCCGCCGTCGCGGCGTACGACAACGCCGACGAGGACAACTTCAGCCAGGCCGGCGCGCTCTACCGGCTGATGAGCGAGGACCAGAGGAAGCAGCTGGTCGCCAACATCGTCGCCGGACTCTCGCAGGCCGACGCGAGCATCCGGGCGAGGATGGTCCAGCAGTTCCGCGCGGCGGATCCGGACTACGGCGCGCGCGTCGAGAAGGGGCTCGGGTGAGCCCGGGGGCCGGCTTCGATCCCGGCGGTGCCTGCCGGGATCGAGCCTGGCCCCGGGTTCAGAAGGCCCTCGCGAGCGGCGCGTCGAACTCGACGTCGACCTTCGCGCCACCCGACGCGGACTTGTCGATCACGAGCCTGCCGGCGATGCGCTTCGCGTCGCTGGCGGTCGCCGCGAACGCCGCCGGACGTTCGGTGCCCGAGTACTGGACGCGCTGGCCGTTCAGCGACACCCAGAAGTTGAGCCGCGGGCCGGCGTCGAAGTCGACCGTCATCCCGTCCTCGACGAGCCCGCTCACGCAGGACATCGTCGCGCACGCCTCGAGCTTCGCACCGAGGTCGGTTGCCGACAGCACGACCATCCGGATCGCCGAGTTCGTCACGACATCGGTCCCGGTGACGAGCCACGCGTGCCGGATCGCCGCGCTGCGTCCGCCCTGCGTCACCGTGCCCTTCGCCGGCTCCGCCCGGGACGGTGTCACGGCGAACGTCGCCGCCAATGCGAGCGCCAGCACCGCGGGCGCGAACCGCGACGGCCGGGCGCGAGGCTTCGTTCGATTCATGCATTGGCTCCTTCGGGCGGCGGATCACAGCCGGGCGAGGTCCGGGCCGGCGCGCGGTCCGGACCACGCCTTCGCGTAGGCGCTGCGCGCCGCCCTCTCGCCTTTCGCGTCGCCCTTGCGCTTGTACACCTCGGCAAGGCCGGCGAGCGCGAACGCGCTGCCGCGCTGGCGCGCGAGCGCCCCGCGGAACGCCTTCTCGGCATCGTCGAGCCTGCCCTGGCGCAGCAGCACGCTGCCCAGCGACTGGCGCACCGGGTAGTACCAGTACGGCGGCTCCATGTAGGCGAGCGTGTCCTCGACGAAGATCGCGTCCTCGTAGGCCGCCGCCGCGGCGGCGAGGTCGCCCGACGCGTCGGCGACCCGGCCCGCCGCGACGAGGCGCGCGGTCTGCATGATCTCCTTCGCCGGCACCTGCCAGTCGGCGAACGCCTTGAAGTCGGTGGACGCCTCGAGCGCCGCGATCGCGGCGATCTCGCGCTTCGCGCTGTCCGCGTCCTTGCGTTCCGCGTGCGCCACCGCACGCGCATAGTGGTACATCGTCCTCACGAGCGCGAGGTCGTCCGGCGGCGCGGGCAGCCCGAGGATCGCCTCGGGCGGCGAGAACTGCGCGTGCGTCGTGTAGGGCGCGGCCTTGATCGGCTGCATGATCGGGAACGCCTTGACCAGGTCGACCGGGATCGCGCCGTCGAGCTTGTCCGCCGCCTCGATCGCGGTCTTCCCGTCGCCGCCCACCTGCGCCGACACCATCACGAAGTGGATGTTGTGCGGGTAGTAGGCCGACTTGTAGAGCGGGTCCGACGGCGAGGTCCGGAAATAGCCCTCGTCGACGGCGATCGCGCGCTTGTTCACGGCCAGCGACTCGCGGTACATCCCGATGCGGTAGTAGATGTGCGCCGGCATGTGCACGATATGGCCCGCGCCGGGCATCAGCGCGCCGAGCCGGTTCGCGTGCGGCAGCGCGCGCTCGGGCGTCGCGGAGGCCTCGACCGCGTGGATGTAGAGATGGATCGCGCCCGGGTGCGACGGATTGCGCTTCAGCACCCGCTCGAGCGTGCGGACGATGTACGCGCCGCGCCCCTTGGGCCTGCCGCCGCCGGCTTCCCAGTAGTCCCAGGGCTGCGTGTCCATCGCCGCCTCGGCCGCGAGCGTCGCGATCGTGTCGTCGGCCGGGTAGCGCGTGGCGACGGCCTGCATCGCGTCGGCGTACGCGGCGTCGAGCGCGGCACGGTCCGCCGACGCGTCCGCGGAGTAGCGCTTCTCCAGAGCCTCGATCAGCGCGCGCTCGCGCGGCGTCGCCATGCCCTTGAGCGCGACCGCCCGCCCGAGCGCGGCAAGCGCCGGCGCATTGGCTTCCGGCGCCATCGGCACGTTGATGTTGGGACCGAGGATCAGCGCTTCGCCCCACCAGCACATCGCGCACCCGGGATCGAGAGCCTGCGCCGCGCGGAATGCGCGCTGCGCCTCCGCGTGGTTGAAGCCGAAGGCGAGCCGCACGCCCTGGTTCACGTAGGCCTGCGCGCGCGGGCTCGTCGTGCTCACCGCGAACGCGAGCCTGCCGAGATTGGCGTAGAGCGGCGGCGAACCCTCCGCCGCCTTCATCGGCGCGGGCGTGAAGGGCGCGGTCTCGGTCTTCGCGAGGACGAGCGCTCGCAGCACGGCCGGCGCCCCGGCGGCGGCCGGGCCGCACAGCGCGCCGGGATCGTCGAGCAGCGGATCGAAGGCGCCGTTGCCGGAATCGGCCGGGCCGGTCGCGAGAAGCGCGCCCGCGGCGAGTCCGCACGCGGCAAGCGCGAGCGCGACGCGGCGACGGGGAAAGGCTGTCCGTGTCATCGTGGCCTCCGTGTCGGGGATGCGCGATGCCCGCGCCGCGACCGCCGGGTCGGATCACGACCGCCGTGGCATTCGGCGCGTGCGGCGCAAATCGTGGACCCGTCGCGCGGCGCGCGCAAGTCCGCGCGGCCGGTTTGTCGAATAGTCGCATTCACCGGCGCCGCGCGTCGCCGCGGGCGCGGCCTCAGCGCTTGACGCGACGCACGATCGCGGTGCCCGACTTGTCCGGGATGCGAACGATGCTCTCGGGCTTGTCGGCGAAGAAGCCGTCGACCGCCTCGGCGATCCCGGGCCACGCGCCGCTGCCGTAGTCGTGCAGGATCATGAATCCCCCCGGCGCCATCCGCGGATAGAAGAAGGCGAGGGCGTCGGCCGTCGGCTTGCGGAGGTCGGCGTCCAGGTGGACGAGCGCGAACCTCTCGCCGTCCGGGACGGCCGCGGCGGTGGCCGGGAAATGCCCCTTGCACGGCCGCACGCGCTCCGACGCGCCGATGTGGCGCATCACCCGCTCGAGCGACGTGTCGTCGAACCGGAATCCCCCCGACGCGCCACCCCGCTCGTGCGCGAGGTCGCGCTCGTCGAAGCCCTCGAACGTATCGAACAGCCACAGCGTGCGGTCCGGCAGCAGCGCGTGCAGGAGCTTCGCCGTCGTGCCCTGGTAGACGCCGAGCTCGGCCAGGCTGCCCGCGATGCCCTCCACGTCGACGAGCCGCGCGTTCTCGAGGAACATCACGAGCCGCGCGAGGTCGGCGCGGTCGTTGCGCGGATTCTGCGCGACCCAGAGCTCGCGCCATCGCGCGAAGTCGAACGAGGTCTTCGCGATCCATTCCGGCAGGTGCTGGACCGCGTAGCTCCCCGACGCGTCGGCGAGCGCGACGCCGCCGCGCTTCACCAGCGAGCGCAGCACCCTGCGGGTCGCCCCGCGCCTGCCCGGACCCTTCACCGACGACCTCGCCCGCGCGATGACCCGGGCGAGTGCAGCCGGAGGACGGCCGCCCGGCGACGCCGCGACGCGCGCGGGTCGCCTCCGCGCGCGATGCCGGGCGCATCCGAGGCGTTCACGCCCGTGCCGCGAGCGCCTGTGCGCCGTCGATGCGCGTCACCGTCGGGCGCAGGTCGAGACCGGTCGAGCGCTTAAGCGACAGCGCGGAGGCGGACCATTCGCGCGGGTCGAGCGCGGGACCGCCGTCGCGCCAGGCGAGCGCGATCGTGTTTCCGCTCGCGCAGGCGGGCAGCACCATCACGCGGTCGCCATGCGCCTCGCGCAGCCGCGCGACCGACGCGCCCACGCCGCGCGAGCGCGACAGGAGGTTGACGGCGACGAATCCGCCGGGCGCGAGGCGCTCGCGGCACGCGGCGTGAAACGCGGCCGACTCGAGCCTTCCCGCGCTGCCGCGCGCGTCGAAACCGTCCACGAGCACGAGATCGAAGGTCTCCCGCAACGCCGGGACGCGCGCGGCCGCGTCGCCGACGACGATGCGAACGCGGCCGCGATCCTCGGGGAGCTTGAACGACCGGTACGCCGTCGCGATCACGCGCTCGTCGATCTCCACGGCGGTGAATCGCGCGCCGGGCCGGTGGCGGTAGAGGAAGCGCAGCTGCGACGCGGCGCCCAGCCCCACGAGCAGCACCTCGCGCGGCCAGTCCGGTTCGGGCCGGAGCACGAGCGGCGCCATCATGACGCGCGTGTAGTCGAGCTCCAGCGCCCACGGGCGCTGCAGGCGCATCGCTCCCTGGATCCAGCGCGAGCCGAAATGCAGGTAGCGCACGCCCGACCGCTCGCTGATCACGATGCTCGCGCGCATGCGTCCGGTCCGCGCGCGCGTCGCGTCACGCTGCCGGACGGACGCGCGGCGGCCGCACGCCGGTCAGCCGACCGGCGCGTCCAGGTGCCGGCCGACGAACTCGAGCATCTGCGAGCGGGACAACGCGCCGACCGCGCCCTCGACCGCCTTGCCCTCCTTGAACACGACCAGCGTCGGGATGCTGCGCACGCCCAGCGCGCCGGGGATCTCGCCATTCTCGTCGACGTTCATCTTGACGATCTTGAGGCGACCCGCGAGCTCGGCGTCGAGCTGTTCCAGCACCGGGGCGACGGTGCGGCAGGGGCCGCACCACGGCGCCCAGAAGTCGACGAGGACCGGGAGGTCCGCCTCGAGCACGTCGGTCCTGAAGCTGGCATCGGTGATGTTCTGCATCGAGTTCTCCGTTTTTTGCTATTTTCCCACAGTCGGGCCGCCGCCCGCGGAGTTCAAGCCTCGTCCTGCGGCGAGCCGGCGATCCCTCGCCGCGGCCTGGGCGACGGGGGATCCTGGTGATGCGTCGCCGCGGCGCCTGTCCCGTCCCCGTCCCCGTCCCCGTCCCCGTCCGCGCCCCCGCCCCCGGTCCGCGCCCCCGCGCCCCGATCGTCACGCTCCTGCTCCCGTCGACCGCTCCCGGCCCGCCGTGCTGCCCTCCCGACTCTGCCGCTCCTGGCTGTTCGTTCCCGGCGGCGACGAGGACGCGCTCGCGGCCGCGCCGGCCTCCGGCGCCGACGTGCTGATCCAGGAGCTCGAGGACTTCACGCCTCCCGCGCATCGGGCCCGGGCCCGCCGGATCGCGCCCGACGTCTACCGCGCATGGCGCGCGACCGGTGCCGTCGTGGCGGTCAGGGTCAATCCGCTCGATGGCGGCGGCATCGACGACCTCGCGGCGGTGATGCGCGGTGCCCCCGACATCGTCGCGCTTCCCAAGGTCGCGGAGCCCGGGCACGTGGCAAGGCTCGACCGCGAAGTCGCGCGCGTCGAGCACGATCTCGGCCTGCGCGCCGGGTCGACGCGATTGCTGCCCAACGTCGAGCTCGCGCGCGGCCTCGTTCAGGCGGTCGCGATCGCGCAGGCGAGCCCGCGCGTCGACGCGTGCCTGCTCGCGTCCGAGGACCTCGCCGCCGACCTGGGCGCCGAGCGCGGACGCGACGGCCTCGAGCTCGCCTACCCGCGGCAGCGCTTTCTCGTCGACTGCGTCGCGGCCGGCGTCGTCGCGGTCGACGCGCCGTACACGTGGTGCGACGCCGAAGGCGTCGAGCGCGACGCGCGCTGGGCGCGCCGCCTGGGCTACCGTGCGAAGAGCCTCGTCGATCCCGCGCACGCGGCGATCGTGAACGGCGTGATGACGCCGTCGGCCGGCGAGGTCGCGCAGGCTCGGCGCGTGGTCGCCGCGTTCGAGGCGGCGCGGGCGCGCGGCGAGTCGCGCGCCCTGCTCGACGGCTCGCTCGTCGAGGTGCCGGCGTGGCTGAACGCGCGAGCGCTGGTCGCGCGCGCCGAGGAGCTCGCGCGGGCCCACGGTGATCCCGGGGCGCGATGAACGGGGGCAAGCGCTGCCTGGTCATCGTGCGCGCCGGCGACGCGTCGCGGCACCCCGGCTGGATCGATCCGTCGCGGCCGCGCACATTCGATCTCGTCGTGAGCTATTACGGCCGCGATCCGGATCGCTGGCGCGGCGGGCCGTTCCGATGCCTCGACGACGTCGGGCAGAAGTACCACGGCCTGCAGGCGATGCTCAGGCGCGAATCGTTCTGGCGCGACTACGACTGGATCTGGCTGCCCGACGACGACCTGGCGACCGAGCAGGACGAGATCGACCACCTGTTCGCGATCGCCGGGGCGCTGAGACTGGATCTCGTGCAGCCGGCGCTCGACTGGCACAGCCACTACGGACTCGCCATCGTCCTGCAGTCGCGAACGATGAGCGTGCGCTTCACCGACATGGTCGAGATCATGGCGCCGTGCTTCTCGCGCGCCTTCCTCGAGCGTTGCCTGTCCACGTTCGACGCGAATCTCTCGGGCTGGGGCCTGTCGTACGTCTGGCCGCACCTGCTCGGCGCCGGGCTGCGCCGCTGCGGCATCCTCGACGAGGTGACCGTGACGCACACGAGGCCGATGGGCGGGCCGTCGTACGACCGTCTGCGCGCCCAGGGGAGCGATCCGCGCGTCGAGCGCATCTCGGTGATGCGACGCTACGGACTGGATTCGCGCGCGCCCCCGAGGAGTCTCGGCGCGATCGAGCGCACCGGCCGCTTCCTCGATCTCTCGCGCGAGGGCGATGCGGCGCGCTTCGCGGAGCAATTGCAGCACGACGTCGATGCATTCCGGGCCGAACGCCCCGGCATCGAGGCGACGTCGCTCGGGCGGCGCGGGCCGGTCCCTCTTCCCCGATCGCTGGGGATCGATCGACTGCGCGAGATCGCGCGGGCGATTCCCTTCGCCTGACGTGGATCCCCCGCGCGCCCGCGGCAGGATCCCGCCGGTCGCGGCCGCCCGGTCGCACGACCCCCGGCTCGGCGCGCCGCGATGACGCTGCGCGTGGACGTGCTCGTCGTCGGCGCGGGATTCTCCGGCGCCACCGCCGCGCGGCTGATCGCCGAGGCCGGCTACCGCGTGCACGTGATCGACCGCCGCCCGCACGTCGGCGGCAACGCGTGGGACACGGTCGACCGGTGGGGCGTGCGCATCCATGCCTACGGCCCGCACCTGTTCCACGCGGAGTCCGGGCGGATCGTCGCGTTCCTGTCGCGCTTCACCGGTTGGACGCCCTACGAGCACCGCGTGCTCGCCAGCGTCGACGGCATGCTCGTGCCGGTTCCCGTGAACCGCACGACGATCAACCGCCTCTACGGACTGGACCTCGACGAGGCCGGCGCGGCCGCGTACCTCGAGCGCGTGCGCGAGAGGCGCGATCCCGAACTCACGAGCGAGGATGCCGTGCTGAACCGCGTCGGCCGCGACCTGTGCGAGCGCATCTTCCGCGGCTACACGCGCAAGCAATGGGGGCTCGACCTCTCCGAGCTCGACGCCTCGGTGGCGCGCAGGATCCCGGTGCGCACCAGCGACGACGACCGCTACTTCACCGACCGCCACCAGGCGCTGCCGTCGGAGGGCTACGCGCGGCTGTTCGAGCGCATGCTCGACCACCCCAACCTGTCGGTCGCGACCGGCTGCGGCTACGAGGAGTGCCGCGGCGAGATCGTGCATCGCCACCTGGTCTACACCGGCGCGATCGACCGCTACTTCGGCGCCTGCCACGGGACGCTGCCCTACCGGTCGCTTTCGTTCGAGCTCGAGCACCTGGAGGACGTCGAGCGCTTCCAGCCGGTCGGGACGGTCAACTACCCGAACGAGCGCGCGTACACGCGCATCTCGGAGTTCAAGCACTTCACGCGCCAGCGACACCCGGGCACGACGATCGTGCGCGAGTACGCGCAGGCGAACGGCGAGCCGTACTACCCGATCCCGCGGCCCGCGAACGACGCGCTGTACCGGCGCTACCGCGACCTCGCCGACGGGCTGCCCGACGTCACGTTCGTCGGCCGCCTCGCGCAATACCGCTACTACAACATGGACCAGGCGGTGGGGGCCGCGATGACGGCGGCGGCGCGCGTGGTCGAGACGCTCTCGGCGGGACGCCGGCGCGTCCCCGGCGGGCCGTTCGGCGCGTGACGCGCGGCCATCGCCTCGCGCGTCGGAGGCGGGTCGCACGAACCCGCGGCGCGCTCACGCGACCGTCAGGCGCGCGATCTCGCGCGCCGGCTCGAAGGACGGACCGAGGCGCCGCAGCAGCTCGAGGCCTTCGGACACCGGATCCACGCCGAGCGCGTCGAGCACCGGGCGCAGCGTGCCCTGGCGCACCCTCGACGTGTGCCTGACGCGAACGCCGTCCACGATCGCGAGCCTGAATTCGGGATACGGGAGCCTCGCGCTCCAGACGTGATCGAGCCCCCACCCGGAGACCGAGTCGCCGAACGTGTCGCCGCAGCGCTCGAGCGCGCGTCGCGAGAACACCGGCGCCATCACCTCGACGAAATTGGTGTAGCGCAGCAGGCAGCCTGCGACCGGCATCGTGATCGGCAGGCCGGCATGGCCGTCGATCGCGGGCTGCGCGAGGTCGAGGCCGAACCAGTCGCAGAGGTCGAACATCGCGTTCCACGTGCGCGTCGTGGCGTCGACGTCGTCGCAGACGAAGGCGACACGCTCGTAGCGCCCGAGGAGCGCGCGCTCGTGGCGCCACAGCCAGTCGTGGACCGGCCATCGCGGCCCCTTCATCTCGTGGTAGTGCTCGGCGCGCCTCGCGTAACGCCCCGGGATCGACCCGTAGTACGACACCAGCAGGTCGAAGCTCCGCGCGCGCGTGTCGTCGGTCCAGCGCCGGTGCAGCGACCGGTCCCCGGCACGCACGACGATCAGGTTGCGCCTCACCGGCTCAGCTCGCCGTCGCTTCGGGCGGACCGCCCCGCCACGCGAGCCCGCGGTGGAGCGCCTCGTCCGCGTTGATGTAGTCCCATTCGCCGAAGCGGCCGAGCGTGTGGATGCCGTGCGCGCGAAGCCAGCGCTTCGCCTCCGCCACGATCGCCGGGCGCGAATGCGTGGGGACGGGGTAGCCCAGCGGCAGCGTCAGCGTGCGCGCCTCCGCGACGCGCCCGGGGCGGTCGATCACGCCGCACTCGGCCAGAGCCTCCACGACGCGTACCTTCAGGTCGCCGCCGCCGCAGCGCGCGAGCGCCGGCCCCGAGATCTCGAGCTGGATGCCCTGCCGTTCGCGCGACGCGAGCCAGGCCGACGAGTTCGCGTTCAGCACGAGCTTGTGGCCCGGGAGTGCGTCGTCGGACGAATAGACCCGTTGCCGGGGCGTGGCGAGCGGGCCGTCGATCGCGACCATCGCGAGCGTCACCGGGAGCGCCTCCAGCCGTCCCACGGAGGCCTTCAACGACGCCGGCGCGCCGGCGACGCAGTGGACGAGCCGCGTGAGCGGCATGGTCGACACGAGTTCGTCCCACGCGTAGAGACTGCCGTCGCGCGTCGTGCAGGTGCGCGCGCCCGGGTCGATCGCCGCCACCGCCTTGCCGAGCTCGAGGCGCGCCACGCGCCGCGCCAGCGCGACGAAGATCTCGCCGTAGCCCCCGCGCGCGGGATAGGCGACGACCGTGTCGTCCTGCAGCGGCGTGCGCCGGCCGCCGTCGGTCGCGAATCGCTCGTGCACGCCCGCCGGCGCGGCGACGCGCTCCGCCGCCCACGACGCCGACATCCGCGCGAGATCGTCGCCCCACAGCTTGCGGTTGTACGGTTTCATGAACGCCGACGCGATCCCGGCGCCGAAGCGGGCGTCGAGGTAGGCGTCGAAGTCCCCGGCGCGGGCGGTGTCGCGCGCCGACGCGAGCCCGTCGCGGCACGCAGCGACGACCGCGGCATCGGACAACCGGTCGAAGTGCTTCTGGAACGGGTACGGGACGTAGTCGCCGCCGACGAGGCACCAGGCGTCGCGCGGGCGCTCCTCCATTGGCAGCGCGCCGTACACGAGGTCGCGCACGGCCCGGTGCGGCGTATGGAACGAATGGCCGCCGAGGTCGAAGCTCGCACCGCCGACGTCGATCGCATGCGCGAGGCCGCCGACCTCGCCCGCCTCGTCGAGGACGATCGCCCGCTCGCCGAGCGCGAGCGCCGCGCCCAGCCCCGCGGGTCCGGCGCCGATCACCACGACGTCGGTGCGCCGGTGACGCATGACTAGATGGAAAACGGAAAGGCGGGCTGGGACAGCGGGTCCTGCCCGTCGTGCAGGAATCGTCCGTGCGCGGCGTTCACCGGGACCCCCGGATCGGCCGCGACGTGGACCCAGACGTGCACGTGCGGGAAGCCGCGCCAGTGCCAGATGAACGAGGGTCCCTCGAGCCGCCAGTTGTCCCAGTGCGGCGCGCTCATGTTGCCGTCGCGCGCGAACTGGATCGAGCAGGCGGCGAGTCCGCCCTGCGCCTCGAGGCAGCGGCGCACGCGGCTCCGGTCGCCCTCGCGAAAGTGCCCGAGCAGCTCGTCGAGCAGCGCGTCCGCCGCCGCGAGTTGCGCGTCCGACACGTCGGCGAGCGGCAGCCCCGGGCACCGGTCGCGGAACCCGAGCGGAGGCTCGTGCGGGATCGATGCGACGATCGCGCGCCGGGCGAGCTCCGTCTCCAGCGATGCGTGCCATCGCGAGGCGGCGAGCGCCTGCGGCCAGTAGACGTTGCCGGGATGATCCGGACGCTCGATGTAACAGCCGACGGTGTGCGCGTACAGCACCGGCCCGCCGAACGCGACGCGCGCGTCGGTCCCGCCGTCGGCGCGCAGCGTGACATGACGTCCCGTGAACAGGAACTGGAACGGACCCGACGACGGGTCGCCGAACAGCGCCACGCTCTGATCGGCGCCCCACGGATGGCCGAGGCAATCGTCGTGGAGCTGCCGCAGCACGCGGGGATAGGAGGCTCGCGAGAGCAGCGCTCGGAAGATCGCGTGGACGAGCGTCTGCTGCGACCGCAGGTAGAAGTCGCTGCGCACCGCCGGACGAGTGACCTGCCAGTGGTTGGTGACGAATGCCCGGAGCAGTCCGCGCCGCGCGTCGACGTGCCCGTAGTCGAAGCAGATCTCGCGCCGCTGAGCGAGGTCGAGGTTCGCGTGGAACTCGCGCACGAGCGACTCCGCGTCGCCGCGCTCCGCGGCGGAGGCGAGCGACCCGAGCGGGGGCGGGTCCCCGGGCAGCCGGGCGAGGTCCGCCGGAGCATCGAACGTCATTCGTGGCGCGGGTCGCCCGCCGGCGGCTACGGGCGGCCTGTCGGCACGACGACGAGCCGGTCGGTGCCCGACTCCGCGCCCCACGCTTCGCCCGCGCGGCCGAGCATCTGCCGCACGTTCGCGCGCGCCCGGTCGGACGGGAAGCTGTCGAACCGCTGCGTCGACGGATCGAAGCGCACGATCGCGTTGCTCGACCATTCGGTGAGCCAGACGCCGTCGCGCTCGTCGACCCACACCGAGTACGCCTGCGGATTCGCCCCCGGCAGCCTCCATTCGCGCCACGCGCCGGCAGCCGGGTCGTACATCCCGACCTGCCCGGTGTTCCAGTAGCTCACCCACAGCCGCCCCTTCGAATCCGGCCACACGCGGCGCGCGCCTTGCCGCGCCGTGGGCGGATCGACCGGCGTCGCCACGCCGGTCTCGACGTCGATCCTCGCGATGTGGTTGCCCGCGAGCGACGCGTACCAGACCTCGCCCGACGGCGTCGTCGCGATGCCGTACGGGCCGTAGCCGCGCGGTGCCGGCCATACCTTGAGGTCATCGCGGGCCGGGTCGAGGCGCCCGTACCAGCCCGACTGCCCGGTGAACCAGATGCGCCCCTTGCGATCGAACGTCGCGGTGTTGAGGTTCGCGCGCGCCGCCTCGCCGGGCAACGGCCAGGCCTTCACCGCGCGCGTCGCGGGATCGACGCGCACGATCGCGTTCTGGCCGCTGTCCGTGATCCACGGCGCGCCGTCGGGGCCGACGATCACGCCGTGCGGCGCCGAGCGTGCGCCGAGCTTCACCTCCTCGACGCGACCGGTCGCGGGATCGACGATGCCGAGCGTGCCGTTGCGCTGGCCGGTGTAGTAGACCGGGCCGCCCGGCGCGGGCGATGCCGCGACGTCGTGCGGCCCGGATCCGGCGGCGACAGGGAAAGAGCGGACGTCGGCGGCGAGCGCCGCCGACGCGCAAGCGAGGGCGACGGCGGCCGCCGCGATCGGGAGCGCACAGCGACGGGGCGACATGGCGTTCGTTTCGGTGACGCCGCGATCATGCAAGACCGTACCGCCAGGCGCAACCGCGGACCGGACGCGGCAAGCACGTGGCGGCGCCGGAGGGATTGACCCGCCGGCGGGTCAGCGACGCGGCGGCAGCGCTCCGACCTCGGCCGACGCGCGCTTCGCGACCCAGACGAACGCCCAGACCCCCAGGATCGCGATGACGAGCGTAGCGAGCGCGTGGACGACCACCTTTCCCCAGCCCGGCCTCTCGGGCAGCGCGGCGACGGGCACCGCGTTGGTCCACTCGCCGTTGTACGCGAACAGCGGGGCCTCGGGGGACTACCAGACCGGCACCGTCGCGCCTGGCTCGAAGGCGACCGTCGGGACCTCGTCGAGCACGCGCTTCCCGCCGACGATCGCGCCGGCTAGGTGGAACGGCGAGTCCCCGGGCGGATCGACGAAACGGCCGGCGACGTAGGGCGTGCCGTCGTTGGGCCGCCACTCCTGCATCTCGAACGTCACAACGCGATAGCTCGAGCTCCAGTAGCTGTGCACGAAGCCTACGACCGCCCCCTGCGCCGCATAGAACACCGCGGCGCCCGCGGCGACCATGACGAACGCCTGCGGCCTGAACGCGAATCGGAAGCCGGTGCGGATGCCGCCGTTCGCGGGTGGATTCGACGGGTCGGGTCCGGCCATGGTGCGCCTCCTCCGTGCGTGGGCAGACGATCCCGGGAACTCTACGCCGGCACGCCGGGCCTGTCCCGCGACCGGCCGTTGCGCCGATGCCGCACTCGCGCCTCCCGTGTTGCCTCCCGCCTGCGGTCGCTCGGCCCGCCGGGACGTCTTATGCTATCGTCATAGGCGTCTCCGACCTCCCGCCCGATCGCCATGACCTCGAAGACGCGCACGGTGGTGGCCGACCGCCG
>CAJPFI010000045.1 GCA_905339295.1 Burkholderiales bacterium
CTGAAGCCCGACCCACCATGGCATCTCCCCGCCGCATGTCCGGCTGAAGCCGAAACCCACGACTGCATGTCCCCGCCGCATGTCCGGCTGAAGCCGGACCCACGACTGCATGTCCCCGCCGCATGTCCGGCTGAAGCCGAACCCACCACTGCATGCCCCCGCCGCAGTGCCGTGGGTCGGGCTTCAGCCCGACGCCTGCCGCATGTCCGGCTGAAGCCGGACCCACAACCGCATGTTCCTGCCGCATGCCCGGCTGAGGCCGGACCCACGACTGCATACCCCCGCCGCATGCCGTGGGTCGGGCTTCAGCCCGACGCTTTTGGCATGTCACACCGACGCCTTCCCGGCGCCCCGTCGCGTACGCACATCGGCGCAGTCCGCGCCTTGACACACGCGCAACACGGCTCCTAGGATGGCCGTCCAGGGTCGAGCGCCGCGGGCCGCCAGACGTTGTCTCCCGGCGGAAGCCCCGGTTTCCCCGATCCTGCGTTCGTCCCGTTGACGTTTCCACCCGGCACGCGCCCGCGTTCCGCGGGTGCAACAGGAGGCGATCATGCCAAGCAAGCAGTACAGGAAGCTCGGATGCCTGGACGTGAACCCGACAGGCGGCTGCGCATTCGAGGTCCGCGCCGAAACGGAAGAGGAAGTGATGCGCCTGGTGGCCGATCACGCCAAGCACGCGCACAAGATGGACAACCCGGCCCCCGAGATGGTGAAGAAGATCAAGGGCGCCATGAAGTCGGTGTCGGTCACGGTCTGACGCCGCACGCATCGCGCACCCGCCGTCGCGGCTTCCGCGCGGGAGGCTTTCGCGACCAGGGTGCGCGACCGCGTCGCGCCTTCCCGGCGGGTCAGGACGGATTCAAGCCGACCAGGCGCGGTCCGGCCGCGCGACCGGCGCGTCGATCCTCACGCTTTTCTGCCGCGACGACTCGCCGCGCACGATGGTCACGTTGCGCTGCGGGACGCCGAAAGCCTCGGCGAGAAACCGGACGAGCTCCGCGTTCGCCTTGCCGTCGACCGGCGGCGCGGCGAGCCGGATCCTGAGCGCGTCGCCGTGCGCGCCTGCCGCCCCGGTGTGCTTCGCGCCCGGCTGCACGTGCAGCGCGAGCACGACCGCCCCACCCTCTTCGCGCAGCCAGTGCGCGCCGGGTTCGCGCGCCGGAGCCGCTTCCTTCGGGCGTCCCGGTGGGCGCGGTCGCATGGTCAACGAAGCAGCGAATTCACCGACAGCTCGAGCCACCGGACCGGCAGCATGAGGACGAGCTGCAGGATCACGATCAGGATGAGCGGCGTCAGGTCGAGCGCGCCGCCGATCGGCGGGATCACGCGCCGCAGCGGGCGCAGGAACGGGAACGTGAGCGCGTTCAGCAACCCGGACAGCGGGCCGTCGGGCGCGACCCACGACAGCACCGCCTGCAGGATCACGACGACGATCGCGAGCCAGACCGCAGTCCTGACGAGTTGCACGGCGGCCGAGGCGAGGACGTAGAGCGTCGCGTTGAGCGAGAGCCCCGCGAATCCGCTGGCGAACAGCAGGAACATCGACAGCATCAGCGCGAGTTGCGCGAGGTAGGCGGCAACGAGGGACGCCCAGTCGTAGCCGCCGACGCCGGGGACGACGCGTCGCAGCGGCTTCACCGCCCAGTCGGTGAGCGCGACAATCGCCTTGCCTGCGGGATTGCGGAACGGCGCGCGCATCGCCTGCATCAGGAAGCGCAGCAGGAAGCCGTAGGTGAACAGCCCGAAGAACACCTCGAGCACGAAGGAGATCGCCTGTGCGCCCATGCCGGTCCCGTCAGCCGCGGCCGAGAATCTCGCCCATCTCGGTCGCGCGCCTGGTCGCCGCGTCGACCGCCTCCCCGATCGCCTCGCGCACGCGCGCGGCCTCGAGCGCCGCGATGCCGCGCTCGGTCGTCCCTCCCTTCGACGTCACGCGCTCGCGCAGCGTCGCGGGATCGTCGGGACTCTCGACCGCCAGCTTCACCGCGCCCGCGAATGTCGCGTACGCGAGCCGGCGCGCGTCGTTCGCGTCGAATCCCTGCGCGCGCGCGGCGGCCTCGAGCGCCTCGATGAAGTAGAAGACGTACGCGACGCCCGACGCGGAAACGCCGGTGACGGCGTCGAGCATTTCCTCACGATCGACCGGCACGACCTCGCCGCAGGCCTCGAGGATCGCGGACGCCGACGCGCGGTCCTCCGCGCCGACGGTCGGCGACGACCACACGCCCGCGATGCCCGCGCCGACCAGCGACGGCGTGTCGGGCATCGCGCGGACGATGCGAGCGTACCCGCCGAGCCAGCGCGAGATGTCGGTGCTGCGCGTCCCGGCGGCGATCGACAGCACGACCGGCACGCCTGCGACGTGCGGCGCGAGCGCTGCGCACGCCTCGCGCATCTGCTGCGGCTTCACCGCCAGCACGACGATCTTCGCGGGCGTCACGGTGTCCGCCGTCGCAGCCGCGTGCACCTGCGCGCCCGGAAATGCGGCCGCGAGCTTCGCGCGCTGCGCCTCCACCGGATCGACGAACGCGATCCCGCTCGGCGCGCGACCACGCGCGATCAGCCCGCCCGCGATCGCGGTCGCCATGTTGCCGCCGCCGATGAAGAGGATGGTCATGAGGATGGGATCGATGGGTGAAGGGAAATGGGCGGCGGCCACTGGATTCCGGCTCGCGCGGATCCGGAAAGACGACCGGCCCTCGGCATGGCGTCAGCCGGGGCCTTCGTGGCCGTGAGTGCGGCTTCGGCCGAATGCGTTGTGCAATGTCTGTCGGGCTGAAGCCCGACCCACATGGCCTGCCTGTCGGGCTGAAGCCCGACCCACTTGGCCTGCCTGTCGGGCTGAAGCCCGACCCACCTGGCCTGCCTGTCGGGCTGAAGCCCGACCCACATGGCCTGCCCGTCGGGCTGAAGCCCGACCCACATGGCTTGCCCGTCGGGCTGAAGCCCGACCCACTGCGCCGTGTCGTCCAGGCGCGTTTCCGCTTCCTGCCCGGAACCCGGTCGCGACAGGTACGCGCCGCGCTGTGGCCTATCCGGCATGCCCGACTTCCCGGCTCGTTCTTTCACCGAACAGCGCCGTGCCGAGGCGTACCTCGGTCGCACCCTCGAGGATCGCCGACTCGAGGTCGGCGGTCATCCCCATCGACAGCTCATGCACGTCGAGGCCCGCCGCGCGCGCGTCCGCGAGGCACTTCGCGAGGCGAGCGAACTGCGCGCGTTGCACGGCCACGTCGGCGGTCGGCTCGGCGATGCCCATGAATCCCGACAGCCGGAGGCGCGGCAGCGCCGCGACAACGCGCGCGAGCGCGACCGCCTCGACCGGATCGACGCCGCTCTTCGAGGACTCGGCGCTGATGTTCACCTGCACCATCACCTCGAGCGGCGGCCGCCCGGCGGGACGCGCCGCCGACAGCCGCTCGGCGATCCTCGCGCGGTCGACCGACTCGACCGCATCGAAGACACCCGCGGCAAGCGCCGCCTTGTTTCCCTGCAACGGGCCGATCAGGCGCCACTCGAGGCCGGCGAGCCCGGCGAGCACGTCCCGCTTCCGCGCCGCCTCCTGGACGTAGTTCTCGCCGAACGCCCGCTGGCCGAGCGCCCAGGCCTCGCGGACTTCCTCGGCGGTCCGGGTCTTCGACACCGCGACCAGCCGCACCCCCGCCGGGTCGCGTCCGGCCGCCGCCGCCGCCCGGGCGATGCGACCGCGCGCGGCTTGCCATGCCTTCTCGCCGAGGCTCATAATCAAATGACGTTGGCATCGCGCCGCAGCCGGACGGCACGTTTCCTGCTTGCGCGTCGCTGCTGCGGCGCCCCGGGTCGCTCCACCCTTGCGCGGATTATAGATGGACATCACCGAGCTCCTCGCCTTCGCGGTCAAGAACAAGGCGTCCGACCTGCACCTGTCGTCGGGCCTGCCGCCGATGATCCGCGTCCACGGCGACATCCGGCGCATCAACCTGCCGCCGATGGAGCACGAAGACGTCCACGCCATGGTGTACGACATCATGAGCGACCAGCAGCGGAAGGCGTACGAGGAGATCCTCGAATGCGACTTCAGCTTCGCGGTGCCGAACCTCGCGCGCTTCCGCGTCAACGCGTTCAACCAGCAGCGCGGCGCGTCGGCGGTGTTCCGGACGATCCCGTCGAAGGTGCTGTCGCTCGAGGAGCTCGCCGCGCCCAAGAGCTTCGCCGAGCTCACGACGCGCCCGCGCGGGCTGATCCTGGTGACCGGCCCCACCGGCTCGGGCAAGTCGACCACGCTCGCCGCGATGGTCAACCACGTCAACGAGAACGAATACGGCCACGTGCTCACGATCGAGGATCCGATCGAGTTCCTGCACGAGTCGAAGAAGTGCCTGATCAACCAGCGCGAGGTCGGCCCGCACACGCTTTCGTTCGCCAACGCGCTTCGCAGCGCGTTGCGCGAGGACCCCGACTACATCCTGGTCGGCGAGATGCGCGACCTCGAGACGATCCGCCTCGCGCTCACCGCCGCGGAGACCGGCCACCTCGTGTTCGCGACGCTGCACACGAGCTCGGCCGCGAAGACGGTCGACCGCATCATCGACGTGTTCCCGGCGGCCGAGAAGGACATGGTTCGCGCGATGCTGTCGGAGTCGATCGTCGCGGTGATCTCGCAGACGCTGCTCAAGACCAAGGACGGCCTGGGCCGCATCGCCGCGCACGAGATCATGGTCGGCACCCCGGCGATCCGAAACCTGATCCGCGAGAACAAGGTCGCCCAGATGTACTCGTCGATCCAGACCTCGCAGTCGGTCGGCATGCAAACGCTCGACCAGTGCCTGGTCGACATGGTGCGCCGCAACCAGGTGTCCGCGGCCGAGGCGCGCACGCGCGCGGTGAACAAGGACCTCTTCGGCGGTTGACGAGGGCCGACGTCCAGAGGATCCACGATGGAACGCGAACGCGCCACCAAGTTCATCCACGAGCTGCTCGACCTCCTGGTCAAGCAGAAGGGCTCGGACCTGTTCATCACCGCCGACTTCCCGCCGGCGATCAAGGTCGACGGCAAGATCACGCCGGTGTCCAAGTCGTCGCTCACGCCGCAGCACACGATCGAGCTGGTCCGCAGCGTGATGAACGACAAGCAGGCCTCGGAGTTCGAGTCGACCAAGGAGTGCAACTTCGCCATCAGCCCGCCGGGCGTCGGCCGCTTCCGCGTCAACGCATTCGTCCAGCAGGCGCGCGTGGGCATGGTGCTGCGCACGATCAACACGACGATCCCGAAGTTCGAGGACCTCGGGCTGCCGCCGGTGCTCAAGGACGTGATCATGAGCAAGCGCGGCATCATGCTGTTCGTCGGCGCGACCGGCTGCGGCAAGTCGACGTCGATGTCGGCGCTGCTGGGCTACCGCAACGAGAACAGCTTCGGGCACATCATCACGATCGAGGACCCGATCGAGTTCGTCCACGACCACCGCAACTGCATCATCACACAGCGCGAGGTGGGCGTCGACACCGACGGCTGGGAGATCGCGCTCAAGAACTCGCTGCGCCAGGCGCCGGACGTGATCCTGATCGGCGAGATCCGCGCGCGGGAGACGATGGATTACGCGATCTCGTTCGCGGAGACCGGCCACCTCTGCCTCGCGACGCTGCACGCGAACAGCACGAACCAGGCGCTCGACCGCATCATCAACTTCTTCCCCGAGGAGCGCCGCTCGCAGCTCCTGATGGACCTCTCGCTCAACGTGCGCGCGTTCGTCGCGCAGCGCCTGATCCCCCGCCGCGACGGCAAGGGCCGCGTCCCGGCGGTCGAGGTGATGCTCAACTCGCCGCTCATCTCCGACCTGATCTTCAAGGGAGACGTCGGCGGCATCAAGGACATCATGAAGCGCTCGCGCGAGCTCGGCATGCAGACGTTCGACCAGTCGCTGTTCGACCTCTACGAAGGCGGGCTCATCAGCTACGAGGACGCGCTGCGCAACGCCGACTCGCTCAACGACCTGCGCCTCACGATCAAGCTCGAGGGCAAGGAGGCGAAGAACCGCAACGTCTTCTCGGGCCTCGGCAACCTCGACATCGTCCCCGAGGCCAACACGCCGGCCTCGGGGACGGTGTTCAAGTAATCAGGAGTCAGTTGGCAGTTGGCAGTTGACAGTTGACAGTGGCGCGGGCGCTTCCGGTGGCGGCGGATCGACCGCCGTCGTCGCGTGCGCGTCGACCTCAGGTGGACCCGCGCCCGATGCGCGGCTGCGGGAGACCCCGCCAACACCGTCGACTGCCAACTGACTTCTGACTTCTTTCTGTCACCTGGCCGTGCACATGATGACCGCGTCGGGCCCGTAGCCCTCCGCGATCCAGCCCGCTGCCACCATCGTGTCCCGCACCACCCGGTCCGTCACATACCGATGGTTCGAGAACGACGGCTTCAACACCCGGTATACCGGCATCAGTCCCGCACCGCACGCGCCGGTCGCCTTGTCCGGCAGCACGATCCAGTACGCCTCGCGCGTCTCGAGCTGCCACTCGGGGAAATTCGCCACCACCGCGTCGCACTCGACCGGATCGGCCGTATAGAAGTGCGAAGTGAACACGCTCGCGAAGAACCGGCACACAGGAACCGCGCCAGCCGGCGCCGCTTCCCTCGAAGGCCACGCGATGAAACCGCCAACCTCGCGCGTCCAGCCCGAGAACACCCCCGCGTCGAGCCCGTCGATCTCCGCCTGGTCGATCGTGTTGAAGTAGTTGCGGTAGCCGTCGTGGAAGTATTCGACCACCACCACCGGCTCGCCCGCGGGCGCGCTCACCGCACGGATGACCGTGAAGTACTGCGTGCGCGTGATCTCGGGGACCCCCAACTGCATCCCGACGCTTGCCTTCGCTCCGAGCAGGTAGGCGGCGGGCGCATCATTGTGATCGCTCGGCGAGAGGGTAACGATCCCACTCGCGTCCGAGAGTCCGAAAACACTGCCGTTATTGCCGCAAGAGAGGTGCGCCGCAATGGCGTGAAATCCGTAGAACCCGAATTCATCGGCATTGTGCGCGCAGGGGAAATCCGGTGGAACGCCCTCGTACCCGGTATCCGACGGCTGAATGTGAACGGCAACACCCGCCAGCGAATTGCCTTGAGCAGACAGAATGCGAACCGAGGCAGGCGAACCAGAAGTTGGAAAGGGCCCCACGACGATCTGCCGGTCACCCGCGACCTTGACCAAACGTCCAAACTCGGCGGCGCCCGCCGACCCGATCGCAGCGCAGGCCACCAATGTCGCCATCACTATACGGAACGGTGCACTCGTCCGGATTTGCACGACGCACCCGCTCAATTGGGCACCACCCAGCCCAGCGACGTCTGGTAGAGCGTGTAGCCGAGACTGTTCGCGAGCGCGACCTTCGACGACGGAACGAGAATGTAGGAGTCGGCCGTCGGGTTGTAGATCTGGTATAGCTGCTGCAGGCTGCCGAGATTGGACGGCGCGACATAGCCTTCGACACCGTCGTACTTGTAGCACTGTCCCGACCCGTTGCCCGTGAGCTGGTTTCGCGTCGTCTTGTTCGTCGTGTAGGTATGGATGACCGGAATCGGCTTGCCCGGCACCGGCATCAGGTTGCCGCACGCGTCGCGACCGTTTCCCACGTCCTGCAGCTTGCTCAAACGATAGAGCGGCTTGAGCGTCGTCTGATTGACCTTGAGCTTCGTGTACACCTTGAAGTACGCGCGCGGCTGCACCGTCGAATCGGGGAACGCCGGGTAGCCCGTCACTACGGGCGCGTTTGCATCGGGAACGTAATAGACCGGCGTTGTCGAGGCATTGAGCGTCGGCAGCATCGTACCCGCGATGGCCGCACGGGCCATCTGCGGTGCCACGGTCGTGAACCGGTTCCAGGAGCCGCCCGTCGTGACCATCGCGAACGCGGGCCATGTCGATCCGTTGGCGATGGCCTGATTGATTGCCGCGAGGAGGTTGGGCATCCTGTAATTGCCTGCCGGGTAGACCCCCGGCGGCTTCGGAATGTTGCTCCCCGTCGAAGTGAGCAACGCGATGATCGTCGATGCACTGGAAAGCGGATTGATCGAGCGCACGATCGCGAGCGCCGCCGTGACGTGCGGTGCGGCCATGGACGTTCCCGTGCACTCGTCGTAGCCGGAGAGCCCGTTGATGTCGTTGCACGGGACAATTGGATTGTACGACGCGTCTGTGTAGAACGTCGAAACAACTCTTGCGCCCGGAGCGACAAGATCAACCTTTCCCAGATTTGAGCCGGCCTCGGGGTCCCCGGTACCTGTATACCAGACCGTGCCGGTATGCGTCGTGGCCGCAGCGGCAACTACATTGGGCTCACTGGCGGGAAAGTCGACCTTGGTCGGCCAGTCCTGGTTTCCTGTCGACGCGACGAAGACGATCTCGCGTCGGCGTGCGAGGGAAATCGCGTCGCAGAACCCGTCCGTCCCCGGCGCTAACTGTGAGCAGTAATTGATGCTTCCATGGGGTGGATACTGATACAGGTAATACTCGATGCCGGCGCTCAAATTCGCAGCTTGTGCGCCTCGGATGATTGCGTGATTGAGACCGTTTATGTAGAGGTCAGCTGTCGGGGGATCGTTCTTTTGGTACGTCTTGGCGATGATCAGCGAGCAGTTCCAGCAGACGCCGCCCACGCCGATCGTGTTGTTCGCCGTCGCGCCGATGATCCCGGCCACGTGCGTTCCGTGCCCAATCGCGGAGTTCGGGCAGGTGTTGTACGCGCCGCCCGTCTCGTCCACCTCCACTGCGGAATTTCCGGCGCAGGGCCCACTGTAGAACGCCTGCGAGAAATGCGGTCGGAAGTTCTCCTGAAGATCGGGGTGCGCGCGCTCGATGCCCGTGTCGATGACGGTGACGTACCCGTACCCCGTCGCCTTGTCCCAGCCGCTCTGCGCCGTCGGGTTCGTGTACGGACTCATCGCGCCGATCGCTTCAGGTCCCCACTGATACCCGCCCGGAATCTGGCCCGGGCCTGTCGTCGCGACGTAGTAGTCGTTCAGCCGGGCATGGAAGCGCATCGCGCTGTTCGGGCGGAACGACCGTACCGCATTGTCCGCCGCCAGCCTGGCCTCCGCGGCGAGCCGCGATCCTATGTCCGCGTAGTGGAGGACGACGTACTCCTGCAGGTGAAGCTCCGGGTGATCCGGCTCCTCGGCGCGCAACGCCTCCAAGTAGTCGGCCGGGAGCCGGTGCCGGATCAGCCACGTCGCCGACGCCGGAGACCCGATCCGCGTGTAGATCGACCAGTCCGTCCCGGTGAGCGCCGCATCCTGGCCCGATGCGACTTCCGACACCACGTCGACCGCGTCCTCCGGGTAGATCGCGTCGGTGGCGTTGCGCTCGAACTTGACGATGAGGCTCGTCGTCTGGAGGTCCACCGCAAATTCAGTGGCGACTGCCCCCCCTGCCAGAACCATGCCAAAGATCAGCGCGAACACGGTGATGATTCTCACGACCCGCCTCCTGCAGGAATCGACTCGCAACGGACCGGTCCCGTTGTCGTGAACAAAATCCTAAGCCGGTTCATTCAGCGTCGCCCAGCGCAAATCTGCACGAGTCCACGATTCCTTGATGCGAATCAAGTCGACGGCTTGTGTACCGAAGCAGGTGTCGGACAAGTGATGACGTGATCAGATTTCGTAAACGACGTCGATGCTGAGGCGACGAATCGGGCGTGGTTGCAGTTCTTTGATCGACCCAATCCTCGCATCGGCGGTCAAACCACCGTCACAGGAAACGCCGGCACCACTGTCAGCTGCCAACTGTCTCCTGACTACTGAATCCCCAGGAACCGCGAGACCCGGACGGGCGCGCCCTCCTTCTGCAGTTCGAGCGCGTGCGACTGGATCTTGCGGTCCGACATCGTCATGCGCGAGCGCAGCCGCACGTACTCGGCCCACGACTCGACGATGTAGCGCTCGACGAACCGTCCCTCGATGGCGAGGTCGCGGAACACACGCCAGCTCGTCGCCCCGTTGCGCCGGCGCGTCGGGCCCACCCTCTGGATCGCGCGCAGGAACGCCTCGCGGTCCTCCGGCTCGATCTGGTACTCGACCTGGATCAGCACGGGCCCGTCGTCGGGTCCCGGCTCGGCGTCGATCCCCATCTCGGGCAGGTCGGTGCCCGGCGTCACGTCGGCCTCGCTGCCCATCATGACGCGCACGCGGAACAGCATGATCGACGCGAACAGCAGCGCCGCCGACGTTGCGATCGCGACGCGCGTGTCCGTCGCCGCCGCCAACGCGCCCCACAGCGGACTGCCGATCGCGAGGCACGCCTGCACCGCGACCAGGTTCATCGCCACCGCGCGCGCGCGCACCCACGCGGGCACGCTGCTCTGCGTCCCGGTCGACAGGCTCGCGTGCACGGCCACCCAGGCCGCGCCGGCGCAGAACGTGCCGGCGGCGGCGAACGCCACGTTCAGCGTCACCGCGACGAGCAGGTTCGCGAGCACCCACAGGATCGTGCCCGAGAGCACGACGCGGTTGAGCGTCCGCCGCATCAGCATCCCGGGGATGGCGAACGCCGCGAACACGGCGCCGATGCCGAACATCCCGAACAGGAAGCCGTAGCCTCCCGCGCCCAGCCCCAGCTGGTCGCGCGCGATCACCGGCAGCAGCGCCCACAGCGCGCTCGCGCAGGCGGTGAACGAAAGCGTCCGCAGGATGAACGCGCGAAGCATCGGCGAATGCCGCGCGAAGCGCAGGCCGCTCTGGACGCCCGAGAGCAGCCGCTCCGGAACGCCGGGCAGCGCCGGCGCCTTCGGCCTGACGAACTGGATCGCGACGATCATCACCGCGAAGAACGCCGCGCTCGCAACGAGCGCGCTCCCGCTGCCGAGCCACGCGGTGATCGCGCCGGCGATCGCCGGGCCGATCGCGCGCGACACGTTGAACGCGACGGCATTGAGCGACACCGCCTGCGGAAGCTCGGCGCGCGACACCAGGTCGTTGACGCTCGCCGCCTGCGCGGGCTGGTAGAACGCGAACGCCGCGCCGACCACGAACGTCATCAGGAGCAGGAGCCCCGGGCCGGTCCATCCGGCGAGGCTCAGGACGCCGAGCAGCGCGGTCGCCGCGGCGAGCACCACCTGCGTGGCGATGATGACCTTGCGCCGGTCGACGAGGTCGGCCATCGATCCCGCGACGAGCCCGAACAGGAGCGCGGGCGCCGTGCTCGCCGTCTGGACGAGCGCGACCATCACGGCCGACGGCGTGAGCGTCGCCATCAGCCACGCGGCGACGGTCGTCTGCATCGTGTAGCCGAGCGCCGCGCCGATCGCGCCCGCGTAGAAAGTGCGAAAGCGCGTGTGCCGCAACGGGGAGCTGGCGAACCGTTCCCGGGCGAAGGTGGCGACGCGTGCGATCACGCCGCGAGTCTAGCGGGAATCCGGGCGGCGCTCGCCCCGTCGTACAATGGCGCGTTACACCACGCGCCAACGACGATGTCCGGATCCGACACTTCCGCTCCGCACCCGACCGGGGTCACGCTGCACCAGGCCTCGCGCGTGCTCGAGATCGCGTTCTCCGACGGGCGGACATTCCGGCTGCCCTGCGAGTACCTGCGCGTGTACTCGCCGTCCGCCGAGGTGCGTGGACACGGCCCCGGGCAGGAGACGCTGCAGGTCGGCAAGCGCGACGTCGGCATCGCGAGCATCGAGCCGGTAGGCCACTACGCGATCCAGCCGGCGTTCTCGGACGGTCACGAGAGCGGCATCTACACGTGGGACTACCTCTACGACCTCGGCGATCGGCAGGACGAGCTGTGGCGCCGCTACCTCGACCGGCTCGCCGCGGCCGGCGCGTCGCGCGACCCCAGGTGAGGACGCGGTGCCGAAGATGCTCGCGCTCGGAATCGGAACGGCGTGCGTCGTGGCTGCCGTGCTGCTCCTGTTGACCGGGTACACCGCGGCCGGCATCGGCGCGGCGATCGCCGGCGCGGCGTTCGACCTGCTGTTCGTGAAGGCGCTGCGCGACGAGCGCGCCGCGGGTCGCCGATGAGCCCCGCGTCGGCGTCACGCCGTACCCGCGGGCGCCCGCGCCCGCCGGCGACGCCGGGGGGAGCCTCGCACAGCGAGCGGCCGGGGCGCGGCACCGCACGCCTCGAACCCGCCGTGCGCCCCGGGGCGTGGCGGGCACAGCGTGCATTGGCGGGATCCCCCGTGCCGGCCGGGGCGCCGCAACGACCCGGTGGCCCCCGGAGAGTGGCGCGCGGAGCGCGTCCCGGCGGGTCCGCGCCCGCGGCGCCGGGGGCGCGGGGACCGCTCCGTCGCGAGGGGATGCGCGACGTCCGGAAGGCGGAGCGCGCGGGGAAGGGTCGCTAGTGGCCGATCCGGTCGACTTCGGCTTCGAGCGCGTCTCTCCCGACGAGAAGACGCGGCGCGTGCGCGGCGTGTTCGATTCGGTCGCGAGCCGCTATGACCTGATGAACGACCTGATGTCGGGCGGACTGCACCGGCTGTGGAAGCGATATGCGGTCGGCGTCGCGGCGGTCCGCGAGGGGGCGCGCGTGCTCGACCTCGCCGGCGGCACCGGCGACCTCGCGCGCCTGTTCGCGAAGGCGGTCGGCGCCACCGGCCGCGTGGTGCTGACCGACATCAACCACGCGATGCTCGCCGAGGGACGCGACAAGCTGCTCGATGCCGGACTCGCCCCGGGCATCGCGCAGTGCGACGCGGAAGCGCTGCCGTTCCCCGACCGGTCGTTCGACGTCGTGTCGATCGGCTTCGGGTTGCGCAACGTCACGCGCAAGGAGAACGCGCTGGCCGAGATGCGCCGGGTGCTCGCGCCGGGCGGCGCGGCGCTCATCCTCGAGTTCTCCAGGGTCGCCCCGGCACTCGCGTCCGCCTACGACTGGTACTCGTTCAACGTGCTGCCGAAGCTCGGCAGGCTGGTCGCCGGCGACGAAGCGAGTTATCGTTACCTGGCCGAATCGATCCGCATGCACCCGGACCAGGAAACGCTGAAGGCGATGATGGAACGGGCGGGCTTCGACTCGGTCGAATATCACAACCTCACCGCGGGGGTCGTCGCCCTGCATGTCGGACGCGTCTACTGACGCCGCGGCGGAGGTCACCGAAGCAGGCGCCGCCGCCCGGGCGCCGCCCTTTCCGTACCCACGCATCACGGAGTCGATCGTGAAACGCCTACTCTCCGCTGGACTCGTCGCCGTCGCCGCCGCCACGCTCGTCGCGGCGGATTTCGCCGATGCCCGCCGCCTGGGTGGCGGCCGGAGCTTCGGCGTGCAACGCCAGAACGCCATGCCGAACCAGCCGGCCACGCCACCGTCGAAGGCCGGCGCACCGGCGGCCGGCACGACCACGAACGCCATGCAGGCGACGCCCCCGGGCGCGGGCCCGGCCAGCAACCCGGTGATGGCGCCCGGCGGCGCTGGCATGGCCGCGAAGTCGGCCACGCCCGCCGCGGCAGGCGCCGCCGCGTCGTCCGGGGCGTCGCGCTGGATGGCCCCGGTCGCGGGGCTCGCCGCGGGGTTGGGCCTCGCGGCCCTCGCCTCCTACCTGGGCTTCTCCGAGGAGCTCGCGAGCGTCCTGCTGATCGCGCTGCTGGTCGTCGCGGCCGTCGTCGTCTTCCGCCTGCTCACCTCCCGCCGGACGCCGGCGCGCGCCCCGATGCCGTACGCGGGCGCGGGCGCGGGGCTCGGGACCACGCCGGGCGGCTACGAGACGCAGGTTCCGCCGTCGGCCCGCTTCGAGCCGGCGTTCGGAGGCGGCGCGCTGCCCGCCGCGGGGCGGGCGCCATCGCTCCCCGCCGGATTCGACGCGGCCGGCTTCGCAGGCGAGGCGCGAAAGCAGTTCCTCGCCGTGCAGAAGGCGCACGATCGCCACGACGCGAAAGCGCTCGCCGACGTGATGACGCCCGAGCTTCACCGCGAGATCGTCGCCGAGATGAACGCGACCGGCGCGGCGCGACCGACCGAGATCGTCGACGTCGACGCCGAAGTCGTGGACGTCTCGACCGAGGGCGCGAACCACTGGGCGAGCGTGCGTTTCACCGGCACGGCGCGAGAGGGCGGCGTCATGGAGCCGTTCGACGAGGTGTGGAACCTCGTGAAGCCGGTCGACGGCACGTCGGGCTGGCTCATCGCCGGCATCCAGCAGCAGGTCATGCCGTCGTGACGCAGGCGAGGTCCCCCGCTGCGCTCGCCGCGGGGGTCGCGAACCGCGCGCTTGCCGGCGAGCGCTGGGCGCTGGAGAAGCTCGCCGCCCATGCCGGGCGGAGCTTCACGCTCGAATCCGGGCCGCTCTCCGCCAGCTACGTGATCGGCGACGACGGCTCGCTCGAGGTCGCGCCCGCGGGAGCCGCGCCGTCGCTGACGCTCACCGTGTCGCCGCTCGCGCTGCCGTCGCTCGCGGCCGATCCGACCCGCTGGCGCTCGCTCGTCACCGGTGTCGGGGACGAGAACCTCGCGACGGCGATCGAGGAGCTGGCGCTGACGTTCCCGTGGTTCGTCGAGCGCGCTTTCGGCGCGGCGCTGGGTCCCGTGCTCGGCCAGAAGGTGGCCGACGTGGGCCGCGTGCTGCTGTCGATCCCCGGCGAAGTCTCGCGCCGCGCCGCGTCCGGCCTCGGCCGGTTCGCGAGCGAGTCGGACCTCATCGCCTCGCGCGCCGATGTCGACCGTTTCGCCGAGGGCACGGCGGACGCGGAGCGACGGACGTCCGCGCTCGAGGCGCGTGTCGGCTCGCTCGCACGGGCCGTTGAAAAGCGCAGGCGGCGCAAGGTAACGTAGCGGACTTCGCGCGGCCGGCCCGCCGGCCCCATGGATTCCGCACGATGCCGACCGCCCCGACGCTTGCCAAGTTCAGCCGGCCGCGGCTCTACGCGGTCGTCAAGCGCGAGCGCCTGTTCCGCGCGCTCGACGAGGCGCGCGCCCACCCGATCGTGTTCATCGCGGGCCCGCCCGGCGCGGGCAAGTCGACGCTGGTCGCGAGCTGGCTCGAGGCGCGGCGCATCCCCGGCCTGTGGTTCCAGGCCGACATCGGCGACAGCGACCCGGCGACGTTCTTCCACTACCTGGCGCTCGCGGCGGGCACGCTGGGCGCGCGCGGCGCGCGCAAGGCGGCAACGCTGCCGCGATGGAACCCCGGCTACGCGGCCGAGCTCGTCGCGTTCACGCGCCGCTTCCTGCGCGAGTTCTTCGCGTTGTTCCCCGCGGGGTCGGTGTTCGCCGTCGACAACTTCCACGAGGCGGCCGGCGCGCCCGAGTGGCGGCAGGCATTCGCGGACGGGCTGGCCGAACTGCCCGCCGGACTCAACATCGTGTTCCTGTCGCGCGCAGGTCCGCCGCCCGAGATGAGCCGCCTCCTCGCGACGCAGGCGATGGTGCAGCTCGGCTGGGAGTCGCTGCGCTTCACCGCCGACGAGACGGCGGCGGTCGTCGGGCGCGTCGGCGAGACGCCGGCGATCGTCGACGCCATCCACCGCGCGAGCGACGGCTGGGCCGCCGGTCTCGTGCTCATGCGCGAGCATCTGGCGCGCCTGTCCGTCGCCGACGCCGGCGCGCTGCGCGACTCGGCCGCGCTCGACGACAGCCGGGAGGCGGTGTTCGCGTACTTCACCGGCGAGATCTTCGCGCGCGCGCGGCCCGAGAACCGGCGCACGCTGATGCTGGCGGCGCTCCTGCCCTCGGTGACGGCGGACGACGCCGAGGCGCTTTCCGGAAACCCCGAGGCGCAGCGCCTGTTCGAGCACCTGTACCGGCGCCACCTGTTCGTCGACCGCCGCCGGGCGGGCGAGCGCCCGGTCTACCACTTCCATGCACTGTTCCGCGAGTTCCTGCTCGCCGAGGGCCGCGCGCGGCTCCCCGCCGACGAGCGCCGCGAGGCGCTCGCCCGCGCCGCGGCGATGCTTCTCGATCGCGGCGACGTCGACGCCGCCGCGTCGATCTACCGCAACGCCGGCGCGTGGCGCGAGCTCGCCGAGCTCGCGCGGAGCGAGTCGACGCGGCTGATCGGCGAAGGCCGCCACGAGACCCTGCGCGGCTGGATCGACTCGCTGCCCCCCGGGATGCGAGACGCGGAGCCGGAGCTCGTCTACGCGCTCGCCGTCACGCGCGTGCACGGCGAGCCCGCGCGCGCGAAGGAACTTCTCGCCCGCGCCTACCATGCCTTCCATGCCGCCGGCGACACGCGTCACGCGATGCTCGCGGCCGCCGCGTCGATCGACTGCCACTACCACGAATGGGCGGACTTCGCGCCGCTCGACCGCTGGATCGACGTGCTCGAGCGCGGCCTCCACGGACCGCGCGTGCTCCGGTCGCCGGCCGAGGAGCTCCGGGTGCGCGCGAGCCTCCTGCTCGCGCTGCTGTTCCGCCAGCCGACGCGTCCCGAGCTGGTGACGTACGCGGAGGCGGTCGCCGCCCTGCTCACGAGCCGCGAGATCGCCGATGCGCCGGTCAACATGCGCATGAGCGCGGCGTCGGTGCTGTTCAACTACTACAACTGGACGACGAAGGGCGAGTCGGCCGACGCGCTGATCGCGCTCGCGCTGCCGTGGCTCGACGACCCGCAGGCCACCCCGCTCAATCGCGTCTGGTTCCTGGTCCACCTCGCCTTCCACGAGCAGATCATGCGCCAGTACGCGAAGGCGCGCAGGCGCATGGCCGAGGCCGAGGCGATCGCGCGCGAGCACGGGCTCGCCGGCGTGCTGTTCGAGATCTACCATGCCGACGTGAGCGCCGCGTCCGCCGCGCGCGACGTCGCGGGCACGCAGGCCGCGCTCGAGCGCCTGCGCTCGGTCCTCAATCCCGCGCGGCGCATGGACGTCGCGTACTTCCGCCACCAGGAGGCCGCGTATCTGCTCCTCGCCGGCCGCGCGCGCGAGGCGGCGGACGCGTCGCGCGAGGCGGTCGAGATCGGGCGGGAGGTGGGCCTGCCGTCGATGCAGCTTCCGCACCTGATGATGCTGGGAGCGCACGCGCTGCTCGCCGACGGCCGCCGCGACGAGTCGATCGCGCGCTACGAGCAGGCGATCGCGCTCGCGGCGCCCGTCGACAAGCGCAGCTTCACGTTCCATCGCGACTTCGCGCGGGCGCACTTCACACTCGCCGCGGGCAACGAGACCGGCGCGGTCGCGATCCTCGCCAACCTGTTCGCGGCGTGCCGCGAGGCGAAGTTCTTCGGCTTCATGCGCCAGCCGGCGGAGGACGTCGCCCGGCTCGTCGCGCTCGCGCTCGCGCACGGCGTCGAGGCCGATTACGCGCGCACGCTCGTCCGCCTGCGGAAGCTCCCCGCGCCGTCGCCCGACCTCGCCGACTGGCCGTGGCCGATCGCGATCCGCACGTTCGGCGCGTTCGAGCTGACGCGCCACGGCGAGCCGGTCGTGTCGAGAGGCAAGGCGCAGAAGAAGCCGCTCGAGCTCCTGAAGGCGCTCGTCGCGTTCGGCGCGCGCCGCGTCGACGCGGCCATGCTGACCGCGCTCCTGTGGCCCGAAGCCGAGGGCGACGACGCCAAGGCCTCGTTCGACAGCACGCTCTACCGGCTGCGCAAGCTGCTCGACGTCGAAGGCGCGCTCCCGCTGTCGGAGGGAAAGCTCTCGCTCGACGCCGCGAGCGTGTGGGTCGATGCGCTCGCGCTCGAGGCGCTGCTCGACGCGGAGCCGGTCGCAGTCGAACGCGCGCTTGCGCTCGCGCGCGGCGACTTCCTCGCCGACGAATCGGCGCTGCCCTGGGCGGCGCGCGCGCGCGACCGGCTGAAATCGCGCCTGCTGCGCGCGGTGCTCTCGGAAGCCGAACGGCGCGAGGCGCGGGGCGACCATGCCGGCGCGCGCGCGCTCTACGAGGCCGCGCTCGAGCGCGACAACCTCGCCGAGTCGGTGTACCGCCGGCTGATGGTCTGCCAACGTGAGCTGGGCGACTCGGCCGGCGCGCTGCTGACCTACCGCCGCTGCCGCGAGTTGCTCTCGATCGTTCTCGGTCGCACGCCTGCGGCGGAAACCGAGGCGATCCGGCAGTCCCTCGCGGTCGCCTGACGCCCCCGCGTCGCCCCCGCAGCGCGCCCTCCGGCCGGGCCCGTGCCGGTCAGCCACCTGTCAGCCATCCGTCAGCCGGTTGGCGCGGCGCGGAAGAGCGCGGCCCGCACCCGGGCGCGAGTCGCCCCGCGGCGCGGGAGTTATAAGATAATCAACGTTATTTCAATCACTTGCGACTTGCGCGCCGGACTCCGCGCGCGAACGGGAGGAAGCGATTCCGATCGGTGAGTCATCCGCAAGATGCTGCGTTGCACCATGCGCTCCGTCGATTCGCAGACCCTTGCCTCGAGGAATGCCATGAACACCTACGTCGAAGCCCGCCCGGAACGGCACGTCGCCCCGCCGATCGCCGCGCTGTCCTCCACCCGCTGGACGTCGCTCGCCTGGACGCCGTTCGCCGTGCGTTGCGCCCCCGGCACCGAAGCCGCGGCCAACGCGGTCGCGCTCGCCGTGCACCGCGCCCGCGAAGTGCTCGCCCGCCGCGTCGGCGTCACTGTGCCGGTGCGCGTGCTGGTCGTCGACGGCGAGGACACCGGAGAACGGTCGCTGCGACCCGAATCCACGCTCTGGATGCCCGCCGAGCCGGCGGCGGGCTGGACCGAGCTCGCGCGCATGCTCGACGACCGACTGCCGCACCGCTCGCGCCTGCTGCTGCGCCGGACGATGGGGCGCGCCGCGGGACCGCTCGACCTCGCGCCCGTCGCGCACACGCTCGCGATCGACGCATACGCGGAAGCGGTCGCCGCCGCGGTCGGCACGTCGTTCCCGCGACGCTGGATCGCGAACGCGTTCGGCGCCTATGCGCGCGTGGTGACGCTTTCCGAAGCCGATCCGGACGGGCTCGCCGCACAGGCGCACCTCGCCGAGACCGTCGGCGCGGCGCTGCCGCCGTCGTACGCGCTCGCCGATCGGAGTGTCCGCGAGGTGGTCGAGCGCATCGAGGCGACGCGCGACGCCGTGAACGCGTACGCGCGCCGTGGCGCGGAACCGCTCGCCCGCTTCCTGCGCGTGTTTCCCTCGGGCATGGCGCCTCGCACCGACGCCGAGCTCGCGCGGCTGGTCATGCGCGAGCTGGGCGACGCCGCGTTCCTGCCGATGGTCGAGGCGCTCGCGGCGTGAGCAAGACGGACCGCCGGCGGCGCGTGACGCGTGCCGCCGCGCCCCGGGAAAGGCACCCGATGAGACAGCCCCCGGCACGGTTGGTCGCCAACCTTTTCTACGCGATGTTCGTCGTCGCGATCACAGCCATGGGGATCGCCTCGGCGGCGGCAGTCCTCGACCTCCGGCTGTCCGAACTGCTTTCGATGCTCGCGGCCGCCTGACCGACGATCGCCGGGTCGCCCGAGTCGCAAGGAGACTTCCATGAAGCACCGCATCGTGCTTTCCGCCGCCGCGCTGGTCGGCGCCCTCCTCGCCGGCGCCGGTCTCGTCGCGCCGGCGGCCCTCGCCGTCGGCGGCAAGGCCGGCACCTTCGACGTCGCCGACGCGATGGCGCGCGGGCGATACGTCGTTTCGATCGGCGGCTGCAACGACTGCCACACGGCGGGATTCGCCATGAGCAACGGCAGGGTCGCCGAGCAGGACTGGCTCGCCGGCGACGCGCTCGGCTGGCAGGGCCCATGGGGCACGACCTATGCGCCGAACCTCCGCGCGTATTTCCAGGCGATCGACGAGGACGGCTGGATCCAGGCCGCGAGGACGCGCGAGTTCCGGCCGCCGATGCCGACGCCCTCGATGCGCGCGATGTCCGAGGACGACCTTCGCGCGATCTACCGCTACGTCCGCTCGCTCGGCCCCAAGGGCGAACCGGCCCCCGCGTACGCCGCGCCCGGGCAGCAGGTCGCCGGTCCCGTCGTGCGGTTCCCGGCGCCGCCCCGGTGACGTCGCGGGAGTCTCGATCGTGCGCCCGTCAGGTGGCCCGGTGAGCGTGCCGCGCGATTCCGACGCGGCGGATGCGGTCGTGGAGACCGCGTCGGCGTCCGCCGACCCGGGCTTGCAGGCATCGCCGGACGACGCAGTCGTTTCCGCGGACGCCGGCGAAGCGTCCGCCGATCCCGCGCCCACGTGCCAGCGGAGCAAGCGCCGGCCGCGGTTCGTGCTGTGAAGGTTGTGTCAAAGGCGTCCGGCTCGGACCCACGACATCGGTTGGGTGAGCCTGTGGGTCGGGCTTCAGCCCGACGATCTGTCGGATGATGCCGTGGGTCAGTGTTCAGCCCGACAGCCGGCGCCACGATTCTGTGGGTCGGGCTTCAGCCCGACAGCCCCGCAGATGGTGCCGTGGGTCAGTCTTCAGCCCGACAGCCGGCGCCACGATTCTGTGGGTCGGGCTTCAGCCCGACAGCCCCGCGGATGATGCCGTGGGTCGGGCTTCAGCCCGACGCACCTCCCGGCAGCAGGGGCGTCCGGCCGAAGCCGGACCGACCACTCGAGCCGGGTCCGGCAGAACGGCTCGCTTAGAATCGCAGGATGCTGCGCATCCTGCGCCTCGCCCGCATCGTCCTCGTCGCGCTCAGGCACGGACTCGACGAATTCCTGCTCGGGGACGAGCGCGTGCGCGGACTGCGCCCGCTGGTCAATGGCGTCCTGTTCTGGCGCGACCTCTCGCGCCCGCGCGCGGAGCGGCTGCGCCTCGCGCTCCAGGACCTCGGGCCGATCTTCGTCAAGTTCGGCCAGATGCTGTCGACGCGCCGCGACCTGTTCCCGCCGGACATCGCCGACGAACTCGCGAAGCTGCAGGACCGCGTGCCGCCATTCCCGAGCGAGCAGGTGATCGCGACGCTGGAGCGCGTCTACGGTCGGCCGGTGGGCGAGGTGTTCGCGTCGTTCGAGCGCGAGCCGGTCGCGAGCGCCTCGGTCGCGCAGGTCCATTTCGCCGAGCTGCCCGCGAAGGACGGCGGCCCGCCGACGCCGGTCGCGGTCAAGGTGCTGCGGCCGGCGATCGCCGGCGTGATCGAGAACGACCTCGCGCTCATGCAAACCGCCGCGATGCTGGTCGAGCGGCTCTGGGCGGACGGCAAGCGCCTGAAGCCGCGCGCGGTCGTCGCCGAGTTCGAGAAGACGATCCACGACGAGCTCGACCTCACGCGCGAGGCGGCGAACTGCTCGCTCCTGCGTCGCAACTTCCGCCATTCGCCCCTGCTGCTGATCCCGGGCGTGCACTGGGACACGACGAGGCGCGAGGTGCTCGTGATGGAGCGCATGTCCGGCATCCCGATCGGACGCATCGACGAGCTGCGCGCGGCGGGGATCGATCTGAAGCGCCTGGCCCGCGCCGGCGTCGAGATCTTCTTCACGCAGGTGTTCCGCGACGGCTTCTTCCACGCCGACATGCACCCGGGCAACATCTTCGTGGCGACCGACCCGGCGAACCACGGCAGGTACGTCGCGCTCGACTTCGGCATCGTCGGCACGCTGTCCGACGTCGACAAGCGCTACCTCGCGGTCAACTTCCTCGCGTTCTTCCGGCGCGACTACCACCGCGTCGCGACCGCGCACGTCGAGTCGGGCTGGGTGCCGCCGGGCACGCGCATCGACGAGCTCGAGTCGGAGATCCGCGTCGTGTGCGAGCCGATCTTCGACCGGCCGCTCTCGGAGATCTCGCTCGGCAGGGTGCTGCTCCAGCTGTTCCGTGCGTCGCGCCGCTTCAACGTCGAGATCCAGCCCCAGCTCACGCTGCTGCAGAAGACGCTGCTGGCAATCGAGGGCCTGGGCCGCCAGCTCGATCCCGACCTCGACCTGTGGACGACCGCGATGCCGTTCCTGGAGCGCTGGATGGAGGACCAGATCGGGCCGCGCGCGCTCGCCCGCCGACTCGAGACCGAAGCGCCCTACCTGATCGCGGCGCTGCCCGAGCTGCCGCGGCTGATCCACCAGCGGTTGCTCGTGCCACCGGCCGACCCCGACATCGCGTTGAAGGAACTCGCCGCCGTGCAGCGTGTGCGCAATCGCTGGCTCGCGCTCGTCGCGGCGCTGCTCGTTCTGGTGGCGGTCGAGCTGGCGGTGCGGTAACCGCCGGCAGCACGCACGGTTCCGGTGGTCAGCGCGGCCGGACGGTCTTCTCGATCCGGTAGACCTCGGGGCCCATCTCCGGCGCACGGCGCGCCGCGCCGATCCCGGCCAGCGGCGCTCGGCGCAGGAAGGTGTTCGCCTGACCCATGATCAGCCGCACGAGATCCTCCAGCGCGGGTTCCTCGAGTGCGTCGGCGGGGAATTCGAGTGTCACCGACTCGAACCGGTCGACGTTGCGCATCGTGACCTCGACCGTGTGGCGGCGGTAGTCGGGCACGAACCGGATCATCGCGACCACGGCCTGCTCGACCGTGAAGACGCCCTGGCGGGTCGCGCGCACTTCGTCCATCTCGGTCCGGTACTGGTAACGGATCTGGCAGGCGCCGAGCTTGCTTTCGACGCTGCTCACGGCCGCGGGCGGGACCTTGACGATGACCGGCTTGTCGCCGGTCAGCCGGTAGAACAGCTCGATCTGCTCGATCACCTCCTGCCCGCCGAACGACTTGCGGCGAAACGACAGGAAGCCATTCTCGAATTTCGGCGACGTGATCGTGAGCAGGTCGCCGACCCGGAATTCGTGGGCCACGGCCGGCTTGATCACCTCGAGGTGAGCGACCGCCTCGTCGAGCCACTTGAACGCCCGCCAAAGCCTCCGGTCGGTCTCCCGCAGGGCCTCCTCGACCGGGCGGCGGGCGGCATCCCCCTGCCCGCGAACGGCGTCGGATTGGGCACGCAGCGTCTCGAGCAGCGACCCGGAAGGCTCTTTCGATGACATCGGAGGAAAGTATCACATGGTTCGAGTGGCCGACTTCGGCCGTTCGGATGGGGCACGTCGGCCACATCCGGGGCCCGGCCGACCTCCCATGCAAAGGCCGTGCCGCCGCCCCCGTCCGGAATGCCGCACTGCGGGAATGCCTTACAATCCGCGCAGCCCGGTTCACCGCCGACTCGGAGGAACGCGCCCGTGGCGCTGCTCGAAATCCAGGGTGTCACGCGCCGGTTCGGCGACTTCGCGGCCGTCGACGACGTCAGCCTGGCGGTCGAGTCGGGCGAGTTCTTCACGCTGCTCGGCCCCTCGGGATGCGGCAAGACCACGCTCCTGCGGATGATCGCGGGGTTCGACCTGCCCGACGCCGGCCGCATCGTGCTCGACGGCCGGGACCTGGCGGCGAGCCCGCCCGAGCGCCGGCCGGTGCGCACGGTCTTCCAGAGCTACGCGCTGTTCCCGCACATGACGGTCGAGGGCAACGTGGCCTTCCCGCTGCAGATGGCGGGTGTGCCAGCGTCCGGCATGGCGGCGAAGATCGCCGGGGCGCTCGAGGACGTGCGCCTGACCGGCTTCGGCAAGCGCATGCCGCACGAGCTGTCGGGCGGCCAGCGGCAGCGCGTGGCCCTCGCGCGCGCGCTCGTGACGCATCCGACCGTGCTGCTGCTCGACGAGCCGCTGGCCGCGCTCGACGCGAAGCTGCGCGAGGAGATGCAGATCGAGCTCATCAACCTCCAGAAGGAGGTCGGCATCACGTTCGTCTACGTGACGCACGACCAGACCGAGGCGCTCGCGCTGTCGCACCGCATCGCCGTGATGAACCGCGGCCGCGTCGAGCAGCTCGACGAGCCCTCGCGCATCTACGGCCAGCCCGCGACCCGCTTCGTCGCGGACTTCATCGGGCAGTGCAACCTGCTCTCCGGCCCCGTCCTCGACTGCTCCGGCGGCGTCGCCTCGCTCGACGTGGACGGCGTCGGCGTGATCCGTGCCGCTGCGCCGGCCGCAGTCGCGCGAGGGGCGCGTGGCACCGTCGCGCTGCGTCCGGAGAAGATCCGCATCGCCGCCTCGGTGCCGGCGGGCTCGCCGGACAACCACGTGCGCGGCACGGTGGCCGACCTCCTGTACATGGGCGACGTCACCGTCTACAAGGTCGGGACCGAGCGCGGCGCGCGCCTCGAGGCGCTACTCGCCAACTCGCAGAGCGGCCGCGCGCAGTTCTTCGAGGTCGGCGACGCGGTCGAGATGAGCTGGGCGGTCGACGCCGGCCACTACCTCGCCGAATGACGGAGAGCGCCATGGACGCGCACCGGCCGGTGTCGTGGAGGAAGTGGGCGGTCGGCGGGCCGCCGCTCGCCTACCTGGTCGTGTTCTTCGCGATCCCGACGCTGATCATGGCGGCGGCGTCGTTCCGCTCGCCGGGCGAGTTCGGCGGACTCGCGCCGCTCGTCGGGGAGGACGGGAGTCTCGACATCACGCTCGAGAGCTACGTCCGGCTCGTCGAGGGCACCGTCTACCTCGAGGTTTTCGTCAAGTCGATCGCCTACGCGCTCGTCACGACGCTCGCCTGCCTGGCGCTTGCCTACCCGCTCGCGGTGCTGATCGCCCAGAGTCCGCGGAAGTACCGCGACCTGATGCTGCTGCTCGTGATCCTGCCGTTCTGGAGCAACTTCCTGATCCGGATCTACGCCTGGATGATCATCCTGGGGCCCAACGCGGCACTCGCGAAGGCGATCAACGGCGTGCGCGCGGTCTTCGGGGCCGAGCCGGTGTCGCTCCTGTTCAGCTCGTTCGCCGTGCTCGTCTGTCTCGTGTACGTGCACCTGCCGTTCATGGTGCTGCCGCTCTACGCGAACCTCGAGAAGCACGACCGCGCGCTGCTCGACGCGGCGCAGGACCTGGGCGCGAACGCGTGGCGGCGCTTCTGGCGCATCACATTCCCGCTGTCGCTGCCGGGCGTCTACGCGGGCGCGGCGCTGGTGTTCATCCCGGCGCTCGGTATCTTCGCGATTCCCGACATCCTGGGCGGCCCGAACGACACGCTGATCGGGAACCTGATCAAGCAGCAGTTCCTCGAGACGCGCGACTGGCCGTTCGGCAGCGTGCTGTCGATCGTGCTGACCGTCGCGGCGCTGGCGCTGGCCGGGCTCGCGGCGTGGATCGGGCGGCGGGGCAGCGCGGAGGTCGCCCGTGCGTAGGCGCCGCATCGCATTGTGGACGGCCGCGATCGTCGCCTATGCGTTCCTTTACCTCCCGCTCGTCATCGTCGTCGTCTATTCGTTCAACGACTCGCGGCTGAACGCCGAGTGGGTCGGGTTCACGCTCGACTGGTACCGCAAGCTCCTCGAGAACGACGAGATGATCGCGGCCGCCGGCAACTCGCTGCTCATCGCGCTGGTGGCGAGCCTCGTGTCGACCGCGCTGGGGACGATGGCCGGCGTCGCGATGCACCGCTACCGGCTGCGGCTCCTGCCGGTCCTGGTGCTGGCGCCGATCGCGATCCCCGAGATCCTGATGGGGGTCGCGCTCCTGATCTTCTTCGTGCTGCTCAATTTCACGCTGGGGCTGGTCTCGGTCGCGCTCGCGCACATCGCGTTCTGCATCGGGTTCGTCGCCATCGTCGTGCGCGCCCGGCTGGCCGGCATGGACGAGAGCCTGATCGAGGCCGCGCGCGACTGCGGGGCGACGCCCTGGCAGGCGTTCGTGCGCGTGACCCTCCCGCTCATCATGCCCGGAGTCGCCGCCGGGGCGCTCATGGCGTTCACGCTGTCGATCGACGACTTCGTCATCTCCTTCTTCACGGCCGGCGCCGGAACCGTTACCCTCCCGCTCCAGATCTACTCGATGATCAAGATCGCGGTCACGCCCGAGGTCAACGCCGTGTCAACCCTGCTGATGCTGCTGACGTTGGTGCTGATCGTCGTCGCGGCACGGATCTCCCCGAGCCTGCTGCGCACCCGATAGGACCCACGACCATGGACAAGCGCCCTCTCGCCGCCACGCTCCTCGCCCTCGCGTTGCTCGCGCTCCCGGCGGCCGCCGCCGACAAGCTCCATCTTTACAACTGGAACAACTACATCGCGCCGGAGACGGTCAAGCGGTTCGAGGCCGAGTGCAGGTGCGAGGTCGTCCAGACCTACTACTCGGACAACGAGGAGCTGCTCGCCAAGCTCGCCGCCGGCGCGAAGGGCTACGACGTCCTCGTGCCGACCGGAAACACGGTCGAGGCGCTCGTCAAGGGCGGGCAGCTCCTGCCACTCGACAAGTCGAAGCTCCCGAACCTCCGCAACGTCGACCCGGCGTACCTGAACACGCCGTTCGACCCGGGCAACAGGTACTCGACGCCGTACGCGATGTCGACGACGATCCTCGGCTACAACGACGAGAAGATGAAGGAGCTGGGCCTGCCGACCGACACCTGGGCCGTCATCTTCGATCCCCGGCACCTGGCCAAGGTGAAGGGGCGCGTCACGGTGCTCGACAGCTCGGCCGAGCTCTTCGCCGCCGCGTTCAAGTACCTCGGCTATTCGGCGAACGACGTCGACGAGAAGCACTGGCGCCAGGCCGCCGACCTGATCAAGAAGGCCAAGCCGTACTGGGCGGCGTTCAACGCGTCGTCCTACATCAAGGAGCTGACGGTCGGCAACATCTGGCTCGTGCACGGCTACTCGAACGACATCTTCCAGGCGAACCAGGACGCGCAGGCCGCCGGCCGCAAGTTCCGGATCCTGCAGGGGATGCCGAAGGAGGGCGCGGTCCTCGCGGTCGACAGCATGGTGATCCACAAGGGCGCGCCGCGGCCCGACCTCGCGCACCAGTTCATCAACTTCATGCTCGACGGGAGGAACTCGGCCGATCTCACCAACCTGATCGGATCGGGCAACCCGAACCTCGACGCCGCGAAGTCGATCTCGCCCGAGCTCAAGGCGCTGCCGGCCGTGTTCCCGCCCAAGGACGTCGCCGCGAAGCTCGAGCAACTGAAGGAGCTGACCACGGCGCAGCGGCGCCTGCGCAACCGGCTCTGGACCGAGATCAAGGCGGCGCGCTGACCGAGCCGGGGGCGACCCGGCACCCCGGGCGCCGCGTGCGTGGCGACGGCGCCCCTTGCGTGCGATGATTTCCGCATGGAGCTCATCCCGCCGATCGACGTCGTCCGCCTCTCCCCCGGCACGCGCGACGACTACCTCGCATTCTTCGACCACGAGCGCGGCGCGGCCTTCTCCGACAACCCGGAGTGGGCGCGCTGCTACTGTCAGTTCTACCGCGTTCCGCTCGCGCTCGACTGGAAAGCGTTCACCGCGGACCAGAATCGCGTCGCGGTCGACGCGGCGATCGGCTGCGGCGAGGCCGAAGGGTATCTCGCGCGCGCCGGCGGTTCGGTCGTGGGCTGGCTCAACGCACAGCCGCGCCACAAGCTGCCGCACTGCTTCGAGCGCATGGGGATCGAGCCCGAGCCGGTCGACGTCCCGCCGCACGAAGCAGCGGTGATCGTGTGCGTCCTGGTCGCGCCGGCCTGGCGACGGCGCGGTGTCGCGGCCGCGCTCCTCGACGGCGCGCTCGCGGATCTCGCGGCGCGCGGCATAACGATCATCGACGCTTTCCCGTTCAGGGCGGGCGACAGCACCGATCCGACCGATCACTATCACGGCCCCGCAGTCCTGTTCGCGTCGCGCGGCTTCGAGACGATCGCCGAGCATCCGGACCTCACGGTGATGCGCCGCCGGCTCGCACATTCGGAAGCCGCGCCATGAGCGCACCCGCGCCGCCGGCACCCGGCGCCCGCGCCGGATCGGTCCAGCGGCGCACCCGGGGCAGGACGGCCCGCGGCGGGAGGCGCTCGGCATGACCCTCCCCGGGTCGTCATCGCGCCTGCCGCACATCCTGGCCGCGATCTACGCGCTCGCGATCGCGTTCGCGAGCCTGCAGCCTTTCGGCGACTGGATCGCGCCGCCGAACGACGCGCCGTTCTGGCTGCTCTCGCCGGGGCGCGCGCGTTCCCCGCGTTTCGACATGGTCGCGAACCTGCTGGCGTACCTGCCGCTCGGCGCGTTCGTCGCGCTGGTCCCGCGGCGCGCCGCCCCGGCACTCCGCATCGCGCTCGGAGCCGCCACCGGCTTCGCGTTGTCCTTCGCGATGGAGTCGATGCAGGCGTGGATGCCGCCGCGCGACGCGAACGTCGTCGACCTCGTGTCGAACACGGCGGGCGCGCTCCTCGGCGCGGGAATCGCCGCGGCGGTCGCGCGCAGTCCCGAGGCGCGCGCCGCACTGTCCTCGCGGCGCCGCGGGCTGTTCCTTCCCGGCGCGCTCGGCGACGTCGGGCTCGCGCTGCTCGCCCTGTGGCTCGCCGCGCAGGTGAATCCGGCGATC
The DNA here is from genome assembly GCA_905339295.1 of Burkholderiales bacterium. Lineage (GTDB taxonomy): Bacteria > Pseudomonadota > Gammaproteobacteria > Burkholderiales > Casimicrobiaceae > VBCG01. The sequence continues at coordinate 28,119 of CAJPFI010000045.1, forward strand.
CCGGTGTTCGCGATCGCGTTCGACCCCGCGCCGGAGCGGCTGCTCGCGGGCGCCGTGCCCGAACCCGATTCGGCCGCGACCGTGATCGAAGCGGCGGAGAGTGCATTCCAGGTCCTCGGCGTCGGGCTTTTCCTCGCGCTGCTCGTGCGCCACCGGCGTCACGCGGGCGCCGCCGTGCTGCTTCTGATCGGCGCGGCGCTGTTGCTCAAGGGCCTGGCCGCCGTGCTGCTGCTCAAGCCGGGGGCGTGGGAAGGCTGGCTGCGGCCGGGCGTGTCCACCGGGATCGCCATCGGCGCGCTCGCGCTCCTCGCGGCGATCGTGCTGCCGCGCCCGGCGATGATCGCGCTGTGCGCCATCGCGCTGCTGTCCTCGCTTCTGACGCCGCTCGTCGCGTCGGACACGCTCGCCGCGCAGGCGCCGCTCACGCTGTTCAACTGGCGCCACGGCCACCTGCTCAACTTCAACGGACTGACGCATACGGTGCTCCTGGTCTGGCCCGTCGCGGCGTCCGCGTGGCTGTTCGCGCTTTCGGGACGGCCCGCCTGGGGCGCGCCGCCGCCGGCATCCGGGTAGCTTCGCGACGCCCGAGTCCGCGGACGCGCTCCCCGCCCCCGGAAACGCGCGCCGCGATCGACCCGCTACAATGGCCGTTTCCGCTCCCCGGACCGCGATGAGCTACTACCGGCGTCACGTCTTCTTCTGCTGCAACCAGCGCGAGGCGCCCGAGAAGTGCTGCGCGAACGCCGGCGCGGTCGAGATGCAGAAATACGCGAAGGACCGGGTCAAGGCGCTCGGCCTCAGGGGCAAGGGCGAGGTCCGCATCAACAAGGCCGGCTGCCTCGACCGCTGCGAGGAAGGCCCGGTGATCGTCGTGTACCCCGAGGCGGTCTGGTACACCTACGTCGACCGGGACGACATCGACGAGATCGTCGACCGGCACGTCGTGAACGGCGAGATCGTCGAGAGGCTGCGCATTTGACGTCGAGCTTCGCCGGTTCGACCGAGCGGGTCGTGATCGACGGGCCGGCCGGTCCGCTCGAGGTCGTCTGCAACGTCCCGTCGGTCGCGCGGCGGGGCATCGCGCTCGTCGCGCATCCGCACCCGCTGCAGGGCGGGACGCTCGACAACAAGGTCGCGCAGACGCTCGCGAAGGCGTTCTTCGCGCTCGACTACGTCGCCGCGCGGTTCAACTTCCGCGGCGTCGGCGAATCGAAGGGCGCCTTCGACGACGGCGTCGGCGAGACCGAGGACGCGCTCGCGGCGCTCGCGCACGCGCGGTCGCGCTACGGCGCGCACCTGCCCATCGCGCTCGCCGGCTTCTCGTTCGGCTCGTACGTGCAGACTCGCGTGGCGAATCGCGTCGCGACGGAGCGCATGGTGCTGGTCGGGCCCGCGGTGAGGCGCTTCCCGGTCGAGGCGGTCCCGCCGGACACGATCGTCGTGCACGGCGAGGAGGACGAGATCGTGCCGCTCGCCGACGTGCTCGCGTGGGCGCGGCCGCAGGGGCTGCCGATCGTCGTCTTCCCCGGTTGCACGCACTTCTTCCACGGCAGGCTGCCGCAGCTCCGCGACACCGTGGTCGGCATGTGGCACCGCCGGCCGGCGCACGAGGCATGATGGACTCGATCGTCGAGCGCGCGCTGCCGGCCCGCGTCCGCGGCGCGCACGGGCGCGTGCTGTCGGTGGACGGCCTCGTCAAGCGCTACGGCGGCCACGAGGTGGTGAGCGGGCTGTCGTTCGACATCCTGCGCGGCGAGTGCTTCGGGCTGCTCGGCCCCAACGGCGCCGGCAAGACGACGACGCTGCGCTGCTGCCTCGGCCTCGTCGATCCGGACGGCGGCACGATCGAGCTCTGCGGCGAGCCGGTGCCGAAGGCCGCGCGGGAGGCGCGCGTGCGCGTCGGCGTCGTGCCGCAGATGGACAACCTCGATCCCGACTTCACCGTCACGGAGAATCTCGTCGTCTACGGCCGCTACTTCGGCATCGACCGCGCGACGCTGGCCGGCCGCATCCCGAGGCTGCTCGAGTTCGCGGGACTCGCGTCCAGGGCGAACGCGCACATCCGCACGCTGTCGGGCGGCACGAAGCGGCGGCTCACGCTCGCGCGTGCGCTCGTCAACGATCCGGAGCTCCTGATCCTCGACGAGCCGACGACCGGGCTCGATCCGCAGGCGCGCCACCTGATCTGGAACGGGCTGCGGCAACTGCTCGCGCAAGGCAAGACGATCCTGCTCACCACGCACTTCATGGACGAGGCCGAGCGCCTCGCGAGCCGGCTAGCGGTGATCGACCACGGCCGCATGATCGCGTGCGACGCGCCGCGCACGCTGATCGCCGGGCACGTCGAGCCGGAGGTCGTCGAGGTCTACGGCGACGGGGCGAGGGCATGGGCCGACGTGCACGGACGCGCGCTCGCCAGACGCGTCGAGGTCGCGGGCGAGACGGCGTTCTGCTACGCGATGGACGCGACGCCGCTGCTGGCCGACCTCGCGCCGCGCACTGGCGTGCGCTACCTGCACCGGCCGGCCAATCTCGAGGACCTGTTCATCAAGCTCACGGGCCGCGAGCTCCGGGACTGAAATGGCCGCGATTCCCGCCCGCCTGGCCGCGCTTCCGGACTTCTCGCCGCGCTTCGTGCCGGTGTGGCGGCGCAACCTGCTCGTCTGGCGCAAGCTCGCGTTCGCGAGCGTCCTCGGCAACATCGCCGACCCGCTCCTGTACATGCTCGCGCTCGGCTACGGGCTCGGCGCGCTGATCGGCGAGGTCGGCGGCATGCCCTACGTCGCGTTCATCGGCACCGGCATGGTCTGCCAGAGCGCGATGTTCACGTCGAGCTTCGAGGGCATGTACTCGGCGTTCTCGCGCATGCACGTGCAGCGGACCTGGGAGGGGATCATCAACGCGCCGATCGCGCTCGACGACGTCGTGCTCGCCGAATGGGTGTGGTGCGCGACGAAGGCGGTGATGTCGACGACGGCGATCCTGCTCGTCCTGATGGCGCTGGGCTACGGCCACACCTGGCTCGCGCTGTGGATCCTGCCGCTCGGCTTCCTCGTCGGACTGGTGTTCGGCGCGTTCGGCCTCGCGATGAACGCGCTCGCGCCGGGCTACGATTTCTTCACCTATTTCTTCACGCTGGTGATCACGCCGATGCTGCTGCTCTCCGGCGTCTATTTCCCGGTCGAGCAGATGCCGGACTGGATCGCGTCGGTCGCGGGCGTGCTGCCGCTCAAGCATGCGATCGACCTCGCGCGTCCGCTGATGCTGGGACGCGTCCCCGACAGCGCGCTCCTGCACATCGCCGTGCTCGCGCTCTACGCGGTCGCCGCGTACTACGTCGCGCTGGTGCTCACCCGCCGCCGCCTGCTCAAGTGACGCGCTCCACCGACGCCTCCCCCGGGGTCAGACACTGCGTCTGGCCCGGGGCCTGACCCCGGATCGAGATCATGCTGACGATCAAGTCGCTGCACATCATCTTCATGGTGACCTGGTACGCGGGGCTGTTCTACCTGCCGCGCCTGTTCGTCTACCACGCGATGGCCGCGCCCGACGACCGCGTGGGCCTCGAGCGCTTCAAGACGATGGAGCGCAAGCTCTACTACGGCATCATGATGCCGGGGATGGTGCTGACCGTCGTCTTCGGCACCTGGTTGTGGCTGGGCTACGGTTTCACCGGCGGCTGGATGCACGTGAAGCTCGCGCTGGTCGCGGTGCTCCTGGCCTACCATGCCTACCTTGGCAAGCTGATGATCGACTTCCGCGACGACCGCAACCGCCACGGGCACGTGTTCTACCGATGGCTGAACGAGATCCCCGCGCTTCCGATCCTCATCGCGGTCGTGTTCCTCGTCGTGATGAAACCGTTCTAGCGAGCGGGGATCGCGTGCCGGACACGATCAGCCGCGATGCCGCCGTCTCCGCGACGGCGGGCGCCTCGTGTCCTGCCTGCGCTTCCGGCGCAACGACGCCGGATTCCCGCATGCGCGGGAATGACGGGTCCAGGGCGCGGCGCTTCGACGTCGGGGCATCGGCCCCGTGCCCGACCCGCCCCGAGCGATGACCGAGCGCTTCTTCGCTCCCTGCCCGCGCGGGCTCGAGGCCGCGCTCGCGACGGAGCTCGGGCGGCTCGGCGCGCAGGCCATCGTCCCGGTCGACGGCGGAGCCGGCTTCGAGGGCCCGCTCGACCTCGCGTACGCCGTCAACCTCGAATCCCGCCTCGCGAGCCGCGTGCTGTGGAGAGTCGGCGGCGGACCCTACCGCGACGAGCGCGACGTGAACGCGCTCGCGCGCGCCATCGCGTGGCCGACCCACTTCCGCGCCGACCGCACGATCCGCGTCGACGTCGCCGCGACGCGCTCGCCGCTCCGGAGCCTCGAGTTCGCGACGCTCACCGTCAAGGACGCGGTGTGCGACCGCTTCCGCGACGAGCTGGGCAAGCGCCCGTCGGTCGACAAGCGGGTGCCCGACGTGCGCGTGCATGCGTACCTGACCGACCGCGAAGCGACGTTCTACCTCGACACCTCGGGCGACCCGCTGTTCAAGCGCGGCTGGCGGCGCGACGCCGAGGAGGCGCCGCTGCGCGAGAACCTCGCCGCGGGCCTGATCGCGTTGTCCGGCTGGCGGCCCGGCACGGCCTTCCTCGACCCGATGTGCGGCAGCGGGACGATCGCGATCGAGGCCGCGTCGATCGCCGCCGATCGCGCTCCGGGCCTTGCGCGCACGTTCGGCTTCCAGAAGCTCGCGTGGTTCGACGGTCCGGCCTGGCAGCGCCTGAAGCAGCGCGCGCGCGACCGGGTGAGGCCCGTGCCGTCGTCGCCGTCGGTGTACACGAGCGACCGCCACGCCGCCGCCGTCGCGACGACGCGCGCGAACGCAGCGCTCGCGCAGGTCGACGGCTTCATGGCGATCGAGCAGGCCGACGCGCTCGAGCGTTCCGCGCCCGCGCCCACGGGCGTATTGATCGCCAATCCGCCCTACGGCATCCGTCTCGACGACAAGGCGCGCATCGCCGCGATGTACCCGACGCTCGGCGACGCGCTCAAGGCCCGCTACGCCGGCTGGACCGCATGGCTCTTCTCCGGCGACACCGAGCTCCCGAAGAAGATCGGCCTCAAGGCCGAGAAACGCATACCGCTGTGGAACGGCGCGATCGAGTGCCGGCTCTACTGCTACCGCATCGTCAGCGGGAAGCTGGAGCGTTAAACAAGCGCGGACTCCGGCCTTCGCGCCTCGGGTCCACCCCTGGCAGGATGGCGGGAGGAGGACTCCGGCGGCGACCTCCGGTTCGCGAAGGTGACCGAGCGCGTGGAACGGTCGACTGCGGATGGATGGATCCTCGTCCGGAGTTGCGGAAATCATCGCCGGATGCATCCTCCGTCCAGGCCCGGCACGGTGACGGTTTCCGGAAACTCGAGCGTCGACGTACCGCCCGGGGCCCCGAAGAGCGCGCTCGAGCAGGCAGGCCTGCTGCGAAAGTAGCGATCGCATGCGCTAGCCGGTCGTCGCGGAGCAAGGTCCGGCCTCGTGGGGAGCGCACGTTCCGGACGTCCCGGGCCGCGTCGCCGCGGGAGATTCGCGCGCGAGGTGACCTCGCTGTTCCGCGAGGCAATCGCCGCTCGCATCGGGGGACTGCGGGAACGCGGTCGACCGGTTCCGCGGGCGGCGTCGTTTGGCGAGGTCGTCGAAGTCGCCCCTGATCGCCGGCGACCTGCGTGAAGCGTAGAATGGCCGTTCCGCCGCCACGCAGCCCGCCCCCCATGGGAATGCTCCCCGCCCGCCACTACGTCTCCGAACACACGCAGTTCATCCGCGACGTGCTGGAGAAGAAGCCGCAGCTCGCCGAGGAACAGAGGAAGGGCCGCGCGATCTGGTGGGACAAGTCGCCGCGCGAGCTCGACGCGGGCCGCACCATGGACGAGGGCAAGGTCGCGCAGAAGCCCTACGTCTACTTCAGCCAGCGCTGACCGCGCGGCGGCGGTGCCCGGCTGGCGCATCCGGCGCGCCGTTCCCGTCGACGCCCCGGCCATCTGGGCGATCCACACGCGCGCGATCCGCGAAACCGCGTCGTCGCACTACGCGCCCGAAGCCGTCGCCGCCTGGTCGGGGCGCATGACGCCCGCCTCCTACGCCGAGCCGATCGACACGCAGGTCGTGCTGGTCGCCGAGAACGACGACGGCCGTCTCGGAGGCTTCGCGCAGCTCAAGCCGCGAGAAGGCATCGTGCAGGCTTGCTACGTCGATCCGGATTTCAACCGCCGTGGCGTGGGCCGCGCGCTGATGGCTGCGCTCGAGGACGAGGCGCGCGCAGCCGGGCGCACCGCGCTCCTTCTCGACGCGTCGGTGAACGCGATCGCATTCTACGAGTCGCTCGGGTGGCGGCAGGAGACGCGCGCCCGGCACGAGCTCGTGCCCGGCGCGATGCTCGACTGCGCGATCATGACCAAGAAGATCGCCTGATTCGCCGTGGGCCGGGCTTCGGCCCGACTCGCCTTGTGCCCCTGTGGGTCGGGCTTCAGCCCGACAGGCCCTCTGCCCCCTTGTGGGTCGCGATTCATCCCGACGATCGTCATGTCGGGCTGAAGCCCGACCCACGGCAGCACCGAGTCAGCGCCGCGCCATTCATCCGGCCCGCATCGACCGAATACAATTCCCACCGGGCCGGCAAGGCTGCCCGCAAACCGCCCTCCCGCATGACGAGAACGCGACACGCTCCGCCTCCCTCCCGCCAGCGCGGCCGCATCAACGTCGCGCTCGTGACGATCGTCGGCGCGGTGCTCGCGCTCATCGGCGTCGAGTTCTTCGCGCTCTACAAGTACGGGCGCGTCGGATCGCCGCCCGCGACCGTCGCGACCGCGCCGGCGCCGGCGATCGAGCTGCCCGCGCCCGAAGGCTGGCTCGATTCGCCCGCGACGGAGAGCATCGTCGGCACGAAGGTCGCGCTCGCCGGCTGGGCGCTCGCGAAGGACGGCATCGCGCGCGTCGAGGTGCGCGTCGACGATCGCGTGTTCGAGGCGCGCTACGGCCTGCCGCGCGAGGACGTCGCGAAGGAGAAGCCGGGCTTCCCCGACAACCCGAACGGGGGCTTCACGTTCGAGGGCGACTTCGCCGACCTCGCGCCGATGCGCCACGACATCGCAGTCGTGGCGATCGCGCGGAATGGCCGCAATACCGTGCTCGCCCGGCGCAGCCTGATCCCTCCCGACGCGAAGACGCAGTGGAAGGCGCTGCTCGACGAGCGGCCGCAACTCGTTTCGCGGCGGTTCTACTTCCTGATGATGACCTCCGGCGTGTCGCTGGGCGGCGCCGACGAGATCAAGGACCAGTACGTCGACTACCCGTCGCGCACGCAGCGCATCGGCATGAGCGTTCCGCTGCTCTACATGCGCACGACGAAGGGCCGCGCCGGCGACTGGGAGTTCGACCCGTCGTTCGACCTCGAGCGCCAGTGCGGCGGCCGCCGCATCGTCGAGGACACGCTCGAGAGCATCCTCAAGTACGCGGTCGACAACGGCGTGCCGGTGAACGTCATTCTCAACGGCGGCATCTGGGGCGACTCGTCGTGCGAGACGCCGGACTGGGACCTGACCGACCACCTCGAGCAGGATCCGCAGAACTGCCAGTGGGACCAGTGGGACAAGGTCCATCCCGACGACCTGATGAAGAACCTGCCGGGCTCGGTGGCGGGGCCCCAGCTCGGCAATTCGCTCACCTATCATGTCTACGCGGCGAAGAACCGTGCCTACAAGAAGCGCAACCTGCAGAGCGCGGCGCGGCGCCTCGCGGAGTTCTGGCGCGAGCATCCGGACCTGCTCGTCGGCATCACGCTCGACGCCGATACGTACATGAATCCGTTCCTCGGCGGCGGATACCGGTTCGACTACAACCCCGGCATGCGCCGGCAGTTCCGCGAATGGCTGCAGGGTACCGGTCCCTACGGGGGCAAGGGGGGCGCGGGCGTTCCCGACCTGCGTTCGTTCAGGCGGCCCGACCCGCTCTCGCTCGCGCAGGTCAACGCGATGGCCGGCAAGTCGTGGAAGACCTGGGAGGAAGTCGAGCCGCCGCGCGAGTTCGTCGGCGCGAACAGCCTTGCGATTCCTCCCGGCGCGACGCCGTTCTGGGAAGACGGGTGGTACCTGGAGTGGGACGCGTTCCGCAAGCACGTCGTGCACCTGCACTACGTCGAACTCGCGGAGTGGGCGCACGCGGCGGGCATCCCGGGCGATCGCATCTTCACCGCGCAGGCGTTCACCGCGCCGGACCCGGGCCTGCGCCCGGTGTCGATCACGCTGCGCGGCTGGACGCCGGATTACGACTCGGCCGGCGTGTCGATCGAAGGCTCGGTGCCGCGCGTCGGTCACCTGGGCACGATCATGTACGGGCTGTCGGCGCAGGACAGGCACCCGATGGAGAACGGCCGCGGCATCTACAGCAACATCGCGCGGCACGACGAGTCGTGGGCGATCGTCGAGTTCAACCCGACCGACCTCAAGTATCCGAAGAAGAGCCCGGACTACGAGGCGTCGTACCGGAGCTTCCGCAGCGCGTTCAACTACGACGCGCGGCAGATCGGCATCATGGCGTGGAACGGCTCGAACGGCCTGTTCGAGGACCATCCCGACTACCTTCCGTACACGGCGTTCCGCAACACGCTGGCGGAAGCCGCGATGCGCGACGCGATGGTGGCGCGGGCGGACCTCCCCCGCGGCTCGCGACTGTGGACGTTCGGCTCGGCCCAGCTCGCCACAGACGACGGATGGACCACGTCCCGAGGGACGCTGACCGATGGCCACGGCCATATCGCGGTGGCCCCCGATCGCGGCGTCGTCGAGCTCGTGTCGCCGCCCGACCAGGTGATCCGGCCGGACCGCATCGATCTCGCGCTGGTGCGCGCATGGTCGGGTCCGAAGCCGCAATCCATCGCCGTGCACGCACGCCTCGAGCAGGACCTGCCGTGGCGTGAGATCGGGCGCTCGTCGGGCAGCGAGCGCGTGCCGCTGCGCTGGCCCGCGGAATGGCGCGGGAAGATCGCATCGCAGGTGCGCATGGACCTCGACTACGCGCCGGACGTCGCGGCGGCGCGCGTCGATCGCCTGCTGCTCTACCCGGCGGTGAACGCCTACGCGAAGGGCGTGCGGGGCGATCGGTAGAACGCCGAGGCCATTCGCGCGACCGCCGGCCCGTACGGTTCGCACCGAGTCGTTCGCGACCGCGGACAGGGTCCGGGGGCGGGGAAGCCTCCGGGTCGACGAGCGGCTGCGCGGACGGCCGCCGCAATGTCGCCCCCGCCGCTGGTCGCGCTCGCGTATCGGATCACGCTCCCGCCCGCGGTGGCCGGCCGGCACCTGATCGGGGAGCCGGCGCCGCGATTCGGGCGGCGACGGCCTTACGGCGCGCCGTTCAGCGCTCGTCCGCCTTGATCTCGACGTAGGCGCGGTCGCGCGTCTGGCGCACGAACTCGCCGAACTGCTCGTCGCCCTTGCGCTGGCGCAGCGCGAGGCGCGCCTGGTCCCGCTGGCGCTCCTTCGACACGTCCTGCTGGCGGCGCTCGATCACCTCCAGGAGATGCCACCCGAACGGCGAGCGCACCGGCGGCGACAGCTCGCCGGGCTTCAAGCGGTCCATCGCCTGCTGGAAGTCGGACACGGTGTCGCCCGCGCTCAACCAGCCCAGGTCGCCGCCTTTCGCCGCCGATGCGTCCTCGGAATTCACGCGCGCCTGGTCCTCGAACTTTCCGCCCGTCTCGATGCGCTCGCGGATGCGGTCGATCTTCGCCTTCGCCTCGACGTCGGAGGTGAGCTCGCTCACCTTGACGAGGATGTGGCGCACGCGCGTCTGCTGTACGACCGACGGCTGGTTGCGGCCGCGCTCGTCGACGACCTTGACGATGTGGAAACCCGCCGGGCTGCGCAGCACGCCGGACACCTCGCCCTTCTTCAGCGCCCGGACCGGGTCGACGAACACCGAGGGCATGCGGGCCGGCGTGCGCCAGCCGAGGCCGCCGCCCTGCTGCGCGTCGTTCGACTCCGACCACGTCGCGGCGACCTGTCCGAAATCCTCGCCGGCCTTCACTTTCGCGAGCGCCTCCTCGGCGCGCGCGCGCCGCTGCTCGATCTGCTCGGGAGAGCTCTGCTCCGGCACGCGCACGAGGATGTGCGCGAGCAAGTACTCGTTCTCGCCGCCCGCCTGCGCGTTCACCGTCGCGAGGTAGGTGTCGACCTCGGCGTCGGAGACGAAGATCTTGCTGTCGACCTCGCGGTCGCGCAGCCGCTGCACCGTGAGCTCGCGGCGCACGTCCTCGCGGTACTTGGCGTAGGGAATTCCCTCGCGGTCGAGCACCTTGCGGAACTCCTCGGGCGAGAGCTTGTTCTCCTGCGCAATGCGCAGGATCGTCCGCTCGACGACCGTGTCGTCGACGCGGATGCCGGTTTCCTTCGCGTACTGGAGCAGCGCGCGCTCGGTGATCAGCCGCTCGAGCACCTGCTTGTCGAGCACGTCGGCCGAGGGCGGCTGCAGCCGCGACTCGCGCAGCTGCTGGACCAGGATGCGCTTCTGCTCGTTCATCTCGAACTGCGTGAGCGCCTCGTCGTTGACGACCGCCACGACGCGGTCGAGCGCGACCGGCGCGCTGGACGACAGCGAAGGCGCGGGGCGCTGGGCGCCCGGAGGCAGCGGACGCGGCCCCGCGGGGACCTGCGCGAGCGCGGACGCGGCGGCGGCCGCGCAAGCGGCGGCAACGGAAAGGCGACGGAACATCGTCATCGGGCACCTCAGAATTCGGGCAACGGGTCGGCGCTGCTGTCGTACCGCATCAACGTCGGGTCGTTCACGGGCACGTAGCCCGGGACGCTGCGCCGGAGCAGCTCCAGCGGACTGGTTCCGACCCGCGCGAGGCCGTTGAGTTCCAGCTGGATGAAGAACGACGTGTTGGTCTGGTCGACCGTCGTGGCGAGGCGGTGGAGCACCGCGCGCAGGACCCAGCAGTCGCCATTGTACTCGACGCCCGCGATGCCTTCGAGCAGCTTGCGGTCGTTGAGCGAGTAGTTGAACCGCCCCAGCAACGTCCACTGCGGCGTCGCCGGCCACTGGGCCGCGAGGTCGATCTGCTTGATCTGCTCGTTCGCGCCGGTCGGGTTGACGAGCTGCCGGGTGAAGCGATAGCTCGCCGAGAGCGCGCTGCCCGGTGAAGGCGTGTAGCGCACCGAGAGATTGAAGCGCTCGTTCTGTCCGCGGTCGAGGTTCTGCTGCAACAGGCCCGCGACCGACCACGCCTCCGAGACGCGGCCCTCGACCGCGAGCAGGATGTCCGAGCTCGACGCCGAGCGCGGCACCTCGTTCAGCGTCACTCGCTGGTCCTCGAAGTAGAAGCGCTGGGCGAGCGCGACGCGCAGGCGCTCGGCACCGGTGCCCGGCTGCAGCAGGCGCGACGTCACGCCGACGGTGAGCTGGTTCGCGTCACCGACGCGGTCGTGTCCGAGGTAGCGGTTCTCGGTGAAGAGCTGGCCGAAGTTGTAGTCGTCGATCGCCGAGTCGAACACCGGGAGCGTGTTCTGCTCGCGGAACGGGATGTAGACGTAGTAGGCGCGCGGCTCGAGCGTGTGCGTGAAGTTCGTGCCGAACAGGCTCCAGTCGCGCTCGAACACGAGCCCGGCGTCGAGGCTCGAGACCGGGATCGCGAGGTTGCGGTGACGGTTTTCTCCGAACGACGCGTCGAGGTCGTAGCGGCGCAGGTGGACGCCGGCGCGGGCCGCGACGAACCAGCCCGGCGTGCCCCGCTTCCACGCGGCCTGCGGATAGAGCACGAGCCTGCCGCCCTCGACCTGCGTGTCGGAGCGGAAGCGCGAGTACTCGCCGAAGCCGGAGAACGAGAGACCCGACCAGTCGGTCTCGGCGAGCGTCCCGACGATCTGCGGCACGCGATGGTACGGCGGCACGATCGGCGCGTTGGGATCCTGCAGCGTCTGGAACGTCTGCACGCGCGCGAGCAGGCTCCACGGGCCGTTGCCGTAGGTGATTCCCGCCTCGCGCGGCAGCGTCGTCTGCGATGTGATCGCGATGCGGTCGGCGAGGTCGGCGAAGTACTTGTCGTCGCTGACCTTGTTGAGGTCGAGGTAGGCGCCCAGCCCCGGGACGTCGAGCTGCTGCTGGTGGCGCCACACGAGCGCGTAGCGGTTCGTGTCGGTCTGGCGGTCGTTCGGCAGCACCTGCGCGTCGATCTCCCCGCTGTTCGCGTAGCCGCCGCCGAACAGGTAGCGGAACTGCGCGCCGACCTGCAGCCCGCGCTTGCTCATGATGCGCGGCGTGATCGTCGCGTCGTAGTTCGGGGCGAGGTTGAAGTAGTACGGCAGCGCGAACTCGATGCCGCGCGCGCCCGACGATCCCGCGGTCGGGACCAGGAAGCCGCTCTTGCGCTCGTTCGAGAGCGGGAACTCGAGCCACGGCGAGTAGAAGATCGGCGCGCCGAAGAAGCGCACCGTGGCGTCGCGGGCGGTGCCGACCTGCCGCAGCGTGTCGAGCTCGAGCTCGCGCGTCTCGAGGAACCAGTCCTCGCGAGGCGCCACGCAGGTCGTGTAGCGGCCGTCGGAGACCACGTAACGGTCCGGCCCGGCGAAGGCGATCCGCGACGCGTCGCCGCGCGCGCCGAACTCGCCGACATGAAACGTGGGCGACGTGAACGCGCCGATCTGCGTCTCGCGCCGGTAGACGAGCTCGGGCCCCGTGATCCAGTCGACGCCCTTGCGCAGCACGACGTTGCCGGTCGCGTGCACCTCGTCGCGCGTCAGGTCGTAGACGAGGCGGTCGGCGAGCATCGTCTCGCGACGGGCGCGCAACTCGACACGGCCCTCGGCCGACACCTCGCGCTGCCCGACTCCCTCGAGGCGGTCGGCCCGCAGGAACACGACGCCGCGCTCCGCGTCGTCGCCGAGGTCGAACGGCGAACGCTGCGGCCGCGGCGCGCCCGCGCCTTGCGCCGCCGGCGCAACGGACGGCGCGAGCTCGCGCGCGAGCCGCAGCGATAGCGGCGGCTCCGGGACTTCCGCGCGCTGCGCGGCCGCGGGACACGCGAGCGCCGCCGCGAGCGTCGCGGCGACGGCAGCGGCCACGGCGCGTGGCGTGATCCGGCGGGGCAGGTCCAAGGAGGAAATGACGGCGGTTTGTTAAGATCGGCCATTCTACCGAACACGCATACCCACGCCGCGCGGAGACGCCCCGGGTGCCGCGGCACCCCGGGGACCGCGTACGTCCCGCATTCTCGTACCCGCGCGGCACCGGCGGCAGCCTCCGCACGATGACCGTCCCGGATCCCCGCCTCGACGCCCTCGCCGCCTGGCTGCGCCCGGCGCTCGCCGGCACGGACTTCCTGCTCGCCCCCGCCTCCGCCGACGCGAGCTTCCGTCGCTACTTCCGCGTCTCGCTCGACCGCGATGTGAACGGCGAGCGCACGCTGATCGCGATGGACGCGCCTCCGCCGATGGAAGACTGCCGGCCGTTCGTGCACGTCGCGGCGCTGCTTCGCGGCGCGGGCGTCCACGCCCCGCGCGTGCTCGCGCAGGACCTCGACCGCGGCTTCCTGCTGCTCACCGATCTCGGCACGACGACCTACCTCGACGCGATCGGCGGGAAGCATCCGCCGGGCCGCCCCGGCGGCGCGAACCCGGACGGGGAACGGCCGCAGGGCCGCATCGGGGAGGCCTCGTCCGCGCGCGCGCATGCGCTCTACGTCGACGCGATCGATGCGCTGGTGCGCTGGCAGTCGGCGTCGCGCGAGGGCGAGCTGCCGCCCTACGACGAGGCGCTGCTGCGCCGCGAGCTCGAGCTCTTCCCCGACTGGTACGTCGCGAAGCACCTCGGCATCTCGATCGGCCCGTCGATGCGCGACACGCTCGAGCGCACGTTCGCGCTGGTGCTCGAAAACAACCTCGCGCAGCCGCGCGCGTACGTCCACCGCGACTACCACTCGCGCAACCTGATGGTGTCGGACCCGAATCCCGGCGTGATCGACTTCCAGGACGCCGTGCACGGGCCGATCACCTACGACCTCGTGTCGCTCCTGCGCGACGCGTACGTCGCGTGGGACGAGGAGCGCCAGATCGACTGGGCCGTGCGCTTCTGGGAACGCGCGCGCAAGGCGCGGCTGCCGGTCGACGCCGACTTCTCCGCGTTCTGGCGCGACTTCGAGTGGATGGGCGTGCAGCGGCAGCTGAAGGTGCTCGGCATCTTCGCGCGCCTCGCGCACCGCGACGGCAAGGACGGCTACCTCGCCGACATGCCGCGCGTGATGGGCTACCTCCGCGGCGCGTGCGGGCGCTATTCCGCGCTGGGGCCGCTCGCGCGCCTGCTCGACGCGCTCGAGGGCCGCGCGCCCGCCACCGGCCTCACGTTCTGAGCATGGGACGCGCGACCGCGATGATCCTCGCCGCCGGGCGCGGCGAGCGCATGCGCCCGCTGACCGACGCGGTCCCGAAGCCGCTCCTCGAAGTGGCCGGCAAGTCGCTGGTCGTGCGCCAGATCGAGGCGCTCGCGCGCGCGGGCCACCGCGACATCGCGATCAACGCCGCATACCTCGCGCAACGGCTCGTCGACGCCCTCGGCGACGGCCGCGCGTGGGACGTGCGCCTGCACTGGTCGATCGAGCCCGAGCCGCTCGAGACCGCCGGGGGCATCGCCACCGCGCGTCCGCTCCTCGCCGACGGCCCGGTGCTCATCGTCTCGGGCGACCTCTGGACGCCGTACGACTACGCGTCGCTCGACGCCCACCGACCGCACATCGGCGTCGGGCGCGGACGCGCGCTGCACCTCGTGATGGTCCCCAATCCCCCCTACCATCCGGAGGGGGATTTCGCACTCGACGAGGCGCCCGGGCACGGCGGTTCCGGTCGGCGGCTCCTGCCGCATCGAACGAGGCCCTTGCCCGACGGCACGGCCAACCTCACCTACGGGAACATCGGCCTGTACGACGCCGCGCTGTTCGACGACTTTCCGCGCGGTGTCAAGCTACGATTCCTGCCATTGCTGCTGGACTGGATCGGACGGGGCTGGGCCACGGGCGAGTATTATTCCGGTCCCTGGGCGAACGTCGGCACTCCCGACGATCTCGCCGAACTGAGAGCTGCGCTTGCCGATCCGGCGTGACGCGGCCACGACGCAATCCCGGCGTCCCACCCGGCGCCATTCGAGGAAACCGAGGCATGACCGACAATCCGCTGCTCGACTTCTCGGGCCTCCCGCGCTTCGCGTCGATCCGTCCCGATCACGTGACGCCCGCCGTCGCGCGCCTGCTCGAGGACGCCCGCGCGACCGTCGAGCGCATCGCCGCCGACGATCGCGAAGCGTCGTGGTCGACGGTCGCCGAGCCGCTCGCCGATGCGCTCGACCGGCTGCATCGCGCGTGGGGCGCCGTGCGCCACCTGAATGCCGTGGTCAGCACGCCCGAGCTGCGCGACGCGTACAACGGCAATCTTCCGGCGATCACGTCGTTCTACACCGAGCTGGGCCAGGACGAGCGGCTCTACGCGAAGTACCGCGCGCTCGCGGCGTCGCCCGCGTTCGCCTCGCTCGACGCGGCGCAGCGGCGCGTGATCGAGAACGAGCTTCGCGACTTCCGGCTCTCGGGCGCCGAGCTGCCGGCCGCCCAGAAGGCGCGCTTCAAGGCGATCCAGGAGGAGCTCGCGTCGCTGCAGGCGACGTTCGACGACCACGTGCTCGACGCGACGAACGACTACGCGCTCTACGTCGACGACGAGGCGCGGCTCGCCGGCCTGCCGCCCGACGTCGTCGCCGAGGCGCGCGCGAACGCGAAGGCCGACGGACGCGACGGCTGGAAGCTCACGGTCCGCATGCCGTGCTTCCTGCCGGTGATGAAGTACGCCGACGACCGCGCGCTGCGCGCCGAGCTGCATCGCGCGCAGGCCACGCGCGCCTCCGACCTCGGCGCGAGGCCCGAGTGGGACAACGGACCGCTGATCGAACGCGTGCTCGCGCTGCGGCTGGAGGCCGCGCGTCTCCTGGGGTACGCCGACTACGCGGAGGTCTCGCTGGTGCCCAAGATGGCGCGCAGCGCCACCGAGGTGCTCGCGTTCCTGCGCGACCTCGCGAAACGCGCGAAGCCCTACGCCGAGCGCGACGTCGCCGAGCTGTCCGCGTTCGCCCGCGACAAGCTGGGCCTCGCGAAGCTCGAACCCTGGGACCTCGCGTACGCGACCCAGAAGCTGCAGAACGAGAGG
The DNA here is from genome assembly GCA_905339295.1 of Burkholderiales bacterium. GTDB lineage: Bacteria > Pseudomonadota > Gammaproteobacteria > Burkholderiales > Casimicrobiaceae > VBCG01. The sequence goes on from CAJPFI010000045.1 coordinate 44,339, forward strand.
TACGCGTTCTCCGACGAGCTGGTGCGCCAGTACTTCCCCGAGGACAAGGTGCTGGCGGGCCTGTTCCGCGTCGTCGAGACGATCTACGGCGTGCACATCCGCGAGTCGAAGGCCGAGACCTGGCATCCCGCCGTGCGCTTCTTCGACATCGCCGACCGCGCCGGCACGACGATCGCGCAGTTCTACTTCGACAACTACGCGCGCGAGGGGAAGCAGGGCGGCGCGTGGATGGACGACGCGATCAACCGCCGCCGCCACGGCGAGCGCCTGCAGATCCCGGTCGCCTACCTCACGTGCAACCTGCCCGCGCCGGTCGCCCGTGGCGCCCAGGCGAGGCCCGCGCTGTTCACGCACGACGACGTGATCACCGTGTTCCACGAGTTCGGCCACGGGCTGCACCAGATGCTGACGCAGGTCGAGGTGCTGGGCGTCTCGGGCATCGAGGGCGTCGAGTGGGACGCGGTCGAGCTGCCGTCCCAGTTCATGGAGAACTTCTGCTGGGAGTGGGAGGTGCTTCAGCACATGACCGCCCACGTCGACACCGGCACGCCGCTGCCGCGCGAGCTGTTCGACCGGATGATCGCGGCGAAGAACTTCCAGAGCGGGCTCGGCACGGTCCGCCAGCTCGAGTTCGGGCTGTTCGACATGCTGGTCCACAGCGAGTACGTGCCGGGCGGCGGCGGGAAGGCGGCGTCGCCGCAGGCGGTGCTCGACGCGGTGCGCGCCGAGGTGCGCGTCACCCCGTGCGCCCCGTACGACCGGTTCATGCATGCGTTCGGCCACGTGTTCGCCGGCGGATACGCGGCCGGCTACTACAGCTACAAGTGGGCCGAGGTGCTGTCGGCCGACGCGTTCAGCCTGTTCGAGGAGCTGGGCGTGCTCTCCCCCGAGGCCGGGCGGCGCTTCCGCGACGAGGTGCTCTCGCGGGGGGGCAGCCGGCCTGCGCTGGAGTCGTTCGTCGCCTTCCGGGGCCGAGAGCCCCAACTGGACGCCCTGTTGCGGCATAATGGGATGACAACGTCATTGGCCTGAGGAGGTTCCATGGCCCGCGTCCCGTCTCGCAGTCGCCGTGCCCGCGCCGGTCTCGCCGGCGCGATCGCGCTCGCGCTGTCCGCGGGTGCTTTCGCGCAGCAGTCCGGGAACCAGGTCTACCGCTACGAGGACGCGCAGGGCCGGGTCGTCTACTCGGACCGGCCCCCGCCGTCCGACGCGCGCAAGGCGCAGGCGAAGCGCATCGGCGCGAACTTCATCGAGACCGACGTCGTGCCGCTCGCCACGCAGCAGGCGGCCGAGCGCTACCCCGTCACGCTGTACACGTTCGCGTGCGGCGACATCTGCCAGTCCGCCGAGGGACTGCTCAACCGCCGCGGCGTGCCGTACTCGACGGTGAACGTCGAGGAACCGGCCAATGCGGCGCGCCTTCAGGCGCTGACCGGCGAGATGACGGCGCCGGTGCTGCAGGTCGGCGACAAGCTGGTCGCGAAGGGATACAACGAGGCGCGCTGGACCGCGATGCTCGACGACGCCGGCTATCCGAAGGCGCCGCCGCCGCGCCGCACGGTGCCCGGGGCGCGTCCGCCCGAGCCGCCGCGCGCGGAGACGCTCACCGCCGCGCCGCCGCCCAAGGGCGGCGAGTATCCGGCGCAGTAGCACGAAGTCTGTCGGGCCCGTGGGTCGGGCTTCAGCCCGACGCTTTCATCCTGTGGGTCGGGCTTCAGCCCGACGCCTCCCCCGCGCCGATCAATGCGCCGGGCGACCGCCGCGCGGAAAGTCCATCGCGTTGCCGGCGAACGACGGCCGCGGCGCGCCCGTCAGCAGTGCCGCGATGTCCCACGCGTCCTGATCCGCGAGCGACCCGCCGCGCCCAAGCGGCATCTTGGTCCGGATGAACGCCGCCGCGGTCGCGGCGTGCGACATCCCGGCGCCGTCGTTGAACGACATCGGCCCCCACAGCGGCGGCATCACGTAGACGCCCAACGCGCTCCGCAAACCGCCGCCGTCGACGCCATGGCATGCCGAGCAGCGCTGCGTGTAGAGCGCCGCGCCACGTCCCGCGTCGGGCGCGCGCGAGGGCGCGGCGATCTTCGCGAAACCGCGGCCCTCGACGCTCGCGCCGGTCGGCACGCCGGCCGACAGCCACGCGATGTAGGCGAGGATCGCTCGCATCGGCTCGCCATCGACCGCGATCGGCCTGCCGTTCATCGAGCGCGCGAAGCAGTCGTTGATGCGGTCGGCGAGCGTGTCGACTCGGCCGCTGCGCGCGAAGTACTCGGGATACGCACCCGAGAGACCGACGAACGGCGCCGCGTTGGCGACTGTGCCGCCGTTGAGATGGCAGGATGCGCAATTGAGCGCGTTGCCGACGTTGTCGGGCAGCGCGGACTTCGTCGCGTTGACGATCGACAGCCCCTGGCGCACGGCGTCGCCGAGCGGTCCGTCGGGCATCGTCTGCGGCGCGGGAACGACCAGCGGAACCGCGCGCGGCGCCGGGTCCGCCGATTGGGCGGAGGGCATGAGGCCCACCATCAACAGGATGCCGATCCACGCTCCGCGCTTCATGTCGCACGCTCCCCGCTCGTTGTCGCGTCTCGCGGACGATTCTACTCCGCGGAACGCGCCGGACGCTCCATTCGCGCGGACCCCGCCGCTCACGCCGCGCGCCGCTGACGGTATCCTCTCGCTTTCGCCGGCGCAGGGCCTTCCGATGAAGCTCGCCACCTGGAACGTCAACTCGCTGAACGTCCGCCTGCCGCGCCTCGTCGCCTGGCTCGCCGTGCACGCGCCCGACGTCGTCTGCCTGCAGGAAACCAAGCAGGAGGACACGAAGTTCCCGATGAAGGAGATCGAGGCAGCCGGCTACGCGGCGCACATCTACGGCCAGAAGACCTACAACGGCGTCGCGATCCTCGTGCGCTCGGGCCTCGCGTCGGCCGACGTCGTGACCGGGCTGCCCGGCTTCGCCGACGAGCAGAAGCGGGTGATCGCGGCGACGGTCGATGGCGTGCGCGTCGTGTGCGCGTACGTGCCGAACGGGCAGTCGGTCGACTCTGACAAGTATCAGTACAAGCTTCGCTGGTGCGCCGCCGCGAGCGCGTTCCTGAAGGACGCGCTCGCGCACCACCGCGACCTCGCGTTCGCCGGCGACATGAACATCGCGCCGGAGCCGCGCGACGTCCACGACCCGGCGCTGTGGGAAGGGCAGGTGCTGTTCTCGCAACCCGAGCGCGACGTGTTCGCAGGCTGGATCGCGCTCGGGCTCAAGGACAGCTTCCGGCTGTTCGAGCAGCCGCCGAAGACGTACAGCTGGTGGGACTACCGCCAGCTCGGGTTCCCGAAGAACCACGGGCTGCGCATCGACCACATCCTCGTCTCCGGACACCTTGCGCAGCGATGCACGTCGTGCACGATCGACCGCAACGAGCGCAAGGGCGAGAAGCCGTCCGACCACGCGCCGGTGATCGCCGAATTTGCTCGCGCAAAGCCCTGACCACGCGAGCCCTCCGAAGTTGCTTCGACCATGATTCGGCCTTGGCGCGATTCATTCCGACCGCAGCGCCCGCTCAACGCGGCGTGCACATGATTACCGCGTCAGGACCATAACCCTCGGCGATCCAGCCCTGCGACACCATGATGTCACGCAGCCCACGATCGGTGACGTAGCGGTGATTGGGAGTCCTCGTCGCACCTGCATACACCCGATATACCGGCATGGTTCCCTCGATGCACGCGCCCGTGGACTTGTCCGGCCGATAGATGTAGTACGCCTCGAGTGTCTCGAGTTGCCATTCGTCGCCGAAGCGCTCGACAACTTCGTCGCACTCGATCGCATCGGCCGTGTAGAAGTGCGACGTGAACTTGCTGCTGAAGAACCGACAGACCGGTACCGCGCCGGACGGCGCGTCTGCGGCCGTAGCCCATGCGATGAAGCCCCCCACCGATCGAGTCCAACCCGGGAAGACCCCTCGGTCCAGCCCGTCGATCTCCGCCTGGAGCACGGTGTTGAAGTAATGGCGGAACGTCTCGTGGAAGTACTCGACGACGACGGACGGGTTGCCCGGCGGCACGTTCTCCGCACGGACGATCGTGAAAAACTGGCGACGGTCATGCTCCAGTCGTACGATGTCGGGCGGGAGATCGATCGATGCTCCCATCAGAAACGAAGACGTTGGCGACGAGAAGTCATTCGGATTTTTCGATGCAACGCCAGAGCCGTCGGAGCGCGATAGGTGTACTCCGCTCCCGGAGGGGGCGCACTGCAGCCAGCGCGTGTCAGCATGGAAGCCGAAATACTCGAACTCATCCCTCAACCAGGGACATGGAAGCGGCGTCGACGAGGGCGACATGTACACCAGCATGTCGACCATCGGTGTTCCGGAAGTGTCCAGGACGCGAACGGCGTAGGGACTCTTTGGCGTGAAGAACGGACCGACAACGATCTGCCGATCTCCTGCGAGTTTCTCCAACCGCCCGAAAGTGTCGAGCGACTGCCCGTCTGACGGCGCAGCGGCAAGCATGAACGCAAAGGGCACCAACGCGAGCAACGGCGATGACATGAGCCCCTCGCTAGTTCGGCACGACCCAGCCGAGCGAAGTCTGGTTCTGCGTGTAACCGAGCCCGTTCGCAGTAGCCAGTCGGTTCGCCGGCACGAGGATCCATGAGTCCGCGGCCTGGTTGTACAAGCGATAGAGCTGCTGCAGCCCGCCCAGATTCGATGGTGCCACATACCCTTCGACGCCGTCGTACTTGAAGCAATTTCCGTAAGTCGCTGCGGTAAGCGAGTTTCGCTCCGTCTTGCTTGTCGTATAGATGTGAATCACTGGAATGGTTTTGGAAGGCACCGGCATCGGCGTCCCGCATTCGTCCACTCCGGAGCCCGCGTCCTGAAGCTTGCTTAACCGGTAGAGTGGCTTGAGCGTCGTCTGCGAAACCTTGAGCTTCGTGTAGATCTTGAAATACGCGCGCGGCGTCATGATCGAGTCCGGGAAGGCTGTATAACCGGACACCACTGGTGCGCTCGTGTCGGGGACATAGTACACGGGCGTCGTGGACTGGTTGAGCGTCGGGAGCATATGGCCCCCGATGGCTGCCCGAGCCATCTGTGGTGCCGAAGTCGTGAATCGGTTGGACGAGCTGCCCGACGTCACCATCGCGAATGCCGGCCACGTGTATCCGTTGTTGATTGCCTGATTGACGGCAGTCAATAGATTGGGCTTCTTGAAGAAGCCGCCCGGAGGCGATACACCGTAGGGCGGCGTGACATTCGAACTCGTGGTCGTAAGCAGGCTTATCAGGCTCACCGTAGTGCGCAAGGGGTTGATTGAGCGCAAGATCGCGGCCATCGCGGATACGTGCGGCGCGGCCATCGAGGTGCCCGTGCACTGGTCGTATCCGGCCAAGCCGTTCGTATCCCTGCACTTCCATGGATCGGCCCAATCATCGTTCCAGGTGGAATTGTCGTAAAAGGTAGAAATGACCTGGGCTCCAGGGGCGACGAACTCCACCTTGCCAAGACTTGATCCAACTCCCCCGGACTCGCCGTACCAGATCGCGCCGTCGTGCTTGATTGCTGCGACAGACACGACATTGGGCTCGCGTGCCGGGAAGTCCGTTTGGATTGCGGAGTTCTCGTTTCCGGAGGCGGCAACGAACAGGATCTCCCTTAGCCTCATGAGCGCCAATGCGTTGCAGTAGGGATCCTGAATTCCTTGATCAGTCAAGTGCTGGCATGACGTAACGCCCCCGCCGTAGTGTTCCGCGAAATAGTCATCGTTGCCGCCGCTCAAGTTTACGACTTGCGCACCGCGAATAACCGCATGATTGAGGCCGCTGATTCGATCAGCCACGAACGCGTGGTCGCCCGAGTACGCTTTCGCGATGATCAGCGAACAGTCCCAGCACGCGCCCGCGACGCCCGTGGAGTTGTTGGGTGTCGCTGCGATGATCCCCGCCACGTGTGTCCCGTGGCCCCTGTAGTCGTTCGGACAATTAGTGCCTTGACCGCCAGACTCGTCCACCTCCACCGCACCCCCATAGCAGGTTCCGGAGTAGAACGCCTGCGAAAAATGCGGCTTGAAATTTGTCTGCAGATCCGGATGAATCCGCATGATTCCGCTATCCACAACCGCAACGTACCCGAATCCAGTGGCCTTGTCCCACGCGCTCTGCGCGCCCGGGTTCGAGTACGGGCTCATCGCTCCGATCGCTTCGAGCGCCCACTGGTAACCTCCCGGTATCTGGCCAGGACCGGTAACCGCGACGTAGTAGTCATTGACTCGTAGAGAGAGGGTTCCCTTCGAATTCGGAATCGCCGAATTGACCGATCGGTCGGCAGCCAACCGGTTCTGCGCGACCGCGCGACCTCCAGCATCGGAGTACTGAAGAAGTACGTAGTCCTGAAGGTGGGATTCGGGATGATCCGGGTCGGTCGTCTCGATCTCGGCCAGATACTCCTCGTCGAGGCGAAGTTCGATCAACCACCTAGCACTCACAGGCGAACCAAGCCGGGTGTAGAGTGCCCAGTCCGCCGGGGACAGGTGATTCCTGGCCGGATCGCTCACATTCGTCACAACGTCGAGCGCCTCGTCGGGGAAGATGACGTCATCGCCCGATCTCTGGAACTTCACGATCAGCTCGCGACTGTTCGGATCCAGACTGGGCAAGACGGCCTTCGAAGTGCCGGTCCAAGGAAGTACTACAACCATCGCTGCAACCGCGATTGCCGAGATTCTCATCGTGGTCTCCTTCCTGACCGATCATCGACCGCCGGAGAGTGCGCGCGCCTCGTGGGCACTTCCCGTCTCTTCGCGCACTGTGCCCCCCCCCCCCCCCGCCCTGCTGTCAATCGGTTCATCTCAAATTGCTTGATGCATCTCAAGTTTCCCGCGACGATTGCAAGGACCGCCACGCGTCGTCGCGGTGGATAGGGTCAAGTTCGACTGGACATCCGCATGAAGTTGTTTGCGCATCAGCGTCACGCGGAGTGAGAACATTGCAGTAGCGCTCGGCCACTAGATGTTTTCCCGCCTCCCCTCCTCCGCGATGTTCGGCGCCCTCGCCGGCGTCGTGCTGTTCTTCCTCGTCTTCGATCCGCGCCTGGTCGATCCGGGCTACTGGATCTGGCTGATGGAGGGCGATCCGGCCACGCAGTACCTGGGCTGGCGTTTCTTCCGTGCGGAGCCCTGGCTCTGGCCGCCCGGGATGATCCGGAGCTACGGCCTCGAGGTCGGCAGCGCGATCGTGTTCACCGACTCGATCCCGATCGCGGCGTTCGCCGCCAAGCTGCTCTCGCCATTCCTGCCCGAGCCGTTCCAGTACTTCGGCCTGTGGGCGCTGACGTGCTACGCGCTGCAGGGGTTCTTCGGCGGCATGCTCGCCGCGCTCGCGTCGGAACGACCGGTCGAGCGTTACGCGATCACGCTGCTGTTCGTCGCGAGCCTGCCGGTGATGGACCGCGCGATCGGCCATTTCGCGCTGATGTCACATTGGCTCGTGCTCTGGGGCCTGTGGCTCGCGCTACGCCCGAGCCGCGAGCTCTCGACCGGACCCTGGGTCGCGCTCACGTGCATCGCGTCGCTCGTGCACGCGTACCTGCTCTACATCGTGCTCGCGCTGTGGGTCGCCGACGTCCTGCGGCGCCGGCACTTCGATCCGCAACCGCGTCCGTCGTTCGGCGACTGGGTCCGACACGTGACGGTCGTGTCGCTCGCGCTGGTCGCGACGATGGCGCTCGCCGGCTACTTCCTGCTGCCCGCGCACGCGGTCACCGGCGGCGCGCAGTACTACGGCAAGTACGCGACGAACCTCAACGCCTTCTGGAATCCCGGATGGGGATCGCGCTTCCTGCCGGGCTTGGCGGTGATGAAGGGAGCAGAGCTCGAAGGCCATGCGTACCTGGGCCTCGGCATGCTCGTGCTGCTGCCGGTCGCGTTGCTCTCGCTGATCGCGCCGGGGTCGGCGCGGCCGAACCTCAAGCCCTACGTGCCGCTGATCGCGGTCGGTTTCCTGTTGTGGATGCTCGCGGTCTCGCACCAGGTCGCATGGGGCGACCGCGTCGTGCTCGAGGTGCCGATCCGCGGCAAGCTGCTCGACACGATCGCGACGTTGCGCGCGTCGGGTCGGCTCGCCTGGGTCGCACTGTACGGGCTCTGGTTCGCTGCGGTCGCGATCGTCGCGACGAGATTCACGCCGCGCGTCGCCACGACCCTGATCGTCGGCGCGGTCGCGCTGCAGCTCGCGGACATCTCGCCGCGCTACGTCGCGATGCGCGACTACTTCGCCGACCGCTTCATCGCGACGCCCGAGAAGCGTGCCAGCCCGCTGGTCTCGCCGTTCTGGCCGGAGGCCGCGAAGCACTACCGGACGATCCGCATGGCGCCGGTCGCGAACATGGCGCGCGGCTGGGAGTGGCTCTCGCTCTACGCGGCCGACCACGGAATGGCGATCAACACCGGCCAGTTCGCGCGGCTGTCGTTCCCGCGCGTCGACGCCGCGAACGCCGCGATCACCGCGACGCTGAAGGACGGTCCGCTCGACCCGTCGACGCTCTATCTGCTGTGGGCACCGAACGCGAAGTTCGACTGGTCGATCGGTCCCGACGACGGCGTCGGCGTGTTCGACGGCTACTTCGTCGTCGCGCCGGAGTGGTTCGCGCAGCCTCGCGGCTCGATCGCGCCCGAGTACCTCGTTCGCGGGCCGAAGCGAGACGTCGCGCCCTAGGGATAGGTTGGGATAGGTTGGGGTCAGAGCCGTAACATTCGCGCGAACCATCGCAGTCCGCGACGGAGCAGGAACGAATGTTACGGCTCTGACCCCAACCTATCCCCCGAATGTTACGGCTCTGACCCCAACCTATCGCGAATGTTACGGCTCTGACCCCAACCTATCCCCAACCTATCCCTTGCGGAGTTCCTCCTCCATCCCGAGCTCCTGGATCTTGCGCGTGAGCGTGTTGCGCCCCCAGCCGAGCCACTGGGCCGCGTCCATCCGGTGGCCCCCCGTGTGGGCGAGCGCTCGGCGGATCAGCGTCATCTCGAACTCGCGCTCGAGCCGGTCGCCGACCGCCTTCTCGCCGCGCGCCAACGCCGCGGCCAACTCGCGGTCGAGCACCTGCTGCCAGCCCGCCTCTCCCGGCCTGCCGCCGGGGAGCGCCGGCGGCTCGCGCACTTCGGGCGGCAGGTCGACCGCCTCGATGCGCTGGCCCGGCGCCATGACGGTGAGCCAGTGACACACGTTCTCGAGCTGCCGCACGTTGCCCGGAAACGCGAAGCCCTGCAGCACCTTGAGCGCCTCGTCGGACAGCAGCTTCGGCTCGACCGCCAGCTCGCGCGCGCTCTTCTGCATGAAGTGGCGCGCGAGCGGCGGGATGTCCTCGACGCGCTCGCGCAGCGGGGGCAGGCGCAGGCGCACGACGTTGAGCCGGTGCAGCAGGTCCTCGCGGAACAACCCCTGCCGCACGCGCTCCTCGAGGTTCTGGTGCGTCGCGGCGATGACGCGAACGTTCGCCTTGAGGGGCGCATGGCCGCCGACGCGGTAGTACTCGCCGTCGGAGAGCACGCGCAGGAGGCGAACCTGCAGGTCGGGCGGCATGTCGCCGATCTCGTCGAGGAACAGCGTGCCGCCCTCGGCCTGCTCGAAGCGGCCGCGCCGCGCGGCCTGCGCGCCGGTGAACGCGCCGCGCTCGTGGCCGAACAGCTCGCTTTCGAGCAGGTCCTTCGGAATCGCCGCGGTGTTGATCGCGACGAACGGGCCGGCGGCACGCGGGCTGTGACGGTGCAGTGCGCGCGCGACCAGCTCCTTGCCGGTGCCCGACTCGCCCGTGATGAGCACGGTCGCGCTCGATTGCGAGAGCCGGCCGATCGCGCGAAAGACCTCCTGCATCGCGGTCGCCTGACCGAGAATCTCCGGCGGCTCGGCCGCGGCCGGCGCGGCCGGCGCCGCGACCGGCGTCTCGGTCGTCGCGCGTCGGATCAGCGCGAGCGCATGGTCGACGTCGAACGGCTTGGGCAGGTACTCGAAGGCGCCGCCCTGGAACGCCTGCACCGCACTGTCGAGGTCCGAGTACGCGGTCATGACGATCACCGGTATGTGCGGATAGCGCTCCTTCACCTTCGACAGCAGCGAGATGCCTGACTCGCCCGGCATCCGGATGTCGGACACGAGCACCTGCGGCTGGCTCACGGCGAGCGCCTGCAGCACCTCGTACGCCGACGAGAACGTCTTGTACGGGATGCCTTCGCGCGCGAGCGCCTTCTCGAGCACCCAGCGGATCGAGCGGTCGTCGTCGACGATCCAGACCGTGCGGGTCGCGCCGCCACCTCGCGGCGGCTCGTAGTCGTAGGCGTGCATCGTTGGCGTCCCTCGGTTCAGTTGGCGCCGCGCGGAGGCTCGAGCGGCAGGAGGATCGTGAACACGGTGCGGCCCGGACGGCTCTCGCACTCGATCGTGCCGCCGTGCTGCGCGACGAAGGTCTGGGCGATCGTGAGGCCGAGGCCGCTGCCGCCCTCGCGGCCGGACACGAGCGGGAAGAAGATCTTCTCGCGCAGCGCTTCGGGCACGCCGGGGCCGTTGTCCTCGACGGCGATCGCGACGGCGAGCCGGTGGAACCTTCGCGCAAGCATCGCGTTGCGCGCGATCCGCGTCGACAGCACGATGCGCGGATCCGCGGTCGTGCCGGCGAGCGCCTGCGCGGCGTTGCGCACGACGTTGAGTGCGGCCTGGGCGATCTGCTCCGGATCCGCGACGAGCTCGGGCAGCGAGATGTCGAAGTCGCAGGCGATCGGGATCTTCGGGAACTCGGCCTGCACGACGCCCTTCACGCGCACGAGGATCTCGTGCACGTTCACCTGAAGGTAGCGCGGCAGCCGGTGCGGCGTGAGCAGCCGGTTGACCAGCGACTGCAGCCGGTCCGACTCGCCGATGATCACCTGCGTGTACTCGGCGAGCCGCGGGTCGTCGAGCTCGCCCTCGAGGAGCTGCGCGGCGCCGCGGATGCCGCCCAGCGGGTTCTTGATCTCGTGCGCGAGGCTGCGGATCAGCTCGCGGTTCGCCTGCTGCTGCTCGTTCAGCCGCTCCTCGCGCGCGATCTTGAGCTGCTGGTCGATGTGGCGGAACTCGAGAAGGACCTCCGCATCGTCGAGGTCGACCTGCGTCGCCGTGCAGGTGAGGTGCAGGCGCGGCTTGCCGGGGACGCCCAGCTCGAGCTCCTGCTCGGTGTAGGACGCGCCGCTGCCCGCGGCCTTCGAGATCGCCGCGGAGAGCGCCGGGCACGCGCCGAAGATCTGCTCGGGACGCCGCCTGACGAGCTTCTTGCGCGACAGCTCGAACAGGTTCTCGGCCGCCGGATTGGCCCACAGCACGCGCCCGTCGCCCGCGAGCAACAGCACCGCGGTCGCGAGCACCTCGAGTCCCGCGTAGGACGCGGGAACGACGGACTCGAGGAAAGGGATCCGGATCACGGCGCGCCCGATCGTGCGTCGCGCGCCTGTTTCCTTGCGCGCCCGCCGTGATTTAGCAATAACCGCGCCGGGCCGGCGCGATCGCGCGCGTTGCGCGCGTGAGCGACGTCGGCGCGCGTCAGCGGGCGGAGAGCTCGCGCTTCAGCGCCTCGACGTTGCGCTCGTGGAGCTGCACCGCCTGGCGCAGCCGCGCGATGCGGTCCGCGTATCTCTGCGCGTCCGACTTCTCCTCGGGCAGCGGCCGCGGCGCGCCATCGCCCCACGCGAGCCTCGCCTCGGCGAGGAGCTTCTCCTCGTTCGCGAGCTCGTCCTGCAGCACCTTGCGCCGCAGCTCGTCGCGCGACTTCTGCGTGCCCGCGTCGATCCTCGGGAAGCTCGCGGGCGCGGGCACCGTCGCGGAGCGCGTCGCGCCCGGCGCCTTCGTCGCGGGCGCGGCTGCGGCGGCCGGCTCGCCGTCCGGCACGTTGAAGAACGAGGTGAAGCCGTTCTTCGCCGTGCACTTGTACAGGTCGCTGCCCGACAGGCGCACCGGCTTGTCGGTGCACCCCATCTCCCTGGCCTGCTGCGCGAGCGTCACGGCGAGCGCGGCCGTCGCCGTGCACGCCGCGAGGGCGGCGACGCACCATGTCCATGCGCGGAGCGGTCGTGTCGATGGGAGGGTCATCGCGTCGCAGTGTATCGGACTGCCGCCGGAAGATGAAAGGGGCGGGCCGCCGGCCCGCCCCCGTCGTCATTCCGTCAACGCCCGCGACGCGCCTGCGGTTTACAGCGAGTAATACATGTCGTACTCGACCGGGTGCGTGGTCATCCGGAAGCGCGTGACCTCCTCCATCTTGAGGGCGATGTACGCGTCGATCATGTCGTTGGTGAATACGCCGCCCCTGGTGAGGTACGCGCGGTCCTTGTCGAGGTGATCGAGCGCCTCGTCGAGCGACGCGCACGGGTGCGGGACCTTCGCGGCCTCTTCCGGCTCGAGGTCGTACAGGTTCTTGTCCATCGGGTCGCCCGGATGGATCTTGTTCTGCACCCCGTCGAGGCCCGCCATCAGCATCGCCGAGAACGCCAGGTACGGGTTCGCCGTCGGATCGGGGAAGCGAACCTCGATGCGACGGCCCTTCGGGTTCGACACGTACGGAATGCGGATCGCGGCCGAGCGGTTGCGTGCCGAGTACGCGAGGTTGATCGGCGCTTCGAACCCCGGCACGAGGCGCTTGTAGGAGTTCGTGCCCGGATTCGTGATCGCGTTCAGCGATTTCGCGTGCTTGATGATGCCTCCGATGTAATAGAGCGCGAACTCGGACAGCCCCGCGTACCCGTCGCCGGCGAACAGGTTCTTCCCGCCCTTCCAGACGGACTGGTGGCAGTGCATGCCCGAGCCGTTGTCGCCGACGATCGGCTTCGGCATGAACGTCGCCGTCTTGCCGTACGCGTGCGCGGTGTTGTGGACGACGTACTTCAGCACCTGCAGCCAGTCGGCGCGCTGCACGAGCGGCGCGAACCTGGTGCCGATCTCGCACTGGCCCGCGTTCGCCACCTCGTGGTGGTGCACCTCGACCTCCACGCCCATCTGCTCGAGCGCGAGGCACATCGCCGAGCGGATGTCCTGCAACGAGTCGACCGGCGGGACCGGGAAATAGCCGCCTTTCACGGTCGGCCGGTGGCCCATGTTGCCGCCCTCGAACTTCTCGGCGGTCGACCATGCGGCCTCGGACGAGAACACCTTGCTGTAGCTGCCCGACATGTCGACCGACCACTCGACCGCGTCGAAAACGAAGAACTCGGGCTCCGGTCCGAAGTAGGCCACGTCGCCGACGCCCAGCGACTTCAGGTACGCTTCGGCGCGCTTCGCGAGCGAGCGCGGATCGCGCTCGTAGCCCTTGCCGTCGGACGGCTCGACCACGTCGCACGTGATGTTGAGCGTCGTCTCGTCCATGAACGGATCGATGACGGCGGTCGACGGATCCGGCATGAGCAGCATGTCGGACGCCTGGATGCCCTTCCAGCCGGCGATCGACGATCCGTCGAACGCGTGGCCGTCCTCGAACTTGGCGATGTCGAACATCTTCGACGGCACCGTGACGTGCTGCTCCTTGCCGCGCGTGTCGGTGAACCGGAGGTCGACGAACTTGGCCTCCTTTTCCTTGATCAACTTGAGGACGTCGGCACCAGTGGCCATTCACTTCTCCTGGGAGGGCTTGTTGGAATCGGGTGGGAGTTCGCTGCGTTGCAGAATCGCCGACAGACCTGTTAGCGAGTTCCATGCCATCGCGAAACCGTTCCCAACCTGTTGAACGGACGCGATTTTTCTCCGACGGGCCGGCCCGGGCGCACATCGTCGCCCCAATTTCGTGCGAGCAGACTTGGAGTATGCACCATTGTCGTGCCGCCCATCAATGAATGCCTCGATTTGCCCTTTGCGGTGCAGCAATCGACAGCCGGCATCGGTCGGTCGCGCTGGCGCCTGACGGGTCGTGTCGGGGCGGCTTCGGTAATCCGTTGAAGCACGGAACTTTTCCCCGAGGACTCGCTGGCAATGACCGAGTCCCGCCCTGCCAGAGCGCACGCGATGCGCGCACCTTTCGGGTGCATCCCGGCGGCGTCAAGGATAGAACAGGTAGAGCCGGTAGCCGGCCTGCGACGTCGCGCTGGCATCGATGAACAGCTTGATCGCCAGCTCGCCGTGGCCCACGAGACCGGCCGCGAGGTCGGCGGTGCCGCCCGCGTAGTCGGCCGGGGCGAACGCGCGGCGGACCACCGGCTGGTCCTGCGCGTCGGTGAGCGTGAGCTCGAGGTGCGGGAGGGCGATCGCGTAGTTGGCGCGGTTGCGAACGCTGGCCGCGAGAATCAGCAACCCCTTGTGCGCGGCGTCGGCCTGCAGGTCCGACCCCTCGATCGACAGCGCCGCGACGTCGCGCAGCGGCCGCACCACGCAGCCGGCGTACATGCACATGCTCGCGAGCGTGGCGCGCGCCGCCGGGAAGTGCGCGGCGATGGCATCACGGAAGTGCCAGGTGGCCTGGCCGACCAGCGTGAACGCGAGCACCAGCGCGCCCACGCCCATCCATGTCGCGCGCCTGCGCTCTCGCGGCTTGTCCCACGCGAACCGGTTCTCCCAGTCGACATCGGCCGCCGGCGGCGCGCCGGACGCCGGCGACGTCGCGCGCGCGGACTGGGAAACGGGCACGGCGATCGACGGCGCGTGCGCGACCGACGGCGTCCCCTGCGTCGCCGGCGTGGGCTCGTCGACCGACTTGAGCGCGCGCGCGGGCCGCAGCGTGACGGTCAGCGGCCCCTGGTCGTGCGCGGCGTCGTGTTCGCCCATCGGCTGCGGCGCGAGCGACACGAGCTCGGCGCGGCCGTCGAACACGGTGCGGCAGTGCCCGCAGCGCACCTGTCCCGACTTGAGCGCGAGCTGCGCGGCCGTGACGCGGAAGATCGTCCGGCAGCCGGGACAGCGCGTGTATTGTTCTTCGGCCATCGCGTGGTCGTGCCCCGGACAGGGCGTCAGCCCGCCGCCGGCGTGCGCTCGCGGCGCGTCCCTGCGAGGAGCGCCCACCCGTCCAGGCTTCGCCAGACGGCGAGTGTAAACCAACGCGCATAGGCTGCGGCGACCTCCGCCGCCTGCGCGTCGAGGATCCCCGAGAGGGCGATGCGTCCGCCGGACCGCGTGCGCGCGGCGAGCGCGGGCGCGAGCAGGATCAGCGGATTGGCGAGGATGTTGGCGACCACCACGTCGCTCGCGCCCGCGCCGAGCCGGTCGGGCGCGACGAAGCTCGCGTGCACGCCGTTCGCCTCGGCATTCGCGGCGCTCGCCGCCAGCGCCTGCGCGTCGACGTCGGCGCCGACGACCGAGCGCGCGCCGAGCTTCGCCGCGGCGATGGCGAGGATGCCGGAGCCGCAGCCGTAGTCGAGCACTGTCTCGCCACCGGCGAGCGTCGCGCGCAGCCACTCGAGACACAACCGGGTCGTCGGGTGCGAGCCGGTGCCGAACGCGAGGCCCGGATCGAGGCGCAGCACGACGGCGTCCGGCGAGGGTGGCTCGCACCACGAGGGCACGATCCACAACCCGTCGCCGATCTCGATCGGACCGAACTGCGACTGCGTCGCGCGCACCCAGTCCCGGTCGGCGAATTCGCGTGTCTCGTGCGGCGGCAGCGGCTCGCCTGCCGCCCGCGCGGCGTCCGAGAGCATGCGATCGATGTCGGCGCCGTCGGCGAACATCGCGTCGACGCGCGACACCGCCCAGCGTCCCGCGACCGGCTCTCCGGGCTCGGCGTACACGGGCGACTCGCCCGGCGTGCCCGCCGCGGGATCCGACACGCCGACCGAAAGCGCGCCGGCCTCGATCAGCGCGTCCGACCAGCGCTCGGCGCCGTCCGCGTCGGTGTCGAACTGAACGGAAACGAATGGCATGGAGGATGTCGAGAACCCGGGCCGGGCGCTCACGAACGGCGGGGCCGCCGCGCGCCCCGTGCTCCGTGCCTCACCCTCATGCCTTCTTCTTCGCGAGGCGCTCCTCGAGGTAATGGATCGACGTGCCGCCGCGCACGAACTTCTCGTCGATCAGGAGCTCCTGGTGCAGCGGGATGTTGGTCCTGATCCCCTCGACCACCATCTCGGAGAGCGCGATGCGCATGCGCGCGATCGCCTGCTCGCGCGAGTCGGCGTACGCGATCACCTTGCCGATCATCGAGTCGTAGTACGGCGGCACGACGTAGTTCGAGTAGACGTGCGAGTCGACGCGGATCCCCGGGCCGCCCGGGGCGTGGTACGACGTGATGCGCCCCGGCGACGGCACGAAGGTGTACGGGTCCTCGGCGTTGATCCGGCACTCGATCGCGTGGCCCTTGCGCACGATCTCGCGCTGGCGGAACGCGAGTTTCTGGCCGGCGGCGATGCGGATCTGCTGCTGCACGATGTCGATGCCGGTGATCGCCTCGGTCACCGGGTGCTCGACCTGCACCCGCGTATTCATCTCGATGAAGTAGAACTCGTCGTCCTGATAGAGGAACTCGAACGTGCCGGCGCCGCGGTAGCCGATCCTGCGGCACGCCTCCGCGCAGCGGTCACCGATGCGCGTGAGGAGCCTGGCGGGAAGCCCCGGGGCGGGCGCCTCCTCGATGATCTTCTGGTGGCGGCGCTGCATCGAGCAGTCGCGCTCGCCGAGCCACACCGCGTTCTTGTGCTCGTCGGCGAGGACCTGGATCTCGATGTGCCGCGGCGTCGTCAGGAATTTCTCCAGGTAGACGGTCGGATTGCCGAACGCCGCGAGCGCCTCGGCGCGCGTGAGCGACACCGCGGACAGCAGCGCGGCCTCGGTGTGCACGACGCGCATGCCGCGCCCGCCGCCGCCGCCGGCCGCCTTGACGATCACCGGATAGCCGATCGCGCGCGTGACGCGGACGATCTCCTTCGGGTCCTCGGGCAGCGCGCCCTCGGAGCCGGGAACGCATGGCACGCCCGCCTTGGCCATCGCCACCTTCGCGCTGACCTTGTCGCCCATCAGGCGGATCGTGTCCGGGCGCGGGCCGATGAACACGAAGCCCGATCGCTCGACCTTCTCGGCGAAGTCGGCGTTCTCGGACAGGAAGCCGTAGCCCGGATGGATCGCCTGCGCGTCGGTGACCTCCGCCGCCGCGATGATCGCCGGGATGTTGAGGTAGCTCAGCGCCGAGGGCGCCGGCCCGATGCACACCGACTCGTCGGCGAGCCGCACGTACTTGGCGTCGCGGTCGGCTTCCGAATGCACGACCACCGTCTTGATGCCGAGCTCGCGGCACGCGCGCTGCACGCGCAGCGCGATCTCGCCGCGGTTGGCGATCAGGATCTTCTCGAACAGCTTGTCGGACTTGGCGGTGGCAGGCATCGTGATTCAGGGGCGGGGAATCGGTTGCGTCACCACGGCTCGAGCCGGCCGCCGCGCACGACAGGACGCGCAGGTGAACGACGCTCCGGCGGCCGACCGCGCTCCGGTCGGGCCGGTCGCCGGCGATGCGCGGCGCCGGCGTCGGACGTCGGGCAGCATGCGCGGCCGGCGGCGAAGCGAGCCGACGCTAGGCGATCACGAAAAGGGGCTGCCCGAACTCGACCGGCTGCCCGTTCTCGACCAGGATCGCCTTGACGACGCCGGCCCTGTCGGACTCGATCTCGTTCATCAGCTTCATCGCCTCGATGATGCACAGCGGGTCGCCCTCCTTCACCGAGTCGCCGATCTCGACGAACGACTTCGCGCCGGGCGAACCCGCGCGATAGAACGTGCCGACCATCGGGCTCTTGACCAGGTGTCCCTCGGGAGCGTGCGACGCCGGGGCTTCGGCGTTCGGAACGGCGGCGACATGGGCTGCCGGCGCGGGGGCCGCTGCGGGAGCGGTCGGCGCGTATGCAGCTGCTGGGATGGTCAGGTAGGTTGCGGGGGCCGACGCCAGCGCGCGGGTGATCCTTACGCGCTCCTCGCCTTCCTGGATTTCCAGTTCGGCGATGCCCGAGGTCTCGACCAGCTCGATCAGCGTCTTGAGCTTGCGCAGGTCCATGGGCGACTCACCGGGCGCGGGTGCCCGGCGCGCACGGGCCGGAGGTCTCGGGGCCCGGTCGGCGAAGCCCCGGTAGCGAACGGCGGGCCGCGCACGCGCCTGCCGCCGAAGGGGGGATGGATGCGGCGACGGACATGCAGCGCCTGCCTTCCCTGTAAGCGAAAGGCGGAAGTTTGCCGCGGATGCCAGCAAGTTGTCCAGTCTTGGCCGCAGATTCCGGTACAGGGCCATCGGCCCGCGACGCTCCGGCGGGCTATCGCGCAGGATGGGGCGAGCGTTGCAGGGGCCCGGGGGCGAACGTGCGGCAGGGGGTGGCGCCGCAGCAGGACCCAGTTGACGTTAACCGACGTTATACGAGGTTATGGCTTGAATCACAGGAGTTGGTTCAGAAGTCCCGCAAGTTGGTCGTCCTTCAGCGGGCCGAGCTGGGTATGCGCGATGCGCCCCTCCCGATCGACGATCACCGTGAACGGTAGCGCCATCAGCGAGTTGCCCAGCGCCTTCGACAATTCCAGCGCTCCATAGCCGCCGATCAGCGCTGGGTAGTTGAGTCCGATCTCGCCGGCGAACTGGCGGACCTTGTCGACCTGGTCGACGGCGATGCCGACGAACTGGAGGCCCCTGGGGCCGTCGTCGCGCTGCACGCGGACGAACATCGGCATCTCCTCGCGGCACGGCGCG
>CAJPFI010000046.1 GCA_905339295.1 Burkholderiales bacterium
TCCCGCGGCCATACATCTGACGCTTGACGAGCTTGAGCTTGGTGATCTGGCCCTCCGTTTGACCGTTCGACCACGGCAGGCTGACGGCAGCACTGACGGCTTCGCGATCCTTCAGCACTCCGGCGGCGAACGACGCGACGAGACTGGAGCGGGCATGCTCGAGCCACGGCTCGAGATCGGCCAAGGTCTTCTTGCGCACCATGGTCTGGAACCTGCCAACCACCTCCCGGGCTTCGACCAGGAGCGGCACCTTCTCTTCGATGGTCGCGACTGTGATCGTCTCGGACCTCGATAGGTTGTCGCGCGCCACCGTCATCAGGCGCGCGATGGTCCTGGCCGAGGGGGCGCGACGAAGCGCATCGGCACTGATCTGATCAGCCCGGCGACGACGGGTGGCCCACTCGGTGACGACGCGCAAGCTCCCCCTGAAGCCTTGGCCTTTCAGCCTTCGCCATAGCGCCGCGCCATTGCGTTCGCCCGCCACCCACTGGGCATCGAGCCACGGCAGA
The DNA here is from genome assembly GCA_905339295.1 of Burkholderiales bacterium. Taxonomy (GTDB): domain Bacteria; phylum Pseudomonadota; class Gammaproteobacteria; order Burkholderiales; family Casimicrobiaceae; genus VBCG01. The sequence goes on from CAJPFI010000046.1 coordinate 510, forward strand.
TAGATCTCGAGAGAGCTTTCGCGGCTGCGGAAGACATCCGAACGCTGACCACGCAGTACCTTGCGGATGACGCCGCGGCTGTGTCCAGTCCGGCGGACGATCTCCTTGATGGCAACGCCCTCACTGGCAAGAGCGAGGATGGCAGCGTTGGCCTCTTCCCGCCGCACATACCCCTCATATTGCAGGCGTTCGGCAGCAGTCAGCAGGTCGGGATCTATCCTGGCGGCGCCAAGGGCCTCGCGAATCTGGCGCATCGACTTCCTCACAGCATCAAGGAAGGCACGGCTGGCATTCTCCATCAGGTGCCAGCGGTCAGCGACCTGCACCGCGCTTGGCAATGCCTTTGCCGCAGCCAGCGCATAGCCGCCTCCGCGGTCTCGCGCGATGATGCTGATCTGCTGCTGCGATTGAAGCCATGCCTCGGCAGTAGCCGGCTCTCGATCCGGGAGGAGAGCAATAGTCTTGCGGCGTTCGAGGTCGCAGATGATCGTCCCATATCGCTGGTTGCGTCGCCAGGCCCAGTCGTCAATCCCGATTACCGCCGGAGGCGCGAACTGGGAGCTCCCGCGTCGTCGCACCGACCGCAGCAGCGTGTCCTTGCTCACCGGGACCATCAGGCGACGCGCAAAGCTTGCCGCCGGCCGTCCTCCCAGCGCGATGCCCAGATGATGAACGAGGTGATCGAGGCGCGCCGTCCGTCGTGCCCAAGGTGCGAGAACGCCTTCCCCGTAGCGCTCGGTGAAGATGCGTCGGCCGCAAAGAACGGCGTCGCAGTGGAACCGCCTCGCCATCAGGATGAGTTGCACGGACTTCCCCGACAGCGGGAGGTCAGCAAGCCGCCTCGGGTAGCGGCTGTGCACGCGGCCCGACATCCGACCACAGCCCGGGCAGCAGCCAACGGAGGACTTCGCGTGGATTGCAATACGAACGATCGCATCGTCGTTCTCGATGCTGTCGGCAACAAAACCCTGCGGCACCAGCGCCGAGAGACGGAAAAAGTGACCCATCGCAATGACCCTCCGGTTGAACCATCGCCAGCCGGCTCCTGAACTCCATCAAAATTGAGTCAGAGCC
>CAJPFI010000047.1 GCA_905339295.1 Burkholderiales bacterium
CGGGCTGAAGCCCGACCCTCGAACTCGCGATTGTGGGTCGGGCTTCAGCCCGACGAGCCGCCGTGGGTCGGGCTTCAGCCCGACAACCCGCTGTATGCCCGGCTTCAGCCCGACGAGCCGCCGTGGGTCGGGCTTCAGCCCGACATCCCGCTGTATGCCAGGCTTCAGCCCGACGAGCCGCCGTGGGTCGGGCTTCAGCCCGACAGACCGCCATGTGCCAGGCTTCCGCCGGCCGCTCCTCGCTGCACTCCTCGCCGCCGCGTCGACCGGGGCACTTTCCGGTCCGGTCGAGGTCTACCGCGAAGGCGAGCGCTTCTGCCCGCACGGCGTTCCGGCCAGCGCGCCTCGCATCGGCGCGAGCGAGGCCGAGCGTATCGCGCTCAGGCTCGTCCCCGACGGATTCTGCGGTCCGACCGCATCGGTCCGCGGCTGCGACCTCGTGACCGAGAACTGGTACGACACCTGGCGGGTCTACGTGCACCAGTACCGCCGCGTTCCGAACGCCTACGACTGGGCCGCGCTGACGCACACTTACGTGATCCTCGACTCCGTGGGCAACTGCCTCGCCAACATCCCCGGCACCGAGCCGGGCGCGCCGCGATGATCCGCGCAGCGTGCGCCGTCGCGCTCGTCCTCGCGACGGCGCTCGTCCCCGCGCATGCCGTCGCGGGCGGCATCGACGAGCTCGATGCGTTCCTCGAAGGGGCGAAGAACGGGCGCGCGACGTTCCGGCAGGTGGTGGTCGCGCGAAACTCGCGCAACGAGCAGGTGTCGACCGGCACGTTCGCGTTCTCGCGGCCCGGCAGGTTCCGCTGGAGCTACGAGAAGCCCTTCGAGCAGCTCATCGTCGGCGACGGAGCGAAGGTGTGGATCCACGACCGCGACCTGAACCAGGTGATCGTGCGCCGGATCGACGCCGCGCTGGGCGCGACGCCGGCCGCACTGCTCGCCGGCGACAACACGCTCGAGCGCAGCTTCACGCTGGTCGACGGCGGCCGCGCGGACGGCCTCGCCTGGGTCGATGCGGTTCCGAAGTCGGCCGAGTCGACGTTCACGAAGGTCCGCATCGGCTTCCGCGACAACCTGCCGCGCGCGATGGAACTGGTCGACGCGTTCGGGCAGACCTCGCGCCTGCGGTTCGACGGCTTCGAGCGCAACGTCCCGCTTCCCGCCGACCTGTTCCGTTTCACGCCGCCCGCGGGCGCGGACGTCGTCGAGGCGCCCGGCGCATCGAAATGAGCCACCGCGTCGGCCACGTGCCTGTCTCCGGAACGTGAGCACGGGGGCCGAGCCGGTTCACGGCAGCGCGATGCCGCGCTCCCTCAGCAGGTCGCGCGCACGATCCGGATAGTCGGTGATGATGCCGTCGACGCCCAGGTCGATCGCGCGCGCCATGTCGGCCCGGTCGTTCACGGTCCACGCGAGCACCTTGAGTCCGAGCGAGTGCGCCTCGCGCACGCGCTCCGCCGTCAGGGCGGCGGCGTTCGCCGACCAAACTTCGCAGCCCGCTGCCTTCGCGAGCCGGGGCACCGAATGGCCATGCGCGGCCGGATCCAGCCCGGCATGCCAGGGCGAGCGTCCGGAGGCGTCGGGCTTCACCGTGTCGAAGCTGGGGAACTGCGCGGTGAGGCACGCCGTCGCAATCTCGGGCGCGAGGCGCTTCGCGACGGCGACCGTGCGCCAGTCGAACGACTGCAGCGTCGTGCGGTCGGCGACGCCCGCGGCGCGGATCTCGGCGAGCGCGGCGCGCACGAACGTTTCCGGATCGGCGACCGTCTCGCCCGAGGTGGGCGTGATCTTGGTCTCGAGGTTGTAGCGGACCGGCGAGCCGTGCGACCTCGCGAGCGCGAACACCTCGGCGAGCGTCGGAAACCGCTCGCCGTCGCGCGCGAGCTGCAGCGGCCACTGCTTGCCGTAAGGCGTCGACGGGTCGACGCGTCCGATGTCGTAGGCCCTGAGCTCAGCGAGTGTGAGCGACCGGATCGCCGGGCCGCGCCGGTCGAGCCAGAAGCCGTTCGATCCCCGGACCAGCGCGGGATTGAGATCCGGGTCGTGCGAGATCACGACGACGCCGTCCCTCGTGACCGCGAGGTCGGTCTCGAGCGTCGTCACGCCGATGTCGAGCGCCTTCGCGAAGCCGGCGAGCGTATTCTCCGGGGCGAGCCCGCGCGCGCCGCGATGGCCCTGCAGGTCGAAGCCGCCGGCGCCATGCGCGATCGCTGCCAGCGCACCCGCGGCGACGGCGACGAGTGCGTGCCGGCTTAGGCGTCCCGCGCACGCGCGGCCGGGTGCGGGACGCGACGCGCGCGCGATCGGGGGTCGCGGGCGCGCCACCACGCTACGCCCGCAACCATGCGGCGACGCGTGGCTGGCCGAGCACCTCGCGATCGACGACGAACTCGGGCACGCGTCCGGCGAGCACGTCGACGATGCTCGCGAGGCCGGTCGACGCCATGTTGTGGAAGCACTCGTCGGTCCAGCACAGCGAATGCGGCGTCACGATCACGTTCTCCATGGCGAGGAGCGGGTTGGCCGGGTCGACCGGTTCCTGCTCGAAGACGTCGAGGGCGGCGCCGGCGATGCGGCCCGCGAGCAGCGCGTCGATCAGCGCCGGCTCGTCGACGACCGGTCCGCGCGAGACGTTGATGAAGCAGGCGGAGCGCTTCATCCGCGCGAACTGCGGCGCGCCGATCAGGTGGCGCGTCTTGGCGTTCAGGATCGTGATCACGACGATGAAGTCCGACTCCGCGCACAGCGTGTCGAGGTCGACCCTGCGCGTGCCGAGGTAGGCGAGCTCCAGCGCGTTCACGAAGGGGTCCGCGGCGAGGAGCTTCAGGTCGAAGGTCCGCGCCATGCGCAGGATCTCCTTGCCGATGCCGCCCGCGCCGACCACGCCCAGCGTGCGGCCGGTGAGGCCGGTGCCCATGTGGTCGAGACGCTCGTCCCAGCGCCCGGTGCGCGTGAGGCGGTCCTTCACGAGGAGCTTGCCGGCGAGCGCGAGGATGAAGGTCAGCGCGGTGGTCGCCACCGGGCGCGGCATCGCGGTCGGCGTGTTGGTCACGATGACGCCGGCGCGCGTCATCGCGGGAACGTCCACCGAGTCGTACCCGACGCCGTGCCGCGCGACGACGCGCAGCCGGCAGTCGTCTCGCGCGACCGCGGACGCGGGCACGCGCGCCATGTTGACGTAGAGCGCGTCGTAACGCGCGGCATGGTCGGCCGAGAGCTCGTGCACGACCTCCGGCAGGTACTCCCATTCGAGTCCGGGCGCCTCGTCGAGGATGCGCAGCGCGGCGCGACCGAACGACGGCTCGCCGCGCAAATCGAGGACGTCGCGCGTGATGCCGACGCGGAACCGGGCGGCCATGGTCACGATTTCCGCGGGTCGGCGGCCGCACGCAGCACGCCGATCCCGTGCCGCAGCGCGTGCTGCAGCAGGTGCGGGTCGACGCCGTACGCCAGCAGGCGGAAGCCGCGCGCCGCGTAGTCGCGCGCCCAGGTCTCGTCGGTGGCGAGGAATCCCGCCGACTTGCCGTGCCGGTCGCATGCGGCGACGATGCGGTCGACCGCCGCGAGATACTCCGGATGCCGGAATTGCCCGGGGATGCCGAGGAAGTTCGTGAGGTCGAAATGCCCGAGCCACAGCGCGTCGACGCCGGGCGTGGCGGCGATGGCGTCGACGCTGGCGAGGCCGTCGCCGGTCTCGATCTGCGCGATCACGAGCGTGCGCGCGTGGATCGCGGCGATCTTCGCCGCGGGATCGCCGTGCTCGTAGTCGTCGTGCGCGAAGCCGAAGGCGGCGCCGCGTCGACCGACCGGCGGATAGCGCGTGCAGGCGACGACGTGCGCGGCCTCCTCGGCGCCGCCCACCATCGGCACCATGACGCCGAGCGCCCCGAGGTCGAGCGCGCGCGCGATGAACGCGTACTCGCCGCGCGGCACCCGGGCCATCGGCACGAGCGGCAGCCCGCGGCACAGCGCCAACTGCGTCTTGAGCGACTCGAACCCGAGGCCGGAGTGCTCCATGTCGTAGAGCACGAAGTCCGCCCCGGCGTTGCGGCAGATCTGCGGCAACCCGGGCGTGAAGAACTCGAACACCATGGCGCCGAACGCACGGCCGCCCGCCGCGAGCGTTGCCTTGACCGGGTTGTCGCGCATCGCGGTCGCGCTCAACCGGCCAGGAAGGCCGCGACGGCCGGATGCGAGGTCAATGTGGCGAGCGCGCCGTCGTCCGGCAGCTCCGGCTTGTCGCGTACCGCGTCGACCATGCACAGGAAGCCCAGCGGCGCGCCGGCCGCCGCGCGGAACTGGTGCCAGGTCCCCGGCGGCACGGTCACGAGGTCGTGCTCGCGAATCGCGTGGACCGTCTCGCCGACCAGGCAGCGCCCCTCGCCGCGCAGGATCAGCACCGCGTGCACGTGCGCGTGGCGCTCGAGCGTCGAGTGGCCGCCCGGCGCGACCTCGAAGTAGCGCAGCTCGCCGGCGAGGTCGTCGCGACGGAACAGCGTCTGGCGCGTGACGTCGCGGAACGGCGAGGCCGCATCCGCCTTGTAGGCGAGGACGTCGACGTCCTCCCAGCGGAAGCCGGCGCGCGCGTCGGCCGCCGGATTCCCGTCGCCGTGCGGCGGGACGAAGCGGCGCACCGGCGACGTGCTCATGTCAGCGCCGCGGTCTCGCGCACCGCCGCGACGAACGCGCGGCAGCGCGACTCGAGCTCGTCGCCGGCGACGAGCAGGCTGCCGCCGACGAGCAGCATCGCGTCGTCGCCGAAGGCCCCGAGCATCTCGGGCACGCGCTCGATGCTCATGCCTCCGGCCGGAACGGGCAGCGCGGGGGCGAGGCCGCACCACGGGTCGCGCGCGGCGCGCGCGATCGCCGCGCAGGTCTCGCCCGAGTAGCTGAAGCGCCCGCCGGCGTTGGGGAAGATCGTCGCGTCCGCCCCGAACAGCCGGAACATCCGGCCGAGCAGCAGCGGAGGCGCGATGCGGCCGATGCCCGCCAGCGCGGGATGCGCGAGGATCGGCACACGGGCCTCGCGCGCGATCGCCGCGAGCGTCGACACGCCGCTCACCATCGGCGCGATCAGGAGCGCGCCGGCGCCGGCTTCGCGCGCGACCGACATCTGCGCGCGCATCGCGTCGAGGCTGCCGGTCAGGCTCGGCGCATAGATCGTGCGCCCGCCGGTCGCGCGGTTGGCCGCGTCGATCGCGCGCTGGACCGCGACGGCGCGCTCGGCGAACGGGGCGCTTGCCTGGTCGGCGAGGCCGTGGTCGTCCTTGATCACGTCGACGCCGGCGCGCGCGAGCGCGCCGGCGATCGCCGCGAGCGCGTCGGGCGAGAGCCCGAGCGGCTTGAGCGCCGAGCAGGTGAGCGGGCGTGCCGCCGCGCCGACCGCCTCGCGCCATCCCGCGATGCCGAAGCGCGGGCCGCCGAACGCGGCCGCGGCCTCGCGCGGCAGCTCGACGTCGCAGAGTTCGACGTCGTCGGCGAGCGAGCTGTTGCCGAACAGCATGTTCAAGAGCTGTCCGGGCTCGTGGCCGGTCGTCTCGAGCGCCAGCGAGAGTCGGACGTCGTGCCGCCCGTCGGCGCGGCCGGCGATCGACACGACACGTGCGACCACCTCGTCGCGCACGCGGCGGTCGCGCACCGCGGCGAGCGGCACCTCGACGCTCTGCTCGAGCGCGAGCGCCTGCGCGCGTTCGGCGATCCGGGAAGGATCGGCGCGCACCGCGTAGGTCGCGATCAGTCGGTGGCCGCTCATGGGCGCCGGGGCGTCATCCCTGTCAATTGTACCCACGGGGCGCGCCGCGCTTCGCTATCATCCGGATAGTCGCGCCATGGTGCCGCGATCGTCCCCTTGTCCGACCTCTTCGCCCCGCCCCCTCCGTCCGGCGCGCCCCTGGCCGAGCGCCTGCGCCCGCGCACGATCGGCGAGGTGGTCGGGCAGCGCCACCTGCTCGGCCCCGGCAAGCCGCTCGCCGTCGCCTTCCACGCCGGCAAGCTTCATTCGATGATCCTGTGGGGGCCGCCGGGCGTCGGCAAGACGACGCTCGCGCGCCTGATGGCCGACGCGTTCAACGCGGAGTTCGTCGCGATCTCGGCGGTGCTCTCCGGCGTCAAGGAGATCCGCGACGCGGTCGCCCGGGCGGAGCTCACGCGCGCGCAGTCGGGACGGCCGACGATCCTGTTCGTCGACGAGGTGCACCGGTTCAACAAGGCGCAGCAGGACGCGTTCCTCCCGTGGGTCGAGCAGGGGCTGCTCACGTTCATCGGCGCGACGACCGAAAATCCGTCGTTCGAGGTCAACTCGGCGCTGCTGTCGCGCGCCGCGGTCTACGTGCTCGAGCCGTTGTCGCCCGACGAGCTCGCGCTCCTGTTCGAGCGGGCGGTGGCGGCGGCGATGCCGTCGACGTCGATCGACGCCGCTTCGCGGGACGCGCTCGTCGGCTACGCGGACGGCGACGGGCGCCGACTCATCAACCTCGTCGAGCAGCTCGCCATCGCGGCGGCGGATGCCGGCCGCACGTCGGTCGACCTCGCATTCGTCGAGCAGACGATCGCGCGGAGCCTTCGCCGCTTCGACAAGGGCGGCGAGGCGTTCTACGACCAGATCTCCGCGCTGCACAAGTCGGTGCGCGGCTCCGATCCCGACGCGGCGCTCTACTGGCTCGCGCGCATGCTCGACGGCGGCGCCGATCCGCTCTACTGCGCGCGCCGCATGATCCGCATGGCGACCGAGGACATCGGGCTCGCCGATCCGCGCGCGCTCGACGTCGCGCTCGGCGCGGCGTCGACCTACGAGCGGCTGGGCTCGCCCGAAGGGGAGCTGGCGCTGGCGCAGTGCGTGATCTACCTCGCGGTCGCGCCGAAGTCCAACGCGGCATACGCGGCGTGGGGAGCGGCGCGCGCGCACGTCGCGAAGGACGGCTCGCGCCCGGTGCCGTTGCGCCTTCGCAACGCGCCCACGCGGCTCATGGCCGCGCTCGACTACGGCAAGGGCTACCGCTATGCGCACGACGAGGACGGGGCGTACGCGGCAGGCGAGCGGTACCTGCCCGACGGCATGCCCGACACGACGTTCTACGAGCCCACCGACCGCGGGCTCGAGCAGCGCATCCGCGAGCGCCTTGCCGAGTTCCGCGCGCGCGATGCCGCCGCGCGCAAGCGCCGGGGAGGCGACGGGCGCTGAACCGTCGTCGGCCGCGTCCGCGCTTCGTCCCGGCCGGCGCACCGACGCGAGGGCGAGGGGTAACCCTCTGATAGAATGACGGAATGCTGGACATCAATCTGTTTCGCAACGACCTCGCCGCGGTCGCCGCCGGCCTGGCGAAGCGCGGTCTCGCCCTCGACACTGCGGCGTTCGAGGCGCTCGAGCGCGAGCGCAAGGACATCCAGACACGCACGCAGGACCTGCAGAGCCGGCGCAACCTCCTGTCGAAGCAGATCGGCGCCGCGAAGGGCAAGGGCGAGGACGCGGCGGCGCTGCTTGCCGAGGTTGCGGGACTCGGCGGCACGCTGAAGTCGCTCGAGGCCGAGCTCGACCTCGCGCAGGCGAAGCTGCGCGACTTCCTGCTCGGTCTGCCGAACCTGACGCATCCGACGACGCCGGTCGGCACGTCGCCCGACGACAACGTCGAGGTGCGCCGCTGGGGGACGCCGCGCGCATTCGACTTCGCGGTGAAGGACCACACCGACCTCGGCGAGGGCCTCGGGCTTCTCGACTTCGCCACGGCCGCGAAGCTGTCCGGCGCGCGCTTCTCGTTCCTGCGCGGCGGCCTCGCGCGGCTGCACCGTGCGCTCGCGCAGTTCATGCTCGACGTCCAGACGCGCGAGCACGGTTACGTCGAGTGCTACACGCCGTACATCGTCAATGCCGAGACGCTGGTCGGCACGACGCAGCTCCCGAAGTTCGAGGCGGACATGTTCTCGGTCAGGAAGGGGGGGCAGGACGGCCCGGAGGGCCATACGAGCGAGCCGCTCTACCTGATTTCGACCTCGGAGATCACGCTCACGAACTCGGTGCGCGGCGAGATCCTCGACGCGCGGACGCTGCCGATCCGGCTCACGGCGCACACGCCGTGCTTCCGCTCGGAGGCGGGCAGCTACGGCAAGGACACGCGCGGCATGATCCGCCAGCACCAGTTCGACAAGGTCGAGATGGTGCAGATCGTGCATCCCGACCACTCGTACGACGCGCTCGAGGAGATGACGCGCCACGCCGAGACGATCCTGCAGCGCCTCGGGCTTCCGTACCGCGTGATGGCGCTGTGCACCGGCGACATCGGTTTCTCGTCGGCGAAAACCTACGACCTCGAGGTGTGGCTGCCCGGCCAGAACGCCTACCGCGAGATCAGTTCGTGCTCGAACTGCGAGGCGTTCCAGGCGCGCAGGCTGCAGGCGCGCTTCCGCAATGCGCAGGGCAAGACCGAATTCGTGCACACGCTGAACGGTTCCGGTCTCGCGGTCGGACGCACGCTCGTCGCGGTGATGGAGAACTGCCAGCGCGCGGATGGCGGGATCGACGTGCCCGAGGCATTGGCGCCCTACATGGGCGGCGTGACGACGCTCGCGAAGGCCTAGCCCGGCCCTGCGGCGGCCTCGCTGGGGGGCGACAAGGCGCGACACGTCGCGTGTCGGCCGCCGGCGGCGATCGCAAGCGCGCGTCGTCGATCGCCGTCGCAAGCGCCGGGGCGCTCGGCGAGGTGGAGCAGGGGCCCCGCGCTTGCGCGGGGATGCGACCCGAGCCGAGCGCCAGGCCGGCAAACTCGACGTCGCGGTTCAGCAGGACGTCTCATCGCCGGCCCCTCGCCGACGCAGCGACGCCGCGGCCTCCTTGCGGGGTCGGCGCGACGCGACACGTCGAGTGTCGGCCGCCGGCGGCGATCGCAAGCACGCGTCGTCGATCCCCGGCGCAAGCGCCGGGGCCCCTCGCCGACGCAGCGACGCCGCTACC
>CAJPFI010000048.1 GCA_905339295.1 Burkholderiales bacterium
GCCGCATGCGGCTCGCCGGCATCCAGCGACGCGGCGGCGCCGTGGAGGAGCGACCGGGCTTCCGTGACCCCCACGAGCAACGCCGCGCAACGGTGCTTCACCGCCTGGAAGGAGGCGATGGTGCGGCCGAACTGCACGCGCCCGGCGATGTAGGCGAGCGTCAGGTCGAGCGCGCCCTGGGCCGTGCCGACTTCTTCGGCGGCGAGGCCGAGCCGGGCTGTCAGCAGGGCGCGGTCGAACGCCTCGGCGGAGACACGCTCGGCGAGGAGCCCGAAGGACGAAGGCGCGACCGCGGCGAGGTCGAGGTCGGCGATCGGCCGGGTCAGGTCGAAACCCGCTTGCCGCGGACCTTCCCCGTCGCGTTCGACGGCGAACAGCGCAATCGTCCCGCCGGCGGCGCGCGCCGGGACCAGAACGATGCGCGCGACGGGCAGGTCGGGCACGCCGCGGATCGTGCCGGAGAGCCGCCAGGCATCGCCGTCCTTCCCGGCCGTGGCGCGTACCGCGCCGGCTGCCGTCGTTGCCGATAGGTCGAGCGCGACGGCCGCCGCTTCGCCGGCGGCAATCCGCGCGAGCAGTTCGCTACGCGCGGGCTCCGCCGCGAGCGCCGCGACGACGGGCGCGGCGAGGCACGCCGTCGACCAGAACGGCACCGGCGCCAGCCGCCGGCCGCATTCTTCGGCAAACAGGGCGAGTTCCATCGCGCCGAGGCCGAGACCGCCGGCCGCCTCGTCGATGCCGACCGCGCACCAGCCGAGTTCGCCGATCGTCGTCCACAGGCCGGCGTCGAAGCCGCCGGCCTCGACGGCACGGCGCAGCGCCGCGGAATCGCAACGGCTGGCGAGCAGACGCCGCGCCTCGTCGCGCATGAAGATTCGGTCGGGGGAGAGTTCGAGGTTCATCGAGGAGTTCGGGCGGCCCTGTCTTCGGCATAGGCCGACATTCGGCTCCTGTCCAACTAGGGACGAGACCCGGCGCCGGCATCGTCCGAACGTAGGATGCTGCCGGCCCGCCGCCGGGGCGATTCTCCGACGAAAAGGCCGGAGGGAGAAGCATGGACCGCGACACGGCCGAACGCCTGCGCAGGCTCGAAGCGAAGGTCGCCGAGCTGGGGGACCGGCTGGAGATCATGCAGCTGATCGCGGCCTATGGGCCGGCGGTCGACTCCATGGATTGCGACGGCGTCGCCGCACTGTGGGCCGCCGACGGCAGCTACGATTTCGGCGGCGATCCGCTCACCGGCCGCGACGCGGTTGCCGCGCTCGTCGACCTCGACACGCACAGAGCCTATGTCGCGGCGGGATCGGCGCACGCGCTAACGGCGCCGCGCATCACGCTCGACGGCGACCGCGCCGTGGCGGTGAACTGCTCGCAGGTGTTCGTAAAGGACGAAGCCGGCTGGCGCGCCGACCGCACCAGCGCCAACCGCTGGGACCTGGTCAGGACTGCCGGGGGCTGGCGCGTCGCGCGGCGAGTCAACCGCCTGCTCGACGGCTCGCAGGCCGCGCGCGACCTCTACCGGCGGCATCGTCCGAACGAAGTAGGCGTGAGCGGCGACGCGACCGCATAACGCGCTCTCGGAGGAGACGATGAAGTTCCTGGACGGCAAGGCGATCGTGATCACCGGCGCGGGCTCCGGACTCGGCGCGGCCTATGCGCGCCACTGCGCCGCACTCGGCGCCCGGCTGGTCGTCAACGACGTCGACGCCGCGGCGGCCGAGCGCATGGCCACCGAAATCGCCGCCGCCGGTGGCACGGCGGTCGCCTCGCCCGGCTCCGTCGCCTCCTGGGACTACGCCGGCGAATTGATCGAGGCCTGCGTCAAAGCCTACGGCCGTATCGACGGGCTGCTCAACAATGCCGGCATCCTGCGCCACGGGCGCATCACCGAGATGAGTGAGAGCGACCTGCGCGCCATGCTGGACGTCAACACAATCGGCACAGCCGCCTGCGCCTCGCACGCCATCCGCTGCATGCTGGAGCAGGACGGCCACGGTTCGATCGTCAACGTCGCCTCGGGCTCCCAGGCCGGCGACATCGCGCTCGGCGCCTACGGCGCGTCGAAGGCCGCGGTCGCCTCGCTGACCTTCTCCTGGGCGCTCGAATTGCGCGACACCAAGGTCCGCGTCAACGCGCTGTCGCCGCTCGCCCACACGGCGATGGCGCAGACCAACATGAAGTTCCTCGCCCAGCAGTCGGCGAGCCGCGAGGTGGTCTACACGACGTTGCCCGCCGCCGACGTCAACGCGCCGGCGGCGGCCTTCCTCCTGTCGGACCGCTCGATCGGCATCAACGGCCAGATCGTGCGCATCGCCGGCGAAGAACTGTCCTTCGTCACCCACCCGATGATCGCCGAGCCGGTGCTGAAGGGGCGATGGGACGACGACGCGATCGGGGCCGCCTTCCGCAACACGCTCGGCCGAAGGCAGCAGAAGCTGGGGCTTGCCTATGCGCGCACGATGGTTTCGTGATATCGGGCCGGCCGAAAGCGAACGGACGAACGCGATGACGGGAGCCGCGCATGGCGATCATTGACAGGGGCGATGCCGTGGCGGCGCGCGGCGCCGACCTGCGCGCCGACGCCGAGACCTCCGCCGCGCGCAACAACACCAACCCGCGCAAGGAGCTGGTGCGCGAGCAGCTGATCGACATCGCCGCGAAGATGTTCGACACGAAGGGCTACGCGCAGACCGGCATGGCCGACATCGCCCAGGCGATCGGGCTCGGCCGCTCCGCCGTCTACCACTACTTCCGCAACAAGGAGGAGATCCTCGCCGCGCTGGTGGAGGCCGAGGCGCTGACGCCGTCGCACAAGCTACAGGACCTGATCGAGGATCCGACGCTGACGGCGACCGAGCGGCTGAAGCGCGCCGTGCTCGACGGCATCGAGCGGCGGCTGACGTCGGGCTCGCGCTTCCTGCTGTTCTCGCGGCTGGAGGCGCAGATCCCCGAGCACATGGGCGAGCTCTACAACAAGAGCCGCCGGCAGATCTACGACTTCTACGTCCGCTGCATCGCCGACGGCATCGCCACCGGCGAATTCCGCGAGGTCGATCCCAAGATCGCCGCCTTCGCCGTGATCGGCGCCGCCAACTGGACCTCGCGCTGGTACTCGCCGCACGGGCCGAAGTCGCCGCGCGAGATCGCCGAGATCATCGCCGACATCGTCATGCAGGGCCTGCGCAAGCCGAAGGCCGCCCAGGCCGACCTCGCGGCGGTCAGGGCGACGATCCAGTCGCTGCGCGCCCAGATCGAGAGTCTCGAGCAGCTGCTGCCCTGAAGCAAGAGAAGCGCTGCGCAACGATGCGCCCCCTCCACCGGCTTTGGCGGTCCCCCTCCCCCGTGAACGGGGGAGGAACCGGCGCCGGGGTTTTCAGTCGAAGCTGACGCCGGCTTTCGCCAGGAACTCGGAATAGGTGTCGAAGCGGATGATCGGTTCGTCGCCGCTCCATTCGCGCGTCAGCCGCGCGATGGCTTCGCGCGAGCGGCGCCATTTCGGCGGCACCAGCTCCAGCATCGGCCCGTAGAGAGACGGGGAATCGTAGTAGACGATCGGCAGATCCTGCCCGGCGACGCGGATCTCGTAGACCGGGTGATAGCCTGCGGCCTCGACCGCGCGCGTCGCGGCGGCGTGGTCGTGGACCCAGAAGCCGAGATGCTGCAGCCCCTCGCGGCCGGCGGCGAGAAATTCCGCGTAGGGCGACGGTGCGTCGTTCGTCTGCTCGATCAGCTCGACCTGCACGTCGCCCATGAAGGCGAAGGCGAGCTTCAGCTCCACCGTCACCGGCTCGCCGCGCATCCACGTCACCGAAGGCGGCTGCGACACCCCGCGCTCCATCGCGATGAACGGCCCGACGCCGAAGACGTCGATCCAGTGGCGCATCGCCGCCTCGACGTCGCGGACGACGAAGCCGAGCTGGGTGACCGGTCCGAGGATCGGTTTGAGCGACATCGTCAGCGGCAGATCTCGAACAGGCCGGCCGCGCCCATGCCGCCGCCGACGCACATTGTGACGACGCCGTACCTGGCGCCGCGGCGGCGGCCTTCGAGGAGCACGTGGCCCGTCGTGCGCGCGCCGGTCATGCCGAAGGGATGGCCGATGGCGATGGCGCCGCCGTCAACGTTGAGCTTTTGCGGATCGATGCCGAGGCGGTCGCGGCAGTAGATCGCCTGGCTGGCGAAGGCCTCGTTCAGTTCCCAGAGATCGATGTCGTCGACGGTGAGCCCGGCGCGCGCCAGCAGCTTCGGCACGGCGAAGACCGGGCCGATGCCCATCTCTTGCGGCGGCACGCCGGCGACCGCCATACCGCGGTAGATGCCGAGCGGCGACAGCCCACGCCGCGCCGCCTCCTTCGCCTCCATCAGCACGAGCGCGGCGGCGCCGTCGGAGAGCTGCGAGGCGTTGCCGGCGGTGACATGCTCGCCCTTCTTCACCAGCTCGCCGTCGGCGAAGACCGGCGGCAGCTTGGCGAGGCCGTCGAGCGTGGTGTCAGCGCGATAGCCTTCGTCGCGGGCAAGCAGCGTCTCTTCCGAGCGCGTCTCGCCGGTCGCCTTGTCGACGACGGTCTTCACCGTGCGCATCGGCACGATCTCGTCGTCGAAGCGGCCGGCCGCGTAGGCGGCCGCGGTGCGCAGCTGGCTCGCCAGCGCGAATTCGTCCTGCGCGGCCCGCGACACGCCGTATTTCGCCGCGACGATCTCGGCCGTCTCGATCATCGCCATGTACATGTGCGGCGAGCGCTCGAGCACGGCGGCCGAGCGGGCGCGGTAGGAATTCTTGTGCCTGTTCTGGGTGAGGCTGATCGATTCCACCCCGCCCGCGAGCACGACCTCCATGCCGTCGACCATGATCTGCTTCGCAGCGGTCGCCACCGCCATCAGGCCCGACGAGCACATGCGGTCGATGGTCATGCCCGGCACGCCGTCGGGCATGCCGGCCGTCGCCGCCGTCAGCCGGCCGATATTGTAGCCCTGGGTGCCCTGCTGCGCCGAGCAACCGAGCACGACGTCCTCGATTTCGGCCGGGTCGACGCCGGCGCGTTCCATTGCGTGGCGGGCGACATGGCCGGACATCGCCGGCGCCTCGGTGTCGTTGAAGGCGCCGCGGAAGGCCTTGCCGATCGGCGTGCGGGCCACGGAGACGATGACAGCTTCGCGCAAGGGAATGCTCCTGATGCTGGGTCCCTGCCAGCGATAGGAGCGCGGGCAGTCGTCAACATCGTCCGGCCGGACTAAGGGGCGTTGCGCGCGGCCCCTCATCCCCCTGCCGGGACCTTCTCCCCGTGAGCAACGGGGAGAAGGGACGCTGCCACCACCGCTTTCGCAAATCGCCGAAGACCCGATCGCCAACGCGGAAGAACCGGTCGCCGACGCCGATGCCCCCCTCTCCCCGTTCTTCACGGGGAGAGGGTAAGGGTGAGGGGCAGCCTCGCGCCGTCCGCCGCTAGAGCATTTCCTGCCAAATCTGGATCACTCTGTTTCTCCGATGGCGAGGCGATCCGCCAGGAGGACGGCGTGGGTCGTACCGGAAGTACGGCCAAGTCCGTCCGACGAAGCGGGCGCCCGCCAGCGGGAAACCCTTTCGGGCCGGGTGCATTTGGCCCAAATCCTTCGGGTTCCGGCTCGGCCGATGCACCACATCGACCGTCGCCGAAACCCTCGACCTCGTGCCAAATGCCCTCCGGCAGAGCGATTCAGATTTGGCAGGAAATGCTCTAGATCGAGTAGCCGCCGTCGACGCAGATCACCTGGCCGGAGACGAAGCCGGCACGGCTGGAGCCGAGGAAGGTGACCGCCTCGGCGACGTCGGTCGCCGTGCCGTTGCGGCGCAGCGGCGTGTTGCGCGCCGCGGCTTCCATGTACTTCTCGTCGATGAAGCCGAGCCTGGTCAGCTCCGGATGCTGGCCGGCCTTGATGATGCCGAGCGCCACCCCGTTGGCGCGCACGCCGTAGCGGCCTTCCTCCTTGGCGATGCCCTTCATCATGGCGTTGACGCCGGCCTTGGGGATGACCGAGAGGCCGTCGGCGGCGGCGTAGCGGTAATGCGCCGCCGTCTGGCAGGCGACGATCGAGCCGCGCGCGGCCCGCAGCTGCGGCAGGAAAGCCTGGACGACGTTGAAGAAGCCGAACGTGTCCTGCATCAGGTGCTTCTTCATCAGCTCCGGCTCGATCTTCGACAGGTGTATCAGCGGCACCAGCGGACCGGCGGCATAGACCAGCGTGTGCACGGAACCATGAACGCGCGCGACCTCGGCGGCGAAGGCGCGGACGCTGTCGGTCTGCTCGATGTCGAGGCGGTGGATGCCGGCGCTGCGGCCCTCGGCCTCCACCGTGCCCGCGGCGAGCCGCGCCCGCGCCTCGTTGCCGAAATAGGTCAGCGCCACGTCGCAGCCGTCGCGGGCGAGCACCCGGCAGATCTCGGCGCCGACGCCGCCCGAGCCGCCGATGACCACGGCGGCGCCGGTCGCAGGATAGAGGGAAGCGGGGTCGGCCATGGCGTTCTCCTTCAGTTGCGGTCGGCCTGCTCGGCGAAACGGAGGCCGAGCTCGGCCACCGGCCGCGCCAGCGCGGCGGCCTGCCGCGCGTGGGCGCTCGAGGCGGTGCCGTCGACGACACGTTTCATGATGCCCTGACGGATCGCCGCGACGCGGAACAGACTGTAGGCGAGGGTAGCGTTCCAGTCGCGCTCGTCCGGCTCGGGTTCGCCGAACGCGGCGAAATAGGCGGCGCGGTAGGCGCGCGCGTCCGGGATGCCGAGTTCGCCGAAGTCGAGGCCTTGAAGGCCGCGGAACGGCTTCGGTGCGAGGTGCCAGGTCAGCGTGTGGTAGGCGAAGTCGGCGACCGGATCGCCGAGCGTCGACAGCTCCCAGTCGATCACCGCGAGCACCTTCGGCTCGGTCGGGTGGAAGATCAGATTGTCGAGGCGGAAGTCGCCGTGGATCAGCGCCGCGCGCCGCTGCGCCGGCAGGTTTTCCGGCAGCCAGTCGATCAGCCGGTCCATCGCCGCGATCGGCTCGGTCTCGGACGCCCGGTACTGCTTCGACCAGCGCGCCACCTGGCGGGCGAGGTAGTTTTCCGGCCGGCCGAAGCCGCCGAGGCCGGCGGCGGCCCAGTCGAGACCGTGGATGGCCACGATCGTCCGGCGCATCTCGGCGTAGATCGCATTGCGTTCGGCCGGCGCGAGATCCGGCAGCGCCGGGTCCCAGAAGCTGCGCCCGTCGACATGGTCCATGACGTAGAACATGGCGCCGACGATGGCCTCGTCGTCGCAGAGCACGTGCGGCCGGGCGACCGGCACGGCGCTGTCCTCCAGCGCCTTCAGAACGCGGAACTCGCGGTCGACCGCGTGCGCCGACGGCAGGAGCACGCCGTCGGGCTTCTTGCGCAGCACCAGCTTTCGGCCGTTGGCGAAGGTCGCCAGCAGCGTCGGGTTCGACTGGCCGCCGCGGAAGCGCGCCAGCGTCATTTCCCCGCCGCAACCGTCGACGCTCTCCTTGAGGAAC
>CAJPFI010000049.1 GCA_905339295.1 Burkholderiales bacterium
GCGGGAGCGCGCGCGCAAGGCCGGCAGGGCGTCGGGCTGAAGCCCGACCCACGGAAGCCTGCGGTCGCGCCGGCGTTTCGCAGTCCGCCTGGGGTCGGGTTTCGGGCAAGGTGCAGAGGCGGGTGCGGCGCGAGCGGGAGCGGGAGCGCAAGGCCGGCAGGGCGTCGGGCTGAAGCCCGACCCACGGAAGCCTGCGGTCGCGCCGGCGTTTCGCAGTCCGCCTGGGGTCGTGCTTCGGCCCGGGCGTCGCTGTGGGTCGGGCTTCAGCCCGACGCGCTTCGCGTCGCCGCGCGCATCCGCTCGAGAAAGCTGCGATGCGTGACGACCCACAGGATCGCGGGCGCGACGGTCGGCATGATCAGCGTGCCGAACTGGTAGGCGAAGGCGATCACCTCTCGCTGCGCCGCCGAGAAGCCGGCCTGCGAGGCGACGAGCGGATCGGCGGTGATCGCGACGTTCTTGAGGAAGTCGGCGAACACGCCGAACGCGACGAACGGCAGCAGCGCGACGATGCCGATCACCAGGATCCTCCAGCGCGCCGGCTCCCGTGCCGCGATCGTGAGTGCCGCGAACATCGGCATGCCGAACGCGTAGAGGAGGCCGTCGACCGAGACGCTCACGACGCCGGCGCCGGCCGCCTTCCCCGGCTTGAGCGACGTGACGAACTGGAGCGTCGACCCGGACTGCTCGACCTTGCGCACGAGGTCGCCGAACGGCAGGGCCACGACGTCGCACAGCAGGCCGACGATCCACATCAGCGCCGGCGCGACGAAGTACCAGACCGCGAACGCCACGGGCAGCCACAGGAGCACGACCAGCACGAAGCGCGGGAGCGGCGAGCGGCCGGGCGTCCCGCCCGCGGCGGTCGCGGATCCGGACGGGCGCGGCGCGTCCATGTCAGGCGGGAGCGGTGGCGGCAGCGGGCGGACCCGGCGGCGACCGGTCGTCGTCAGGCTCGCGCGGCAGCGTGCGGACCCAGACGAGCCACACGACGAGCACGTCGAGCATGATCAGCGCCTGCCACACGTACAGGTGCGCCCACTCGAACACCTGGAAGTCCCACTGCCCGAGATAGAACAGGCTGATCACGCGCAGGATGTTGAGGCCCTGCACGGCGACGATGCCGGCCGCGAGCCCCGCCAGCTTGTACCTCCACGGCGACGGGAACGCGAGGATCGCCGCGAGCAGCACGATCGTCGCCTCGACCCCGTTGCAGCCCGCCTCGATCGAGACGGCGAAGCCGTTGGTCGTGCTGCGCATCACCTTGCCGACGGCGACCACGTTCGGGTCGAAGAACGTGACGATCGTCGTCGAGATCTGCGCGAGCGCGTTCGTCCACGGCACCACGAACCACTGCTGCGCAGGCGGCGTGAGCTCGAGGCCGAAGAGCACGGCCTGGATCACGAGGAAAAGGACGAAGAATCGGAGCACGCGCGGATTCTACTGGAAGCGGGATCGGGACGCGGCGAGACGGGGGCCGGCGGCGGGGTCGAACGGGGCGACCGTGTCCTGCAGCCCGGCCGGCTCCGGCGAGCGTTCGATCCGCGCGTCCTCCGCCCCACGAACCGCGAACCGCGATCCCTGTCTCAACCGCGCGCGAGCGGCGGATTGCGCGAGAAGTAGCGCAGCACGCCATCGGCGATCGACTCGGCGTAGCGGGCCTGCTGGCGCGGGTCGCGCAGCTTCCTCTCCTCGTCCGGATTGGAGATGAACGCGGTCTCGACGAGGATCGACGGCACGTCCGGGGCCTTCAGCACCGCGAACCCCGCCTGCTCGACGTCCCGCTTGTGCAGCGCGTTGACCTCGGCGAGCCCGGCCAGCACGTGGCGGCCCGCCTTCAGGCTGTCGTTGATCTGCGCGGTCTGCGACAGGTCGAGCAGCGTGCGCGCGAGCACCGGGTCGCGCACGTCGAGGTTGACGCCGCCGATCAGGTCGGCGGCGTTCTCCTTCTGCGCGAGCCAGCGCGCGGCCGCGCTCGTCGCGCCGTTCTCGGAGAGCGCGAACACCGACGAGCCGCGCGCGCGCGGCTCGCGGAACGCGTCGGCGTGGATCGACACGAGCAGGTCGGCCTGCGCGCGCCGCGCCTTGTGCACGCGCGTCGCGAGCGGCACGAAGTAGTCGTCGTCGCGCGTGAGCACCGCGCGCACGCCGGAGCCCGCGTCGAGCACCTGCTTCAGCCGGCGCGAGATCGCGAGCGCGACGTGCTTCTCGTAGGTTCCCTTCGGGCCGATCGCGCCCGGGTCCTCGCCGCCGTGGCCGGGATCGATCGCGATGGTGACCCGCCGCGCCACGTCGCGCTTCGCGGCCGCGCCCTCCGCGGGGCGCGCGTCCGAGGGCGGGGCTCCCGGCTTCGCGCGATCGGCATCGAGCAGCGCCATGAGCGGGTCCGGCGGCGTCGACGGGATCAGGTCGACGACGAGGCGGTGGCCGAACTCGGCGACCGGCTTGAGCGCGAACGCCTGCGCGACGACGCCGCCCTTGAGGTCGAACACCACGCGCAGCACCGTCGGCGTCTTGCGGCCGTAGCGGATGCCCGCAAGGTGCGGGTCGCTCGCCTGCACGCGCTGCGCGAGCCCCGCGATCTCGGGCCCCACGTCGGCGCCGTCGAGGTCGAGCACGACGCGGTCGGGATCGCTGAGCGTCAGCACCTCCCATGCGAGCGGCGCGGGCGACTCGAGGATGACGCGCGTGTACTCCTGCGCGGGCCAGACGCGCGCGGACGCGATGCGCGCCGCCTGCGCCCAGGCGCCCGGCACGAGGAGCTGGGCCGCCGGCAACAGCGCCCACGCGAGCGCGCGCCTGCGCCCGATCGACACGTGGACTACGGCGCCGCGAGCGCCTTTCTGATCTCGGATACGCATCGTTCACCGGCCGTCGTCGTCGCCGCGAGCTCCAGTGTCCGACCGTCCCCTCCGGTCGCAGGAAGGAGGTGCACCTCGAGGTCCGCCGGCGGCAGGAACCCCGCGACGCGCTCGGGCCATTCGACCAGCCCGACGCTCCGCGGAGTGAAGGCTTCCGCCGCGCCCACCGTCTCCCATTCCTGCGGATCGGCGAACCGATAGAAATCAAAGTGATACAAGTATAAACTCGAAAGCGGATAATGTTCAAGCAGCGTGTAGCTGGGGCTCTTCACCGGCCCCTCCCAGCCGAGCCCGCGCAACACCCCGCGCGCGAGCGTCGTCTTGCCGGCCCCGAGCTCCCCCGACAGCGTCACCAGCATGCCGCCGGCGAGCCCGCGCGCGAGCGCCCGGCCCGCGGCTTCGGTCGCCGCGGCATCGGGCAGGTGCGTTCGGAAGGTCGCGATCATCGGTTCGGGTCGCTCGCCGTTGCGCTACGCTCGCGGACATGCAGGCCGGATCCGACGCGGCGACCCCGCGCGCCGTGGACCTCGACGCGCTGGGCGACCGCATCGCGGTCTGGGCGCGCGAGCTGGGATTCGACGCGATCGGCGTCGCCGACGTCGATCTCGGCGACGCGCCGCAGCGGCTCGCCGACTGGATCGCCGCCGGCCGTCACGGCACGATGGATTATATGGCTCGGCACGCGGCGCTGCGCGCGGCGCCGGGCGAGCTCGTCCCCGGCGCCGTGCGCGTGATCAGCGCGCGCTTCGACTACTGGCCCTCGGCGTCGCGCGACGCGCGCGCCGTCCTCGACGATCCGGATCGCGCGTACGTGTCGCGCTACGCGCTGGGCCGCGACTACCACAAGGTCCTGCGCCCGCGACTGCAGGCGCTCGCAGCGCGGATCGAGGCCGAGGCCGGCCCGTTCGGCTACCGCGTGTTCTGCGACAGCGCGCCGGTGATGGAAGTCGCGTTCGGCGCCAAGGCGGGACTGGGATGGCGCGGCAAGCACACGCTGCTGCTCTCGCGCGACGCGGGATCGGCGTTCTTCCTGGGCGAGATCTACACCGACCTGCCGCTGCCGCTCACGAAGTCCGTCGACGCGCATTGCGGCACCTGCCGCGCGTGCCTCGACGCGTGCCCGACCGGCGCGATCGTCGCTCCCTACGAGCTCGACGCGCGCCGCTGCATCTCCTACCTCACGATCGAGCTGGACGGCGCGATCCCCGAGGCGCTGCGCCCGCTCGTCGGCAACCGCATCTACGGCTGCGACGATTGCCAGCTCGCCTGTCCGTGGAACCGCTACGCGCACGCGGCCGCGCACCCGGATTTCGCGACGGTGCGCCACGGCCTCGACGACGCGGCGCTCCCCGAGCTGTTCGCGTGGACACGCGACGAGTTCGACGCGCGCATGGCCGGCAGCGCAATCCGCCGGATCGGCCACGAGCGGTGGCTGCGCAACATCGCTGTCGCGCTCGGCAACGCGCCGTCGTCGCCGACGATCGTCGGCGCATTGCACTCGCGGGCCGACGATCCCTCGGCGCTCGTGCGCGAGCACGTCGCATGGGCGCTCGCGCGCCACCACGCCGCGACGTCCGGCCGGACGACGCCGTCGGCCGCCCGACCGGTGACCGGCATGCCCCGCGCCGGCCCGCCCTCCGCCACGGGACGCGCCGCGAACGGCGCGCCGCGGAAGCGGGACGATGTCGCCTGACACCCGGTACGCGCGAAGCGGCGAGGTCAGCATCGCCTGCCAGGTGACGGGGGGCGGCCCGATCGACCTGATCGTCGTGCCCGGCTGGGTCTCGAATGTCGAGGTGCTCCGGGAAGACCCCGCCGTGGCGCGATTCCTCGAGCGCCTGGCATCGTTCTCGCGGCTCATCCTGTTCGACAAGCGCGGCACCGGGTTGTCCGACCGGATCGCCGACATGCCGACGCTGGAGACGCGCATGGACGACGCGCGCGCGGTGGGCCTGCGCGGCACGGCTCCGGCGATCGGGACGCCGTGGCGCCGGATGGCGCCGAGCGCTCGAGGAGCGCGCGGATCGTCGCCTTGTCGCAGCCCCGCCCGCCTCGAGCGCGCCGGTGTCCTGCGAATGGTGCAGCCGTCCGCCGACGTCGGGCACCAACAGGTGCCGGTCGCGGGCCTGCGTGAAGGAAGCGCGTCGTTGCGGTTGTCGCGCAAGGTGTTCACCCTGGGCCACACGTCGCGCGTGCCGTGCCGGCGCGCGAGCACCGGGGGCGCCTCGACGAGCCGGTCCGTGAGGTGGCATCACGCGCACCCTTCGCCGCCTGCGACGACGATCGCGCGCGCGCCTTGCGCGCGGGCGCGCGCAAGCGGTGGCGGGATCCCGCTCCGCGTCGCGCGCCGGATCGAACCGGTCGATAGCCCTCGCGCCGCGGCTGCGCGGCGGAGGGACCGCCGCGAGCGCGAACACGAGGACGGCCCGACGGCGCGGATCCGCCGACGAGGCGATCGCGCGACGGACTCCGCTAGCGGATCAGCTGGTTCATCGACACGATCGGCAGCATGATCGCGAGCACCAGCACGAGCACGATCGCTCCCATCGCGACGATCATCAGCGGCTGCACGAGCGCCGCGATCCACGCGAGCCGCCGCTCGGCCTCGTGCTCGAGGTCGGCCGCGGCGCGCTCGAGCATGGGCGCGAGCGCGCCGCTCCCCTCCCCGCTCGCCGTCAGGTGCACGAGCACGGGCGGAAACGCGCGCGTGGCGGCGAGCGCACGGGCGAGCGGCATCCCCTCGCGCACGCCCGCGGCGGCGAACGCCGCGGCATCGGCGATCGGCCGCATCCGGATCACGCCGGCGGCCGCGTCGAGCGCGCGCAGGAGCGGGGTGCCGCTCGCGACGAGGATCGCGAGCGTCGAGGCGAACCGCGCGGTGTCGAGGCTGCGCAGCAGCCGTCCGACGCCCGGCGTCGCGAGCAGCGACCTGTGCACCGCGTCGCGGAACGGCGCGCGCTTCATCGCGAGCATGAACGCCAGCGTGCCCGCGACGACGAGCACGAGCCATCCCCACGCAGTCGCGCGGAGGAACGACGACGTCGCGATCAGCGCCTGCGTGAGCCACGGCAGCGTCTGGCGGCTCTGCTGGTAGACCGAGACGACCTGGGGAACGACGTAGACGAGCAGGACGGCGATGACCGCGAACGCGACGACGGCGACCAGCATCGGGTAGAGGAGTGCCGTCGCGAACCGCTCGCGCAGCGCGATGCGCGCCTCGAGGTAATCGGCGAGGCGGCCCAGCACCTCGGGCATGCGGCCGGACTCGCTCGCCGCCGCCACGAGGCCGCGGTAGAGCGGCGCGAACGTGCGCGGGTAGCGGTCGAGCGCCGCGGCGAGCGACTCGCCGCCGCCGACGTGCCCGCGCAGCGCCGCGAGCAGCTTCGCGCTGCGAGCGTCGTCGGCCTGCGCCGCGGCCGCGCCGAGCGCCGCGTCGAGCGTCATGCCGGACTGGGTGAGCGTGGCGAGCTGCCGCGTCGCCAGCGCGAGCTCGCGGGCGGTCAGATGCGCGGGCACGCCCGCCCCGCCCGAGGCCGGCTCGACCGCCGTCGGGACGAGTCCGTCCGCGCGCAGCCGGTCGCGCAGGCCGCGCGCGCTGTCGGCCTCGGCGACGCCGCGCTGCGCGCGCCCGCTCGCGTCGACGGCCTCCCAGCGGAACGAAGCCCCCACGCGCGGTCAGCTGTCGCGCGTGACGCGCACCAGCTCGGCGAGCGACGTCGTGCCGTCGGCGAGCCAGCGCGCGCCGTCGGCGCGCAGGCTGCGCTGGTGCGTGCGCCGCGCGGCGTCGCGAAGCGCGATCTCGCCCGCGCCGTCGTGGATCAGGCGGCGCATCGTCTCGTCGACGGACAGCAGCTCGTAGATGCCGGTGCGCCCGCGGTAGCCGCTTCCCTTGCACGCGTCACAGCCGACCGGCGCGTGCAGCGCGGCGGGCGGCGCGACGCCCATCGAGCCGAGCAGCGCGCGCTCGCCGTCGGTCGGCGGCTGCGCCTTGCGGCACGCGGGACACAGCGTGCGCACGAGCCGCTGTGCGAGGACGCCCAGCAGGCCCGACGACAGCAGGTAGGGCTCGACGCCCATGTCGGCGAGCCGCGTCACCGCGCTCGAGGCGTCGTTCGTGTGCAGCGTCGCGAGCACGAGGTGGCCGGTGAGCGAGGCCTGCACCGCGATCTGCGCGGTCTCGAGGTCGCGGATCTCGCCGATCATCACGATGTCGGGGTCCTGGCGCAGGATCGCGCGGAGCGCGCGCGCGAACGTGAGCTCGACGCGCGCGTTGACCTGCGTCTGCGCGACGCCGTCGAGCGCGTACTCGATCGGGTCCTCGACCGTCATCATGTTCACGCTGCCGCGCGGCAGGCGCGACAGCGCCGCGTAGAGCGTCGTCGTCTTGCCCGAGCCGGTCGGACCGGTGACGAGCACGATGCCGTGCGGCTCGCGGATCAGCCGGTCGACCGCGGCTCGCGTGTCGTCCGCCATCCCGAGCGCGGCCAGGTCGAGGCGCGCCGCGTCCTGGTCGAGCAGGCGCAGCACGACGCGCTCGCCCGGACCGGTGGGCAGCGTCGACACGCGCACGTCGATCGTCCGGTCGCCGAGCTTCAGCGCGATTCGCCCGTCCTGCGGCAGGCGCTTCTCGGCGATGTCGAGGTTCGCCATGATCTTGAGGCGCGACACCAGCGCGGCGTGCAGCGCGCGCGGCGGCTCGATGACGTCGGCGAGCACGCCGTCGATGCGGAAGCGCACGACCGCGCGCTGGTCGTAGGGCTCGAAGTGCAGGTCGGAGGCGCGCTCGCGCACCGCCTGCAGCAGGAGCGCGTTGATCATGCGGATGACCGGCGCCTGCGCCTCGGCGCGCTCGAGCAGGTCCTCGGCGCGCGGCAGCTCCTGCATCAGCCGCGCGATGTCCGCGTCGCGCGCGGCGTCGCCCGCGAAGGCGGCCGAAGGCACGGTCCCGGGATCGTAGGCGCGGGCGAGCTCGACCGCGAATCGCTCGGCGTCGACGGCGCGCGTGCGCACCGGCCGCTTGAGCACGCGCCGCAGCTCGGCGATGCCTTCGGCGGTCGCGTCCGGGCGCACGAGCACGACCACCGCGCCCGCCTCCTCGCCCGCGGCGAGCACGCCGTGCGTGCGGGCGAACGCGTACGGAATCGCGGGCGGGGGCGCGGCGACGGAGCCCATCGCGACAGGCCCTACTGCGGTTTCGCGTCCGGAGGCGCGAACGGCGGCGACGGGGCGGGCGCCGTCCAGGGCGGGATCGGCGGCGGCGGAGTCGCGGGCCCGGGCACCGTCGCGCCCGACTGGCCCGGCATCTTCCCTTCCGGCGGCAGCGTCGGCATCGCCGGGTCGTTCCAGAACGGGCGCTCGCCCGGGTCCATCCGCTGCTGCTCGCCCTGCAGGTACCGGTAGCGCTCGGACGTGAACTCCCTGCCGCCCGCGCCGCCCCTGACGATCGTCGGCTTGAGGAAGATCATCAGGTTGGTCTTCTCGCGACGGCGTGCGTCGTAGCGGAACAGCTGGCCGAGCACGGGCAGGTCGCCCGCCACCGGCACCTTGTCGGTGCCGTCGGTGAGGCGGTCCTCGATCAGCCCGCCCAGCACGACGATCTGCTCGTCGTCGACCACGACCGAGGACTCGAGCGAGCGCTTCGATAGGATGATGCCCGTGGCGTTCGTCTGGTCCTGGATGCGCGAGACCTCCTGGTAGAGCACGAGACGGACGGTGCCGCCCTCGGTGATCTGCGGCTTGACGCGCAGCACGAGCCCGACGTCGCGCCGCTCGATCGTCTGGAACGGGCTCACCGTCGCCGTCGTGCCGGTCTGCGCGTACTGTCCGGTGACGAACGGGACGTTCTGGCCGACGACGATGCGCGCCTCCTCGTTGTCGAGCGTGAGCAGCGTCGGCGTCGACAGGATGTTCGCGTTGACCTGCGTCTCGAGCGCGCGCGCGAGGAACGCGAGGTTCTGGATCCTGCCGAGCCCCGGGATGTTGACGGTGCCGCGGATCACGCCGAGGTTGAGCCCCTGCCCGGCCGCGCCGAGGTTCGCGGCGATGTCGATGATGTTGTCGCCGCTGGTGCCGCGCGCGCCGAAGTTGGTCCCGCCGACCACGCGCGTCTGCGTGCTGTTGACGCCGGTCAGCGCCTGCCACTGGATGCCGAACTCGGCCGCCTTGTCGGCCGACACCTCGACGATCAGCGCCTCGACGTAGACCTGTGCGCGCCGGACGTCGAGCTTTTCGATCACCGCGCGCAGGTTGTTGTAGACGGGCTCGGGCGCGAGGATGACGACCGCGTTGCTCGCGGTGTCCGCGGACACCGTCGCGCCGCTCGCGGTGAAGCTCGTCGACACGGACGCCGACACGAACGGCAGCGGCGGCGCCGCCGCGGACCCGGACGACGTCATCGCGCCCGAGATCCCGCCGGAAGGAGGCGAGGTCGGGCCGCCCGCGGGCGCGGCCGGCTCCTGCCCGGTGAGCAGCGCGCGCAGCGTCTGCACGACGCGCTGGGCCTCGGCGTTCTTCAGGTAGACGATGAACATGTTGCCGCCGGCGCGGCCGGGAGTGTCGAGCTGCTCGATCAGCTGGCGCACGCGCGCCGCGCGGCCCGGGTTGTCCGAGCGAACGATCACGCTGTTCGAGCGCGGATCGGCGACGATCGCCACGCGCTGCTGCGCGTCGGCCGCGCCGGGGCCGGTCGGCTCGCCGGCGAGCCTCGTGAGCGTCGGCACGAGGTCGATCGCCGACGCGTGACGCAGCGGTACGACCAGCGGCTCGCCGCCCGGCGGCTGGTCGAGCGACGCGATCACCTTCTCGAGGCGGCGCAGGTTGTCCGCGTAGTCGGTGATCACGAGCGCGTTGGCGCCGGGGAACGCGGCGATCGTGTTCGACGGCGTGATCAGCGGACGCAGCACGTTGACGAGCTGTCCGGCGGACTCGTAGCGCAGCGGGATCACCTGCGTGACCATCCGGTCGCCGGCCGCGGTCACGGCGCCGCGCATCACCGGGCCGCCCTGCAGCTTCGCCTCGGCCTCGGGCACGATGCGCACCACGTTGTCGCTCTCGACCGCGACGATGCCCTGCATCCGGAGCGCCGACAGCAGCGTCGGATAGACGAGCGAGCGCGACACGGGCCGGGACGAGACGATCGTGACCGTGCCCTTGACCCTCGGGTCGACGATGAAGCTCTTGCCGGTGATCTCGGCGACCGCCTTGACGACCGCCTCGATGTCGGCGTTGACGAAGTTGAGCGTGACGGGCTCGTCGGCCGCCCGGGCGGGCACGGGGAACAGCAGGGCGGCGGCCAGCGCGAGTGCCGCCAGCGGACGGAAGGATCGGGAGCGTCGGCGCGGCGGGGAGATGGTGTCGTGCGGCGTGGCCATCGGGACTACCGCGCGGCGGGGTGGCGCCTGTCGGCGAGCCTGCCGATGATAGCACCGGCCCCGCCGCGGCCGACCAACGCGTCGGGCAGGCGAATCCGGATCGTCGCCACGCCGCATCCAACAAGCAACGTGTTCGCTGGAGTCCCCATGCCCATCATCGCCACCCTCGTCGCCCGCCACCGGGCCTGGGTCCTCGCCGCCGCCGTCCTGGTCGGCCTCGCCGCCGGCGGCGGGCTTGGCGGAGCGACTCCGCCCCGATCCGGCGGCCCGGCGCTCGCGGTCGCCGATCTCGTCCCGCCGTTCGTCCCGGAGGCCGCCGCCGCGCCCTCGGTCGCGATCCGGATCGCCGCGAACGAGCCCGGCGCGGCCAAGGCTCCCGCCGACGCGGCCGGCGCCGAGGAGTCCACGGCGCCTGCGGCGGCGGCCGAGGCCGCGCCGGCGCCCGACGGCAAGCCGAAGAAGCGGGCGGGAGGCGCCGTCATCGGGATCCAGCTCGACGACGAGGACGGCCGAGTCCGGCTCCACGGCGCCGACGGGACCCGCGAGTTCGATTCGTTCGAGGCGTTCGTCGACCAGGCCCCGTGGCTCGCGGGAATGGTCTTTGGCGTGACCTTCCTCGTGTTCCTCACGCCGATCCTGATCATCGCGCTGGTGATCTGGTACAAGGTGCGCAGGACGCGGATGATCAACGAGACGATGATCAGGCTGGCCGAGAAGGGTGTGGTCCCCCCGGCCGAGGCGCTCGAGGCGGTCGCCGGCGGTCGCACGCCGTCGATGGGGGCGGTGCCGGCCGCCGCGCCGCTCTACGAGCAGGCGAAGGCGGTCCGCCGCCGCACGGCCTGGACGGACCTCCGCAAGGGAGTCGTCATGGGAGCGATCGGGCTGGGACTCGTGTTCTGGGCAATGCTCGAGGACGGCTCGCCGAACGTCGTCGGTCTCGTGCTGATGTTCCTCGGCCTCGGGTACATCGTGCTGTGGTACTTCGAGGAACGGCAGATCGACGCGTCGAATGTCGGCAGGACCGCGTCGCCGTCGCCGCCGCCCGGGCCGCCGTCCGCGTGACCGCCCGATGCGCCCGCGCAGGTGACCGATGCCGAACTCATCGCACGAGCCGTCGTCGGTGACGACCGGCATGCGTTCGCCGAGCTGGTTCGCCGCCACCAGTCCGCGGTGCGCGCCTGCCTGCGCCGGCTCACCGCCGGCAACCATGCGCTGGCCGACGATCTCGCGCAGGAGACGTTCGTGCTCGCGTGGCGCAACCTCAAGTCTTTCCGGCAGGAGGCCCGCTTCTCGACCTGGCTCTACCGGATCGCGACCAACTGCTGGCTCGCCGACGCGCGCAAGCGCAAGGAGACGCTGCTCGGCGACGCCGACGACGATCTCGCCGACCCGGATGACGACGGCGACATGCCGGCCGACGGCGTGCCCGACCACGCGCGCGGCGCGACGCTGAAGGTCGACATGGAGCGTGCGATGTCCGTCCTCTCCGAAGCGGAACGCGCCGCGATCGTGCAGTGCTACCATAACGACCTGTCGCACGAGGAAGCGGCGTTCGTGCTCGGGTGTCCGGTGGGCACCGTGAAGACGCATGTGCATCGCGCGAAACAGAAGCTCAGGATCGCGCTCGCCTCGTGGGCGGATTAGGAACGACCTTCCTTCCTGCAACGCGACATGACCGACCTCTCCGTGAAACGGGTCCCCGACCCTTCCCCCGACGACGACTGGCTCGAGCGCGCGCTCGCCGGCGATGCTCGCGAGCATCGCGCGGAGCACGTCGACGATGCCGGGTTCACCGCGCGCGTCATGGCGGCGCTGCCCGCGCCGTTTGCGGCGCCGCGCTGGCGCAAGCCGGTCGAGTGGGCACTGTGGGGCATCGCGGGAGCCGCGTTCGCCGCGGCGCTTCCGGGGCTGGCCACCGACGTCGCGCGCGAGTTGTTCCGGCTTCTCGCGGCGCAACCGGTCTCGCTGCCGCACATCGCCGCGGCGCTCGTCGCCGTCGGCGCCGCGACGTGGGGCAGCGCGGCATTCGTGCTCAGACGCGACTGAGTACCGGCGCGTCTCGGCCTCAGGCGCCTGGCCGAGGCCGGACCGCCGACGCCCGACATTCCCGTGGGTCGGGCTGAAGCCCGACCCACATCCAAGAAGCCTCGGGGCGAAGCCCGATCGCGCCCCGGAGGTCTCGCGCGGGCCTGGCCCCCGGACGCCCCGGCCTTGCCGTGGGTCGGGCTTAAGCCCGACGGCGCCCCGGCGAGGAGCCCACACTCGAGAAGCGTCGGGCTGAAGCCCGACCCATACCCGCGAAACCTCGCGGCGAAGCTCGATCGCGCCTCGGAGGTCCGGCGTCGTTCGGGCGACGTACGGATGCACGCACGAGTCGACGCATTGAACGGAAACGGCCGCGCGAGAGCGGCCGTTTCGGCAGGCGAGGAGAGTCTGGACGAGCTAGTCGCGCAACTGGAAATTGATCTCGACCTCGCCGGTGTACTTTTCGCCGTCGGCGCGGAATTTCCAGCCCTCCAGCGCGGAGCGAACCGCCTTGTCGAACACGCGCGGCGGATCGGACGACACGATGTTCACGTCGGTCACGTTGCCCTTCTCGTCGATCTGCAAACGGACGACCACGCGTCCCTTCGGCACGCCCGCGCGGATCGCCTCGCGCGGGTAGACGGGATCGTCGCCCGCGATCCGCGCGATGCCGCGCCGCACCGCCGGCCTCGGCGGCGCAGGGGGCGCCGGCTCGACGACCACCGGCGGAGGCGGCGGCGCGATCACGTATTCCTGCTTCGGCGGCTCCGGCGTCACCGCCGTGATCGCCGGCGTCTCGATCACCTGCGGCGGCGGCGGGATGTCCGGCGGCGGCACGTACGGCATCACCGGCACTTCGAGCTTCGGCTGCTGGATGATCCTCTTCGGCGGCGGGGGCGGGGGCGGCGGCGGCGGCGCCTTGATTTCCTCGATGATCGTGGCGGTGATCGGCTTCTTGATCACCTCCACGGCCTTGCGCGCGAGCCCGGTCACGAGCGCGTAGACCACGAGCGCGTGCAACAGGACGACGAACGCGATCCCGAGCATGTGCCGCGTCGGGTCTCTCTGCCGTCGTGCGTAATCCATGTCGCGATGTCTCCGTGATCCGGCGGGCGGGGTGGCCGCCGCCGGCGGACTATTCGATGAACTGCTCGCTGCCGACGATGCCGATCCGGGTCAACCCCAGCCGCTGCGCGGAGGCGAGCACCATCGCGACGACCTCGTACCTTGCCGACTTGTCGGGCCGCAGGTGCAGTTCCGGCTGCGGCGTCTGCGTCGCCGCGTTGCCGAGCCTTTCCTCGAGCGTCGCGCGGTCGTCCACCGGCTCGCCGTTCCAGAAGACGCGTCCGGCGCTGTCGATGTCGATCTTCAGCACCTCGGGCGTCACCAGCGGCGGCGGCGGGTTGCCGACCGGCATGTTGAGGTTGACCGAGTGGAGCTGGATCGGCAGCGTGATGATCAGCATGACCAGCAGCACCAGCATCACGTCGATCAGCGGCGTGGTGTTGATGTCGATCATGACGTCCGGGTCGTTCGCGTTCCCGCCCGTGCCGACGTTCATTGACATGTTCCGTTCCTCGTCGTGACGCGCGGCGCGGCTAGCCGCCGCGCACCGGCGGCTCGGTGATGAAGCCGACTTTCGCGATGCCGGCACGCTGGCACGCGTAGATGATGCGTCCGATCGAGTCGTACGCGGCGCCGCCGTCCCCGCGGATCTGCACCTCGGGCTGCGGGGTCAGGATCGCGACCTTCTTGAGCCGCTCGATCAGCGCCCCGGTGTTCGCGATGCGCAGGTCGTTCCAGTAGATCCGTCCGGCGACGTCGACCGAGAGCGTGATGTTCTCCGGCTTGGTCTCGCGGATCTCGATCTTCTCCCTGGGCAGCGTGACGGGCACCGACGTGGTGACGACCGGGATCGTGATCAGGAAGATGATCAGCAGCACCAGCATCACGTCGACCAGCGGGGTCGTGTTGATCGTCGAGACGACCTCGTCCTCGTCTCCGTCGGACGGGCCGACGTTCATCGCCATGGCGTCAGCCCCTGGCGGCGTGCTTCGGCGCAGCGAGCAGCACCGCGTGCAAGTCGGCGCCGAACGCGCGAACGCGCTCCATCGCCGCCTTGTTGCGGCGGATGAGCCAGTTGTAGCCGAGCACCGCCGGCACCGCGACGGCGAGCCCGAGCGCGGTCATGATCAGCGCCTCGCCTACCGGTCCGGCGACCTTGTCGATCGACGCCTGGCCGGCGATGCCGATCGCGGTCAGCGCGTGGTAGATGCCCCACACGGTGCCGAACAGCCCGACGAACGGGGCGGTCGAGCCGACGGTGGCGAGGAACGCGAGCCCGTCCTGCATGCGGCTGCCGACGTTGTCGGTCGCGCGCTGCACCGACATCGTGATCCATTCGTTGATGTTGACGCCCTCCATCAGGCCCGTGTGCTTCTCGGTTGCCTCGAGTCCCGTTTCGGCGATGTAGCGGAACGGGCTGCCCGACTTCAGGCGCCCGACGCCCTCCTTGACCGAAGGCGCGCTCCAGAACTCCTTCTCCGCCCTTCGCGCCGCCCTGCCCACCTTGTACTGCTCGTACAGCTTGGTGACGATGATGTACCACGTGCCCATCGACATGATGATCAGGATCACGAGCGTCGCCTTGGCGACCACGTCGCTGCCGCGCCAGAGCGCCTCGAGGCCGTACGGGTTCTCGACGATCTCGGTCGAGGTCATGCCGTTGGCGGCTTTCGCGACGGCGGGCGCAGGCGCCGGGGCGGGTGCGGCGGGCGCAGCCGGTTCGGTCGCGGCCGCGGGCGCGGCCGGGGCGGCGGGCTGGCCTTGCGCCTGGGCGACGAGGTCGTGCGCCGCGCCCGCGAGCAGGACCACGGCCAGCGCGGCCCAACGGGTCATCTTCAACATGGTTTCTCCAGACTGTGGTAATCCGATCGGATCGATGGAACCGGACGTTTCAGGTCGCCGGCGCGGGTAGCGCCGTGCGGTGGCCGCGCCTGCAGCCGGTCGGGCTGGCGGGGGCTGGCGCGTCTCCGGAAGGGGCGAATCGTACTGTCGTCGACCTCATATCGCAAAGCCGTCGTGCACCGCTTCTCGTGGCGACGCCAGCCGCGGACCGCACGTCGAGCTGACCCGGGGCGGGCGCGACGTCTCACCGTCGCCATGGGCAACGGGCCGCTCCACCCGGGCGTCACCCCGGCGCCCGAACGCACGGCCTGCGCTGCACTGCAACGCGCCTGCGCGCTGAAAGCATCGGCCCCGCAACTTCGCGGGGCCAGAGGCAGGCAAAAAGCTCGTAATGGTGCGATGAACGGGCGGAAAAGTCCAGCGCGGGAATAGAGGCCTTGCTCCACTTTCGCCTTCGGCCGGCATGCGATGGCCTCCCGGTCGGCGAGCGCGCGTGCGGCAGTCCGGCGGACGAGAAGATGTTCGAGGATGCGCTCGCCGCGGGGTCCGGCCACGTGACGGCGCCGCGGCCGCCCACGTCTTCAACCTCTGCGGGAATCATCAGGGCACATCGACTCGCCGCTGCCGACTTCGCGCTCGCGCTCATGGCCACCCCGGCCGGCCGGGCGCAACCGGGCACCGCGGCCGACGGTACCGATCCCGAAGCGCTGGGCGGGCAGGCGTAGGCCCCCGGCGACGAGAGGGCTTACATCGCGTCCGCGCTCGGCCTGGTGCCCGCCGAAGCGAGGACATTCTGGCCCGTGTCCGACACCTGCCGGCGCAAGCTCGAGGCGATCAACCGCCGCCGCTCGCGTACCGTCGAGGACGTCGTGATGATCGGCCGGCGATTTGCGGCGTCTGCGCGCGCAACGTGGCGAAGGAACTCGTCGTCATCGAGGACGAGGAGATGTGTGCACGCAGCGCGATGTACTCGAGCGTCGCCTGGGCGCTGCCGGGCCGCAAAGGCCGCGTTGCCGGCAGCTCGAGTCCGGGCTCCAGGCCGTCCGGCGCCACGCGATCGCCTCCGCGCCGCCACCGATCCGGCAGCCCTCCGGCGCCCGCGCGCGAATCGCGTGGCATGCGGCTTCGTCGCGGGTCCGGCGCCGGCCGGGCCTGCGGTTCGATGTCGGGCTGAAGCCCGGTCCACCAAACAAGGATGGGCCGGCCTGCGCTTCGATGTCGGGCTGAAGCCCGACAGTCACAGCGAAGAGCGTCGGGCGGAAATGCGACCGGCAAGCCCGCGCGCTGTGGGTCGGGCTTCAGCCCGACAGTCACAGCG
>CAJPFI010000050.1 GCA_905339295.1 Burkholderiales bacterium
CCGCGCACGGCGCGCCGAATCCGCTCGACCGTTCCTGGCACTGGCTTGTCGCTGCAATTCAGTCTGCTCGCTCTTCGTGAGTTTCATCACGCCCTCCGCAGGCATGATGATACTACCGAATTAAGTGTTACAGTCCACTAGTGCCCCGCTCCGGAGGTCCCTTGCGCAGGAACGGACGAGAAACCGCGCATCACGCGGTTGCCGGGCTTGAGGGTATTCCCGAGTCCCGCGGCGCCCGGCGTCGCGCATTGCGCCGTTGTCGCCGCCCTTCCACGGGATCCCCCGGCTGCGGCGGGGTCGTGCGGCAAGCGGCCTCCGGAGAGGGACACTGACCATGGCCGTGCTCGAGGTGACCGGCGTCTCGAAGACCTTCGGCTCCGGCGAGCTGGCCGTGCAGGCGCTCAAGCCGGCGACGTTCTCGGTCGAGCGCGGCGAGCTGATCGCGCTGCTCGGCCCGAGCGGGTCGGGGAAGAGCACGCTGCTCCTGTCGATCAGCCTGATCCTCGAGCCCAGCGCCGGGAGGATCGTGATGAACGGCGTGACGGTCTACGACAACGGCCGGACCGGCGTCGACGTGCGCGCGTTCCGACGCCGCAACATCGGCTTCGTCTTCCAGCAGCACAACCTGATCCCGTTCCTCACCGCGCAGGAGAACGTCGCGCTGATGATGCAGCTCAACGGCGCGAGCCGCCGCGACGCCGCGCGCCGCGCGCGCGAGCTGCTGGGCTACCTCGAGATCGCGAACCGCGCGGACTCGCTGCCGGCCAACCTGTCGGGCGGCGAGCAGCAACGCGTGGCGATCGGCCGCGCGCTGGCGAACGAGCCTCCCCTCGTGCTCGCGGACGAACCGACCGCCGCGCTGGACACCGAGCGCGGCGTCAAGGTGATGGCGCTGCTGCGCAAGATCGCGCGCGAGCGCGGGTCGGCGGTCATCACGGTGACGCACGACCGCCGGATGATCGAGGGCTTCGACGCGGTCTACCACCTCGACGACGGTCGCCTGTCGAAGCTCGAGACGGAAGCCGCGGACGCGGCCCGCGGCTGAGCACGCTCGCCGCGCGCGCGCCTCAGCGGCGCCGCAGCACGCAGCCGCTGACTTCCTCGCGGTCGTGGTAGAGGTGCCGGAACGCGACCGTCGCGTCGATGCCGGCCGCGTCGAGGCGGTCGCGGATCAGCGCCGCGCAGCGCTCGACCTCGTCGTGGCGCCTCTTCATCGGCAGCTTCAGGTTGAAGATCGCGTTGCGGGCCGTGCCGGTCGCGATCCAGTCGGCGACGAGCGACGCGATGCGGACCGGCTGCTCGACGATGTCGCAGACGAGCCAGTCGACGGGACGGCGCGGGCGCCACTTGAGTCCGTCGGCACGTACGTGCTCGACGTTCGGATCGCGAGCGAGCGCGGGCGCGAGCGCGCCGTTGTCGACGGCGGTGACCTGCAGGCCGCGCGCGACGAGCTGCCAGGTCCAGCCGCCGGGCGCGGCGCCGAGGTCGACGGCAGCCTGTCCCATGTGCAACAGCGCGTCCGTGCGGTCGCCCAGGAACACCGTGATCGCCTCGGCGAGCTTCAGCGCCGAGCGCGACGGCGCCGCGCGCGGCAACGCGAACCGCGGGATGCCGAGCGGCCACGTACTGCCGGTGCCGGCCTCGCTCGTGCCGACGTACGAGGTCGTGCCGTCGACGAGGAACACGTGCGGGCGCCGCGCCGCCGCGCCGGCGACGAGGCCGCGTTCGCGCAACGCGGACGCGAGCCTGCCGTCGAGCGCGCGCGCGAGCGTCGAAAGCGCCTTGCCTTCGTTGGTGTCGGCGAATTCGATCCATGGCGCAAGCCATGGCGCGGCGTGTTCCGGCGAGGCCGCGAGCGCCGCGAGCGCGGCGACCAGCGGCGCGATGCGGTCGGGTCGCGTCGAGGCACCGACCGCGATCAGGTGCGGTCCGCTGCCCGTGAAGTGGCTGCGGAGGAATACCGGGGGTCGAACGGTGACGGCGCGTCGCCAGGCGGCACGATCGTGCCGCGGCAGTCGCGCGACGACGAACGCCGCGCCCCGCGTCGGGTCGACCTCGATCGATGCGCGGGCGGTCCGCGCGATGGCGGCCAGGTCGGCCGCGGCCTCCGCTTCGAAGCCGGCGCGACACAACGCGAGCGCGATCGCCGTCATGTCGGCGCGACCAGCACCTCGCGCCCGCGCACGTGGCGCCCCGGGCGCGCTATGCCTTCTCGGTCTCTTGCGACGGGCTCTCCGGCGCGGTGTCCTGCGCCGGCGCCGCCGGCCGTTTCATCAGCAGCGCCGGGAGCTGGCGGTTCGCGCCGAAGCCGCGCCGCGCCGCCGCGCCGCCGTGCGCATGCGTTCCGGCGCGCGGCGCTTCCGCCGCGTGCGCGCGCGCCGGCTGGTCGGGGTTCCTCGCGTAGGCCTCCTCGCGCTCGGCTTCACGCGCAGCGCGACCCGCGGTCGGTGCGGACCGTACGCGATCCTCGCGCTCGGCACGGGGCGGTCGCGGCGCGCGCTCGGCCCGCTCGCGGCGCGCCTCGCCGTCCGCGCGGCCGCGCGCGGGCGGCCGCTCGCGACGCTCGCCACGGTCGCGGCCGGCGGCGGCGACGTCGATGTCGGGCGTCGAGATCGGGATCGTCCTCTTCAGGAGCTTCTCGATCTCGGTCAGGTACTTCATCTCGGCCGGGTCGACGAGCGAGATCGCCTCGCCCGTGGCGCCCGCGCGGCCGGTGCGGCCGATGCGGTGGATGTAGTCCTCGGGAACGTGCGGCAGCTCGTAGTTGACGACGAGCGGCAGGTCGTCGATGTCGAGGCCGCGCGCGGCGACGTCCGTCGCCACGAGCACCTCGAGCTTCGCGTCCTTGAACGCGGCCAGCGCCTCGAGGCGGGCGAGCTGGGTCTTGTCGCCGTGGATCGCCGAGGTGAGGAGCCCGTCCTTCTCGAGCTGGCGGGCCAGTCGCGAGGCGCCGTGCTTGGTGCGCACGAAGCAGAGCACCTGCCTGAGGCCGCGCGAGCGCACGATGTGCTCGAGCAGCGCGCGCTTGGCTTCCTGCGGGCACCTGTAGGCGCTCTGCGTCACCGTCTCGGCGGCAGTGTTGCGTCGCGCGACCTCGATGAGTTGCGGCTGGTTGAGGAGCGAATCGGCGAGCTTCTTGATCTCGCCGGAGAACGTCGCCGAGAACAGCAGGTTCTGGCGCTTCGCGGTCACCGGCATGAGCGCCATGATGCGCTTGATGTCGGGGATGAAGCCCATGTCGAGCATCCGGTCGGCCTCGTCGAGCACGAAGATCTCGACCTGCCCGAGATGCACGCTCTTCTGCTCGATGTGGTCGAGCAGGCGTCCCGGGGTCGCCACGAGGATCTCGACGCCGCCGCGGACGATCGGGAGCTGCTGCTTGATGTCGACGCCACCGAACACGCAGGTCGAGCGCACGCCCGTGTACTTGCCGTAGCTCTTGACCGCCTCCTCGACCTGGATCGCGAGCTCGCGCGTCGGCGCGAGGATCAGCGCGCGCACCGGGTGGCGCGCGGGAGACGGGCTCGTGTTCGCCTGCGGGAGCAGCTTCTGCAGGATCGGCAGCGCGAACCCGGCGGTCTTGCCGGTGCCGGTCTGGGCGCCGCCCATGACGTCGCGCCCGGCGAGAATGACCGGGATCGCCTGCTGCTGGATCGGCGTGGGGGTGGTATAGCCGGCCTCCGCCACCGCCCGAAGCAATTCGGGCGCGAGGCCGAGTTCGTCGAAACTCGGGGCACTGCTCATCACGACATCTCCTGAAGCGCGGCCCACTCGCGTGGCGAGTTCCGGTCCAGGCTGCGTGATAGCGGTGGAGAAAGTGCGACCGGAAACAATGACTTGGCAAGGATACAGCATTATCCGGGCCACGTCGATGCGCCGCCGCGGGGCGCGTCCGGCCCGCGCCGGCGCACTGGCGGTACGCGGCCGCAAACCGTTATAATGGAAGGCTTTTTGCCCGCCGCCCCTGAATGCCGACCGCTGCCCCCGACCGCCCCATGCCCGAAGCGCTGCGCAACATCGCGATCATCGCCCACGTCGACCACGGCAAGACGACGCTGGTCGACAAGCTGCTCGTGCAGTCGGGCACGTTCGCGCGCCACCAGCACGTCGGCGAGCGCGTGATGGACAGCAACGACATCGAGCGCGAGCGCGGCATCACGATCCTCGCGAAGAACTGCGCGATCCGGCTCGGCGACACGCGCATCAACATCGTCGACACGCCCGGTCACGCGGACTTCGGCGGCGAGGTCGAGCGCGTGCTCGGCATGGTCGACGGCGTGCTGCTGCTGGTCGACGCGGTCGAGGGTCCGATGCCGCAGACGCGGTTCGTCACGATGAAGGCGCTCAGGCAGGGGCTGCAGCCGATCGTCGTCGTCAACAAGGTCGACCGTCCCGGCGCGCGCCCCGAGTGGGTCGTCAACCAGACCTTCGACCTGTTCGACCGTCTCGGCGCGACCGACGCGCAACTCGACTTCCCGGTCGTCTACGCGTCCGCGCTCGGCGGCTGGGCGACGCTCGACGTCAAGGTCGCGAAGACCGGCCAGCCGCCGGAAGGCGGCGACATGACGCCGCTGTTCGACACGATCCTCGAGCGCGTGCCGGAGCCGGGCGGCGATCCGGACGCGCCGCTGCAGTTCCAGATCTCGGCGCTCGACTATTCGAGCTACGTCGGCCGCCTCGGGATCGGGCGCATCCGCCGCGGCACGCTGAGGGCCGGCGCCGAGGTCGCGGTGCTCCACGGACCGCTCGCCGCCGGCGCGGTGCCGGAAAAGGCGAAGGTCGGACAGGTGTTCACGTTCGCGGGCCTCGAGCGCGTGCCGGTCGACGCGGCGCACGCCGGCGACATCGTCCTGGTGACCGGCGTCGACGACCTCACGATCGGCACGACGCTCGCCGACGTCGAGGCGCCCGAGGCGCTGCCGCCGATCGCCGTCGACGAGCCGACGCTCGCGATGACGTTCCAGGTCAACACGTCGCCGCTCGCCGGACGCGAGGGCAAGTACGTGACGTCGCGAAACCTGCGCGAGCGCCTGCAGCGGGAGCTGCTCGTGAACATGGCGCTCCGCGTGGAGGACACCGCCGACACCGACGTCTTCGCGGTGTCCGGGCGCGGCGAGCTGCACCTGACGATCCTGATCGAGAACATGCGGCGCGAAGGCTACGAGCTCGCGGTGTCGCGGCCGCGCGTCGTGACGCGCGAGATCGACGGCGTCGTGCACGAGCCGTACGAGAACCTCACCGTCGACGTCGACGACGCGAACCAGGGCGCGGTGATGCAGGAGCTGGGCGGCCGTCGCGGCGAGCTCCTGCACATGGAGTCCGACTCGCGCGGGCGCACGCGGCTCGACTACCGGATCCCGGCGCGCGGGCTGATCGGCTTCCAGGGGGAGTTCATGAACCTGACGCGCGGCACCGGCCTCATGAGCCACGTGTTCGACGGCTACGCGCCGGTCAAGGGCGAGATTCCCGAGCGGCGCAACGGCGTGCTCGTCTCGCAGGAGGACGGCGACGCCGTCGCCTACGCGCTGTGGAAGCTGCAGGAGCGCGGGCGCATGTTCGTGTCGCCGGGCGACAAGCTCTACGAGGGGATGGTGATCGGCATCCACTCGCGCGACAACGACCTGGTCGTCAACCCGATCAAGGGTAAGCAGCTCACCAACGTCCGCGCCTCGGGAAAGGACGACGCGATCCTGCTGACGCCGCCGATCAGGCTGACGCTCGAGTACGCGGTCGAGTTCATCGCCGACGACGAACTGGTCGAGGTGACGCCGAAGTCGATCCGCATCCGCAAGCGCTTCCTGAAGGAGCACGAGCGCAAGCGGGCGAGCCGCGAGACGGCAGGCGCCGCGCAGGCGTAGCCCCGCGCCGCCGGGCGCCGGCGACGGACCGGATGGGCGACAATGGGCGACTTCCGGCCTGCCCGTCCGTCGATGCAAGTGCCCGAGCTCACCGTCACGACCGCCTCGCGGCTCGCCCGCGTCGCGCTCGCGAACGTTTCCACCGAGTATCCGAACAAGCCGGACCACGTCCTCGGCTCGCCCGACGACCTGCGCGCGTCCCGCGAGCTGCATCCGGCGTTCTACGGCAGCTACGACTGGCATTCGTGCGTGCACATGCACTGGCTGCTCGCGCGCGTCGCGCGGCTCGTGCCGGCGCTGCCCGAGCGCGCCGCGATCGTGCGGACCTTCGACGCGCACTTCGCGCCCGAGGCGATCGCGGCCGAGTGCGCCTACCTCGCGCGCCCGCACGCCCGGTCGTTCGAGCGCACCTACGGGTGGGCCTGGCTGCTCGAGCTCGCGCGCGAGCTGGGGCAGGGCGACGACGCGGACAGCCGGCGCTGGTCGCGCGCGATCGCGCCGCTCGCGGCCGCGTTCGCCGCGCGCTGGCGGGACTGGCTCGCTCGCGCGCGCTACCCGATCCGCCATGGCACGCACCCCAATTCCGCATTCGGCCTCGCGCTGGCGATCGACTACGCGCGCGCGGCGCAGGAACGGGCGCTCGAGGATGCGTGCGTGTCGCGTGCGCTCGCGTGGTTCGGCGGCGATCGAGACGCGCCGGCCGCGTGGGAGCCGTCGGGCGCGGACTTTCTCTCGCCGGCGCTGATGGAAGCGGACCTGATGCGCCGCGTGTTGCCGCACGAGCGCTACGGCGCGTGGCTCGCCGCGTTCCTGCCGGGCCTCGCGCACGGCGAGCCGCGGGCGCTTTTCGCGCCCGCCGAGGCGACCGACCGCTCCGATCCGCAGATCGTCCATCTCGATGGCCTCAACCTGTCGCGGGCGTGGTGCATGCGTGGCATCGCGAACGCGCTGCCGCCGGGCGACGCGCGGGCCGCCGTGCTGCGCGACGCGTCGCAGCGCCACGTCGCGACGGGCATGGAGGGCCTCGAGAGCGGCGACTACATGGGCGCGCACTGGCTCGCCACGTTCGCGGTGCTGGCGATGACCGAATAGGCACCGCCGCGTCGGCAGAGCCGCCGCCGCCCGCATCACGTCGGACGCCGGGCGAACTGCGGAGCGGCGACGCGACGGGCGCGCGCCTGGCTCGCGCGCTGCACCACCTCCCGCGCTAGAATCGCCCGACCATGACCGACACGAATCTCCTGGTCGCGATCCTCGCCGCCGTCGCGATCGTCGGTGCGGTCGTCGTCGCGCTCGTCGCGATGGCGCTTTCGCGGCTCGCGACGCTCGCGCGCGCCCGAGAGGCGCTCGACCAGCGGATCGAGGGACTCGGCAAGGACCTCGCCGTCGTCCGGGCGCAGGGCGAGGATCTCGAGCGCGACCTGAAGCAGGACATGCTGGGGGCGCGCGCGGAGCTGCGGCAGGACCTCGCGATCGCCAGGGCCGAGCAGACGCAGGCGGCGCAGACGCTCCGCGGCGAGGTGGGCGATCGGCTGACGCAGTTCACCGGCACGACGCAGCAGCAGTTCGCCGCGCTCAACAAGGGGCAGGGCGACGCGCTGACGGCGTTCGGCGACCGGCTCGCGCAGTTCACGCTGTCGACCCAGCAGGCGCTGCGCGACGCCTCCGAGCTCCAGGCCGGGCAGGCGAAGACGGCAGCCGACCGGCTGCAGGCGCTGACCCAGGCGAACGACCAGAAGCTCGAGGCGATCCGCGCCGGTGTCGAGCAGCGCCTCGATACGCTGCGCACGGAGAACTCGGCCAAGCTCGAGCAGATGCGCGCGACCGTCGACGAGAAGTTGCAGGCGACGCTCGAGGCGCGGCTGGGCGCGTCGTTCAAGCAGGTGTCCGACCGCCTCGAGCAGGTGCACCGGGGACTCGGCGAGATGCAGACGCTGGCGGTCGGCGTCGGGGACCTCAAGCGCGTGCTGTCCAACGTCAAGACGCGCGGAACCTGGGGCGAGGTCGCCCTCGGCAACCTGCTCGCGGACCTCCTGACGCCGTCGCAGTACGCGAAGAACGTCGCGACGCGGCCGGGCAGCAGCGAGCGCGTCGAGTTCGCGGTGCGCTTCCCGGGCCGGGGCGACGATGGCGCCCCCTGCTGGCTGCCGATCGACGCGAAGTTCCCGATGGACGACTGGCAGCGCCTTCAGGAGGCGGTCGAGCGCGCCGACGTCGCCGCGGTCGATGCGAGCCGGCGCGCGCTCGACGCGTTCTTCAAGCAGGAAGCGAGGGCGATACGCGACAAGTACGTCGAGCCGCCGCACACGACCGACTTCGCGATCCTGTTCGTGCCCACCGAGGGTCTCTTCGCGGAGGCGGTCGCGCGTCCCGGCCTCAGCGAGACGCTGCAGCGCGAGTTCCGCGTCACGCTCGCGGGCCCGACCACGCTCTCCGCGATGCTGAACAGCCTGCAGCTCGGCTTTCGTACGCTCGCGATCGAGAAGCGGTCGACCGAGGTGTGGCGCGTGCTCGGCGCCGTCAAGACCGAGTTCGGGCGCTTCGGCGACATCCTCGCGAAGACGCGCGAGAAGCTCGACCAGGTCGGCAAGACGCTCGACGACGCGGGCCGCAAGAGCACGACGATCGCGAGGAAGTTGCGCGACGTCGAGGCGCTGCCCGAGGCGGAGGCCGACCGTCTCCTCACGGGCGAAGGGGAAGGCGTGATCGACGTGGAGCCGGAGCCGGACGGCCGCGCCGCGGACGCCGGCGAAGGCCGGTAGCGGCGCGCGCGCATGTTCGACGCGCTCAAGCGCTGGGGCCGCCGTCGCGTGCTCGCCCGCTCGGCGCTGCCCGACGCGCTGTGGGACGGGGCGGTCGCGTCGTTGCCCTTCGTCGCCGACCTCGCGCCTGCGGACCGCGCGCGGCTGCGCGACCTCGTCGTGCTGTTCCTCGACCGCAAGTCGATCGTCGGCGCCGGCGGCCATGACGTGACGCCCTCGCAGCGCGTGGTGATCGCCGTCCAGGCCTGCGTGATCGTGCTCGAGCTGGGCCTCGACTGGTACGACGACTTCGAGAGCGTCGTCGTCTATCCCGACGAGTTCGTGCCCGGCTGGACCTGGGAGGACGAGGCCGGCGTCGTGCACGCGGCCGACGGCCCGCTCGCGGGCGAGGCGATGCCCGGCGGGCCGGTCGTGCTGTCGTGGCCGGACGTCGAGGCCTCGGCGGACTTCGAGGCCGCCGGCATGAACCTCGTCATCCACGAGTTCGCGCACAAGCTCGACATGCGCGACGGCGACGCCAACGGCTGTCCGCCGCTCGCTTCGGCGCTCGAAGTCCGCGCGTGGAAGACGGCGCTCACGGCCGCCTACGACGACTTCGTCGCGCGCGTCGACCGCGACGAGGTGACCGCGATCGACCCGTACGCCGCGGAGAGCCCGGGCGAGTTCTTCGCGGTGCTCTCCGAGGTCTTCTTCGCATCGCCCGCGACGCTCGCCGGCGACTATCCGGACGTGTACCGGCAGTTCGCCACGTTCTACCGGCAGGATCCGGCGGCGCGCGCCGGCGCCCCGAGGCGCGGCTGA
Source organism: Burkholderiales bacterium (assembly GCA_905339295.1). GTDB lineage: Bacteria > Pseudomonadota > Gammaproteobacteria > Burkholderiales > Casimicrobiaceae > VBCG01. The sequence continues at coordinate 9,422 of CAJPFI010000050.1, forward strand.
GGACAGTCGTCACCGCAGCCAGTCGGCGAGATCCCAGCCGAGCATGCGCTCGAGCGCGCGCACGTCGGACTCGAAGACGCCGGCCAGCGCCGCGCGGCCGGCGTCGGACAGCGGCTCGACGTAGGTGCCCTCGTACGCGGTCAGGTGGCTCGGGAGGTCCACGGGCTCGAGGCCGAGGAAGGCGAGCACCGCGCCGACCGTGGCGGTGAAATCGTCGCGCAGGCGCTCGCTGCGCAGGACGAGCGTCTGGCCGCGGTCGAACGACGACCACAGCCGCCGGAGCTGGCGCGCATAGAGCCCGCGGGACAGGTACGAGTATTGCCGCTGCTCGGGGGGACGGCCTTCGCGCGTCAAGGCCAGCTCGGCGGCGATGGCGTCGGCGAACGCGAGGGGTTCCCTGCCTCCCGCGCGCTTCATGTTCCACTGCGAGTAGGCGCGCGCGACCGGGTCGCGCAGCAACAGGACCCACTTCATCGCCGGATTGTAGTCGCGGACCCTCGCCGCGGCGGGCGGCCACCAGCAATACGACGGCGTCGCGTCTCCGCACAGTCGCGTCGCGAGGTCGTTGCCGTACAGCGCGTGGTACGGCGCGACGTCGGGCCGGCCCTCCCGGAACAGCGAATCGTTGTCGAACCAGTGCGGCTCCTTGCGCGGCGACATCGACACCGACGGGTGGCGGCGCAGCAGCTCGTAGAGCACCGTCGTGCCGCCCTTCTGCGCGCCGCCGACCAGGAAATCGACGCGCGGCGACCCGCTGCCCGCCATCGGCAACGTCACGGACGCCTCTCTCGGTTCCGGCACCCGCCGATGCGACGATCGCGACCTCGGCGCCAGGTCCGCCCTGGCGCCGACGCGCCCGGGCGAGCGGCGCGGGAGCGGAACGCGGTCAACGGAGCCACTCGGACAGATTCCAGCCGAGCATGCGCTCGAGCGCGCGCACGTCCGACTCGTAGACGCGGACGATGTCGGCGCGGTCGGCCGCGGCGAGCGGCTGCTCGTAGCTTCCGGTGTTCTCCGGCGGCGCATCCGGCACGTCCATCGGGGGAAGGCCGAGGAAGCCGACGACCTCGCGGACCGTGTCCGGGAACTCGGCACGGAGCCGGTCGCTGCGCAGGACGAGCGTCCGGTCCCGCGGGAACACGGACCAGAGCCGCTCGAGCTGGCGGGCGTAGAACCCGCGCGAGAGGTAGGTGTAGGCGCGCGCCTCGTGCATCGTGGCGTTGCGCATGCGCCCGTCCTCGGCGGCCAGTGCCTCCCGGAAGCCGAGCGTCTCGCGTCCCCGCGTGCGCTCCATGTTCCAGTGCGAGTAGGCGCGCGCCACCGGGTCGCGAAGCAGAACGATCCACTTCATCCCGGGGTTGTAGTCCCGGATGCGCGCGGGTGCCGGCGGCCACCACCAGTAGGTCGGCGTGGCGTCGCACCACAGGCGCGGCTCGGACGGGTCGCCGAACAGCGCGTGGTAGCGCGCCGGATCGGGAACGCCCTCCGCGTAACGCCGGTCGTTGTCGAACCAGTGGGCTTCCTTTCCGGCCGCGACGGCGACACCGGGATGCTCCTGGAGCACGGTTGCAAGCGCCGTCGTCCCGCACTTCTGGGCGCCGCCGATCACGAAGTCGACCCGCTTCCCGGCACCCGCCGAACCCCCCGGCGTCATGCCGCCTTGCCCGGCGCGACCGCGGGAATCGGGTAGAGCACGTCGAGCGCGATCGATCCGCCGGTGGGCTGCACGAGGCGCACGTGGCAGCGCTCGAGCTCGCGCGCGTTGCGCACGCCGCAGCTGTGGGCGATCATGTCGATCTCCTTGTTCATGTTGGTCGCGTAGTTCGCGACGCGCAGGTATTTCTCCTCGACGACGAGCCCGCGCTGCAGTCGTGGGTTGTGCGTCGTGATGCCGGTCGGACAGGTGTTCGTCTGGCAGCGCAACGCCTGGATGCAGCCCAGCGCGAACATGAATCCGCGCGCGGTGTTGACGAAGTCGGCGCCGCAGCACAGCGCCCACGCGGCGCGCGCCGAGGTGACGAGCTTGCCCGATGCGACGAGTCGCACGCGCGGCTTGAGCCCCGCGGCGAGGAGCGCGTCCGCCACGCGCGGCAGCGCCTCGTCGATCGACAGCCCGACGTGGTCGGCCAGCGCCTGCGGCGCCGCGCCGCTGCCGCCCTCGCCGCCGTCGACGACGAGAAAGTCCGGCGCGTACTCGAGGCCGCGCGCGAGGATGCGCTCGGCCATCTCGTTCCCGAAATAGCGCCCGCCGATCGCGGTCTTGATGCCGACCGGCTTGCCGGTCAGGTCGCGCAGCCACGCGACCCTGTCGAGCAGTTCGTCCATCGTCCCGATGTCGGGATGACGGTTGGGGCTGATCGAGTCGCACCCCGCAGCGATGCCGCGGATGCTCGCGATCACCTCGGTCACCTTGCCGCCCGGCAGCACGCCGCCCTTGCCGGGCTTCGCGCCCTGCGAGAGCTTGATCTCGAACGCGCGCACCGTCTCGCGCGCGGCGATCTCGCGGATCCTCGCGTGGTCGTACTGGCCGTTGGCGTCGCGAACGCCGTAGCGCGCCGTGCCGATCTGCATGATCAGGTCGCAGCCGCCCTCGAGGTGGAACGGCGCGAGCCCGCCTTCGCCCGTGTCGAGCCAGCAGCCGGCCTCCTTCGCGCCGCGCGACAGCGCGCGGACGGCCGGCTCGGAGATCGCGCCGAAGCTCATCCCGCTGATGTTGACGATCGATTGCGCGACGAACGGCGTCCTGCACCATCCCTCGCCGATCGCGAGAGGCGGCGTCGGCAGTCGCTCGGACTCGAGCACCGGGAACGGCGCGTTCACGAAGATCAGCGCGCCCGACGCGTGCAGGTCGTAGGTCGAGCCGAATCCGATGATGCCGCCCTCGTTCTTCGCGAGCCGGTAGATCCACGAGCGTGTCGCGCGGTTGAACGGCATCTCCTCGCGGTCGTTCGCGAAGAAGTACTGGCGGAAGTACTCGCCCAGCTCCTCGAACCAGTAGCGGAAGCGCCCGACGACGGGAAAGTTGCGCAGGACCGTGTGCTTCTTCTGCGTGACGTCGCGCACGAACATCACGAACAGCGCGGCGACGAGCAGGAGCGCGACGAGCGTTCCCAGGCCCGCCTTCAGCATCTGCAGCCAGTCGACGTCCATCGCGCGCCCCCCGGTGCTCGCCCCGAGCGCGCGCATCTTACCGCGATGGCGCGCCGCGGTGCGGGCGGTCAACTCAGCCAGTCCGACAGGTCCCAGTCCAGCAACGCCTCGAGGCGGCGGATGTCAGGCTCGAAGAACCGCGCGAGCTTCTCCCGCGTGCCGGGATCGAGCGGCTTCTCGTATTCGCCGACGCGGGCGTCGACCGGATCGACCTTGCCCGCGGGCTCGACGCCGAGGAACCCGAGGACGCGCCCGACGGTGCCGGTCGGGTCGTCGCGCAGCCACTCGCTGCGCAACGCCAGCACCTGCTCGCGGGGAAACAGCGCGTCGAGCTGCTCGATCTGGTACGCGTAGAAGCCGCGCGCCAGATACGAGTCGACCGACGAGAAGACGTCGGGACGCTCGAGAATGGTACGGACCTCGCGGTCGAGCGCCTCCTCGAACGGAAGGGTGGTCTCGCCCCGCGACCGCTCCATGTTCCAGTGCGAGTACGCACGCGAGGCCGGGTCGCGCAACAGGAGCACCCATTTCATCGCCGGGTTGTAGGCGCGGATGCGCTTCGCGGCCGTCGGCCACCAGGAGTAGATCGGCGTGGCCTCGCCGCACGGCATGCGGCCGAGCTTGTCGCCCCACAGTTCGTGGTACGGCGTCATGTCCGGGACTGCGCCGGCAAAGGCCGCCTCGTCGTCGAACCAGTGCGGCTCCTTGACGCGCGCCATCGCCACGCCCGGATGCCGGCGAAGCATCTCGTCGAGCGCGGTGGTGCCGCCCTTCTGCGCGCCGCCGATCACGAAATCGACGCGGAGCTGCTTCGCGGAAGGCGTCTCGTCACTCATGCGGTGTCGCGGGAGCGCGCTGCCGGGTCGTACCCGTCCCGGACCGCGGCGCCGGGCGTTCGCGATGCGGTCGCGAGGCCAGACGTCCGTCCGGCGTTCCGCCGCCGCACCCGATCGGCATCGACCATCCCGTTCCCGGATTCCCGTGAGGCGGGCGCATGATACCGCGCTCGTGCGCCTCGCCGTCCGGAGGATTGTGAAACGCGGGCGGAGGCGTATCCTTGGCCCGCTCCGGGAGGAGACGCCGGCCGGCGCATCCCGGCCATGCAACCACAGGAGGCCTCACGATGAAACTGCGCATTCTCGTCGCCGCCGTCGCGATCGCCGCGTCGGGCAGCGTGCTCGCGTTCCACTGTCCCGCCGACATGGCGAAGATCGACGCGGCGCTGGCGAAGAGCCCGAAGCTCTCCGACGCGCAGATGGCGGACGTGAAGAAGTTCCGCGCCGACGGCGAGGCGGCACACAAGGCCGGCCGGCACCAGGTGGCGGTCGACACGCTCGCGAAGGCGATGAAGATCCTCGACGTCAAGTAACGGGCAGGGCCCCGGTTTCATCGCAACCCGCTCCCGGCCGCCGTCGGAATCCCGGCAGTCAACCCCGGGCCCGGACCTCTTTCGCGAGCAGCATCACCGCCGCGAGGATCAGCGCGCCGCCGGCCAGTTGCACGGACGCGATGCGCTCGTCGAGCACGAGCGCCGCGAGCGCGACGGTGACCGCCGGCTCGACCGTCGAGAGCGTCGACGCGCGCGTCGGCCCGATGCGCTTCAGCCCCGCGAAGAACCAGCTGATCGCCGCCACCGTCGAGACCAGCGCGATCGCGGCGACGGCGGTCCATCCGGTCGCGCCCGCCGGGAGGCTCGGCCCGCGTGCGAGTGCCAGCGCCGCGAACGGCACCGTGGCGCTCGCGATCACCACGGTCGACATGACGAGCGGCTCGACGCGCGCCGCGACGCCGGTCGACACGACGATGTAGACCGCGTAGATCAGCGCGGACAGCACGCCGAACGCGATGCCCGCCGGATGCACGCCACCGGGGCCGCCCGCGAGCGCGGGTCCCACGGTGAGCGCCGTGCCGGCCAGCGCGATCGCGAGCGCGACGATCGTGCGCGGCGCGAGCTGCTCGTGCCCGCGCCACGCGGCGAGCAGCGCGACGATCGCCGGGTTGAGGTAGAGCAGGAGGGCGACCAGCCCCGCGGGCGCGAGCGTGAGCGCCGTGAAGAAGCTCGCGGCCTGCCCCGCGTAGCCGACGGCGCCGAGCGCCACGAGCGTCGCGAGGTCGCGGCCGCGCGGCCACGAGGCGCCGGCGGCCGCGCTCGCCGCGACGAGGATCGCGCCGGCGATCGTGAATCGCAGCGCGAGCAGCGTCGTCGTGTCGACCCCGTCCCGGTACGCGTAGCGCGCGAAGATCGCCATCGCGCCGAACGCGCTCGCGGACGCGACGACGAATGCCATGCCGGCGACGCGATTCGGTGGTTCGATCATGTTCATGTTGGCGGGTGCGGCTTCGGCGGGACGAACCGGGGCATCGAAAAGGCGTCAGGCTGAAGCCTGACCCACGACCTCGCGCATCGGGAAGGCGTCAGGCTGAAGCCTGACCCACGACCTCGCACGGAGTCTCGGCGTGCGGACGCCTTCTACGCAGCCGGCGGGCGCTGCGCCGATTTCGGACGGAACGCCCTGCACACCGACTCGTCGGTCTCGACGTACGGCCCGCCGATCAGGTCGAGGCAGTACGGCACCGCGGCGAAGATGCCCGGCACCGCCACGCGCCCGTCCGCGTCCTTCAGACCCTCGAGCGTCTCGCGGATCGACTTCGGCTGCCCGGGCAGGTTGAGGACCAGCGTGCGCCCGCGCACGACGCCGACCTGGCGCGACAGGATCGCCGTGGGCACGAACGCGAGCGAGATCTGGCGCATCTGCTCGCCGAACCCGGGCATCAGGCGATGCGCGATCGCGAGCGTCGCGTCGGGCGTGACGTCGCGCGGCGCGGGGCCGGTGCCTCCGGTCGTGAGCACGAGCGCGCAGCCCGCGACGTCGCAGAGCTCGATCAGCGTGCGCTCGATCACCGGCTGCTCGTCGGGAATCAGCCGCTTCTCCGCCCGCCACGGGGTCGTGATCGCGGCGGTGAGCCACGCCTCGAGCGCGGGCAGGCCCTGATCCTCGTAGGCGCCGCGCGCGGCGCGGTCGGAGACGGACACGAGTCCGATGGCGAGAGTCTGCATGGTCGTGCGGGGCGCGGGCGGTGGAAGGTTGCGCCGTCGCGGTCAGGCGTCGCCCAGCGCGTGGCGCAACTCGCGGAACAGCTCGCGGAACGCGCGCGGCGCGTCGCCCCGCTCGCGCTCCGCTCGCGCGGCGTTCACGATGCGCGCGAGCAGCGCGCGATCGGCGGACGGGTGCTCGGCGACGAACGCGTCGAGGGCTTCCGCCTCGGCAAGGAGCCGGTCGCGCCAGCGCTCGAGCGCCGCGAAGCGCGCCTTCTCCTCCCGGGGCACGCTCTCCCAGCGATCGAGCGCCGCGCGGATGGGCTCCGGATCGACGTCGCGCATCAGCCGACCGACGAACTGCATCTGGCGGCGCCGCGCCTCGTGCCGGGTGATGCCCCGCGCGAGCCGGACCGCGTCGGCGAGCCGCTCCGGCAGGTCGAGCTCCCGAAGGCGGACGGGATCGAGCGCGACGAGTGTCTCGCCCAACGCCTGCAGCGCCTCCATCTCGCGCTTCAGCCGCGTCTTCGATGGGCGGCCGGCCCCCTCCTCGGCGGCCGGGAGGCGGTTTCGGGCGGGCGGGCGGCGGGTGGCGGCAGGCATGGGCGGGGGCGGCTTTGCTATGATAGACGACGGTTTCCGTTCGCTCGACGCGAACGCGCCCGCGGCGGGAATCCGCCGGCGCGGTCGCGGAGGGCCGCCTGACCCGCCGATGCCCGCGCCCACCGCCCTCGTACGACCCCGCGACGCCACGGCAACGCATGCCGCGCGGTTCCCGGTCGCCACCGCGGAGCTCGCCCGGGTCGCGGCCGTCGTGCTCGACGCCACTCGCACGGGCGGCGCCACGTCCGCCGAGGTCGACGTGTCGCAGGGTATCGGCCAGAGCGTTACGGTGCGCAAGGGCGAGGTCGAGACGATCGCCTACAACCGCGACAAGGGGCTGTCGGTCACCGTCTACGTCGGGCGCCGCCGCGGCCACGCGAGCAGCGCGGACTTCTCCGACGCGTCGATCGGCGACACCGTCGCCAAGGCGCTCGCGATCGCGCGCTTCACCGCCGAGGATCCGTGCGCCGGTCTTGCCGATCCGGATCGCATCGCGCGAAGCTGGCCCGATCTTGACCTGTACCACCCGTGGGACCTCTCGGTCGAGGAGGCGATCGCGCTCGGCCGCGAGGCGGAGGCCGCGGCGCTGGCGGTCGACCGGCGGCTGGTCAACTCGGACGGCGCGTCGGTGTCGCGCGGCGAGAGCGAGTTCTTCCACGCGAACTCGCTCGGGTTCGGCGGCGGCTACCGGAGCTCGCGCCACCACATCGACGTCGCGGTGATCGGCGAGGACGCGGGCGGCATGCAGCGCGACTTCTGGTATACGGCCGCGCGATCGCCGCGCGACCTCGCGAGCGGCGTCGAGGTCGGCCGCATCGCGGGCGAGCGCACCACCCGAAGGCTCGGCGCGCGGCCGCTCGAGACGCTCGACTGCCCGGTGCTGTTCGAGGCGCCCGAGGCGGCCGACCTGATCGGCGCGTTCGTGCACGCGGTGTCGGGCGGGAGCCTGTACCGCAAGAGCTCGTTCCTGGTCGACTCGCTCGGCAAGGAGGTGTTCGCGCCGCACGTGTCGATGCGCGAGGAGCCCCATCTCGCGCGCGGCCGCGGCAGCGCGCCGTTCGACGCGGAAGGCGTGGCGACCGCGCCGCGCGACGTCGTCGAGCGCGGCGTCGTGCGCGGCTATTTCCTCGGCAGCTACTCGGCGCGCAAGCTCGGCATGGCCACGACCGGCAACGCGGGCGGCAGCCACAACCTCGTCGTTTCGCACGGCGACGACGACCTGCCGGCGCTGATGCGCAGGATGGGCCGCGGCTTCCTCGTGACCGAGCAGCTCGGGCAGGGCGTCAACGCGGTGACCGGCGACTACTCGCGCGGCGCCGCGGGCTTCTGGGTGGAGGGCGGCGAGATCGCGTACCCGGTCGAGGAGGTCACGATCGCCGGCAACCTGCGCGAGATGTTCCGCGACATCGACGCGATCGGTCGCGATGTCGACCGCCGCGGCTCGCGCCACACGGGATCGATCCTCGTCGGACGGATGACCGTCGGGGGCCGATGATGGCCACGACGCAGCGCGCAGCGATGGGATCGCCACGCAGCCTCGGCAACCCGCTGGTCGCCTGGGTTCGCCGCCTGTCCGACCCGCTCGCGAGCGCGAACCACGCGGCCCGCTGGATCGGCGAGCTGCCGGGCGGCGACGTGCTCGCGATCCAGAAGGAGGCGCTCGACCTCGTCGCCGGGTTCCCGGGCTCGCGCCGCGACGTCGGTCCCGCGCAGGTCGAGGCGCTCCTGCGCATCGACGCGCGGCTCGAGCCGGTGATCGCGCAGATCACGCGCCAGTACACCGCCAGCTACCAGAAGAGCTCGTCCGTCGAGTCGCGCCTGTGGCACGCCGCGTTCGACCTCGTGAAGGCGCTCATCGGCGCCTACCAGCTCGCGCTCAAGGCCGGGTATCCGCGCGCGGACAACCGGCGCTGGCGCGCGATCCTGCCGTGGGTGCTCGTGCGCCTCGCGCACCATCGGGGACTCGACGGCCGCTTCAGGCTGTTCCGCTACAGCCACTGGATTCCGGCGCAGTGGCGCGACTTCCACGAGCTCTACGAGTTCGCGCGCATGCGCGGCTGGCAGCGCGAGCAGCTGCTGCTCGGGGGCGGCGGGTTCTCGCAGCCCGGCATCACGCTCGAGCAGGAGTACGTGCACACGCTGCTGCTGATGCGGCTCGATTCGGGCAACTTCACGCCCGACCAGGTCGAATGGGTCGCGCGTCAGCTCGCGGACTGGGCCCCCACGCTGACGCTCGTCCCGCCGCCGGGCGAGGGCGCCGGGTTCTTCGTCGACCTGGCCGGATCGCAGGGGTTGAGGCGCCGCGACAAGCCGGGCATCGGCGGGCGCGTCCTGTGCCTCGACCTCGCGCCGGTCTACACGCGCGTCGTCGAGCGCATGCGCTGGCTGCCCGAGCAGGGCGACGCCGCCGCCGAGCCGGGCGAGCTCCCGTCGCGCGAGCAGCGACTGCTGCTGATGCGGCTCGCCTCGCTCTACGGGCCCGAGGCGATCGCGAAGGCGCCGCGCGCCGAGCGCTACCGCACCGAGGCACAGGTGCGCGTCGTCACCGGACTGCCGTCGCTCACGCGCGCCATCGCCGAGATCGACCGGCTGCCCGACCAGGCGCGCATGCCCGGGATCGCTGCCGCGTACGACGAAGTCACGCAGATGGTCAGTCCCAACGCGAATCCGGAGAGCGTCGCCAGGCGCATCCGCGGCACGATGTGGACGATGACCGACCGCAGCGAGACCGGATGCCGGCTGCTCGCACCGGCGAAGGAGGCGCCCGCGCGGCTGGGCGAGCTCGTCGCGATCCAGGACGGCGAGCGATGGATGCTCGCGGTCGTGCGGCGGATGCAGCGGCAGCAGGTCGACGAGATCACCGTCGGCGTCGAAGTGATCGCTCGCCGCGTGGTGCGCGTGCTGTTGCGCAGCTGGGCCGTGCCCGCGGACGGCGCGCGTCAGGCGGCCGACCGTCCGTTCTTCGGCCTCTACCTGCCGGCGCATGCCGACAACCGGCAGTCCGCCCAGCGCAGCCTGATCGGCCCCGACGACCAGTTCGTCCCCGGCGGCATGATCGAGCTCGACACCGGCAACGCGCGCTACCTGATCCGGTTCACGCAGACGCTCGAGCGCCAGTCCGGCTGGGCGTGGGCCCTCTTCAGCGCCGTCCGCAAGCTCGGGCCCTGAGCGTTTCCTCGGTGTCGCCGCCGGGCGTGCGATGCGGCAGGTTCCCGCCGCGCGGGATGGACGCCCGCGGTGCCGAGTCACACAACCGCGGTTCCGGGGCTTCTCGTCCTGCCGCCGGGAGCGCGAACGACCGGGCCTTCCTGCAGGCGGGACCGACCCGGACGGCGAAAGGGTGTTCGCCCGGGCGGAAGCGACGAAGGCTGCCGCTGCGACGGAAGTGCGCGCATGGTTTTGGTGCGCCCCGGGAAGCGGCGCGGGCGCGAGGAAAGCCCCGGCCCTGCGTCCCCTGCCCCGGTCCGCGGCCCTACGAAAACCGTGGCGTTCCGGCCGGGGCGACCCTAGAATCCGCGTGGCTGACCGCTTGCGGCAGTTCCGATCCACGTCCCAGGAGGAGAGTGGCATGCAACGTCGTTCGTTCCTGAAACACTCCGGCATGGCGGGCATCCTCGCCGCCGGCTCGGCACCGGCGTTCGCGCAAGGCTCGCCCACGATCAAGTGGCGTTGCGCGTCCAGCTTCCCGAAATCGCTCGACACGATCTTCGGCGCGGCGGAAACCGCGGCGAAGGTCGTGAGCGACGTCACCGGCGGCAAGTTCCAGATCCAGGTGTTCGCCGCGGGCGAGATCGTCCCCGGCCTGCAGGTCGCCGACGCCGTGCAGAACGGCACGGTCGAGTGCGGCCACACCGCTCCGTACTACTACATCGGCAAGGACCCCACGTTCGCGTTCGGCACGGCCATCCCGTTCGGCCTCAACCAGCGCCAGTACGACGCGTGGTGGTATTTCGGCGGCGGCCGCGAGCTCTTCAACGAGTTCCTGAAGGACTACAACATCACGTCGATCCTGTGCGGCAACACCGGGGCGCAGATGGGCGGCTGGTACCGCAAGGAGATCAGGACCGTCGCGGACCTGAAGGGCCTCAAGATGCGCATCGGGGGATTCGCCGGCCAGGTGCTCGCGAAGCTCGGCGTCGTGCCGCAGCAGATCGCCGGCGGCGACATCTACCCGTCGCTCGAGAAGGGCACGATCGACGCGGCCGAGTGGGTCGGGCCGTACGACGACGAGAAGCTCGGCTTCAACAAGGTCGCCAGGTTCTACTACTACCCAGGCTGGTGGGAAGGCGGCCCGGCGCTGCACTACTTCTGCAACACCCCGAAGTACAACGAGCTTCCCGCCGAGTACAAGGCGGCGCTCCACGCGGGCTGCGCCGAAGGCAACACGTGGATGATGGCGAAGTACGACGCGCAGAACCCGGCGGCGCTGCGCAAGCTCGTCGCGGGCGGCACGCAGCTGCGCCCGTTCCCGAAGGCGGTGATGGACGCGTGCCACGCGGCGGCGATGGAGCGCTACGCCGAGGAGAACGCCAAGAATCCGAAGTGGAAGAAGATCTACGACAACCACCTCGCGTTCCAGCGCGAGCAGGTCCTGTGGTTCCGCGTGACCGAGAACACCTACGACAACTTCATGTCGTCGGCGGGCGCCACCGCGGCGGCGAAGAAGAAGAAGTAGCCCCGCGCCCGGGAGCGAATGCCGGGGCTCGCGGACGTCACCGTCCGCGGGCCCCGTTCCCGGCGGCGGCTCCGCCTGCGCCGGTTCCCCGGCGTGTCAGGCGTTCACCAGCACGTCGCAGCGCGAAGCCGTCAGCACCTCGCGCGTGACGCTGCCGAGCAGCAGGTCTCCGGCTGCGCTCTCGCCGCGTTTGCCGATCGCCACCAGGTCGCATCCGCCGGCGTCCTCCTGCTCGACGATGTGGCGAAACGGGTCGCCGTGGAGCACGAGCGGCGTCGCATCGCCCGGCGCCAGCCCCGCCGCGTCGCACAGCGCGCCGAGGCGCTGGCGCGCTTCCCGTTCGGCGGCGATCCGGTAGCGGCCGATGGTGTCCGCGTCGACGCCCGCGAAGCGCAACTTGCTTTCGTACGGCACGTCGAACGCGTGGAGCAGCACGATCGATGCCCCGGGCGCGATGGCGCGCGCCAGCGCGAGGGAAGACGGCGACGCGCGCGAGAAATCCACCGGCACGAGTACGCTTCGGTAGGGTTGGCGCGCCTCGCGCTTCACGACGAGCATCGGCCGCGTCGCCCGTCCGACCAGGCGCTCGGCGGTCGAGCCCAGCATCAGGTGGCGCACGACGTTCGTGCCGCGCGCACCGAGGACGAACAGGTCGGCGTCGATCGCGTCGGCATGCCGCTCGAGCTCCGGCAGGATCGGGCCGGTGGCGACGTGCACGCCCGCGACCACGCCGTATCGCTCGCGAAGCGATGCGGCCAGCGTGCGCATGTCGGCATGCGCGGACGCGAGCATCCGCGCCCCGACCTCCGCTGGAATGTCGGCGACGAGCCGCCGAAGCCGATCGAGCAGCGCGAGTTCCGCGACGTGGACGAGGTCGAGCGTCGCGCCGGTGTCCGCTGCCACCAGCGCGGCACGTTCGGCGGCGTGACGGGCGGGGGCGGACAGGTCGGTGGCCGCGAGCAGGCGTTTGGGTCGGGGCATCGCGCGCCGTGGCGACCCGGTGCGAGGATGCCGCCGACACGGCGACACCCGACGGGGGATTGCTAGAATTGTCGGAGACTTCGACGCATGCCGCAAGCGAACGCTCGCCCCCTTCGAGGAGAACCGGCCTTGGCACGATGACCGAACAACGCACCGCCCGCCGGACGGATGCGCTTCCGGCGACGCACTGGCATGCCCTCGACGAGGCCGAGGTGCGGCGCCGCCTGGGTACGGGGCAGGACGGTCTCGACAGCGGGGAAGCCCGCCGCCGCGCCCACGAGTGGGGTCGCAATGCGCTGGCGCCGCCGAAGCGCCGCGGGCCGGCGGCACGTCTCGTCGCGCAGGTCCACAACATCCTGCTCTACGTGATGCTGGCGGCCGCCGCGATCACGTCGTTCCTCGGGCACTGGATCGACACCGGCGTGCTGCTCGTCGCCGTCGCCGTCAACGTCGTCATCGGCTTCATCCAGGAAGGGAAGGCCGAGTCCGCGCTCGACGCGATCCGCGCCATGTTGTCGCCGCGTGCGACGGTGGTCCGCGACGGCCGGCCGCGCGAGGTCGACGCCGCGGAGCTCGTGCCGGGCGATCTCGTGCAGGTCGCGTCCGGCGATCGCGTCCCGGCCGATCTCCACCTGGTCGCGGCGAAGGGACTGCGCGTCGAGGAGGCGGCGCTGACCGGCGAGTCGTCGCCGGTCTCGAAGGTCTGCGGGCCGGTCCCGGTCGACGCGCCGCTCGGTGACCGCTTCGGCATGGCCTACTCCGGCACGCTCGTCGTTCACGGGCAGGGGAGCGGCGTCGTCGTCGCAACCGGCGAGCGCACCGAGCTCGGCGGGATCAATCGGCTGCTTCGCACGATCCCGCCCATGAGCACGCCATTGTTGCGCCAGATCGACCGGTTCGGGCGCATCCTGGCGATGGCGATCGTCGCGATGGCAGCGGCGACGTTCGCGTTCGGCACCCTTTGGCGCGGCCACTCGGCGGCGGAGATGTTCGTCATGGTCGTGGCGCTGGCCGCCTCCGCCATTCCCGAGGGGCTGCCCGCGATCATGACGGTCACGCTCGCGCTCGGGGTCCAGCGCATGGCGCGCCACCGGGCCATCGTCCGGCGCCTGCCGGCGGTCGAGACACTGGGCTCGGTCACGGTGATCTGCTCGGACAAGACGGGCACGCTGACGCGCAACGAGATGACGGTTCGCCGAGTGGTGTGCGCGGACGGCGCGTTCGACGTGGGGGGCACGGGCTACACGCCGGTCGGCGAGTTCGTCCTCGGCGGCCACGTCGTCGACATCGACCGCCATCCTGCGCTTTCGCTGGCGATTCGCGCCGGCGTTCTGTGCAACGACGCGCGCCTGACCGAGGAGGGCGGCGAGTGGCGCATCGAAGGCGATCCCACCGAGGGCGCGCTGCTCGTGCTCGGGGACAAGGCCGGATTCACGCGCAACGTCGGCAACGCGGAGTGGCCGCGCCTCGATACGCTTCCGTTCGAATCGGAGCACCGGTTCATGGCGACGCACCACCGCGACGCCGACGGCGAACCGTGGATCTTCGTCAAGGGAGCGCCCGAGCGCATCCTCGACGTCAGTGCGCTGCAGGCGGGTCCGGAGGGCGGGCAGCCGCTCGACGCCGACTACTGGCGACGCATGGCATACGACCTGGCGGCGCGCGGGTTGCGCCTGCTTGCGATCGCGGGCAAGCGGGCCGTTCCGGTCGGCGAGCGGCTGGACTTCGCCGATGTCGAGGCGGGTTACACGATGCTCGCCCTCGTCGGCATCGTCGACCCGCCGCGCGAGGAGGCGATCCTGGCCGTGGACGAGTGCCACCGGGCAGGCATCCGCGTCAAGATGATCACCGGCGATCACGTCGAGACCGCGCGCGCCATCGGCGCGCAGCTCGCCATCGGCGTCGGCAAGCCGACGATCACCGGCGCCGAGATCGCGGTGATGGACGACGCCGGATTGCGCCGCGTGGCGACGGACGTGGACGTGTTCGCGCGCGCGAGTCCGGAGCACAAGCTGCGTCTCGTGCAGGCACTGCAGGCCAACGGGCAGGTCGTGGCGATGACCGGCGACGGCGTGAACGACGCGCCCGCACTCAAGCGCGCCGACGTCGGCGTGGCGATGGGCATGAAGGGCACGGAGGCCGCGAAGGAGGCGGCCGACGTGGTGCTCGCGGACGACAACTTCGCGACCATCGCGACGGCGGTGCGCGAGGGGCGCGCAGTCTACGACAACCTCAAGAAGTTCATCCTGTTCATGCTGCCCACGAACGGCGGCGAGGCGCTCGTGGTGATCGCCGCGATCCTGTTCGAGTTCACGCTGCCGCTCACCCCCGCGCAGGTGCTTTGGATCAACATGGTCACGTCCAGCACGCTCGGCCTGGCGCTCGCCTTCGAGCCCGCCGAGCGCGACGTCATGGCGCGGCGCCCGCGCCCGCCCGGCGAGGCGCTGCTCTCGCCGTTCTTCGTCTGGCGCGTGCTGATGGTGTCGGTCCTGATGATGGCCGGCGCGCTGGGGCTGTTCCTGTGGGAGGTCGAGCGCGGCACGGGAATCGAAACCGCGCGCACGATGGCGGTCAACGCGGTCGTCGTCGCCGAGATGTTCTATCTCGTCAACAGCCGCTTCGTGTTCGCGCCGGTCGTCAATCGCGCGGGGCTGCTCGGGAACCGGTACGTGCTCTGGGCGATCGTCGCGTGCATCCCGCTGCAGCTCGCGTTCACGCACGCGCCGTTCATGCAGCGTATCTTCGGCTCGGCGGACCTGTCGGCGCTAGACTGGCTCAAGGTCGTCGGTGCGGGGCTGCTGGTGTTCGCCGGCGCAGAGCTCGAGAAGCTCGTGATCCGGCGCACGAACCGGTTCCACCGTCTCGTCCACGCCTGAGGAAGGAGGGTCCCCGATGACGCCGGCCACGGACACGGATGCGCCGCCCTCGCGGCTCCTGCTGGCGACCGACCTGAGCGCGCGCTGCGACCGCGCGCTGGATCGCGCGGCGCAACTCGCCGGCGAATGGCGCGCCGAACTGGTCGCACTCACCGTGGTCGAGGCTCCGCAGGCGCCCGACCTGATCCTGGCGTGGGCGGCGCGCGAGGACGACGAGCGCGCGGCGCAGGTTGCGCGACAGCAACTGGAAGGTGATCTCGAGGGCCTCGGAATCCGGACGAGCGTCCGGGTTGTCCGGGGTGACGCCGCAAACGTGATCCCCGCAGTCGCGGCGAGCGCCGGCTGCGAGCTGATCGTGACCGGCATGGCGCGCAACGAGACGCTGGGCCGCTTCCTGCTGGGCTCGACCGTCGAGGCCCTCGCCCGCACGGCGTCGCAGCCGCTCCTGGTCGTGCGCAACCGGGTCCGGGGGCCGTATCGCCGGGTGGTCGCGGCCACCGATTTCTCCGATGCGTCGCGCGACGCGCTGCGGGCCGCGGTGCGCCTGTTCCCCGACCGCGATCTGACGCTCTTTCACGCCTGCACGATCCCGATGTCAGGACATGCCCACGACTCGCGGGTCGCCGCGATCCGCAGGCACGTCGAGGAAGGCGAGTGCGCCGCATTCCTCGCCGCGACCGACCTGCCCGCCGACGTCAGGCGGCGGTTGCGTGTGGTCGTCGAGGTCGGCGCGACCGCGACGACGCTGACGCGCCACGTCCGCGAGCGGGGCGTCGATCTCGTGGTGACCGGCGCCCACGGCAGGCGCGGCGCGCTCGCGTCGCTCATCGGCAGCACCGCGCAGAAGCTGATCGACTGGCTGCCGTGCGACACGATGATCGCGCGCGCCGGCTGACGGAAGCGTGACGCCGGTCGCGGGACAGGGCGGCACGAGCCGCCGCTCGCGTCAGGCGTTCCCGGCCTGCTCCGCGCGCGATTTCGACGTCGCCGGCGACTGCGGGGCGAAGCGCTCCAGCACGTGTTCCGTCATCCCTTTCGCGAGCTCCTCTTCGCCGTAGAACACCGCGCCGATGCCGTCCCTGCGCAGGAGCTCGGACTCATCCTCGTTGTGCGTCCGGAGCACGATCTCGATGCCCGGATTGAGCTTGCGGGCGGTCTCGGCCATCTGCCGCACGCCGACGGGGTCCGGGATCGCGACGACGAGCATCGCCGCGGTCGCGATGTGTGCCTGGATCAGCACGGCCGCCTCCGCGGCGTCGCCCGACACCGCCGCCGTGCCCCGGTTGCGCAGGTCCTCGACGCGCTCGCGGTTGCGCTCGACGACGACGTACGGGATGCCGCGCTCGCGCAGCGCGCGGGCAATGCGCCGGCCGACGCGGCCGAAGCCCACCAGCACGACCTGCCCCTCGAGGAACTTGCGCTCGGTGCTCATCGGCAGCTCCGCGTAGGGATCGTCGCGGCGTCCCAGGCGCCGCGCGAGCTCGGAACGTTCGACCAGCCACCGGTTGACCGGCGCGAGCGACGCGAACAGGAACGGATTCAGCGCGATCGAGATCAGCGCCCCGGCGAGCACGAGGCTCATCCCTTCCTTCGGCAGCAGCCCGAGCGCGAGCCCGAGCCCGGCGAGGATGAACGAGAACTCGCCGATCTGCGCGAGGCTCGCCGCCACCGTGAACGCGGTGCTGAGCGGATAGCCGAACGCGAGCACGAGCGCCATCGCCGCGATCGACTTGCCGATGACGATGACGGCGACGACGCCGACCACGTGGATCGGCTCCTCGACGAGCACCGCGGGGTCGAACAGCATGCCCACGCCGACGAAGAAGAGGACCGCGAACGCGTCGCGCAGCGGAAGCGATTCCTGCGCGGCGCGGTGGCTGAACTCCGACTCGCGCATCACCATCCCGGCGAAGAACGCGCCGAGCGCGAACGACACGCTGAACAGCCTGGCCGCGCCGAACGCGATGGTGATCGCCGCCGCGACGACCGCCAGCGTGAACAGTTCGCGCGAACCGGTGCGTGCGACCTGCCAGAGGAGCCACGGCAGCACGCGGCGGCCAGCGACGAGCATCACGACGACGAACGCGGCGACTTCGAGCAGCGTCTGCCCGACCGTGCGCCACATCGGAGCCGCGTCGTCGGCAGGCGCGCCCGAGAGGACGCCCGCGAGCGGCGGCAGCAGCACGAGGACCAGCACCGTCGCGAGGTCCTCGACGATGAGCCAGCCGACCGCGATGCGGCCGTTCATCGTCTCGAGGATGCCGCGGACCTCGAGCGCCTTGACCAGGACCACCGTGCTCGCGCACGACAGCGAGAGTCCGAAGACCAGTCCGGCGCCCGCATTCCAGCCCCACCACCAGGCCATGACGATGCCCAGCGCCGTCGCGAGTCCCATCTGCGCCACCGCGCCCGGCAGCGCGATGCGCCGCACCGCGAGCAGGTCGCCCAGCGAGAAATGCAGGCCGACGCCGAACATCAGCAGCATCACGCCGATCTCGGACAACTGCGAGGCGATCGCGACGTCCGCGACGAAGCCGGGCGTCGCCGGCCCGATGATGACGCCCGCGAGCAGGTAGCCGACCAGCGCGGGGATCTTCAGCCGCTCGGCGGCGAAGCCGAGGATCAGCGCGAGGCCGAAGCCCGCGGCGATCGTCGTGATGAGGGTCAGGTTGTGATCCATGCGGGCCGTTCGTCCGCGCGGCGGACGCGTCGCGCAACGTCAGAATACCGCGCCTTCCGGTGCCGATCCCCGTGACGCCCGCATGCCCGAGCGGTCGCTCGTCACCGCGCGTCCGATGCACGGTCGCCGATCGTGACGTCCGGTTGCGCGAGACCGGGACGCGTCGCGACGCGTCCCGGAGTCGGGGAGCGAAGGCGAGTCCCGCCCCGCCGGCGGGCGCTCGTTGCGCCGACGAGGCTGAGCCGCACGCCGGCGCAGGCGGCCGCGAACGCCGGCGGGGCCCGCGGCTACTTCGCCTTGAGGGCCTCCTCGAGCGCCCGGTTCGCGTCCTCGGCCTGGCCTTCCTGCTTGTCGAGCATGTTCTCGAGCGGATCGTCGCTCGCCGGGCGCTCGCGCTCCCCCGGGTCGTCCTCGCCGAATCCGGACCCGGGCGACACCCGCTCCCCGAAATCCATCGTCGGGATCTGGATCTCCATCCGGCTCGGGTCGATCTTCGGCAACTCGTCCTTGTAGACCAGCACCATCTGCGGGAACAGGATGACCAGCCCGACCATGATGACCTGGATGCAGACGTAGGGCACCGCGCCCCAGTAGATCTGGCCGGTGGTGATCGGCGCCATCGTCTTCTTCGTGAGCTTGTCCACGTATTCCGTCGCCGGCGCGACACTGCGCAGGTAGAACAGCGCGAAGCCGAACGGCGGGTGCATGAACGAGGTCTGCATGTTGACGGCGAGCAGCACGCCGAACCAGATCAGGTCGATGCCGAGCTTGTCGGCCACGGGCCCGAGCAGCGGGATGACGATGAACGACAGTTCGAAGAAGTCGAGGAAGAACGCGAGCAGGAAGACGAGGATGTTGACGACGATGAGGAAGCCGAGCTGGCCGCCGGGGAGGCCGGTGAGCAGGTGCTCGACCCACCTGTGCCCGTCGACGCCGTAGAAGGTCAGGCTGAACACCCGCGCGCCGATCAGGATGAACACGACGAACGCGGTGAGCTTCGCCGTGACCTCCATCCCCTGTCGCATCAGACGCCAGGTCAGGCGGCGACGGGCCATCGCCATGATCAGCGCGCCGGACGCGCCCATCGCGCCGCCCTCGGTCGGCGTCGCGACGCCGAGGAAGATCGTGCCGAGCACGAGGAAGATCAGCGCGAGCGGCGGGATCAGCACGAACGTGACGCGCTCGGCGATCCGCGACAGGAGCCCGAGCTTCAGGACGTTGTTGATCACCGAAGCGAAGAACGCGACGCCGACGCCTATCGTCGCGCAGATCACCAGGCGCTCGTCGGTCGCGGTCTCCGGGTGCAACGCGTTGAAGTACAGCTGCCAGAACGCGACCGCGGCGGCCACCGACACCACGGTGAGGATGATGAGCGACCGCGTTCCCGGCGAACCGTCGGGCTCCCGGATCGTCCGCGCCTCCAGCGGCAGCGCCGGAACCCACTGGGGCTTCACGAACGAGACGAGCAGCGTGTAGCCCGCGTAGAGGGCCGCCAGCACCATTCCCGGGATGAATGCCCCCGCGTACATGTCGCCGACCGAGCGGCCGAGCTGGTCGGCCATGATGATCAGCACGAGCGACGGCGGGATGATCTGCGCGAGCGTGCCGGACGCCGCGATCGTCCCGGCGGCGTAGCGCCGGTCGTAGCCGTAGCGAAGCATGATCGGGAGCGAGATCAGCCCCATCGAGATCACGCTCGCGGCGACGACGCCCGTCGTGGCGGCGAGCAGCGCGCCGACGAAGATCACCGCGTAGCCGAGGCCGCCGCGGACCGGGCCGAAGAGCTGGCCGATCGTGTCGAGCAGGTCCTCCGCCATGCCGCTGCGCTCGAGGATCAATCCCATGAACGTGAAGAACGGGATCGCGAGCAGCGTGTCGTTCGACATGATCCCCCACAGCCGCTCGGGCAATGCGCCGAACAGCGCCGGGGACAGCAGGCCGAGCTCGATGCCGATCAGTCCGAAGACGATGCCGTTGGCGGCCAGCGCGAAGGCGACCGGGTAGCCCAGCAGCAGGAAGAAGACCAGCGCCCCGAACATGAGCGGCGCCATGTTGGCGATCATGAACTCCGTCATGCCGGGACCTCCGGGCGGGCGGGGGCGAGGGCGAGCGCGACGGTCGCGGTCGCGGGGTTCACGTCGTCTCTCCGCGCTGCTTGAGGATCTCCTCGGCGAGCTCCTCCTCCAGCGTCTTCTCGTGGTACTTCTCGCCCGGATCCGGGATCAGCCCCTTCAGGAACGCGATCCGCTTGATCAGCTCCGAGACGCCCTGCACCGCGAGCAGCGCGAACCCCGCAGGAACGAGCGCCTTGGCCGGCCACAGCGTGAGCCCGCCGGCCGACGACGAGATCTCGCCGCTCACGAACGCGCGGACGAACCACGGCCACGACTCGTACAGGATCAGCGCGGTCATCGGGAACAGGAAGACGACCGTCCCGAAGATGTCGATCCAGGTCTGCGTGCGCCGCGTGAACCGGCCGGCGACCACGTCGATCCGGATGTGCTCGTTGCGCAGCAGCGTCCAGCCGGCGCAGAGCAGGAACACCGCCGAGAACAGGTACCACTGGACCTCGAGGAACGCGTTCGAGCTCATGTCGAACGCCTTTCGCACGATCGCGTTCATCGCGCTGACGACCACCGCGACGAGGATGAGCCAGGTGACGACGCGGCCGACGCGATCGTTCAGCGCATCGATGGCCCGCGACAGGGCGAGCAGGGCATTCATGGGTCCTCCTTCGTCCGTCGACGGCGGGCGCGGCGCGCGGTTCCGGCTCGACGCGACCGGCCGGGTGGGCACCGCGCGCATTATAGGAGGATTCCCATGGCCGCGGCGCGGCCGTTCGAGGGGCGGTGCTAGAATCACCGATCGCCGCCGCCCGTCCGGGTCCCCCATGTACGACCGCTCGCGCACGCTCGCCCAATCGGACCCAGACCTGTGGGCCGCCATCGTCGCCGAGAACCGGCGCCAGGAAGCCCACATCGAGCTGATCGCGTCGGAGAACTACGCGAGCCCCGCGGTGCTCGAGGCGCAGGGAACCCAGCTCACCAACAAGTACGCCGAGGGCTACCCGGGCAAGCGCTATTACGGTGGTTGCGAGTATGTCGACATCGCGGAGCAGCTGGCGATCGACCGGGCGAAGCAACTGTTCGGCGCGGGCATGGCGAACGTCCAGCCCCATTCCGGTGCGCAGGCGAACCAGGCGGTCTTCTTCGCCGCGCTCAAGCCCGGCGACACGGTGATGGGGATGAGCCTGCCGCACGGCGGCCACCTGACGCATGGCTCCCCCGTCAACCAGTCGGGCAAGTGGTTCAACGTCGTCGCCTATGGCCTCGACCCGGCGTCCGAGCTCATCGACTACGACGCGGCCGAGCGCCTCGCGCACGAGCACAAGCCGAAGCTCGTCATCGCCGGGGCGTCGGCGTACTCGCGCGTGATCGACTGGAAGCGCTTCCGCGCGATCGCGGACGCCGTCGGCGCGAAGCTGATGGTCGACATGGCGCATTACGCCGGGCTGGTCGCGGCCGGCGTCTACCCGTCGCCGATCGCCTTCGCCGACTATGTGACCACCACGACGCACAAGACGCTGCGCGGACCGCGCGGCGGCCTCGTGATGGCCGCCGAGGCGTACGAGAAGTCGATCAATTCCGCCGTGTTCCCGGGACTGCAGGGCGGTCCGCTGATGCACGTGATCGCGGCGAAGGCGGTGGCGCTCGGCGAGGCGCTCGCGCCCGAGTTCAAGGCCTACCAGCGGCAGGTGCTCGACAACGCGCGCGTGCTCGCCACGGTGCTGCGCGATCGCGGCCTGCGGATCGTCTCGGGCGGGACCGACTCGCACATGTTCCTCGTCGACCTCCGCGCCAAGAAGATCACCGGCAGGGAGGCCGAGACGGCGCTCGCCCGCGCGCACATCACCGTCAACAAGAACACGATTCCGAACGATCCCGAGAAGCCGCTGGTGACGTCGGGCATCCGTCTCGGCAGTCCGGCGATCACGACGCGCGGGTTCGCCGAGCTCGACTGCGAGGAGCTGGGCCACCTGATCGCCGACGTGCTGGACAAGCCGCACGACGACGCCGTCGCCACGCGCGCCAAGGCGGGCGTCGCGGTGCTCACGACGAAGTTTCCGGTCTACCGGTGACGCGACCCAGGAGTCAGGAATCAGAGGACAGGGATCCGAGGCGCGGAGATTCCCGCGGCAGCGCATCGAGCGCCGGGAGGCACTCGGGAAGCGCGCAAGGGACGCTCTCGAGGCGACTGGCGCCGATCGTCGATTGACCCGCACATCGTGATCCGCCGAATCCGATCATCGACGCTCGATGCGCCGCCACCGGACACGCCGGCGCCTCGGATCCCTGTCCTCTGATCCCTGACCCGTGATTCCTGATCCCCGATCATGAAATGCCCGTTCTGCACCAGTCTCGACACGCAGGTCATCGACTCGCGCGTATCCGATGCGGGCGACTCGATCCGGCGCCGGCGCCGCTGCATGGCGTGCCAGAAGCGCTTCACGACCTACGAGAACGTCGAGCTGCGGCTGCCGCAGGTCGTCAAGAGCGACGGCTCGCGAGCCGACTTCGACGAACGCAGGATCCGCGTCGGGTTCCAGCGCGCGCTGCACAAGCGGCCGGTGCCCACCGAGTACGTCGACGCGTCGATCCAGCGCATCGTCCAGCACGTGCTGTCGCTGGGCGAGCGCGAGATCCCGTCGAGGCAGATCGGCGAGCTCGTGATGGACGAGCTCCGCAAGCTCGACAAGGTCGGCTACATCCGTTTCGCGTCGGTGTACCGGTCGTTCCAGGACGTCGCGGACTTCCGCGACGCGATCAAGGAGATCGAGGCGCCCGCGCGCCGGAGCAAGCGCGCGAAGCCGGCGTCCGCGCCCTAGCCGGGGAATCCCTGCTCGAGTCCACGCAGCGCGTTCGCGCGCATGAGCCATTGTCCGGATGCCCCACGTTCCGTTGGTGCGCCGACCCTTCGGGACACGTGATCCGGGGCGCCGGCCCTGTCGCCGCCTTGCGGTCCGCGGTCTGCCGCGCCCTGCGCGCGGCGACGCGCCGTCGTCGCCGGCCGGCGCGTCGCGCCGCCGCGGGGCGGTGCAGGACATTCGAGTCGCCCGGGCCGGGATTTTCGCGCCAATTCCCGTCGAGTCTCCCGCACGCGTGGCCGCGGCAGTGCCGCCGCGCCCGCGCGACGTCGCCATGACGGTCCCGGCGCCGGGCTCCGACACCGACCGCGCGATGATGGCGCGGGCGCTCGCGCTCGCGGCGCGCGGGCTGTGGACGACCACGCCCAACCCGCGGGTCGGCTGCGTGATCGCGCGCGGCGGCGACGTGCTGGGCGAGGGCTGGCACGAGCGCGCGGGCGGCGCGCACGCCGAGACCGCGGCGCTCGCCGACGCGCGTGCCCGGGGCCGCGACGTCCGCGGCGCGACGGCCTACGTCACGTTCGAACCGTGCAACCACACGGGCCGCACGCCGCCGTGCGCCGGCGAGCTTGTCGCGGCGGGCATCGGGCGCGTCGTCGCGGCGATGCACGATCCCAACCCGCTGGCGTCCGGCGGCGCCGCGCGGCTGCGCGAGGCCGGGGTCGCCTTCGACGTGGGCCTCCTCGGCGACGAGGCGCACGATCTCAACAAGGGCTTCGTCATGCGCATGACGCGCGGCCGCCCATGGGTACGCACGAAGCTCGCGGCGAGCCTCGACGGCAAGACCGCGCTCGCGTCCGGTGCGAGCCGCTGGATCACCGGTCCGGAGGCCCGCGCGGACGGGCATGCGTGGCGCGCGCGCTCGTGCGCGATCCTCACCGGCATCGGCACCGTGCGCGACGACGATCCCGAACTCACCGTGCGCGCCGTGGAGACGACGCGCCAGCCGCTGCGCGTGGTCGTCGACCGCCACGCGGAGACGCCGCCCGCCGCGCGCGTGCTCGCCGGCGGCAACGCGCTCGTCGTGACCGCGCGCGACGCGAATCCCGCGTGGCCGAAGGGCGTGAGATCGCTCGCGCTGCCCGACCGGGAAGGGCGCGTGGACCTGGAGGCGATGATGCATGAACTGGGCCTCCTCGGCGTGAACGAGCTGCACGTCGAGTCCGGCGCGCGCCTCAACGGCGCGTTGCTCGACGCGGGGCTGATCGACGAGATCGTGCTCTACCTCGCGCCCGGACTGATCGGCGACCCGGCGCGCGGCCTGTTCCAGCGTCGCGCCCCGCTCGGGCTCCTCGACGGGCGGACGCCCCTGGCATTCACGAGCGTCGAGCGCCTCGGCGCGGACCTGCGGGTCGTGGCGCTCGTGCTCCGGAGCGATTCCTGATGTTCACGGGCATCGTCCAGTCGGTCGGGTGCATCGTGTCGGTCGAGGCGGGACCGGGCGGGCGGCGGCTCGTCGTCGACGCAGGCGCGCTCGACTGCGGCGACGTCGCGGTGGGCGACAGCATCGCGGTGTCGGGATGCTGCCTCACGGTCGTCGCCGCGGACCGGAGCGCGGGCGGCGCCCGGCTCGCGTTCGACGTGTCGGCGGAGACGCTCGCCTGCACGAGCGGTCTCGACGCGCCCGGCGAGGTCAATCTCGAGAAGGCGCTGCGACTCGCCGACCGGCTGGGAGGCCACCTGATGACCGGTCACGTCGACGGGTTCGGGACCGTCGTGCAGCTCGATCGGGCCGCGGGCACGCGGCCCGACTCGTGGGACGCCGGCAGCGTGCGCCTGTCGATCGACGCGCCGCCCGCGCTCGCGCCGTACATCGCCGCGAAGGGCTCGATCGCGGTCGACGGCGTGAGCCTCACCGTCAACGGGATCGCCGGGGGGCGATTCCACGTGAACCTGATCCCGCATACACTGGCCGTGACGACGCTGCGGAGGCTCGCGCCCGGCGCCCGGGTCAACCTCGAGGTCGACCTGATCGCGCGTTACGTGGCGCGCTACGCCGACGCGACGAAGTAGCCGCCGGGGTCAGACCCCGAATTCGCGGCGATCTGCCGGACAAGCCCGCGCGATCGCGCACGAGGAGAGAGACGATGGACCTGACGACGCTCGAACGCCTGCCGATGTGGGTCGGCGGGCGCGCCCACGCCCCGACGACCGCGCGCTACGGCGAGGTCACCAACCCGGCCACCGGCGAGGTCGTCCGCCACGTGCCGTTCGCCAACGCCGCCGACGTGGACGCCGCCGTGCTCTCCGCGGAGGCCGCCTTCCCGTCGTGGCGCGCGGCGCCGCCGCTTCGGCGCGCGCGCGTGCTGATGCGCTTCCGCGAGCTGATGGAGGCGAACAAGAAGGACCTCGCGAAGATCGTCACGCAGGAGCACGGCAAGACGCTCTCCGACGCCGAGGGCTCGATCACCCGCGGCATCGAAGTGGTCGAGTTCGCCACCGGCATTCCGCACATGCTCAAGGGCGAGCACAGCGAGAACGTCGGCACCGAGGTCGACACGTGGTCGATCCGCCAGCCGCTCGGCGTGTGCGCGGGGATCACGCCGTTCAACTTCCCGGCGATGGTCCCGATGTGGATGTACCCGGTCGCGATCGCGTGCGGCAACGCGTTCGTGCTGAAGCCGTCCGAGCGCGATCCGACGCTCGCGCTGCGCATGGGCGAGCTGCTGAAGGAGGCGGGGCTGCCGGACGGCGTGTTCAATGTCGTCCACGGCGACAAGGAGGCGGTCGACGCGATCCTGACGCATCCGCTGGTGCGCGCGGTCTCGTTCGTCGGCTCGACGCCGATCGCGAGATACATCTACGAGACGGGCGCGCGCCACGGCAAGCGCGTGCAGGCGCTGGGAGGCGCGAAGAACCACGCGGTCGTGCTGCCCGACGCGGACCTCGACTTCGCCACCGAGGCGATCATCGGCGCCGGCTACGGCTCCGCGGGCGAGCGCTGCATGGCGATCTCGGCGGTCGTCGCGGTCGGCGACGCGGGCGATGCGCTGGTCGAGCGGCTCGCCGCGCGCGCGCGGCGCATCGCGACCGGCCCGGGGGACGCCCCCGGCGTCGAGATGGGCCCGGTGATCACGCGCGCCGCGCGCGATCGCATCCAGGGATTGATCGACAAGGGCGTCGCCGAAGGCGCGACGCTGGTCGTCGATGGGCGCCGTCCGGCGATCGCCGGGCATCCGGACGGGTTCTTCGTCGGGCCGACGCTGTTCGACGCCGTCACGCCGTCGATGACGATCTACCGCGAGGAGATCTTCGGCCCGGTGCTCGTCGTCGTGCGCGCCGAGTCGCTGGGCGAGGCGATCCGGCTCGTCAACGCGAACCCGTATGCGAACGGCGCGGCGGTGTTCACGCGCTCGGGCTACGCCGCGCGCCGATTCCAGCAGGACTGCGAGGTCGGCATGGCGGGCGTCAACGTCCCGATCCCGGTCCCGATGGCGTTCTTCAGCTTCGGCGGCTGGCGCCATTCGCTCTTCGGCGACCTGCACATGCACGGCATGGACGGCGTGCGCTTCTACACCCGCACCAAGGTGATGACGGCGCGCTGGCCCGACGACGGCAGCGCTGCGCCGGGGTTCCACATGCCCGTCATGGGGTAGGAGGAGTCAGCCCCCGGTGTTGCTTGTCCGGGGTCTGAGCCCGTTTTGCGCGGGAGGTCATTTCGCGGAGGCCGCCGCCTTGCGTGCCGGTTCCGCCGCCACCCGCCCGCGCGCCTCGTCCGCCGTGACGCGCGAGAAGTGGACCTCGAGCGCGACCCATGCGCGCACCGGGCGGGTTCCGACGCGCGCAGGCTCGTGGACCAGGCGGTCGACGCGCTCGAGCACCCACGCCATCAGCTCCGGCGGACCGTCCAGCGCCTCCTTGTCGACGACACTGCCTTCCTCGTCCACGCCGAACCACACGAGCACGCGCCCCTCTACGCCCGCGTCGAGCGCCTCGATCGGGTAGCCGATCGTCTCCGGCGGCTTCAGGCGCACCGGGTACTCGGGCTCGCCCGGAAATCCCCGGAGGATCCGGCGCTCGATGTCCTCGCCGAGCTGCACCACGTTGCGCGTCTCGATGATCGCGACGCCCTCGCTCACCCTCCATCCGCCCTGGATGCCGGCGGGGGCGTCGATGCGGGCGGGCATGCCGGCCCACGGCGCCGGCGCGACGGCGGCGCGCACGCGCGGCGGATCGGGCAGCGGCCCGACGATCGCCGCCGCGACGCTCGCCAGCACCGGCGGGCTGGCCAGGTCGTCGGGGAGCGGATCCACGGCCGCCGCGCCGACGAGCACCGCGTGGAGCGCGGTCGACGCGGCGCCGGCGGAACCGCCGTCGGGACGCACGAACATCGCGCCGAGACTCGCGATCGCGAGCGCGTGGATGACGATCGACGCGGCGAACGCGCCGCCGACCGGCGGCCATGCGTTGGCCGGGGGGGGCACTGCGCCGGCCGCCGCGGCGGCGGTCGGCGCGACCGTCGGTGTGTCGCGTCGCTCCATGTCCCGATCATCCCCGAACGCGCCGCCAAACGACAACGGCCGGACGAGACGTCCGGCCGTCGCCGTATCGCGCACCGCGACCGGTCAGCGCGGCGTCACTGGCCGATCAGCCGCCACGACATCCGGTGATCGCCGATGATGCTGGACTTCTTCAGGTCGACGTACATCGTCTTGCCGTCGGACCCGAGCGTGATCGCGAGCTTGAGCGTCGGGTCGTTCGGCGTGTCCGAGTGGATGTTGACGAACTCCATGCCGACCGCGCCCTCGGGCGCGTAGATCGACGAGACGACGGTGCCGCCGCCGTCGATCAGCTGGCTCGCCCCGAACGGGAAGGTGCGCACGTAGACGTTCGCGGCGAGCCCCGGCAGGCATTCGTTCTCCGGCGGCAGCGACCCCGCGTAGCCCAGGAGGTTCAGCTCGGCGGCGATGGGAGAGATGATGCGCTCGCCCTTCGGCAGGTCGTGGTACCAGCCCTTGACCGACAGGGCCGAGAAGCCGTTGATCGTGTCGGTCAGCTTCGAGAAGTCGGCATCGGTCCTGGGCGCGTGCGGCAATCCGGCCGAGTTCATCCTGAGCGCGGTGCCGTCGCGGAACACGTACATCGTCTGGACCTGCTCGCCGTAGGTCACGAGGTCGTCCTCGTGCAGCAGGCGCCCGGTGCCGACCATCACGTAGCGGTCGACGCCGTTCGCGAAATCGACCTCGATCTGCGGCGCCATCGTCACCGCCTGCGTCGTGCCGTCGGTGCTGGTCAGCGTGGCGAACTTCTCGACCTTCCAGGCGGACGTGTCGCTGCTCGAGACGTCGAAGCGCCAGACGTTGCCCAGCAGGTCGCCGCCGTAGATCTGCTCGAGGACCTGGTTCTTGAACGAGAGCACGAACCCGGAGACCTGCGCCAGCCCGGACGGATCGGACGACGAGCCGACCGAGGTCTCGAGCGTCCGCAGCAGCGTCCCGTCCGAGAGCTTGACGAAGTAGAGCTTGCCCTTGCCGGTGCTGTTGTGGCCGGACGTGAGGATCGCCACCCAGCCGTCCTTGTAGGTCTTCGCGATCAGCGGCTTGCCGTACGTGTAGCCCATCTCGGCGTCGCTGAACTCCCACATCACGTTCGCGGCGGCGTCCGCCTCGTCCGAGATGCTCGCGGGCGAGGTGACGTCGATCGCGTAGTAGCCCTTGCCGCCCTTGCCCATGCCGCCGATGAGCACCGTCTTCCAGGTGCCGCCGATGTCGACGTCGGCCGCGACGGGGGTCGAGTCGACGAACATCTGGTGCTTGAAGAACGGCTCCTTCTTCGCGAGCATGGCGAGGCCCTTGTCGGGCGTCGCGTCGTACACGAAGCTCGGCACGTACGCCCACAGCTCCTTGCCCGACGCTTCGTCGAACCCGTGCAGCATGCCGTCGTTGGCGCCGACGTAGACCATCTTCTTGCGCCCGGTCTGCGCCGTCTTGAACGCCTCGTAGCCCGGGTCGGTCGAGTCGGAGTACTGGCCCTTCGGGTCGCCCACGACCACCGGCGACGAATTGACGATGTCGCCCAGCACCTGCGAGCGGACGCGGAAGTTCTTGAGCGCGGAGCCCTCGTTGCTGCGGTCGCCGCGCAGGTACGCGATGATCTTCTTCTGCATGTCCGCGGTCGCGCCCAGCGTGGAACGCTGCCCCGCCTCCATGTCGTCGTAGCGGAACGGCACCGCCTTCTTCGCGGCCGGGCTCCACGTGATCACGTTGCGGTCGTCGTACCACGGCTCGTCGCCGGCCGACGCGGGCGTCACCTGCGCGGTCAGCACGTCGTGGTACTTGGTGCCGATCGAAACCTCGCCGCCGCCCTTCGGGTCGACCAGCACCTTCGTGAGCGTGCCGCCCCAGCCCGGCTCGATCGTCACCCGGTAGATGAAGTTGTCCGCGGCCGTGAAGTTCACGTTCGAGAACGCGACGCCGGCGCGGGCGGCCTGCAGGTTCTTGATCTCGGACAGGATCGACGCCATGCCGGTCTGCAGCTCGGCCGGATCGCGCGCATTGACGAACTGGCTGCGGCCGGTGACCGCGGCGTGCCACAGGTCGTCGACGCCGGTGACGCCCGGACGGTTGACCGTCGGGGTCGGCGTCGTCCACGTGAGCGAGCCCGCGGCGATCTGGTCCTCGGTCTTCTTCGTGTTGAGCGACGACAGCACTCCCTCGGTACCGAGCGACAGCGCGGCGAAGTTGAGGTGCTGCCACTTGGCCGGATCGTTCTCGGTCGCCGGAACGTTGTTCTCGGCCACCGACGCGTCGAACGTCGGCGGGCGCAGGTCCTTCATCCAGTAGTGGAGCGTGTAGTCGGACAGCGAGTCCTCGACCGCGGTCGCGCCCTCCTTGATCTTGTTGGGCCACGCGGTGCCGGGAACCAGGTCGATGATCGACACCGGCATCGTGTCGTCCGACTTGGCCGGGATCACCGATCCGTCGGGGTTGCCGACCACCACGGCCGGCTTGGCCGGCTGGTTCGTGTACCCGTCGGTGAACATGATGTGGTAGTTCTTCTGGCACGACAGGTTGATCGGGTTGGTCGATCCCGAGAGGTCGGGGTGGGTCCCGGACGAGGACTTGAACCACTCGCCGATGCGCGCGACGCCGTCGAGCAGCGGCGTGTCGTTGCCCATCGGCACCGTGACCCCGACGAGCTTGCCGTACCACTGCGAACGCTGGTTGCCCGCGCCGCCGGTGAAGTCGGCGAGCGTGAGGAACGTCGAGGCGGGAATGTTGGAGAGCGTGTGGAATCCGACGCGGAACTTGTCGGTCAGGTCGGAGAACGCGAGCGAGGTCACCGACTTCGCGGCGAGCATCCGCGTGCGGTAGTAGGCGAACCAGTTGGCGTAGTTGACGAGCTCGCTGGCCTCGGGCGTGGACGACGTGGCGTCGCGGGTGATCGTGTCGCCCGTCTCGAGCGTGTGCGTGATCGAGTCGGCCGGCGTGCCGTTGCGCACGATGATCTTGCCGTTCACGTAGTCGAGCTCGACCAGCTCGAACGCGGCATTGCCGTAGGCGTAGTTGTCGGCGGTCGCCGAGAGGTCGGTGCCGGCCTTGACGAAGCGAGGATACTGGAAGACCGCCGTCTTTTCGGCCTGGCAGGTGCCCGTGCCGTAGCCGCGCCACTTGTCGTTCGTGTTGGTGGCGAGCCGCGTGTTGCACCACTGGACGGCCGCCTTGTAGTAGTGCCGGTTGATCGACGCGGTGACCGTGCCGCACGATCCGGTCTGGCGGGTGTAGGCGCCGGACGGATAGGTCCAGCCCCCGGCCGTGCCGTCGGCATAGGTGAAGTTGTTGCGCCGGCAGACGTCGCCGACCGTGTTCGCGTCGTGCTCGTAGCGCAGGCCGAACGACGGGCTGGCCGCCCTGCTGATGACGGTGTTGCAGGCGGTGACCGGAGACGTCGAGGTTGCGCCGAGGACGCAGCGCTCGCCCTTCGGCTTGCAGACCGTGGGTCCCGCGCCGCAGGACTTCACGCCGCAATCGTCCTGCGGCACCGTGGCGACAGGACATTGCATCGTGCAGACCGTGCACTCGGCCGGGTTCGTGCAGCCGGGCTCGCAGCCGACCGGACGGGGCTCGAGCGGTACCGGGCAGACGTTGCCGCAGGCGACGCACCGGTCCGACGTGGTGGACGTCGTCTGGTTCATCTTGTTGGGATCGCAGAACAGCACGCGCGTGGTGGTCGCGAAGAAATTCGCCGGCGCCGTGGTGCCGGTGTTGCGCGCGTACGGGTAGTTGTAGTCGCCGTTCACCGCCGGCGCGCCGTTGCCGCCCGCCGTGTAGGGGTAGCCGTTGATGCGGCAGTGGTCGCCGCCGATCGCGATGCCGTTCCGGTCGGCCGTGACGCCGCTCGGCGGCGTGAACGAACCCGCGTAGTTCGTGTTGCACCAGACGCCGACGTTGACCTTGTTGCGCAGGTTGACGTACTTGGCCGGGAAGAGGAACGGGTCCGCCGGCACCTGCGAGTAGTTCGACGTGCTCGCGGCGTTCATGTCCGGGTAGGCCGTGCCGTCGTACTTGAGCGGCGCCGTGTAGGTCACCGACGGGTTGTAGAACATCGCGTTGAACGAGGACGTCATCACCGCCGGCTTGCCGTCGCTGCCGCTGCCGTAGTTGGTGGGCCACGGGTTGGTCGCGAGCGACCCGGTAGGCATCCCCCACTCGGCGTGGATGTACTGCGGCATCGTCGCGCTGCCGGTGTTCCCGCATCCGGTCTGGCCGGTGCTCGAGCGGCAGTAGGTGGTGGCGGCGTTGGTGAGCGAATTGACGACGACGTAGTCGGGCAGGAAGTCGAGGTTCATCGAGGTCGAGTCGTCCATCGTGAACACGATGTTCGGCTTCGCCTTGATGCTCACGTTGATCGGGCCGTCGGCGAGCGGGGTCGTCGCCGCGTACGCCACCGGCGTCAACGGGCCGAAGGCGATCAGGAAGGCCATCAGGGCCGCCAGCGCTCGGCGTGCGGGACGGGGTCGGGGGGCGGTCGTCATCGTGATGCTCCTGGCGTCGTCGGCCGCGCGCTAGCGCAGCATGGCCTGCGCGAATGTGGTCGTGTTGTTCGGACCGTCGACGCGGACGGTGAGGCGGTAGAACGGCACGCGGATCAGCTCGGGCTTGGTGAGCTCCATCGCGGTGGTCGCCTCCGATTTCTTCGGCGGGGACATGTCGCAGTTCGCGGCCGTGGCCGGGCCCGCGTCGAGGCACATGCGCTCGATCACGTAGCGGATCGTGTTGCCCGCCGCGTCGTTCTCGGCGACGAACGTCGACGGATAGTTGTCGGGCTTGAGTCCCTGCAGGTCGTAGGGCACGCCGGCCTCGTCCTCGACCTTGCCCGAGTTCTTGATCTCGAAGCGGTACGGGTAGTAGTTCTGGTCGAGCTTCACCTGGTCGAGGTCCGGGATCAGGTTCTTCTCGAACATCGCGGCGACCGCGTTCTCGACCGCCCAGGTCGACGGCGGGATCGACGCCTGGCGGAATCCCAGGTTCGCGGTCACCGACAGGCCGGTGTCGACCGAGCGCACCAGCGCGATGCCGGCGATCGACAGCGCGACCATCACGATCAGCGCGATGAACAGCACGACGCCGGACTGCGCACGGCGGGAGCGGGCCTTCCCGGAATGGCGGCTCATGGTCATCGGTTCCACATCGGGTTGCGCAGGGGCACGATCGTCTCGTAGACGCGGTAGCGGTAGTTCGCGGGCAGCGTGCCCTCCAGCGGATCGGGACAGACGTAGATCGTCGCTTCCTCGGGCGTGCACTCGAACAGCGTCCAGTCGAAGGCCGGGGCGTCGCGGGCGAACTCGTCGCTGCGCACGATCAGGCCCATCCGCACCGCCTTGATCCGGCGCAACTCCGCGCCGGTGAACACCCGCACCTTGTCCGGCGCGTAGTCGCCCGTGGCCGCGGTCCACTCGTCGACCGTGCCGTTGCCGTCGGTGTCGATGCCGTATTGCAGCTTGAGGTTCGCGATCGACGACGCGAGCGGCTGCGCCGTCGCGCCGGCGGTCACGAGGTCGGTGCTGCGCAGCACGCCGCTGACGACGTCGAAGCGCACGCGCTGCGTGCTCGTCGCCGGCCCGATGTTGATGAGGCGCATCGTGGGCAGGTACTCGTGGGTCGACCCGGCCTGCGTCAGCACCACGTTGCCGTTGGCGTCGGGGGCGGTCACGGCGGTGATCTCGCGGCGCTCGCACTCGCCGCTGCCGGACATCACCACGACCATGTCGCCCTTCTTGAAGCCGGTCGGGCTCTGCACCGTGTAGCTCGTGCCGCCCGCATCGGTCTTCGCCATGAACACCGACGGCGTCACGACCGACCTCGAGGTGCCGTAGTTGACGACGATCGAGTCGGGCGTGTCGTCGTTCGCGCCCGGCGTCACGATGACCGCGAACGGCCGGAGCGTCGTCGCGACGTTGCCGGTGTCGGTGCAGGTCGCGAGGTCGTCCTGGTTCAGCATGATGCCGGCGCCGGCGTTGCCGAGCTCGGTGCCGAGCAGGTACATCGCGATCATCCCGGTCCGCTGCGCGTCGCCCGCCGAGATCGTCTGGCGCTTGACGCCCTCCGCGACCGCGAACGTCTGGTAGATGACGAGCACCGCGATCAGGCCGATCACCACGCCCACCATCAGCTCGATGAGCGAGATGCCGCGCTGGCGCGACGCGCGGACCGGAGGGAGGGGGCGCATGCGCATGGTCAGTTGTTGAGGCCGACCATCACCGCGCCGACGTACTGGTGCGGGGTCGCCTCGCCCGGGAGCTGCCAGCGGATGGTCACGGTGACGAGGTTGCTCGTCGACGACGGACCGGCGACGACGGTGACGGTCGGCGCGAGCGCGTCGACGCCCTTCACGCCGGGCAGCCGCTCGGCCGCCTCGACCAGCGCGGTGTAGCCGCTGCCGCCGGTGCCCGCGTCGCCCTCGTACATCGCCTCGATGTCGGGCCGGTTCATCGTCCACATGCGTCCCATCGCCGCGTTCGCGATCTGGATCGCCTCGCCGCGGTACTGCAGGTCGTTGGTGTTGCGGATCGCGACGGCCTGCAGGCCGACGAGGCCCAGGATGCCGAACGCGAAGATGAGTACGCCGACGAGCGCCTCGAGCAGGAACGCGCCGGACTGGCCGCGGCGCGTCGCGCGGCGGGATCGGACGGGGGAGGACGGTCGCATGTCGGGGGTCAGGCCGGGCAGCCGCGCGGGTCGGTCGCGTCGAGCTTGGGATCGCAGGAGCGGATGCCGACGCCGGTCGCGGCGGCGGTGTCGATGACGACGCGAAGCTTGCGCACGCCGGTGAAGCCGGAGGTCGAGTCGACGTCGATCGTGATGCGCTCGTCCAGCGCGGCCGCGTCCTTGTCGAGCACGCGCCCGAGCCCGTCGAACATGACCGTCGTGGTGCCGACCGGCGTGACCGTCAGCTCGACCTTCGGCGAGCCTTCGCGGAAGATCGCCTGGCGCAGCACGCTGTCGTCGGCGACGAGCTCGACCGTCCAGCCCTCCGCCGGGTCGATCACGAGCCTGACCTGCTGGTTGCGCTTGATCGCCTCGCCCTGCGCGATGCGCAGGCCGTCGAGCACGAGCTCGGTCGCGGTGCGCACCTGCTGGCTCGCGATCCAGGTCGAGTACATCGGCAGCGCCATCAGCGCGAGAATCGTGAAGATCGCGATCGCGACCATCATCTCGATCAGGCTCATGCCGGTCTGGCGCGCCCGGGCGACGGCCGTGGCCATGGTCAGCAGCTCCCGTCCTTGCGCGTGACCCAGCAATCGGTCTTCGTCGTCCAGCCGGAGGGCAGCGCGTTGGTCTTCTTCGCGCCCGACGCGACGATCTGGTATTCGAAGCCGGTCATCCCCGCCGACCCCTTGCCCGTCGCCACCACCGTGTAGTTGGTCGCGGACGCGTCCTTGCAGGCGATCGTGAATCCCGCGTCGCCCGTGTCGGTCGGGTTGGCGACGCCGCAGGCGCCTCCGTTGGCGTAGGTCCGGTTGTCCATGAAGTACTGCTCCATCCGGACCCGGAAGTCGGACAGCTTCGAGGTCGCGTCGATGATGCGGCCGCGCAGCACGTAGTCCCGGTACATCGGGATCGCGACTGCCGCCAGGATCGCCGCGATCGCGACGGTGATCATGAGCTCGATCAGCGTGAAGCCGCGCGCGCGGTGGGCGCGTCGGGCAGTGCAGGCGTGGGCCATGGCGGTCATCCTCGTGGTTGCCACGAATCCTAGGGGTCGCGGCCGGCCGCGGCAAACGGCCCCGACCAATGGCTCGCCCCGGGGAACGGACGGCGCCCGCGCATCGCGAAGCGGGTGGAGTCGGCCTGGCGTCCGCTCGAGGCGGACGGGAGCGCGGGCGGCCGGGTCAGGGACACCGGTCGCGGGTCCGGACCGTCCGGACCCGCCCGGTCGCCGCCAGCACGACCTCGAGCGCGTCCTGGCCCGGCCGGCAAACCCGGAACGTTCCCATCTGCAGCGCACCGGACAGGCGGCGGGGCTCCCCGAGCGGCGTGAACGAGACATAGTCCTCGACCGGGCGGTTGCCTCCGACCGTGATCGAGGCGACCGCCGGCGGGTCCCAGGCGATGGGCGGCTCGCCGTCGAGGGGTCTGCCCTCGGAGCCGGGATCCGCGTGCACGATCCAGCCGCGGGTCCATTCGCCGTCGTCGGCGCAGGTCGAGGCGTCGGTGCTCTTGCAGAGGTTCACGCGATGCCCGCGCTTGATCGCCTCGGTGCGTGCCCGCTCGAGGGCGGTCGCGAGCGTCTGCGCCCGGTTGGCGAGCTCCTGGCGCGCGAGCCAGTGGTGCCAGGTCGGCAGCGCCAGCGCGGTCACGACCGCCAGGAGCGCCAGGGTCACGGCGACCTCGATCAGCGTCAACCCGGCCTCGCGCGCTTCGTCGCGCCGGACCGGTCCCGGGTTCGGTCCGGTTGCCATCCGCCGATGCTCGCGGCCGGCCCGTCCGCCCGCCATCGCCCGGACGGCCGAGCTCCGACGGCCGAAGGCGCGGGACCGCGGCCGGCGCGCACGCTTGCCCTTGACGGCAATTGATTTAGTTCTAAACTATCTACCCGGGGGCGTTCGTGGCCCCGTCGTTCGGGAATCCGCGACGACGCCCCGCTTCGAACCCGACGGTGTGCGCGGTCCGCGCACCCCCATGGAGGACGTGATGCCCGCACCACGGCGGATCCTGTGCATCGGCGGCGGCCCCTCCGGGCTCTACTTCGCGATGCTGGCGAAGAAGGCCGATCCGTCGCGCGTCGTCCGCGTGGTCGAGCGCAACCGTCCCTACGACACGTTCGGCTGGGGCGTGGTGTTCTCGGACCAGACGCTCGGCAACCTCGAGGCGGCCGACGCCGAGACGGCGCACGAGATCGCCGGCGCGTTCAACCACTGGGACGACGTCGAGGTGAACTTCCGCGGCCGCACGATCACCTCGGGCGGACACGGGTTCTGCGGGATCGGCCGCAAGCGGCTGCTCAACATCCTGCAGAAGCGCTGCGAGGACCTGGGCGTCGAGCTCGTGTTCGAGCGGCAGGTGACCGACGACGAAGCCGAGGCCCGGGCGTTTCGCGCCGATCTCGTGATCGCGTCGGACGGGCTCAACAGCCGCGTCCGCGAGAAGTACGCCGATGCGTTCCGGCCGGACATCGACGTCCGCCGCTGCCGCTTCGTCTGGCTGGGCACGAAGCGGCGCTTCGACGCGTTCACGTTCGCGTTCGTCGAGACGCCGCACGGCTGGTTCCAGGCGCACGCCTACCAGTTCGACGGCGACACCTCGACGTTCATCGTCGAGACGCCGGAGGAGACGTGGAAGGCCGCGGGGCTGGAGGCGATGAGCCAGGAGGAGGGCATCGCCTTCTGCGAGCGGATGTTCGCGCCGTGGCTCGACGGTCACCCGCTCCTGTCCAACGCCGCGCACCTGCGCGGGTCGGCGATCTGGATCCGCTTCCCGCGCGTCGTCTGCGGGCGCTGGGTGACCTGGCGGGAGGAGGACAGCCCTGAGACCGTGCCGCGGGACGCCCTCCGCGGAGACGGGGAAGCTCCGGGTCGCGCTTCGATCGGCGGGCGCGCCGGCAGGCGCTGGCCGGTCGTGCTGATGGGCGACGCCGCGCACACCGCGCATTTCTCGATTGGCTCGGGGACCAAGCTCGCGTTCGAGGACGCGATCGCGCTCGACCGCGCGATCCGCGGCGCGCCGGATCTCGCGTCGGCGCTCGAGACCTACCAGGCGGAGCGCAGCGTCGAGGTGCTGAAGATCCAGAACGCCGCGCGCAACTCGACCGAGTGGTTCGAGAACGTCGCCCGCTACACGGCGCTCGAGGCCGAGCAGTTCGCCTACAGCCTGCTCACCCGGAGCCAGCGCATCTCGCACGAGAACCTGCGCCTGCGCGACGCGGGCTATGTGGCGCGCGTCGAGTCGTGGTACGCGTCGCGCGCGGGCGCGGGCGACGCGCCGCGGCCGCCGATGTTCGCGCCGTTCGCGTTGCGCGGGATCGAGCTCGTCAACCGCGTCGTGGTGTCGCCGATGGCGCAATACTCGTGCGTGGACGGCATGCCCGACGACTACTACCTCGTGCACCTCGGCAGCCGCGCGCACGGCGGCGCCGGGCTCGTGTTCACCGAGATGGTGTGCGTCGCGCCCGACGCGCGCATCTCGCTGGGCTGCGCGGGGCTGTGGAACGACGCGCAGGGGCGGGCATGGAAGCGGATCGTCGACTACGTGCACGCGCGCACGCCGGCGAAGATCGCGCTGCAGCTCGGCCATGCGGGCCCCAAGGGATCGACGCAGAAGGGCTGGGAGGCCGCGGACGAGCCGATCGTCGAGGAGGACGGCAGGCGCAACTGGCCGCTGATCGCGCCCTCCGCGGTACGCTACGGCCCGTCGAACCAGGTGCCGCGCGCGATGACGCGCGCGGACATGGACGCGGTGCGCGACGCGTTCGTCGCTGCGACGAGGCGCGGCGCGGAGGCCGGCTTC
Organism: Burkholderiales bacterium; assembly: GCA_905339295.1. Lineage (GTDB taxonomy): Bacteria > Pseudomonadota > Gammaproteobacteria > Burkholderiales > Casimicrobiaceae > VBCG01. The sequence continues at coordinate 47,293 of CAJPFI010000050.1, forward strand.
GACTGGCTCGAGCTGCACTGCGCGCACGGCTACCTGCTCTCGGCGTTCCTGTGCCCGCTGACCAACCGGCGCGACGACGGGTACGGCGGGACGCTCGCGAATCGCTGCCGCTGGCCGCTCGAGGTGTTCGGCGCGATGCGCGCCGCCTGGCCCGCGGACCGGCCGATGTCGGTGCGCATCTCCGCGCACGACTGGGCGCCGGGCGGGAACACGCCGGACGACGCCGTGGCGATGGCGCGCATGTTCAAGGACGCCGGGGCCGACCTGATCGACGTGTCGTCCGGGCAGACGACGCGCGCCGCGAAGCCGGTCTATGGCCGCATGTACCAGACGCCGTTCGCCGATCGCGTGCGCAACGAGGCCGGCATCGCGACGATGGCGGTCGGGGCGATCTTCGAGCCCGACCACGTCAACAGCATCCTGATGGCCGGGCGCGCCGACCTGTGCGCGCTCGCGCGCCCGCACCTCGCGGATCCCTACTGGACGCTGCACGCGGCCGCGCGGCTCGGCTACGAGGACGCGCCGTGGCCGGTGCAATACCTGACCGGCAAGGCGCAGCTCGAGCGAAATCTCGCGCGCGCCGCGGTCGAGGCCGCGAACCTGCCCGAGGCGGGCGGATGAGCGGTCCGGGGCCGCTGTCGGGCAGCCACGCCGTCGTCACCGGCGGCGGGCGCGGCATCGGGCTCGCGATCGCCGGGCGCCTTGCCGCGCTCGGCGCCTCGCTGTCGCTGCTGGGTCGCGACCGGTCGACGCTCTACCATGCGGTTCAGTCGCTGCCGCGGGGCAGCCGGTGCGACGCGCACGTCTGCGACGTCGCCGACGCGGCGTCGGTCGAGCGCGCGTTCGCCGCGATCGCGACGGCGGGCCACAAGGCGTCGATCCTCGTGAACAGCGCCGGGGCCGCGAAGAGCGCGCGCTACGCGCTGACCGACGAGGCGCTCTGGCGCGAGATGCTCGACGTGAATCTGTCGGGCACCTACCGCTGCATCCGCGCCGCGCTGCCCGCGCTCCTCGAGGCCGGGGCCGGCCGCATCGTCAACGTCGCGAGCACCGCGGGCGTGATCGGCTACCCGTACGTCTCCGCGTACGTCGCGGCGAAGCACGGCGTCGTCGGGCTCACGCGCGCGCTCGCACTCGAGCTCGCGTCGACACCCGTGACCGTCAACGCGGTGTGCCCCGGCTACACCGATACCGACCTCGTGCGCGGCGCGATCACCAACATCGTGGCGCGCACGGGCCGCAGCGAGGCCGACGCGCGGAGCGCGCTCGCGGCACGCAACCCGCAGAAGCGCCTGGTGTCGCCCGACGAGGTCGCCTCCGCCGTCGCCTGGCTGTGCCTGCCCGAGTCGCGCTCGGTCACCGGCCAGGCGATCATGGTCGACGGTGGCGAGGCGGCAGGGTGAACGGCGTGACGCTCGCACGCCTCCCCGCGCGTCAGGACCACGAGTCGCGCCTGACCGACGACCACCACGACGCGCTGCGCCTGTGGCTGCGCCTGCTGACCTGCACGACGATGATCGAGCGCGGCATCCGGCGGCGGCTGCGCGAGCGCTACGCGATGACGCTCGCGCGCTTCGACCTGATGGCGCAGCTCGAGCGCGCGCCGTCCGGCCTGCGGATGGGCGAACTGTCGCGCCGGCTGATGGTGACGGGAGGAAACGTGACGGGGCTCGTCGCGCAGCTCGTCGACGAGCGCCTGGTCGAGCGGCGGCCGGTCGCGAACGACCGGCGCGCGCACGTCGTGCGGCTGAGCGCGCGCGGACGCGCGGCGTTCGTCGCGATGGCCGCCGAGCACGAGCGATGGATCGTCGAGCTGACCGGCGGGCTTCCCGCCGCCGAACGCGACCGCCTGCACGCGCTGCTCGGCAGGCTCAAGGCTTCGGTGCGCGCGCGGGAACCGGATCCGTACCGGGCGGACGGCAAGTGAGGCGCCCCGCGGGCGCGAGGGAGGAGCGATGAGCATGGACGGACACCGCCGGCCGTACGCCGGCCACCGCGCGACCCATTTCCGCTTCGAGGCGAGCGGCGACGGCAGGGTCGCGACGATCACGCTCGACCGGCCCGAGCGCAAGAACCCGCTCTCGTTCGACTCGTACGCCGAGCTGCGCGACCTGTTCCGCGGACTCGTCCATGCGAGCGACGTGAAGGCGGTCGTCGTGACGGGCGCGGGCGGCAACTTCAGCTCGGGCGGCGACGTGCACGAGATCATCGGCCCGCTGACGCGGATGCAGGCGCCGGGGCTCCTCGAGTTCACCCGCATGACCGGCGACCTCGTGAAGGCGATGCGCCACTGTCCCCAGCCGGTCGTCGCGGCGGTCGACGGCGTCTGCGCGGGCGCGGGCGCGATGGTCGCGCTCGCCTCCGACATCCGCATCGGCACGCCGCGCGCGAAGACCGCGTTCCTTTTCGTGCGCGTCGGGCTCGCGGGCGCCGACATGGGCGCCTGCGCGCTCCTTCCGCGCATGATCGGCCAGGGGCGCGCGAGCGACCTGCTCTACAGCGGCCGCGCGATGAGCGCCGACGAAGGCGCGGCCTGGGGTTTCTTCCAGCGCGTCGTCGAACCGGAGCGCGTGCTCGCGGAGGCGCAGGCGTACGCGCGCGCGCTCGCGGACGGCCCGACGTTCGCGCACGCGATGACCAAGACGCTGCTGCACCAGGCGTGGGCGATGGACCTCGACGCCGAGATCGAGGCCGAGGCCCAGGCGCAGGCGATCTGCATGCAGACCGAGGACTTCCGGCGCGCGTACCGCGCGTTCGCCGCGAAGGGCTCCCCGACGTTCGAGGGCAACTGATGCGCCCGACGGCCATCGACACCCCTTTCTTCGATGCGCCGCACCGCGAGCTCGCGTCGGCGCTCGATGCCTGGGCGGCGCGCGAATCCGCGAACCGAAGCCACGGCGCCGACGTCGACGCGACGTGCCGCGCATGGGTGCGCTCGCTCGGCGAGGCGGGATTCCTGCGGCACTGCGTCCCGGCGGCGCACGGCGGCGCCACCGCGTCGCTCGAGTCGCGCGCGCTTTGCGTCGCGCGCGAGGTGCTCGCGTACCACGACGGGCTGGCCGACTTCGCGTTCGCGATGCAGGGGCTCGGCAGCGGCGCGATCACGCTTGCCGGCACCGAAGCGCAGCGCTCTCGCTGGCTTCCCGACGTCGCGGGCGGGCGGGCGATCGCGGCGTTCGCACTCTCGGAGCCGGGCGCGGGTTCCGACGCGGCGGCGCTGTCGACGGCCGCGCGGCGCGACGGCGCGCACTGGGTGCTGGACGGCGAGAAGACATGGATCTCCAACGGCGGGATCGCCGACGTCTACTGCGTGTTCGCCCGCACCGGCGAGGCCCCGGGGGCCAGGGGCGTCTCGGCATTCGTCGTGCCGGCCGACGCGCCGGGGCTCGCGATCGCCGAGCGCTTCGAGGTGATGGCGCCGCATCCGCTCGCGCGACTCGCGTTCGAGGCATGCCGGCTGCCCGCCGACGCGCTGCTGGGCGTGCCGGGCGAGGGGTTCAAGCTCGCGATGCGCACCCTCGACATCTTTCGCGCGTCGGTCGCCGCCGCGGCGCTGGGATTCGCGCGGCGCGCGCTCGACGAGTCGGCGTCGCGCGCGCTCGGGCGGCGGATGTTCGGCGGCGCGCTCGCCGACCTGCAGCTCACCCAGGCGGCGCTGGGCGACCTCGCGACCGAGGTCGAGGCGGCCGCGCTGCTGACCGCTCGCGCCGCGTGGAAGCGCGACACCGGCGGGGCTGCGGCGCGCACGACGCGCGAGGCGGCGATGGCGAAGCTCGCGGCGACCGAGGCCGCCCAGCGCGCCGCCGACCGCGCGGTGCAGCTGCACGGAGGCGAGGGTGTTCGGGTCGGCGCGCTCGTCGAGCGGATCTACCGCGAGGTGCGCGCGCTGCGCATCTACGAAGGCGCGACCGAAGTGCAACGGCTGATCGTCGGGCGCGACGAGCTCGCCCGGCGGTCGGCACCCGGAGGAGGAGGCCCGCGATGACCACGACCGCGCATGTCGACACCTACGCCCGAGACCGCCTGCCGCCGCGCCGCGAGTGGCCGGAGATCGTCTTCGACCTGCCCGAGCTCGCCTACCCCGAGCGCATGAACTGCGCGTCCGAGCTCCTCGGCGGCGCCCTCGCCCGCGGGCAGGGCGACCGCATCGCGGTCCGCTCGTCCACGGGCCTGTCGTGGACCTACCGCGAGCTCGACCACCTCGCCAACCGCATCGCGCGCGTGCTGGTCGAGGACCTCGGCGTGGTTTCCGGCAACCGGGTGCTGCTGCGCGGTCCGAACAGCCCGATGATGGCGGCGTGCTGGTTCGCGATCATCAAGGCCGGCGCGATCGCGGTCGCGACGATGCCGCTGCTCCGCGCGAAGGAGCTGACCGAGATCGTGACCAAGTCCGCGGCGTCGCACGCGCTGTGCGACGCCCGCCTCGCCGAGGAGCTCGAGCTCGCGCGTCCGGCGTGCCCGACGCTTCGGCGCGTCGCGCTGTTCGAGACGGACGCGGCCGACGGCGTCGAGCGGCGCGCGGCGATGAAGCCCTTCGCGTTCGACGACGTCGCGACCGCGGCCGAGGACGTCGCGCTGATCGCGTTCACGTCCGGCACGACCGGCAAGCCCAAGGGCACGATGCACACGCACCGCGACGTGATCGCGGCGTGCGACTGCTGGCCGAAGCACACGCTGAAGGCGACGGCGGACGACGTGTTCACCGGCAGCCCGCCGCTTGCGTTCACGTTCGGGCTGGGCGGGCTGCTGACCTTTCCGTTGCGCATCGGCGCGTCGACGCTGCTGGTCGAGCGGCCGTCGCCCGAGGCGCTGCTCGACGTCGTCGAGCGGCTCCGGCCGACCGTGCTGTTCACCGCGCCGACGTCGTATCGCGCGATGGCGCCGCAGGCGCGCGGCCGCGACCTCGCGAGCCTGCGCAAATGCGTGTCGGCGGGCGAGGCGCTGCCGGCCGCGACGCGCAGGCTCTGGAAGGACGCCACCGGCATCGACATCATCGACGGCATCGGGTCGACCGAGATGTTCCACATCTTCATCTCGCACCCCGACGACGACGTGCGGCCCGGCGCGACCGGCAAGCCGGTGCCCGGCTACCGCGCGTGCGTGCTGGACGACGACGGCAAGCCGCTGCCGCGCGGGCAGGTGGGGAGGCTCGCCGTCAAGGGGCCCACCGGCTGCAAGTACCTCGACGACCCGCGGCAGGCGAATTACGTCAAGGGTGGCTGGAACCTGACCGGCGACGCGTACCTGGTCGACGCCGACGGCTGGTTCGTCTACCAGGCGCGCACCGACGACATGATCGTGTCGGCCGGCTACAACATCGCCGGGCCGGAGGTCGAGGCGTCGCTGATGGCGCACGCGGCGGTCGCCGACTGCGGCGTCGTGGCCGCCCCCGACGAGGAGCGCGGCATGATCGTCAAGGCCTACGTCGTGCTGAGGCCCGGCCATGCCCCCGACGACGCGACGACGCGAGCGCTGCAGGACCACGTCAAGGCCACGATCGCACCCTACAAGTACCCGCGCGCGATCGCGTATGTCGCGTCGCTGCCGCGCACCGAGACCGGCAAGCTGCAGCGCTTCAAGCTGCGGCAGATGGCCGCCGCGTGAACCGCGCCGCGCAGGGAGCTCCGCGATGAGGAAGCTGCAGCCGCCGGGCTGGGCGGAGCCGAAGGGCTACGCGAACGGCGTCGCCGCGACCGGGATGTTCGTCGCGATCGGCGGACAGATCGGCTGGAACGCCGCGCAGTCGTTCGAAAGCGACGACTTCGTCGCGCAGGCGCGGCAGGCGCTCGAGAACGTCGTCGCCGTGCTGGCGGAGGCGGGCGGCCGGCCGGAGCACATCGTCAGGATGACCTGGTACGTCGTCGACTGCGACGAGTACGTGGCGTCGCAGCGCGAGCTCGGCCGCGCCTACCGCGACGTCGTCGGGCGCCACTACCCGGCGATGACCGCGGTCGAGGTGAGCCGGCTGGTCGAGCCCCGCGCGAAGGTCGAGATCGAGGCGACGGCGATCGTCCCGGACCATGCCGCAGGGGCGTCGGGCTGAAGCCCGACCCACATGTCGATCGTGGGCAGGGCTTCGGCCCGACGGAATCCGTGGGTCGGGCTTCAGCCCGACGGAACCCGTGGATCGGGCTTCATCCCGACGGAATCCGTGGGTCGGGCTTCAGCCCGACGGAATCCGTGGGCCGGGCTTCAGCCCGACAGAACCGCCGCGAACCGCAGCGCGCGACCGGCCGCACGGGCATTCGCAGAGCCGACGTGCGTACAATCGACGTTCGGCGATGTCCGCCATCGCGTCCGTCGATGAAGCTCTACGACTACTTTCGCTCGTCGGCCGCGTATCGCGTCCGGATCGCGCTGGCCCTCAAGGGCCTCGCCCCGGCGCGCGAGTTCGTCCCCCTGCGGCGCGGCGTCCAGCGCTCGGACGACTACCTGAAGCTCAATCCGCAGGGACTCGTGCCCGCGCTCCTGCTCGACGACGGGCAGGTGCTCACCCAGTCGCTCGCGATCCTCGAGTATCTCGACGAGACGCACCCGTCGCCGGCGCTGCTGCCGCCGGGCGCGGCGGCGCGCGCGCGCGTGCGCGCGATCGCGCTCGCCATCGCGTGCGACATCCATCCGCTCGACAACCTGCGCGTGCTCGACTACCTGACCGGCACGCTCGGCGTGTCCGACCAGGCGCGCGACGGCTGGTACCGGTACTGGATCGACGTCGGCTTCGAGGCGCTCGAGCGGCAGCTGGCGTCCGATCCCGCCACCGGCCGGCATTGCCACGGCGACGCGCCCACGCTCGCCGACGTGTGCCTCGTGCCGCAGATGGCGAACGCGCGTCGCTTCCACGTCGACCTCGCGCCGTACCCGACACTCGTCCGCATCGACGCGGCGTGCAACGCCATCGTCGCGTTCGCGGACGCCGCGCCCGCCCGGCAACCCGACGCCGAGTGAGCTCGCCGCCCGTCTTCAGGAGCCCGGACCCGATGACCACCGTGATCCCGATGTGGGACGCCCCGACCGTGCCGGTGGACGGCACCGGCGCGCGCTTCCCGGTGCGCCACATCTACTGCGTCGGGCGCAACTACGCCGAGCACGCGAAGGAGATGGGCGGCGACGCGACCAAGGAGCCGCCGTTCTTCTTCACCAAGCCGGCGGACGCGATCGTCGCGGTCGGCCCGGGCGAGGTCGGGACGATGGCCTACCCGCTCGCGACGAAGAACCTGCATCACGAGGTCGAGATGGTGGTCGCGATCGGGCGCGCGGGCACCCGGGTGACGCCTGAGCAGGCGCGCGAGCTGATCTTCGGCTACGCGGTCGGCCTCGACATGACGCGGCGCGACCTGCAGCACGACATGCGCGAGAAGAAGCGGCCGTGGGACATCGGCAAGTCGTTCGCGCAGGCCGCGCCGATCGGGGCGATCCACCCGGTGGCGTCCGGCGGCCACCGCCGGCGCGGCGCGATCACGCTCGACGTCAACGGCGCGCGCCGGCAGACCGGCGACCTCGCCGACATGATCTGGGACGTCCCGCACACGCTCGCGTTCCTGTCGCGGATGTACGAGCTCCTGCCCGGCGACCTCGTCTACAGCGGAACGCCGGCGGGCGTCGGCGCGGTCGTCGCGGGGGACCGGCTCGACGCGCGGATCGACGGGCTCTCGCCGCTCGCGATCGAGATCGTGGCCGCCCGATGACCGGCGCCGCCCCGGAGCTCACCTCCGAGGAGGTCGAGCGCGGCTACAACAACCGCGAGGCGGTCCCCGATCACGCGCGCTGGATCGCGACGTGGGGCGAGCTCTCCCGCGCCGCGCTCGCGAGCGGGCGCGTCGTTCGCGACCTGCGCTACGGCCCGAATCCGAAGGAGACGCTCGACCTGTTCCTGCCGGCGGGCACGGTGCGCGGCACGTTCCTTTTCCTGCACGGCGGCTACTGGCGCGCGCTCGACAAGGACGTCCACGCGTTCGTCGCGCCGCCGCTGACCGCTCGCGGCATCGCGGTCGCGGTCGCGAACTACGACCTGTGCCCGCAGGTGAGCGTGTCGACCATCGTCGACGAGTGCGCGCGCGCGGTAGCGTGGCTCGCCCGCGACGGCGGCACGCACGGCGCCGATGCGCGCCGGCTCGTCGTCGGCGGGCATTCGGTCGGCGGGCACCTGTCGGCGATGATGCTCGCGCACGACTGGCGCGCGAACGGCTTCGCGTCCTGCCCGGTCGCCGGCGCGCTGTCACTGTCGGGCGTGCACGACCTGCGGCCGCTCGTGCGGTTCTCGTACAACGTCGACCTCCGCCTCGACGACGTCGAGGCGGCGAGGCTGTCGCCCGCGTTGCTCGAACCGCGGTGCGACGCGCCGCTCGCGATCGCCGTCGGCGGCGCGGAGACCGGCGAGTTCCTGCGCCAGGCCCGCCTCATGTGGGACGCCTGGCCGCGCAACCGGCCGGCGGGCATGCGCGGGCCGCTGGTCGTGCCGGGCAAGCACCACTTCGACGTGGTCGTCGAGCACGCCGACCCCGGATCCGCCGTGACGCAGGCCACGCTCGCGCTGTTCTGATCGCGGACCGCGCGCCTCCTTACATCCCTCGAGACGCGAACGACCGGCGGCGGCGCGCCGGGTTCGTGCCCGGCGCGGTCCACGGACACGACGGTTGCCGATCCGGTCCCGGTGCCCCGGGGAAAGGCGGCGGGATGCAGGGCCCGGGATCGATGGACCGATCCGGGTTGCCGCCCCTCGGGACTTCGGGGTCTTGACAACTGACCATCGGTCACTTACGCTGTTCTCAAATGACCCGCGGTCATTTGAGGGCCGGCTTCCGGCCACGCTGCGGGGTGCGTGACGGGCGTCATGGTGATTCGACAGCGGGCGATCCAAACGGAAGACAAGGAGGAGCGCCACCAGGCGCTGCTCGACGCGGCCGAGCGGCTGCTGCTGCGCTCGCCCGAGCGCATGGCGAGCGTCGCCGAGGTGGCGGTCGAGGCCGGACTCGCGAAGGGCACCGTGTACCTGTACTTCCCGAGCAAGGAGGAGCTCCTGCTCGCGCTGCACGAACGCAACGTGCAGGGTTTCTTCCGCGCGCTTGGCGCACTCCTCGACGGCGATGGCCCGGTGACGGTCGAGAACATCCTCGCGCTGACGCACGCGCACATGGTCGATCCGCCGCTCTTCCTGCCGCTCGCGTCGCGCTGCTTCGGGCTGATGGCGCAGTCGATCCCGGTCGAGACCGCGATCGCGTTCAAGCAGCGGATGGCGGGGCGCCTCGAGCGCGCCGGCGCGGGGCTCGAGCGCCACTTCGCGACGCTTGCGCCCGGCGCGGGCCTGGTGCTGCTGCGTCACAGCTACGCGCTGATCCTGGGGCTGTTCCAGATGGCGGGCGCGCAAGGCGTGTGTCCGGGAACCGCGACCGGCCACGAGCCGGCGATCCTTCAGTTCGGTTACCCCGACGACCTCGACCGCGCGCTCACCGCGCTGTGGCGTGGCGTCGTGGGCGAGCCGGCCGCGCGGGTGCCCAGGAGGCCGTCGTGAATCGGCGTACCTGGTTCGCGCCGCTCGCGGCGCTCGCGCTCGCGTCCGTCCTCGCCGCGTGCTCGAAGCACGACGCCCCGCCCGAGGCCGTGAGGCCGGTCAAGCTCGCCCGCGTCGCGCTCGGACAGGCGGGCAGCGCGGCCGTGTTCGCCGGCGAGGTGAAGCCGCGCCACGAATCCGACCTGGGCTTTCGCATCGCCGGAAAGGTCGTCGCGCGGCACGTCGACGTGGGCGCGCGCGTGACGAAGGGCACGCCGCTCGCGCGCCTCGATCCGTCGGACGTCGCGCTGCAGGCGCAGGCGGCGCGGGCGGCGGCCGCCGCGGCCGAGACCGAGTACCAGTTCGCGAAGTCGGAGTTCGACCGCTACGCGAACCTGCACGACCTGAGGTTCGTCTCGGCGAGCGCGCTCGACCAGAAGCGCAACGCGATGAACGCGAACCGCGCGAAGCTCGAGCAGGCGCGCGCGCAGCTCGCCGTCGCGGGGAACCAGGCCGCGTACGCGGCGCTCGTCGCCGACGGCGACGGCGTCGTCACCGCGGTGAGCGCCGAGGTCGGCCAGGTGGTGAGCGCGGGCCAGCCGGTCGTGCGCGTCGCGCGCGAGGAGGAGCGGGAGGTCGCGATCGCCGTGCCCGAGAACCGGCTCGACGAGCTCAGGGACGCGCGGGCGCTCGGCGTCGTGCTTTGGGCGAAGCCCGACCGGATCTATGCGGCGAAGGTGCGCGAGGTCGCGCCGGCCGTCGACGCCGCGACGCGCACGTTCGCGGTGCGCGTGTCGATCGTCGAGCCCGACGCGGAGGTGCGCTGGGGCATGACGGCGAACGTCGTGCTGCAGGGCGCGAGCGACGACGCCTCCGCGCTGGTGCCGTCGTCCGCGATCTACCACGGCGAGGACGGCAGGCCCGCCGTGTGGATCTTCGATCCGGCGCAGCGCACCGTCAGCCTCCGCGCGGTCACGCTCGGCGGCTTTCGCGAGGACGGCGCGCTCGTGTCGTCCGGCCTCGCGGAGGGCGAATGGATCGTCGCCGCCGGCGTTCACAAGCTGCGCGCCGGCCAGCAGGTGAAGCCGTGGGACGCGGGAGCCGCGCCGGCCCCTGTCGCCTCCGCCGCGCCGCGCGCCTGACCCGCGTCCCGTCCGTCCGCCATGTCCGCCGAAACGCCGACGGGAGCGCCCGCGTCCTCCCGCTTCAACCTGTCCGAGTGGGCGCTGCACCACCGCTCGCTCGTGTTCTACCTGATCGTCGTGTGCGCGACACTCGGCGCGCTCGCGTACACGAAGCTCGGCCAGTCCGAGGACCCGCCGTTCACGTTCAAGGTGATGGTGGTGAAGACGAACTGGCCGGGAGCCTCGGCGCGCGAGGTCGAGCAGCAGCTCACCGACCGCATCGAGCGCAAGCTGCAGGAGGTGCCCAACGTCGACTGGGTGCGCAGCTACTCCAGGCCCGGCGAGTCGATGGTGTTCTTCCAGATCCGCGACTCGGCGCCGGCCGCCGCGGTGCCGGAGACCTGGTACCAGGTCCGCAAGAAGGTCGGCGACGCGCGAAACACGCTGCCGTCCGGCATCCAGGGCCCGTACTTCAACGACGAGTTCGGCGACACCTACTCGTCGATCTACGCGATCGTCGGCGATGGCTTCGGCTACCGCGAGCTGAAGGACTTCGGCGACAAGGTCCGCGCCGAGCTCCTGCGCGTTCGCGTCGTCGCCAAGGTCGACTTCATCGGCGAGCAGGAGGAGCAGGTCTTCGTCGAGGTGTCGAACGCGAAGGTCGCCACGCTGGGCCTCGAGCCGCGCGAGGTCGCCGCGACGCTCGCCGCACAGAACCTGGTCGCCGCGTCGGGCACGTTCGACACCGCCACCGACCGGATCGTGCTGCGCCCGTCCGGCGCGTTCGACTCGCTCGACGCGATCCGCGACCTGTCGATCCGCGCGGGCGGGCGGGTGTTCCGCCTCTCCGACATCGCGACGGTGACGCGCGGCTACGTCGACCCGCCGCAGCAGACGATGCGCGTCGCCGGGCGCGAGGCGCTGGGGCTCGGCATCACGATGGCGGCCGGCGGCGACGTCGTGCGCCTCGGGCGCGACCTCGACGCGGAGGTCGCGCGCCTGCGGACGCAGCTGCCGGTCGGCGTCGAGATCGTGCAGGTCGCGAGCATGCCGGCCGCCGTGCAGCGGTCGGTCAACCAGTTCGTGCGCTCGCTCGCCGAGGCGGTGCTGATCGTGCTCGCGGTGTCGCTCGTGAGCCTCGGCCTGCGCACCGGGCTGGTCGTCGCGGTGTCGATCCCGCTTGTACTCGCGGCGACCTTCCTCGGCATGTGGCTGTTCGGCATCGGCCTGCACAAGATCTCGCTCGGCGCGCTGATCCTGTCGCTCGGGCTGCTCGTCGACGACGCGATCATCGCGGTCGAGATGATGGCGATCAAGCTGGAGCAGGGCTACGACCGCTTCCGCGCCGCGAGCTACGCGTGGACGTCGACGGCGTTCCCGATGCTGACCGGCACGCTCGTGACCGTGGCGGGCTTCCTGCCGATCGCGACGGCGAAGAGCTCGACCGGCGAGTACACGCGCTCGATCTTCGAGGTCTCGGCCATGGCGCTGGTCGCGTCGTGGATCGTCGCGGTCGTCGTGATTCCCTACCTCGGCTACCGGATGCTGCCCTCGGGCGCCGCGCTGCACGGGCCATCGCTCGCGACCCGGCTGCGCGCGCGATTCACCGGGACTGCGCCGCCCGCGGCGGTCCACCGCGACCCGGCGGATCCGGACGCGGTCTACCGGACGCCGTTCTACACGCGCCTGCGCGCGTTCGTCGACGCGTGCGTCGCGCGCCGCTGGGCCGTGCTCGGCGCGACGCTCGCCGTGTTCCTGGCCGCGCTCGCGCTGTTCCGCGCCGTGCCGCAGCAGTTCTTCCCGTCGTCGTCGCGCCCCGAGCTCCTGGTCGACCTGCGGCTGCCGGAAGGCAGCTCCTACCAGGCGACGCTCGCGCAGGCGAGGAAGCTCGAGGCGATCCTCGAGCTTGAGAAGGGCATCGACAGCTACGTGGCGTACGTCGGTGCCGGCAGCCCGCGCTTCTACCTTCCGCTCGACCAGCAGCTGCAGCAGTCGAACTTCGCCCAGTTCGTGCTGGTCGCGGCGAGCAATGCCGAGCGCGAGCGGCTGCGCGCGCGACTGCTCGAACGCTTCGCGGCCGACTTTCCGGAGCTTCGCGGCCGCGTGTCGCGCCTCGAGAACGGCCCGCCGGTCGGCTTCCCGGTGCAGTTCCGCGTCTCGGGCGAGGACATCGGCGAGGTGAGGCGCATCGCGCGCGAGGTCGCCGCGGCGATGCGCCGGGACGCGGACGCCGTGGACGTGCAGTTCGACTGGGACGAGCCGGTGAAGTCGATCCGGCTCGTCGTCGACCAGGACAAGGCGCGCCTGCTCGGCTTCTCGTCGCAGGACATCGCCGCCTTCCTGAACAACGCGATCTCGGGCGTCACGGCGACGCAGTACCGCGAAGGGGACCGCCTGATCGACGTCGTGCTGCGCGGCGCGCCGGAGGAGCGCGCGCGCGTGTCGTTCCTCAAGGACCTCTCGATCCCGACGAAGGGCGGCAAGCCGGTGCCGATCACGCAGCTCGCCGAGATCCGCTACGGGCTGGAGGAGGGCATCGTGTGGAGGCGCAACCGGCTGCCGACGATCACCGTGCGCGCGGACGTGCGCGGCGACGCGCAGGGGCCGGACGTGGCCAACCGCATCGAACCCACGCTCGCCCCGATCCGCGCGACGCTCCCGCTGGGCTACCGGATCGAGATGGGCGGCGCGGTCGAGGACTCGGCCCGCGGCCAGTCGTCGATCGCGGCGGGCGTGCCGCTGCTCGTCGTCGTCGTGCTCACGCTGCTGATGATCCAGCTGAGGAGCTTCGCGCGCACGCTGATGGTCGTGCTGACCGCGCCGCTCGGGCTGGTCGGCGTCGTCGCGGCGCTGCTGCTGTTCGGCAAGCCGTTCGGCTTCGTCGCGATGCTCGGCACGATCGCGCTCTCGGGGATCATCATGCGCAACTCGGTGATCCTGGTCGACCAGATCGAGCAGGACATCGCCGCGGGCGCGCCGGCCTGGGACGCGATCGTCGGCGCGACGGTGCGCCGCTTCCGGCCGATCGTGCTCACCGCCGCGGCCGCGGTGCTCGCGCTGATCCCGCTCACGCGGAGCGACTTCTTCGGCCCGATGGCGGTCGCGATGATGGGCGGCCTCGTCGTGGCCACGGTGCTGACGATCGCGTTCGTGCCGGCGCTCTACGCGGCGTGGTTCCGCGTCCGCCGGCCGCGGCAGGACGCCGAGGCGGGCGCGCCGGAAGTCGCCTGCGCCTGAGGCGCGCCGTCCGGAGGCGGTCCGCCGGCGCGCGCCGGCGCCGGAGGTAGAATGCACGGCCCGAACCAAGGATCCCCATGGCGCTCGCCTCCATTCCCGAGATCGTGGCCGACCTGAAGGCCGGCCGCATGGTCGTGCTCGTCGACGAGGCGGACCGCGAGAACGAGGGCGACCTCGTCCTCGCGGCGGAATTCGTCACGCCGGAAGCGATCAACTTCATGGCGATGCACGCGCGCGGCCTCGTGTGCCTGACGCTCACCGAGGACCGCTGCCGCCAGCTCGCGCTGCCGCTGATGGTGAGCCAGAACCGCTCGGGACACGGCACCAACTTCACCGTGTCGATCGAGGCGGCCGAGGGCGTGACGACCGGCATCTCGGCGGCCGACCGGGCGCACACGGTGCGCGTCGCCGTCGCCGCGGATGCGAAGCCGTCCGACGTCGTCCACCCGGGCCACGTCTTTCCGATCATGGCGCAGCCCGGCGGCGTGCTCGCGCGCGCGGGCCACACCGAGGCCGGCTGCGACCTCGCCGCGCTCGCGGGGCTCACGCCCGCCGCCGTGATCTGCGAGGTGATGAAGCCGGACGGCACGATGGCGCGCCTGCACGATCTCGAGACCTTCGCCGCCTCGCACGGGCTCAGGATCGGCGCGATCACCGACCTGATCCACTACCGCAGCCGCACCGAGAAGCTCATCGAGCGCATCGCCGAGCGGCCGATCACGACGCCGCACGGGACGTTCCGGCTCGTCGTCTACCGCGACAAGCTCTCGGACGCGACGCACCTCGCGCTCGTGCGGGGCCCGGTCGCGCCGGACGCCGAGACGCTGGTGCGCGTGCACGAGCCGCTGTCGGTGATCGACCTGCTCGACGCGCAGGACGCGACGCACTCGTGGACCGTCGCCGCGGCGATGGAGGCGATCGATCGCGCCGGCCGCGGCGTGATCGTGCTGCTGCACCGGCCCGAGTCCGCGCAGGAGCTGCGACGGCGCGCGATGGCGAGCGAGGCGCCGGCGAGTTCGAAGCTCGATCTGCGCAACTACGGCATCGGCGCGCAGATCCTGCGCGACCTGAACGTGGGCCGCATGCGCCTGCTCGCGCGGCCGCGCAAGATGCCGAGCATGGCCGGATTCGACCTCGAGGTGACCGGCTACGAGGATCCGCCGGCGCTTCGCGCCGGCTGAGCGGGGCCGCGATGGCGCCTCGCCGCATCGCCCCCTCGACCGACGGCGCCGGGCGCCGGGTCGCCGTCGTCGTCTCGCGCTTCAATCCGGCGATCGGCGACGGGCTCCTCGCCGGGGCGCTGCGTGCGCTCGCGGAGTCGGGCGTCGCGGACGCCGACGTGCTGGTCGTGAGCGTGCCGGGCGCGCTCGAGGCGCCGCTCGCGCTGCAGCGGCTCGCGCAGGACGGCGAATTCGACGCGCTGGTCGCGCTGGGCGCGGTCATCCGCGGCGAGACCTACCACTTCGAGATCGTCTCGAACGAGTCCGCGGCGGGCGTGTCGAGCGTGATGCTCGAGTTCGGCATCCCGATCGGCAACGGCATCCTGACCTGCGACACCGACGAGCAGGCGCTCTCGCGCATGGACGCGAAGGGATACGAGGCCGCGCAGGCGGCGCTCGAGCTCGCGAATCTGTCCGATGCCCTCGACGACGACTAGGACCTCGCCGCGCCGCCGCGCGCGCGAGCTCGTGCTGCAGGGTCTCTACCAGCGACGGCTCTCGGGGAACGCGTCCGCCGACGTGCGCGCGCAGCTAGCCGAGAGCAGCGGCTACGCGCGCGCCGATGCTCGTTACTTCGACGACCTGTGGCGCGGGCTGGCCGACGACGCCGACGCGATCGTCGAGCGCCTCGCCCCGCTGCTCGACCGTGCGCCTGCCGAGCTCTCGCCGATCGAGCGCTCGATCCTCGCCATCGGCGCATGGGAGCTCGAGCACCGCCTCGAGATCCCGTACCGCGTCGTCATCAACGAGGCGATCGAGCTCGCGAAGTCGTACGGCGGCACCGACGGCCACAAGTTCGTCAACGGCGTGCTGGACCGGCACGCGGCCGCCGTGCGCGCGGACGAGATCGCCGCGCTGGCGCGCGAGCGCGGCGCCGGCGCGCGCTGACGGGGGGCGCGCCGATGCGACCGCCCGCCGGCAGTGCGGTGAGCGAGGCGCGCGGCGAGTTCGCGCTGATCGCGCGCCACTTCGACCGGCCGTCGCGAGACCCGTCGGTGCACGTGGGCGTCGGCGACGACGCGGCAGTCGTCGCGCCGACGCCCGGCCACGAGGTCGTGCTCGCGGTCGACATGATGGTCGAGGGGCGCCACTTCCTGGCCGGCACGGATCCGGAGGCGCTCGGCCACAGGATCCTCGCGGTCAACCTGTCGGACATGGCCGCGATGGGCGCGCGGCCGCGCTGGGCGTTGCTCGCGGGGGCGCTGCCCGATGACGACGACGCGTGGCTCGCGGCGCTCTCGCGCGGACTGTTCGCGCTCGCGCACCGGCACGGCGTCGACCTCGTCGGCGGCGACACGACGCGCGGTCCGCGCAACCTGTGCCTCACGATCGCCGGCGAGGTGCCCGCCGGCAGGGCGATCCTGCGCAGCGGCGCGCGCGAGGGCGACGACCTGTGGGTGTCCGGCACGCTCGGCGACGCGATGCTGGGGCTGGCGGCGCTCGAAGGGCGGACCTCGCTCGACAGCGCGTCGCGCGCGGGGTGCGTCGCGCGCCTCGAGCGGCCCTCGCCGCGCGTCGCGCTCGGCGTCGCGCTGCGCGGCGTCGCGGGCGCCATGCTCGACGTGTCCGACGGTCTCGTCGGCGACCTGGGCCACATGCTCGACGCGTCGCGCGTCGGCGCGATCGTCGACCTTGCCGCGCTGCCGCGCTCGGCGGCGCTCGACGCCAAGCTCGCCGGCGACGAGCGCACGCTCGCGCTCTCCTGCCTGCTCGCCGGCGGCGACGACTACGAGCTCGTGTTCGCCGCGCCGTCCGCGATGCGCGCGCGCGTCGCGGCCGCGGCACGCGAGGGCGGCGTGGCCGTCGCCCGGATCGGACGCATCGTCGCGCAGGGCGGACTCGTCGTGAACGACGAGCGCGGCGCGCCGCTCGACGCGCTGCCGCGCGCGTTCGACCACTTCGCCCCGGAGCCGCGGTGACGGCGGGGCGGCCCACGTTCGCGTTCCTGGTCCGTCATCCGGCGCACTTCCTGGCGCTCGGATTCGGCGCAGGGCTGGCGCCGTTCGCGCCGGGGACGTTCGGCACGCTCGTGGCGGTCCCGATCGCGCACGGGCTGCGGATGGTGACCGGCGACCTGGGCTTCGCGCTCGCGATCGTCCTGCTGTTCGCGGCGGGGGTCTGGTCCTCGGCGGTCACCTCGCGCCATCTCGGCGTCTCCGACCACGGCGCGATCGTCGTCGACGAAATCGCGGCATTCCTGCTGGTGCTGTTCTTCGTCGGCGCGGAGCCGTTTCGCGAGGCGGTGGCGTTCCTGCTGTTCCGCCTGTTCGACATCGTCAAGCTTCCGCCGGCGCGCGACATCGATCGCCGCATGCACGGGGGGCTGGGCGTGATGCTCGACGACGCCGTCGCGGCCGGGTACGCACTCCTGGCGTTCGCGCTCGTCGTGCGCCTGCAGGCGGCGCTGGGCGTGCCGGCGTGATCGACGCGCGCCGCGTCGAGGAGGCGGGGCTGAACGCGCTGCAGACGCAGCGCCAGCTGTTCTTCGACGGCTGGCTGCTGCGTGTCTCGCCGGGCAAGGCGAAGCGCGCGCGCAGCGTGAACGCGCATTTCGGCTCGACGCTCCCGCTCGACGGCAAGATCGACCATTGCGAACGCGTCTACGGCGAGCGCGAGCTGCCGGCGCTGTTCCGCATCACGCCGTTCGTGCGTCCCGACGGGCTCGAGCGCGCGCTGGCGCAACGCGGCTATGCGCCGTTCGAGACCACGCTCGTGCAGGCCGCGGTGCTCGACGGCGCGACGCTGCCGGTGCACGACCGCGGCGACGTCACGCTGGTCGAGCCGTCGATCGACGCGTTCGTCGAGGCCGTCGCCGCGCTGCGCGGTTCGCCGCCGACGCAGCGCGAGGCGCACCGCGAGCGCCTCCGCCATTCGCCGCTCGACGGGCGGCACGTCGTCGCCTACGCCGACGGCGAGCCGGTGGCGGTGGGCAAGACCGCGCGCGAAGGCGAACTCGTCGGCGTGTTCGATGTGGTGACCGCCGAGGCGATGCGCGGGCGCGGCATCGCGTCGATGCTGGTCGCGCGGCTGCTCGCGCGCGCCTGGGAGCGCGGCGCGCGCGTCGCCTACCTGCAGGTCGAGGCGGGCAACGCGCCGGCGATCTCGGTCTACCGCCGCTTCGGCTTCGCGACGATCTACACGTACCACTACCTCGGGCGGGAGGGCGAATGCCGGTGACTACGGACGACGGCACGCTCCTGGCGCTCGCGCGCGACCTGGTCGCCGCGCTGCGCGCGCGCGGCTGGCGTCTCGCGACCGCGGAATCGTGCACCGGCGGCGGCGTCGCGCACGCGATCACCTCGATCGCGGGAAGCTCGGACGTGTTCGACCGCGGCTTCGTCACCTACTCGAACGAGGCGAAGGCCGAGATGCTCGGCGTCCCCGCGGACACGATCGAGCGCGACGGCGCGGTCTCGGAAGCGGTGGCGATCGCGATGGCCGACGGCGCGCTGTGCGGGAGCCGCGCCGACGTGGCGGTCGCGATCACCGGGGTCGCCGGTCCCGGAGGCGGGACGGAGGCGAAGCCGGTGGGCATGGTCTGCTTCGCGTGGGCGCGGAGCGGGGGCACGACCGAAGTGCGCACGCATCGGCTGCCCGGCGACCGCGCCGCCGTCCGCGCGGCGTCGGTGCGCATCGCGATGGTCGGCCTCCTCGCGATGGCCCGGTCGGGCGGCATCGGCGGCAACTGACCGTCCCCGGCCGGCCGGCGGCGGGAGCCGTGCGCCCCGGGTCCGCCATCGGCGGTCCGGTCTAGGCCGAAAGACCTCTTCCATCGAACGATCGTTCTATGGAATAATCGGGGCCATCGACGGGCACACCCCGTCGGCGGCCCCGGCAGCGGCGGGCCGGCCGGCGCCCCGACGGCCCCTCCAGGAACCCACGGATGACCACGATGGACGACCAGAAGACCAAGGCGTTGACCGCCGCCCTCGCCCAGATCGAAAAGCAGTTCGGCAAGGGCTCGATCATGAAGATGGGCGAGGCGCAGATCGCCAACGACCTGTCGGTCGTCTCGACCGGCTCGCTCGGCCTCGACATCGCCCTCGGCGTGGGCGGCCTGCCGCGCGGGCGCGTGGTCGAGATCTACGGCCCCGAATCGTCGGGCAAGACGACGCTGTGCCTGCAGGTCGTCGCCGAGGTGCAGAAGAGCGGCGGCGTCGCCGCCTACATCGACGCGGAGAACGCGCTCGACCCGGTCTACGCCGGCAAGCTCGGCGTCAACGTCGGCGACCTCCTCATCTCGCAGCCCGACACCGGCGAGCAGGCGCTCGAGATCGCGGACATGCTGGTGCGCTCGGGCGGCGTGGACATCATCGTGATCGACTCGGTCGCGGCGCTGGTCCCGAAAGCCGAGATCGAGGGCGAGATGGGCGACCAGCTGCCCGGTCTGCAGGCGCGACTGATGAGCCAGGCGCTGCGCAAGCTCGCCGGCAACATCAAGCGCGCCGGCACGCTCGTGATTTTCATCAACCAGATCCGGATGAAGATCGGCGTCATGTTCGGCAACCCCGAGACGACGACCGGCGGCAACGCGCTCAAGTTCTACGCGTCGGTCCGGCTCGACATCCGGCGCATCGGCGCGATCAAGCGGGGCGAGGAGGTCGTGGGCAACGAGACGCGCGTGAAGGTCGTCAAGAACAAGGTCGCGCCGCCGTTCCGGGAGGCGCTGTTCGACATCCTGTACGGCGAGGGCATCTCGCGCGAAGGCGAGATCGTCGAACTGGGCGTCACCCACCGGATCGTCGAGAAGTCGGGCGCCTGGTACGCGTACGGCGGCGACAAGATCGGCCAGGGCAAGGACAACGCGCGCGAGTACCTGCGCGAGCACCCTGACACCGCGGCGGAGATCGAGGCGAAGATCCGCGCCGCGGTCGGCGTCCCGGCGCCTGGCCCGATCAAGCCGGGTGCGGCCGACGACGACGCCTGACCGGCGCCGCGCGCGAGTGAGCGCGATGCGCCGTCCGCCGCCGCGTCGCCTCGACCGGCCCGCGCCGCCCGCGTTGGCGGTGGCGGTGCGCATGCTCGCGCGGCGCGACTATGGCCGCGCCGAGCTGCGCGAGCGGCTGATCGGGCGCGGTGTCGCGGAAGCGGACGCGGATGCGGCGCTCGACGAGCTCGCGCGCCGGGGACTCCTCTCCGACCTGCGCTACGCGGAAGCGGTCGTCGCGCAGAAGGCAGGGCGCTACGGGCGGCGCGCGATCGCGCATGCGTTGAGGGAGAAGGGAGTCGACGAGGCGGCTGCGGCGTCGGCGCTCGCATCGCTCGCCGGCCGCGACGAGGTCGCCGAAGCGCTCGCGCTGTGGCGCCGCCGTTACGGCGCGCCGCCGGCCGGCGAGCGCGAGAAGGCGCGCCAGGTGCGTTTCCTGCTGGCGCGCGGCTATTCGATGTCGGTGGCGCTCAAGGCGCTGCGCGCGGCGGCTTCGCTTCCGGACGACGATTCGCCCGCATGACGGCGGCCCGGTGACGACGCGCCCGCGGCGCATCGCCCCGGATCGCCGTCGGGCGCGGCGCCTTCGATCCGGCGCCGATTCGCGGGCGTCACCGGGGGATCACGGGGGCGACGCCCCGGCTGCCGGTCCGGCGCCGCCGCGCATGCGCAATCCCGGCGGCAACTCGATGCGGCCGAGCTTGACCAGTCGCAGCGTGATCGCGCCGGGCGTGCGCCCGTGCGCGCGCGCGAGTTCCACGACGCCGATGCCGGCCTCGTGCGCCTGCGCGAGCAGCGCGTCTTCCTCGGCGGACCACGGGCGGCCCGCATTGGCGTGCCCGGGCCCCGGGGTGGAGGCGCGGCGCGCCGGCGTCGGCGCGGTCGGCGTGCACGACGCCAGCGCGTCGATCGCCTGGCACACGACGCGCAGGAAATCGCTGCGCTGCGCCGGATGGTCGGGCGGCAGCGTCGCGCCGGTGACCGGATCGACGCCGTCGCGCCAGCCGGCGAGGTGACGCATCAGGTCTTCGCGTTCCATGGAACCTCCGTCGACAGTCGCCGCGTGCGGGCCCGGGATCGCGGGCATCGTCCCGGTCCGGCCGTCCATCGGCATGGCCACGATCGTGCACCGCCGCGGCCCCGCCGCGCCTTCGGCCATTCGGACGACCCGCGCCGCGCGATGGCGCGCGCCTTCCCGCCGGGCGGGGTCGCGGGTCCCCGTCCGGCGCGTCCGCGCCGGACATGGGCGGCGATCGCCGCCGGGGGTACAATCTAACGCTTTGATTTGCCGGCGCGAACCGCTCCGATCGCGGCAAACGCGCCCCCACGGGAACCCTGCATGACCGCCGCCGAGATACGCCGCAGGTTCATCGACTACTTCGTGTCGAAGGGGCACACGCACGTCGCGAGCTCGCCGCTCGTGCCGGGCAACGACCCGACGCTGCTGTTCACGAACTCGGGCAGGGTCCAGTTCAAGGACGTCTTCCTCGGGCAGGAGAAGCGCGGCTACGTGCGCGCGACGACCGCGCAGCGCTGCGTGCGCGCCGGCGGCAAGCACAACGACCTCGAGAACGTGGGCTACACGGCCCGCCACCACACGTTCTTCGAGATGCTCGGCAACTTCAGCTTCGGCGACTACTTCAAGCGCGACGCGATCGCCTACGCGTGGGAGCTGCTGACCGGCGTGTACGGACTGCCGGCCGACAAGCTGTGGGTCACCGTCTACGTCGACGACGACGAGGCGTACGACGTGTGGGCCGACGTCGTCGGCGTGCCGCGTGAGCGCATCGTGCGCATCGGCGACAACAAGGGCGCCAGGTACGCGTCCGACAACTTCTGGCAGATGGCCGACACCGGGCCCTGCGGCCCCTGCTCGGAGGTCTTCTACGACCACGGCCCGCAGGTGTGGGGCGGGCCGCCCGGATCGCCCGAGGCCGACGGCGACCGCTACATCGAGATCTGGAACCTCGTGTTCATGCAGTACAACCGCGACGCGCACGGCACGCTCACGCCGCTGCCGAAGCCGTGCGTCGACACCGGCATGGGGCTCGAGCGCCTCGCCGCGGTCATGCAGCACGTGCACTCGAACTACGAGATCGACCTGTTCGTCGACCTGATCCGCGCCGCCGTGCGCGAGACCGGCGCGAGGGACCTGCTGTCGCCGTCGCTGCGCGTGATCGCCGACCACATCCGTGCGTGCGCGTTCCTGATCGTCGACGGCGTGATCCCGGGCAACGAGGGCCGCGGCTACGTGCTGCGCCGGATCATCCGCCGCGCGATCCGCCACGGCTACCAGCTCGGGCAGAAGGAGCCGTTCTTCCACCGGCTGGTCGACGACCTCGACCGTGCGATGGGCGACGCCTACCCGGAGCTCCGGCGCGAGAAGGCGCGCGTCGCGCAGGTGCTCAGGATCGAGGAGGAACGCTTCGGCGAGACGATCGACAACGGCATGTCGATCCTCGACGACGCGATCGCGGCGCTGCGCAGGTCGGGCGGCACGGTGCTCGACGGGGCGACCGCCTTCACGCTCTACGACACCTACGGTTTCCCGTTCGACCTGACCGCGGACGTTCTGCGCGGCCACGGCTTCTCGGTCGACGAGGCCGCGTTCGACCGCGCGATGGACGCCCAGCGCGACCGCGCGCGCGCCGCGTCGCAGTTCCGGGCGGGCGAGGGACTGGCCTACGACGGCCCCAAGACGCGCTTCGACGGCTACGACACGCTCTCGGAGGAGGCGCAGGTCGTCGCGCTGTACCGCGACGGCGCGAGCGTGGACTCGCTGTCGTCCGGCGAGCGCGGCGTCGTCGTGCTGTCCCGCACACCGTTCTACGCCGAGTCGGGCGGACAGGTCGGCGACCGCGGCGAACTGTCGAAGGCGGGCGTGTGCCTGACGCTGTTCGCGGTCGAGGACACGCAGAAGATCCGGCCCGACGTGTTCGGTCACGTCGGCGAGGTGAAGACCGGCGAGTTGCGCGCGGGCGACACGGTCGCGGCCAACGTGGATCACGAGGCGCGCGGCCGCACGATGCGCAACCACTCGGCGACGCACCTGATGCACAAGGCGCTGCGCGAGGTGCTGGGCGCGCACGTCCAGCAGAAGGGGTCGCTAGTCGACGCCTGGCGGACGCGCTTCGACTTCGCGCATCACGCGCCGATGAGCGGCGACGAGATCCGGCGCGTCGAGGCGATCGTCAACGCCGAGATCCTCGAGAACGCGCCGACGCACGCGCGGACGATGGCGATCGGCGACGCGCAGAAGCTGGGCGCGATGATGCTGTTCGGCGAAAAGTACGGCGACGACGTGCGCGTGCTCGACATCGGCAGCTCGCGCGAGCTGTGCGGCGGCACGCACGTCGCGCGCACCGGCGACATCGGCATGTTCAAGGTGACCGGCGAAGGCGGCGTCGCGGCGGGCATCCGGCGCATCGAGGCGACGACCGGCAAGGGCGCGCTCGCGTGGGTGCAGGCGCAGGAGGCCGCGCTATCGGGCGCGGCGGCGGCGCTCAAGGCGCCGGTCGGCGAGCTCGAGGCGAGGATCGCGCAGCTGATCGACCAGACCCGTGCGGCCGAGAAGGAGCTCGCGCGCCTGAAGGCGAAGGCCGCCTCGTCGGCGGGCGACGACCTCGCGGGGGGCGCGGCCGACGTGGGCGGGGTGAAGGTCGTCGCCGCATCGATCGACGGCGCCGACGCGAAGTCGCTGCGCGAGACGGTCGACAAGCTCAAGGACAAGCTGAAGAGCGCGGCGATCGTGCTGGGCAGCGTCGCCGACGGCAAGGTCACGCTGATCGCGGGCGTCACCGGCGACCTGACGGCGAGGGTCAGGGCGGGCGATCTCGTCAACCACGTCGCGACGCAGGTCGGCGGCAAGGGCGGCGGACGGCCCGACATGGCGCAGGCCGGCGGGACCGATCCGGCCGCGCTGCCGAAGGCGCTGCAGTCGGTGCGCGGCTGGGTCGAGCAGCGGCTGTAGCGGGCGCGCGCCGCGGCGGCGGTCCCGCTTGACGCCGATCAAGGCCGCACCGCGCCACGGCGGCGACGATGCGCGGGGTCCGGCGTCCTGCCGGCGCCGCGTTCGATGCGTCCCGCCGTCACTCCCCCCGTTCGCGTTCCCGAGCTCGTGTGTCCTGCCGGCGCGCTGCCGGCGCTGAAGGCCGCGGTCGACCACGGCGCGGACTGCGTCTACGTCGGCTTCCGCGACGAGACGAACGCGCGGGCGTTCGCGGGCCTCAACTTCGACGACGCGTCGCTCGCGGAAGGGATCGCGTACGCGCACCGCCGCGGGCGCAAGGTTCTCGTGGCGCTCAACACGTTTCCGTCGACCGACGGCTTCGACCGCTGGACGCGGGCGGTCGACCGCGCGGCGGAGGCCGGCGCGGACGCGGCGATCTGCGCCGACGCGGCGCTGCTCGACTACGCTTCGCGCGCGCATCCGCAGTTGCGCCTGCACCTGTCGGTGCAGGCCTCGGCGACCAGCCACGAGGCCATCGAGTGGTACCGCGAGCGCTTCGGCGTGCGGCGCGCCGTGCTTCCGCGCGTGCTCTCGCTCGCGCAGGTCGAGCACACGATCGCGCGCACCGGCGTCGAGATCGAGGTGTTCGGCTACGGCAGCCTGTGCGTGATGGTCGAGGGCCGCTGCGCGCTGTCGGCGTACGCGACCGGCGAGTCGCCCAACTGCCAGGGCGTGTGCTCGCCGGCGAAGGCCGTGCGGTGGGAGCCGCATGCGGGCGGCATGCGAACGCGCCTCAACGGCTTCCTGATCGACGCGTTCGAGGGCGACGAGCGTCCCGGCTACCCGACGCTGTGCAAGGGCCGTTTCGACGTCGGCGGCGAGGTCTACTACGCGCTCGAGGAGCCGACCTCGCTCAACACGCTCGACCTGCTGCCCGAGCTCATGCGCATCGGCGTCGCGGCGATCAAGATCGAGGGACGCCAGCGCAGCCCGGCCTACGTCGCGCAGGTGACGCGCGTGTGGCGCGCGGCGATCGACGCCTGCGCCGCCGCGCCCCGGTCGTTCGCCGCCGACCGGCGCTGGCACGCGGAGCTCGATGCGCTCGCCGAGGGCCAGGCGCAGACGCTGGGCGCGTACTCGCGGCCGTGGCGATGACGATGACGATGAAGCTCGCGCTCGGGCCGCTCGCCTACTACTGGCCGCGCAACGCGGTGCTCGACTTCTACGCCGACGTCGCGGCCGCGCCGGTCGACATCGTCTACCTGGGCGAGACCGTGTGCTCGCGCCGTCACGAGCTCAGGCTCGACGACTGGCTCGAGATCGCCGCGATGCTCGCCGATCGCGGCAAGGAGACGGTGCTGTCGACCCTGCCGCTGATCGAGGCCGAGGCCGACCTGCGCCTCGTGCGCAGGCTCGCGGCACAGCAGCGCTTCCGCGTCGAGGCCAACGACATCGGCGCGGTGCGCGTGCTCGGCGCGCGCGCGCTCGGGCCGCCGTTCGTCGCGGGCGCCTCGCTCTCCGTGTATTCGGCGCAGATGCTGGCGCTGCTCGCGCGCGAGGGCGCGACGCGCTGGGTGAGCCCGCCGGAGCTCCCGTCCACGGCACTCGCTGCCCTGGTGGCCCGGGCACCGGACGGGATCGAGACCGAGGTGCTCGCGCACGGCCGCCTGCCTCTCGCGTACTCCGCGCGCTGCTTCACGGCGCGGCACCACGGCCTGCAGAAGGACGCGTGCGAGTACCGCTGCCTCGGCGTCGCCGACGGCCTCGAGCTGAAGACGCGCGAGGGCGAACCGTTCCTTGCGATCAACGGCACGCAGACGCAGTCGGCGGGCGTCTACACGCTGCTGGCCGAGCTTCCCGGGCTCGCGGCGGCGGGCGTCGCCGTCGTGCGCGTGAGCCCGCAGGGCGAGGGCACGTTCGACGTGCTCGCGGCGTTCCGCGACGCGATCGACGGCCGCCGCGCGCCGGGCGACGCCTGGGCGTCGATCGCAACGCGCCTGCCCGGCGCGCCGTGCAACGGCTTCTGGCACGGCCGCCCGGGCGCGGACTACGTCGTCGCATGAACCCGATGTCGGCGCGCCCGCGTTTCACGATCCCCTCGCCGGTGGCGCGCATCGTGTCGCGGCTGCCCGCCGCGCCGCCCGCGTTCGCGCTCGCCCGTGCGCTCGATTTCGGCGTCGGGCGCATCGTCACGCGCGAGCAGGTCGCGCCGCTCGCCGGCAAGCGCTTCGCGCTCGTCGTGCGCGACCTCGGCCTGACGATGCACGTCCAGTCGACCGAGGCCGGCTTCCGCGTCGCGCGGCGGCCGTATGCCCCCGACCTCACCGTCGCCGCGACGCTGTCCGACTTCGTCGCGCTCGCGCTGCGCGAGGAGGACCCGGACACGCTGTTCTTCGCGCGCCGGCTCGCCGTCGAGGGCGATACCGAGCTGGGCCTCGTGCTGAAGAACCTGCTCGACGGCATCGACTGGGATGCGATCCTCGAGCGCGTTCCGGCCGTCCTCCGGCCGCGCCGAGCGGCGAGCTGACGACGCCGCCCCGGGGAAACGCCGGGCGCGCCGGTGCCCGGCGGGCGCGACCGCGCGGTACCATCGCGCCGATGCGAACGCGCCCGCACGACGACCCGCAGCGCCGGCCGCTGCACGACGAGGGTCACGCGCGGCCGCCGGCCCGGCTCTCCGCGCCCGAGCGGATCGCGCATCTCGCGTTGCGGATTCCGGCCGAGGCACGCGCCGCGGAGGAGGGAGCACTCGCGGCGCTGGCGTCGCAGCATGGCCTGCCCGCGCCCGCGTTCGCCGACGGCTACCTGTGGATGGACTGCGGCGCCTTCCGCCTGAAGTGGGAGCGGCACACCGAGTTCACCGGCCTCACGGTGTTCCGTGCGATCGGCACGGAGGACGCCGCGGATGCGCGCGCGCTGGACGCGGTGCCGGCCGTCTGGCGCGCGAGCCTGCCGGGAACGACACTCGTGTACGCGGAGGTCGACGTCCGGCCCGGCGGCGCCGACGATCTCGACGCCGCGGTCGCGGAATTCGGCGACGCGACCGTCATCGGCGCGCGCATGTCCGACGGCTCCGGTATCGCACTCACGGACCTCCGGATGGACGACGGCGGATGCACGCGCTTCGTCGTCCTCGACATTTCGCTCACGGGCCGGCAGGCCGGCCGCCTCGTGCAGCGGCTCCTCGAGATCGAGACCTACCGGATGATGGCGCTCCTGGCCTTCCCGGTCGCGCGCGGCGCCGGCGTGCCGCTGCAGGACGCCGAGCGCCGGCTCGCCGCGATCACCGAGCGCATGGTCGAGATGCGTGCGACGGAGGAGAGCGCGCTGCTCGACGACCTGCTGCACCTCGCCGCGGAGGTCGAGCAGCGCGACGCCACGACGCGCTTCCGCTTCGGCGCCGCGCGGGCCTACCACGGCCTCGTGCGCCAGCGCATCGCGGAGCTGCGCGAGGAGCGGATTCCCGGCGTGCAGACGATCGAGGAGTTCATGGAGCGCCGGCTGGCGCCGGCGATGGCGACCTGCGAGTCCGTCGTGCGACGGCAGGAGGAGCTGTCGGCGCGCATCGCCCGCGCGGGACAGTTGCTGCGCACCAAGGTGGAGGTCGCGCTCGAGCGGCAGAACCAGTCGCTGCTCGAGTCGATGAACCGCCGCGCGCGCCTGCAGCTGCGGCTGCAGCAGACGGTCGAGGGGCTGTCGATCGCCGCGATCACCTACTACGCCGCCGGATTGACCGGCTACCTCGCGAAGGCGGCGAAATCCTCCGGCGTCCCGCTCGACATCGACCTCGTCGTCGCCGCCGCGATCCCGCTGATCGCGGTTGCGCTGTGGTTTGTCCTCCGCCGAATCCGACGCGGCATCGATCACCCATGAGCGCCGCCGGGCCGTCCCA
>CAJPFI010000051.1 GCA_905339295.1 Burkholderiales bacterium
GCGGATGCGCCGAGAGCTCGCGGTAGAGCGCGTCGAGCTGCTCGCGCGAGGTCGCGGTGATCGTCGCGGTGACCGACAGGTAGTTGCCCTCGCGCGACGTGCGCATCTCGAGCGATCCGGCGTCGAAGTCCGGAGCATGGCGCAGCACGACCTCGACGATCGCCTGCGCGAAATCGTCGGTGCGCCGCCCCATCACCTTGATCGGGAAGGCGGTCGGGAACTCGAGCGCGGAGCGGCCTTCCTCCGTCATCGGCATGTGCAGGGTCTTCATCGGGCGCTATGTTGCGGCTCCCCCGCCCTTCCGCAAGGCCGGGCGCCCCTCACCCGGCGCGCTCCCCGCGAATCGGGGCAGCGAGCGTTCACGACGACGCCGTCTCCCGGTGCCCGACGCGCCTCCCCCGGCGACGCAGCCGCCGCCTGCCCCTGACCTCCGATCCCGGGTTCCCGATCACGGGTACATGTACCGCCGCGTCAGCGGGTGCGGGAGACCGCCGCCAGGCAGCGGCTTGCCCGCGAGGACCTGCCACAGCGACAGCCAGCCGCGGTCGAATGCGTGCGCGGAACCCGCGAGGTAGATGCGCCAGACGCGGAAGCGCTCCTCGCCCGCCTCGCGCCGCGCTGCCTCGGCGTTCGCCTCGAGCCGCTCGGTCCAGTGCCACAGCGTGCGCGCGTAATGCTCGCGCAGCGCCTCCGCGTCGACGACCTCGAGCCCCGCCGCCGCCATCGACTCGATCACGCGGTGCACGTGCGTGAGCTCGCCGCCGGGGAAAACGTACTCCTCGACGAATTCGCCGATGCCGCTGCCCAGGCTCTGGCCATGCAGCGCGTTGTGCGTGATGCCGTGGTTCAGCACGAAGCCGCCGGGCGCGAGCACGCGCCGGATCTTGCCGAAGTACTTCGCGAAGCGCGCGAGGCCGACGTGCTCGAACATGCCGACGCTCGCGATCTTGTCGTAGAGCTCGTCCTCCGGCAGGTCGAGGTAGTCCTGCAGGCGAACGTCGACCCGGCCCTCGAGGCCCAGCGCGGCGATACGGGCCTTCACGTGCTCGAACTGGTTCCTCGACAGCGTGATGCCGGTCGCGCGGACGCCGAAGGCCTCCGCGGCGCGCAGGATCAGCGCCCCCCAGCCGCAGCCGATGTCGAGGAAGCGCTCGCCCGGCGCGAGGCGAAGCTTGCGGCAGATGTGGTCGAGCTTGGCGAGTTGAGCCGCATCCAGCGTGGCGTCGTCGCGCTCGAAGTACGCGCAGGAGTAGACCATGCGCTCGTCGAGCCAAAGCCTGTAGAACGTGTTGCTGACGTCGTAGTGATGCTGGATGTTCGCGCGGTTCGAGCGCATCTGGTGGCGCCACAGGCGCACGCGCGCGGTGAGCGAGTCGTGGCCGTGCGCGACGTCGCCGACGAGCGTTTCGGCGACGTCCAGCACGCGCCGCGCGCTGCCGGAAAAGTCGATGTCGTTCCGGACGTACGCGCGGGCGAGCGCGCCCATCGCGGGCCTCGCCAGCGCCTTCAGCCCCTGCCAGGTGCGCGCCACCACCTCGACGTCGGCGGACTCCGACAGCGCGACGCGCCCGCCGTCGGGCAGGACGAGCGCGACCGGCACGTTGCGGCCGGCGTAGCGGCTTGCGATGATCTTCTGCAGCGGTTCGGCCATCGGGGCGCGGGACGGGACGGCAGGGGCCGGGAAAGTGTAGCAAACGACCGCCGTCGGGCGCACGGACGCCCGCGGGGCGGCCAGCCGCGCGCCGAACGCGGCGAGGCCCTGCGGGCGCCAGGGGATTCGCGGGGCGGCCGGCGGTTCGGGCGTTTCTCCCCGGTTTGCCGGTACCATCCGGTGACGCTGGCGCCTCCCGGCGCGTCCGCTCGCCCCCCACCTTGACCCGCGCCCCGTCCGCCACGCCCGAACGCGCGTTCACCGAGCACCAGTTCCGCGACGCGCTCGCACAGTTCGCGACCGGCGTGACGGTGATCTGCGCGCGCCACCCGGACGGCCGCTACGTCGGCTTCACGGCGAACTCGTTCAACTCGGTGTCGCTCGACCCGCCGCTCGTCCTGTGGAGCCTGTCGCGCCGCTCGCTTTCGCTGCCGGCCTTCGAGGGTTCGGAGCGCTACAGCGTCAACGTGCTCGCGGCGGACCAGGTCGATCTCGCGCGCCGGTTCTCGCGGCCGCACGTCGACCGTTTCGCCGGCGTGCCTTACCGGCTCGGCTGGGCCGGCGCGCCGCTGATCGAGGGATGCGTCGCGTGGATCGAGTGCTCGCACCACGCCCGGCACCGCGCCGGCGACCACGTCGTGTTCATCGGCGACGTGCACGACTGCGCGCGCGGGCATGGCCGCGGGCTCGTCTTCCACGAGCACCGCTACGCCACCGCCGCGCCGCTCTAGGGGTCGGAGACGCGACTCGCGCAGCGGGGGTCCGGGGGCCAGCGTCGGGCGGGTCTCGTCTCCGACCCCGTCACCGCCGCGACGCCGGCGGCTTGTGCGCCTGGAACGCGGCGTAGATGCGGCGGAACATCGGGCCCGGCTGCCCGGTGCCGAAGGGCCTGCCATCGAGCGTCGTGATCGCCAGCACCTCCTTGGTCGACGACGACAGCCACATCTCGTCGGCGGCGAGCGCTTCCTCGCGCCGCACCGGCCGGACCTCCAGCGGCAGGCCGGCCTCGCGCGCGAACTCGAGCGCCGCGTCGTAGGTGATGCCCGGCAGGATCTGGCGGTCCTTCGGCGGCGCGACGATCGTCCCGCCGAGGACGACCAGCACGTTCGACGCGGAAGCCTCGGTAAGCCAATCCCCGCGGAACATCACGGTCTCGGCGGCGCCGGCGTCGGCGGCGATCTGCCTCATCAGCACGTTGCCGACGAGCGAGGTCGTCTTGAGGTCGCATCGGTGCCAGCGATTGTCTTCGGCGGTGACGGCGGCAACGCCGTGCTGCACCTGCTCGCGCGTCGGGAGCGGCAGCGGGTTGCTCATCATGAACACGGTCGGCGGAACGCCCCGGGGGAACGCGTGGTCGCGCTTGGCGACGCCCCGGGTTACCTGCAGGTACACCGCCTGGTCGTCGTACGGCTGGCGCGCGATCACGTCGCGCACCAGCGCGTCCCAGCCCGCGTCGTCCATCGGGTTCGCGAGCCGGATGCCGTCGAGGCTGTGCTGCAGGCGCCGCAGGTGATGCGGCATCCGGAATGGCGCGCGCGCGTACGCGGGGATCACCTCGTACACGCCGTCGCCGTAGATGAAGCCGCGGTCGAGCACCGAGATCTTCGCCTCGCCGATCGGCATGAACGCGCCGTTCAGGTAGACGATCTGCGTCGCATCCGTCATCGAAAGCTCCTCCTCGGGGCGCCGAGGCGGCCGTGACCGCGCGCCCGAATCACTTGAACCACAGGCGCACCGTGTCCCATGCGCGGACGAAGATGTTCGCGGGCCCGACGTCGTCGAGCGCGATCAGCGGAAACTCCGCCATCTCGCGTCCGTCGAGCGCGACGCGGACGACGCCCACGCGCTGGCCGCGCGCGACCGGCGCGACGAGCGGCTCGAGCGCCTCGAGCGTCAGCCTGAGGTCGCCCGCGCGGCCGCGCGGCAGCGTGAGATGGCGGTCCGCGAGGAATCCGGCGCCGACCTCGCGCTCCGCGCCTTTCCACACCCTGAGCGCGGTCACCGGCTGGCCCGACTGGTAGAGCTGCACGGTGTCGAACATCTGGAACCCGAAGTTCAGGAGCTTCTGGCTCTCGGCGGCGCGCGCGGCGTCGGACGACGCGCCGAGGATCACCGACACGAGCCGGCGATCGCCGCGCTTCGCCGACGCGACGAGGCACCAGCCGGCCCCCTCGGTACGGCCGGTCTTCATGCCGTCGACGTACGGATCCGACCAGAGCAGCCGGTTGCGGTTGGGCTGCGTGATGTTGTTGTAGCGGTACTCGCGAAGCGAGTAGAGCGGGTAGTACTCGGGGTGGTCGCGGATGACCGCCTGCGCGAGCTTCGCGATGTCGCCGGCCGTGGACCAGTGCTGCGGGTCTGCCAGCCCGGTCGCGTTCGCGAACTGCGTGTTGAGCATGCCCAGCCGCCTCGCCTCCTGGTTCATGCGCTCGACGAATGCGGGCTCGGAACCGGCGACGAGCTCGGCGAGCGCGATCGACGCGTCGTTGCCCGACTGCACGATCATGCCGTGGACGAGTTCGTCGACCGACACCGACTTGCGCGGTTCGATGAACATGCGCGAGCCCTCCGCGCGCCACGCCCGCTCGGACACGTTCACCATCTGCGACGGGACGATCTCCTTCCGCCGCAGCGCGCCGAAGACGATGTAGGCGGTCATCAGCTTGGTGAGCGACGCGGGGTCGCGCCGCTCGTCGGTCTGGTGCGAGACGATCGTCTGCCCGCTGGTCGCGTCGACGAGCGTCCACGCGGACGCGGCGACGTCGGGCGGCGCGGGCGCCTGTGCGGCGGACGGCGGGGAAACGGACGCGAGCGCGACGAGCGCGAGCACCGCGAGGCGGCGAATCATGCGGAAGGCGCAAACCGACGGGACGCCGATTATAGCGCCGGCGATGACGCGGCGTCGCGTGTCAGAAAGGACTGACGGGCACCACGGCGACCACTTCGTTGCGCGACGTGTCGACGATCGCGGAGCCGGCCTCGAGACGCCCGAGGACCGGCAGCCACGCGAGCGACGCGCGGGATCGCGCGGCGCGCGCCACCGCCGCGTCGACCGCGCCCTTCGCCTGCGGGTTGCGCTGCTCGAGCTCCGCGATCGGGCGCGCCTTCGCCCGGAGCTCGCCCGCGACCGCGGCGAACGGAACGAAGTAGCGCGGCAGAAGCGGCAGGTCGATGCCGGCCGCGGCGAGCAGCATCACGCGTTCCCGCTCCTTCGGGTCGTCGGGAACGCGTGCCCCGACGATCCTCGGCCCGTTCATCGGCAGCGTGTCGTACGGCGGCGGCGCGGAGGCAAGCGACTCCGGGTCGATCGCGTTCGCCGCGACGACGGTGAAGCGGTCGCCCGAGAACACCACGTAGACGGGACGCGCCTGCGCGATCACCGAGATGCCGTACACGAGCGCCGCGACCTGCAGCGCGGCGATCGCCGAGAGGTCGAGCCCGAGGCTCTTCTTCGCCGGGTTGAACACGATGAACGTCAGCAGCGGCCCGACCACGACGTCGACGCCGATCAGGATCAGCATGAGGCCGGCGCCGCCCGCGAGGCGGAAATACGGCTGCGGGTACCAGACGAGCAGCAGCGACGCGAGCACGGCCGCGGCGATCACGACCGAAAGGGCGAGGTGGATGCCGGCCGCCTGGAAGCGGTTGAGCGAGGCGAGCGCGATCATGCGTGAAGCGGCGTGGCGCCGCGGTGGCCGAGGAACGCGAACTCTACCTCGGGAGCCCGGCCGGCGATCAGGTCCGCGAGCGCGCGGCCCGAGCCGCAGGCCATCGTCCAGCCCAGCGTGCCGTGCCCGGTGTCGAGCCAGAGGTTGCGGTAGCGTGTGCGGCCGACCAGCGGGACGTTCGAAGGCGTCGCGGGCCGCAGTCCGGTCCAGAACTGCGCGCTCTCCCGCTCGGCCGCGTCGGGGAACAGCTCGAAGGTGCGCCGGACGAGCGAGCGGCAGCGCAGCTCGTTCATCTCGGTGTTCCAGCCGTTCAGCTCGGCCGTGCCGGCCACGCGCAGCCGGCTGCCCAATCGCGTCAGCACGATCTTCCACGCGAGGTCGGTGATGGAGACGGTCGGGGCGCCGCGATGCGCGCCGATGTCCATCGTGACCGAGTAGCCCTTCGCCGGGTACACATTGCACGGCACGCCGATCGGCGCGAGCAGGAACGGGCTGTAGCTGCCGAGCGCGACGACCACCGAATCGGCCGTCAGCGTCTCGGTCGCGCCGCCGGCGGCGCGCACGCGCACGCCGGAAACCGCGTCGCCCGCGGTCTCGATCGCCTCGACCGCGGTGTCCCACCGAAAGGTCGCACCGCGCGAAGCGGCAAGCGCGGCGAGCCCGACGGCGAACATCCGCGCGTCGCCGGACTCGTCGGTTGCGGTGTAGATCCCGCCGGCGATCCGGTCGCGGCACGCCCCGAGCGCCGGCTCGATCGCGACGCACTCGCCGGCGTCGCGCACGACGCGATCGCACCCGTACTCGCGCATCAGCGCGGCGGCCGCCACGCCGTGCTCGAACTCCTTCGCGTCGGTGTAGATCTGCAGGATGCCGCGGTCGAGCTCGTCGTACGCGATGCCGGTCGCCGCGCGCAGCGCCTTCAGGCAGTCGCGCGAGTAGAGCGCGAGATTCAGGCACTGGATCGTGTTGTGCCGGGTGCGCGCAGGCAGGCACTCGAGCAGGAACTGCGCGCCCCAGCGCCACTGGCGCCAGTCGGCGCGCAGCCGGAACAGCAGCGGCGCGTCCTCCTTGCCCAGCCATTTCAACACCTTGAGCGGCGCCTCGGGGTTGGCCCAGGGCTCGGCGTACGACGCCGAGATCTGGCCGCCGTTCGCGTACGACGTCTCGAGAGCCGCGCCCGGCTGTCGGTCGACGAGCGTCACCTCGTGGCCGTCGGCCGCGAGGTACCACGCCGCGGTGACGCCGATGACGCCGCCGCCCAGCACGAGGACCCGCATCGTCACGCGTCCGCCGCGGACGCGTGGCCCTCGACAGGAATGCAGGTGCAGAACAGGTTGCGGTCGCCGTACACGTTGTCGACGCGGCCGACCGGAGGCCAGACCTTCGACGCCTCCTGCGCGACCGACGGCCAGCCGGCCGTGCGGCGCGAGTACGCATGCGTCCAGCGGTCGTCGGCGACCGCCGCCGCCGTGTGCGGCGCGTGCTTGAGCGGATTGTCGGCGCGGTCCATGCGCCCCTCCTCGATCTCGCGGATCTCGGCGCGGATCGCGATCATCGCCTCGACGAAGCGGTCGAGCTCCTCCTTCGACTCGCTCTCGGTGGGCTCGATCATCAGCGTGCCCGCGACCGGAAAGCTCATCGTCGGCGCATGGAACCCGTAGTCGATCAGCCGCTTGGCGACGTCCTCGGCCTCGACGCCGCTCGACGCCTTGACCGGGCGCAGGTCGAGGATGCACTCGTGCGCGACCAGCCCGCCGGGACCGCTGAACAGGACCGGATAGTGCGGCGCGAGCCTGCGTGCGACGTAGTTCGCGGCGAGGATCGCGCTCTCGGTCGCCGCGACGAGCCCGGCGGCGCCCATCATCGTCACGTACATCCACGAGATCGGCAGTATCGACGCCGAGCCGAACGGTGCCGCCGCCACCGCGCCGATCGCGCGTCCCGGCGCGCCGGCGCCCGGGGCGTTCGCCGGCATCGCGCGGTGACCCGGCAGGAACGGCGCGAGATGCGCCTTGCACGCGACCGGGCCGACGCCGGGCCCACCGCCGCCATGCGGGATGCAGAACGTCTTGTGCAGGTTCAGGTGGGAGACGTCGGCGCCGAACGCGCCGGGCCCGGCGAGGCCCACGAGCGCGTTCAGGTTCGCGCCGTCGACGTACACCTGCCCGCCGTGCGCGTGCACGATCTCGCACAGGCGCGTGATGCCTGCCTCGAAGACGCCGTGCGTCGACGGATAGGTGACCATGATCGCGGCGAGTTCCGCGGCGTGCTTCGCGGCCTTCGCGCCGAGATCGGCCAGGTCGACGTTGCCGTCCTCGTCGCACGCGACGACGATCACGCGCATCCCGGCCATCTGCGCCGACGCCGGGTTGGTGCCGTGCGCGGAGGCCGGGATGAGGCAGACGTCGCGCCCCGGGTCGCCGCGCGACGCATGCCACGCCCGGATCATCAGCAGGCCCGCGTACTCGCCCTGCGAGCCCGCGTTCGGCTGCAGCGAGACCGCGTCGTATCCGGTGACCGCGCAGAGCATCCGCTCGAGTTCGCCGATCACGTCGAGATAGCCCGCGGCATCCCCGGCGGGCGCGAACGGGTGCAGGTGCGCGAACTCGCGCCACGTGACGGGGATCATCTCGGACGTGGCGTTGAGCTTCATCGTGCACGAGCCCAGGGGGATCATCGCGCGGTCGAGCGCGAGGTCGCGGTCGGCGAGCCCGCGCAGGTAGCGGAGCATCGCGGTCTCCGAGCGATGCCGCGAGAACACCGGATGGGTCAGGTACTTCGTGGCGCGCACCAGCGCGGCGGGCAGCGCGTCGTCCACGCCCGCATCGAGGTGCGCGGCGCGGATCGGCGCGTCGTCGCCCGAGAACGCGGCGAAAAGGCGGTCGACGTCGGCGGCGGTCGTCGTCTCGTCCAGCGACACGCCGATCGAGAAATCGTCGATCGCGCGGAGGCTCATCCCGCGCGACGCCGCCGCGGCGTGCACCGCGCTCGTCCGCGCCCCGGTCTCGACGACGATCGTGTCGAAGAACGCGCGCGTGCGCACCTTGACGCCGAGCCGCTCGAGCCCGGCCTTCAGGATCGCGGCGAGGCGGTGGACGCGCCTCGCGATGCCGGCCAGCCCGTCGGGTCCGTGGTAGACGGCGTACATGCTCGCCATGACCGCGAGCAGCACCTGCGCCGTGCAGATGTTCGACGTCGCCTTCTCGCGCCGGATGTGCTGCTCGCGCGTCTGCAGTGCGAGCCGGTAGGCGGGATCGCCGTGCGCGTCGACCGTGACGCCGACGAGCCGTCCCGGCATCGAGCGCTTGAACTCGTCGCGCGTCGCGAGGTAGCCGGCGTGGGGGCCGCCGTAGCCCATCGGCACGCCGAAGCGCTGTGCGGAGCCCACGACCGCGTCCGCGCCCCATTCGCCCGGCGGCTTCAGCAACGTCAGCGCGAGCAGGTCGGCGGCGACGATGACGAAGCCGCCGCGCGCGCGCGCCGCGGCGGCGACCGCGGCGAGGTCCGCGACCTCTCCGTCCGCGCCCGGGTACTGAAGCAGCACGGCGAACGCGTCGGCGTCGCCCGCCCGCGCGGCCGGCCCGGTCGCCACCGCCACGCCGATCGGCGCGGCGCGCGTGCGCACGACGTCGACCGTCTGCGCGAACACGTCGTCGGCGACGTACACGGTGCGGGAGGACGACTTCGTCGTGCGCAGCGCGAGCGCCATGGCCTCGGCGGCGGCGGTCGCCTCGTCGAGCATCGACGCGTTCGCGATCGCCATGCCGGTCAGGTCGCACACCATCGTCTGGAAGTTGACCAGCGCCTCGAGGCGTCCCTGCGAGATCTCCGGCTGGTAGGGCGTGTACGCCGTGTACCACGCCGGGCTCTCGAGCACGTTGCGCAGAATGACGCCGGGCGTGATCGTGCCGTAGTAGCCCTGCCCGATGAACGACGTCGTCACGCGGTTCCTCGCCGCGATCGACTTCAGGCGCGCGAGCGCCTCGTGCTCGGGCACCGGCGCGGGAAGCGCGAGCGGCGAGCGATCGCGGATCGCGGAGGGTACGATCGCGTCGACCAGCGCCGCGCGCGTGGCGAAGCCGAGCGTGGCGAGCATCGCGCGCTGGTCGTCGACGCCGGTGCCGATGTGGCGCGACGCGAACGCGTCGCGCCGCTCGAGGTCGGCGAGGCTCGGTCGCGGGGCCTGGGGGTCGTGGCTCATGGTCGTTTCGGTCGGGCGGCAGGCAGGACGCTCGTCAGTCGCCGATCACGGCCTGGTAGCCACGCGCGTCGAGCAGCGAGTCCATCGCGGCGGGGTCGGAGGGCTTGATGCGGAACAACCAGGCCGAGTAGGCGTCCTGGTTCACGATTTCCGGCGCCGACGACACTGCCCCGTTCGCCGCGACGACCTCGCCGGCGATGGGCGCGTAGACATCGGAGGCGGCCTTCACCGACTCGACCACGGCGCACGCCTCGCCGGCCGCGAGCTTGCGGCCGACGGCGGGCAGCTCGACGAACACGAGATCGCCCAGCGCGCCCTGCGCGTGGTCGGTGATGCCGACGGTGATCGTGCCGTCGCTCTCGCGGCGCAGCCATTCGTGACTCGAGGTGTAGCGCAGCTGGGCGGGGATGTTCATCGGGCCTCCGGGCGTGGGTGTCGATCAGCCGCGCGGCGCGCGCGCGGCCGGCAGGAAAAGGACCATGAAGAGCTTGTCGTGGCCGCGCCCGCCCACGCGGATCGCCTGCGGCTCGCGGCCGCAGACCGCGAAGCCGGTGCGCTCGTAGACGCGGCGCGCGGGCGCATTGTCGGCGGTGACGGTGAGCGTGAGCTGGGCGAGTCCCGCGGCGTGCGCATGCCCGACCGCGCGGTCGATCAACGCGCCGCCGATGCCCTTGCCCGCGCACTCCGCCGGCACGTACATGCCGAAGACGCGGCCCTTGTGACGCACCTTCTCGCGCATGTCGACGTCGATGCCGCAGATGCCGACCAGGGTGCCGCCGTCGAACGCGCCGAGCACGACGTCGTGCGGGCGGGCGGCGTCGGGCGCGAGTCGTCGCGCGAGCGCGTCCGCAGGCGTCGCGGCCTCGTCCCCGACGCTCGACGTGAACGCCTCGGGATGCTCGGCGAGCCCGCGCAACCGCAGGAGGCGATAGGCGTCGAGGTCAGTCGGCGCGAGCGCCCGGATCGCGACCTCGCTCATCGGACAGCCTCGCCCGGGCCCGACGTCGCGCGCCTGCGCGCAACCCGCCCCGACGCGGCCACATGCCGCCGCACCTTCCCGGCGCGGCTCACGTCAGCGCCACCTTGACGGCGCCGTTGCGCACGAACGGCGGCTTCACGACGCGGGCGCGCAGGCGCTTGTCGCGCACCTCGACCTCGACGACGTCGCCGTCGGCGACGCCTTCGGGCAGCCGCGCGAGCGCGATCGAGCGCGAGAGCGTCGGGCTGAACGTGCCGCTCGTGATCTCGCCGTCGCCGCGCGGCGTGTGCACCCTCTGGTGCGCCCTCAGCACGCCGCCGCCGTCGAGGAGGAGCAGGCCCGCCAGTCGCCGCGAGGGCGGCGACGCGAGCAGCGCGGCCTTGCCGACGAATTCGCGCGGACTGACGAGGTCGACCGTCCACGCGAGCCCGGACTCGAGCGGCGAGGTGCGCGCATCCATGTCCTGGCCACAGAGGTTCATGCCGGCCTCGAGGCGCAACGTGTCGCGTGCGCCGAGGCCGCACGGCTTCACGCCGGCGGCCACGAGCGCGGACCAGGTTTCGGCGACGCGCGCGGCCGGTACCACGATCTCGAATCCGTCCTCGCCGGTATATCCGGTGCGACTCGCGAACACGTCGTCGAACGCCGCGGCGGAGAAGGGCTTGAGCTCGGCCGTCGCCGCTTCGCTTCCCGGCAATGCCCGCCAGGTCTTCGCGCGCGCGTTCGGCCCCTGCACGGCGATCATCGCGAGGTCGGTGCGCGGGCGGATCGCGAGCGTCGGCGCGTGCGTGTCGCGCAACCGCCCGAGCCACGCGATGTCCGCGTCGGCCGTGCCCGCGTTGACGACGAGCCGGAAGAAATCCTCGCGCACGAAGGTGACGATCAGGTCGTCGAGGACGCCGCCGTCCTCCGCGAGCATGCACGTGTAGAGCGCCTTGCCCGGCACGGTCAGCTTGTCGACGTTGTTCGCGAGCGCGTAGCGCAGGAACGCGCGCGCGTCCGGGCCTTCGAGGTCGACGACGCGCATGTGCGAGACGTCGAACATGCCCGCGTCGCGGCGGACCGCGTGGTGCTCGTCGATCTGCGAGCCGTAGTGGAGCGGCATGTCGAAGCCGCCGAAGTCGACCATGCGTGCGCCGGCGGCGCGGTGGACCGCATTCAGGGGCGTCGTTTTCAGCACGTCTCTCTCCGGTGAAAGGCGGCGCATAGGGCGAGGCCGGCCTTCCGCCTCGCCCCGTCTGTCCTTTTACCTGAGAGATTGCCGGCGGGAGGCCGGGTGCCCCTTCGGTGGGCCGCCGCCCGCCCCATGGGCGCGAGCGCGACCGCTCTCCAGATGACTTCACCCTCCCGCAGTCCGTTTGCCTGAGCGATCGTCGGGGATTGCGCCTTCGGCGGCGCCGCGACCCTCGGGTCGCGGGCGCGCTCTCCTGCGGGGAGCCCCGGAAATGTACCGCGCCTCGAGGGGGCGGGTCAAAAGCGATGGGCGAAGCCGAGGGAAAAGGGGCGCGGCGTGGTCGAACCAACTGCCGGTCGCAGGCTTGCGCGATTCGTCGCGACTGCCGCGCATCCTCGCCCGCCCCGCGCAAAGCAGCGAAGCCGGCTCGAGGCCGGCTTCGTGCGCGCAGCAAGGACTTGCTGGCGACTACTTCTTCAGCGCCAGGATGTAGGTCAGCATGGTCTTCACGTCGTCGTCCTTGACCGCGGCGTTCGGCGGCATCGGCACCGGACCCCAGACGCCCGAACCACCCTTCTTGACCTTCTCGGCGAGCTTGGCCGCGGCAGCGGCATCGCCCTTGTACTTGGCCGCCACGTCCTTGTAGGCCGGGCCGACGAGCTTCTTGTCTTCCGCATGGCAGGCGGTGCAACCCGACTTCTGCAGGAGCGCCTTCCCGTCCTGAGCTTGGGCGGAGCCGACCGCGATCAAAGCGGCGCCGGCAAGGACCAACATCGAAACCTTCATGAGTCTGTCTCCAAAGCGGTAAGTAAACCTGCTGATGTTACCCGAATCGCCCAGATCCCGCCATCGGCGGGCCGCCGGTCAGCCGCAGTGTGAAACGCCCGGGGCCGGTCGCGCGTTGACCCGCATCAACCGGATTCCAACGGGCCGAGCAGCGCCTCGAGCCCTGCGAGCGACTCGACCGGGGGCAGGCAGGTCATCCCACGGCACACCCACGCACGCGCGCCGCCGCCCCGGTCCTTTCCCTTGACCAGCGCGTCCGGCGCGTCCCCTGCAGCCGGGCAGTAGGCGTGCACGTCGGGACGAAATCCGCGCCGCAACGCACGCAGCCATTCGACACCGTCGGCAACCCCGGGCTCGCCCACGCCGGTCGTGACGATCACGATCGAGGGCGGCCGCGCGAGGTCGTGCGCCGCCTCGAGCAGCGTCGAGTAGCCGCCGGGCGATGCCTCGATCGACGCGCCGAAGCGCCGGACCGCGCGCTCGGCGACCTCGACGTAGCGCGGCTCGCCGGCCAGGCATCCCAGCGCGATCAGCGCCCGCGCCGCCACACCGTTGCCCGACGGCGTGGCATTGTCGTGGCCCGGCATCGTGCGGTGGAACAGCGTCTCATGGTCGTGCGCGGTGAACCAGAAGCCGCCGTGCGCGCGATCCTCGAAGCGCGCGAGCAGCGCGTCGCCCAGCGCGACCGCCCAGTCGTAGTCCGCGCGCCGGAACGTCGTCTGCATCGTCTCGACCAGCGCCGCCAGCAGGAACGCGTGATCGTCGAGGTAGCCCGGAAGCGCGGGCTCGCCGCCGCGGCGCGTGGCGTGGAGGCGTCCGTCCCGCCACACGGTGCGCCTCAGCGCGTCGAGCGCCTCCGTCGCCATGTCGCACCAGCCCGGCTCGTCGAGCGCGCGCCCGGCGCGCAGCAATCCGGCGATCGCGAGCGCGTTCCAGCTCGTCAGCACCTTGTCGTCGAGGCCGGGGCGCACGCGGCGCGAGCGCACGTCGGCGAGGCGCGACTTCGCCTCGCGCAGGCGAGCCGCAGCTTCGTCCGGATCGATCGCGAGCTCGCGCGCGACCGCGTCCATGGGCCTTGCGACGCGCAGGTGCCACGCATGTCCCTCG
>CAJPFI010000052.1 GCA_905339295.1 Burkholderiales bacterium
CGACCGGCAACATTCGCGGACTCGTATCGATGTGCTTGTAGCGTGCCATGCCACTTCCCCCACTCGTCGACGCTCCTCCTTCGACCTTGATGCGCACATTCGTTCCGCGTAGGCTGGGGTTTTTCTACAGCCTCGTTAGGCCGCGATTTGAGTCGGATCGACCGCCGAGCGCATAATCTTGGGCGTGAAGGTCAGCGAGATTCTCCGGCTGCTCGCGAACGACGGTTGGGTGCTGATTGCGACTCGTGGCAGCCATCGTCAGTTCAAGCATGCCGTGAAGCCGGGACGTGTGACCGTCCCCGGCAAGCCAAGCGACGAACTCGCGCCCGGCACCCTCAACAGCATCAGGAAACAGGCAGGTTTCAAGAAGTGAGGCTCCCATGCGCTATGCGATCGTAATCGAGAACGCCGGTCCCAATTTCTCGGCATACGTGCCGGACCTTCCCGGCTGTGTTGCTACGGGTGCCACCGTTGAAGAAGCTGAGCGCGAGATTCGCGAGGCCATCGAATTTCACCTCGAAGGCCTACGCGAAGATGGCTCGCCTATCCCACCGCCTTCCAGCGCTGTCCGCTACGTCGACATCGCGGCCTAACCCGGCGTTCGAGCGGATGCGCCGGCACGTGGCTTCGTGTTCTGCGCGCGTCTCGTCGGCGCACCGCTCAACTTAGGCGTTAGGCCGACACATTGGCCGCTCAGTCCGACAGTTGAGCACTTGTTGCGTTCCTTGCATCTGGGAGACCTCAATGCCAGACGTATGGACCTCGGTTCGAGATCTGGATCAGGCTACACAGGAGCGGCTCGCTGATGTTCTTGAGAAGCGCGGTGCCGATCCGCAACAGCAAGCCATGCGTCGGGATCTTCTGCGCGGGATTCCCTTTCCCCGGGGCGCTCAAGTACTGGATATGGGGTGCGGAACCGGTGTGCTGACCCGGGTGCTCGCACACTGGCCTAACGTGGCTTCCGTGGTCGGAGTCGATCCCGCGCCCGCGCTACTCGAGAAGGCTAGAGCGAGTGCCGTGGGCTTTCAGAACGTGAGCTTTCAGGAAGGCGACGGGAGATCGCTCCCTTTCAAGGACGCGGTGTTTGATGTCCTTGTCACCGACTCGACACTGAGTCACGTGCCGCAGCCAGAACGGGCCGTCGTAGAAGCCTTCCGGGTGCTTCGCCCCGGCGGCTGCCTTGCTGTGTTTGACGGTGACTACGCCACTACCACGGTAGCCCTCGCAGATCACGATCCGTTGCAGTCCTGCGTCGACGCGATGATGGCTAACTCGGTCACCGATCGCCGGATCATGCGTCGCCTAACCAGTGTCGCAACTGCCTGCGGCTTCGAGGTCCTCTCATTCCGGAGTTTCGGCTTTGCCGAGACGGGCAACGAAGGCTACATGCTCACCGTCGTCGACAGGGGCGCCGACATCTTGTGCAGTCAAGGTCACATCTCAGAGGCGACTGCGGCCGCACTGAAGGAAGAGGCGCGCAGGCGCTTGCGAGCAGGTCGCTTCTTCGGGCACATCGCATATGCCGGCCTCGTCGCGCATCGACCCTAAGCGTGGAGTCTCAACAGGTTGTCCCCATCAATGCTCAATCGGCTGATGGGTGGACGTCCAGCCAACGCGGAATGCGGGCGGTGCCAGTTATAGCGATGCAACCAATCGGTCAAATACGCGGTTCGTTCGCGCGAATGACGATAGGTACGTCCGTAGGCCCACTCGCGCAAGGCGGTCAGAAGTCGAATTCAACCCTTTTCCAAAGGAGGTCAGAATGAGTCACGCGTCGAGCCTGAAAGCCAGACGGCAGCGCCAGAAGACCCGGAAACTTCTCGATGTCGCAGCCAAGCAGGCCAAGCGGCTGGCGAAGCAGGCCTTGGCGGGGCCGGCCGTGAAGAAGGAAAAGGTCAAGAAGGAAAAAGTGAAGAAGGCAAAGGTCGTGACGGAGAAAGTGAAAAAGGTCAAGCTGACGAAGGAGGAACTCGGCAGGCAAGACGCGAAGAAGAAGAGTGCGGACGCCGGGGGGAAAGGCGCGGCCTAGACCTTCCCGACCCGGTAGATTGGGGGCCAGGCTCCCCTGCTCTCATTTGTCGTAGCGCCCGCACCACCGCTCGGGGTCGGCGGTGCAGACATCCACAATTCAGAAATCCTCTCGCGCCCTTTCGTCTTCTATCGGGGCCTGGTTGCAACGGCGATCAGCTTGACGGTGTACGTTGTGGTTGCTTTGGCGCATCCGCTCAGACAGCCGGAAGTAACGCCCAGGGGGCGCTCAGCGAATGGAACGAATGCGCTCCGACCCTGCGCTCGACCGGACGGGCCGGTACGCCGCTTCAACCTGGCGAGCGTCGGCGCGGCCGGCCGGTTCGCTCGATCGTCAGGCCTCGCAGACATCCACCCGCACCGCTGGCGCCGCCATGGGATCGAATCGCACTGTTCCGAAGACCGTTGACGAGTACATCGAAGGCCTTTCACCGGAAGTCCAGGCCATCCTCCGACGCGTGCGCAAGGTTGTCCGCCAAGCTGCGCCGCAGGCGCAGGAAGTTATCAGCTATGGAGTGCCTGCGCTCAAGCTGAACGGCATCCTTGTCTACTTCGCCGCATTCAAGAATCACATCGGGCTGTATCCGCCGGTCGCCGGCGACGCCCGCCTGGACAAGGCCATTGCGCCCTATGCCGGTGAGAAGGGGAACCTTCGCTTCCCCTACG
The DNA here is from genome assembly GCA_905339295.1 of Burkholderiales bacterium. Lineage (GTDB taxonomy): Bacteria > Pseudomonadota > Gammaproteobacteria > Burkholderiales > Casimicrobiaceae > VBCG01. The sequence continues at coordinate 2,695 of CAJPFI010000052.1, forward strand.
ACAAACCGATTCCATACGAACTGATTGCACGTATCACCGAGCTTCGCGTGAAGCAGGACCTGGCGAAGGCGGCCACCAAGCGAGCGAAGGCGAGGCGATGAACTACCGCCGCGGAGCGAGGCCTGGCTCCGTGTTGCAGCGGACTGCGTTCGGCAGCCGCCGAACACGAACGCCGGGCCACCCTGTGGCGATCGGTGTCCCTGCGTAATGCGACCCCTTCGATATTCCATCAACGTCACATTGGACGGGTGCTGCGATCATCGTGTCATTTCACCGGCCCAAGACTTGCATCGCAATGCCACCGAGAACCTCGATCGGGCCGATGCGCTCCTCCTCGGCCGGGTGACGTACGAAATGATGGAGGCAGCGTTCCGGTCGCCGGCGCGGGGAGCGATGCCCGATTGGATGGAACCCTTCGCCCGGACGATCGACGCGGCAAGGAAGTACGTCGTGTCGAGCACGTTGAAACGAGTCGAATGGAACGCGGAGCTGCTGCGCGGGGATCTGGGGCAGGCCGTTCAGCAGCTCAAGCAGGAGCCGGGCAAGGGACTGTTCGTGGGAGGCGTGAAGCTCCCGCTGGCGTTGGCGGAGCTGGGCTTGATCGATGAGTACGAGTTCGTGGTGCACCCCAGGCTGGCGGGCCATGGGCCGACGTTGTTCGCGGGGCTATCGAAGCGTCTCGACTTGAAGCTCGTGGGCCGGCAGGAGTTCGGCTCGGGGGCGGTGGCGATGCGGTATGAGCCGAGACGGTAGCCATTCCCTTGGGGCCGCCGGCGGCGACTTGGCGGTGTTGCACCTGGCATTGACTGGTGCCGCCCGACCCGTCGTTGCGGCGGACCTGCGTCGCTCGCCACTGAACTCCCACGTCATGCGGGCACTTCGTCCCTAACGACCGGAACGAGGACAATCAACCGTGCGCAAGCTCATCGTCTGCAACATCGTCTCGCTCGACGGCTGTTACTCCGGGCCGGGCGGCGACGTCATGGTCATGCCATTCGACGCCGGCTTCTCGGACTACAACGCGGAACGCCTGCGAGCGGCCGATACGCTGCTGCTCGGGCGCACTTCGTACGAGGTCTTCCGCGCCTACTGGCCTGCCATTGCCGAGGACGCGCGCCAGCCGGCAGTGGAGCGCGAGATCTCCCGTCTCAATGCCGCCATCGAAAAGGTCGTGGTCTCGAACAGCCTGAAGCCTGGCGAGGTCGCGGGATGGGGCCCGACCCGCGTTGTGCGGCGCGCGGAGACGCATGCGGAGGTTGCCGCACTCAAGCGCGAACCGGGTCGGGATATCCTGGTATTCGGCAGCCACCTCCTCTGGAACGATCTGCTCACTGCCGGCTTGGTTGACGAGCTGCATCTCATGATCGGTGCCGGCGTGGTTGGCGAGGGCGTGCGGGCGTTCGAGACCCGGCCGCCCGGCTCGCTCCGCCTGCTGGACACCCGCACCTTCGAGGGCTCGAGCCTGCTCCTGGCCCGGTACGCCGTCGAGCGCTGAGCGCTGATGCTCCTCGAGGCGCACGCGTAACAAGTCATTCAAGCCGACGCCGCTTCGCGGCGCGGCTCGATTCCCTCGTTAGACAGCACAAGCAGCCGCCGCGCTCCCAGAGAGATCCCATGAGCACAGACGATGCCTCCGACCGCCGTTTCGTCCATTCCCGATTGATCGACGCGACTCCGGAGCAAGTGTTCCGCGCCTTCTCCGAACCCGAACGCCTCGCTCGCTGGTGGGGGCCGGATGGGTTTTCCAGCACGTTCGAGGTGTTCGATCTGCGACCCGGAGGATCCTGGCGGTTCGTCATGCACGGACCGGATGGAACCAACTACCCCAACGCCAACGTCTTCAAGGCCGTCGAGCCACCCGACCGGGTCGAAGTCGAGCACCTTTCCGAGGACCACCACTTCGTTCTCATCATCACCTTTGCCGGCCAAGGCAGCCAGACCCTTGTCGGCTGGGAGCAAACGTTCGACACGGTGGAGCACAAGCAACTCGTCGCTCCCCGGGTCGCGCCAGCCAACGAGCAGAACCTTGATCGCCTGCAGCGCGAGGTCGCGGGTGTCAACAAGTCAGGTGCTGCCTGACAGACTGCTGAAACTCGAGCGGCAACCTCGGCACACTCAACCATCGATCGGACAGGGACGTTCACGACTTCTCCGTCGAGGTTCGCGCGATGCGCGGTCCCGACGCGATGCAGGGAAGCCTGTTCACGGCGGCGAAGCTGGACGATTTCCTGCCGACCGGTCATCCGCTGCGTTCGATTCGCGTGCCGGTGAACGATGCGCGAGCGGCGATGCACACCCGATTCAACGGGGTCTGCGCCAACACGGGCCGCGACTCGGTTGCCCCGCAAAAGCCGATTCGCGGCCCGCTGCCGCAAGTGTCCTACGCGGTCCGCAGCGAACGGCCGCTGTGCGAGCAGCTGCGCTACCGTAAGGTTCCCCTCCCGGTGGACTGCGGAAACCGGACTTTTCTGGCAGGATGGCGTTTCCCCCGTAACGCGTCGGTTCTGAATCGGGGTTTGGTCGCTTTCCATTCGGTCAACGCGGACGCGCCTCGGCGTGGCTTCGCCCGCCTCTCGCGCGCCGGTTGCCTATTGCGTCACGCGCCGAACAAAGGAGGCAAGCATGAACCAGTTGCAGCAGGCAAAGATCGACGAGTTCAAGGCGCACTTCCGGGGGAATTTGCTCCATCCCCGGGACGCGGGCTACGACGAGGCTCGACAGATCTGGAACGCCATGATCGATCGCAGGCCCGCGCTGATCGCCCGCTGCGCGTCGCCCGAGGACGTCGTCCAGGCCGTCGGGTTCGCGCGCAAGCACAGCCTGCTCCTCTCGATCCGAGGGGGCGGACACAACATCGCGGGCAACGCGGTCTGCGACGACGGGCTCGTGATCGACCTCTCGCCGATGAAGGGCGTCCAGGTCGACCCGAAGGCCCGCCGGGCGACCGTCGAGCCCGGCTGCACGCTGGCCGACTTCGACGCGGCCGCGCAGGCGCACGGTCTCGCCACGCCCCTGGGCATCAACTCGACCACGGGCGTGGCCGGCCTGACGCTCGGCGGCGGCTTCGGCTGGCTGAGCCGGAAGCACGGCATGACCGTCGACAACCTGCTCTCCGCGGACGTCGTCATGGCGGACGGCAGGCAGTTGCACGCCAGCGAAACCGAAAACGAAGACCTCTTCTGGGGGCTGCGTGGCGGCGGCGGGAACTTCGGCATCGTCACCCGCTTCGAATTCCAGCTTCATCCCGTCGGGCCGGACGTACTGACCGGACTCATCGCCTTCCCGTTCGGCCAGGCGAAGTCCGTGATCACGCAGTTCGCCCGTTTCACCGAAACGATGCCGCACGAGCTCAACGTCTGGATGGTCACCCGGAAGGCGCCCCCATTGCCCTTCCTGCCCGGCGACGTGCACGGCAAGGAGATCGTGGTGCTCGCCCTGTGCCACGCGGGCGACCCGACCGAGGGCAGGAAGCTGATCGAGCCGCTGCGCAGGTTCGGCACGGCGCACGGCGAGCACATCGGCGTGCAGCCGTACACCGCCTGGCAACAGGCCTTCGATCCGCTCCTGACGAAGGGTGCGCGCAACTACTGGAAGTCGCACAACTTCTCCCGGCTCAACGACGGCGCGATCGACACCATCATCGAATACGCCGGCAAGCTGCCCTCGCCGCAGTGCGAAATCTTCGTCGGCACGCTCGGCGGCCAGGCGGCACGCGCAGCGCCCGATGCGATGGCCTACTCGAGCCGAGACGCCAACTACGTGATGAACGTGCACGGCCGCTGGGAGTCGGCCAGCGAGGACGAGCGATGCGTCGCCTGGGCGCGCGAGTTCTTCGCCAGGTCACAGCCGTTCGCCAGCGGCGGCGCGTACATCAACTTCCTCACCCAGGACGAGGCCGACCGCGTCGCGTTCGCCTACGGCGCGATGTACGACCGGCTGGTGAAGCTCAAGACGAAGTACGACCCGACGAACCTCTTTCGGATGAACCAGAACATCAAGCCGGCCTGAGAGGAGGGCATGCGCCTGGCAACGGAATCCAGCGGACGGCCATCGGCCGCCGCTGATGCCGGGCGTCAGGCCTCGTTCCGTTCACATTCGCATCATCAACAGAGACCCGAGATGACAGAAGCGCACACGAAACCGACGTTGATAATCTCGTCGCTGGACGCGGAGCGGCTCGAGAGACTCATCGAGTCGTTGCCGGGCAAGTCCTTTCCCGGCAAGGACGATCTCGAGGCCGAGTTGGCCCGCGCGGAAGTCGTCGAGCCGAAGGACGTCCCCGCAACGGTGGTGACGATGAACTCCACGGTGAGGTTCGAGATCGATTCCTCGCTCGAGGAATTCTGTCTGACGCTCGTCTATCCCAGGGATGTGGACGCGTCCGGCGAGAAGATCTCGATTCTCGCGCCGGTGGGCAGTGCCCTGCTCGGGCTCTCTCAGGGGGACGAAATCGAATGGCCCAAGCCAGGTGGCGGGATGTTGCGTGTGCGCATCAAGGAAGTCACCTATCAACCCGAACGTTCCGGTGAGTACCATCGGTGAGCGGCTCGTTGGTCGCCATGGAATCGCCTGACAACGGCGTCGACCCGGACGCCCGGCTGCGCCGCGCTCCGTCGGGCGCCGGTGATGCTGGCCGTCGCGCATCGCTGCCGGCCGATCGCGACGGGAGCGCCGTACGGGAGCCGGCGCGTGCGGCGCGACGTGCTCGGCTGCTGCTGCCATCCGCGCAAGCCGCCCTCGGCGCTCGGCGACCCAGCCCCGGCGCAGTTCGAGGAGACGATGGTGGCCGTGCAGCCATCCGGAGTGTCAGGAGACATGGAGGCAGCCCATTCGCCGGCAGACGCTTCCCGCCGCGGGCAGCGGTCACGCCGGGTGCAGGCAATGGCGACTGACTCACGTCAGGCTGCCTCCGAGACCAGCATGGAAAATCCGGGCGCCACGGAGGTCGGCCGGAAATCAACGCTTGCCATCGTTTCATTCGTTGCGGGCGCGTTGTCGCTTCTTCTCCTGCTCGCGAGCCTGCAGCCGCTTCCCGCCACACCCGCCGAACAACTCGCGTTCGTTGCCGGTCATCGAACCTTCTACGGATGGTTTGCGGGCCTCGTCCTGGCGTGGGCCGTCTTTTCCGTTCCGTTCGTCGTCACGCTGGGGGCCGTGCTGCGTCCGAGAGGCGGCATACCGGCGCTGACCGCCACGATTCTCTCGGCCGTGGGCATCCTGCTGCTGGGCTTCGCCGTCTTTGCTCACGCGGGAGCCATGCTATCCATCGTGGCGGCCGGAGATCCTCCGCGTCCCGACGACGCTGCCTATCAGGCGGCGATCTGGGCGAGTCTCAGGTTCTATCTCACCGATCCGGGACTCATGGCGTGGGGACTTGGTCAATTCATGTTCGGATGGTTCGCGTGGAAGAGCGGAATCCTGCCCGACTGGCTTTCGATCGTGGGCATGATCGGCGGAATCGCCGGTTTGCTGACGCTTGGAATCTACCAAAGCGGAGCGCTCGCCCTGGTCCAGATCTGCAGCTTTGCCGTCTGGGGATTTTCCACGGGAGTCCTGCTGTTGCGGAGCCGTGGCAGTTGACCCGCATTGCGCGGCCCCTTCGTCCCGGCCTGGCGATCGACCGGACACGCCGGTGCGCGGCCGCCGTCCGGCGATTCACCGTGGCGGCGCACCGGTGATCGTGATCGCCAGGCGTCGCGAAAGGGCATGCGTGGCGCGATCGGCGCATCGTACGCGCGCGACAGGTGATCGGACATGAATGCCTCCTCGACGTTCGTCGCAGCGGATGGCGAGGGGTACGAGTTGAACATGGGCCGTTGGAGCCGACGCCTGGCCCTGCCCTTTCTCGACTTCGCCGGAACCGCTGAAGGCGAACGTGTCCTGGACGTCGGCTGCGGCACGGGCCATCTTGCAGCGACGGTGGCGGCCGTGTCCCGGGCATCCGAAGTGCACGGCGTGGACCTCGCGCCGGTCTATGTCGAGTACGCAAGGAGACACCATGCGGATCCCCGGCTCGTCTTTGGCGTCGGGGACGCCTGCTCGCTGGCCTACCCCGACGACGCCTTCGATCGCGTGCTCTCGCTGCTTGTCCTGCACTTCGTGCCCCGGGCCGAAGAAGCCATTGCCGAGATGCGCAGGGTGGCCAGGCCCGGAGCCGTCGTCGGCGCTGCGGTCTGGGACGCGAGGGGTGGATGGGTGGCCAACCGGCTGTTCTTCGACACGGCCTCGGTGCTGGATCCCAAGGCCGGCGAGCGCCGGGCCCGAAACTACACGCGACCCCTCACGCGGCCAGGTGAACTGGCCGCCGCGTGGCGAGCCGCCGGGTTTCGCGACGTGACGGAGCGTTCGCTGTGCATCCGCATGGACTTCACGTCGTTCGCCGATTACTGGGCGCCGTACCTGGGCAACGACGGGCCCGGCGCGGAGTACGTGCGCACGCTGGACGAGGCCATGCGCGCCCGCATCGAAGGTGCGGTCAAGGCCGCCTACCTGGATGGCGAGGCCGATGGGGTCCGGTCGTTCGCGGCACTGGCATACGCCGTCAAGGGCACGGTGCCGCCGTGACGCCTGACCCGGCGTTCGGGCCGGCACGCGGGCAGGCGGCTTCGTCGTTCGGTCGGCGATGGCCGCGGGCCGCTCGATTCGCACGTCGGGCAACATCATCGACATCATGCGGTTTCTCGAGCTAAGGGTTCCCCCGCCGGTCGTGGCGCTGCTCGTGGCCCTTGCGATGTGGGGCGCTTCCCGGGAGTCCGCCGCACCGGCGGCGCCCGACCTGGTTCGCGTGCCTCTCGCGATCGCACTCGCCGTCGTCGGTGCCGCCTTCGACGTGTCGGGTTTCCTGGCGTTTCGCCGCGCAAGGACCACGATCAATCCGATGAAGCCTCGATCGGCATCGTCGCTGGTCGAATCCGGCGTGTACCGGGTGACGCGAAACCCCATGTACGTGGGGCTTCTGTTCATGCTTTGCGGCTGGACCGTGTTCCTGTGGTCGTGGTGGGCCCTGCCCGGTCCACTCGCGTTTGCTGCATACATCGGGCGATTCCAGATCGCGCCCGAGGAGAAGGCGCTCGCCGCACTGTTCGGCGCAAGGTACCTGGCGTACAAGGCAAGGGTTCGCAGGTGGCTGTGAGGCACCGACCCGAGTCCGCCTCCTCGCGCCATGCACTCCCGGTATTGGCTCGGGGTCGAAACGTGCGACGGGCTTCGAACCTGCGGTCCGAAAACGTCCTCAGGGCTTGACCGGTGGCGGCTGGTTGCCTGCCGCGTCGGGCCGCGAAGTCGTGCGATCCACGATGAAGATCGAACTCGACGACCTCTCCCGCCCCCCGATACGCGCATTGCTGGACGAGCACCTGCGAAACATGCGCGAGCTGTCGCCGCCCGAGAGCGTTCACGCCCTCGATGTCGAGAGGCTTCGCGCGCCCGGGATCACGTTCTGGACCGCCTGGGAAGGCCCGCTCCTGCTGGGTTGCGGCGCCCTGAAGGAACTGGACCACAGGCATGGCGAGGTGAAGTCCATGCGCACTCCCGTCGCCCTTCGCCGCCGGGGAGCCGGACGAGCGATCCTCGCTCACATCATCGACGTCGCGCGATCCCGGGGTTACGCGCGACTCAGCCTCGAAACCGGCTCGTTCGAAGCATTCAGGCCCGCGCAGAGACTCTACGAGAGCTTCGGATTCACGTATTGCGGGCCGTTCGGCGAGTACGCCGAGGACCCGAACAGCACGTTCATGACATTGCGACTGTAGCAGCGACGCCGCAGCCTTCGCGCGATGCCGCAGTCAGGAGATTCGGAACGCCGGGCGCCACGAACGCCAACCATCCCATCGGAGGACACGTCGCATGTACTCGAAGACCCTCTTCGCCGGCTGGGCCGACATGGACTTCAACGCTCACATGAGGAACACCGCCTTCCTCGACAAGTCCGCGGACGTGCGCATGATGTTCTTCTCGGAGAACGGCTTTCCGGTGCAGGAGTTCGCGCGCCTCCGCATCGGCCCGGCCGTGATGAAGGACGAGGTGGAGTATCGCAAGGAGGTCGGCCTGTTGCAGGCAATCACCGTGACGCTGGCCATCGCGGGCCACTCCGAGGACGGCAGCCGTTACCTGCTGCGCAACGAGTTTCTCCGTCCTGACGGGACGCTCTGCGCCAGGGTCACGAGCGCGGGCGGATGGCTGGACCTCGCGGCGAGGAAGCTCGTCGCACCGCCGAAGGCTTTGCACGACGCGATGAAGTCGCTCCCGCAGGCGAGCGATTTCACGGTGCTTCCGTCCAGCGTCAGGGAGCGTGGCGGATGACCCGGCACGACACCGGACGGGCCGGCACGTTCCTGCGAAACGGCGCGCAGCGGCGCAACCCGCCGACCTGACCGTTTCGTCGGGCGCAAGGAGGGGGAACGTACGACATCGAGCTTGCCGGGATCCCCGCGCATCGCGACGCGCGCGGTGGCTCGCCGGCGTTCCTTGACGCTCCGAAAGCACCGGCGTAGCGTCGTCCCCTCCGCGCTCGACGTTCGTTCGGCGAGTGCAGGATGCCTTCCGAGAGCGGCCGTCCTGCTCGCCCCTCCCCTCCGCAACCGGGCCGCTGCCGGCAGGCAACGCGATCGATGAATCACCGACGGCTCATCGCCGCGAGCATCGCGGTGGCAGATTCCCTCCGGGGTCCGGCGATCGGCGCGCCGAGGCAGGTCGCGGCCTGCGTCGCTTCGTGTTCGCGATCGGTTCGAGGGCGCGCCACTCGTCGCGGCTCGGCCGGGCGTGCGGCTCCAGCCGGTCGATGCTTCGTCGCCGACCCGGCTGGAAGGCGCCATCGACGCCGCGGCGCGGGAACGCGCGAAAGGCCCGATCGTGTACGGAGGCCCCATGTTCCACGATCCGCCGCAACGACTGGCTGACCTGCCGGCGCGCGCCGGCATGCGGCATCTTCGCGTCGCGCATCGGCGCGGCCAGTCGCCGAGCGTGATGCGCAGGGCCGCGACGCTCTTCGCTTCGGGTCCTTCGCACGCCCGGGAGCAGGCATGAGAAGGGTCACGGGGTTCGGAGGGATCTTCTTCAAGGCCAGGGATCCCGTCGCACTTCGCACCTGGTACGGCGAGCAACTCGGAATCGACGTTCAGGAATGGGGCGGGGCAGCCTTTCGCTGGGCCGACCCCGAGGGCAACCCGACGACGGGAACGACGATCTGGAGCGTCGCCGACGCCGGCGGAGACGGCTTCGCCCCGAGCGCGTCTTCGTTCATGGTGAATTACCGCGTCTCGGACCTGCACGCCCTCCTTCACGAGTTGCGGAAGGAGGGCTGCAATGTGCTCGACAGGACCGGCGAGTCCGACTACGTCAGGTTCGGCCCGGTCATCGCTCCGGAAGGCAACAAGGTCGAGCTCCGGGAACCGCCGGCCGGCCAATGTGCGGTGGCCGCACGGATCAGCGCGAGGCGAGGCCCGAGCCAACTCGGGCGCCAGGACCGTGCGACGCGCGACATCGATCCACGCGAGACGACGCGATGACATTGTGCAAATCGGGTGCCGTGATGTCGCGTGCCGCGTCGATGGCCATCGTGTTGCTGGCCTTTCCCGCGGACCCCGCGATGGCACAGCGAGCGAATCGGCCGGACGTCAAGGCCGGCGATCGATGGCAGTTCGTCGTGTATTACACCGTCCCGTCCACGACGCCGAATCGCACCTGGGTGATCACGTCGGTAACCCCTGCCGGCATCGAAGGCACGGAGGACGGGGAGCCGCTCCGGCTGACCCCGGAGCTGAACGTTCTCGAGTCCCCGCGCCACAAGGACTCGAGCCCGAAGGCCCTCGCTTTTCCGCTCGAGGTCGGGAAGCGGTGGAACTACGTCAGCGACTGGGTGTTCAAGGCGAAAGGGGCCCGGGGCCGCGCGGCCGTCGACGTGGTCGTGACCGCCTACGAAAAGGTGTCGGTCCCGGCCGGCGAGTTCGACGCCTTCAGGCTCGAGGCGAGGGAACGGTTGAGCGGGACATCGCCGATCGACAGCCAGTACGCCGGCGAGACGACCAGGACCTTCTGGTATGCGCCGGCGGCACGCGCCATCGTCAGGATCGTGTCGCACAATCCGTACCTCGGACCTTCCACCGTCGAGCTCGTCGCGTTCGACCTGCGGCGATGACGTTGCCGACCGGCGCGCCGACGCGCAGTTCGGGGGCCGCATCGACTACTCGAACGAACCCGACGGCCATCCATGGGAGACGCTCACGATGAGCCATGCGCGGCCGCCGGCGTGACGCTTTCGTGCCTGCCGCGACACCCGGCACCGCCTGCGACCGGAGCCGCCAGCCAACGGCGTCCCCCGCCCTCCCCGGCAACCGCCGTGTCGCATGACCTGTACGCTGGGTCGGGGCCCCGATGGCGTGATAATGTGCCGTGCGTTCCGACGGGAAGCCTGCGATTTCCCGTGCGCGGGTACCTTCGGCGCCCGCCGTTCGCACTGCCGGTCCGGATCCCCGCGCCCACGGCCATCGAGGAAAGCGACAGAAATGAAACCAGTCGTCTGCAGGACCTTCCCGTCGACGCGCTCGCCGCGCCCTTGAACTCCGTCGTCGGCCCCATGGCAAACGCGCGCCTCGTCGATCCTCGCCTGCTCGGCACGTGGCGATCCGACGCCCCGCTCACCCTCGCGAACTGGACGTTCGCCTCGGACACCTCCGACTCCGACCGGGCACGGATCGAGGAGTACTTCGGGAAGACGACGCTTCGGTACACGGCGGCCAAGATCACGAGCGAGTTCGACGGCGCCCGCACGGTCTGCCCCTATCGCGTCGCGACGATCGACAAGGATTGGGTGGCGATCATTCGCCGCGAGGCCGGCCGCGACGAGATACAGCACCTTCGCTTCGTCGAGCCGGACGTGTACTGCGTGTCGGTCGGCCGCAACAAGGAGTACTTCCGGCGCGTGGGCCCGTGATCCCCGCGCCGGCCGGGCCGCGCCAAAGCCGGATCCTTCGACGCGCGCTTCGGCGCACCGATGTCCGCGCGCGGGGCGGCGCGACGTGAGACCCGGACGCGCCGGGCACGCACGCGATCGGCCCTGGTGCGCATTGCGATCGGAGTCCGCACGATGACGTTGCAGGAAATCCTGGGCATCGAGCTTCCGATCATCCAGGCACCGATGGCCGGCGTGCAGGGCAGCGCGCTCGCGGTGGCGGTGTCCAACGGCGGCGGGCTGGGCTCGCTGCCCTGCGCCATGCTGGGCCCCGATGCGATGCGCAGCGAGCTGGAAGCGATCGCCAAGCGGACCGCCAGGCCATTCAACGTGAATTTCTTCTGCCATGTTCCTCCCCTGCCGAGCCCGGCGCGCGAAGCGGCCTGGCGCGCCGCGCTCGCGCCCTACTACCGCGCGCTCGGCATCGACGCGGACGGCATTCCCGCCGCACCGGGACGCAACCCGTTCGATGCGGCGGCTGCCGACTTGCTGAGCGAATTCAGGCCCGCCGTGGTCAGCTTTCATTTCGGCCTGCCGTCGGCCGATCTGCTTGCGCGCACGAGGGCGTGGGGTCCGAAGATTCTCTCGTCGGCGACGACGGTCGACGAGGCGCGATGGCTCGAGGCGAACGGGGTCGACGTCGTCATCGCGCAGGGCCTCGAGGCGGGCGGACATCGCGGCATGTTCCTGTCGGACGACCTGTCCTCGCAGGTCGGCACGTTCGCGCTGCTGCCGCAGATCGTGCGGGCGGTGAAGGTCCCCGTCGTCGCCGCCGGCGCAATCGCGGATGCGAGGGGCGTCGCGGCCGCCATGGCGCTCGGCGCGGCCGGCGTCCAGGTCGGAACGGCCTACCTGCTGTGCCCGGAAGCAACGACGAGCGCGGTGCATCGCGCCGCGCTGAAGAGCGAAGCCGCCCGCCATACCGCGCTCACGAACCTCTTCACCGGCCGACCGGCGCGCGGAATCGTGAACCGGATCGTGATGGAGCTCGGTCCCATCAGCGTCGCCGCGCCGGCGTTCCCGCTGGCGGCGTCCGCCATCGCGCCGCTGCGCGCGAAGGCCGAGAGCGCGGGCTCGGGCGATTTCTCGCCGCTGTGGTCCGGCCAGAACGCGAGCGGATGCAAGGAGATCCCGGCCGCGGAGCTCACGCGTGAGCTCGCCGCGCTGATCTGACCCGACGGGTTCGTCTCCGGACGCGAGGCGCGCGACGACATGCCATTCGAGCCGGATCACCGCGAGCGGGCGCCATCCGCTACCGCGGTCGCCCGGCGGCGGCGCGAGGCCGGCCGATCCGGCCAGGAGGGAACATGCGTGCCACGACCACCTTGATTCTCGGCGGCGGTTTCGGCGGCATCGCCGCGGCGAACACGTTGCGCCCGCTGCTTCCCGCCGAGCACGCGATCGTCGTCGTCGACGAGTCGCCGCGCTTTCATGTCGGCGCCGGCAAGACGTGGATCATGCTCGGCGATCGCACACCCGAGCAGGTCTCGCAGTCGCGGATCGCGCTGCTCGCGCCGGGAGTCCGCTTCGTCGAGGCGAGCGTTCGCAGCATCGCGCTCGCGGACCGCACCGTGCTCGCGGACAGCGAAACGCTGCGGTGGGATTTCCTCGTGATCGCGCTGGGCGCCGACCTCAACCTCGCGGCGGTGCCCGGGCTCGCCGAGGCGGCGCACACGTTCTATACGGTCGAAGGGGCGCAGCGCCTGAAGCCGGTGCTGGATCGGTTTTCGGGAGGCGACGTCGCGATCCTGATTCCGAAGGCGCCGTTCAAGTGCCCGCCCGCGCCGTACGAGGCCGCGCTGCTGCTGCACGCGGCGTTCGAGCGACGCGGACTCGGCGGCAGGACGCGCCTGGCGATCCATACGGTCGAAGGCGCGCCGATGGCCACGGCGGGCGCGGAGATGGGCGAGTACATCAAGGGCGAGCTGGCCAGTCGCGCGATCGGGTTCTTCCCGCAACGGCGCGCGTCGCGCGTCGACGCGGCGACGAAGCGCGTGGCGTTCGAGGACGGCAGCGAAGCGCGCTACGACCTGCTGATCGCGATTCCGCCGCACGAAGCGCCCATCGCGGTCCGCGATGCGAAACTCGTCGACCCGTCCGGCTGGATCCCCGTCGACCCGACGACCATGGAGGTGCGGCACCCGGCGCATGCGGGCGAAATCTATGCGGCCGGCGATGTCACGCTCGTCCCGCTGCCCGGGCGCCACAAGCCGGACGTCGCGCTGTCGCTTCCCAAGGCCGGAGTGTTCGCGGCCGCGCACGGCCGCGTCGTCGCGCACCAGATCGCCGCGCGGATCCTGGGTCGTGCGCCCGACGAGGCGTTCGACGGGAAGGGGTATTGCTTCCTCGAGACCGGCGGCGGGCGCGCCGTGAAGGCCGACGGGTCGTTCTTCGAGCTGCCTCATCCGCTCATGCGCAAGCGCACGCCCGATGAAGCGCAGCTCCGCGACAAGGCCGAATGGGTGGAGCGACTGCTCCGTCCGCTGCGTTGAGCGCCGCGGATCCGAGTCCGCCCCGGCGAACGGGTTCGCTTGCACGACAGGTGGCGGGATCGGCGCGTCGCGCAACCGACGTGCCGCCGCGAAGTCCGCGGCTCCTCGCCCTTCGCCCTACAGGGCCGACGCTGCACGGCGCGGACTGCTCGCTCCCGGGGGTGCTGGCGCACCGCGGACGCCGCCCGATTCGGACCGACGGCCGCAGACTCGCCTACGACGTCCCCTCTTCCGATCGATCGCGGACGTTCGGTCGCGGCGCGTGGCTGCCGGCCCGCAGGCATGGCCCCTCGAATCCGGCCGGTCGCCCCATTCGTGTCACGGCTCCGCCGTCGTCACCGCGCGAAGGACAGCCGCCGGACAGCATCGCGGCCAGGCGGTCGTCGCGGGGACCGGGCGTGGGTCGACGACTTCTCGCCTTGTCGGCGGCGCAAGCCTCGCGCCAGGGATATGATTCGATCTGACCGAACCCACGGGTAGACGACGGAGATTCAGGCTCTCCGCGCGCGACTCGGATACGCGCCCGACGGTCGGCGCAACGTGACGGGTCGCTCCCGGGTCGTCGTGCGGAAGCGCGTGACCTGACCGCTCGCCGTGCGACCCGGGTCGGCGGCGATTCGCTTTCGACGTCGAGTCCGCGCCACCGGATGCGTGTGTGGCGACCCGTCGGCCCGCGGCCCGGTACCGACGGAACCGGGGACTCCGCGGTGCGGAGGGCCCCGCGGGTAGTCGCATCAGCGTGTGAGCTCCGTTCGTCGACGACGACGATCGGGGAGCACGACGCAGGACGGAGGCGCCGGCATGAGCATGAACGTCCGACACGTCGCGGCGATCGCCGGCGGTGCCCTGCTGCTGGCCGCGTCGCCCGCAGTCCACGCGCAATCCCCGGACAGGACGGCGCGTGTCGGCATCCTGGTCGGCGGCAGCCTCGCGCAGCGCGGCCACCTGGAACAGGCGCTCCTGCAGGGGCTGCGCGAGCAGGGCTATGTCGAGGGAAGGAACCTCGTCATCGAGCGCCGCTACGCCGACGGCCGCGTCGAGCGGGTGCCGGAGTTCGCGCGCGAGCTGGCGGCGATGAAGCTCGATGCCGTGATCACCACGTGCACGCCTTCGACTCGCGCGGCGCAGCAGGCGATCGGCTCGACGCCGATCATCATGGCCGCCGTCGCCGATCCTGTCGGACAGCAACTGATCACGAGCCTCGCCAGGCCCGGCGCCAACACCACCGGACTGTCCAGCCAGGCCGAGGACATCATGCCCAGGATGCTGGGGCTGTTCGCGGACGTCCTGCCCGCGCAGACCACGGTCGCCGTGCTCGCCGACGCGAGGAGCGACGTGCATCCCCGCATGTGGCGCGCGCTCGGTCCGGTGGCGCAGCGGCTGAAGCTGAAGCTCGTGAAGATCGACGTCGCGGGCCCCGCCGACGCGCACCTGTCCGCTGCATTCGAGACGGCCGTGCGCGAGAATGCCGGCGCGATCTTCGTCCTGCCCGACGAGCCGATGTTCCTTACCCGGCGCGCGAAAATCGTGGCACTTGCGGCCAGGCACCGCCTGCCCGCGTTCTACGGGGCGAGGGAATTCGTGGACGATGGCGGGCTGATGAGCTACGGCGAGAGTCTGAGGGTCGCCTACCGAAACGCCGCCTCCTACGTCAGGAAGGTGGCGGAAGGCGCGGCGCCCGGCGAGCTCCCCGTCGGCCAGCCGACCCGGTTCGAGCTGGTGATCAACATGAAGACCGCCAGGTCGCTCGCCGTCGCCGTCCCGGCATCCGTCCTGCTCGGCGCCGACGAGGTGATCGAGTAGGCCGGCGACCGTCGTTTCCGGTCGGCGGCGTACGCTCGGTGGAACGCTTCGCGCCAGCATCACCGTGCGCGAGGATGCGGGGCCGATCCCGACAAGCGGCGGCCCGGCCCAGCGGCCGGCATGGATCCCCGTGCCGGCGTTGCAGGGGATGCCGCGAGGTTCGCCGATCCGGCGAAGCGGTACCGGGCGTCGCGATCCGCCGGATCCGGTCCCGCAGTGCTCCGAACCGCGACGAGCCCGGGGAAGTCCGTCGTTCCGCCGGATTCGCCGAGGACGACACGGAGCGCAGCAACGCGCCCGACCGACTGGCCGTCCGGATTCGACCGCCTGGCCGCGCATCGCGTGCGCAACCACGGGAAGTCGCAACCCGCTGAACGAGCTCTCCGGCGGCTGCATCGACAGGATTCTCGGGGTTGCCGGTTCGATGCCCACCGACGAGTGCGAGGCCTTCGTCGCTCCCGGGGCGGGCAAGCCGAGCCGCGTGCCGGAGAACGCGACCGCCTGCGTGCAGCGCAAGGCGCCCTTCGTCCCCGACAGCCGCACGCGGTGGCGGAACGCCCCGGACGACGCGAGGCGCCTGCCCCGGGTGCGGGATCGCCCGATGCGCGCCACGACGACGCACGGCCCGGGCGACATCGTCCGCATGAACCCGAACATCCGGCCGGAGCGCGCGGATCACGCCCGGCCGCGCGGCGGCGGCCGACCGTCCCCCGCGCGCGGCGCCGCGAGACGTCGAGCGTTCGACGATTCGCGTCAGTGGCGAGGCGGTGCCGACGCCAGCCGTGCGGCGAGGCTGCGCAGCAGCGTCGCGCCGTCGCCGCGCCAGGCGGGACCGTGCATGCAGGCGAGCGTGGCCGGAGCGGTGTCGGCGAGGCGATCGAGCAGCCGGCCGGTATCCGGCGAGTGCGAGTAGTAGTCCATCGCGAGCCGCCCCGCCTCGCTCGGCTCGAGGATGTCGTCCTCGGTGATCGGGGGGTGCGACTCGCCGAATTGCGTGAACAGGTCGCCACAGAGCAGCGTCCGCGTCGCGGTCTCGAAGAGGAACCCGCACTCCCATCCGTGCGGCAGGTGCGGCGCGTCGATCCACTGCACCGCATGGCGCCCGAGCGCGACGCTCGCCTGATCGGCGAGCGCAACCGGGGGACGGTCGGCCAGGTCGCCGATGGACACCATGGCCGCGACCTGGCCGCAGAGCGGCACGGCGCGCGGCGCGGCCGCGAGAAGCTGGTTGAGCGATCCGCACTCGTCCGCCTCGACGTGCGAGAACGAGATGTAGCGGAGCGTCGACAGCGGGAGGATCCGCTCGACGGCGTCGCGCACCGCCCCGAACAGCATGCGCGGTCCGGTGTGGAACAGCAGCGGCTCGTCGTCGCGAATCACGTACTGGTTGAAGGTGAAGCCGCCGGGGACGATGCTCGGCGGGACGGGCGTGCTGATCCGGAAGATGCCATCCGCGATCTCGTCGACGCGGGTGGACGTGGCGTGACCCTGGGTGCTCATGATTGTCTCCTTCGGCGTTGCGCTCGGGTGAATCGGCGAAGCAGGTCGGCCAGGCAGTCCCCCGCGATGCGAGCCGCCTCGGCGCTCGGGCGATTCCGCGTGAATTCCTTCCAGGCCGGGTAATCCAGCAGCACGAACGCCGCGTCGACGAACTCGGCTGTCGGCTCGCGGACCGGAGCGACCGCAGCGGCGACGAGTTCGCGAAGCGCCGCGTTGCCGCGGGCCACGATCGCGCCCAGCTCGGGAACGAGGGCCGACTCGTACCAGCCGATGCGCATCCACGGTGCGAGAAATGCGTGCCGCGCGTACACCGCCCGTGCAAGCAATCTGAGGCGGTCCGCGGGAGTGCGCCCCGAGCGGATCGACTCCGGGCCGAGCGGCGGCGCCCGGCCCAGCACATGCCCGGTGCAGGCTCCGAACAGCGTGTCCGGCCCGGGAAAGTGGTTGTAGACGGTCTGCGGAGCCACGCGCGCCCGCTTCGCGATCATCGCGTAGGTCGTCCCGAGCGGTCCGTGCTCCGCGTGCAGCGCGACCGTCGCGCGCACGATTCGCTCGCGCGTCTCCGTTTCGAGCGCCGCTCGCCGTTCCATCGAGTACCCGCGCGTGGCCATCGCACACCCTCATTTAGTTGGATGGATTGTACATCCAATTAAATGCGTGTCAAGGGGGCGCCGGCCCGACGTTCGGCGCGGGCGCGCCGTCCCGGCTTGCGCACGGCCTCGCCTTCCTCGCGTCGGCCACCGTCGCGGGCGGGGTTCGCATGCGCCGAACGCGGCGTCCGGACATGGCATGGCGCTGCGCTCGACCCTGCCGGTCCATGCGGCGCATCGCCTGCGCCTTGCGTCGGCGCGACGCGCCGTTTAGCCTGACGCGTCGACCGGGCCGACGCACCGGGAGAACCACCGCCCCATGACAAAATCATGTACCGCCGGACCAGCGTTTTGATCGTTTCAGGTCCCTTCGTCCTCATGCCGGGGGCCATGGAAATCGGCTTCAGTCGCGGCCGCCGCAGACAGGCGGGCGCGGTCGAAGCGGTCACGCCGGCCAATGCCGTCCTGGTTTCCATGCTCGAGTTCCAGCCATCCATCGATGCCGGACCGGGCAGCGGCGCCCGGTCCGGCAGACCGCCCGGCACGCCGTTGGCGTCGCGACGGTGACTTCGTCGCAAGGCGTTGCGCGACCCGGGCACTCAGGGGAAATTCGTGGATACGGCTTTCGGCCTGTATCGCGCGCGCGTGCTGGACGCGACCGATCCCGAGTCCCGGCTCCGACTGCTGGTCGACGTGCCGGACATCGCCGCGTCGGGCCCCGTCTGGGCATTGCCGTGCGTGCCCCGGGGCGACGTGACGCTGCCTGCGATCGGGGCGACCGTATGGGTGGCGTACGAGCGAGGCGAGCGCGATCATCCGGTCTGGCTCGGCGCGCTGCCGTAGTGCCGCCGTCCCTGTCAGCCGGGCCCGGGACGGCGCGCGAAACGACGACCGAAACCGTGTCACGCCGACCCGCCGTCCCGCTCCGCCCGCCGGCATCCACGCCTCTCCCGCCATGAAGGAACTCCTCGCCAACATCACCTGGCACACGCTTGCCGGGCCGCATTCGAAGTACGCGACCGGCACCGGTGACGCGCGTCGATATGCCCCCGGCTTCCCGCCGATCGTCGGCTTCGCGGACATCGAGCATCCGAACCTCGATGCGCTCGCGCCCTACTGCGCGCCCGGCGAGCATTTCTACTGCGATGGCTGGTCGGGGCGGGCTCCCGCGGGCTGGAGCATCGACGACGAGAGCACGATGTTCAAGATGGTGTGGGCGGCGCCGATGCCGTCGGCGGACGAGGCCCCCGAGGCCGTGCCGCTCGCCGGGGAGCACGCGTCGCAGGCGCTCGCGCTGGCCGCGCTGACGCGCCCGGGACCGTTCGGCCCGAGGAACATCGAGCTCGGCGAGTACTTCGGCTGCTTCGAGGGCGAGCGGCTGGTGGCCATGGCGGGCGAGCGCATGCACGCAGGAGGGCTGCGGGAGATCAGCGGCGTATG
Organism: Burkholderiales bacterium; assembly: GCA_905339295.1. GTDB lineage: Bacteria > Pseudomonadota > Gammaproteobacteria > Burkholderiales > Casimicrobiaceae > VBCG01. Next base: position 21,468 of record CAJPFI010000052.1, read on the forward strand.
CACGCATCCGGACCACCAGGGCCGGGGGCTCGCGCGCCGCCTCGTCGCCAAGCTGGTTCGCCGGCAGATGCAGCGCCACGAGACGCCGTTTCTTCACGTCATGCGCGCCAACGCCAACGCCCGCCGGCTCTACGAGCGCATGGGGTTTCGCGACCACCAGGAGTCCGTCGTTCGCGTGATCTCGCCGAAGTGACGCCGACCGACGCCGCGGGCCCGCCCGCCGATGCGAACGGATCGACTCCGGCTTTCGATCCTCGTCGTCGGCGCTGGCGAGGCTCGATTCCGTTTGCGGGTCCCGTTCCCCCGCGCTGAAGAGAGGAGGACGACTTGCCGGTACGCTCGAAGAGTGCGCTGAGGATCGATTACACCGACGATGGCGCGGGCGAGTCCGTCGTCCTGGTCCACAGCTCGGTCAGCGGCAGCCGCCAGTGGCGAGCCCTCGTCGACGCGCTGAAGGACAGGTTCCGCGTTCTGGCGCTCAACCTGTTCGGTTACGGCGAGACCACCCGCTGGTCCGGCACGTCGCCGCAGACGCTCTACGCGCAGGCCCAGCTCGTCCTGGCGTTGTGCGAGGACGTCGCCGATCCGGTCCACCTCGTCGGCCATTCGTTCGGTGCGACCGTGTCGATGAAGGCCGCGTCGCTGCTCGGCCGGCGGGTCGGCAAGCTCGTGCTGCTCGAGCCCAATCCGTTCCACCTGCTGAAGCAGCACGGCCGCACGGACGCGTTCCTCGAATCCCGCGCGCTGCGCGACCACGTGAAGTGCTTCGGCTCCCTCGGCGACTGGACGGCGGTGGCCGAGAGGTTCGCCGACTACTGGATGGGCGACGGGTCGTGGGCGACGATGCCGGAGAAGCGGCGGCAGGCGTTCATGCAATCGCTGCCGCCGGTCTTCCACGAATGGGACGCCGTGATGGACGAGGAGACGCCGGTCGGCGAATGGAGCCGCATGCCGGCGCGGACACTGGTCGTGAGCACGGCCGACACCCGGCGCCCCATCCGGGAGATCGTCGCGATCCTCGCGCGTGCGTGTCCGGGCTGGCGTTTCGAGGAGCTGCCGGAAGGCGGTCACATGGCCCCGCTCACGCGTCCGGACCTCGTGAACCCGATCGTGCGGCGGTTCCTCGAGACAGGTGCGCCGTGAGCGGCATCGGCACGTCGCCCGCGCCACGCATGCGGCGCACCGAGGCGACGCGGATCGGCATTCGATCCTGCACAATGGCCGCTCTCGCCAGCCAGGCGCCGACATGCCCGCCCCGTCGACCCTCGAGTCCGTCCTCACCTGTCCGCACTGCGGCTTCGCGTCGACGGAGACCATGCCTGCCGATGCGTGCGTCTGCTTCCACGAGTGCGCGCGTTGCCGCACGCTGTTGCGGCCGAAGGCAGGCGACTGCTGCGTGTTCTGCTCGTACGGCTCGGTGAAGTGCCCTCCCGTCCAGCAGGCGCGCGCCTGCTGCGCCGATCCCGACACTCCGCCCGCATCCTAGGGCGTGTCGATGCCATCGGGGCACTCGCGCCCGGGTCGCGCCGGAGGGCCGGCGAGCCCTCGTCGGCACGACGAGTGGGCGTTGGCAGCCTGACTCAATACAATCGGACTCCTGACTCCCCGGGGCGGTCCATGCCGCCGATCCCGCCATGTTCGCAGGCCACCTGGGCGCGGCACTGGCCCTCGGACGCGTCGAGCGGCGCGTCAACGTCGGCGTGCTGGTCGTCGCCGCGCTGCTTCTCGACGTTGCGCTGTGGGCGTTCGTCCTCGTCGGCCGGGAGTCCGTCACGATTCCCGCCGACTTCGCAGCCACGCACCAGCCCGTCTTCGTCTTTCCCTGGTCGCACGGCCTCGTGGCCAGCCTCGCCTGGTCGGCGCTTGCAGGCGCGGCAGCGTACCTCTGGCATGCGGGTCTGCGGGCCGCACGGACGCGCGCCGCAGCGCTGGTGGCGGCCGCGGTCTTCTCGCACTGGCTGCTCGATGCGCTCGTCCACGTTCCCGAGTTGCCGCTCGCGGGCGATCGTTCGCTCAAGGTGGGCCTCGGACTGTGGCAGGTCATGCCCGTCGCACTCGCGGTCGAGGCGATCGTCTTCGCGGCGGGCCTCGCGCTCTTCCTGCCGGGGTCGCGTCTCTCGCGCGCCAGGGCGGCGTGGCTCACGCTCGTGTGCGCGCTCGTGCTCGCCCTCACCGTCGCCGGCATGACGGTGGCGCCGCCCCCTCCCTCGGCGTCGGCCATGGCCGCGAGTTCGCTGGGGGCCATCCTCGCCGTCGGCGCGAGCGTGGGCTGGCTCGGCAGGCGCTCCGCGTGAATCGTGAATCCGGCCACGCCGGGCGGGGACTCGACAGGTCCCGGCGCACGGAAGCGTCGCTGCGAATCGTCCTCGCGGCGGCATCCCTCGCGCTGATCGCGTCGTGCGGATCGACCTCCGAGGCGGCAGACCCCGCCTCCGACGCGCCGGAGGGCAGGTACCCGTCGACCGTGCCGTACCTGGCGGCCTCCTCGTACACGGAAGCCCTGCGAGCCTGGCGCACGGCGGAGGACGTGAACGCCTGGATGGGCGCCGCGTTCGAGTACGACATGTCGCGAGCCATGGCGCTCTCGGAAACGCAGCGCAGCCGCAACGGCGCGCCGGCCATCGCGCGGCCCGGCGATTTCTTCGCCACGCCGCGCGGAGTCTGCGTCGACCTGTCGCGCTTCGCGGTGGAGACGCTGCGCGCGCTGGATCCGCAGTCGCAGCCGAACTACCTGATGATCGAGTTCGCGCCCGTCTCCGTCGCCGGCAACACGCTGCGACGGCATTGGCTCGCGACCTTCCGGCGCGAAGGACACCGCTATTTCTTCGCCGACTCGAAGCGTCCCGGCCACCTCGCCGGGCCCTACGCCACGATCCAGGAGTTCATCCGGGAATACGAGGCCTACCGCGGCAGGCGGATCGTCGCGTTTCGCGAGCTCGAGTCCTACGAACGCCGGGTTCGGGCGATGGCCTCCCGGCAACCCCGCGCCGAGCGACCCTGACCCGGACCGCGCTGTCCGGACGCCGTGGCGCCGGAACCATGGCGCCCGGTTCGCCGGGGATCCGACGACAGCGGGCCGGATCACCTCCCTCCGGGAAACCTGCCTAAACGCGGATGATCTGTCCCTTGAGCGAGTAGAGGATGGCGATGACATCGTTCTTCGCATCCCCGCCCACGCCGTTCCTGTCCATCGCCGCGACGATATCGTCCATCACCGCCAGGTATTCCTGTTCGCTGATGTTCATGCCCTTGTGCGTCTCGAGCATCTCGCGACCCGTGTAGGGTTCCGGGCCTCCGGAGCCGGCGCCGAAGAACTCGCGCGCCATCTTCTTGAGGTGCCCGAGGTCCTTGACGTTCTCGAATCGCGTTCTGACGACGGGGTTGCTCAGGTGCGCCGCGACGATGTCGTCGACGATGCGAGCGATGCCGTCGGCCCCACCGAGGCGTTCAAACAACGTGGCGGTCATGGAGCCTCCTCCGGGCGTTCATCGGGCTGCGTGAAGGGCGGTCAGCCGTTGCCGCAGCGCGGAGCAACGGTTCCCTGTCGATCGAATTGACCGGGTCCGGCAGGGCCACTCATGTCGGGCATCGTGCGAATGCGCGCGTGGCCGGACGCTTTCGCCTGCGGCGCGCGGCGAGCCCGCCGGGCAATCATGCAGGCAGCCCGGCGACGCCCGCTCGCGGCGCGCAGCCCTGCCGCCCCTATTGCCTGCGCGGGTCGTCGTCGGGATCGACGTAGACGACATCGAAGGGACCGACGCCGTTGATCTGCACGACGGTCTCGACGTCGGTCGAGGCGAAGTGCGGCATGCCGGCCGGGAGATGGACGAAGCTCGCCGCCGGCGGATGCCGGAGCGACGCGCGGTCCAGCTTCTCCCCGGACCCGACCGCGAACCTTCCCGAGATCACGGTGACGAACTCGTCCTTCGAGTGACGATGCGGCGGAATGACGAACCCGGCGGGGAGCCCGAGGCGGAGCACGAACGGCCCCTCCCGGGCCGGGCCCCCCGGCAGGGCGGCGGCCTGTGCGCCCGGCGGCGGCCGCAACGAGCGAAAACGTGGAATGCCTCATGACCTGGTCCCTTGCCGTTGCACCGGGCGCGAACGGCGTTCGTCAGCGCCGCGTGATCACGATCTCGAGGTACTCGCCGGGCACGACCATCGTGCCGTCCCCCGCGCGGTTGAACCGGTCGACCAGCGCCATGAGATCGTGCTGCAGCGCCGATTGCGCCGCAGGCTCGAGCGCGGCGAAGGTCTTGAGCACCGGGCCGTACCAGGTCCTGAAGACCTCGAGCCAGTGCTCCGGGGAGCGGTAGCGAAACACGAATTCCCGCGGGGTCGCCGCGATCGCGGCCGACTGCCGCTCGAACAGTTCGGCGATCCGCGCGCGCGTGCCCCACAGCGCCGGCGACCTGACGCCCGCCGGCGGCGGGACGTGCTTGCCGATGGTCTTGAAGAGCTGGCCGATGAACCCCTCGGGCGTCCAGTTGGCGAGCCCGATCCTGCCGCCGCGGGCGCAGACGCGAAGCATCTCGGACGCGGCGCGATCCTGGTCGGGCGTGAACATCACGCCGAAGGTCGACACGACCGCGTCGAAGCTCTCGTCCGCGAACGGCAGCGCCTCCGCGTCGGCCTCGCGGAACTCGATGTCGAGCCGGTCGGCCGCGGCCCGTTCGCGTGCGTGCTCGAGCAGCGCGGGCACGTAGTCGGAGGCCACCACGCTGCACCAGCGGCGGGCCGCGGCGAGGGAGGCGTTGCCGTTGCCGGCGGCGACGTCGAGCACCTTCTGTCCCGAGCGGAGGTCGAGAGCCTCGCACAGCGTCTCGCCGACGATCTGCAGCGTGGTGCCGATGAGGGCATAATTGCCCGACGACCACGCCAGCTGCTGGCGGGCCTTGAGCGCCTTGAGGTCGACCTGGCCGCCGGATGGGCGGGTTTGCGTACCGGTTGAAGCGACAGATTCCATGTCCGTTCTCCGTAAGGTCCTGCGATGTTCCGCCTCGCGATCGCGAAGGCGACGATGTCGGGGCCCGGCCGAGTTCTCGTGCCGTGGCCGTCGGGTTCAACCGTAATCCCCATGCGTGGAGGCGCGCGTGGTAGCCGGCGTGGGAATGCCCGTGGAATCCGATCGCGCCGACCGTCCGGGCGGCGGCCCCGCCCTGCGCGTGCGCCTGCTCGGGCCGATGACGGTCATCCGGGACGGCGCCGCGCTCGCGCTGCCGGCGTCACGCAAGGCGCGCGCGCTCTTCGCCTATTTGGCCGTGGCGCCGCGCGCCGTCGCGAGGAGCCAGCTCTGCGAGCTGCTGTGGGAGACTCCCAGCGATCCGCGGGGCGAACTCCGCTGGTGCCTGAGCAAGGTCCGGAGCATCGTCGACGGGGGTGAGCGCCGACGCGTGATCACCCGCGAGGACACGGTCGGGCTCGACCTGGCGGATTGCTCGGTCGACGCGACGGAGATCGCCCGCGCGGCCGACGAGGGCATCGAGACGCTGGCGCCGGAGAGGCAACGGGCGCTGTCCGCGCTGTTCGGCGGCGATTTCCTGGAAGGCCTGGAGATCGGGCGAAGCCCGGCCTTCGACGCGTGGCTCACCGCGCAGCGGCGGCGTTTCCGGGGCTGTCATGCGGCGTTGCTGGAACATCTCGTCAGGAGCGTTCCCGACGACGAGGCGTTCGTGCACCTGGAGAAGTGGCTGCAGTTGTCCCCGTTCGATCAGCACGTGCACGGGATCCTGCTGGCCGCGCTCGCGCGGCGCGGCCGGATCCGGGAAGGCGAACAGCACCTCGCGACGACCGTGCGGCTGTTCGAGGCCGAAGGCCTCGATCCGAGGCCGATGCGCGACGCTTGGCGCGCCACCCGGTCGCAGTACGCACGTCCGCCGGGCGCCGAGGCGGCCAGCGTCTCCGTGACGACGGCGCCGACGGGCGGCCGCGACGACGACGCCGCCGCCGGCCCCCGCCGCGCATCGCTGGCGGTGATGCCGTTCGTCGACAGCGACGGCTCGACGGGCGCCCGTGGCGGGGCCGCCGACGCCCTCGCCCACGACGTGATCACGCGGCTCGCCAAGCTGCGCAGCCTGTTCGTGATCGCGCAGGGAACGGTGTTTGCACTGCACGAGCGACGCGTCGGTCCGGAAGAGGCCGGCCGGATGCTCGACGTGGACTACGTCGCCAGCGGGACCGTGCGGCGCCAGGGCAAGCGACTCACCGTGTCGGTCGAGCTGACCGAGACGCGCACCGCCCGGATCGCCTGGACGGAGGTCTTCGACCATTCGTCGGACGATGCGTTTGTCGTCCTCGACGAGATCGGCAACCGGATCGTCGCGTCGATCGCCAGCGAGATCGAGGCGATCGAGCGCAACCGCGCGATCCTGAAACCGCCGAACTCGCTCGACGCGTGGGAGGCCCATCATCGCGGCCTGTGGCACATGTACCGGTTCAACAGGACCGACAACGAGCTCGCCCGGCACTTCTTCGAGACGGCGGTGCAGCTCGATCCGACCTTCGCGCGCGCCTACGCCGGACTGTCGTTCACGCATTTCCAGAACGCTTTCCAGGGCTGGGCCGAGCGCGCGCCCGAGATCGACCGCGCGTACGGCGCCGCGGGGCAGAGCCTCATGGCCGACGATCGCGACCCCGCGGCGCACTGGGCGATGGGCCGGGCGCTCTGGCTTCGCGGCCGTCACGACCAGTCCGTCGTCGAGCTCGAGCAGGCCATCGACCTGAGCCCGAACTTCGCGCTGGGTCACTACACGCTGGCCTTCGTGAACTCGCAGGCGGGCGACCCGCGCGCCGCGATCTCGTCGTCCGATCACTCGCGGCACCTGAGCCCGTTCGATCCGCTGCTGTTCGGGATGCTCGGCTCGCGCGCGATGGCGCTCGTGCGCCTGGGCCAGTTCGACGAGGCTGCGCAATGGGCCGTCAAGGCCGCGGCCCGTCCCAACGCGCATCCGCACATCCTCGCGATCGCGGCCTTCAGCCTGGCACTGGCCGGTTCGCTCGACGAGGCGCGCACCCACGCCACCGCGATCCGCAGGACGTTGCCGCGATACGGCGTCTCGGACTTCCTCGGCGCCTTCCAGTTCGATCCGCACGGCGCGGCGCTGTTCCGGGCGGGCGCCAGGCGAGTCGGGATGACGTGAGTGGCGGGCCACGCCGATTGCCCGGCAACGCCGGACCGGAGTCCCGCGGGAGACCCGCCGTGAAGATCACCGCGAACGTGCGCAATGCCGGCCACGACCATCGTGTCGCCGTGACGACCGAAGGCGACACGCGCAGCCTCGCGATCCCCTCCAGGGCATCGGGCCCGGGGTCCGGCGTCAACGGCGGCGAATTCCTGATGCTCGCGCTCGCGACCTGCGACTGCAACGACATCTACCGCGAGGCCGAGCGCTCGTCCGTCCCGGTCGGGTCGGTCGAGGTCGAGGCGCAGGCCGACTTCGCAGGGATCGGCATCGCCGCCACGAACATCAGCTATCGCGCGCGCATCGTTTCCACGGCGTCGCACGCCGACATCGACGCGCTGCTGCGACGGACCGACGCCGTGGCGGAAGTGCAGAACACGCTGCGCGCCGGCGCGAAGGTGACACGGCACGCGTGGGAGGCCGCGCAGCCCGCGCGACGCGAGGGCGTCGACGATGGCTGACCGCGCGCTCGACCGCGTGCCGGCGCGCGAGGCGCGTCCGGCGGACGCAGGCGACGGCGAGGCGCCCGGCCGGAACGTCATGGCCACGTGCGCCCACCGCCTCGCTCGATCGCCGTCCGCTCGGGAGTGATCATGGCAAGGAAGCGCTTGGCGCTCGGCAAGGTCTACACGCTGCTCGAACCGGGCCCTGTCGTTCTGCTGACGACCGCCGCCGCGGGGCGGTCGAACGTGATGACCCTGTCGTGGCACTCGATGCTCGAGTTCGAGCCGCCGCTGATCGGATGCGTCGTGAGCAATCGCAATCACTCCTACGGCCTGCTGCGCGCGTCCAGGGAGTGCGTCATCAACCTTCCCGGCGCCGACCTCGCGAAGCAGGTCGTGGGCTGCGGCAACGCCACCGGCGCGAGGACGGACAAGTTCAGGAAGTTCGGCCTCACGCCGGTCCCGGCCGAGCGCGTCCGCGCCCCGCTGATCGACGATTGCATCGCGAGCATCGAATGCCGCGTCGTCGACACGAGCATGGTGGCGAAGTACTCGTTCTTCGTCCTCGAGGCCGTCGCGGCCGTGGCGGATCCGAAGCCGAAGGATCCGCGCACGCTGCACCATCGCGGGTACGGCAGCTTCATGGTGGCGGGCGAGACCCTGAAGCTGCGGTCGAGGATGAAATAGCGGGAGGGCGCGCGACGCGCGCACGCACGAACGCCCGGCCGGCGACCCCGCGGCGCGCAGCCCGGGCGGCGCTGCAATCGCGGCGCGGAGCGAACCTCGCCGCGCCCGGATACCTCGCCTTGGCTCATCGAACGCGCGGCGACGTGACGACTTGCGCGCCGGCCCGGAAGCGAATCCCGATCCGGCCACGTGGCGCACCGGGCTCGACCGGCCGCTGCTTCGTCCGCCGGAGCGGGCTCGCATGGCGCGCCGGCGTGGCGCGACGCACGCGCGGCGCAATCCCGCCGGAACGCAGGTGAGGCCGACATGAAGCTCGCGGTGCGACCGCTCACGCCGGATCGCTGGCCCGATCTGGAAACGGTATTTCTCGCCGCCGGGTGCTCGGTGGCGCGCCAGTGCTGGTGCATGCACTACCGGCGCAGCGGCCCGCGCGGACCGTTGCCGCGCGGGGTCACGCACGCGCAGGCGAATCGCGCCGATCTCGCGGCGCTGGTCGCGTCGGGCGAACCGCCGGGGCTGATCGGCTATCGGGGCAAGGTCCCGGTGGGCTGGGTCTCGCTCGGCCCGCGCGAAGCCTACGCGAGGCTGCGGCGCTCGCCCGTGATGAAGGCCGTCGACGACCGGCCGGTCTGGTCGATCGTCTGCTTCGTCGTGCCGTCGGCGCACCGCGGCCAGGGTGTCGCCCGGGCGCTGCTCGACGGCGCGATCGCCTACGCGAGACGGCGCGGCGTGACGCTGCTCGAAGCCTATCCGGTCGACAAGCCCGGCCGCGCCGACGACGACTCGCTGTGGTTCGGCGTCAAGTCGATGTACGATGCCGCCGGATTCGGGGAAGTCGCTCGCCGCAAGCCGCGGCGGCCGATCGTCCGGATCCGGATCGCCTGAGCCGTTCGTCGCGTGCGCGCAGGCAGTCCCGTGGTCCCGGCCCGTCTCGCAGCGCCCAATCCATCGGTGGTCCCATGATGCAGATCGACGACCGCGAATCGAACACCGCCGATGCCTACACCCCGCACGAGATCGCCGCCAAGGTCGAGCGGCAGGGCGTCGCCAAGGCGCGCACCGACGGCCTCACGCTGCTCGTGCTCGCGGTCCTCGCCGGCGCGTTCGTCTCGCTGGGTGCCCTGTTCTTCACGGTGATCGTCACCGAGTCGTCGCTGGGATTCGGCGTGACGCGCATGCTCGGCGGCCTGGGATTCTGCCTCGGGCTCGTGCTGGTCGTGGTCGCGGGCGCCGAGCTCTTCACCGGCAACAACCTTCTGGCGATGGCCTGGGCCACCGGGCTCATCCGCACCGGCGACGTGCTGCGGAACTGGCTCATCGTGTACGTCGGCAACGTGGTGGGCTGTCTCGGCACCGTGGTGCTCGTGCTGTGGGGCGACGTCGCGAGCCTCGGCGGCGGCGCGGTGGGCGCGACTGCGGTCGGCATCGCCGTCGCCAAGGCCGGCCTCGCGCCCGGCGAGGCGTTCGCGCGCGGCGTGCTCTGCAATGCGCTGGTGTGCCTCGCCGCCTGGCTCGCGATGGGCGGACGCAGCGTGACCGACCGGATCCTGGCGGTGCTGTTCCCGATCACCGCGTTCGTCGCGATCGGGCTCGAGCACTCGATCGCCAACTGGTTCTTCCTTCCGTTCGGCTACGCGCTGGCGCCGCAGGGCGCGGTGCCGGTCGCCGGCATCGCCGCCAACATCGTCGCGGTCACCGCGGGCAACATCGCCGGCGGGACGCTGCTCGTCGCCGGCGTGTACTGGATCGCGTACCTGCGCGAGGGCCGCCGGCGGCGCGACCCGAGCGGCTGACATGCCATGCGGCGCGATCGATCGAACGGAGTCACGATGCCCTTCCTGCCCGAGGATTTCACCATTCCCGCGCGCGTCGAGACCGCGCGCTTCCGCATGCGGTCGATCACGATCCACGACGTGTTCAAGGACTACGACGCCGTGATGTCGAGCCGCGAGCACCTGTGGAAGCGCTTCGGCGGACTCTGGGGCTGGCCCGCGCCCGACCTGTCGATCGAGCAGGACATCGTCGACCTCGGCTGGCACCAGAAGGAGTTCGCGCTGCGCTCGTCGTTCGACTACGCCGTGATGAGCCCCGACGAGTCGAGGCTGCTCGGCTGCGTCTACGTCGACCCGCCCGGCACCGGCGACGTCGACGCGGACGTGTGGTTCTGGGCGCGGCAGAGCGAGCTCGCCTCGGGACTCGAGCGCGAGCTCGAGGCGTTCCTGCGCGACTGGCTCGCGCATGCGTGGCCGTTCCGCACGGTCACGCTGAACGGGCAGCGCACGCCGCTGCGCGCCCCCGGCGGCTGACCCGCCGCGCCGCGCCCCCGCCGGTGGCGCGCGCGCGCGCCGCGGAGTACGATCCCCCGGCCTGCGGCCATCGGAAAGCCCGCCCATGCACGACGCGCCGACCGGCGAACCCGCGCCCGCACGCCTTTGCGCGGGCGCATCGGCGCCGTCCTCGCGAGCATGCCGCGCCGGGCGGCCCGCCGCCGCATCCGCTGCGCCGCCAACCGCAATCGCTTCCGCCAGGAGGCCGTCATGACCGGACTTGCCGCGCTGTGGCTCCCGATCCTGCTCGCGTCCGTGCTCGTGTTCGTCGCGAGCTCGATCATCCACATGGCGCTGCCGTGGCACCGCGGCGACTATCCGGCGCTGCCCGACGAGGATCAGGTGCGCGGCGCGCTCCGGCGCTTCGCGATTCCCCCCGGCGACTACATGATCCCGCGCGCGTCGAGCATGGACGAGTTCAGGACGCCGCAGTTCGCCGAGAAGCTCGCGCAGGGTCCGGTGATGATCGTGACCGTGTTGCGCAACGGGCCGTTCTCGATGGGTCGCAACCTGACCCTCTGGTTCGCCTACTGCGTCGTCGTGTCGATCCTGGCCGCGTACGTGACCGGACGCGCGTTGCCCGAGGGTGCGAGCTACATGCGCGTGTTCCAGCTTGCCGGCGCCGTCGCGTTCGCCGGCTACGCGCTCGCGCTGTGGCAGATGTGGATCTGGTATCACCGTGCGCTCGGCACCACGATCCGGGCGACGATCGACGGACTCCTCTACGCGCTGCTCACCGCGGGCGCGCTCGCCTGGCTGTGGCCGAGGTAGTGCGCGCCACGCGGTCGCGCGGCATGGCGATCGGCGCCGCCGACGCGGCGAGACCCGCCGCGATCGCGCTCCACGGGCGCGCGCGCGCCGCGGCCGGCGCCGGGGCCCGTTCCCGGCGGATCGAATGAGGCGCCTCGGCATCGGCCTCGCATGGGCGCTCGCCGGCTACGTCGCCGGCGCCCTCGCCGGATACGCGCTCGTCGCGGCGTTGTCGCCGAACGTCCACGACCGCGACGTCGAGGCCGCGATGACCGCCGTGTTCGTGGCCGGACCGCTCGCGGCGCTCGCCGCGTTCGTCGCGGGCTTCGTACGCGCCGCGCGCGCACCGGCGGTGGGCGGCGCATCGACCCCGCCAGGATGATCGGGGCGCCATGACGACGCGGGCCCGGCGCACCTTCGACGGCGGCTGCACCTGCCGCCACGTCCGCTACCGGATGACGTCGCGTCCGCTCTTCGTCCATTGCTGCCACTGCCGCTGGTGCCAGCGCGAGTCCGGCGCGTCGTTCGCGCTGAACGCGATGATCGAGGCGGATCGCGTGAAGCTGCTGCACGGCGACGTCGAGGTCGTGGTCACGCCGACGGCGAGCGGACGGGGCCAGAAGATCAGCCGCTGCCCGGCGTGCCGCATCGCGGTGTGGAGCAACTACGCGGGCGGGGGCGACCTCGTGCGCTTCGTGCGCGTCGGCACGCTCGACCTGCCCGACCGCCTGCCGCCCGACATCCACATCTTCACGGTGTCGAAGCAGCCTTGGGTCGTGCTGCCGGCGGACACGCCCGCCGTGAGCGAGTACTACGACCGCGCACGCTACTGGCCGAGGACGAGCCTCGCGCGCCGCGAGCGGCTGCTCGCGGAGCACGGCTGACCGCGCCCGCCGCGCGCACGCTGCGGCACCGCGACGTATCGCGCGCGCGCCGGCTCGCTTACACTCGGCGGTGTCGGATCGACGGGAGGCGTCCACGATGTCGCGATGGCAGTCGCTCGCGGGGCTGGCGGGATGGCTGCTCCTGTCGTTCGCCGCGGCCGCCGTCGGCGCGGTCGCGTCCGCGGACGCGGCGGCGTTCTACGCGCAGCTCTCGCGTCCGGACTGGACGCCGCCGGCCTGGCTGTTCGGTCCCGTGTGGACCGTCCTGTACGCGCTGATGGGCATCGCGGCGTGGCTCGTCTGGCGCGCACGCGGCTTCGGCGGCGCGCGCGGCGCACTCACGCTGTTCGTCGTGCAGCTCGTCGCGAACGCGATGTGGACCTGGCTGTTCTTCGTCGCCCGGCGCGGCGCGCTCGCCTTCGCCGAGATCCTCGTCCTGCTCGCGCTGATCGCCGCGACGCTGGTCGCGTTCGGGCGCGTGCGGCCGCTCGCGGGCGCGCTGCTCGTCCCGTATCTCGCGTGGGTCGGCTTCGCGACGGCGCTCACCTGGACGCTGTGGCAGCGCAATCCGGCGCTCCTCGGCTGAGGCGCTGCGTCGGCCCCCGGGCCGCGTGGGCGAGCGTCGCACAGGAGACCGCGACGCCAGGCCGGGTCGCGATTCCAGGACCCGGACCCTGTCGAACGATGGTTCGCCATGTCGATTCCGGCCCCGGTCGTTCGTCGTGCGGGTAGAGCCCGGATGTGCGGACCCCGCCGGTCCGGGCCCCCGAACCCGATCCGTCCTTGCAGGAGTACGACATGCGATTCATGGTCATCGTCAGGGCGACCCGGGCCTCCGAGGCGGGCGAGATGCCCGACGGGAAGCTCCTGGCCGAAATGGGCCGCTTCAACGACGAGCTGGTCGAGGCCGGCGTGATGCTCGCGGGCGAGGGCCTGCACCCGAGCGCGAAAGGCGCGCGGGTGCGCTTCTCGGGCACGACGCGGACGGTCGTCGACGGGCCGTTTGCCGAGACCAGGGAGCTGATCGCCGGCTACTGGCTCTGGCAGGTCGCCTCGCTGGACGAGGCGATCGCATGGGTCAGGCGCTGCCCGAACCCGTTCGACGGCGAGTCCGAGATCGAGATCCGCCAGGTGTTCGAGGCCGAGGACTTCGGCGACGCGCTCACGCCCGAGCTCAGGGCGCAGGAAGCGCGCCAGCGCGCTCAGATCGCCGCGCGGCCATAGCCGCGCCTTTCGACCCGTCACGACAGGAGACTCCGATGCAGATCCAGCCCTACATGATGTTCGAAGGCCGATGCGAGGAAGCGATCGCGTTCTACCAGAAGGCGCTCGGCGCGAGGCTCGACATGCTGATGCGCTACAAGGAAAGCCCGGAGCCGCCCCCTCCCGACAAGGTGCCGCCCGGCAGCGACGACAAGGTGATGCACGCGAGCCTCACCATCGGCGACACGGTGGTGATGGCGTCCGACGGCTTCTGCAGCGGCAGGACGCAGTTCCAGGGCTTCGCGCTGTCGGCGAGCGTGCCCGACGTCGCCTCGGCCGAGCGCGCGTTCGCCGCGCTGTCGGCGGGCGGGCAGGTGACGATGCCGCTGATGCAGACGTTCTGGTCGCCGCGCTTCGGCATGCTCGTCGACCGCTTCGGCGTGGCGTGGATGGTCAACGTGGTGCAACCCTGATCCGACGAACATGGCGATGCGGGCGCGCGGACCGCGCGCGCCGCGCGAGGAGATCGAGCGATGCGATTCATGATCATCGTGAAGGCGACGAAGGACAGCGAGGCCGGCGCGATGCCGGGGGAGCGGCTGATCGCCGACATGGCCGCGTTCCACGAGGAGCTCGCGAAGGCGGGCATGCTGCTCGACGCGTCCGGGCTGAAGCCGAGCGGCGCGGGATGGCGCATCCGGTATGCCGGCGAGAAGCGCACCGTGGTCGACGGTCCGTTCGCCGAGTCGAAGGAGCTCGTCGCCGGCTACACGCTGATCCGGGCGGGCTCGCGCGAGGAGGCGCTCGCCTGGACGAAGCGCTTCCCGAATCCCGCGGTCGACGGCGGCGCCGCCGAGATCGAGGTGCGCCCGCTCTACGAGCTCGAGGACTTCGGCCCGAGCGAGGCGATGGAGCGCTTCCGCGAGCTGGGCGTCGCGGGCGGGAAGCCCGCGTGACGATGTCGATTCCGGCGCACTCTGTTCGTCGTGCAGGTGTGGACACCGAGCGCTCGGATGCGACCGCGATCCGGATCCGCCCCCATTGACCGACGACGGAGATACGTGCATGCGCTACATGATGATGATCAAGGCGACCCCCGGCTACGAATCCGGCGAGCCGCCGCCGCCCGCGCTGATGGAAGGCATGGGCAAGCTCACCGCCGAGATGATGCAGGCCGGCGTGGTGCTCGCCGCCGAAGGCCTGCTGCCGAGCGCGGCGGGAACGCGGATCCGCTATGCGCGCGGCAGGCAGGCCGTGACCGACGGCCCGTTCGCCGAGGCGAAGGAGCTGATCGGCGGCTACGCGATCGTCCGCGCGGCGTCGAAGGCCGAGGCGCTCGCCCTCGCGCAACGCGTGGTCGACGTCCATGTCCAGGCGGGCGTGCCCGAGTTCGAGATGGAGATCCGCCCGCTGTTCGATCCGCACGACGCCACCTCGCCGCACTGCTGACCGCGTCGACGAGGGCCCTTGCCGACCGCCGGCTGGAGAGACGCGATGCGCTTCATGATGCTGATGATCCCGAAAGGCTACGAGAGCGCCGGGCCGGGCACGATGCCCGATGCCGCGGCCGTCGCCGCGATGATGAAGTTCAGCGAATCGCTGCAGAAGGCGGGCGTGCTGCTCGCGCTCGACGGCCTGCATCCGCCGTCGATGGGCGCGCGCGTCTCGTTTCACGGCGGCAGGCCCTCGGTCGTCGACGGCCCGTTCGCCGAGGCGAAGGAAGTGCTGGGCGGCTACTGGATGATCCAGGTGCGGTCGAAGGAGGAAGCGATCGCATGGGCCTCGCGCTGTCCGGCCTCCGAGAACGAGGTGATCGAGATCCGCCAGGTGCAGGAATTCGAGGACTTCCCGCCGGACGTCCGCAAGGCCGCCGCCGGCTTCCCCGAGATGCAGGCGCGCACCGGGAATCGCTGACCGGCCGCTCGCATCGACTGCAGCCGCGCGGCATCGACCGCCGCGCCCGCGCCGGGCCGTGCATGCACGGCTCGCGACAACCACGGAGTCCGGAAATGATCAAGATACTCGTCGTCCTCGGCGTCGTGCTGTTCGCCGCCGTCGTCGTGCTGGCCATGCGCAAGCCGGACACGTTCAGCGTCAGGCGCACCGCCAGCATCGAGGCACCGCCCGAGCGCATCGCCGCCCACATCGCCGACTTCAAGCGGTGGATCGACTGGTCGCCGTTCGAGAAGCTCGATCCCGCGATGAGGCGCGCCTTCAGCGGGCCCGCCGCCGGCAAGGGATCGGTCTACGCATGGGAAGGCCGCGGCAAGGTCGGCGCAGGCCGCATGGAGATCGCCGAGGCGTCGCCGTCCAGGATCACCATCCTGCTCGACTTCGAGAAGCCGATCGAGGGCCGCAGCATCGCCGCGTTCACGCTCGAGCCGCGCGGCGACGCCACCGAGGTCACCTGGTCGATGGACGGCCCCAACCCCTTCGTGGCCAAGGTGATGCAGGTCTTCGTCGATACCGAAGCGATGCTCGGCAGGGACTTCGAGGCCGGTCTCGCCGATCTCAAGGCCGCGGCCGAGGGTTGACGGACCTCGCGTTCACGGCCGGCGCCGGTCGTCGTATGCTCCGCGCTTCACCGCTCGCCCGCGACAGCCGCCACGATGCGCTTCACCGTCCCGCGCACGCCCGACACGCTCGCCGTCGCCCGCCTGCGCCGGGCGCGCGACGCCCGCCACGATGGCACGTTGCCGCGGCGAATGGCGCGACGCGGGCGCGCCAGGGCGCGGCGATGCGCACGACGCGAACGCCTCGTGGCGACGACCCCTCCCCGGGCATGACGGCATCGGGCACGAACCGCGTCATCGACGCGGTCTGGCGGATCGAGTCCTCGAAGATCATCGCGAGCCTCGCGCGCATGCTGCGCGACGTCGGGCTCGCCGAGGAACTCGCGCAGGACGCGCTCGTCGCGGCGCTCGAGAGCTGGCCCGCGTCGGGCGTCCCGGAGAGTCCGGCCGCGTGGCTGATGGCCACCGCGAAGCGCCGCGCGCTCGACGTCCTGCGCCGGCGCAAGCTCCTCGAACGCAAGCACGAGGAGCTCGGCCGCGAGCTCGAGCTCGACCAGCAGATCGCCGACCGCGCCGCGGAGGCCGCGCAGGACGACGAGATCGGCGACGACCTCCTGCGGCTCGTGTTCGTCGCCTGCCACCCGGTGCTGTCGCCCGACGCGCGCGTCGCGCTGACCCTGCGCCTGCTCGGGGGCCTCACGACCGAGGAGATCGCGCGCGCGTTCCTCGTGCCGGAGCCGACGGTCGCGCAGCGCATCGTGCGCGCGAAGCGCACGCTCGCCGAGGCGCGCGTGCCGTTCGAGGTTCCGCGCAAGGACGAGCTGACCGCGCGCCTGTCGTCGGTGCTGGAAGTCATCTACCTGATCTTCAACGAGGGCTACTCGGCCACCGCGGGCGACGACTGGATGCGCCCGGCCCTGTGCGAAGAGGCGCTGCGCCTCGGCCGCATCCTCGCGGAACTGGTGCCGCACGAGCCCGAGGTGCACGGGCTGGTCGCGCTGATGGAGATCCAGGCGTCGCGATCGCGCGCGCGCATCGGCCCCGGCGGCGAGCCCATCCTGCTGACCGACCAGGACCGCTCGCGCTGGGACCCGTTGCTGATCCACCGCGGCCTGGCGGCGCTCGCGCGCGCCGAGGCGCCGGGCGGCGCGCTCGGGCCCTACGCGTTGCAGGCCGCCATCGCCGCCTGCCATGCACGCGCGCACCGCGCCGAGGACACCGACTGGGAGCGCATCGCGGCGCTCTACGACGCGCTCGCGCAGCTCGCGCCGTCGCCCGTCGTCGAGCTGAACCGCGCGGTCGCGCTGGCGATGGCCTTCGGGCCCGCGGCGGGGCTCGAGGTGGTCGACGCGCTGGCGGACGAGCCCTCGCTCAAGGCCTACCACCTGCTGCCGAGCGTGCGCGGCGATCTGCTGTTCAAGCTCGGGCGGCGGGCCGAGGCACGCACCGAGTTCCAGCGCGCCGCCGCGCTGACGCGCAATTCGCGCGAGCGCGCGCTGCTGAGCGCCCGGGCCGACGCCTGCGGGACAGGACCCTGATCGGCGTGACATTTGCCGCAGCGCACGTTCGGGACAACCCTGCATCGGGCGCCGCCGGCGCCGAAGTCGCTGTGGCTGCGCCGGCCGCGGCCGATATCCCTGCGTGGCCGCCGCAGCGGAGCCCGTCGTCGTGGCGGGTCCTGCGGAGCACCCTCATTCATGCGCAAGCTGCTTCCGATCACTGCTGTTGCGATCGCGGCCAGCACGGCCAACCTCGTGTTCGCCGCGGCGCGTCCCTCCGTGCTGCCCTGGGCCGCTGGTCTCGCCCTGGCGACCGCCGCCGCGGTCTGGTTCCATTGGCGCAGCCAGCGGCGCGAGCAGCGTGCGCTGGAGCAGGCGCTGGGTCACCTGGCCGAGTTCAGGCTGCCGCTGCCGGAGGCCGCGCACGAGCAGCTGCCGCCGCTGCTGCGGCCGCTGGTCGGCGGCTATGAACGTGCCTTCGTCGAGATGCAGCGCCGCCAGGCCGCGCTCGACGAGCGGGTGGGGCGGTATGCCTTCATGGAGATGCACAGCGACGACATGGTGATGCAGGTCGACGCCCGCGGCTTCGTCAAATATGTCTCGCCGGCGGTGCATGCGCACCTCGGCTACACGCCGGACGAGATCTGCGGCACCCGCATCCTCGACCTGCTGCACCCGGACGAGCTGCCGGCATGGGTGGAATCGCTGAAGGCCTCGGCGCGGGCGCACAGCGGCGCCCTGCTGGAGGGCCACTGGCGGCGCAAGGACGGGCGCTACCTGGCGCTCGAGATGTCGCTGCGCCATGCCTATGGCCTGAACGGGGCGGTGGCCGAGACGATCGCGATGGCGCGCAACGTGGAGGCGCGCAACGAGATGCGCGACAAGCTGACCCGCGCGGCGCTGACCGATCACCTCACCGGGCTGCCCAACCGCGCCGCCCTCGTCGCCACGCTGCAGCGCTTTCGCGCGGCGAGCCACGAGCGGCCTTTCGTGCTGTTCCTGTTCGACCTCGACCGCTTCAAGCAGGTCAACGATTCGCTCGGCCACACGGCGGGCGACGACTACCTGATCGAGACCGCCAACCGCGTGCGCTCCATCCTGCGTCCCGGCGACTCGCTGGCGCGCATGGGGGGCGACGAGTTCGTCGCGCTGTTCGAGGGGATCGACGGCGAGAGCGGAGCACGATCGATCGCCGCGCGCATCATCGACACGGTGAGCCAGCCCTACCTGTGCCACGGCGCGTTGCTGCATCCGAAGACCTCGATCGGCATCGTGCTGTGCGACGACCCCGAGTTGCCGTCCGATGAACTCATCTCGCGCGCCGATCGCGCGATGTACGCGGCCAAGCGCCAGGGCGGCAACCTTGCGATCGTCTACGACGCGAGCCACAGCGATTCGGCACGCCACGATTTCGACGTCGAGCAGGCGCTGACATTGGCGCTGCAGCGCAACCGCCTGGTGCTGCACTTCCAGCCGATCGTCGACGCCAAGACCAAGCAGCCGGTGCTTGCCGAAGCGCTCGTGCGCATGCGCGCCGAAGACGGCACGCTGCTCGGGCCGGGGCACTTCATCGAGGTGGCCGAAAAGACGGGCCAGATCTTCCAGCTCGGCCAATGGGTGCTCGAGCAGGCCTGCTGGCAGGTGCGCCGTCTCGAAGAGGCCGGCATCCCGTGCTCGATCAGCGTCAACGTGTCGCCGCGCCAGCTGATGCACGTGAACTACGTGCAAAGCGTCGAGACGGTGCTCGAGGAAACCGGCGTCTCGCCCTCGGCCATCGTGCTGGAGGTGACGGAGTCGGCGGTGATGGAAGACGTGGAGAAGGCCAAGAGCACGCTCAACCACCTGCGCAGCCTGGGTTTCCGGCTCGCGCTCGACGACTTCGGCACCGGCTACTCGAGCATCTCGATGCTGAAGACACTGCCCTTCGACATCCTGAAGATCGACCGCGCCTTCGTTCGAGACACCGAGGGCCTGACCATCGGCGCCACGACGCTCGGCGCGATCATCGACATTGGCAAGAGTCTCAAGCTGACGATCATCGCCGAGGGCATCGAGACGGCCGAGCAATCCTTCGGTCTGGAGCGCCTGGGCTGCGACCTGCTGCAGGGCTTCCGCTTTCATCGGCCGATGGAGGCCGATGCGCATGCCCGGGTGATGCGCGATGCGCGGACACCGCTGCCGCTGCGCACGCGCAACGCCGTGCTCGAAGAGGTCGGCAGCCTGAGCCTGTTCTGAAACGCGCAGCAGCGAACCTCAACCGTTCGCACTGAGCTTGTCGAAGTGCCCGTGCATCCTGAGCTTGTCGAAGGAACTGAGCTTGTCGAAGTGCCCGTGCGGAACTACGACGCCGCCGCAGTCTTCCTCGCCGGCAGTTTCAGCACGCCCGTCGTCAACCCCGTTCCCAGAAGAATCACGCCGCAGCCCGCAACCATCGCGCCGGTGACGCCTTCGCCGAGGAACAGCCATCCCCACAACACGGCGAACACGGGGATCAGGAATGTCACCGCGATCGCGTTGGCCGGCCCGACATGCGCGATGAGCCGGAAGAACAGCACGTAGGCCACACCAGTGCACGCGATCGCCAGCAGCGCGGCGGCGATCCATGCCGACTGCGAGGGCCTGCTCGCAGGCCACCAGATGATCGCAGGCATGAGCAGGACCAAGGCGGCCGACAGCTGGCTGCCGCTCGCCACCGCCAGCGGGGCGATGCCGGTGAGGTAGCGCTTCGTGAAGCTCGCCGCGAGCCCATAGCACAGCGTCGCCAGCAGGCAGGCGACGATGGCCCAGCCCGAGCCGCCGGGCTTGAAGCTCGCCTTGTCCCAGGCGAGCCACAGCACGCCGGCGAAGCCGATCGC
>CAJPFI010000053.1 GCA_905339295.1 Burkholderiales bacterium
GGCTTCAGCCCGCCGCCCTGTGGGTCGGGCCTCAGCCCGACGCCTGTGGATCTGGCTTGCGCCCGCCGCCCTGTGGGTCGGGCTTGCGCCCGACGCCTGTGGATCTGGCTTGCGCCCGCCGCCCTGTGGGTCGGGCTTCAGCCCGACGCTTGTGGGTCCGGCTTCAGCCCGCCGCCCTGTGGGTCGGGCCTCAGCCCGACGCCTGTGGATCTGGCTTGCGCCCGCCGCCCTGTGGGTCGGGCTTGCGCCCGACGCCCTGTGGGTCGCGCTTCCGCCCGACGCTCCCGATCGATCAGTCCTGCTTCGCGCCGCCGCGGAACCACGCGTCGACCTTCGCGCGCTCCTCGTCGGTCATCTGCGTCAGGTTGGCGATCGGCATCGCCTTCAGCACGACGGTCTGCTGATGGACCCGCTGCGCCTGCGCGAGGATGCGCTCGCCCGTGTCGAGCAGGACGTTCTTGGGCGCGGCGGCGAAGCCGGCGAACGTCGGCGTCGCGGCGTGGCATCCCGCGCATCGCAGATCCACGATGGCCTTCACGTCGGCGAACGTCGCGGCGCCGGCGGCCGGCCCCGCGCCGCGAGGCGCGAGCGCGACGAACACCGCCGCGAGCAGCGCGATGCCGATCGCCCAGAACGACGGCTTCGCGATCCCGCGGTGGCGGAAGGTGAAGAACAGCCGGATGAACACGCCGGCGAGCGCGATCGCTACGAGAACGAGCCACGCGTGCCTCGCGTTCGTGAACAGCGCGTGGTGGTTGCTGATCATCGTGAACAGCACGGGCAGCGTGAAGTAGGTGTTGTGGACGCTGCGCTGCTTGCCCCGCGCCGCGTGCGACGGGTCGGGCGTCCGGCCCTCGACGCTCGCCTTCACCATCGCTCGCTGACCCGGCATGATCACGAAGTACACGTTCGCCGCCATGATCGTGCCGAGCATCGCGCCGAAGTGGATGAACGCGCCTCGGCCCGAGAACAGGTTCGTGAGCGCGTACGCGGCGAGCGCGCACAGCGCGAGCATCGCCGCGGCGAGCAGGGGCTCGCGCGCACCCAGCGGCGAGCGGCACAGCAGGTCGTAGACGAGCCAGCCGCCCGCGAGGAACGCGAGGCCGATCGCGACCGCCGCCGGCCTCGACAGGTCGGCGACGGCGCGGTCGAGCAGGTACACGTCGGCGCCGAGGTAGAAGACGAGCCCGAGCAGGAACATGCCCGACAGCCACGTCGTGTACGCCTCCCACTTGAACCAGTGCAGCGGCTCGGGCAGCGCGGGCGGCGCGACCGCGAACTTCTGCGCGCGGTAGAACCCGCCGCCGTGCAGCGCCCACACCTCGCCGCCGATGCCGAGGCGCTCGGCCTCGTCGGCGTCGCGCGGCGCGCGCAGGTGCGAGTCGAGCCAGATGAAGTAGAACGAGGCTCCGATCCACGCGATGCCCGCGATCATGTGGAACCAGCGGCCGAGGAAGCCCAGCCACTCGACGACGTACGCCTCCATCGCGACGGCCGCGATCAGCTGCCGCGGTAGGTCGAGTAGGCCCAGGGCGAGCAGAGAAGCGGCACGTGGTAGGTGCCGCCGTCGTCCGCGATGCCGAAGTCGACCGACACGACGTCGACGAACGGCGGATCGGGCAGCGCGACGCCCGCCGCGCGGAAATAGTCGCCGACGCGGAAGACGAGCCGGTATCGGCCGCGCTTCACGGCGGCGCCCTCGAGCAGCGGGCGGTCGGTGCGGCCGTCCGCGTCGGTGCGCGCCGCGGCGACGAGACACGCCCCCGCGGCATCGATCGCGTGGAGTTCGATGGCCACGTCGCCGGCGGGCCGGCCGTGCATCGTGTCGAGGACGTGCGTCGAGAGCCGGGCCATGGTCAGGAAACGAGGTCGGCGAGGCGCAGGCGCGCGATCTCGCCGATCTGCGCGATCGCGTTGGCGAGTTCCTGCTCGCGGGTGTTGCGCAGCCTCGCGCGCAGCGTGCCGAGGATCGCGTCCTTGCGGTTCTGGCGCACGCAGATGACGAACGGGAAGCCGAACGCCTCGAGATAGCGGGCATTGAGGTCGCGCAGCTCGGCGCGCTCGCCCGCGGAGAGCGCGCCCAGTCCGGAGTCCGCCTGCTCGCGCGCCGAGGCGGCGGACAGCGCGCCGCTCTCGGCCTCCCTGCCGGCGAGTTGCGGATGCGCGCGGATCAGCGCGAGCTTGTCGGCGTCGCTCGCGCCCTGCAACGCGGCGTGGAGCGCGACCTCGAGGTCGAGTCGCGAGCCGAACGGCCGCCGCGCGAACGCGCGCTCGGCGACCCACGGCGAGCGCTCGTAGACCGCGCCGAACGCGGCCGAGAACTCGCTCGGCGAGTAGCGGTTGACCTCGGCGATCGTCGGCATGGCCGTCAGGCTACCCGGTTGCTAAAATGGAAGTCAAGCGCTAAGCTGACATTTTAGCTGCCCGCCCCGCCGTGACCGTCGCCTCCGTCCCCGCCGCCCGCGCCGCCGGCCGCCGCCCCGCCGCCGGGCGGGCGGGCGCGCGCCCGCGGCTCAAGTCCGACGAGGCGTTCGCGCGGCTGAAGGGCCTGCTGCTCGACGGTGCGCTGCGCGCCGGCGCGTTCGTGACGCAGCAGGCGCTGGTCGAGCGCATGCGCATGCCGATGGCCCCGGTGCGGGAGGCGGTCAAGCGCGCCGCCGCCGAGGGGCTGGTCGACGTGCTCCCGCAGCGCGGCGTGCGCGTGATGGAGGCCACGACGCAGAGCATTCTCGACGGCTTCGGACTGCGCCTGCTGGTCGACCGGGAGGGTGCGCGCAAGCATGCGCGGCGCGGACCCGGGCCGGAGCTCGCGCGACTGAAGCGCCTGCACGAGACGATCCTCGCCGAGTGCCGGCGCGGGATCACCGACGAAGCGATCCGGCGCGGCTACGAGGCCGACTGGGCGCTGCACGACGCGCTCGCGTCCGCGGTCGACAACGCGCTCGTCGCCGGCATCTACGCTCGCAACCGCGAGCGGCTCACGATCCTGCAGCGTACCCGCCCGATGCTGCCCGACCGCGTGGTTCCCTCGCTCGTCGAGCACCTCGCGATCCTGGCGGCGATCGAATCGCGCGACCCGGAACGCGCCGACGCGGCGGTCGCCGCGCACGCCCGCCAGACGCTGCGCTGGTGGGGCTTCCTGAACCCGGACTTCGCCTGATCGCGCGGGGGGGGCGATGCGCTTCGGCAGCGACATCCTGAAGCAGGCGGACGTCCTCGCGGGATTCACCGAGGATGCGCCGCGCGTGACGCGCACCTACCTCACACCGCAGCACCGGCAGGCGGGCAACCACCTGCTCGCGCTGATGCGCGAGGCGGGGATGGACGCGGGCTACGACGCGCTCGGCAACGTCGTCGGGCGCTATCTCGCGGCCGATCCGGCGGCGCCGGTCGTCATGACCGGCTCGCACATGGACAGCGTCCGCAATGCCGGACGCTACGACGGCCTGTTCGGCATCCTGACGGCGATCGCGTGCGCGCGCGACCTCGCGGCGCGCGGCAAGCGCCTGCCGTTCACGCTCGAGGTCGTCGCGTTCGGCGACGAGGAAGGCGTGCGCTTCGGCGTGACGCTCACCGGCAGCAAGTCGATGGGCGGCGGCTTCGACCCCGCCTGGCTCGACGCGAAGGACGCCGACGGCATCACGCTGCGCGAGGCGCTCGTCGCCTTCGGCGGCGATCCGGACGGCTGGCGCGCGCTCGACCGCCGCGGCAAGGGCGTCGTCGCGTACGTCGAGTCGCACATCGAGCAGGGGCCGGTGCTGCTGAACGAGGGGCTGCCGGTCGGCGTCGTGACCGCGATCGCCGGCGGGAGCCGGTTGCGCGCGAAGGTGACGGGGCTGGCGGGGCACGCGGGCACCGTGCCGATGGGCGCGCGCCGCGATGCACTGGCCGCGGCGGCCGAGATGGCGCTCGCGGTCGAGCGCATCGCCTCGCAGACGCCCGCGGGCAGCCCGGCGGTCGTCGGCACGGTCGGCATGATGAGCGTGATGCCGGGCGCGATCAACGTGATCCCGCAGGACGTCGCGTTCACCGTCGACGTCCGATCCGCGGTCGACGGCGCGCGCCGCGAGGCGGTCGCCGCGATGCGCGAGTCGTTCCAGGCGACCGCCCGGCGCCGCGGCGTCGGCGTGGCCGCCGACGTGTTCTACGAGCTCGACGCCGCGCCTTGCGATCCCGCGCTGCAGGACGCGCTCGCCGCGTCGATCGCGCGGCAGCGCGTGCCGGTGCGGCGGCTGCCGTCGGGCGCGGGCCACGATGCGATGGCGTTCCCGGCGGTCTGCCCGATCGCGATGCTGTTCGTGCGCTGCGGCGCCGGCGGCATCAGCCACCATCCCGACGAGACGCTGACCGCCGAGGACGCCGAGATCGCGACCGCGGTGCTCCTCGACTTCCTCGAGCACTACGTTCCGGCCCCGGCACGATGAGTGCGCTCGACGGCGACGCCGTCCATGCGGTGATCGCCGCCCACGTCGACGCGCACCACGCGGACCAGGTCGCGTTCCTGCGCGAGATCGTGCGCGTGCCGTCCGACACGCCGCCGGGCGACAACGCGCCCGCCGCCGCGAAGGCGGCCGAGCTGCTCGAGCGGCTCGGCCACGACGTCGAGCGTTACCCGGTGCCCGAGGCGCTCCTGCGCGCGACCGGGATGACGAGCATCGTCAACCTGGTCGTGCGCCGCCGCTTCGGGACCGGCGGCCCGACGATCGCGCTGAACGCGCACGGCGACGTCGTGCCGCCGGGCGAGGGCTGGACCCGGCCGCCGTACGAGGGCGTGATCGAGGACGGGCGCATGTACGCACGCGGGGTCGCGGTGTCGAAGTCCGACATCGCGAGCTACACCTACGCGCTCGAGGCGCTGGTGGCGGCGGATCGCGCCGGCGCGGCGCTCAACGGCACGGTCGAGCTGCACTTCACCTACGACGAGGAGGTCGGGGGACTCGCCGGCCCCGGCTTCCTGCTCGAGCGCGGAATCACGAAGCCGGACTTCGCGATCGCGGCGAGTTTCTCGTACGCGATCGTGACCGCGCACAACGGCTGCCTGCAGCTCGAGGTCGTCGTGCACGGCCGGGCGGCGCACGGCGCGATGCCGACGTCGGGCGCCGATGCGCTGCGTGCGGCCAACGCGATCCTCGGCGCGGTCTATGCCGAGGCCGATCGCCTCGAGTCGGTCAGGTCCGCGGTCGCCGGCATCGACTCGCCGACCTTCATCGTCGGCACCGTGGCGGGCGGCATCGGCACCAACGTCGTGCCCGACCGCATCGTGCTCAGGATGGACCGCCGGATGATTCCCGAGGAGGACCCGGCCGTCGTCGAGGCGCGCGTTCGCGATGTCGTCGAGGGCGCGGTGCGCGGGCGGGCCGGCATCCGCGTCGAGATCCGGCGCCTGCTCCTCGCGCGCGCGCTCAGGCCGCTTCCCGGCCACGAGGCGCTCGTCGCCGCGCTCCGCAGGCATGGCGAGCGCGTCTTCGGCGTCGCGATCCCGTCCGTGGGCGTGCCGCTGTACTCCGACGCGCGGCTGTACGGCGAGCACGGCGTGCCCATCGTGATGTACGGCGCCGGCCCGCGCACGATCCTCGAGGCGAACGCGAAGCGTTCCGACGAGAACCTGGTGCTCGAGGATCTCCGCCGCGCGACCCGCGTGGTCGCGTCCGCGGTGGCGGATCTCCTGCGCTGATGCAGGTTGTTCGCGGCGCGCTGTCCGCTACAGGACGTGCGCGCGCTCGCCGGATGCGCCGCCGCGCGTTCCTGCAAGGGTCCGCGGACGTCCGTTTCACGTCAGGGCTCGCCGCGATCGGGTAGCCGCGAGGCGCGCCGGAGCGCCCGAGGCGTCCGGAACCGGCTGGCACGTCGCTTGCTGCATCGTTCCACACCTCTTCGCCCGCGGACCTGCGGAGCGCCGACGCCGGCGCCGCCGAGCGGCGCGCAGGCGTACCCCATGAGCCGAATCCTTCTCGTCGACGATGAGCCCAACGTGCTGAGCGCGTTGCGCCGCATGTGCATGAACGCCTCGGCCCCGCCTGCGCTGGACGATCCGCAGGTGACGGTCTTCACCTCGCCGGTCGGTGCGCTCGACTACCTGCGCGACCACCCGGTGGAACTGGTGATCTCCGACTACCGGATGCCGGGCATGGACGGCGCGACGTTCCTCGCGCGCGTGAAGGCGTTGCGGCCGGACACGGCGCGGATCATCCTGTCCGCCTGCACCGACATGGACGGGATCGTGCGCGCCATCAACGAGGCGGGCATCTTCCGCTTCGTGAACAAGCCGTGGTCGGACGCCGAGCTCAAGTCGACGATCGCCGACGTGCTCGCGCATCGCGCGCTGCTCGCCGAGAATCGGCGGCTCGCCGACGAGGTGCGGGCGCAGCGCAGCGTGATCCTGCGCCAGCAGCTCGAGCTGGAGCGGCTCGAGGCCGAGACGCCGGGCATCACGCAGGTGCGCTGGTCGGAAGACGGCGGCGTGCTGATCGAGGACTGAGCGGATCGCCGGACCGCCGGTCCGGCATCGCGCCGACACCCTGCCCATGCCCACCACGCGCGCCTCGCCTCGGCCGGACCCGGTACAGACCGGCGATTTCGGGTGGATCTGCGCGCTGTACGAACTCGGGCAGACCGCGGCCGCCGGCGCCGATCCGGTGCAGGCGCAGCAGCACATCCTCAACCACATCGTGTCCGGCCTCGACGCCGACAGCGGATCCATCGCGCTCGTCGTCGAAGGCACGCTGGACCAGCTCGAGATCGTGGCCGGCACCGACCTGCCGCCTGGCGTCGTCGGCAGCCAGCTCCCGCGCGGCATGGGCGTCTTCGGCCACGTCGTCGCCACCGAGCAGCCGGTGCTGGTGAACGGCAATGCCGCCGAGACCGGGCTGCCGGCGAGCTTCCCGCGGCGCGACGACCGCGTCTCGCACTCCGCGATGTGCTGGCCGCTGCGGATCCGCGAGCGCATCATCGGCGCGCTCGCCGTCAACCGGAACGCGGAACGCCCGAAGTACTCGGTCGCCGATCTCGACCGCGGCCAGGTCCTCGCGAGCCTCCTCGCCCTCGTGATGGCGAATCACCGGATGCACGTCGAGCGCGATCGCCGCATCCTCGAGCTGTCGGCGCTGAACGCCGAGACGAAGCGGATCAACGCGCTGCTCGGCGACGCGCAGAACCAGGTGATCCAGTCGGAGAAGCTCGCGTCGATCGGCCAGATCGCGGCCGGCGTGGCGCACGAGATCAACAATCCGATCGGCTTCGTGCTGTCGAACCTCGGCACGCTCCAGTCCTACCTCGCGAGCCTGTTCGGCCTGCTCGACGCCCACCTCGCGGTGGACCGCGCACGGGGCGCCGTGCCGACCGAGGCGATCCACCGCGCGCGCGCGCTGCGCGGTGGCACCGACGTCGAGTTCCTGCGCGGCGACATCGATGCGCTTCTCGCGGAGTCGCGCGACGGCATCCTGCGCGTCAGGCGCATCGTGCAGGACCTCCGCGATTTCTCGCGGGGCGGCGTCGACGAGGCGTGGGATGTCGCGAACGTGCACGACGCGCTGCGCCGCACGATCAACATCGTGCGAGGCGAGGTCAAGCACAAGGCGAGCATCGAGGCGCGGTTCGGCGACCTGCCGGACATCGAATGCCTGCCGCAGCGCCTCCACCAGGTGTTCCTCAACCTGCTGGTCAACGCGGGCCAGGCGATCGAGGCGAACGGAACGATCACGGTGAGCACGGGGACCGCTGCCGACGAGGTCTGGGTCCGCGTCGAGGACACCGGCCGGGGCATCGAACCGGAGAACCTCCACCGGATCTTCGAGCCGTTCTACACGACCAAGCCCGTCGGGCAGGGAACAGGGCTCGGGCTGTCGGTCTCGTATTCGATCGTGCAGTGCCATCGCGGACGGATCGAGGCCGAGAGCGAACCCGGACGCGGAACGCGCTTCACGGTCGTTCTGCCGATGCGGCGGCCCGGCGCGGAGCAGCCTTCGCTCGAGGCCGCCAACGCCGGCGCGACCTAGGGAATCTCCGCACGGGTCCACGCGGCGGGTTCGCGCCCGGTGCGTCGTTCCGGGCCGGGAATGCTCCCGGCTATCGCATCGGAATAGTCGGCATCCGTCGCGCGCGGAACGCGCGACGATTGCCTCATCCGGCGCTTGCGCCGACGACGCCGATGGAGAGATCGATGACCCTTCCGCCCAACGAGTGGATGCCCGTGTTCGCCGTCGCCGAGCGGCGACGATCGAAACGTGACGCCGGGGCCGGCGGCGGGGACGAACTGCACCGCGTCGGCACGGCGTGGCGCAACGACGACGGCAGCTACCTCGTGTCGCTGACCGCGCTGCCGCCAGGCGGCGAGCTGCTGATCCGGCCGCCGCGCGTGGGCGACGCGCTCTATCCGGCGCACGGCCGCGAGTGCGTCGACGCTCCCGCCTGATCGCGCGGGCGACCGCCGCGTCGGAACGAAAACGCCGCAGCGGCGGACCGCTGCGGCGTCGTGGAAGGCACGCGAATGCGATGGTCGGGGTGAGAGGATTCGAACCTCCGGCCTCTACGTCCCGAACGTAGCGCTCTACCAGGCTAAGCTACACCCCGAGGCCGTCGGCGGATACGCGGCTAGTACGTGCGATCCGCCGAGAAAGTCGCCAATTGTAGCAGAGTCCCCGTGTCCGGGCCGGGGGGCTGGCCCGCCAGCGCGTCGGCGGCCAGCCGCGCCTCGCCGCGCGCCCGGTCCCGCGCGTACGCGAGCGCGCCCGAGCGCTCGAGCGCCGCGCGCACCGGTGCGAAATCGTCGAGCCGGCCGCCGCCTTCGATCGCATGCCGGACCAGCGCCCGGTCCGCTTCGCCCGCCACCGCAAGCGCCCGGATCAGCGGCAGCGTCATCTTGCCCTCGGCCAGGTCGTCGCCCAGGTTCTTGCCGATGGCCGCCGCGTCCCCGGTGTAGTCGAGCACGTCGTCCATGATCTGGAACGCGCTGCCGAGATGCATCCCGTAGCGCGCGAACGCTTCCTCGCGCGCGCGGTCCGGCTCGCCCAGCACGGCGCCGAGCCGCGCGGCGGCCTCGAACAGCTTCGCGGTCTTGCGCCGGATCACGTCGACGTAGCCGTCCTCGTCGAGCGTCGCGTCGCCGGCGTGGATCAATTGCATCACCTCGCCCTCGGCGATCACGTTGGTCGCGTCGGACAGGATCTCGAGCACGCGCACCCGGCCGGTGCCCACCATCATCTGGAATGCCCGCGAGTAGAGGAAGTCGCCGACCAGCACCGACGCCGCGTTGCCGAACATCGCGTTCGCGGTCGCGCGCCCGCGCCGCTGCGACGACTCGTCGACGACGTCGTCGTGCAGCAGCGTCGCGGTGTGGATCATCTCGACGACCGCGGCGAGCGTGTGCCGGTGCCCGCCCGGGTCGCCGCACGCCTTCGCCGCGAGGAGCAGGAGCGCCGGCCGGAGGCGCTTGCCGCCGCCGCCGACGATGTATTCGGCGATCTGCCGGATCAGCACCACCTCCGAGGCGAGGCCGCGGCGCAGGACGTCGTCCACGCGCGCCATGTCGGCGCCGATCGGAGCTGTCAGGAAATCGAGCGTCACGGTGGGAAGGGTCGGTCGGCGCGGTCCTGGCGGTGCCGGGGACC
Source organism: Burkholderiales bacterium (assembly GCA_905339295.1). Taxonomy (GTDB): domain Bacteria; phylum Pseudomonadota; class Gammaproteobacteria; order Burkholderiales; family Casimicrobiaceae; genus VBCG01. The sequence continues at coordinate 9,606 of CAJPFI010000053.1, forward strand.
GGCCGAGGGGCCACGGGAGGCGCGGCCGGCCGCCATTGTAGCCGACCGCCGGGGCGCGCCCTCCGCCGCCCCCGCCGCGGGCCCGGGCGCGGCCGGACCCGCGAGCCGCGCCGGGCGCCTTTGACAGGCCGGCCGGAAAGCCGCTATAATTCAAGGCTTTCCGCGATCGCTTCGCGGGAAGGTACGACAACCCGAACGAGCAACCCCGGAGCCCAACCATGTACGCGGTCGTAAAAACCGGCGGCAAGCAGTATCGCGTCGTCGCCGGCGACAAACTCAAGGTAGAACAGATACCGGCGGACGTGGGCGCGAAAGTGATTCTCGACCAGGTGCTGTTGGTCGGGGAAGGCGAAAGCGTCCGTCTCGGTCAACCCGTGCTCGCCGGCGCCTCGGTGAAGGCGACGGTCGTCTCGCATGGCCGCGGCGAGAAGGTGAAGATCTTCAAGATGCGCCGGCGCAAGCACTACCAGAAGCACCAGGGCCACCGGCAGAACTTCACCGAGCTCAAGATCGACGCGATCGTCGCGTAAGGAGCCCCACGATGGCACACAAGAAAGCAGGCGGCAGCTCCCGCAACGGCCGCGACTCGAACCCGAAGATGCTCGGCATGAAGGCCTATGGCGGCGAGAGGATCCGCGCCGGCGGCATCATCATGCGCCAGCGCGGCACCGTGCTGCATCCCGGCGTCAACGTCGGCATCGGCAAGGACCACACGCTCTTCGCGTTGTGCGACGGCGTCGTGAATTTCACGGTCAAGGGCGAGCGCCAGCACAAGTACGCGAACGTCGCCCCGTCGGCGCCGGAACCGGGGGTCTGACCCGCGGGACGCCAGCCGCACGGGGTCCGCCGGCCGGGCCCCGCGCACGAACGATCGAAGGCCCCGAGGCGCGAGCCGCGGGGCCTTTGCTTTGCGCGGGCGGCGCTCAGCGCCGCTCGATCCAGGCGAGCATTCCGACGGCGATGCCGATGAAGATCACGAGCGGCAGGGTCGCCGACACGAGCGGCGGCCAGTCGTTGAGCACGCCCAGGCTCGAGAACAGGCGCCCGGCGAGGAAGAAGGCGAGCCCGAGCATCGTGCCGGTGAAGATGCGGAACCCCACGCCCCCCTGGCGGCGCTGGAAGTGCGCGAACGGCAGCGCGACGATCATCATCGCGAGGACGGCGAACGGGTAGAAGATCTTGTTCCAGAACGCGATCTCGAAGCGGCTCGTCTTGGCCGACCCGCCCTCGCCCAGCATGCGGATGTTGTCCCACAGCGTCGCGAGCTCGAGCCGCTCCGGCGCGACCTGGTAGACGGTCAGCAGCGACGGGCGCAGCACGGTGTTCCAGGTCCACGACGGCGCGCTCGACACCTTCGCGACGCCGCCGACGAGCTCGGTGGCCCTGACCTTCGCGAGCTCCCACTTCCCCTCGCCGGCGAAGCGGCCGGACTCGGCCGAGCGGGCCGCGACGAGCCGCATGTCGTCGTCGAACTCGTAGATGCGCACGCCGACGAGCGTGAGGTCGGCGAGCACCGTCTGGATGTTGACGAACATCCGCTCCTGCCTGAACCAGAAGCCGGAGGTGAACTGCTGCGCGACGACGCCCGAGCTGTCGCCCTTGGCCGTCGTGCGTATCGTCTGCGCGAGGCGCTCGGCCGGCGGGGCGACGAACTCGCCGGCGAGGAACGTCGCGATCGCGAGCGGGATGCCGACGCGCACGACCGCCCAGCCGATCTGCCATAGCGACGTGCCGGAGGCGCGCATCACCGTGTACTCGGAGTTGGCCACGAGCTGCGCCAGCGCGAACAGCGTCCCGATCAGCGCCGCGACCGGGAACAGCTCGTAGAGCCGCGAGGGCAGGTGGAGCGCGACGTACAGCATCGCGGCCGAGATCGTGTAGCTGCCCTTGCCGACGTCGGAGAGTTCGTTGATCAGGTCGAAGAACGCGAACAGCGACAGGAGCGCCGCGAAGATCGTGAGCGTCGCGAACAGCACGTCGCGGCCGACATAGCGCGTGAGCGTCTTCACGTCGCGCCCCCCGCCGGCGCAGGCTCGGGAGGTCCCGGGCGCGGCGGGCGCCGGAACAGGCCGTGCACCGACAGCTGGTGGCGGAACAGCACGAACACGACGAGTAGCGCCAGCGCGTGCGGGACCACGAGCCCCGTCCAGAAGCCGAGCTTGCCCTGGGCGATCAGGCTCTGCACGATGTTGAGGCAGTTCGTGTAGAGCAGGTAGAGGAAGGCCGCCGACACCAGGTTGAACGAGCGCCCGAGCCTCGGGTTGACGTGCGAGAGCGGGATCGCGAGCAGCATGAGCACGAACGCCAGGATCGGCACCGAGATGCGCCAGAACAGCTCGGCGTTCTCCGCGTCGCCGTCCGAGATCGCCAGCAGCTCGGTCGGGATCGCCTTGCGGGACACCGGAAGCGCGCGCGCGACGGCGGGCTCGATGACCCGGCCGAGGCGCTCGAACTCGATCACGCGGTAGTCCGCGCTGCCGGGCGCGCCCTCGTAGCGCCGGCCGTCCTCGAGCACGACGAAACGCGCGCCGTCCGGCGCGGTCTCGAGCCGCGCGAGTCGCGCGAACGTCGTCGAGTTGCGCTCGTCGTCGATCGAGTGCAGGAAGACGTTGCGGATCGTCCCGTCGAACGGATTGATGCTCTCGATGAACACGACCAGGTGCGCGCGCCTGAATTCGCGGAACAACCCTGGCGTGATGAACGATATCTCGTCGCGCGACTCGAGCTGGCGCTCGAACTCGAGCTTTCGCCGCTCCGCCCACGGCGACAGGAACAGCGACAGCGCGACGATCGCGACCAGGAAGGGAGCCGAGAACCACAGGATCGGCTTCAGCAGCGCCGTGATCGACTGGCCCGACGTCATCCAGACGATCATCTCGCTGTCCCGGTACCAGCGCGACAGCGTGAGCAGCACGGTCAGGAACAGCGCGACCGCGAGAAGGATGTTGAGGTAGAACAGCGCGTTGAAGCCGAGCAGCGCGACGATGCCGTCCGGCGCGACGGTGCCGCCGGCGGCGCGGGCCAGCAGGCGCAGCACCAGGTTGGTGAACAGGATCGCCGTCAGCACGACGAACAGCCCGATGGCGGTGGCCGTGAGCTCGCGGACCAGTGTGCGGCGGAAGATCATGACGGCGGGAAAAGTTTTGACTTTTTCGCCATCATTTGCCGATAATTGGCGGAACGGGCCCTAACGGCAATAATGTGCGCTAAGGAAGCGCCAGGCGGGCAGGAAGGACAGTCGATGGAATTTACCATAAAAAGCGGGAGTCCCGAGAAGCAGCGCAGCGCCTGCGTCGTCGTGGGCGTGTTCGACAACCGCAAGCTGTCGCTGTCGGCGGAGCTGATCGACCGGGCGTCCAACGGCTACGTCGGCGAGATCATCCGTCGAGGCGACATGGAGGGCAAGCTCGGCTCGACGCTGCTGCTGCACAACGTGCGCGGCACGCTCGCGGACCGCGTGCTGCTGGTGGGACTGGGCAAGGAGCGCGACTTCCGGGACCGCGAGTTCCGCAAGGCGGTGCGCGCCGCGGTGAAGCTGCTCAACGAGACGGGCAGCTACGAGGCCGTCGTCTACCTGACCGAGGAGAAGGTCAAGCGGCGCGAGGTCGCCTGGCGCGTCGAGCACGCGGTCGCGGTCGCGATGGAGACCGTCTACCGGTTCGACCGGATGAAGAGCGAGCCGGCCGAGGTGCGCCGGCCGCTGCGCAAGCTCACGCTGTCGGTCCCGCAGCGCTCCGATCTCGCAGCCGGCGAGAGGGCGGCCGCGCGCGGACTGGCGATCGCGCATGGCGTCGAGCTGGCCCGCGACCTCGGCAACCTGCCGGCAAACGTGTGCACGCCGTCCTACCTCGCGGGCGAGGCGGTCAGGCTCGCCACCGAGTTCCCCGACGTCAAGGTCGAGGTGCTCGAGCAGGGCCAGATCGAGGCGCTTGGCATGGGCTCGTTCCTGTCGGTCACGCGCGGCAGCGACGAGCCGCCGCGTTTCATCGTGCTCGAGTACCGCAACGCGCCGAAGAAGGAGCGACCGGTCGTGCTGGTCGGCAAGGGGATCACGTTCGACACCGGCGGCATCTCGATCAAGCCCGCCGCGGACATGGACCAGATGAAGTTCGACATGTGCGGCGCGGCCAGCGTGCTGGGCGCGTTCCGTGCCGTCGCCGAGCTGAAGGCCGCCGTGAACCTGGTCGGCCTCGTTCCGACCTGCGAGAACATGCCGTCGGGCCGGGCGAACAAGCCCGGGGACATCGTGACGAGCATGTCGGGCCAGACGATCGAGGTGCTCAACACCGACGCCGAGGGGCGGCTGATCCTCGCGGACGCGCTGACCTACGCGGAACGCTACGAGCCGGAGGCCGTCGTCGACGTGGCGACGCTGACCGGCGCGATGGTGATCGCGCTCGGCCACGTCGCGTGCGGCGTGTTCAGCAACAGCGACACGCTGTCGCGCGCGCTCGTCGCGGCCGGCGACGAGGCGTTCGACCGCGCCTGGCCGATGCCGCTGTGGGACGACTACCACGAGCCGCTCAAGAGCAACTTCGCCGACTTCGCCAACGTCGGCGGACGTGCCGGCGGCAGCATCACGGCCGCGTGTTTCCTGTCCAAGTTCGCGAAGAAGTACGACTGGGCGCACCTCGACGTCGCCGGCGTCGCCTGGCGCGACGGCAAGGAGAAGGGGGCGACCGGCCGCCCGGTGCCGCTCATCGTGACCTGGCTCCTCGCCGAGGAAGCGAGCCCCGGCTGACGCACGCCGCTGCGACGGATCCGCGATGACGTCGATCGACTTCTACACCGGTGCGGACGACCCGCTCGCCGTCGCCGCGCGCATCGTGGCGAAGGCGTGGCTGCAATACGGTCATGTGCGTGTGCTCACGCCCGACGCCGCGGCGACCGACGCGCTCGACCGCCGGCTGTGGACGTTTCCGGCGACCGGCTTCCTGCCCCATTGCCGCCTGTCGAGCCCGCTCGCGGCCGAGACGCCGATCCTCGTGGACGACGCGCTCCGGCACGAAGGTCCGGCGTGCGTGCTCGTGAACCTGCATGGGGAGCCGCCGCCGTTCTTCAGCCGGTTCGAGCGGCTCGCCGACATCGTGGGCCGCGGCGGGGCGCATGCGGACGCGGGTCGCGCACGCTGGAAGTTCTACCGCGAGCGCGGCTACGCCATGCAGCATCATCCGCTCGAGGGGCGGGCCTGAGCGATGCCCACCGCGCGTGAACTGCTCGAGCAGGCGGATGCGCTGATGCGACGCAACCGGCAGGCCGCCGACGCGGCGGGGCGCGCGCCCGGGGCCGTCGCGCCGATACCCGTTGCGGAGTCGCGGCCCGCGATCACCCCGCCGGCCACCGTGCCGAACGGGCCGGCACAGGCGCGCACGGCGCCGGTGACCGCCGTGCCGCCGGCGGCACGACCCGATGACGCCGACATCCCGGTGCTCGACGAGACCGTCGCCGGGGCGAACGACGCCGAGGCCGACGACGTTCCGCTGCTCGTCGATGCCGTCGACGAGATCGAGGTGTCGGCGCCGCCGGTCGACGAAGGCGAGCCGTCGGACTGGCTCGAGGCGCCTTCCGGGGACGACAGCGTCCTCGGACCTGCGCCGCCGTCGGTCGTGGTCGTGCCACCCGTCGCGGTGTCGCGGACCGGCTTGGGCGAGACGGCTCCGCCTTCGCGGGCCTGGCGGGGCGAGGCGCCCGGAACCGGGCTTCCCTTCGCGGCGCAGGCAGGTGTCCCGGAGGGGGAAGGAGGTTCCTCCGGAACATTCGAGCTCGCAGGTGCCGGGCCGACGGTCGGCGGCGGCGCTTCCGCGCCCGGCGACGTGGCCAGGGTGCGCCTGTCCGACATCGAGGATCTTGCCGAATCCGGCATGGCGGATCTCGATCCGGACGTCACGTGGACTCGGCCGATCCACGCTCGCTCGCCGGTCGTCGCGCCCGCCGAGAGCGCGCGACCGCTGGCCGGGCGCGAGCCCGCGGACGACGGGACGCGCGAGATGATCGCGGCCGCGCAGGACGCGGCCGACGTGATGACGGCGTCCCCCGCGATTCCTGCGGGCGCCGAGTGGGATGCGCTCGCCGAGGAGATCCGCATGCAGGTGCTTCAGCGGATCGACATGTTCACCGACACGGGCTTGCGCGAGCGGCTGGGCGAGCGGCTCAAGCCGATCGTCGATCGTGCGAGCGCCGATCTGGTCGCGACGATCAACCAGCACGTCGGCGAGCTCCTCCGCGCGTACGTCGCCGAGGCGATCGAGCGCGAGATCGAGCGCTGGCGCGCCGGCCGCTGACGGTCCGGCCGTCAACCTCGCCTACCCGGCCCGCACGCGTGCCGACCGTCAGGACATCCGCGGTCGCCCCCGAGTCGCTGATCGCGGGGCGAGGCGCGCGCGCCACGCGCGCGCGCATCCGCGCGCTGGGCGTGCTTCTGGCCGCGCGCGAGGCACTGACGCACCACGGGATCGAGCGGCGGCTGAAGCACGGTCGCGACGTCGACCGCGTGACGCTCTACCGCGTGCTCGAGTGGCTGGTCGAGCAGGGGCTCGCGCACAAGGTGGCCGGCGACGACCGCGTGTGGCGGTACTCGGCGGCGGGTCACGGCAAGGGTCCGGCGGGGGGACACCCGCACGCGCACTTCGAATGCAGCGACTGCGGCCGCGTCGTGTGCCTCGAGAACGCGCCGGTGCCGGCGATCGCGCTGCCGCGCGGCTTCCGGCGCCGCGAGGTCGAGGTCACCGTCAAGGGCCGTTGCGGCGCGTGCCTGAAGTAGGGGTCGCGGAGGTGGCGGCGTCCGGGCACGGCCGTGCTAGACTGGCTCCGATGTCGTCCGCCGCCGCCCCGTCCGCAAACGTGCCCCTCGTCGCGCCCGCAGGCGCCGCGGCGTTTCCTTTTGCGTACGAGTACCGGCGCTACCGCCGGCGGCCGCACGCACCCTGACGACTCGCGAGCAAGGCAGAGACACAGGATCGGGCGGCCCCAGCGGGTCGCCCGATTCGCTTCTGCCGCCCGAATCGACCCCAAGGCGACCACGACGAAGGAGACACTCGTGATCATCGTGATGGAACCCGGCGCCTCGCAGCCAGCGGTCGAGGCGGTCGAGAAGCGCATCCGTGCGGCGGGTCTCGCCGTGCACGTCTCGCGCGGCGTCGAACGGACGCTGGTGGGCGCGATCGGCGACGAACGCAGCCTCGAGCCCGGCATGTTCGAGTCGATGCCGGGGGTCGAGCGCGCGATGCACATCGTCAAGCCGTACAAGCTCGTGTCGCGCGAGTGGCATCGCGGGCGCACCGTCGTCGACATCGGCGGCGCCGCGATCGGCGGGGACGACGTGCAGGTGATCGCGGGGCCGTGCTCGATCGAGTCGGACGCGCAGATGGCCGGCGCGGCCGGCGCGGTCGCCCGCGGCGGCGCGCGGCTGATGCGCGGCGGCGCGTTCAAGCCGCGCACGAGCCCGTACGCGTTCCAGGGACTGGGCGTCGAGGGACTGCGGATGCTCAAGCGCGCGGCGGCGGGCCACGGGCTGCCGGTGGTCACGGAGCTGATGGACGTCCGCATGCTCGACACGTTCCTCGCGGAGGGCGTCGATGCGATCCAGGTCGGCACGCGCAACATGCAGAACTTCGACCTGCTGAAGGAGGTCGGCCGCGTGCAGGTGCCGGTGGTGCTGAAGCGCGGGATGAGCGCGACGATCGCCGAATGGCTGATGGCGGCCGAGTACGTCGCGGCCGGCGGCAACCACCGGATCGTGCTGTGCGAGCGGGGCATCCGGACGTTCGAGACCGCGTACCGCAACGTGCTCGACGTCACCGCGATCCCGTACGTCAAGCGCGAGTCGCACCTGCCGGTCATCGTCGACCCGTCGCACGCGGGCGGCAAGGCCTGGATGGTGCCCGCGCTCGCGTGCGCGGCGCTCGCGGCGGGCGCGGACGGGCTGCTGGTCGAGGTGCATCCGTGCCCGAGCGAAGCGTGGTGCGACGCCGACCAGGCGCTCGCCCCCGACGAGTTCGCGTCGCTGATGGCGCGGCTCGGCGCGGTCGCGGCGGCGATCGGGCGGGCGATCGCGCCCGCACCGGCCGATCGCGCGCACGCAGCGCCCGCGCGCGTGGCCACCGGCTGACGGCGGCGGATACCAGGTCCGGACCGCCGCTTGCCGCGGCCGGGTCCGCCGCTCGCCGTCGCGGGTCCCGAGCCGGGCTTCGGCACGACGGCACGGCGCGGTAGAGTGTCGCGATGTTCGAGCTCGCCGGCATCGAGAAGCGTCACGGGGCCGCGCTCGCGGTGGCGGTCGCGTCGTGGCGCGCGGAAAGCGGCGAGGCGTGGCTGCTGGCGGGACCGTCGGGCAGCGGCAAGTCGACGGTGCTGCACCTGATCGCCGGGTTGACCCCGCCCACCGCGGGCCGCATCGTCGTCGCGAATCGCGATCTCGCCTCGCTCGCTCCGGGCGAGCGCGATCGCTGGCGCGGACGCACGGTCGGCCTCGTCCCGCAGCGCCTGCACCTGATCGGCGCGGTGAGCGTCGCCGACAACCTGAGGCTCGCGCAGCGGCTCGCGGGGCTCGAGCGCGACGACGCGCGCGTGGTCGCGCTGCTCGAGGCCGTGCAGGTCGCGGACCTGATGCACCGGCGTCCCGGCGAATTGTCCCAGGGGCAGGCGCAGCGCGTCGCGATCGCCCGCGCGGTCGTCAACCGTCCCGCCGTGCTTCTCGCCGACGAACCGACCGCGTCGCTGGACGACGAGCACGCCGCCGCGGCGCTCGAGCTCCTGCGCGCGCAGGCGCTCGAGGCAGGAGCGACGCTCGTCGTCGCGTCGCACGACGCGCGCGTGAGGCCGCTGCTCCCGCACGCGTTCGTGCTGCCCGCGCACGCCGCCGCGCCGAGGCCCGCATGACGCTTGCCGGCCTCGCATTCGCGTACGCGCGCCGGAGGCCGCTCTCCACCGTGCTGGTCGTCGCGCTGGCGGCGCTGGGCGTGGCGATCGCGACGCTGACGCTCGTGGTGTCCGCCGCGCTCGAACGGAGGCTCGCGAGCGACGCGCGGGGCATCGACCTCGTCGTCGGCGCGAAAGGCAGCCCGCTGCAGCTCGTGCTGGCCGGCGTCTACCACGTCGACGTGCCGCCGGGAAACATCCCGCATGCGTCGCTCGCCTGGCTCCGCGCCAGGCCCGGCGTCGCGGGCGCGTGGCCGCTCGCGCTGGGCGACAGCGTGCGCGGCTTTCGCATCGTCGGCACCGAGCCCGCGCTGGCCGAGCTCTACGGCGCGTCGCTCGCGGCGGGCGCGATGTTCGACGCGCCGATGCAGGCGGTGATCGGCGACGACGTCGCGCGCATGACCGGGTGGGCGCCGGGGGCCGCGTTCGCAGGGACGCACGGCCTCGCGGAAGGGGGCGGCGAACATGGCGAGAACGCCTACACGGTCGTCGGCGTGCTGGCGCCGACCGGGCGCGTCGTCGACCGGCTCGTGCTGACGCCGGTCGAAAGCGTCTGGGACGTCCACGAGCATCACGCGGGCGCCGGGCGCGCCGCCTCGCCGGCGCCCCCGGACGCGCAGGCGACGCGCCGGTCCTCCGCGGACGGCGTGCACGATGGGCACGATCGCGACGAGAACGCCGGCGACGACGCGGACCGCGAACTCACGATGATCCTCGTTCGCTATGCGAGCCCGCTCGCCGCCGCGAGCCTGCCGCGCGAGATCAACGAGTCGAGCGCGCTCGTCGCGGCCTCGCCCGCGTTCGAGACCGCGCGCCTGTTCACGGTGTTCGGCGTCGGGCTCGATCTCCTGCGCGTGTTCGCCGCGGTCCTGGTCGGCGCGGCGGCGCTGCTGCTGTTCGTCGCGCTGGCGCAGGCGCTCGAGGAACGCCGCTACGACCTCGCGATCCTGCGCGCGCTGGGCGCGCGGCCACGCGACCTGGTGTTCGTGCTGCTGGCCGAGAGCCTCGCGCTCGCGGCGGGGGGCGCAGTGCTGGGCATCGTCCTCGGCCACGCGGCGGTGGCGTCGATCGGCGCGTGGCTGCCCGCGGCGGCGCCGCTGGCAGGGGCGGCATGGCGGCCGGGGGCGGGCGAGGCGGTCGTCGTGGCCCTCGCGCTGGCCGGCGGTATACTGGCCGCGTGCTGGCCGGCGTGGCGCGCGTCGCGGCTCGACGTCGCGGCGACGCTGGCCGAAGGATGACGCCATGACCGAACGACAGCTTCGCCTTGGCCTTTTCGCCGCCGCGACGCTCGTCGCGTCGAGCGTGCTCGCGCTCGACACGACCGTCCCCCCGTCCGGACTGCCGGCGGCGTCCGACTACAGCATGCGGATCCTCCCCGAGCGTCCCGGCGTCGTGTCCTGGAAGACGCTCGCGCTGGTCGAGCCGGTGAAGCAGGGCGACCGGATGCTGCCGAAATTCGCCGCGACGATCCTCGCGCTCGACGCGAAGGAGGCGCGCGTGCAGGGGTTCATGATCCCGCTCGACATGGGCGACCGGCAGAAGCACTTCCTCGTGTCCGCGGTGCCGCCGCATTGCTCGTTCTGCCTGCCCGCCGGGCCCGAGGCGGTCGTCGAGGTGTTCGCGAAGGAGCCGGTCGGCTACTCGCTCGAGCCCATCGTCGTCTCGGGCCGCTTCGCCGTGCTGAAGGACGACCCCAGCGGCGTGCTCTACCGGCTCTCCGGCGCCGAGCAGGTCGGCGCGGCGCGCGCCACGCGCTAGGCACTCACCCGGCGCCTCCGCTCGTCCCGGCGACGCGGCGCGCCGCCGCGGAGCCGCGCAGCGCTTCCCTAGGAAATCTCGCGCGCCCGCTTGCGCAGGTCCAGCGCGAGCATGCTCGTCGGGGCGAACACGCCGGCGGCCTTCGGGTCCATCATCGATTCCAGCGTCTTCGCGTTCTGCAACTCGGTGATGCGTTCGAGCACCTCCGCCAAGGCGAGCATGATCAGTTTGAGATCCGGTGACTGCTCCGTCGTCATCGCTACACTCCCGTTCGCTGTCGATGGGATCGCGTTCTCGTGCCTGGTCCGGCGCCGGGCGCCACCTCGGGTCGGCCGTCGCCGATCGCCGGCACGCCCCGCACCTTGCCACGAAACGGCGCGTCGCTTCGCCCCTCGTCGGGGACGGACGCCGCGAACGCCGCACGATTCGTCGCAAGGACTTGATTCTGCGAAACGAATTGCCTCCGTCTGCTAGAATTCCCTGTTTTGGGCCGCCTGCGCGTTCGCGCCGCGGCGCCGCCATGGAACTCGCGAAAAGCTTCGAACCCCACGCCGTCGAGGCGAAATGGTACCCGTTGTGGGAATCGCGCGGTGCGTTCAGGCCGTCGATGGACCGCGGCAGGGATTCGTTCTGCATCCAGCTTCCGCCTCCGAACGTCACCGGCACGCTGCACATGGGGCACGCGTTCCAGCAGACGCTGATGGACGTGATGGTCCGCTGGCACCGGATGCGCGGCGACAACACGCTGTGGCAGGTCGGCACCGACCACGCGGGCATCGCGACGCAGATCGTCGTCGAGCAGCAACTGAAGGCCGAGGGCACGTCGCGCCACGACCTGGGGCGCGAGGCGTTCGTCGAGCGCGTGTGGTCGTGGAAGGACGAGTCGGGCGGCGCGATCACCCGCCAGATGCGCCGCCTCGGGCTCTCGTGCGACTGGACGCGCGAGCGCTTCACGATGGACGAGGGCCTGTCGGCCGCCGTCGTCGAGACGTTCGTGCGGCTCTTCGAGGACGGCCTGGTCTACCGCGGCAAGCGGCTGGTCAACTGGGACCCGAGGCTCGGCACCGCGGTGTCCGACCTCGAGGTCGACAGCGAGGAGGAGCAGGGCCGGCTCTGGGAACTCGCCTATCCGCTCGTGGACGGGTCAGGCTCGCTCCACGTCGCGACGACTCGTCCCGAGACGATGCTGGGCGACACCGCGGTCGCCGTGCACCCGGAGGACGGGCGCTACCGGCACCTGATCGGCCGCATGGTGCGGCTGCCGCTCGCCGGGCGCGAGATCCCGGTCATCGGCGACGAGTACGTCGACCGCGAGTTCGGCACCGGCGCGGTCAAGATCACGCCGGCGCACGACTTCAACGACTGGCAGATCGGCCAGCGCCACGGGCTGCCCGCGATCGCGGTGCTGGATCTCGAAGCCAGGGTCAACGACAGCGCGCCGGCGAAATACCGCGGCCTCGATCGCTACGTCGCGCGCGAGGCCGTGCTCGCCGACCTGAAGGCCCTCGGGCTCGTCGTGTCGGAGAAGGCGCACAGGATGGTCGTGCCGCGCTGCGGGCGCACCGGCGAAGTGGTCGAGCCGATGCTGACCGACCAGTGGTTCGTCGCGACGACCAGGGCGGGTCCCGCGACGCATCCGCACTTTCCCGGCAGGTCGATCCAGGAGCTTTGCCTCGCCGCGGTCGACGCCGCCGGGTTGCCGGGCGACGGGCCAGGCGCGGGCGAGCACCTGCGCTTCGTGCCCGACGAGTGGATCGCGACCTACCTGCACTGGATACGCAACCTGCAGGACTGGTGCATCTCGCGCCAGCTCTGGTGGGGCCACCAGATCCCGGCGTGGTACGACGAGGCGGGCAACTGCTACGTCGCGCGCGACGAGGCGGGCGCCCTCGCGCAGGCGCGCGCGAAGCTCGGCCGCGAGCCGGCCGGCTTCCGCCGCGACGAGGACGTTCTCGACACGTGGTTCTCGTCCGCCCTGTGGTGCCACTCGACGCTGGGCTGGACCGGCGGCGCGAAGGCCGACGCGGCGAACCCGTTCCTCGCGGCGTTCCTCCCGTCGTCGGTGCTCGTCACCGGCTTCGACATCATCTTCTTCTGGGTCGCGCGAATGATCATGACGACGACCTGGTTCACCGGCCGCATCCCGTTCCGCGACGTGTACATCAACGCGATCGTGCGCGACGAGGAGGGCCAGAAGATGTCCAAGTCGAAGGGCAACGTTCTCGATCCGCTCGACCTGATCGACGGCATCGACACCGAGGGGCTGGTCGCCAAGCGCACCGCGAACCTGATGGACCCGCGCCAGGCGGCGTCGATCGCGAAGCGCACGCGCAGGCAGTTCCCGGACGGCATTCCCTCGTTCGGCGCGGACGCGCTGCGCTTCACGTTCGCGAGCCTCGCGACCTTCGGCCGCACGCTCAACTTCGACCTCCATCGCTGCGAGGGCTACCGCAACTTCTGCAACAAGCTGTGGAACGCGTCGCGGTTCGTGCTGATGAACTGCGAGGGGAAGGACATCGAGCCGGGCCCGCTGGTGCCCGGCGAGCTGACCTTCGTCGACCGCTGGCTGCTGGGGCGCGTGCAGCGGGCCAAGGCGGAGATCGTCGAGGGGCTCGCGGGCTATCGCTTCGACCTCGCCGCGAAGGCGCTCTACGAGTTCGTCTGGGACGAGTACTGCGACTGGTACGTGGAGCTCGCGAAGGTCCAGCTGGCGCAGGGCGGCGCGCCGGGAGACGCGGCGCGGGCGCGCCGCACGCGGGCGGTGCTCGTGCGCGAGCTCGAGGCGACGTTGCGTCTCGCGCACCCGTTCATGCCGTTCATCACCGAGGAGCTGTGGCAGACGGTCGCGCCGCTCGCGGGAAAGTCGGGCGAGACCATCTCGCTCCAGCCCTTTCCGAAGCCCAACGACGCGCTCCGCTTTCCGATCGACGACACGCGCGTCGGCGTGCTGAAGAGCATCGTCGACGCGGTCCGGTCGCTGCGATCCACGATGGGATTGGCTCCGGGCGCGAAGGTCGGCCTGCTCGTCACCGGCGACGTCGCGGCACACGGCGTGCGGGACTTCGGACCGTACGCGATGGCGCTCGCGCGGCTGTCCGGCTTCCGGATCGTCGACGCGCTGCCCGATGTCGATGCGCCCGTGGCGATCGTGGACACGCTGCGCATCATGCTCGACGTCAAGGTGGACCCCGTTGCCGAGCGCGAGCGCCTGTCGAAGGAGCGCGCGCGGCTCGCCGGCGAGGTGAGCCGGGCGAAGGCGAAGCTCGGCAACGAGGGCTTCGTGGCGCGGGCGCCCGCGGCGGTGGTCGAGCAGGAGCGCGCGCGGCTGGCCGGCTTCGAGGCGACCCTCGCGAGGCTGGACGAGCAGTTGACGCGCCTGTCGGGCTGAACGCATGCAGCTCGAGCGCGTCTGCGTCTACTGCGGCGCGAACACCGGCCGCGACCCCGCGTACGCGGACGCGGCGCGGGCGATGGGCCGCGCGCTCGCGCGCCGCGGCATCGGGCTCGTCACCGGCGGCGGCCGCGTCGGGCTGATGGGCGTCGTCGCCGACGCGGCGCTCCACGCGGGCGGCAGCGTCACCGGCGTCATCCCGCAGGCGCTGATGAAGAAGGAGCTCGCGCACACGGGACTCACCGAGCTCGTCGTCACCGGCTCGATGCACGAACGCAAGGCACGCATGGCGGAACTCGCGCAGGGCTTCGTCGCGCTGCCCGGCGGGCTCGGCACCTACGAGGAGCTGTTCGAGATCTGGACCTGGGCGCAGCTGGGCTGGCACCGCAAGCCCTGCGGACTCCTCAACGCGGCGGGATTCTACGACAAGCTGGTCGGGTTCCTCGACGACGCGGCCGGCGCGCAGTTCCTGAAGGCCGAGCATCGCGCGATGCTGGTGGTCGAGACCGATCCGGACCGATTGCTCGACCGCTTCGCCGCTTACGAGGCGCCGGACGTGGCCAAGTGGATCGGCGCCGACCAGACCTGAGCCGGGCCGGGCGCTTGCGCCCGGGCGTTCCGTGATCGGCGAAACGGTCGCGCGCGCGCGGCGCACGTTCCGCGCGCTCCGGTACCGCAACTACCGGCTGTTCTTCGTCGGGCAGGGCCTGTCGCTGATCGGCACCTGGGCGCAGCAGGTCGCGATGAGCTGGCTCACCTGGCGCCTGACCGAATCGCCGCTGCTGCTCGGCGTCGTGGCGTTCTCGGCCAACGTCGGCATGCTGGTCCTCGGGACGTTCGCCGGCGTCGTGGTCGACCGCGTCGACCGGCGGCGCGCGCTCCTCGTCACGCAGTCGCTGCTGATGGCGCAGGCGGTGACGCTCGCCGCGCTCGCGTTCGCGGGCGTCGTGACGGTCGCGCACCTGATCGCGCTCGCGCTGTTCCTGTCGATCGTCCAGGCCTTCGACGTCGTGCTGCGGCAGTCGTCGTACGTGCACTTCGTCGAGGACCGCGCCGACCTGCCGAACGCGATCGCGCTCAATTCGATGATGGTCAACGGCGCGCGCGTCGTGGGTCCGGCCCTCGCGGGACTCGTGCTCGCGGTGACGAGCGAGGCCGTGTGCTTCGCGATCAACGCGGTGTCGTTCCTCGCGGTTCTCGTCGCGCTGCTGCGGATGCGCTGGCCGGTGCAGCCGCGCGCGGCGGCCGGCGCGAGCCTGTGGGCGAGCTTCACCGAGGGCGCGCGCTATGCGCTGGGCTTTGCGCCGGCCCGCGCGCTGCTCGGGCTCGTCGCGCTGATGTCGTTCACGATCACGCCCTACAGCTCGCTGATGCCGATCTACGCGAAGGTCCACTTCGCGGGGGGACCGCAGACGCTCGGCCTCCTGCTGTCGGCGGCGGGCAGCGGCGCGCTGCTCGCGATGGTGTGGCTCGCCGACCGCGGCACGGTGCGCGGACTGGGACGGGTGATCGCCTTCGCGGCGCTCGCTTGCGGGGGCGCGCTCGCCGCGTTCTCGCACCTCGACCTGTTCCCGCTCGCGCTGGCGCTGATGGTCCCGGTGGGCGGCGGCATGACGCTCGCGGCCGCGTCGTCGAACACGATCCTGCAGACGATCGTCGACGACCGGCTGCGCGGGCGCGTCGCCGGGTTCTACACGCTCGCGTTCCTCGGGGTCGCGCCGCTCGGCCACGTCGCCGCGGGCGCGGTCGCCGACGCGATCGGCGTGCGGAACACGTTCCTGCTGAACGGGATCGCGTGCATGGTCGGCGGCCTCGTCTTCCTGCGCGTGCTGCGGCGGCTCGCGGTCGACATCCGCCCGATCTACCGCCGCCTCGGCATCCTTCCGGACGAGTAGGCCGGGCACGGCGCGGGAGGGCGCCCCGCCCATCGGCACGCCGGCGGGCACGCAGTGTGACCCCGGTCACATACTCGCGGCCGGGCCCCGGCTATGCTGCGTAGCATGAGGTCGGGTTCGCGAGGCGCGAGCGGGACCCGTCAACCGGAGGTCCCTTGGCCAGCGAATCGCTGTCGTTCATCCTCGAGCTCGAGCAGATTCGGGACTTCGAGTTCCGCGTGCGGTTCGACTGGCCGGGTGTCGCCGAGCTGGATCTCGACGAGCCCGCGCCGCTCGGGCGCGCGTCGGGACCGAACGCGGCCCGGCTCATCGGCGCGGCGGTCGCGAACTGCCTGTCGTCGAGCCTGCTGTTCTGCATGCGCAAGTTCAGGCAGTCGCCCGGCCCGCTGCGCGCCGAGGTGACGGGCGAGCTCGTCCGCAACGAGCAGGGCCGGATGCGCATCGGCCGCTTCGACGTGACGATCCGGCTGGCGGAAAGCGCCGCCGCGATCGGCCACCTGGATCGCTGCATGGCCCAGTTCGAGGACTTCTGCGTCGTGACCGAGAGCGTCCGGCACGGCATCCCGGTCGGCGTGCGGGTGGTCGACGTGACCGGCGCCGAGATCCTCGCCGCGCCCGCCGTCTGATCCCGATGAACCGGAAGCGCATCGCCGTCGCGGCCGTGACCGCGCTGGTCGTCCTCGCCGCCGGTGCCGGCGTCTACCTGCTCGGAATCCGAACCGTGCCCGCAGTCGTCGTGGAGGCGACCCGGGACTCGCTGCCCTCGCACGTCTCCGGGCCGGGCACCGTTCAGGCACGCATCGCGGTGACGCTGGGTTCGCGAATCACGGCGAGCGTCGCCGCGGTCCATGCCGACGTCGGCGACTCGGTCAGGCACGGCGCCGTGCTGGCCGAGCTGGACGACCGCGACCTCGCCGCACGGCGCGCGGTCGTCGGGGGACAGCGCGAAGCGCTTGCGGGCTCCGTCAGGGCGGCGCAGGCCACGGTCGCGCGCGCCAGCGCGGAGCTCGAGCTCGCGCGCTCGAAGCGGCGCCGCGACGCCGAATTGCTGAGCGATGGCTTCGTTTCGAAGGCGGCGTTCGACGCCTCCGACGCGGCGCTGCGCGCGGCCGAGGCCGGTCTCGAGAACGCGCGCGCCCTGCTGGTGGCGCGCGAGGCCGACGCGCGCTCGCTCGACCAGGAAGCGCGCTACTCCGACACCGTCCTGTCGTACGCGCAGCTCGTGTCGCCGCTCGACGGCATCGTCGTGCTGCGGCAGGCCGAGGTCGGAACGACCGTCGTCGCGGGCAGCCCGGTGTTCCGCATCGTCGACCCGTCGACGCTTTGGGTTGCAACGCGCATCGACGAGTCCGTGGTCGGACAGGTGCGCGTCGGTCAGGTCGCCAGCATTCGCCTGCGCACCGGCGACACGGTCCCCGGCAAGGTGGCCCGGATCGCGCGCCAGGCGGACGCCGCGGCTCGCGAGATGGAGGTGAACGTCGCGTTCGACGCGACGCCGGCGAGCTTCGCGATCGACCAGGAGGCGGAAGTCGCGATCGTCACCGGCGAGGAGTCGGGCGTCGTCGTGCCGGTGTCGGCGCTCGTGCGCGACCGCGCGGGCCGGCAGGGTGTGCTGGCCGTCGTCGACTCGCGAACCGAATTCCGGGCGGTCACGACCGGCGCGTCGGACCGCGGCCGCGTCGTCGTGCGCGAAGGGCTCGCCTCCGGCGAGCGCGTGGTCGCGCCGGCGGCCGGGATCGAGCCCGGAACGCGCGTACGTCCCGCCGACGGGACGGACTGATCCGACCGCGGGAGCGTCGATGGACCTCGCCGTCAAGGACATCCGGCGCCACCTCGGCAAGTTCGTCGCGACGATCGCCGGCGTGGCGATGCTGCTCGCGATCGTGCTGGTGATGAACGGCATCTACCAGGGCAACATCGCCGACGGCGTATGGCTGATCGACAACACCGCGACCGACCTCTGGGTCGTCGAGCGCGGTCGCGGCGGGCCCATCAACGAGAGCTCGCGCATGCCCGCGGACAGCTACCGCAGCGTCGCCGCCACGCCGGGAGTCGCGCGGGCGAGCCCGCTCGTCCTCTACACGGCGCAACGCGAAATCGCCGGCGCGAGCCAGCAGTTCACGATCGTCGGCTACGACGTCTTCGGCGGCCTGGGCGGGCCCGGCCGCATCGCCCAGGGCCGCGGGATCGAGGCGCCGCACTACGAGATGGTCGCCGACCGGAAGCTCGGGCTCGTCCCCGGCGACAGCGTTTCGCTCGCCACGCACGCCTACACGGTGGTCGGCGTCATCGAAGGCGCGGTCGACGCGGCGGGGAATCCGCTCGTCTACCTGTCGCTGCCGGACGCGCAGGAAGCGCAGTTCCAGCAGGACAATCGCGCGCTCGAGTCGGCGCGCGCGGCCAACCTGAAGCGCCTCGAGCGCGCCGGCTACGGCCCCGCGCAGGCGGAGCGCCTGCTGCCGCTCCTCGCCTCCGGCGGCGACACGATCAACGCGGTGCTCGTCACGCTCGAGCCCGGCGCCGACGCCCGGGCCGTCGCGGCGCACGTCCGCGACTGGCTCTATTTCAACGTCTACACGACCGGCGAGGAGCGCAGCCTGATGCTGGAAGGGCGCCTGCGAAGGATGTCGGCGGTGCTCGGGCTGTTCCGCGGACTGCTGGTCGTCGTGTCGATCGTCATCATTGCGCTGATCGTCTACGTTCTCACGATCGAGAAGATCCGGTCGATCGCGACGCTCAAGCTCATCGGCGCGCCCAACAGCGTGATCGTGCGGCTGATCATGGAGCAGTCGCTCGCGCTCACGCTCGCGAGCTTCGCCGTCGCCTACGCGATCCGCGAGGCGATCGTGCCGGGCTTCCCGCGCACGCTCCACTTCCTGGCCGGCGAGACGGCGGCGACGTTCGCGGTGATGCTCGGCGGAGGCGTGGTCGCGAGCCTGATGGCGATCTGGCACGCGTTGCGCACGCCGCCGCAGCTCGCGCTGGGGGGCTAGTGGACTGTAACGATTGAATCGGGAGTAATTCGGCGCGATGGATCGAAGTACTTCCATTTCACGGGTTTGGCCTGCTTGTTGTATTGGCGGATGTAACGCATGAGCTTCCTCTTCAGATCTGGCACCGAGGTGAATAC
>CAJPFI010000054.1 GCA_905339295.1 Burkholderiales bacterium
CGGGGGGAAGCGAACGCCGTTCGCTTCGGGGGGGATCACACCCGCGCCCGCAGGGCCGCCCCAAGGGCGCGTCACCCCCCGGGGGGAAGCGAACGCCGTTCGCTTCGGGGGGATCACACCCGCGCCCGCAGGGCCGCCCCAAGGGCGCGTCACCCCCCGGGGGGAAGCGAACGCCTTTCGCTTCGGGGGGATCACCCCTCGACCGCGTGCGATGCGTAAGCCGCCTCGATGCGCTCGCTGTAGCGTGCCTGGACGAGCGGGCGCTTGAGCTTCAGCGTCGGCGTGAGGAGCCCGTTGTCGACGCTCCAGGGCTCGCGCGTCGCGATCACGCGCCGCACGCGCATCCAGCGCGGGAAATCCTTCAGCTTCTCGTTCGCGCGCCTGACCAGCGCCCTCTCGTCGGACTCCTGCGTCACGGCGAGCAGCACGGCGTAGGGCCGGCCCTCCCCGATGAGCATCGCCTGCTCGAACACCGGGTCGTGCAGGATCGCGAACTCGACGTCCTGCGGCGGCAGCTTCTCGCCGTTCGACAGCACGAGGATGTCCTTCGCGCGCCCGCGGATCCAGATGCGGCGGTCGCGGATCTCGGCGATGTCGCCGGTGTGGAGCCATCCCTCCGCGTCGAGCGCGTCGCGCGTCGCCTCCTCGTCGCGCCAGTAGCCCGGCATGACGTTCGCGCCGCGCACGAGCAGTTCCCCGTTGCCGGCGAGCCTGACCTCGATGCCGTCGAGCGGCCGCCCGACCGAGTCGGGCACGTTGTCGCCGAGGCGGTTGACCGAGATGACAGGCGATGCCTCGGTCATGCCGTAGCCCTGCAACATCGCAAGCCCCAGTCCGATGAACGTGCGCGCGATCGCCGGGTCGAGCGCCGCGCCGCCGACGACCGCGATCCGCAGGCGTCCTCCGAGCCGCGCAAAGATCGGCTTCGCGACCAGGCGCCGCAACGCGCGCAGCGCCAGGCGGTCGGCGAGCGTCCCGTGGCCCCGCTCGACGCGCCAGCCCGTCGCGACGCACGCCTCGACGAGCCGCCGCCTGCGCGGCGTCGCCGAGAGCGACTGCGCGATGCGTTCAGCGAACTTCTCGAAGATGCGCGGCACCGCGAACATCACGGTCGGCGACTGCGACACGAGGTCGTCCGGCAGGTGCGCGACGCCGCGCGCGAACGCGACCTGCGCGCCGATCGAGAGCGGCAGGTAGTAGCCGCCCGTGCGCTCGAACATGTGCGACAGCGGCAGCACCGACAGGAAGCGGTCGTCGGGCCGCGCCATCCCCGTCGCCCGGCACATCTCGACATTCGCGCCGATGTTGCGGTGGGACAGCATCACGCCCTTCGGTCGCCCCGCGGTGCCCGAGGTGAAGCAGATCGTCGCGAGCGCGTCCGGGTCGACGTCGAGCACCTCGAACTCGCCGCCGGCGGCGGGAAGGAACTGCTCGGCCGTCGTCCAGCCCTCGACCTCGTCCGCGCGCAGCACGACGACCGGCGGCAACGCGTACTGCGAGCCGAGCCTGCGCAGCGACGCCGCCATGCGGTTGCCGTCGACGACCAGGAGGCGCGCCTCGGCGTGCGCGGCGCACCACGCGATGCTGTCGGGATTGTCGTCGACGTAGAGGGGAACGACGACGAGCCCGAGGCCCAGCGCGGCCTGGTCGATCGCGACCCACTGCACGCCGTTGCGCAGTGCGAGCGCGATGCGATCGCCGGGCGCGAAGCCTTCGCGCCGGAACGCCGCCTGCCATTGCGCCGCGCGCGCGGCCACCTCGCGCGCCGTGACGTCCGCCCAGCGCCCGGCGGCCCAGTGCCGGTACGGCGCGCGACCGGGCGCGTCCTGCGCCCGGAGCAGCAGATGCGCGAGATTGGCGTTCATCGGTGCGGCCGCTGTCGGCCGGGGAATTCTGCCGCATCGCCGTCGCGCGCGCCACGACGCCCCGTGGGCGCCAGGTGCGCGCCTCGCTATACTCGTGGCGTCCATTGTCCCCGCGCGAAGGCGCCCGTCCATGGCCACGATCTCGGTCGTCAAGAAGCACCACCTGCCCCACGCGAAGGCGAAGAGCGTCGCGGAAAGGATGGCGAAGGACCTGCGCAAGCGCTACGACCTCGCCTGCACGTGGGACGGCGACACCTGCCGCTTCGATCGCGCGGGGCTCAGCGGAAACATGCATGTCGCCGGGGACCGGATCACGCTCGACGTGAAGCTCGGATTCCTGCTCTCGGCCGTCGCGCAGTCGATCGAGCGCGCGATCCACACCGAGCTCGACGCGCTCGTCGGCGCGTCCGAGTCGAAGCCGGCCGCCAGGCCCGCGCCGAAGACCGCGAGAAAGAAGGCCTGACGCTGCGGCGGGGACGGCGTCCCCGCGACGTCACGCCCGCCCGCGCGGACGCGCGGCCGGGTCGTCGAACGGCGCCGTCGCGCCCGCGAAGATCCGCTCGATCAGCGCGGTTTCGCGCTCGCGGACGGTCGCGAGGAACTCGCCCGCGCCGCCCATCCTGTGGAACGCGGCGAACCCGCGCTCGAGGAACGCCTGAAGTTCGTCGAGGCCGGCGACGCGCGCGGGTCCGCGCATCAGCGCGAGCGCGCCGCGGATCATCGGCCGCCTGACGTAGCGGTCGAGCGCGGCGCCGACCTCGCCGATCAGCGCGACCTGCCTCCGGCGATCGGCCTCGCGACCCATGCGCCGGAACGCCCGGCAGTAGTCCTCGACCGTGAGCTGGGCGTCCGCGCGCGGCAGGTGGTCGAGCAGCTTCGCGTCCAGCTCGTGCGACAGCGCGTTCAGTTCCATCGCGCGCGCGACGGACATGACCACGCCGTCCGGCAGCAGGCGTGTCATCGCGGGCACGATGCGCGCGAGGTCGGCGTCGCGCTTGCTGAAGTCCTGCGGACCGTACAGGTCGGTCTCGAAGAACGTGATCGCGTCGGCGTAACGCGGGTCGTGCGCCAGGTCGGCGTAGGTCGCGGCGAGCCGGCGCGCCTGCCAGTCGCCGAGGCGCTGGAGCGCTCCCGCGAGGATCGGGTTCGCCGCGCGGACGGCGTGCAGCGCGTGCACGCGCTCGAGTTCGCGCACGAGCGCGGCGGCGGCGGACGTGATCGGCGTCGAGGCCAAGGTATCGGGAATCGTGAACGGCGGCGGGTCCGGGCGGTCGAAGTCTAGCGCGCGCGGACATGGCGCCGCCGCGGCGGATTAGGTTGATTCCTCTAGCCACGGCGACTAGCTTGCGCACTGCCTGCCCCCTGCCGACCCCGGGGCGCGTCTCCCGATGATCGACCTCCCGCGCCGACGACTCCTGAAGGCCGGCATTGCCGGCGGCGCCGCGCTCGCGATCGCCGGCGGTGTCGCCTGGTTCAAGGTGCGTCCGGGTGTCGGCGACTCCGCGCGGGCACTGGACCGCGACGCGGGCGGAATCGTGCGCGCGATCGTTCCCGCGATGCTTGCGGGTGCCCTGCCCGCGGCGCCGGCGGAGCGGGCAAGCGCCATCGACGAAGCCGTCGCCGGCGTCGACCGCGCGATCGCCGGGCTCCCGCCCGCATCGCGCGGGGAGCTCGCACAGCTCTTCTCGCTGCTCGCGCTGGGCGTCGGCCGGCGCGTGTTCGCGGGCGTCCCGTCGCCGTGGCCGGAAGCCACGGTCGCCGAGGTCGAAGGTTTCCTGCGGGCGTGGCAATCGAGCGGCTGGGCGCTCAAGCGCAGCGCGTACGACGCGCTGCACCAGCTCGTGATCGCCGCGTGGTACGCCAATCCGCGTTCGTGGCCCGCGATCGGGTACCCGGGTCCGCCGACGCTCTCGGTGTAGGCGATGAGCAGCGCCCAGCCCCGCATCCCCGATCCGATCCGCGCCGGCCTCGCCGCCGGATGGGACGTCGTCGACGCCTCGACGCTCGCCGCCGACCTCGCGATCGAGGCCGATGTCGCGATCGTCGGCAGCGGCGCGGGCGGCGGCGTCGCGGCGGAGACGCTCGCGCTCGCCGGATTGAAGGTCGTCGTGCTGGAGGAAGGGCCGCTGCGTTCGTCGTCCGACTTCCGGATGCGCGAGTCCGACGCCTACCCGGAGCTCTACCAGGAGTCGGCGGCGCGACGGACGCGGGACAAGGCGATCAACATCATGCAGGGCCGCTGCGTCGGCGGGGGAACGACCGTCAACTGGACGAGCTCGTTCCGCACGCCGCCGGCGACGCTCGCGCACTGGGCGCGCGCGCACGGCATCCCGGGCCTCGGCGTCGAGGCGCTGGCGCCGTGGTTCGAGAAGATGGAGGCGCGGCTCGGCATCTCGCCATGGGAGATCGCGCCCAACGCGAACAACGCGGCGCTCGCGCGCGGCGCGGCGAAGCTCGGCATTCCCAGCGGCGTGATCCGTCGCAACGTCCGCGGCTGCTGGAACCTGGGCTACTGCGGCCTGGGCTGTCCGACCAACGCGAAGCAGTCGATGCTGGTCACGACGTTGCCCTCGGCGCTGTCGCGCGGCGCGAAGCTGGTCACGCGCGTTCGTGCGGAGCGCCTCGTCGTCGCCGGCGAGCGCGTCGACCGGCTGGAAGCGCGCGCGCTCGACGCGTCCGGCACGACGCCGACCGCGCGCCGCGTCGTGGTCCGCGCGCGCAGCTACGTCGCGGCCGCCGGCGCGATCGGCTCGCCCGCGCTGCTCCTGCGCAGCGGCGTGCCCGATCCGTACGGGCTCGTGGGCAGGCGCACGTTCCTCCATCCGACGATCGTGTCGGCCGCGCTCATGCCCGACCGCGTCGACGGCCACACGGGAGCGCCGCAGACGATCTACTCGGACCACTGGCTCGACGCGTTTCCGGTCGACGGACGCGCCGGATTCAAGCTCGAGGCGCCCCCGGTCCATCCGGTGCTCGCGGCGATCACGCTGCCGGGCCACGGCGATGCGCACGCGCACTGGATGGGCCGGATGCCGAACCTGCAGGTGCTGATCGCGCTGGTGCGCGACGGCTTCCACCCGGACAGCCCGGGCGGAACCGTGATGCTCCGGGACGACGGGACGCCGGTCCTCGACTACCCGCTCACCGACTACGTCTTCGACGGGATCCGGCGCGCCTTCCGCGCGATGGCCGACGTGCAGTTCGCGGCGGGCGCGCACACGGTGATGCCGGTCCACGGCCGCGGTGAGGCGTTCACCGACGCCGCGGCCGCGCGCCGGGCGGTCGACGGCTTCGCGCTCGCGCCGCTGGTCACGCCGATCGTGTCGGCGCACGTGATGGGCGGCTGCCCGCTCGGTCCCGACCCGCGGCGCGCCGTCGTCGACCTCGACGGCCGCCATCACCAGCTCCGCGACCTCCATGTGATCGACGGGTCGCTGTTCCCGACGTCGATCGGCGCGAACCCCCAGCTGTCGATCTACGCGCTCGGGGCGAAGCTCGCCGACGGACTCGCCGCGACGCTTGGCCGCCGCGTCCCCGCCGCCTGAACCCTTCCTCCCGCGCGCCTTTAGGGTGATTGCTCTAGGCCCGCCGGGCTAGATTGAGCCATTGCCGCGGCTTCCGGGCGCGGTTTCTTCCGACAGACAGGAGATTTCGATGGCATACACGAACACATCCCGCACGGCTCCCGCCGGCGAAGCGCTCTTCGCCGCGTCGCGGCAGGTCTGGCTTGCGAGCCTCGGCGCCGCGGTCGTCACGCGCGACTGGGCGCAGAACGAGGCCGGCAAGGTCTTCCGCACCCTCGTGAAGGAAGGAACCGCCGTCGAGTCGCGCACGTTCCGGCTGGTCGGCGACCGCATCGAGACGTCGTTCACGGCCGCGAATTCGCTTTGGCGGCAAGCGCGAAGCACGGTGACGCAAACCGTCAAGCAGGTCGCCGACACGGCGACGACGCTGGTGCGCGAGACGCTGCCGCGCAACCTGCCGAAGGTCGACCTGCCGGACGCGTTCCAGGCGTCCGCGCGCGGCAAGCGCGCGGCGAAGGCGCGCGGCGCGCGCGCCGCGAAGGGTGCGAAGCGCGCGGTGAAGCGCGGCGCGAAGCGCGCCACGAAGCGCGCGTAAGGCGCTACACTCCGGGCACGGACGGTCGACCGGGACGGCGAAATCCCGGCGATCGCCCGCTTCGATCGGGCCTGCCAGGAGGACCATGCCGAGGAGCACCACGGCGGGCGCGAGCAGCGCCCGCGATCGCCGTATGCGAGCGCGTCCGCGCATTGGTCTCGCGCTCGCGGGCGGTGGGCCGCTCGGCGGCATCTACGAAGTCGGCGCGCTGCTCGCACTCGCCGACTCGCTCGACGGCCTCGACCTGAACGACCTGTACGCCTACGTCGGGGTCTCGTCGGGCGGGTTCGTCGCGGCCGCGCTCGCGAACGGCATCTCGCCGTCGCAGATGTACCGGCTGTTCATCGAGGACGGCGCCGAGGCCGCGCTCAAGCCCGAGATCTTCCTCAAGCCCGCACTGGGCGAGTTCAGGCGGCGGCTCGCGTCGCTCCCGTCGCTGGCCTGGCGCGCGGCGGCGCAGTACCTCGGCGATCCGTTCCACCGCGGCGTCATGAGCTCGTTCTCGACGCTCGCGAGCGCGTTGCCGACCGGCATGTTCGACAACGGCGCGATCGACGCCTTCCTCGCCCGCCTGTTCTCGGCCGACGGTCGCACCAACGATTTCCGCGAGCTGCCCTGCAAGCTGTTCCTCGTCGCGACCAACCTCGACACCGGCCGCCCGGTGACGTTCGGCGCGCCGGGCCACGACCACGTGCCGATCTCGCGCGCGATCGAGGCGTCGAGCGCGTTGCCGGGACTCTTCCCGCCGGTCGAGATCGACCGCGAGCACTACGTCGACGGCGCCCTCAACAAGACGCTGCACGCGTCGGTGGCGCTCGACCAGGGCGTCGGGCTGCTCCTGTGCGTGAACCCGCTCGTGCCGTTCGACGTGTCCGGCGCGGCGCGCCGCGGGCGGCTCACCGTCGAGAAGCTGAATCATGGCGGCCTGCCGCTGGTGATGTCGCAGACCTTCCGCGCGATCATCCATTCGCGCATGAAGGTCGGCATGGAGAAGTACCGCCAGCAGTATCCGGACGCCAGCGTGGTGCTGTTCGAGCCGGACCGCGAGGACGCCGACATGTTCTTCGCGAACATCTTCAGCTACTCGCAGCGCAAGCGGCTGTGCTCGACCGCGTTCGCGACCACGCGCTACAACCTGCGCGTGCGCGCGCCGATGCTCGCGCCGGTCTTCGCGCGCCACGGCATCTCGATCCGCGAGGACCGGCTCGCCGACTCGACGCGCGACGTGCGCTCCGCCCTCGTCGACCCGCGCCCGATCCGCTCCGATCCGCGCGCGCGGCGCAGCATCCGCACGACCGCGCGCGAGCTCGGTCACACGCTCGACCACCTCGAACGCTGGGTGCGCCGCGCGAACGCGCAGGCGCGATAGGGCCGCCGCGCGGTCGCCGCGCACCGAGGGCCGCGGCCCGCCGCGGCCGTTGCGCTACACTCGGCAGCACTCGCGACCCGACCGCGCCCCATGGCCGACAAGAAGCGACCGCGCCGCACGCGCGAACGCATCCTCGAAACCGCGCTGGCGCTGTTCAATCGCCACGGCGAGCCTTCGGTCACGACGGGGCACATCGCCGACGAGATGAACATCAGCCCCGGCAACCTGTACTACCACTTCCGCAACAAGGACGAGATCATCGGCGAGCTGTACGCCGCGTACGAGACCGGCGTCGTCCCGCTGTTCGCCGCGCCGCCGGACCGCGCACCCGACGTCGAGGACCTGTGGCTCATGCTCCACCTGCTGTTCGAGCGCATGTGGGCGTACCGGTTCCTGTTCCGCGACCTGGACGAGCTCGCGTCGCGAAACCGGCGGCTCGCCGCACGCTTCGCCGCGCTCGTCTCGCGAGGCGAAATCACCGTGATAGAGTTGTGCGGAGGCATGGTGCGGGCCGGCGCGATGCGCGCGACCACGCGGGAGATCGCGGCGCTCGCGAAGAACGTCGCCCTCGTGTCGACCTACTGGGTGTCGTTCCAGCGCCTCGAGTCGCCGGCCGCCGACGCGCAGGAGACCGCGCGGCTCGACCGCGCCGCGTACCAGGTGATGGCGCTCGTCGCGCCGTTCATGGTGGGCGAGGCGCGCGCGCTGATCGACCGGCTCGGCGGCGAATACCTGCAGGGAGGATGACGCGATGGCGAGGAAGTGGGCGAAGTTCCCCTATCCCGACCGGTCGATCGACCGCGACGACGCCGCCGTGAGGAAGGCGTGGGCGCGGCTGCACCGCGGCGACGCCGAGCCGCCGCCGGAGGACGCCGCCGTCCTCGCCGCCTGGACCGCGTTCCACGCCGGCCGCTTCGGCGATGCGGTCGACGCGGGGCTCGCTGCCGGCGGCGCCGGGGTCATCGCCGCGGCGAAGGCGCAGGCGATCTACGCGACCTACCTCGAGACGAACGAGAAGGCGAAGCTGGCGAAGTTCGAGGAGGCCGCGGGATGGGCGGACGCGCGCCGCGCGAAGTCTCCGAAGGACGCGAACGCGCACTACCTCTACGCGTACGCGCTCGGCCGCTACAGCCAGGGCATCTCGGTGGCGAAGGCGCTCGCGCAGGGCTACGGCGGCAAGATCAAGGAGGCGCTCACCACCGCGATCAGGCTGGAGCCGAAGCACGCCGACGCGCACATCGCTTACGGCGCCTACCAGTCCGAGGTGATCGACAAGGTCGGCGGCATCGTCGCAGGCGTGACCTACGGCGCGAAGAAGGACTCGGCGGTCGAGCACTTCGAGAAGGCGATCAAGCTCAACCCGGATTCCGCGATCGCGCGCATCGAGTACGCGAACGGGCTCCTGATGCTGTACGGGAAGTCGAGGATCGCCGACGCCGAGAAGCTCTACCAGGCCGCCGCGAAGGTCGCGCCGGCCGACGCGATGGAGCGCCTCGACGTCGAGCACGCCCGCTCCGAGCTGGAGTGAGGGCGCGACCGGTCGCGACGACGCACGCCGCCGCGACGCCCGTCCGTGCGGTTCAGCCGCGGTAGCGGATCGCGAACTCCGGCGAGTCGACCTGGCAGGCGTAGTCGGCGTAACCCGGCGCGCGACCGCGGTTCTCGCCGTACCGGTTTCCGGCGTAGGCGCGCTCGACGCGCGTGAAGGGCAGCGTGTGCTCCGCGAACTTCTTCGTCAGCTCGTCGAGCCCGCGCGCGGCGATCGCCGCCATGTCGTCGAACCGGTCCGCGGCGATGACCTGCAGCCCCGACTCGGCGAAGCCGTAGAGCGGGCACCAGAACGCCGTCCAGCCGTCCCCGATCGCGTTGATGCGGTCGACGATCCGGCGCGAGAGCAGGAACGCGTCCGATTCGACGTGGACGATGCGCCCGAAGCCGTAGGTCCGCGCGATCTCGAGCGAGAACAGGAAGCTGCGCCACCAGCCGCGGTGGCCGGCGACGCCGATCCGCCCTTCATGCTCTCCGAACCGGTAGACGAACGCGGCGGGCCCGGCCGGCAGTTGGGGAGGAAGCGCGTCGAGAACGCGCACGTCGGGATCGTCCGGCACGAACGGCGACGCGTCGTCGATCAGGAACACGGCGTCGCGCTTGAGCGGGAGCGCGAGGTGGTAATCGAGCCAGCGGCGCTGGCGCGCGCGCCAGGCATGGGCGTCGTACGAGTACGACGTGCAGAAGAGCAGCGTGCGGGCGGGGGCCGGCGCGGGCACGGCGTGGCCAGCGGACGTCAGGCGGCGCCGACCGCGCTCGCGGCCATCGCCGGATCGAGGTCGCCCTCGAAGCCCCACGGGCACATCAGCACGGTGAGCACGAGCTTCTCGAACTCGCTGCCGAAGCGCTCGATCACGCGCACGGGATCCGGGCACAGCCCCTTGTCGGCGATCAGCCCGAACTGGACCTTGCCGTCGTAGGACAGGATCGACACGCCGACGCCGATGTCGCCGGACTGCGGCACCCAGAACATCAGGCTGTCGAGCCGCGCGCCGGCGAGCCACAGCGGCTGCGTCGGTCCGGGAACGTTGGTCATCACCGCGGTCGCGTTGCGGGCGAGGACCCGCAGCAGCGTCTCCTGCAGGAGCTTCGGCCCCGCGCCCATCGCCGCCAGGATGCCGAGCGCGAGCACCGGCTGGAAGCTCTCCTTCAGGCTGCTCATGTTCTCGCGCACCGCGTAGAGGCGCTCGACCGGGTTCTCGATCCCGATCGGCAGGTCGAGGAACACGAGCCCGAACTGGTTGCCGAGCCTGTACGCCTTCTCCATCGAACGCAGGTTGACCGGGACCAGCGCACGCATCATGACGCCTGCGGTCTCGTCACCCTTGCCGCGCAGGTAGCGCGCGAGCGCGCCGGCGACGCACGACAGCAGCACGTCGTTCACCGACGCGCCGAGCGCGCGTCCGACCGCCTTCACCTCGTCGAGCGGAATCGGGTCGGCCCACGCGACGCGCTTCGCCGCGCCGGGCTTGCCCTTGAAGCGCGTCGGCGAGTCCTGCTCCATCAGCGTCAGGTTCGCGATCTCCGCGGTCAGCGCGGTGCCCTGGCTCGCCAGCGCGGCCGCCTTCGTCGGATCGGTCCACAGTTCGACGCCCTTCCCGATCAGCGTGCCGCCGATCCTCTTCGCGATGTCGAGTACGCCCGAGAACGGCTGGATCAGCTGCGCCAGCGGATCGTCGGCGGCCGGTGCCGACGCCCGCGCCGGGGGCTCGAAAGGCATCGCCGGCGGACCGTGCGCCGACGCGTCGGTCATCGACAGCATGACCCGCACGAGCGCGATGCCGTCCGCGTAGCAGTGGTGGATGCGCGCGACGACCGCGCTGCCGCCGTCGTACCGGTCGACGAGGTGGAACTGCCAGCGCGGCCGCGCCGGATCGAGCGGCGACGTCGCGAGCCGCGACACGAGCGCCTGCAGCTCGCGACGTCCGGCGGGGGCGCGCAGCACCGCGTGCACGACGTGGCGGTCGAGGTCGAACTCGGCGTCGGTTTCCCAGAACGAGATGCCGGCGAGGTCGACCGGCTTCTGCCGGAAGCGCCGGAACACCAGGAAACGCTCTTCGACCAGCCGCCTCAGCCGCGCAAGCTCGACGCGCCCGCGGAACATCAGCACGCCGGTGATCATCATCAGGTTGTGCGGACGGTCCATCCGCAGCCACGCGGTGTCGACCGCCGAGATCTTCTCGCGCTTCGGGGCAGCGGCCATCGGGCGGGAACCGGCGCTGTGACGGGGACGGGGGGACGACGTGCCCGTTCGTTGCGGGCGCTTTGGCGTCCGCGCTAAAGTAGCACGAAACCCCCGGGGACCGAGGGGCCCGCGACCAGGACGAAGGAGACACGATGGCCGCCGCGAAGAAGGACGACCTCAAGGCCAGGTTCGACGCCGCCGCCGCCGCGGCCAAGCAGACGAAGAAGAAGCCGGACAACGCCACGCTGCTCAAGCTGTACGCGTACTACAAGCAGGCGACCGAAGGCGACGTCACGGGCGCGCGCCCCGGCGGGTTCGACTTCGTCGGCGGCGCGAAGCACGACGCATGGTCCAAGCTCAAGGGCACGGGCAAGGACGACGCGATGACGAACTACATCAAGCAGGTCGAGAAGCTCAACCGCGACTGACGCGCGGGAGCGGACGCGGGAAACCCGGCGGAGGGAGACAGGTGCCGCCCGCCTCCCCGCGTCGCGGGGACGGGAGTCGGCGGTCCGCGGACGCAGGCGTTTCCGGCGTGCGCGATCGGCGCCGCGTCGCCGACGCCGTCTAGCCCAACGCGCCCTTCACGACCTTGCGCGCGGTGCGAACCGTGCGTTTCGCGGTCCGCGTCGCGGCATCCACCGCGCCGCTCGCCGTTCGGACGGTGCGCTTCGCGGTCGAGTGCGCGGACTTGACCGCGCCGGTGGCCGTGCGCGCCGCGCTCTTGACGGCGCCCTTCATCATCTTCTTCATCGGCGAGGCCGGCGGCCGCCGCTTCGGCTTGATGCCGGTCGCCTTCACGAGTTCGTTGACCGCCTCGGAGAGCGCATCGACGCGCTCCGCCAGCCGCTCGACGTCGCTCTGCGTGTGCACGCCGAGCTTCGACAGCGCGCGGGCCACGCGGTCCTCGAAGACCTGCTCCAGCTTGTCCCAGGTGCCACCGGCCATCTTCTGTACCTCCTTCGCCTTCGCCTGCGCCGCGCCGCGCGCCGCGGCCGCGGTCTCCGCCGCCATGTGGCGGGTGCGCTTCTCGAGGACCTCGCCCTGCTCGACGAGGGTATCGAACACCCTCATCCCGCCGGCCTGCGCCTTCGAGAACGCGCCCAGCCCCGCGAGCCAGATCTGCCGCGACGAGTCGAGCACCGCCTTCGGCAGGTCGGCCATCGTCTCGTGCGACGCCGGTCCCTTGCCGGATTCGGCCCTGGCTTTCGCTTTCGCCTGCTTCAGCATCTCTCGCTCCTCGTCTGCGGCTCGCCGTACCGGCGCGGTCGGCGCCATCGACGGATCATTCTAGGGTGCACCGATAGAGCAATCATACTAAACCGGCCCGCGCCGGCGTCGCGCCCGGACCGGCCCGTATAATCGGCGGCTCGCGTCCGCGACACCGTGACCGCCACGCCGCTTCACGACGACGCCGGTCGAGCACGCCACAGGAGGATTCATGGCCTATTTCGTCACCGGCGCGACCGGCTTCATCGGCCGCCATCTCGTCCTGAACCTGCTCAAGCGCGGCAAGCCGGTCTACGCGCTGGTCCGCAAGGGCTCGCAGAAGAAGCTCGACGCACTGCGCGAATCCCTCGGCGCGACCGACAAGACGCTGATCGCGGTCGCGGGCGACCTCTCGCAGAAGAACCTCGGCGTCTCCGACGCGGACCTGAGGAGGCTCAAAGGGAAGATCGACCACGTCTTCCACCTCGCGGCGATCTACGACCTCAACGCGTCCGCCGAGGACCAGAAGGTCGCCAACGTCGACGGCACGCGCAACGCGGTGCGGTTCGCGGGGGCGGTGGGCGCCGGCTGCTTCCACCACGTGTCGTCGATCGCCGCCGCGGGCCTCTACGAAGGCGTGTTCCGCGAGGACATGTTCGAGGAGGCCGAGGAACTCGATCACCCGTACTTCGGCACCAAGCACGAGTCCGAGGGCATCGTGCGCAAGGAGTGCAAGCGGCCCTTCCGCATCTACCGGCCCGGCTTCGTCGTCGGCCATTCGAAGACTGGCGAGATCGACAAGATCGACGGTCCGTACTACTTCTTCAAGACGATCCAGAAGATGCGCCAGCTGCTTCCGCCGTGGATGCCGACGATCGGCATCGAGGGCGGCCGCATCAACATCGTGCCGGTCGACTTCGTCGCGAACGCACTCGACCACCTCGCGCACAAGAAGGGGCTGGACGGCAAGTGCTTCCATCTCACCGATCCCCATCCGCACCGGATCGGCGAGGTGCTCAACATCTTCGCGAAGGCCGCGCACGCGCCGCAGATGGCGATGCGCGTCAACGCGAAGATGTTCGGCTTCATACCCGCGCCCGTCGTCTACGGCCTCGCCTCGCTCTCGCCGGTCAAGCGGGCGATCAAGGTCACGCTGAACGACCTCGGCATCCCGCGCGACGTGTTCCAGTTCGTCAACTGGCCGACGCGCTACGACAACCGCGAGGCGACCCGGGCGCTCAGGGGCTCCGGCATCGAGGTGCCGCCGCTCGAGAGCTACGCGAACCGGCTGTGGGACTACTGGGAGCGCAACCTCGACCCCGACCTCTTCATCGACCGCAGCCTCTCCGGCCGCGTCAAGGGCAAGGTCGCCGTCGTGACCGGCGGCTCGTCGGGCATCGGGCAGGCGACCGCGCTCAAGCTCGCCGAGGCCGGCGCGAAGGTGGTCATCGTCGCGCGCGACCCGGAGAAGCTCGACGCCACGAAGAGGGAGATCGCGGCGAAGGGGGGCGTGTGCTTCGCCTACTCGTGCGATCTCGCCGACATGGCCGCCATCGAGGTGCTCGCGAAGCAGATCCTCGCGGACCACGGCAGCGTCGATTTCCTCGTCAACAACGCCGGCCGCTCGATCCGCCGCGCCGTCATCAACGCTACCGACCGCTTCCACGACTTCGAGCGGACGATGCAGCTGAACTACTTCGGCGCGGTCAAGCTGGTCCTCGCGTTCCTGCCGGCGATGGCGGCGAAGAAGCGCGGCCACATCATCAACATCAGTTCGATCGGCGTGCTGTCGCGGGCGCCCCGCTTCTCGGCCTACGTCGCCTCGAAGGCCGCCCTCGACGCGTTCGCCGAGTGCGCGGCCTCCGAACTCCTCGACAAGGGCGTGCATTTCACGAACATCAACATGCCGCTGGTCCGCACGCCGATGATCGCGCCGACCAAGATCTACGAGAGCGTGCCCACGCTGTCGCCCGAGGAGGCCGCGGGGCTCGTCGTCGAGGCGATCGTGCACCGGCCCGTCCGCATCGCCACGCGCCTCGGCATCTTCGGCGCCGTGTGCCACGCGATCGCGCCGAAGCTCACGCAGGTGCTCCTCAACACCGCGTTCAACATGTTTCCCGACTCGTCGGCCGCGCAGGGCAAGAAGGACGGCGATGCGCAGGCGCTTTCCGCCGAGCAGATGGCGTTCGCGCAGATCACGCGGGGGATTCACTGGTAAGGCGTTGACGACGGGGAAGCTGAGGGTGCCGCGCACGGGGATGGACCCCGTCGGGCTGAAGCCCGACCCACCAAAGGTGGCGCCGCGCGGGAGTGAAACCCGTCGGGCTCAAGCCCGACCCACCAAAGGTGGCGCCGCGCGCGGGAGTGAAACCCGTCGGGCTGAAGCCCGACCCACCAAAGGTGGCGCCGCGCGGGAGTGAAACCCGTCGGGCTGAAGCCCGACCCACCAGGCGCAGGTCCGGTGGGTCCGGCTTCAGCCGGACACCGGCCGACGCAACACATCGACCACGCGCTTCGCAACCTCGGGGTCCGTGAGGAGGGCGTTGTGGCCGATGCCCGAGAGCTCGACGTTCTCGGCGCCCTCGAGCCGCGCGGAAGTCTGCGGGGCAACCATCGAGTCGTGCCACGACCACACGGACACGAACGGTGGCGCCGCGTCGGCGCCCGTCGGCGGAAGATCGCCGAGCCACCGGTTCCGGGGCCGCAATTGCGCGAGCGACGCGCCGGGGAACATCCATGCGTGAACGCTCCCGGCGTGCGGCGCGCCGATCGTCACGACCTGCCTCACGCGATCGCCGCCGTACTTGCGCAGGTAGGCGCGCGCGACCAGCCCCCCCATGCTGTGGGTCACGATCGCGACCGACGCCGCCCCGGTTTCCGCGAGGATCGCGTCGATCTTCGCCGCCGTCTGGTCCGCGAACAGTTCGATCGAGGCCAGCGGCGGGCCGTAGGACAGCGCATAGATGGGGCCCAGCCCGGCCGCCTCCAGCCGGGGCTTCATGCTTGCCCAGACGCCGGCGTTGCAGAGCACGCCGTGGAGCAGCAGCACCGGATGCGTCGCCCGTGCCGGGGCAGGGTCCCTGACCAGCCACCGGTAGAGCATCATCCGTGGCGCCGAGCCAGCGATCGTCCAGTATTCGCGCCAGATCAGCCGCCAGGTGCTTCGCCGCGTCAGGCGCGCGCCGGACGGCCGCTTCGACCGCCACAGCCAGGCGAGCAGGAAATAGACGAGCGTGAACGCGCCGATCAGCGCGAGGTAGGCGATCGGAGCGGCGACGATCCATTTCCATGCCGCGGCGCCGGCCGCGACGCTGCGGGCCGCGAAGTAGGCATACACCGCGGCGCCGCCGCCGATGACGATCCAGAGCGTGGCCGCCGTCCACATTGGCGATGCGATGGCGATGCGCGCGCCGCGATCGGCCGCGCGAGGGGTCAGGCCGGCAGCCTGGCGGCCACGGGCGGGGCGAGCGACCTGCGCAAACGGCTGCGGTCCCGCGCCGACGCGAAGGCCCGCCCGAACAGGTTGCCGGGGGTGTGCAGGATCACGCCGGCGCGCGTCACCCGGCGCGCGTGGAGCGCGGACCACGCCGCGTCGCGGTCCATCGAGCATCGGACCGGTTCGACGTTGCGGAACACCCCGGAGCGGAGCATCGGGATCCCTGACGTGCCGTTCGTTCGTGTCATTCTAACGGGCCGCGCGGCGTGAGGCAGCCACGGACCTGCCGCTGCGGCGGTTTCCCCTCATCGCTCCCGCTCCCTGCGGCGGCGTCCCGCCCGCCTCGAGAGTCGGCGGAGGCCATCCGCTTCCCGGTCGCCTGCCCTCGCGCGACGGCGCGCTAACCCGGCGCGCGATGCGCACGCCAGCTTCGCAGCGCCGGGATCACCGACGCGAGATCCGGGATCAGCACCGTGCCCGGGATCGTCCTGCGGATGCGCCGGGACATCTCGCCTCCCGCCCAGATCGTCACGTGCGCAGGCAGGTGCGCCCGCAAGGCGTCGAGGCCCTCGACAGCGAACCGCAACGAGTGCGACCCCGAGAACGACAGCGCGACGATGTTCGCCCGATGCGCGAGCGCCGCGCGGTGGATGTCGTCGACCGGCGTCTGCGTCCCGAGCGACACGCAGGACGCGCCCTCCGGCACCAGCAGCGCCTCGACCATCAGCAGGCCGACGCCGTGCAGCTCGTCGGGGAACGTCGTCAGCAGCACGCGCGGCGAGCCTTCGGCGTTGCGCGGGAACGCGCTGATCGCCGCGCGCAGCGCCACCTGCAGGAGCTCGGTATAGAGGTGCTCCTCGAAGACCTGCAGTTCGCCGCGCATCCAGGCGTCGCCCACCGCGCGATTGAGCGGGGTGACCGTCTCGAGCACGAACTTCTGCAGTCCTTGCCGCAACACCCATTGCACGAGCATCTGCTGCAGCGACGCCGTGTCGTGCCGGCGCAGCAGGTCGAGGACGTCGGTCTCGAGCGCGGGCGCGAGACCGTCCCTCCGCGAGGCCGTGCGCGCATCTGCCAGCGCGACCAGTTCGTTCAACGGGGAGTGAACGATCTTGCCGGGCCGCATGCCTGTGTCCATGAGGCGCTTGACGGCGCGCAGCTTGGCCACCTCGGCGTTCGAGTACAGGCGTTCGCCTCCGGAATCCCGCGCCGGGCTGGGAAAGCCGTATCGCCGTTCCCACATGCGCAGCAGGTCCTTGGACAAGCCGGTCTCGCGTTCGACAGCGCTGATGTTGAACCTGGGCGTGTGGGCGGGCACGGTCGAAATTTTGTCTTGGACGAAGTGTTGACATTACTGCAAAGAGGCCTTATTGTCTCGCCTTGAGTCGTATTTGTCCTGGACAATGAATAGACAATTCACCTTCGACAATGGGCCTGCGAGCCGGCCCCGGACCGCCGGGCTGGCCGTCGTCCTGGCCATCGCGTGGGCGGCTGCCGGGGTGTCCCCGGCCTCGGCCGAGGTACTGTCCGGCCGCTATTTCGATACGGTCTCGATGGAAGCCGCGCTCGCGCCGGTGGCGCCGGCCGCCAGCCGGGTACCCGACGCGCGGGACGATTCAGCGCGCTGGACGGCGATCGACGTCGCCGCGCCGGTCCTCGACGCATCGCTCGTCGCCGCCGCCGGATTCGCGCCGATCCCCTCGCCCGATCCACGCCACGGCGCCGGATCTGCGGCTTCCGCTCCCGTGCCGGCGAGCCTGATCGACGCCGACATCGTCGACGCGGCGCTCGCGCCGATCGTGCGGCTCGACGGAGTCGCGACGGCCGGGACGCCGTGGCTGGCCGCGAGCGGCGCGGTCGACGAGTGTCCGGCGTTGCTCGACCACAGCTACCGGCGGCTGCAGGGCGGACAGACGCAGTCGCTGTGCGACTACCGCGGCAAGGTGCTGCTCGTCGTCAATACCGCGAGCTACTGCGGCTACACGCATCAGTACGAGGGGCTCGAGGCCCTCCACCGCAAGTACGCTGACCGCGGCCTCGTCGTCGTCGGCTTCCCGTCGAACGATTTCGGCGCGCAGGAGCCGGGCACCAACAAGGAGATCGCCGAGTTCTGCCGCACGACCTACGGTGTGCAGTTCCCGATGTTCGAGAAGTCGTCGGTGGCCGGCGTCGCGACCAATCCGTTGTTCGCGGAGCTCGCCGCACGCACGGGCGAGCGCCCGCAGTGGAACTTCCACAAGTACCTGATCGACCGCCGCGGGCAGAAGGTCGCGAGCTTCAGGAGCACGGTGGCGCCCGACAGCCGCGAGCTCGTCCGCATGATCGAGCAACTGCTGGCCGAGCCGGCCGGCGTAGCGCGCGGATGATGCAGGGCGCGCACCGCCGCGCCGCGACCGGCATCGCGCGCGCATCCATCCCGCCGCCTGTCGCGTAAGTCGACGCGAGGGCGACGGCGCAAGTCGCCGCGGCCGCCGCAGGCACGGATTCTCCGCCGGCCGCGGGCCGCCTGAACGGCGGACCCTCGAATT
This sequence comes from Burkholderiales bacterium, assembly GCA_905339295.1. GTDB lineage: Bacteria > Pseudomonadota > Gammaproteobacteria > Burkholderiales > Casimicrobiaceae > VBCG01. Next base: position 18,260 of record CAJPFI010000054.1, read on the forward strand.
GCGCGGCGTGGCCGCGCGGGCCGGCTGCGCGAATCGTCAGGCGACGGCGCGCTCCCGGCCGCGCGGGCCGGCAGGCGTCGTCACCGGGGGCGCGCCGGCGCGGGCGACGCGATCCGCGCCCGGCGCGGCCCCCTCGTCGCGGCAACGGTGCGCGAGCGAGCGAGCCGCGGCGGCGCGAGCGAACTCGTCGTCGGCGCTACGCTCGTAGCCGGAATCGCGCAGATGTGGCATGGCCCGGAGAAGCGGGTCCCGCGCACGCGGGACCCGTCAGGAGGTTCGGGAGTGACTCAGTTGACGCGGGTCGCGCGCTCGTACGAGACGAAGATCGTCTGGACGTGCGGCTGCAGCTTCGCGGTCAGCGCCGACTGGTCGGCGTTCGCCGGCGCGACGGTCGCGGCGGCAAGCGTGATCGCGGACAGCGCGACCGCGACGGCCGCGATGACGGAGCGCTCGAGCTTCGTGATCAGGGTCTTCATGGGCATCTCTCCTCGGTTCTTCTCGTTCGTGTTCGGTGACGATGCTTCTTGGATGCGGAGTGTCCGGGTTTGGGATTCATCGGGCGAGACGGTCGCGACGAACCCGCCGGAGCGCCGGACGAAATGCGCGGAGCGGGGATGGACGGGCGGCGGGGAGTGGCCCCCGGCACTTCGGGGGGAGGGCCGGGCCGGTGCAGGTGGGCGCCGCCGGCGAGGGGTAGGCGTCCCGCGACTCATCCGGCAGGCCGGCGAGCCCCCCACCGGCCGCGTCCGGCCAGCCGAAGCCCGGCTCCCAACGCCATTCCGACGTCGCACGGATCCTGCCGGTCGGGCCTCGGTGGGTGGGGCGACCGCGGGCGAAGCCCGCGCCGGACCCATGGAATGAGCGGCACCGTACGCCGGTTTGACGCCCCGCCCCCGGCCGGGCGATAATTCAAGGCTTTGGCGAGCTAGCTCAGCTGGTTAGAGCAGAGGAATCATAATCCTTTGGTCCGGGGTTCGAGTCCCTGGCTCGCCACCATTCCCCGAGGGCCCGCCCCGTGCGCGGGCCTTCGCCTTTTCGCCCCCCCGGAACGCCGCGTCAGCGCCCGCCCGCCTTCGCCGCCGCCGCCTTGTCCTCGAGCGCGGCCCAGCGCTCGAACCTTTCGGCGAGCAACCGCTCGACCTCGACCGCGCGCTCGCGGTCCCGCTTCGCGACCTCCGGCCCCTGCCGGTGGTAGTCGGGCGCGCAGATCCGCGCCGTGATCTCGTGCTGCTCGCGCTCGAGGGACTCCAGCTCGGCGGGCAGCGACTCGAGCTCGCGCTGCTCCTTGAACGAGAGCTTCACGCGTGACGGCGGCGACGCGGGCGATAGCAGGGTCAGACCCGACTTTCCTCGTTCCCTCGTCGGACCTGGCGCCGCGCTTTCCGGAAAGTCGGATCCGAGCCTGCTTCCACGTTGCACGACCCAGTCGCTGTACCCGCCGACGTACTCCTGCCACTTGCCGCCGCCTTCCGCCACCAGCGTCTGCGTGACGACGTTGTCGAGGAACGCGCGGTCGTGGCTCACCAGCAGCAGCGTCCCCGCGTAGCCCTGCAGCGTGTCCTCGAGCAGCTCGAGCGACTCGATGTCGAGGTCGTTGGTCGGCTCGTCGAGCACGAGCAGGTTCGCGGGCTTCGCGAACAGCCGCGCGAGCAGCAACCGGTTGCGCTCGCCGCCCGAGAGCGTCCTGACCGGCGCGTTGACGCGCTCCGGCGGGAACAGGAATTCGCCCAGGTACGTGAGCACGTGCCGCCGCTGCCCGCCGATCTCGATCCAGTCGGAACCCGGGCTGATCGTGTCGCCCAGCGTGCGCTCGGGGTCGAGCTGCTCGCGCATCTGGTCGAAGTACGCGATCTCCAGATTCGTTCCGAGCCGCACCCGGCCCGCGTCCGGCGCGAGTGCGCCGAGGATCAGCCTGATCAGCGTCGTCTTGCCCGCGCCGTTCGGGCCGATCAGCCCGACGCGGTCGCCGCGCATGATCACCATCGACAGGTCGCGCACGATCGTGCGGTCGCCGAACGACTTGCCGACGCCCTCCAGCTCCGCGACGAGCTTGCCGGAGCGCGCGCCCGCGTCGAGCGAGAGCCTGACGTTGCCGAGTCGCTCGCGACGCGCGGCGCGCTCGTCGCGCAGGCGATCGAGCCGGCGCACGCGGCCCTCGTTGCGCGTGCGCCGCGCCTCGACGCCCTTGCGGATCCACGCCTCCTCCTGCGCCCAGAACTTGTCGAACTTGCGCCTCGTCACCTCCTCCGCCGCGAGCTCGTCCGCCCGGCGCGAAACGTACGCGGCGAAGTTTCCCGGGTACGAACGCAGCAGGCCGCGGTCCAGCTCGACGATTCGCGTGGCGACCGCGTCGAGGAACGCGCGGTCGTGCGTGATCACGATCGACGCGGGCGCGCGCCGCACGAATTCCTCGAGCTCCCCGATCGCGTCGATGTCGAGGTGGTTGGTCGGCTCGTCGAGCAGGAGCAGGTCGGGCGCCTGCGCGAACGCGAGCGCGAGCGCCGCGCGCTTGCGTTCGCCGCCGGACGCCGACCGCGGGTCGGCCGCCTCGTCCAGCCCGAACCGGTGCAGGAACTCGTTGAGCCGCGCCTCGATCCGCCAGCGGTCGCGCTCGTCGGCGATGCGTTCCAGACGACCGCGCTGCGCGAGGCTTTCGCGCAGCGACGACGCGTCAGGCAGCGCCGGCTCCTGCTCGACCAGGACCACGCGCAGGCCGTCGCGCCGCCGGATCGCTCCGTCGTCGAGGTCGATCGTTCCGGCGATCGCGGCGAGCAGCGACGACTTCCCGGTGCCGTTGCGGCCGATGAGCCCGATCCGCTCGCCGTCCAGGACGGTCAGGTTGGCGCGATCGAGCAGCGGGTGCAGGCCGTAGGCGAGCTCGGCATCCTGCAGCGTGACGAGGGACATCCGCCAAGGATAGCCGCATCGCCCCGGGTACCGCGTGCGTGGGACGTGCGTGCTGCCGGCGGCCGGCGGTCAGCAGCGGTCCTCTTTCAGCTTGCGTTCCTGGACGCCGATCTCGCGCACCGCCGACTGTCGCGCGCTCTCGGTGGCCGCGCCGAGGAGCACGCGCTGGCGATCGATCGAGTCGCCGTAGCTGCGGCATCGGTCGCGGCGCTGGGCCTCCTCGCGCTCGGCAATGGCACGCGACTGCGCATCGCGCGTGTCCCGGATGGCCGGGGCGCCGCTCGACGTCGATCCGCTCCGTTTGGGCGCACCCGATCGGGTCTCCGCATGGCCGAACGGCAGGGACATGCGCACCTGCTGCTCCTTCGCGCCGCCCTGGCAGGGCCCGGCCTGGAAGGCGACGGTGCCGTCGGCCCACGTGCACTTGAACATGGCGGCGTGACCCGCCTGGAACGGCAGCATTACCGCCGCAACGACGAGAAGGGGAACGAAAGGAACCGCACGCATCGTAAAGTCCGGGGAGGTCGACCACCGGGAAGGACGCAACGGCCGTGCCAGTCGAACGCCGTGCCGGCGCGCGGCGCAACCGCGCAGACGAACGGCGAACCTGGTGCCGGTTTCGGCCCGCCCGGGATGGTCGCCGCGGAATTTCGCACCTCGCGCAACCGGCGCCGGTCGCATCCTCGCGGCGCGACGCGCGACCTCCGGGAAGGAAAGCCAGACCGCCGACGGCGTCAATCTGTTGCGTACAAAAGAATTTCGCGCCAGACTGCGTCGCGTCGACGGGCCCGTCGATTCGCCATCGAAGCGCGCAGGCGATCGGCGGACCCCGTGCATCACCACGGAGGTCTCCCGCAACGCTCGCCACGACATGGGACACGACGATGAGCATCCGACTGATTCTGGCGGCAACCACCCTCGCAGCGGCGCTGGCCGGCTGCGCGCACTTCGGCGTCGGCGTTCCCGTCGATGCGCGATGGATAGCCTGCGACACGTCGCCCCCGGGCGCCCGATGCGACGTCAGGATCAGCCGCGACGCGGGCGGCGCCTACAGTTGCGCCCTCGGGCGCTTCCGGGTCGACCCGGACTACCTCGAGCTGCGTGGCGGGCGCCCGGTGAACATCCAGTGGGAGCTGCCCGACGGCTTCGTGTTCTGCGACGGCGACGGCATCGCGCTCAAGCAGACCTGGGGCGGCGGCCCGGCGCAGGTGTTCGAGAACTACGGATCCGACCGCAAGGACGGCGCGCGGTCCGGCTTCGAGACGAGCGCGCAATGCAGGCCGTTCCGCAACTGGCGCTGGGGCAACACGACGCCCGGCGGGACCTACGCGTACGAGATCCGCTTCCGCAACCGGACCACCGGGGAGCGTTGCACGATCGACCCGTGGATCAGGAACCTCTGATCTGCGCGGCCGGCGCGACGGACCGCCGGACCGACGCGCCTTGTCGAGCACAGCGGAGTGCGATCGACGCCGGCATCCGACCGGCGCGCCGCCTCCCGCGATACCGGCATGACGACCGCAAGAGGGGACTCGCGTGAAGACGACGAATGTCGCAGTGGCAATTCTGCTCGGGCTGGGCGTATCGGCGTGCGGCAGCATGGAGATGGCGCGCCACCACGACTCCACCCGTTCGGCACGGATCATCGCCAAGTCGCCGCCCGCGGGCGATCCGGTCGAGTGCGCCGAGAGTTCCGGAAACCGGTGCGTCGTCGCGATCGCCGTCACGCCGAGCGCCGATGGCGGGTGCTCGGGGTCGGCGGTGACGGTGCCGGATTTCCTCGCGCTGGGCGACCTGCGCAAGCACAGGAAGATCGAATGGCAGCTCCCGCGCGGCTACATGTTCTGCCCGCGCGCGGGTGATGGAGCCTTCTTCGACGACGTCGGCGCTCCCGACGACCTGTTCGACCTGGACGCGAACGTCAGGTGCTCGCAGACGCTCGACTGGAAGCGCAAGAAGCAGGACCGCAACAAGTACTCGTACACGCTGCGCTTCCGCAACAGCGCGAACACGATCGCGTGCGTCAAGGATCCCTGGATCAGGAACTGACGGACGGCGTCAGGGGGCGCACACGAGCCACGCGCGCGCCTCGGCGATGCCCTGCTCGTAGCTGAGCGCGCGGCCCGCCCGCGCGAGCCGCTCGAACGCCTCGGCGCCGAGCGCCTCGCGCGCGCGCGCGATCAGCGGCAGCAGGAACGCCTCGTCGGTGGGGTCGCGCTGCAGTCCGATCTCGACCGCCTGCCCCTCCGCGGCGCCGTAGATGCGCGCCGCGCGCTCCCACTCGTTGAGCCACGCGCCGTAGCCGGCCGACACGTCGAGCGCGCTCTGTCCCACCGGCTTCGAGCCGATCTCCGTCGCGATCGTCACGATCTCGACGAGCATCGGGCGCGCCCGGTCGCCCGTGCCGCGGCCGATCGAGACCATCGCGAGGTTGAGGAGACCGATCGCGACGCTCTCGCGATCGCCGATCTCGCGCGCGAGCGCGACGGCACGGACATAGAGCGGCTCGGCGGAATCGAGCTCGCCCTCGACGCGATGCAGCTGCGCGAGCCCGGTGAGCGCCCCGGCAAGGTCGCGCTTGTCTCCGGTCTCGCGCGCGAGCTCTACGGCCTCGCGCAAGTGCGCGCGCGCCGCACCGCGATCGCCGCGTCCGAATGCCGCCATGCCGAGCGGCTGCAGCACCCTTGCCGAGTGCCTGCGATCGCCAAGCTCGCGCGCGATCGCGAGGCTCTCCTCAAGGAGCGAATGCGCGTCGTCGTAGCGGCCGACGTGACAGCAATGCCATCCTGCGTCGAACAGCGCGAGCGCGCGGGCGAGACTGCGCTGCTGCGCGCCGGGGCGCGCGAGCGCTTCCGCGCTGAGCCGCAGTCCCAGCCCCGGCTGCCCGCGAACGAACCAGTAGTTGCCGACCGCGTAGGCGAGACGCAGCCCCACCTCGCCGCCGTCCTGCGCGCGCGCGGCCCACGCGTGCGCCGCGAGCAGGTTCTCGCGCTCGAGGTCGAGCCGCGCGAGCCAGGTTCCCTGATCCGGTCCGCTCAGTCGCGGCAGCGCAGCCTCGGCCAGCGCCACGAAGTGGCGCAGGTGGCTGGTGCGCGCCGCGTCCCCGTCGCCGGACTCGTCGAGTCGTGCAAGCGCGTACTCGCGCACGGTCTCCAGCAGCCGGTAGCGAGACGCGTCGGCGTCCATCGCGACGAGCGACTTGTCGACCAGGTGCGTCAGCAGGTCGAGCACGTCCGCGGCGGCGATCTCGCCGCCGGCGCCGACCGCCTCGGCCGCGTCGAGCGTCCAGCCGCCGACGAACACCGACAGCCGGCGCAGCAACGCGCGCTCCGGCCCCGACAGCAGGTCGTGGCTCCAGTCGATCAGCGCGCGCAGCGTCTGCTGGCGGGGAAGCGCGGTCTGGTCGCCGCCGGCAAGCAGCCGGAAGCGATCCGACAGCCGCGCGGCGATCGCCTCGACCGGGAGCGCCCGGACGCGCGCGGCCGCGAGCTCGATCGCGAGCGGGATGCCGTCGAGCCTGCGGCAGATGTCGGCGACCGCGGCGGCGTTCGCGTGCGTGACGCGGAACGACCGGTGCGCCGCGGTCGCGCGCTCGACGAACAACCGCGTCGCCTCGTATTGAGCGAGCTGCTCGGGCGTGAATTCGCCCTGCGGATCGGGCACCGCGAGCGCCGGGACCGGGTAATTCGTCTCGCCGGCGACGCGCAGCGGCTCGCGGCTCGCCGCGAGGATCTTGAGCTGCGCGCCGGCGCGCAGGAGATGCGTCGCGATCTCGGCGCACGCGTGCAGCAGGTGCTCGCAGTTGTCGAGCACGAGCAGGATGCGCTTGTCCTTCACGTATCCGGCGAGCGCGTCGACGACCGTGTGGCCGGCCTCCTCCTTGACGCCCAGCACCGACGCGATCGTCTGCGGCACGAGCCGCGCGTCCGACAGCGGCGCGAGGTCTACGAACCACACGCCGTCGGGATAGTCGCCCATCACGTCGGCCGCGACGTGCATCGCCAGGCGCGTCTTGCCGATGCCGCCCGCGCCGACGAGCGTGATGAGCCGAGTCGTGCCGAGCAGCCGCGTCACCTCGGCCAGCTCGCGCTCGCGCCCGACGAACGACGTCACCTGCTGCGCGAGGTTGTTCGGCGTCGCCTCGAGCGAGCGCAGCGCCGGGAAATCCTGCCTCAGCCGCGGATGCAGGACCTGGAAGATGTGCTCGGGACTCGTCAGGTCGCGCAGCCGCACGTGCCCCAGGTCGCGCAACGCTACCTCTTTCGGCAGGCGATCCGTGACGAGCGCGACGACCGACCGCGACAGCAGCACCTGACCGCCGTGCGCGACGCTCATGATGCGCGCCGCGCGGTTGACCGCGCTGCCGAAGAAGTCGCCGTCGCGCCGCTCGACCGCGCCGCAGTTGAGGCCGCTGCGCACGCGCAATGCCAGCCCGCCGTCGGGCGGCGGCTCCGCGAGCGCGAGCTGCAGCTCGAGGATCGCCGCGATCGCGTCGAGCGGATCGTCGAACGCGGCGTGCACGCCGTCTCCCAGCATCTTGACGACGGTTCCGTTGTGCCGAGCGACCGCGCCGCGGATCAGCGCGTCGTGGCGCGCGAGCGCCGGGCGCATTCGCTCCGGCTCCTGTTCCCAGAGCCGGCTGCTGCCCTCGATGTCCGTGAACAGGAACGTGACGAGGCCGGCGGGGGCGGTCATGGGCGGCGCGCGAACGCGGGCGGACCCGGACACTCGGCCGAATGGCCGGAGGCGGGCCCTTGCGTTGCGAAGTATAGATTGCCAGGGGAGCCGGCGACCGGGCGCCGCGGGTTCGCGGCCGGGCGCGACATTCGTCGACGAGCACGCCGTCGACCCGAGGCGGCACCGCTCCGGACGCGCGACGGAACCCGACCTCCGCGCGCCGTTCCGGGACGCGCCGCATCACGTCGAGCCAGGCGCGGTTCCGGTGCGACAGCGCCAACGATTGCGCGCAGGTGCTGCCATCGGGCGGACGTCGCGGACCGACGAGTCCGGGAATGAATGCTGCGTCCGGGAGACGACTACGCAGTCGCCCTGTCGGCTCAGCGCTGCGCGCCGCAGCCGACAGGCGACAGCGCGCGCGACTACTGCGCCGCCAACGCCACCGTCGCCGGCGCCTCCGCCCTGCGCGGCAACTCCGCGCGCGGCGCGGCAACCAGACGGATCGATGCGACCTGCGCCCGGGCGGTGTCGCGTGCAGCGATCGACGCCGTCGGTGCCGGCGACATCGCCGTGTCGCGGTCGTCGACGCGTGCGCCCGTGCGCGCATACGGCGAATCGAGCGACGCGCCGACGTCGTAGCCGCGCGATCCCGACGGCCAGCTCGGCCTCACCGCGGGCGGCGTCGTGTACGGCTGCGACGGCGGCACGGGCGGCGGCAGCGATTCGGGCGCGGACTGCGGTTGCGACGGCGCCGCGGGCGTCGGGGAAGGCTCCGCGATCACCTTGAGCCATTGCTGCGAGCACTGGAGCACGTCCGGGTAGAACGCGCTCGTCGCCGGGCAGTAGAGGCGGTACATCGGCTCGTAGGATCCTGCCGCCGGCTCGGGAGCGGAGCGGTAGATCACCGTGCCGACCGGCGCACCGTACGAATAGGCGTAGGGTTCCGCCCACGCGCCGGACCACCAGGGCCATGTCGCCGCGAGGCCGATGGTCGCGCCCCAGGCCGGCCAGCCCCACCAGCCCCAGCCGCCGTACCAGCGACTGCCACGCCACCCGTCGTGGCCGCCGTACCGGCGGCCGCCGCGCCACCCGTCGTGGCCGCCTCGCCAGCCGCCTCGCCAGCCGGACCCGTCGTGCCGGCCGCTCCACGATCCGCCGCGCGCGCCCGGAGCGCTCGTGACCTGCCCACCGGCAACGCGGCCGAACGAGTGTCCGCTGCCGGCGCTGGCGCCGCTCGCGCTCGCCGACCGGCCGCTGCCACCGGCGTCGGCGACACTCGCGACAGCGAAGCCGGCCGAAAGAGCAAGGACATTCAACGCGATCGTGAGCTTCATCGGAACCTCCCTGCGGACGGCCTGGGTGGGCGTGCAACGCTGCCGCCGGCCCCCTGCGACGGGATCTCCGGCGACCTCGGCCGCTGCGTCTGCGGCGCTCGCGTCGCTGTAGCCGGTGAGCCGCGCCACTCGGCCCGGCAACGTCTGCAAACGTCCATTGCCGGAAAAGCGTTGACGCGTTTCAGTGACGCCGCCACGCGCCTGCCCGGCAGGAACTGCGCGGGGCACCGGAAAGCGCGCAGCCGCGTTCCGGCCCCGCTGTCCCCGCAGGGGCGGAGACCGCGGCCGGTCGGGCGTCGCCGGTTGCCGCTCTCGCGGACACGACACCGGCCCATCCCGGCTGTCACCGGGCGAAGAGCGCTCCGTGGTCGCCGGGCCCGGTTGGCGTCGGCCGGTCCCGAAGCGATGGCCGCCACCCGAAGCTCAGGTGCTCGCCCCCGCATTGACGAGCTCCATCGCCCGACCCTTCACGCGATTCCCTTCGCCGAAAAGCGCGTGCGCGTATCGCGCGCCCTTCGCCTGCTGCACGTGGTCGACCCAGCCGGTGACGGCGTTGAGCGCTCCCCACCAGTTCGCCGGTTCGGGCGGCACGCGGCATTCGGGGATGCCCTCGCGACGCACCCGGACGATCCGATCGCGCGAGGCACGGATGTTCGCGATTCGCGTCGCGTGCGCCTTCGCCGTCGCGCTGCCGCTCGGCACCCCGGCGGGGGGCGCGGGCTCGGGCAGGAGCGCGACGAGGAAGCGGCGGAACGAATCGTCGTCGCAGGGCCTCGTGCGCAGCCTCTCGAAAAGCACCTTCGTGGCCGAGATGCTCGCGCGCAACGCCTCGAAGAACGCCTTCGCCTCGGTCTCGATGCGCCTGGACGACAGGCGATGCGCGCGCTGGAACGCGTTTCGCGCACCCTGGCTCAGCGCAAGCGAGAGCGTGTTGCGGCAGACGACGCGAATGGTCGTGAGCCGGATGTCGATCGGCAGCGAGCCGTCGTGGCTGTTCGACCAGAGCGCGTAGGTCTCGACGCGGTCGCCGTCGCCGACGACGATCTCGTCCGGCAGGCGCGCGAGCAGCCAGACGACCTCGCCGCTGCGCAGGTACCCGCCGGTGTGGTAGCGGCGCTCGTCGAGGTCGAGCAGCCGGTGGAAGATCCCGGCACCCTCGCGGTTCTGCAGCGGCACGAAGCGCGGGTGGACCACGCCGACGACGCGGCCACGGTCACCCGGCTTGCGATCGCCGCGCACGACCGCCACGCGATGCGCGACCGCGCTCCGCGGTTCCTCGTCGACGCACACCGGACTGAGACTCACCGTCCAGTCGAGGCCGCCGTGCGCGAGCGCCTCGTCGAGCGTGGCGGGCTGGTCGAGCCGCGCGCCGAGGTCGTGCCACGGCCTCTCGCCGACCCAGAACATCTCCCCGATCTCGTGCGGCACGGTCAGGCCTCCCCGAAGAAGAACTGCCAGTCCTCGACGTCGAGCGGCAGCCGCGCCTCGGGATTGGCCGAGAGCATCGCGAGCCAGCCCTGGTAGTCGCGCAGCAGCTCGGTGTGCGCCCGGAGCTTCGAGAGGCATTCGTCCAGGTGCTCGCGCAGGTCGTCGCGCACGGTGACGCGGTTGGCGCGCGACCAGTCCTGCGCCTTGGGGGTGGGGTAGGCCATCACGATCTTCTCGTCGATCTCGAGACCCTCGGAGCGGATCTTCGCGAGCACCTCCTCGCGCTTGCCGCGCCAGAAGGCGAGACGTTCCTCGTGGTGCGCGATCCTCGTTCGCGCGGCCTCCGCGAGACGTGCGGCCGTGTAGTCGAACTTCCAGTCCTTTCGTTGCATGTGACTCCTTTCCGTCGTTGCCGACGAAGCCATCATGCGGCGCGCGGTGGCTCAGGGGATGAGCCTGGGGAACGGAGGGACACTCCGCGAACCGCGACGTCCCGCGAACGACCGTTCGCGCCATCGTCGCGGAACGCAACGGACTGCGACGCGCTCGACCGGGTGGCTCGAACCGATGCGCATGACGATCCCTCCCGACGAGAAGCCGCTCGCGGCGGCGGGGAGGATTTCCGGGATGACCGGGCGCACGGCACTGATCCGCGAGGGGCGTCGGGCGCCGATCCCGCGCGAGAGCGCGCCGAGGTCCTGGCCGATACGTCGGTGTGGATCGACCATCTGCGACAAAGCGAACGTGGGCTGGCGGAAGCGCTCGACGCCGGGCGCGCGCTCGCGCACCCGGCGGTGCCGGGCGAACTCGCGTGCGCAAGCACGAAGCGCCGCGACGAGGTCCTGTCGCCGATGCGCGACCTCCCGCCGTCGCCGGTCGCGACCGGCGACGAGGCGCTGGCGTTCGTCGAGCGGGGCAGGCCGATGGCGCACGGGATCGGCTGCGCGGACGCCCGCCTGCCGGCGTCGCTCACGCTCGACGGAGCGGAGCGGCCGTGGACGCGCGATCGGCTACTCGCGAGCGCCGCGGGCGCGACGAAGCTCGCGTTCGGCGCGGGGAATGGAAGGCGCGCCGGGCCGCGACCGGAGATCCGGTTCCGGCCGCGCTCAGGCGCGGCACGGGTTCCGAAGCAGTTCCGCTCGACTGTATCGAGACGGACGTTCGGCCTTCGCCGCCGCGACGTGCGCCTTCGAAGGCGCCGGATGCTTGCGGCGATTCGCGCCGCCGGCGCCTACTGCATGCCTTCGCCGCGACGAGCGGGAACCGGCAGCATCGATCCGGTCCCGGTCGTCGGAGCGCTGACCGCCTGCGCGGTGGCGGGCGACGCGCCAGCGGCGCTCGAAGGGGCGGATGTCGTGGCGGCGTCGGGCGCGGTCCTGACCGGCGGCGCCTCGCAGTCGGCGTCGCGCATCTGCTTTCGAATCGCCTGCTCCTCGCCCTTCAGGCGCGCGACGTCGCCTTCGAGCCCCGCGTTGTTGCCGAGCGCGAACAGCACCGGCCAGAACAGGATCACGCCCACGCCGGTGACGACCGCGTCCTGCGTCGCCTTGTCGTTCAGCTTCGCGGATTGGGCGCGCAGCGCGTCCTGCACCTCCTCGAGCTCGCGCACCAGGCTCTTGCACGTGCGATCGGCGTAGCGGCTCGTCGAGACGTGGCTGGCGACGACGTTGTCCGGACGCGTCGCGCAACCCGGAAGCAGCAGCGCCGCGATCGTCAGCGCGGCGACGGTCCTCTTCGTGTTCATCGACATGACGGCTTCCTCCATCGCTTGTGATGGAGCCATCATGCTCAGCGAGGTGGCTCAGGAAATGATCCCGCCTCGACCGTTCGTCGGCGCGACAGCGCAGCAGCGCACGCCGGGGCGCGAACGTTCGTTCGCGCCCCGGCGTAACGCGGATGCCTGACGGGAAGTCAGCCGTGCTGCTCGTCGTGCGCGGTCATCGCCGATGCATGCCACTCGAGCACGATGTCGACTGACTCCGTCCGCAAACCCGTGCACTGCTCGGGAGTCGCGAACAGGTGCAGCATGGCGCGCAGGAGGTGGCGAGGCATCGACTTCAGCGCGCCGATGCTGGCGGCGCACTTTGCGAGAGCCTCGAGGAACGCGTCGACGGCCTCGCGTTCGACGGTTCCGTTCGCGACCCACGCGCGCAGGCGATCGGCGATGTCGCGAGGCATGCCGAGTCGCTCGAGCTCGGCGATCGAGCGCGGCAGATGTCCGGCACCGCGTGCCTGCAGGGCGCGCGCGAACGCTTCAATCGGGACTCCGCTCGCTCCGGGCGCGCTTCCCGTCTGGCCGGAGCTGCGCAACCGCGCGGACGGAGCGCCGACAGCCGGAACGCTCTCCAAATCGCCCTGACCGGGCGATTCGCCGGCCGAGAACCGGGGTCCGAAATCGGCGTCGGCGTCGAGATCCTCGCATCGCAAGGCTTTCGCAGCGCGCGACGCCAGCGGCGCATGCCGGTCGAAGTCGAATTTAGCGCACATGGCGACGACGCTCCCCATTCCATGCCATCCCGCCGCGTGCATCTGCGGGACGTGCGCGAGCCTGGGCATGTCGGTCGCCTTCTCGCCCGCCGCGCGCTCGTGCACGACGATCAGGTTCGTCCGGTCGGTGAGCAGCTCGTAGTCGAGCGCGACCTGGAGCTTTTCGTCCTCGCCGGCGGCCTCGATCCGCCGTGCGGCCGCGATGCGCGCGAGCGTTCGGCCCTCGACGACCTCCGCGTCGAACTGCGCTGCGGCCGTGAGCGGCGGCGCGCCGTCCTTCGCGCGGAGCGCGAGGCTGACGGCTCCCGACGGCGCCACATCGAAACCGGCGAACGCGTGGATCGTCTCGCCGCCGAAGAGTCCCTCCGGCAGCGGGGTAGTCCATGCGGGCGACGCGGGCCACGCGATGTCGGCGCGCTCGACGCGCGGCGCGCGCAACCGGGCGAACATCCGCAGGATCGCCGCCTCGGCGTCCTCGTTGGGCGCGACGAACTCGCACGCGCCTCCGGTGGCTTCGGCCAGGCGGCGCAGCACGCCTTCCGCGGGCGCGCTGCCGATGCCGACCGCGAACACCCGCTGCCGCGAGCCGCGCGCCTCGGCGATCAGGTGGTCGGCATCCCAGACCTCGCCGTCGGTCAGGATCAGCACGTCGGCCGCGCCGTCCCTGCCCCCGATCGCGAACACGGACTTCAGTGCACCCGCCATTTCGGTTCCGCCGAGATCGGCGTCCATGCACCCGACCCGCTCGGCCGTCGTGCGCACGCGCCCCGCGTCGGCTGTCGACAGGCCGTCCGTTTCGTGCACGACGTGGCTGCCGAAGCGGGAGAACGAGAACCGGTCGGCCGGCTCGAGACTCGCGAGAATGCGATGCAGCGCGCGGCGCGCCGCATCGATGCTGTCGCCGCCCATCGAGCCGGAACAGTCGACCAGGAGCTTGAGCCGCAGCGGGCGCTCGTCGGCCGACTTCGGCACGGCGGCGCAGAAGCTCGCGAGTGCGACGAACCTGTCCCCGTCCTTCGCGACGACGGCGAGCGAGCGCCCCGACAAGCCTCCGACCGCCAGCACGAAGTCCCGGTCGAGGAAGGCGTCGCGGGCAAGGGCGACGCGCATGCCTTTCGCGGTCGCTTTCGTTGCGATGGCATGCGAAGGCGAGGCAATGGTCCCCCGCGCGATCTCGCCCTCGAGGTCGATGGCCAGCGAAAACGGGTACGCGACGGCGAGGTCGTTCGTCGGGATCTGGTGCGCTTCGAGATGCGCCGCCTCCGGATCGCCGTAGCGCGGCGCGATCACGGTCGGGATCGCGAGGCGCACGGTGCCGTGCTCGAAGCGCAGCAGTTGCGCGTAGCGGTAGCGGATCGTCGCCGACTCACCGGCCATCAGGTTGCCGAGGTTGAGCGTGCACAGGCCGTCGCCCGCGCGCTCGAGCATGATCGCGGTGTCGCCCTTGTCGATCGCCTCCTCGTAGTCGCGCTCGGCCTGCTTTTTCTCGACGACGGTCGCGACGAGCCTGCGCTCGCCCAGCGTGATCTCGAGGTCGAGCAGCACCGCCTCGATCGGCAGCGGGAACGTGTAGACCGCCTCGACGTTCGCGTCCTGCGCGTTGCGGTAGCGCTGCAGGACGGCGAGCTCGAACAGCAGTCCGCGGACGGTGCCGCGAGCGTCGACGCGCTCGAGCGCCATCGACTCGCCGGTGGTGGTACGGAGCATTGCGGGTTGATCTCTCATGGTCCGGACTCCTTGTTCCTGATGTCGCGATAGAGCGCCTGCACGCCATTGAAGAACTCGCGCGCGTCCTCGGGAGAGAGGCCGGCGCGAGCGGGCTCCAGCGTGAGTTCGAGCCCGTCCGCGACCACCAGGTGACTCCACACCTCGACCGTGCCGGCCGCGCGGGGACGGGGAGGAACGGGCGGCGCCTCGCCCGACATCAACTCGCGGACGCGCTCGAGCGCCACGCCGGCGCCGGTCCACTTGCGGACCTCGAGCAGCTGCTCGACGTGGCGCGATCCGTAGCGGGCGGCGCGCGTCTCGCCGTCCGGGCGGTCGACCAGACCGAGCTGGATGTAGTAGCGGACCGTCCGCTTGGGCAGGTCGACCAGCGCGGCCAGCTCGTCCAGCGTGTGCGTCCGGGGGGCGTCGTCGGGCTTCATGCAGCATATTATGCCAGTTCTGGTGTCGCAATCAAGGTCCGTTCGTCGGCCACACCGGGCAGGATCCTGCGCCGGGGGATGGGTCAGGGCGCGAGCCTGCCCAGGTGCAGCCAGGCCGGGATGCACCGCCCGGACGACGCCGTTGGCCGGCCGGCACGGGGTCGCAGCCTATAATCGTCGCGGCGATCGGGCGTTCGCCTTCCCGGCGAACGGGCCGCGGCGACGGCACGATGCCGACGGCGGTCCTGACCCGGCCGGACCGTCGACCCCCCACGCCATCGATGAAACCCACCGACCTCCAGAAGCAGCAGGGCAAGAAGACCGTCGGCGCGATGAAGCGCGAGCCGACACCCGAGCGCTACGGCGCCAACTCCGCGGCTCCCGCCGACAGGCGCGACCAGCGCGAGAAGGACAAGGCCGCGGGTCTCGTCCCGTTCGCGATCAAGCTGCCCCAGGAGCTGGTCGGCTCGCTGCAGGCGCTCGCGCAGTCGCGCGGCGTATCGCTCAACGAGGTCGCTGCCGACCTGCTGCGCAAGGGCATGGCGAAGAAGTAGCGTGCATCCACGACGGATGCGTCGTGCGTTTCCCGTCGGGCGATCCGGCCCTGACGCGGCCCTCCGGTCCCCATCGGGCCCCGCACGGGCTACCATCGCTGCTGTCGGGGGGGCGAAGGAGACTGCCATGACCAACGGAAACCCACCGGACCTCACTTATTCCGAACCCGACCTGCGCGCGCTGCCGCCGGACGATCCCGACGCGCGCGAGGATCCGCGCCCCGAACGCCCGTCGGCCGGCGGAAGGACGATCCTGCTGCTCGGCCTGGCGCTGCTCGCCGCGGGCGCGGGCTGGTACCTGTGGTCGACGTGGTTCGCGCCGGCGCCCGCGCCGGTGATCGCCGAGACCGCGCCCGCGACTCCACCGCCGGACGCGCCGGCCGCGGCCGCGGAGCCCGAGATCCAGTATCCGATCGACTCGAGTGCGACCACCGAGCCGATGCCCGAGCTCGCCAACAGCGACGAGCCGCTGGGCCTGGGGCTCGCGACGGCGATGGAGTCCGACGCGATCGCGCGCTACATGGTGTCGCAGGACTTCGCGCGGCGCTTCGTGATCACCGTCGACAACCTGGCGCGCAAGACCTACTCGCAGCGCCTGTCTCCGTTCAAGCCCGCGCCGGGAGCGTTCGCGGTCGCCGGCACCGGCGACCGGATGACGATCTCGGCGCAGAACCCGGCGCGCTACACGCCGCTCGTGCGCGTGTTCGAGGCGGTGAACTCCGAGAAGCTCGTCGCGCTCTACGTGCGCTTCTATCCGCTGTTCCAGGAGGCGTACCGCGAGCAGGGGTACCCGAACGCGTACTTCAACGACCGCCTCGTCCAGGTGCTCGACATGATGATCGCGACGCGCGAGATGCCCGGCCAGCTCGCGCTCACGCAGCCCAAGGTGCTCTACGAGTTCGCCGATCCCGCACTCGAGGCGCTGCCCGCGGGGCAGAAGATCCTGCTGCGCATCGGCCCCGAGAACGCGGCGCGCGTGAAGTCGAAGCTTCGCGAGATCCGCGCACTCGTCGCGCAGGAGGTCAACGTGGTGAAGGGCACGGCGAAGGCGCCGTAGCTTCGGGGCGCCGCACGCCCGACTTCGTGCGCTGTGGGTCGGGCTGAAGCCCGACGATCGGGCGAAGCCGATCTCGCGAAGCCCGTCGGGCTGAAGCCCGACCCACGACAGCGTCCCATGTCGGGCTGAAGCCCGACCCACGACGGCGTCCCGCGGACGCCGCGCGGCACTTGTGGGTCCGGCTTCAGCCGGACGAATCGCGGTCAGCCGATCGGCCGAAGGCGGCCGCGGGGCACCACGGCGGAGACTCGCCCGGTGGCCCGCAATCGCTCTCGCCGTGACAGCCGTTTGCCGACGGATTCCTCGCGCGGTGCGCGCTGCGCCGCCCTGCGCCCGTCGCGCCGGCGCGTTCCGTCCATCGCGGAATCGCCCGGACATCCGGTCCCCGCGGCGCTGCTCCGCGCCGCGGCGCTCGATCCGCTGCGAACCACGGTCGCAATCAACGTCCGCGGCACCGTGACGATTCCCGCGGCGCTGCGCCGCGCGCTCGCGCTCGAGCCCGGCGGGCGGTTGATCGCGGAGGCGACGCCGGAAGGTGTGCTGCTCCGCCCCGCCATCACGTTTCCGCGTGACCGGTCCAGCGTGCGCGAGTTCCGGGCGGCGATCGAAGCGGGAGAGGAGCTGGAGGTGTCCCTGCGCAGGCGGAGACGGCGGGCGGCGGGGTGAGGGAAGTCGCTCGCGCATCGCGGGAGCGTTGGACGGTCGATGGGTCGCCGATGCGTTGGCCGCGCTGGAGCACGGGCCTCACGCCGCCGTTGCACTCCATGTCGCGAGCGGCCGCAATGCCACGCGCTCCGTCACGTTCGACCGTCGAGTGGTTACGCGCGCGCGTTCGCCCGCGTGAATGCCGGAGCAGCCTGACCTTCCGCCGGACGGGCACCGGCTCGCGTCGCGAGGCGTGCCGGCGCTCGCGCTCGAGGCTGCGACCTAGGCCTTTCGGATGATTGCGCGGAGGCGTAACGTTTCCGATGATTCCGTCACATCGAAGTGCCGTTGGAACGTTGCCCGGGGTGTGGCGCGAATCGTCTGTCGACCCGCGTCGTCGAGTCGACGCTGTCCAGCGGAGGTGACCTTGAATCGTTGCTTCTTGGCCGGCGCATTTGCATGTGCGGCGCTGCTGGCTGGCTGCGGCCTCGATGTGATGTACGCCGACTGGAAGGTCGACAGGCTTTGCAGGAACGATGGCGGGGTCAAGGTCTTCATCACAGACAAACCGCCCGTGGAATTCAAGATGCCGGACGGGAATGTTGACTTAGGGGCCCTTC
This sequence comes from Burkholderiales bacterium, assembly GCA_905339295.1. Classification (GTDB taxonomy): domain Bacteria; phylum Pseudomonadota; class Gammaproteobacteria; order Burkholderiales; family Casimicrobiaceae; genus VBCG01. The sequence continues at coordinate 36,116 of CAJPFI010000054.1, forward strand.
AACGAGCGAAGCCGGGACAGTCGTACTACTTGGTAAGAAACTGGACACGGATTCAGGAGCACGATCCCGAGATCACGCGGCTTGAACTGCGGCTCATTCGAGGTCGTGATGAGGCTCTACTTGGCAAATCAGTTGTTTACATTCGCCCGATACAAAATGTTGGCGTCCCGGTCCTTTCACGCGCAGCGCATTCCTGCCCAGGTCCCGGGGATTTGGCGCAGCTTGTTGCAGAGGCGTTCTATACGTCGCCGAGCATGAAGTGACAAAACCGTGTCCGTATTAGCTACGTTTCTCCATTCGGAGTTGGCATTCGCTGCCTACGCGGCGAATCTCTCAACTCAGGTGCAGGATCGAGATCTAACGGCGACGGGATTCGCAGCAGCTCACGCAACTCGATTCGCGTCCGAATGGCTAGTTGTCGATTATTACGAGCACGGCTCGGAACCGTACTGGGTGTATGACCCCAACACCGGCCAGCCAGACGGTCCATATACAGAGAGCAACGGACTCGCCGCAACCGTATTCCAGAATATTGCCACCGGCGAGCGCGTTCTTGCGATCCGCGGGACCAACGATATTCACGACGTTGGCACGGACGTTGTGTCGATCGCGGCACTGGGCTCCAGCAAGAACCAGGGGCAGTACCAGTCGCTTCGCCTCAAGGTCCAGGAATGGGTCACGAACGGCGTCCTGCCGTCGCAATTCGCCGTCACCGGCCACTCGCTGGGCGGATTCCTCGCCATCGGGCTTGCGCTCGAGTTTCCGCACGTCGTCGACCACGCGTACCTCTACAACGCGCCGGGCCTGGGCGGTCTGACGAACCGCACGGTCCTCGACCAGATCGCCCGCATCTATCACATCACCGGCGGGAGCTACGACCCCGCGAAGTTCTCGAATGTTCGCGCGAAGCCGGGCACATCGCTGGTCGCCGGCCTTGGGACGCATCCGGCGTCGCCAATCCTCATCGAGGGCGAGGACCACGGCGGGCTCCTTATCGGGACCGACAACCATTCGATCAAGTATCTGGTCGATTCGCTCGCGATCCACGACGCCTTCGGCAGGCTGTCGCGCGACGACGCCTTCGCCACGATCGGCCGGCTCATTGCGGGATCGAGCGATCGGGCGCTCGGCAAGCTCGAGGGCGCGCTCGATGCGCTGCGCGCCACGTTGCTCGGAGGATCGGTGGCGCGAACCCCGGAGGAGAACCGGGACGCGCTGTTCCAGAACCTCCATGACCTGGCTGATGCCACCGGCTACCAGGCGCTGCTCTCTCGCGTGAACCTGAGGTCCGTCGGGGAGCTCGACCACGAGTCGCTCGCCTCGAACGCCAACGGCAGCCTCGGCGCCCTCGTCGCCCTGCGCCTCCTCGCCCCCTTTCAGCTGGGCAATGCGGACGCGCAGCTCGCCAGCGCGCACCCGGCGCTCGCCGCCGCGCTCCAGCACGATGCCGCGCTCGCTCCGTTCCGGCGAGACGCGGACGCCTACTACTCCGGGGCCTGGCGGGCCGAGCGGGCGCGCCTGCTCGCGACGGTCGTCGCGCGTAACGAGGTGAACGGCGCTCCGGATCGCGCGCGCCGGTCGCCCATGCTGCGCATGTATCGCGACCTCGAAGCCGGGCTCGCGCTCGACCCGCGTCCGCCGGATCGCCGGACCGCGCCGATCACGCAGGTCGCGTTCGGGCGCGAGGACGCAGGCAACACGATCGCCGGATCGCCGCTCGCGGACATCCTGTTCGGGGGCGCGCAGTCGGACAGCCTGAGCGGCGGCGGCGGCGCCGACCACCTCGAAGGGCGCCAGGGCGGCGACGTGCTGCGGGGAGGAGACGATGGCGACCGGCTGTTCGGGGGCGAAGGCGTCGACCTCCTCTACGGCGACGCCAGCGACGATCGACTGTTCGGCGGCGAAGGCGCCGACGCGCTCGAGGGAGGCGCGGCCGACGATCTGCTCGACGGCGGCCGCGGCATCGACCAGCTTCGCGGTGGAGAAGGCTTCGACACCTACCGGATCCGCAGCGGCGACGGCAAGGACACGATCCTGGACTCGGATGCGCGCGGTCGCATCACCCAGGTCGACGCGAGCGGAGGCACGATCGCGATCGCCGGCGTCGCAATGGCGGACCGCTCGGCCGCCAATCGCTGGTCGGTGCTCCTGGGCAGCGGCGTCGACGTCGTCGCGACGCGCAATTCCCCGCTCACGCTCACGATGCCCGACGGCACGCAGGTCGTCGTGGACGACGACCGCGAGGGCGCGCTCGGCATCACGCTGCTTCCGGACATTCCCGACCAGGCGACGACGAACACGATCCTCGGCGACCGCAATGCGGACCGTCGCGACACCCTTGCCGGCACGGCGTCGAACGACCTGATCGACGCGGGTGCGGACACGGACGCCGTGCTCGCGGGCCCCGGCGCGGATCGGGTGAAGGGCGGCGCAGGCCGCGACCGGCTCGACGGCGAGGCGGGCGACGACGTCCTTGAGGGCGGCAGCGAGGCGGACATCCTTGAGGGGGGCGCAGGTCGCGACCGTCTGTTCGCGGACGCCGCGTCGACGCTCGACCCGCTCGCTGCAGTCCGGGCCGCTGTCGCGTCAGCCGGATCGCCGACGGGTGCGCAGGGCGACTGGCTCTCCGGAAACGACGACGCCGACGTCCTGATCGGAGGTCTCGGGAACGACGGACTCGCCGGCGGGCAGGGCACGGACGTCCTCGTGGGCGGTGCCGGCGACGATTCGCTTCTCGGCGACGCGGACATCGCGCCCGTGTCGGGGACATGGGGGTTCAGCGACGTCGACGTGAACGGCGTGCTCACGCGCACGTTCACCGGCATGGACGACGGCGCCGGCGATCCCGTTGGCGGAGGCGGCGACAGCCTCTACGGCGGAACGGGAGCGGATTTCGCGTGGGGCGGCCGCGGAGACGATGCGATCTTCGGCGAAGCCGGGCACGACTTCCTGCAAGGCGACGCAGGCGCCGACGTGCTGGTCGGCGGCGACGGCAATGACCGGCTCGCGGGAGACGGCTCGGCGACGACGACGGGAGCCGATCAGGGCAACGACTTTCTCGACGGCGGCGCGGGCGACGACCGGCTCACGGGAGGAGGAGGAAGCGACGACCTCCTCGGCGGAGACGGCGACGACATCCTCGTCGGCGACGACACGACCGATCGCGTACCCGCCACGTTCCACGGCGCGGACCGGCTCGACGGCGGCGACGGCGACGACATCCTGAGCGGCGGGTTCGGCGCCGACGAGCTCATCGGCGGCGCAGGCAACGACACGATCGCGGCCGACCTGGCAGGCGTGGCGGGCGGCGGGGACGACATCGTCGACGCAGGCGACGGTGACGACATCGTCGATGCCGGCACGGGCAACGATCGCGTCGCCGGCGGCAGCGGTGCAGACCACCTCGACGGCGGCGACGGCCACGACGAGATCGCCGGCGACGACGGCGCGGACATCCTTGCAGGCGCCGCCGGCGACGACCTGCTCGAAGGCGGGTCCGACGACGACGAACTGTTCGGCGGCGACGGGCTCGACACGCTCGACGGCGGCGATGGCGACGACGCCCTGTCCGGCGGCGGCGGAGACGACGACCTGCTCGGCGCGTCCGGCGACGACGGGCTGCACGGTGACGTCGGCGACGACCGGCTGTCCGGCGAGGACGGCGAGGACTATCTCGACGGCGGCGCAGGCAACGACGACCTCCACGGCGGCGACGGTACCGACGCGCTCGCCGGCGGCGCGGGAGACGACGTCCTCGACGGTGGCGGCGGCAAGGACCTGCTGATGGGGGGTGCGGGCACGGATCGCTATCTGCTTGCGACCGACGGCCAACCCGACTTCCTCGCCGAGCTCGACGCGAGCGACGTCATCGTCGTTCCCGACGGCATCGGAGCCTCGGCGCTCGACTTCCAGCGTGCATCCGACGAGTTCGGCAACGCCGGGCATCTCGCGATCCTCTCCGGCAATCAGCTGCTCGCGATAGCGCTGGACTGCCCGGACGACGGACGCCCGGAGATCCGGCTCGCCGACGGCACGATCATCGCCAGGACCGACATCGATTCCGCACTCGCCCGGCATCCGACGCTGGTCGTTCCGATCACGCTTCCGTCGTACCGCGGCGCGGGATCCGCCGCGATCGACGTCATGAGCTCGGCAGGCGGCGACTCCCGGCTCTCGGGCGGCGGCGGCGACGACACGCTGACCGGCAGCGTGTCGAGCGACGCGCTCGACGGCGGCGAGGGCGACGACGTTCTCGCCGGCGCCGGAGGCAGCGACACGCTGACCGGCGGCGCGGGCAACGACACGCTCGACGCCGGCGAGGGCGACGACACGCTCGATGGCGACGACGGCGACGACCGCCTCGCGGCGGGCGCAGGTGACGACGAGGTGAGCGGGGGCGCGGGCAACGACACGATTCTCGGCGACGCGGGCGCGGATCGGCTCGCGGGTGGCGATGGCGACGACACGATCGACGGCGGCATCGGGCGCGACACGATCGCGGGCAACGCGGGCAACGATGCCCTCGCCGGCGGCGACGGTAACGACAACCTCGACGGTGGCGGCGGCAACGACACGCTGAACGCGGGCGCCGGCAACGACACGCTGACCGGTGGCCCGGGCGACGACCTGCTCGACGGAGGCGAGGGCGACGACTCGTTCGTCGTCGACGGCCTCGGCAACGATCGCGTGCGCGACGCGGAAGGCGTGTCGACGGTGCGGTTCTCGGCCGGAATCGCTGCCGCGTCGCTCACGCTCGCCCGCGGCGCCGCCGGCTCCGCTGACGAGCACGCATTGATCGTCGACTTCGGCGGCGACAATCGCGTGACGATCGAGAATGGCCTGCGCGGCGGTCCCTCGCGCTACGTGTTCGACGACGGCACCGTCCTGGCACGCGCGCAGCTTCTCGACCTGCGGTGGTCCTCCGCGCTCACGCTGTCGGCCGACACGGCGCACCGCCAGGTCGCGGGTGGCGGGGGCGCGGATACGCTGTCGGCCGGCAGCGCGATGTCGGTCGATCTCCGTGGCGGCGGCGGCAACGACTCGATCGCCGGCAGCCCGCTCGCCGACCTGCTCTCGGGCGATGGCGGCAGCGACCGGCTTACCGGCGACGCGGGCGACGATACGCTTCGGGGCGGCGCAGGCGGCGACACCCTCGACGCCGGGACGGGCGCCGACACCCTGTGGGGCGACGACGGCGACGACACGCTCGCCGGCGGCGACGGCGACGACCAGCTCGTGGGCGGGGCCGGCAACGACACGTTCGCGTCCGACGCCGGCAACGACGTTGCGCTCGGCGGCATGGGCGACGACATCTACCGCTTCGGTGCGGGCGCCGGCTACGACGTCGTCGTCGACACCGAGGGCGCGAACCGCGTGCGCTTCGCCGCCGGCCTGCGTTCGTCCGATGTCGCGTTTCGCGCCAGCGGCGACGACCTGATCGCGGCACTGGCGGATGGCAGCCGTCTGCTCATGCGTTACGCGATATCTCCGCTGGGCGAAGTCACGCCGACGCGAATCGACACGTTCGAGTTCGACGGCGAGACGCTCACGCTCGCGCAGGCGCGGGCACGGGCGACCGCGTTCGTTGCGGGCGACCCGCTGCCGTCGGCCGTGGCCATTCCGACGATCGGCACCGGCGGCGACGACACGCTCGGCGGGGCGATCGCCTGGGGCCTGGACGGCGACGACCGGCTCATCGGCGCGCGCCAGATCGGCGGGCCGGGCGACGACACGCTCGAGGGCGGCCGGGCGTTCGTCTTCGGCCGTGGCGACGGCCACGACACCGTGCAGGTCTGGAATCCGTGGTCGAAACAAACGGCCGCGACGCTGCCGTCGTGGATCGAGATGCAGCCCGGCGTCTCGGCGACCGACCTCGCGTTCGGCATGGACGGGCGCGATCTCGTCGTCACGATCCGCGACACGGGCGACTCGGTCAGGGTACTCGGCCATTTCGAGCGCTCCGGCGCCTACCCGGCGTTCTCGTATCCGTCGGCGATCGCAGGCATCCGGTTCGCCGACGGCACCACGACCGGCTTCGACGCGATGGCGTTCGCGATCGGTGTCGGCACCGACGGCGACGATCGCCTCGGCAGCGTTTCGGTGCTGCTCGACGACATCCGTGCCGGCGACGGCGACGACACGGTGACGCTGCACGAAACGATCGCATACGTCTACGGCGGCGACGGCGACGACACGCTCGCGGCCGACCCGTACCTGCCGGGCGACCGTTCGCGCCTGCACGGAGAAGGCGGCAACGACACGCTGGTCGCGGGATCCGCGAACGACGCGCGCACCGAGCTCTACGGCGGCGACGGGAGCGACCGGCTGGTCGGCCATCCCGGCGCGCGGCTCGACGGCGGTCCCGGCGACGACCGACACGAACTGTGGGGCGGCGCGACCGGCGGCGCGATCGGCGTGCTGTTCGCGCGCGGCAGCGGACGCGACTCGATCACGTTCGGCGCGGACGAGTCGACGACTGCAAGCGGCCTGCGCTTCGAGATCCGCCTGCCGCAGGGCGACTACCGCGATCTTCTCGTCGAGCGCGACGACGACGACCTCGTGCTGCGCATCCGCGACCGCGACGACAGGGTCGCCGTGCCGGATTTCTTCGCGGATGGCGCGCAACGCTCCGGGATGACGCAGCTCGCGCTCCTGCAGGCGGGAACCGGGTTCGTGCTGGCGGGCTCGCCTGACGCGGAGGCCCTCGCCGCACGCGCCGTCGTCGCGACTGCCATCGCGCAGACATGGTCGGGCGACGAAACTTCGGAGCTCCGCGTCGCCGCGGGCGGCAGCGATTCGCTCGATGGCGGCGGCGGCGACGACGAGATCGACGGCATGTCCGGCGACGACACGCTGTCGGGCGGTGCGGGCGACGACCTGATCCTCGGCCGGGGCGGCAACGACACGATCGACGGCGGCGACGGCGACGACGGGATCGCCGGCGGGCGCGGAGACGACGTGCTTCGGGGCGGCGCGGGGCACGACCGCATCGTCGACGCCTACGGCGACAACGTCGCCGACGGCGGCGAGGGCGATGACCTGGTCCGCCTCGAAGGCGCGTCCGGGCTCGCGCGCGGAGGCGCCGGGAACGATTCGCTCATCGCCTTGAACGGCAATCACCTGCTGATGGGCGACGACGGCGACGACACGCTCGCCGCCACGTCGGGAACGGTCGAGCTCGACGGCGGCGCGGGCGACGACATGCTCTCGATCGGCACCGCCGCGAGCGCGGTTGTGCACGTCGGGCGCGGGAGCGGCAACGACATCGCGGGCATCGGGGCATTCCGTGAGGGTGCGATCCGCGAGATTCGCATCGGCGCGGGCATCGCCCCGTCGCATGTCGCGATTCACCGCGAGAACGGGGATCTCGTCCTGTCGCTTGTCGGGTCCGGTGACACGTTGCGCGTGCGCTCCGGCTTCTCCGGCGAGCAATCCGCCGTCGACCGGATCCTGTTCGCCGACGGAGGGTCGCTCGACGTCGGGATGATCCTGGCGCTCGCACGCCAGGGCTCCGGATTCGACGACGAGCTGATCGGCACGCCCGGCGACGACACGCTGTCGGGACTCGACGGCAACGACGTCGTCGATGGCCGCGCAGGGAACGACTCCCTCTCCGGCGGCGCGGGCGACGACTCGCTCATCGGCGGCCTCGGCAACGACTTCCTCGACGGCGGCGCCGGTGCCGACCGCATGACCGGCGGCTCGGGCGACGACGTGTACGCCTCCGACGACGCGGGCGACACGATCCTCGAACTCGCAGGCGAGGGCACCGACGAGCTCCGCACGTCGATCACGCGCGCAATGCCCGCCAACGTCGAACGTCTCCGGCTCACCGGCAGTGCCGACATCGGGGCCTACGGCACCGCGGGCAACGACGACCTCGTCGGAAACCCGGGACGCAACCTCCTTGTGGGCTATGGAGGCATCGACCGGCTCGCGGGCGGCGCCGGCGACGACACCTATTCGGTCACCGACAATGGCGACACGATCGTCGAGCTCGCGAACGAGGGCGTCGACTCCGTGCAGGCGACGTTCACGTCCGCGCTCGGAGCGAACCTCGAGAATCTGCAGCTCGTCACGACCGCCGCCGTCGACGGCACCGGCAATGCGCTCGACAACGTGCTGACCGGCGGCGCGGGCGCGAACGTGCTGACCGGCCTTTCCGGCGACGACACGCTCGACGGGGGCGCGGGCGCCGACCGCCTGGTCGGCGGCGCCGGCAACGACACCTACACGATCGACCAAACCGGCGACATCGTCGTCGAGGTCGCGGGCGAGGGCGTCGACACCGTGCGGGCATCGCTCTCGTTCGTGTTGCCCTCCGACCTCGAGAACCTCGTGCTGCTCGGCAGCGCGGCGCTCAACGCGACCGGCAATGCGGCCGCGAACCGGCTGACAGGGAATGCCGGCGCGAACGTCCTGGACGGCAAGGCGGGGGCCGATGCGATGGCGGGTGGCAAGGGCAATGACACCTATGTCGTCGACGCCGCCGCGGACGCGGTCTCCGAGCTCGCGAGCGAAGGGACCGACCTCGTGCAGTCGTCGGTGAGCTTCGTTCTCGCCGCCAACGTCGAGAACCTGACGCTCGCCGGCAGCGCGGCAATCGACGCGACCGGCAACGCCATGGTCAACACGCTCGTCGGGAATGCCGGCGCGAACACGCTCGACGGCGGCGCCGGCGCCGATGCGATGCGCGGCGCCGCCGGCGACGACACGTATGTCGTCGACTCGTCCGGCGACATCGTCACCGAGAACGCTTCCGAAGGCGCCGACACGATTCGCTCAACGATCGGCTGGACGCTGGGCAACAACCTCGAACGCCTCGAACTGACGGGTTCGGCGGCCGTCAACGCGACCGGCAATGCGCTCGCCAACGCGCTCACCGGCAACGCCGCGAACAACGTCCTCGACGGCAAGGCGGGCGTCGACACGATGCGCGGCGGCGCCGGCAACGACACCTACGTCGTCGACGCGACCGGCGACATCGTCACCGAGAACGCGAACGAGGGCATCGACCTTGTCCGGTCGTCGGTCACCTGCACGCTCGCCGCGAACGTCGAGAACCTGACGCTCACCGGAACCGCGGCGATCAACGCGACCGGCAACGCGTTGACCAACGTGCTCACCGGCAACGCCGCGGGCAACGTCCTCGACGGCAAGGCGGGCGCCGACACGATGCGCGGCGGCGCCGGCAACGACACCTACGTCGTCGACGCGACCGGCGATATCGTCACCGAGAACGCGAGCGGGGGCGTCGATCTCGTGCAGTCGTCGGTCGGGTATGCGCTCGGCGCCAACGTCGAGAACCTGACGCTCACCGGGAACGCGGCGATCAACGCCACCGGGAACTCGCTGGCCAATGGGCTCGCCGGCAATGCCTCGGACAACGTCCTCGACGGCAAGGCCGGCGTGGACACGATGCGCGGCGGCGCGGGCAACGACACCTATGTCGTCGACGCGACGGGTGACGTCGCCGTGGAGAACGCCGGCGAAGGCAACGATCGCGTGCAATCGTCGGTCACGTTCACGCTCGGCGCGAACGTCGAGGAACTCACGCTCACCGGCACGTCGACGATCAGCGGCACCGGCAACGCCCTGTCGAACGCGCTCACGGGCAACGCGGCGGCGAACGCGCTCGTCGGCGGCGACGGCAATGATCTCGTGTGGGGCGCGGGCGGCAACGACACGCTTTCCGGCGGCTACGGCAACGACGTGCTGCAAGGCGGCGACGGCAACGACGCGGTCGGCGACACCGCGGGCGGCAACCTCGTCGACGGCGGGCTCGGAGCGGACACGCTCGCCGGCGGCGCGGGGCGCGAGCTGTTCATCGGCGGCAGCGGTGACGACACGATCACGGCGGGCAGCGGCGCCGACGTGTTCGCACTGAACAAGGGCGACGGCAAGGACACGATCGTCGCGACGGCGGGCGCCGACGACACGCTGTCGCTGGGCGGGGGGATCCGTTACGCGGACCTCGGCCTGCGCAGGGTCGGCAACGACCTCGTGCTCGACGCCGGCGTCGACCAGGTTTCGCTGAAGGACTGGTACCTCGCGACCGGGAATCGTCGAATCGCGCAGCTGCAGTTCGTCACGGACGCCTCGCCGGATTACCTGTCGTCGTCCGCCGATCCGATGCGCAATGCCCGCGTGACGCGGTTCGATTTCGCCGAGGTGGTCGGGACATTCGACGTGGCGCTCGCAGCGAATCCGGCGCTGACGCGGTGGACGGTCGCCGACGCGCTCGCGGGTGCCTTCATCGCCGGCGCCGACTCGGCCGCGCTCGGCGGCGACCTCGCGTACCGGTACGGTCACGGAGGAAGTCTCGCCGGCATCGGATTCGATGCCGCCGCCTCGATCCTCGGCGACACGAGCTTCGGGCTCGCGCCGCAGACGTTCATCGCGCCTGCGACGCTGACCGCCGGCCCGCGGCTGCTGCGCTGACGCCAGAGGGCGTGGCCCCTGACCGGGGCGCGAACCGGACGCCGAACGGCGCGCCGCCGTCTCGGGCGCGGTCGTGCCACCCGGGGAGGACGGCCTCGAGGGTAACTCTCCGCCCATCGGTCTCGAGGGCGACCCGCGGACATCGCCGACCTCGCCCGGCCCCTACCGGCCCGGACTCGCACGATCCACCGACCGGACCGGCGTCCTGCCCTGCACGGCCCCGCCGCGCCGGCTCCTCGCGGCCTCCAGGGGGTGACGACTCCCGGCCCGGCGCCGGGGTGGCTCACGTACTGAGCTACCAGCCGCCGCATGATCCGGCCTCGTCCCCCGCACGAAGGCGAGGCCGCCATGTCCCGACCGCCGGATCTACCCTGCACTCGCCACGCCCGCGCACGAATGCAGCAGCGCGGCATCCCGCCGATGCTGGTCGACCGCGTGCTGCGATACGGGCGCGAGGTCCACGATCATCACGGTGCGACGGTCTACCTGATCGACCGGGCGGCCCGGGCCCGGATCTCGCGCGAGGGCGAGGCGCGCGGCCCCGAGCTCGAGCGCCTGCGCGGCGTCTACGTGGTCGTCGCGACCGATGGCGCGATCCGCACCGTCGGTCATCGCACGCGGCGGCTGCGCCGCCATTGAGGCGCCGGACTCGCCGTGACGGCCGCGCGAGCCGACGCGACCGGGCCGGTCGTTCCGTCGTCGGAGACGGGTACCGGTCGAGCCGCCGACCGCGGCCCTGGGCGCGACCCCGCGAGCGGCGCCGCACTGTCGGCAACCCGTGAGCCGGAAGCCTCGAACTCCCCTGCCGCCTCGGGCACGGAATGTGCAGCCGCTGGAGAATTGCGACCCGACGACCCGATCCGACACACGCGCATGGACCGCACCGAACGCTTCCACCTGATCGACCGGCTGCTGGCCCAGCACCGGCTCGTCACCCGGCAGCAGTTCGTCGAGGCGCTCGAGGTCTCGCACGCGACGTTCAAGCGCGACATCGAGTACATGCGCGATCGCCTGCACGCGCCGATCGAGTGGAACCGCGAACGAAACGGCTACGAGTACCGCGGCAAGCCCGGCGCGCCGCCGTTCCAGCTCCCGGGACTCTGGTTCAACCCGTCCGAGATCGAGGCGCTGCTGACGATGCACGCGATGCTCGACCAGGTGCAGCCGGGCCTGCTCGGCCCGCACATCGAGCCGCTGCGCGCGCGTCTCGAGGCGCTGCTCGAGGAAGGCAAGGTCGAGGCCGGCGAGGTTCACAAGCGAGTGAAGATGCTGCCCCAGGCGGCGCGCACGCTCGCCGAGGGCGTGTTCGAGACGGTCGCGGCGGCCACGCTCAAGGGCAGGCGCCTCGCGATCCGCTACCGCGCGCGCAGCACCGGCGAGGTCACCGACCGCACGATCTCGCCGCAGCGGCTCGTCCACTACCGCGACAACTGGTACGTCGACGCGTGGTGCCACGTCCGCAACGGCCTGCGCAAGTTCTCGGTCGACGCGATCGTCGACGCGCGCCTCACCGACGAGCGCGCGAAGCCGGTCGACCTGCGCGACGTCGAGCGCGAGTTCAACAGCGGCTACGGCATCTTCGGCGGAACGAAGGTGAGCTGGGCGAAGCTGCGCTTCGCGCCGACGCGCGCGCGCTGGGTCGCGCAGGAGCGCTGGCATCCGGAGCAGCGCGGGCGCGCCGAGGTGGACGGCAGCTATCTCCTCGAGGTCCCGTACACCGACCCGCGCGAGCTCATGATGGACATCCTGAAGTACGGCTCCGAGGTCGAGGTGCTCGGCCCGGCGGCGCTCGTCGCGACCGTCGGCGACGAGGTGCGCAGGATGGCCGAAGCGCTCGCGCGGACGAAATCCTGAGCTTCGCGGCGGCCGGGCTCGCGGTCCGCGGGCCGTCGACGCGCCGTCGGTCCTCGAATCCGCCCGCGGCGCGCAACGCGGAGCCGCGTGCGCGCGTGAACCAGGGACGATGGACGACACCGGGTGCCAGGGAACGCGTCCGACGCATGAACGGAGTCCGGAATTCGCCGGTTTGGGCAATGCGCCCACGGCGGGTCGTGGGCGCAACGAGTAACAGCCATCGCGCCTCGCCGGGCGAGCGGATGGGGACGCGCCGTTTCCGCCGCGACGGATGCAAGGCACGGCCGGGAGGGCGTGACACCCCGCCACGCGCGCCGCGTCGCCGGAACGGCAAAGCCGGGTCGACGCGCGGCGGTCCGGCTCGTCGGCGACGGTTCGCACCCGCGCGCGGAGCGACGCCGCCTCGCATTCCTCCGATGTCTTCCGGGTGGCGTCCGGGTCGAACCGTCTCGTCGCCACGGCGGCGCCGCCCGCGTGCCTGCCCGCGTTCTTCGCGCAGTCTGACTCCGCTCCGCGTGCAGTGCACCGCCGACTGGACTACCATCCTGTCGACGACCGCGCCGAACCCGATGGACGCCACCGCCTTCGCCACCGAGATCGAGTCCCATCGCCGCTACCTGATGCGCGTCGCGCAACTGCAGCTGCGCGACGGCGACCTGGCGCAGGACGTCGTCCAGGACACGCTCGTGGCCGCGCTCACCGGCGGGAGCGGCTTCGACGGACGGTCGAGTCTCAAGACGTGGCTCACCGGCATCCTCAAGCACAAGATCGTCGACGCGATCCGCCGCAAGCAGAGGGCGCCGGTGCCGCTCTCCGCGCTCGACGACGAGGGCTCGCTCGACGACTACGACGCGCTGTTCAAGCCGAACGGCGCGTGGGAGGCGCCGCCGGCGGACTGGGGCGATCCCGAGGCGTCGCTTGCGCAGCGCGAGTTCTTCGACGTGATGGAGTTCTGCCTCGAGAAGCTGCCGCCGCAGACCGGCCGGGTGTTCGTGATGCGGGAGGTCATGGAGCTCGAGACCGACGAGATCTGTAAGGAATTGGCGATTACCGCGAACAATCTCTGGGTGATCCTGTACCGGGCGAGGATGGCGTTGCGCGCCTGCCTCGAGCAGCGCTGGTTCGCCGAAGGCGGACACCGTCCGCGGACGGCCTGACCGGGTCCCCTGCCACGCCCATGAACTGGTTCGGCGAAAAACTGATGTGCCGGGACGTCACGCGGCTGCTGTCGCAATCGCAGGACGCCCGGCTGCCGCTCGTCCGGCGGATCAGGCTGCGTGCGCACCTCGTGGTGTGCGGCGCGTGCGCCCGGTTCGACGCGCAGCTCCGCTTCCTGCGCGACGCGATGCAACGTTATCGGTCCTGACCCGCTCTTCCATTCCGCCGGCCATGGCCACGATCAGCGTAAACGGCGCGCCGCGACCCCTCGCGCGCGAGGCGTCCCTCGCCGACCTCGTGCGCGACCTCGCGCTCGAAGGCCGGCGGATCGCGGTCGAGGTGAACGGCGAGATCGTGCCGCGCAGCCGCTACGCCGAGACGCGGCTCGCCGCCGGCGACCGGATCGAGATCGTCGGCGCGGTGGGCGGCGGCTGACGCGGCCCGCGCCCGGCCCGCCCCGGGCCGCAGGCGTACAATTCACGCATGAACGCCCCGCAACGCGACGCGCTGGACGATCCGCTGGTGATCGCGGGCCGCGCCTACCGGTCGCGGCTCCTGGTCGGCACCGGCAAGTACCGCGACTTCGGCCAGACGCGGGAGGCGGTCGTGGCGTCGGGCGCGCAGATCGTCACCGTCGCGATCCGTCGCACCAACATCGGCCAGGATGCGAATGCGCCGTCGCTCATCGACGCGCTGCCGCCGTCCGAGTTCACCTACCTCCCGAACACGGCGGGCTGCTACACGGCCGACGATGCGGTGCGCACGCTCAAGCTCGCGCGCGAACTGCTCGACGGCCACAAGCTCGTCAAGCTCGAGGTGCTGGGCGACGCGAGCACGCTGTTCCCGGACGTGCGGCAGACGCTCGTCGCCGCGCAGGCGCTGGTGCGCGACGGCTTCGACGTGATGGTCTACACGTCCGACGACCCGATCGTCGCACGCGAGCTCGAGGCGATCGGCTGCGTCGCGATCATGCCGCTCGCGTCGCTGATCGGCTCGGGCATGGGCATTCTCAATCCCTGGAACCTCCGGCTCGTCCTCGAGCAGGCGAAGGTTCCCGTGATCGTCGACGCGGGTGTCGGCACCGCGTCCGACGCGGCCGTCGCGATGGAGCTGGGCTGCGCCGGCGTGCTGATGAACACCGCGATCGCGCAGGCGCGCGAGCCGGTGCGCATGGCGCGCGCGATGAAGCTGGCGGTCGAGGCCGGGCGCGAGGCGTTCCTGGCCGGCCGCATGCCGCGCAAGCTCTACGCGGGCAGCCCGAGCTCGCCCACCTCCGGCCTGATCGGTTGATGCGTCGCTTCGCCGCCGCCGCCGCGCTCGCGGCGTTCGCGCTGCCCGCCGCCTCGGTGCCGCCCACGCGCGCGGAGCTCGAGCAATGGTGCACCGGGGCCGAGGACATGGCGCACTGCGGTCGCCTGATCGAGCAGCAGCAGTTGAGGCGCCTGCCCGGGCTCGCGAAGCGCGAGGGCGTCAACCTGCGCGTCGCGCTCTTCCCGAGCGGCAGCGCGACCTTCACCGACGTCGAGAACCCGGTCCAGCCGCTTTCGTACAGCCTGTTCGACTCGATCGACCCGATCAACGCGGTGCTGCTGCTCAAGTCCGACGGCGAACGCGTCACGTTCGTGCTGCTGCAGCGCGCGGGCAACCACGTCACCGAGCTTCCGTCCGAGCCGTCGCTGTCGCCGGACCGCCAGCGCCTCGCGACCGCGGACTTCTGCTCGTCGGGCTGCAGCAACGAGCTCGTCGTCTGGCGCGTGACGCGCGAGGGTGTCGCCCGCGAGCTCGCGTGGCGTTCCGCCGAGGACTGGGCCGACGCGACACCGCAGTGGAAGGACGCCGAGACCGTCGTCGTCGACTACACGCCCGCGAGCGACGGCACGCCGCGCACGCTCGAGCGCAAACTCGGGCAGGGCGGCTGGACCCGGCCGCGCTGACCCGTCCATGCCCGCGCGCGGCACGCCGGAGGAGACCGTTCGCCGTCCGGTGAGGAGCTACGTGCTGCGCCAGGGACGGCTGTCCCCCGCACAGGCGCGCGCGCTCGACACGCTCGCGCCGCGCTACTGCCTGCCGTACTCGCGTGAACCGGTCGATTTCGCCCGCGTGTTCGGGCGACGTGCGCCGGTCGTCCTCGAGATCGGCTGCGGGATGGGCGAGACGACCGCTGCGATCGCGCATGCGCACCCGGAAACCGATTTCGTCGGCATCGAGGTGCACGGGCCGGGCGTGGGGGCGATCCTGAATCGCATCGAGCAGGCGCCGCTCGCCAACCTGCGCGTGATCCAGCACGACGCGGTCGAGGTCGTCGACGCGATGATTCCGCCCGGATCGCTCGCCGGCATCCACGTGTACTTCCCCGATCCGTGGCCCAAGAAGCGGCACCACAAGCGCCGGCTGCTCAAGCCCGGCTTCGTGCACGCGCTCGCTTCGCGCCTCGCGCCCGGCGGATACCTGCACGCGGCGACCGACTGGGCGCCCTACGCCGGGGAGATCCTCGCGGTCTTCGAGAGCGAACCCCTGCTCGCGAACACCGCGCAGCGCTACGCGCCGCGCCCCGCGTGGCGGCCTCTGACGAAGTTCGAGGCGCGCGGCCTCGCGCTCGGCCACGAGGTGGTCGACATCCTGTTCCGCAGGGCGTGAACGCCCCGAAGCGAACGTCGCCCGCCGGGGGTCGCCGTGCGCGCTCTAGCTAGCGCGGCAGGTCGAGTCCCAGCGCCCGGGCAAGCGCGCGCCTGGCCGCGTCGCGCGAGAAGTGGCGCCTGATGTTGTCCACGCCGGCCCGGGACAGGCGATTCCACAGCGCCTCGTCGCCGTAGGCGCGCACGATCGCATCGGCGAACGCCTGCGGATCGTCGGCGACGAGGACGTCCGTGCCGTTCGCGAGGTGCATGCCTTCGACCGCGGCCGCCGTCGCGACGACCGGCACGCCGTAGCTCATCGCGAGATTGACCTTGCCCTTGACTCCCGCGCCATAGCGCAACGGCGCGATCGACACGCGCGAAGACGCGAACAGCGGGCCGATGTCCTCGACGTGGCCCGCGACCGCGAAGTCGGGCCCGGCGAGCGCGCGGACGGCGGCGGGCGGTTCTGCGCCGACGACCGTCGTGACCGCCCCGTGCAGCCGCCCGCGCACGAGCGGCAGCACTTCACGCGCGTACCACAGCACGCCGTCGGTGTTCGGCGGATGGCGGAACCCGCCGATGAACACGATGCCCGCGCGTCCGGCGTAGGGCTTGCCGCCGGGCATCGGCTCGTGGACGTTGGACAGCACGTCGACATGCGACGCCGGCACGAGCCCGGAGAGGAGGTCGCGCTCGACATGCGACACGACGAGCGTGGCGTCGGCGCGGCGCACGAGATCGAGCTCCTGTTCCCGCTCGCGCCCGGCGACCCCCGGCGCGCCGCCGGCGCCGAGCGCCGCCTGCCGCTCGGCGCGCAGGAAGTGAAGGTCGACCGTGTCGAAGACGACGCGCGCCTGCGGCGCGAAGCGGCGCACCGCGTTCAGGTGCTTCGCGGCGACGTAGTGGCGCGACAGCAGGACGACGTCGAGCTCGCGGCCGCGTCTCGCGAGCAGCGTCGCGATCGAGGTGAACCACGGACGGTAGAGCACCTCGATGCCGCGTTCCTGCAGTGCGGCCACGTACGGCTCCCGGTACTCGAGGTTGTCCGCGACGAACGTCGCCTTTCCCCCCAGATCGCCGATGAGCTCGAGGATCGCCTGCATCCGCATCGAACCCGAGTCGCGGTCGGGCGTCAGCATGCACGCGTCGACGACCAGCACGCGCCTCGTCGCCAGGCGATCTGCCTCGAGCTGCGGCGCGTCGCCGTTGCTCCGGTGCGTCGCCAGCTCGACCGCCCAGCGCCGCGCGAACGTCTCGCGGTTGATCGCCTGGTGCTTCTTGACGCCGGTGGTCACGTCGGTGCCCGCCGTCGTGCCCTCGAAGTGCACGACGGTGGCCGCCGGCTGATACCACACCGAGCGCCCCGCCGCGCGGACCGCGAACGCGAGGTCGGTGTCCTCGTAGTACGCGGGCGCGTAGCGCGAGTCGAAGCCGCCGAGCGACACGAACAGCTCGCGGGGAATCGCGAGGCACGCGCCCGAGCAGTAGTCGACGCGGCGCGCGTAGTTGTACTCCGGACGGTCGGGATCGTCGCCGCGGCCGACGTTCCACGCCGATCCGTCCCGCCACACGATGCCGCCGGCCTCCTGCAGCCTCCCGTCCGGATACACGAGCTTCGCGCCGACGAGCCCCGCGTCCGGATGGCGCTCGAACACGCGCTCGATCGCGTCGAGCCAGCCCGTCGTCACGAGCGTGTCGTTGTTGAGGAACACGAGCGTACGGCCGCGAGCGCGCGACGCGCCGAGGTTGCACGCCGCGATGAAGCCGCCGTTGCGCTCGGTGCGCTCGAACCGGACGCCGGACACGCCGGCGAGCGCGCCCGCGAGCGGCTCGGGCGACGCGTCGTCGACGAGGATCACCTCGACGGCGTCATGGCGCACGGTCGCGTGCACGCTCTTCAGGCACGTGAACGTCGCGAGCGCCTGCCCGTAGGCGGGTATGACGATCGACACGCGAGGCGAGGCCGCCGCGGCGAACGCGAGCGGCGTGATCGAGGCTTCCGCCGTCCACGTGCGCCGATTCGCCGCCGCCACGAATGCGCGCCCGCGCAGCTTGTCGCGAACGCGGCGCGCGAGCGCTGCCGGCCCCTGCTCGCGCAGGATCGTGAGCGCGACGGACGCCTGGCGCGGCAACTGGCGCACGGCGGCGGGAATCGACGCGAGCCGGGCCTGCGAGACGCGCGCCCGGTTCATCGCTCGGCGCAGCGGCGCGGTTGCCTTCCAGCCGGTCGCCGACTCGTGCGTCGCGGTGCGGTCACGGGACCGCGCTGACTCGCGATCGCGCGTCGCGGCAGCGAGCGCCGCATCGGTCCGCGCCGCCCGGCTCACGAGCTCGCCGAGCGCTTCGCGCTCGCCGCACAGCGCGCCCGCGCGCACCAGCGCGGCGAGCGGCAGGTCCGCAGCGGGCGGCGGCGGCGTGAAGTGCCGGGACGGGAGCGGCGGCAGCGGCGGGCGTGCGCTCGCGCCGACGCGCCAGTCCGACGCCAGCGCGTCGACATACTCGCGCCAAGCCGGAAGCGCCGTGGCGGGCGGCGCGACCGCCAGCGGCGACGCGCCGCAGGCGGCCATGAGCGCATCGTTCCACGCGACCGCAGGCGCATCCCACCCGACGACGCGCGCGCGCGCGACGCCTTCCAGCCGCTCCGGCAGCGCGCCGAGCGACGACGCGACGATCGGTCGCCCGGTCGCGAGGGCGGCGGACAGCGTGTACGACCAGGTCTCGGGCCACTGGTTCGGGAACAGCCACACGTCGATGGCCTCGACGGCGATCAGCCGCGGCAGGTCGGCTTCGGCGTAGGCGCCGGTCATCGAGATCGTGCCGGCGGAAAGCGGCGGGAGCGGCGCGCCGGTCGGCCCGAGGATGCGGAACGCGAGCGGCAATCCGCGCGCCTCCGCGTCGCGCGCGCACGCGACCGCGACGTCGAATCCCTTGTCGACGGCCAGCTTGCCGAGCAACCCCACGCGGTGCAGGCGCGCGGCTGGCGCGAATCCGGGCTCGGGATGCGCGCGCACGTCGACCGCAAGGGCGGGGAAGTGTCGCCGGAAGCGCGTCGCGATGTCGTGCGACGGCGCGATGATCCTGCTCGCCCCCGCCAGCCAGGCGGCGAACGTCGCGCGCCAGCCGGCGATGTCGAGCGGCCACTGGGCGGGCCGTCGCGCGAGGCAAAGGTTGCAGCCGTCGTTGTCGGGTTCGCCGCAATAGCGCCCTTCGCCCCGGTCGAGGTGGTAGCGCGGGCAGAACGGATACGCGTCGTGGAGCGTGACGGCGAACGGCGCGCCGACCGCCGCCGGCAGGTCGAGCACGCCGCGGGGCAAGCCGTCGACGTGGTGATAATGCAGCCACGAAACGCCCAGGCCTGCCAGCAGCGCGGCGAGCGTCTCGCCGTCCGCGGGATACGTGAACCACGCCTCGAAGCGATCCGTGTCGCGCGACCACGAGAGCCGCACGACGTCGCGGCCCGCGGGAACGAGATGCAGGACTTCGGCTCGATCGGATAGCGCGCCGGCGAGCTCGTCCACGTGCCGCCGCACGCCGCCGCCCCATCCATGGCTCGTGAGCACGATCCGGGCTCGCGTCGAGCCCGCAAGACGGGAGAGCGTGCCGGAAGGGTCGTCGGACATGGCGTTCGGCCGGGCGGGCACGGGATCGAGGCGCCGCGGGCACGCATTGTATCCGGCGCCCGGTCCGCGCCCCGCTTTCAGGCGTCGAACGTCACGACCACCGGCTGATGATCGGACAGCCGGGTGTCGCCGTCGACGTCGACCGAGAGGACGTGCGCGGCCAGTTCCTCGCTGACGAACACGAAGTCGCATGCGACCGGCTTCGAGTCGGCCGAGAAGCGCTCGTGCGCGCAGAACGTCGGCGGCTGCGGCCGTTCGCCGCGCGCAAGCTTCCACGCATCGTGGAGGCGCGGCGTGCCGTCCGCGAAAGGCTCGATCATCTGCGCATGACCCGGGTCGTCGGGCCCGAAGTTGAAGTCGCCGGTGACGACCGTCGCGAACGGGTGCGGGAAGGCGTGGAACGGCCCGCCGTCGTCGCGTTCGGCCGCGCCGAGCCGCGCGTGGCCGTGGCCCTCGGCGTGAATCTCGCGCAACCGCTGCACCTGCGCCATGCGCTGCCTGCGCGACCAGTACTCGAGATGCGTCGTGACGATCCGCACGAGCCCGCCCGGCGCCACGACGACGGCCTCGACCGCGACGCGAGGCATCGAGGCCACGCCGGGATCCGCGGGCCAGGGCAACGCATGCAGGCGCACCTGCCGCACGGGAAGGCGCGACGCGATGGCGTTTCCGAAGCGCCGCCGCCGCCCGTCGCCCGCCGGATGGTCGGCGCCGATGCCGTGGACGACGGTGTGACCGGGCAGCAGCGCCGCGAGGCCCGCGAACTGGTCACGCTCGTCGTTGCCCTCGAGGTGCGGAGCCGGGAAGTTGTCGGCCACTTCCTGCACGCACAGCACGTCGAAGTCCACGAGCGAGCGTGCGTGCGCGATCACGCGCGCCGGGTCGACGCGTCCGTCGAGACCGCGGAACCACTGGACGTTCCAGGTGACGAGCCGGATCACGCCGGTGCTGTCCCGGAAGCGCGTTGCGCAAGGGCGGACGAGAAATGATGCATCGTTCAGTCGCCGATCCTGCGGGCACTCCCGACACCCGCTGCGAGCGGCTTCGCGCCCTGCGCCGTTTTCGCCGCCTTTGCATGCGGTACCCGCGATCCCGGGCACGCGCTCGGCAAGTTACCGCCGGGACGGGACACTAGCGAATGCCGGCGCGCATGAACGACGCGACGAACTGGCGCTGGAACAGCAGGAAGCCGACCAGGAGCGGGGCGGTGGTGAGAAGCGTCGCGGCGGTGATGATCGACCAGTCGATGCCCTGGTCGGTCGACGCGAACACCTGGAGGCCGACGGTCACCGGCCGCGACTCGACCGAGTTGGTGATGATGAGCGGCCACAGGAAATTGTTCCAGTGGTAGCTCACCGACACGAGCGCATAGGCGAGGTAGGTGGGCCGGGCGAGCGGCACGTAGACCCTCCAGAGCACCTGCAGCGGCGAGCACCCCTCGACGCGCGCGGCCTCGTCAAGCTCGCGCGGGATGGTCTTGAACGTCTGGCGCAGGAGGAAGATGCCGAACGCGCTGGCCATGTACGGCAGCCCGATCGCGAGGATCGTGTCCTTGATGCCGAGGAACGTCATCGTCCGGTAGTTCTCGACGATCAGCACGTCGGGCATGATCATCAGCTGCACCAGCACGAGCGCGAACAGCACGCCGCGGCCCGGGAACTCGAAGCGCGCGAACGCGTACGCGGCGAGCGTCACGAGCACGAGCTGCGCCGCCAGCACCATCGTGACCAGGATCACGGTGTTGATGAAGTAGCGCGCGAAAGGCGCCGCGTGCCAGGCCTTGACGAAGTTCTCGAGCGTGAGCGGCGCGTCGAGCGCGAGCCGCGTCGAGAACTCGGCCGGATGGAACGCCGTCCAGAACGCGTAGAGCAGCGGCAGCACCCACAGGAAGCCGAGCAGCCACGCCGCGACGGTCTCGAGGCCGCGGACCCAGCCGGTCGAGTCGTAGACGTGCGTCACCGGAGGCCCCCCGGACGCCCGCTGCGCGAGCCTCCGCCCAAGGGGCGGCGCGCCCCTGCGTGGGCCCGGCGGCCGCGAGCGAGCGGGGTCGCGAGCGTCACTGGTAGTGCGTCCGGCGCTCGAGCACGAGGAACTGGAGCAGCGCCGCCAGCCCCAGAATCGCGAGCAGCACCATCGTGAGCGCCGCCGCGTAGGCCGAGTCCCAGAAGCGGAACCCGATCTCGTAGATGTAGTAGAGGAGCAGCGCGGTCGCGTTGTCCGGGCCGCCGCGCGTCATCACGACGATGTGGTCGACCAGCCTGAACGCGTTGATCACGGCGTTCACCAGCACGAAGAGCGTCACGGGCATCAGGAGCGGAAACGTCACGCGCCGGAAGAAGGTCCAGCGCGACGCGCCCTCGATCGCCGCGGCCTCGGCAAGATGCGGGGACATCGACTGCAGCGCCGCCAGGTAGAAGACCATGAAGAACCCGGCCTCCTTCCAAATCGTCACGACCATCAGGCAGACGAGCGCGGTGGACTTGCTGCCGAGCCAGTTGTGGCTCGCGAAGCCCATGCCCTTCGTCACCTGCTCGAGCAGCCCGTACTCGGGCGTGTAGAAGAACAGCCAGATGTTCGCCACCGCGATCATCGGCAGGACCGTCGGCGTGAAGTAGGCGAGTCGCAGGAAGCCGCGTCCGGCGACCTTGCCGTGCACCCACGCGGCCATCAGCAGCGCGAGCGCGATGGATACCGGGATCGTGCCAAGCGCGTACCAGAGATTGTTCGAGAGCGCCTGCCAGAAGATCGGATCCTCGGCGAGCTGCGCGTAGTTGTCCGTACCGACCCAGACCGCCGGGCGGCTTCCCTTCGGCGTCGACAGGAAGCTGTGCCACAGGTTCGCGATCACCGGATAGTGCGTGAACAGCACGAGCAACGCCATCGACGGCAACAGCAGCAGCCATGCGTAGAGCCATTGCGTCGTGCGGGTCATCCGGCGATGCCTTTCGTCCTCACTCCACGCTTGCCCGGCGAACGTGCGACGCGCTGCAAGGCGGGTCCGCCTTCATCCGGACGGGCCGGTCCGACAGGTCGAGAGCCCTGTGCCCGGTCGCGAACGGGTTTGCGACTTCGGGGGTCGACTTCGCGGACCGAAGGTCGGGATGAAGCCTGACCCACAAGCGTCGGGCTGAAGCCCGACCCACGAGCGTCGGGCTGAAGCCCGACCCACAAGCCGGACCCCCACAAGCCCGACCCCCACAAGCGCCGCATCGCCCATTCGGGCCATCGACCGGCGCGCCGCGAGGGGCGCGTCCGGTCCGAAGGCGCACGACACCACGCCCATCCGAGTGCTACCTGTAGGTACGCAGCAGCCGCTCCGCCTCGCGCTGCGCGTCCTTCATGGCGGCTTCCGGCGTCTTCGTGCCGGTGAGCGCCGCCTGCAGCCCGTCGTTGAGCGCCTTGGTCACGCGCTGGTTGTCGTGCGTCGACAGCTCCGCCTTCGCGTACGGGAGCTGGTCGCGCGCAACCGCCGCGGCGGGGAAGCCGGCGACGTACTGCTTCATCACCGGCGTCTCCCACGCGTCGGCGCGCACGGCGACGTAGCCGGTGTCGATCCCCCATTGCGCGGCGCGCGCCGGCGTGGTCACCCACTTGATGAACTTGAACGCGGCCTCGCGCTGCGCCGGCGTCGACTTCTTGAACAGGTAGAAGTTTCCGCCGCCGGTCGGGCTGCCGCGCTGCTTGCCTGCGGGCAGCATCGCCACGCCGAAGTCGAACTTCGCGTTGTTCTTGACGTTGGTGAGGTTGCCGGTCGTCGTCCACACCATCGCGACCTTCCGCTCGAAGAAGTCCTTCGGCGTCGTGCCCCACTCGACGATGCCCTCCGGATGCACCTTCGCCTTCTTCACCAGGTCGACCCAGTAGGTCAGCCCCTCGATGACCTCCGGGCGGTCGTAGTAGGTCTGCGTGCCGGTCGCGTTCATCAGGTTGGTCCCGGCCTGGATCGCCAGCGCCTGGAACAGCCAGTACGGGAAGCCCGACGACGGAATCTGCAGGCCCCACTGCGTGACGTTGCCGGACGCGTCGCGCTTGGTGAGCTTCTGCGCGTACTCGACCTGCTCGCGCCAGTTCTGCGGCGGGCGGTTGGGATCGAGGCCCGCCTCGCGGAACAGTTCCTTGTTGTAGTAAAGGACGATGGTCGAGCGCTGGAACGGGATGCCCCAGGTCTTGCCGCCGGTCTGGCTGTTCTCCATGAACGCCGGATAGAAGCTCCTGAGCCAGGCGCGATCGGCGTCGGTCCTGATGAGGTCGTCGAACGGCACGATCGCGTCCTCGTCGATCAGCGTGAACATGTCGGTCGACAGCAGGATCGACGTGACCGGCGGCTCGCCGCTCTTCACCGCGGTCAGCGCCTTGGTGATCGAGTCCTGGTAGGTGCCGGTGTAGATCGGCTTGACCTTGATCCCGGGGTTCTCCTTCTCGAACTCGGCGGCCATGCCGTCGATGATCCTGGTGATCGGTCCGCCGACGGCGACCGGGTAGAAGAACGGAACCTCGACCTGCGCGCCGGCGAGCGCGGGCACGAGCGCGGCGAGGACGGCGAGCGTCCAGAGCCGGAAGCGACGCATCATCATGATCTCCTCCTTGGGATGTTCGACTGGGGGAAAGGCTGCATTCAGGCGAGCATCGTCTCGCCGGGCGGCTGTCCGGCCAGCGCGCGACGCACGCCGTCGGCTCCGAAATAGTGCTGCGCGCCCGATGCCCATTCGAGCGACGCGGCGTCGCCACGCGAGAGCGCGGTGCTGCCGGCGACGCGCACCGCGACCGGCGTGCCGCCGACCCGGCAGGCGACGAGCGAGTCGCCACCGAGGTATTCGACGCTGTCGACCGTCGCGGGCAGTCCCCGGCCGTGCGCGAGGCGAATGTGCTCGGGGCGCACGCCGAGCATGCCGCCGGCGAACTCGCGCGGGAACACGCCGGGGCCCGTCGTGCCGTCGACGACGGCGCCACCGTCGCCCGCGACCAGCGGCAACAGATTCATCGGCGGCGTGCCGATGAAACGCGCGACGAACACGTTGGCCGGCGTTTCGTAGAGGTCGACCGGCGCGCCGTTCTGCTCGATCCTGCCTCCGTTGAGCAGGATCACGCGGTCGGCCATCGACATCGCCTCGACCTGGTCGTGCGTCACGTAGACCATCGTGATGCCGATCTTGCGCTGCAGCGCGCGGATCTCCTGCCGCATCTCGGCGCGCAGCTGCGCGTCGAGGTTCGACAGCGGCTCGTCCATCAGGCACACCGGCGCGCGCGCGATGATCGCGCGGCCCAGCGCGACGCGCTGCTGCTGCCCGCCCGAGAGCTGGCCGGGCTTGCGGTTGAGCAGCGCGGAGAGCCCGAGGAGATCCGCGGTCCCGGCGAGCCTCCGGACGCACTCGTCCGGCGAGACCTTGCGCACCCTGAGTCCGAACAGGATGTTCTCGGCGACCGACAGATGCGGGAACAGCGCGTAGGACTGGAACACCATCGAGATGTTGCGCTGCGATGGCGGCAGTTTCGTGACATCGCGCCCGGCGATGCGGATCGTTCCGCCGTCGGAGACCTCGAGCCCCGCGATCAGCCGCAGCGTCGTCGACTTCCCGCAGCCGGACGGCCCGAGCAGGACGTTGAGCGTTCCCTCGTCGAGCGAGAACGAGACGCGGTCGACCGCGCGCACCCGTCCCTCGGCGGTCGTCCAGTGCTTGCTCACCCCTTCGACGACGATCGCGGCCACGGAAGCGGACTCGGGAGTGAATCGGGGGCGGGACGCGCACGCCGGGACCGTTCCTCGCGAGCGCGCCCGAATGGTACAACGCGCGCGGGCAGCGCGTCACCGGGCCGACGCCGCCCGGGCCGGGCCGGCGGGCGGCGCGGCCGGCTAGCCGAACAGTGCGGTGAGGCCCGCCCCGGGGTCGGGAACGCGCATGAACGCCTCGCCGACGAGGAACGCCTGCACGCCGCGGCTGCGCATCAGTGCGACGTCCTTCGGCAGCGAGATGCCGCTCTCGGTGACGACGCGCCGTCCCGGCGGAATCCTCGGCAGCAGGTCGAGCGTCGCCGACAGCGAGACGTTGAAGGTCTTCAGGTTGCGGTTGTTGATGCCGATCAGCGGCGTGTCCAGCGCGAGCGCGCGGTCGAGCTCGCCGGCGTCGTGCACCTCGACCAGCACCGCGAGCCCGAACTCGCGCGCGCGAAGCTCGAACCGGCGCAACTGCCCGTCGTCCAGCGCGCCGACGATGAGCAGGATCGCGTCGGCGCCGAGCGCCCGCGACTCGGCGACCTGGTACTCGTCGACGATGAACTCCTTCCGCAGCACCGGCAGCGAGCACGCCGTGCGCGCGTCGACGAGGAAGTCGTTCGAACCGTGGAAGTACTTCGCGTCGGTGAGCACGGACAGGCACGTCGCGCCGGCGCGCTCGTACGACGCGGCGATCGCCGCCGGATCGAACGACTCGCGCAGCACGCCCTTGCTGGGCGACGCGCGCTTGATCTCCGCGATCACCGCCGGCCGGCCCGCGGCGATGACGCGCTCGATCGCGCCGGCGAAATCGCGCGGCCGCGGCGCCGCCCGCGCCGCGGCGGCCACCTCCTCGTAGGGCCGGGCGAGCTGCGCGGCGATGACCTCCTCGGCCTTGTCCGCGACGATGCGCGAGAGGAAGTCGGTACGCTTCGCGTCCATCGGGCCGTCCGCGCTCAGGTCTTCGTTCCGAGGCGCTGCGTCGTCGCGACGAACGCGTCCAGCTTGCGGCGCGCCGCGCCCGAGGCGATCGCCGCTCGCGCTCGCTCGATGCCCTCGCCGATCGAGCTGGCGATCCCCGCCGTGTAGAGCGCCGTACCGGCGTTGAGCGCGACGATCTCCCGCGGCGTCCCCTCGACGTTGCCCAGCGCCTCGAGCACCATCTCGCGCGACTCCATCGCGTCGACGACCCTGAGGCCGCGGTTCGACTTCATCGCGAGCCCGTAATCCTCGGGGTGGATTTCGTACTCGCGGACCTCCCCGTCCTTCAGCTCGCCCACCATCGTCGCGGCGCCGAGCGACACCTCGTCCATTCCGTCGCGCCCGTAGACGACCATCACGTGCCTGCCGCCCAGGCGCTGCAGCACGCGCACGTGAATGCCGACGAGATCGGGATGGAACACGCCGATCAACTGGTTCGGCGCGCCCGCGGGATTCGTGAGCGGCCCCAGGATGTTGAAGATCGTGCGCACGCCGAGCTCGCGGCGCACCGGCGCGGCGTGCTTCATCGCGGCATGGTGCGACGGCGCGAACATGAAGCCGACGCCGGTCTCGCCGATGCACTGCGCGACGGCCGCGGGCGTGAGCATGATGTCCGCGCCGAGCGCCTCGAGAACGTCGGCGCTGCCCGACTTCGACGACACGGAGCGGCCGCCGTGCTTCGCGACGCGCGCGCCGGCCGCGGCCGCGACGAACATCGACGCGGTCGAGATGTTGAACGTGTGCGATGCGTCGCCGCCCGTGCCGACGATGTCGACCAGGTGCTCGGCGTCGGGGACCTCGACCTTCGTCGCGAACTCGCGCATCACCTGCGCGGCCGCGGCGATCTCGCCGACCGTCTCCTTCTTGACGCGCAGCCCGACGGTGAGTGCCGCGATCATCACCGGCGTGACCTCGCCGCTCATGATCCGGCGCATGATCGACAGCATCTCGTCGTGGAAGATCTCGCGGTGCTCGATCGTGCGCTGGAGCGCGTCCTGAAGCGTGATGGACATCGTGCTCTCCGGTTCTGTTGGCGCGCTACGCGGCCGCGCGCCCGAGGAAGTTGGCGAGCAGGCGCATGCCGTGCTCGGTGAGGATCGCCTCGGGGTGGAACTGGACGCCCTCGACCGGGAGCGAGCGGTGCCGCACGCCCATGATCTCCCCGTCGTCCGCGCGCGCGCTCACCTCGAGCTCCGGCGGCAGGCTCGACGGCTCGATCGCGAGCGAGTGGTAGCGCGTCGCCAGGAACGGCGAGGGCAGGCCGGCGAACACGCCGCGCGAGTCGTGCTCGACCGGCGAGAGCTTCCCGTGCATCACGCGCTGCGCGCGCACGACCCTGCCGCCGAACGCCTGGCCGATCGACTGGTGGCCGAGGCACACGCCGAGGATCGGCACGCGGCCCGCAAAGCGCCGGATCAGCGGCACCGAGATGCCGGCCTCGTTCGGCGTGCACGGCCCCGGCGACACGACGATCCGCTCGGGCTGCCAGGCTTCCACCTGCTCGACCGTGATCGCGTCGTTGCGGTGCACGTGCACGTCCGCGCCGAGCTCGCCAAGGTACTGGACGAGGTTCCAGGTGAAGCTGTCGTAGTTGTCGATCATCAGGAGCATGGTTCGCCCCGCCGCCGGCGCGTCCGGCGGAGGCTCGCGGGACCGGTCAGCGGTCCGTGGTGACGAGCGCCGACAGCTCGCCGGCCGCGCCGATCAGGTAGATCGACGCGACCCTGCCTTCGCCGAGCGTCTGGTCCGCGATCGTGAGCCTCACGACGCCCGTCCCCGGATCCCGGAACGTCACCGCGTACCCGGCTGCCTCGATGGAGAAATAGGCGGATGAGGTGCGCGCGGCAAGGGCGGTCACCTGCTTCGTGTCGCCGACGTAAACATCGTACGCGCCGTCGTCGGAGCTCGCGTTCACGAACCGCACGCGCGTCCTGCCCGCGATCGGCGGGCGGTTCTCGTCGGCGAGCGCGATCGCCTGCACCGCGCCCGGGAAACCGACCAGCATCACCGTCGTGTCGACCGCCGATTCGAGGGTCTTCTGCAGCGAAGCGATCGCCGCGCCGGGCACGCTCGTCGCCTCGAACGAGAGCGTGTGCGGCCCCACGGTCGGGAACGTGTACACGGTCGCGGACGCATAGGCGATGTCCGTGGCGAACTGGGTCCCGCCGTCGAGCGCCCTGATCGACCCGGCCTGGAATGCCGCGTGGACGATCTTGAGCGCGGACAGCCGGCTGGGCGCGACGATGCGCCTTCCGGCTCCGTCCACGTCGAGGAGCATGCCTTGCAGCAGCACCGTGCTGCCCAGCGTGTAGAGGACGATGTCGGTCGAGGTCTCGGAGGGGAAGTCGATCGGCCCGGAGTCGTAGATGACCGTCGTTGTGCCATAGAGTGTCGCGCGGACGCGGTAGGTTCCCGGCGTGAACCTCAGCGTCACCGTCGACGAGGCCGGGCCGATGTTGACGAGGTTCGGCGACAGGTTCTCGTCGATGACGACGTCGGGCGCCGTGATGTAGAGGCTGATCGCGTTGCCGCCGAACGCGACGTCGATGAGCCGCAGCTGGATGCTGTCCGAGCCCGTCAGCTCCGCGTCCGGGATCAGCAGAAGTCCCGTGGCGTCGAGCGCCCCGAAAGCGATGAGCGAATACGGCTGCCTGCCCGCGAGAGTGAGCGTGGCGTCGGCGAGGTCGGTCGCCGTCCCGGTCGCTCGCACCCTGAACGTCTTCTCGTTGTTGTCGAACTCGACGAAATCGGTGCTGCCCTCGAACGGCAGCGCAGACCAGATCGCGGTGTCTCCTTCGAGCGCGTCCAGGCCGACGCTGTCGAACACCACGTTCACGAACCTGACCCGCGCCGGGTTGACCGGAAAGTAGTTGATCGTGCGGACCTTGCAGCCGGCGAGCACGATGGGCGCAGCGGCGGCGGCGACGAGTAGGCGGCGGCGGGTGTTCATGGCGTTCGCTTCTTGCGGGGGTCGGGTTCGGATGATGCCACAGCGAAGGGCGGGAGGCCCGGCTACGGCCCGGCGTCGAGCCCGGCCTCGACGAGGTCGGCGGCCCGCATGAGGGCGCGCGCCTTGTTGAGCGTCTCCTGCCACTCGCCGTCGGGCGTCGAGTCGTGCACGATGCCGCCGCCCGCCTGCACGTAGAGCATGCCGCCTTTCACGACGGCCGTGCGCAGCGCGATCGCGGTGTCCATGTCGTCCTGGAACGAGAGGT
Organism: Burkholderiales bacterium; assembly: GCA_905339295.1. Taxonomy (GTDB): domain Bacteria; phylum Pseudomonadota; class Gammaproteobacteria; order Burkholderiales; family Casimicrobiaceae; genus VBCG01. The sequence goes on from CAJPFI010000054.1 coordinate 65,712, forward strand.
AGCCGACCGCGCCCGCGTACACGCCGCGCCGCGTCGGCTCGAGCTCGTCGATGATCTCCATCGCGCGCACCTTGGGCGCCCCGGACACGGTGCCCGCGGGGAACGCCGCGCGCAGCACGTCGAGGCTGTCGAGGCCCGGCTTCAGCGTCCCCTCGACGTTCGAGACGATGTGCATCACGTGCGAGTAGCGTTCGATGACCATCCGCTCGGTCACCCGGACCGAGCCGATCGCGGCGACGCGGCCGACGTCGTTGCGTCCGAGGTCGACCAGCATCACGTGCTCGGCGATCTCCTTCGGGTCGGCAAGGAGCTCGGCGGCGAGCGCCTCGTCGGCCTCGCGCGTGCGTCCGCGCGGCCGCGTGCCGGCGATCGGCCGCAGCGTGATCTCGCGCGCCTCCTTCCGGACGAGTATCTCGGGCGAAGCGCCGACCACCTGGAAGTCGCCGAAGTCGTAGTGGAACATGTACGGCGACGGGTTGATCGAGCGCAGCGCGCGGTAGAGCGAGATCGCCGGCGCGGCGAACGGCCGCGACATGCGCTGCGAGATCACGACCTGCATCACGTCGCCCGCGGCGATGTACTCCCTCGCGCGCGTCACCGCCGACTTGAACGCGTCCTCGCCGAACTCGCTCGACGCCTCGGTCCTCGTGCCCGCCGACTGGTACGGGATCGCGACCGGCACGCGCAGCCTCGCGCGAAGTTCGGCGAGTCGCGCGACTCCGCGCGCGTACGCGCCCGGCGCCTCCGGGTCCGCGTAGACGATGAGCGAGATGCGGCCGGCGAGATTGTCGACGACCGCCAGCTCCTCGGTGAGCAGGAGCAGCATGTCGGGCACGTCGGCGAGGCCCGGCGTCGGCGGCTTCGCCGTGTGCTCGAGACGCCGCTCGATGTGACGGACGACGTCGTAGCCGAACATGCCGGCGAGCCCGCCGCAGAAACGCGGCAGGTCCGGCAGCGGGGCCGCGCGGAAGCGCTTCATGTAGCCGCGCACGAAATCGATCGGATCGCCCTCATGGCGCTCGACGACGCGTCCGTCCTCGATCACCTCGATCGAGCGTCCGCGCGCGGCGATGCGCGTACGCGCCGGCAGCCCGATGAACGAGTAGCGGCCGAATCGCTCTCCGCCGACCACCGATTCGAGCAGGAACGTGTCGCGCGTGCCGGCGAGCTTGAGGTAGAGCGACAGCGGCGTGTCGAGATCCGCGAACGACGACTCGACCAGGGGAATGCGGTTGTGGCCTCGCGCGGCGAGCGCGCGGAATTCGGCTTCGTTGAGCATGGAACGACCCCTGGGAAGGGCGATGCGGCTTTCGGCGGCGTCCTTCGGGAGCGCGGACGCCGGGCGCGGGCGACGACTGTCTAGGAGCGGCGCCAGCGGCGCCACGCACCCGCGTGCCGGCGCCGCGCGTTGCCGCGGTTGCCGGAGGGGTCGTGGGCGTCGGAATTCATCGCGGGATCGGTTCGGCCCGGCGTCCCGCCACCCAGGCGGGCAGCTCGTCGAGCGATTCGACTATACCATCGGCGCCGAGGTCCTGCACCGACACCCCTTCGCGATAGCCGTAGGGCACGACGACCACTGGCGCGCCCGCGGCGCGGGCGCAGGCCACGTCGTTGCCCGAGTCGCCCACCATCAGCACGCGCCGCACGTCGACGCCGAGCCTGGCGGCGGCGAGCGCCAGGGGCGCCGCGTCGGGCTTCTTCGCGGCTGCGTCGTCACCGCCCACGATCGCGTCGAACCAGTCCGCGAACGCGGTGCGGTCGAGATGCGGCTGGACGAACCGCGTCGCCTTGTTGGTGACGACGGCGAGCGGGAGGCCCCCCTCGCGCAGGCGCGCGAGTCCCTCGACGACGCCCGGGTACGGACTCGAGCGCTCGCCGAGCGTCGCGGCGTAGTGCGCGGAGTGGCGCGCGACGATGCGGCCGACTTCGTCCCCGGCGGGCGTCGCGCCGCGCGCGATCGCGTACGCGCGCGCCACGAGGTTACGGATGCCCTTGCCGATGAGGTCGCGGACCGTGGCAAGCGGGAGGGCGGCGAGGCCGTCCTCGGCGAGCGTCCGGTTCAACGCGTGCGCGAGGTCGCCGACCGTGTCGACGAGCGTGCCGTCGAGGTCGAACGCGACGGCGTCGACGGCGAAGCGCCTCATGCAGACCCGATGCGCCTCGACGGGATGCCGGCGTCGGGGATCGGGATTGGCGGGAGCGCGTACTGCCCTCCCATGCGCGCAGGCAGCGACCCCGGCCGCGCGATCGCGGGTTCGCGCTCGCGATCCCGGTTTCCTGTCCCGCGCGTCACGCCGCCGCGACCGCGGCGCGCATTGCCGCGATCGTCGCGCGGTAGTCCTTCGCGCCGAAGATCGCGCTGCCGGCGACGAACGTGTCGGCGCCCGCCTTCGCGATCGCGCCGATGTTGTCCACCTTCACGCCGCCGTCGACCTCGAGCAGGATCTCGCGACCGGTGCGCTCGCGCGCGGCGTCGATGCGCCTGCGCGCGTCGGCGAGCTTCTCGAGCGTGTGCGGCAGGAACGACTGCCCGCCGAACCCCGGATTGACCGACATCAGCAGCACGAGATCGAGCTTGTCGAGGGTCCAGTCGAGCCAGTCGAGCGGCGTCGACGGATTGAACACGAGCCCCGGCCGGCAGCCGGACTCGCGGATCAGCGCGATCGTGCGGTCGACGTGGCGCGACGCCTCGGGATGGAAGCTGATGAACGACGCGCCGGCCTTCGCGAAGTCAGGGACGATGCGGTCGACCGGCTCGACCATCAGGTGGACGTCGATCGGCGCCGACGAATGCGGTCGGATCGCCTCGCACACGAGCGGTCCCACGGTGAGGTTGGGAACGTAATGGTTGTCCATCACGTCGAAGTGGACGAGATCCGCGCCGGCGGCCACGACCGCGCGAACTTCCTCGCCCAGGCGGGCGAAGTCCGCGGACAGGAGCGACGGGGCAATCCGGCAGGAGGTCACCATGGCTATAATGTTATCCGATCGGGGCGGCGCTCACGTGGCGGGCCCGGAAATCCCGGCCCGGCGCGCCCCGCGCGGCAATCCGCCCCCTGCAGGGCCGCACGCACGATGACCGACGATCCCCGCTACGCCATCCGCGTCGAACCGGTCTCGAGCTACGTCGCCGACCAGTCGGACCCGTCGCGCGACCAGTTCGTGTTCGCCTACACGATACGCATCACCAACGCCGGGACGGTGGCGGCGAAGCTCGTCTCGCGCCACTGGGTCATCACCGACGGCGAGCACCGCGTGCAGGAAGTGCGCGGACCGGGCGTGATCGGACAGCAACCGCTGCTCGCGCCGGGCGAGAGCTTCGAATACACGTCGGGCGCGAGCCTGAACACACCGGTGGGCACGATGCGCGGGAGCTACCGGATGGTCTCCGCCGACGGATGCGAGTTCGACGCGCCGATCCCGTCGTTCACGCTTTCGGTGCCGCGCACGATCCATTAGGGGCGCCCTGCGCGGTCCTGCCGGGCGTCGTCGCGCTTCGCGCGCTCGCGCTCCTCCCGGCGGCGCCGGCGCAGCGGCGCAGCGGTCCACCAGACGATCCCGACGGCGATCGCCAGCGCGAGGAGCGATTCGAGGTAGATCCACTCCATGAATGCTTCGCGATTCCCGTCGGTCCGATGGATCCTTGCCGCACGCTCGCCCGCGGCGTTCGCCGGCGCGCTGCTCGTTGCGGCCGGCTGCGCGACCGTCACGCCGCCGCCGCCGGCCAGGCCGCCTTCGCCCCCCGAGGTGCCCGCGGGCCCCGCGGTGAGGTTCAGCGCCGAAGCGTGGAGCGCGATCCCCGGCTGGAGCGACGACCGCGTGGAGGAGGCGTGGCCCGCATGGCTCGTGTCCTGCCGCGCGCTCGTCGCGCGCGAGTCGACGCGCGATGCGTGGCAGGCGCCGTGCGGTCCCGCCGCGGCCGTCGATCCGCGCGACCGCGGCGCGGTCCGCCGCTACTTCGAAACGCATTTTACGCCGTGGTCGGTCGCGTTTCCGGACGGGCGCACGACCGGGCTCGTGACCGGCTACTACGAGCCGCTCCTGCGCGGCAGCCGGACGAGGACGCCCGCGTTCACGGTGCCGCTCTACGCGCAGCCCGACGACCTCCTCACCGTCGAGCTCGCGTCGCTGCACCCGGAACTTAAGGATCGACGCGTGCGCGCGCGCGTCGAAGGCAGGCGCGTCGTGCCGTACTGGACGCGAGCCGAGATAGAGCGCGGCGCCGCCCGGCTGGAGGACAAGGTCCTGGTCTACGTCGCCGACCCGCTCGACGCCGCATTCCTGCAGATCCAGGGCTCGGGGCGTGTCGAGCTGCCCGGCGGCAGCGTGATGCGGGTGGGCTACGCGGACCAGAACGGCCATCCGTTCCGCTCGATCGGCCGCGTGCTGATCGAGCGCGGCGAGCTCACGCGCGACACCGCTTCGATGCAGTCGATCAAGGCATGGGCGCGGCGCAACCCCGACAAGCTCGAGGCGCTCCTCGACGAGAACCCGAGCTACGTGTTCTTCCGCGACGTCCCGCCGCCGGCACCGGGGACGATCGACGCGACGATCGACGGGCCGTACGGCTCGCTCGGTGTCCCGTTGCTCGCCGAGCGCGCGATCGCCGTCGATGCGCGCGTGATCCCGCTGGGCGCGCCGGTGTTCCTCGCGACCACCTGGCCGCTGTCGGACACGAAGCTCGAGCGCCTCACGATGGCGCAGGACACGGGCGGCGCGATCCGCGGAGCCGTGCGCGCGGACTACTTCTGGGGCTTCGGCGACGAGGCGGGACGCGAGGCCGGGCGCATGCGCCAGGATGGAAGCATGTGGCTACTGTGGCCGCGCGGGCGCACGCCACCGCGATAGGACAGGTCTCTCCCGTCGGGGCCCGGTCGGGGAAAGGCCCCGGCCCGAGCGTTTCCCACTACACTGGACAGCCGGGCGGCCCACCCGCGGCCGCCGCACCGACAGGAGAGTGGTCATGACCGTTGCCCGCATCACCGAGATTTCCGCGATCAGCAAGAAGAGCTTCGAGGACGCCGTCGCGATCGGCGTCGCGCGCGCGAGCAAGACGTTGAAGAACGTCAAGGGCGCGTGGGTCCAGGACCAGGAAGTCACGATCGAAAAGGGCAAGATCACCGGCTTCAAGGTGATCCTGAAGGTGACGTTCGTGCTCGCCGAGTGACGCGACCCGTCGGCGTACCCATGAAGACGGCCGCCCGCGGGCGGCCGTTCTTCGTTGCTGAGCAAGTGCCGGTGACCGACCCTTCCGAGCGGATCATCCCGCGCGAGTGAGCACTTCCTCCGCCTGCCTGTCGGCGTGGTACGACGAACGCACCAGCGCGCCGACCGCGGCGTGGCGAAAGCCCATCGCCTCCGCTTCGCGCCCGTACCTCGCGAACGCGTCCGGATGGACGTAGCGCTGCACCGGCAGGTGGCCCGGCGTCGGCTGCAGGTACTGACCGATCGTGAGCATGTCGATGCCGTGCATGCGCATGTCGCGCATCACCGCGAGGATCTCGTCGTCTGTCTCGCCCAGGCCGACCATCAGTCCGGACTTGGTCGGCACGCCGGGCACCCGGGACTTGAACTCGCGCAGCAGCGCGAGCGAATGCGCGTAGTCGGATCCGGGGCGCGCCTGCCTGTAGAGGCGCGGCACGGTCTCGAGGTTGTGGTTCATCACGTCCGGCGGCGATGCTTCGAGGAGCGCGAGCGCGCGCTCCATGCGACCGCGGAAATCCGGCACCAGCACCTCGATCCGTGTTTCGGGCGAGCGCTCGCGCACCGCGCGGATGCAGTCGGCGAAATGCTGTGCGCCGCCGTCGCGGAGGTCGTCGCGGTCGACGCTGGTGATCACGACGTACCTCAATCCCAGCGCCGCGATGGTCTTCGCGAGGTTGGCCGGTTCCTCGGCGTCGAGCGGCAGCGGACGGCCGTGGCCGACGTCGCAGAACGGGCAGCGGCGCGTGCAGATGTCGCCCATGATCATGAACGTGGCGGTGCCCTTGCCGAAGCACTCGCCGATGTTCGGGCACGAGGCCTCCTCGCACACCGTGTGGAGGTTGTGCTCGCGCAGGATCTTCTTGATCTCGGCGAAGCGCGGCGAGGACGACATTCGCACGCGGATCCAGTCGGGCTTCCTGAGCGGCGCCGCCGTGACGACCTTGATCGGGATGCGCGAGGTCTTCGACGCGCCCTTGTGCTTGATGCCCGCGGCGTTGCCCGAGGCGGCCGGGGGAGGAGAGTCGCTCATCGCGTGGCGTCGCCGATCGTGTGCGCGAGGATCGGCGCGAGCGTCTCGCCCGCGTGCTCCACGCTCATCGCCACGCCGAGGTCGCGAAGCTGCGTCACGGCGAGGCCCGGGTAGCCGCACGGGTCGATGTCCGCGAACGGGGCGAGGTCCATGGCGACGTTGACCGCGATGCCGTGGTAGGTGCAGCCGTTGCGCACCTTGAGGCCCAGCGCCGCGATCTTCGCCTCCTGCCCGTCGCGCGAGACGTACACGCCGGGCGCCGACGGCTTGCCGTAGGCGGAAATCCCCGACGAATCGAGCCAGTCTACCACTGCGGCCTCGAGGCGGCGGACCAGTGCCCGGATGCCGAGTCTGCGCCGCGCGAGGTCGACCATCACGTAGACGACGAGCTGGCCGGGCCCGTGGTAGGTCACCTGGCCGCCGCGGTCGACCTTGATCACGGGAATCGCGTTCGCGCGCAACAGATGCTCGCGCTTGCCGGCGAGGCCCAGCGTGTAGACCGGCGCATGTTCGGTGATCCACAGCTCGTCGGACGTGTCGCTTGCGCGCGCATCGGTCCAGGTTCGCATCGCCCGCCAGCAGCGCTCGTAGTCGAGGCGGCCGAGCGTGCGCAGCACGAAGCCGGTCGCGTCGTCGCGGTGCGCGGGGGCGCTGGCGATCCAGCCGGCATCGGCAGCCACGAGCCAGCTCATGGGCGGCGCCCCCGCGCAGCCTGGCCGCGGGCGGCCGACGCAGTTCGTTTCGGCACGGGCACGACGGGCGGTGCGGACCAGCCAGAGGCCGGGAACTCGAACATCCCGCCGCCGAGGACGTGCGACCGCTGCCACACCACGCGCTCGCGAAAGACCGACAGCATCCACGTCTGCTGGTCGAGCGGCGAGCGCTTCGCGAAGGCGTCCGGATCGAGCACGGCGCAGCACTCCGCGTGCACCGGATCGCGCACCGACTCGTAGCGAATCGCGCGCACGCCGGCCGTGCGGACCACCTTCGCGATCGCCTGGCACGCCCCGTAGTCGTGTGGGTGGGTCCACGACGAGCGATCGGCGTCGAACGGCGGCGTCCGGAGATCGATCGCGGGCGCGTCCAGGCGCACGCGGAACACGGTCTGGCTGGCGGGTGGCATCCGGGCGAGGGCGGGCGTATCCAGCAAATGACGCCAGCGCCAGTACCCCAGCTCGGCGCAGGCGGTCCGGACCTCGTCCGCACAGTAGAACACGCCGGGATCGGTTTCGCCGCGGAACCGCGAACCTCCACGGGGCGGGGAATACCGGAACGGTGTGTAGAGCAGGAAATCCAGCCGAAGCGCGTTCAGCGGCACCGGAGGCTTGCTTTCGTCGAGCAGATCCTCGAGGACGCGCTGCTCGTCCGCGTTGTCGACGAGCACGTTGGTCGAGACGAGGTGCTGCGCTTCGACCGCGCGCCACGCGTTGCCCGCGTGGCGAATGGCGCTAGACGCGACCTCTTGCGGCGTCCAGGTACGCGACGACACGGACCAGACCCTCGACCGACGTGAGCAGGTCGCGCGGGCGCGTGCCGAGCGCGAGATTCGGGCTCGCGAGCCACGTGCGGGCGACGTCGTCGTGCCCCCACAGCGCGTCGAGCGAACGGAACAGGCGCACGAACAGGCGCGCGAGCTCCCATTCCTTCGCACGCTGCGGCCCGAGCCGGTATCGGCCCGCGCACAACCGCGAGGCCGTCGCCTCCGAAACGCCGAGGATGCCGGCCAGCTCCTTCTGCGTGAGCTCCAGCAACTGCGCCGCGCGCACGACCGCCTTGCTGAGCACGGCGTCCGGCGCGGGGGCCGCCTCCGTCGTGTCGGGGGATTTCCGGGTCAGGGCGGTCGGGGGCATGTTCGCGAAGTCGACATTCTGGAGCAATTTTTCTAAATTAATCCTACCAGAGAAATACGATTTCGGCAAAGACCCCGCCTACCCCTCCCGGCCGCGCCGCTCGAGCTCCTCCCGGACCAGCTTCTCGATGGGCTCCCGAAAGTCTCCGTAGGGCGCGAGCGCCGTTGCGACCGCGTCGAGCCGCTGGCCCAGGCGCCTCTTCGCATCCTCGAAGCGCGGGCCCAGCCCGCTCGCGATCACCCGGGCTTCGGGGGCCGCCATGCAGATCGCGAGCAGGTCCCCTTCGGGCGAATCGATCGAGAGCTCGAGGAACCTCGCCGGCAGGTCCTGCCACCGTGCGGCCACCGCCGTCGAGCCGATCCTGAGCTTTCCGTCCCGGTACTCGAACGCGAGCGGCTCGCTGTCGTAGGTCCGGGCGATGGCTTCCAGCATGGCCAGGCTCACGCGAACGGTTCCCTTCCAATCGCCGCTGGCGCGCGCCCCGTATTGCGCGCCCTGGAACTCGACGAGCAGATGCTCGCCGTCGAACGAAAGGACCGCTTCCAGCAGCTTGCGGCGGCGCAGGTGCGGCAACACCTTGCGCAGTGTCGCGAAGAGCGCCTTGCTCTCGACGATCAGGTGGGCGGCGGCCACGATCTCACTCCCGCGGTGCGGCTCGGTTCAGTCCCCCCGGGGCCGCTCGCATCCCGTGTTGCGTCGAGGCCGCCGCCGTGCATGGCGTGCGCGGCTCGCATCAGTCCCGCCGTGCAAATCGCATGGCCTCTACGCTCGCCGGCGTCTCGACGCTCACTGTTCAGTCCCGCCGGGCCACGCGCATCGCTTCGACGATTGCCTGCGTCTCGACGCTCACGGTCGTTACGCGCATCAACAGGTCGACGACCTTCTCCTTGTAGTCCGCGAACCGGTAGGTGTTGAACTTCTCGCGGATGGTCGGATCCTTCGGCGTCTTCTCCTTGTACTGGTCGAGGATCCACTCCAGCGCGCAGCGGTTGCCGAGCTTGTAGTCCCATGCCGCAGCCGGGACACCGGTGAGCGTCGTTTCGCTGTCGATCGCGATGCGCCCGATGTCCTTGTCCGCCTTCAGCATCGTCTTCGGCGCGACACGCGCCTTGCGCGCCCGCTCGTCGGGAATGTCGATGCGCTTCAGGCCGTACGGCTCGACCGCCTCGTACCCGATGTGCAGTTCCATCAGCCGCTCGCCCCAGTCCGCCCACTGCCAGAAGTCCGGGTAGAACGGGATGCGCGGAAACTCGCGCCTGAGGTTCAGCGCGTATTTCTCGCGGTAGACAGGATCGTGCAAAACGCCGTACACGTAGTGGAAGATGCTTTGCTTGCCGAGCTTGGGCAAACGCTTCCCAGAACCGGACCTGTAGTGAGTTGCGAACTGCTTGAGGGACCAGTCGGTTACGTTTTCCGTACACGATTCGTCTGCGAGAGCCTCTGGGAGCGCAACTCCCGCTGCCGCCGCGCCGACCACGTGGTAGTCGAATAAATGGTCCGTGGCCAAAACCATGAACGGCTTTTGCGAACTCGCATCGGTCAGAACAATCGACCGTCGTCGGAGAGAACCCGTGCTGCCGAAGATCGCTGCGGTTCGATAAGGCATCTCGTTGAGATTGGGGTCGTAGTACAGCCATCGATCGACAAAAGGCCGATAGGCCGCGCGCACGATTCGATCCGGATCAAACTCATATCGAACGCCTGCCGCCAAGTCGCGCTTTACGGCTCTCGACCACTTTATTCCGCTCGTCAGCCGATCAACCAATCGTGCGCGGTCTCGCTCTCCTGAGAGGCGAGCGACGTCCACATTGTACGTGGCGACCAGCGTCCGCACCTTGGCAGCAACAGAATTCGCCGACTCCCCGTAGACCCAATCGTCGCGAGCCGTGACGACGCCCAGCGAAAAAGTTCGCATGACGGCTCGCTCATCCTTGGCTCGCTTGGCGGCTTTCGTGTCTTTGCTTGCGATGGCAATCAGCGTGTCGAAGTCGTTCTCAGTGTGATCTAACCAACTTCCCTTGGCATCTGGCTTTATGTCTCGAAACGGGAGCGCCGGGACGGCGTTTCGGCTAAGCCATGTGAGCTTGTCAGGCCCTGAATCAACGAAGGCACCGGCGGCAACGTAATGGATTCGACATAGGCGTTCGGACTTCCTGCGGTGCTTCTTTACGAAGAAAGAAATCGCCACACCTGTGCCGATCCCGAAGACATTTCCCCCGCCTGCTAGCGGATTCTCTTCTTTCCAGCCTCCACCTAGGTCGACAATCCAGGCCTCGTCGAACTCCAGTGCAACAGTCTTGCGGAAGCCGTCGAAGGTACGCTTGTCGACGAAGCTGCGGTTAGTGATGAATGCGAGCACCCCGTTGTCGTCGAGCCGATCGCTCGCCCAGCGGAAGAACCTCGCATACATGTCGTACAGCTTCGTCTTCTGCGCCGTCGACTGCGCGATGTACGTTTCCTTGATCCGCTTGTCGATCTCCGGATACTCGCGGTTCTTGTTGTTCTCGTTCTCGTTCAACTGATTCGCGTTGTACGGCGGATTGCCGATGATGACGCTGATGCGGCGCGAGTTCTGCCGCTTGATCCGCCTGACGTTGTCCTCGGTGACCGCGCCGAACATGTCGTCCATGTGCCCGGCGTGCTTGCGCAGGCCCGCCGTGTTGTCGAGCGTGTCGACGAAGCACAGGCCGGGAAACTCCCGGTACTCGCCCGTGATCGCCGCGTACGTCGCCTCGATGTTCAGGTTGGCGACGTAGTACGGCAGGATCGCGACCTCGTTCGCGTGCAGCTCGTGCTCGTACTTGAACCTGAGCTTCTCCGGCTGCCCGCGGAAGTGCTCCAGCAGCTCGCAGACGAAGGTTCCGGTGCCCGTCGCCGGGTCGAGGATGTCGACGTTGCGGTCGACGAGGTTGAGCCCGAAGTGCTTCTCGCAGAGCCAGTCGGCGCTCTGGATCATGAAGCGGACGATCTCATTGGGCGTGTAGACGACGCCCAGCCGGTCGGCCGCCTTGACATTGTAGACCTTGTAGAAGTTCTCGTAGATCGCCTTGAGGAACGCCTGCTTCTCGTGGTGACTGCCGATCTGCGCGGCGGCGGCGCGGATGGCCGAGTAGTACGGGGCGAGCCCCTTGAGCGTCTGGTGCTTGGTGTTGCCGGTGAAGAACGTCGATTCGAGCTTGAAGAGCTCCCGGGCGACGCTGTTGTCCTGGTGGTACTCGGTCCCGGGGAAGACCGCCGTGAACAGCTCCTCGGTCAGCACGTGCTGGATCAGCATCTCCCGCACGTCGGCGTCGACGAGGCCCGGATTGATGACGTCCCTGGCGTGCACGAGAAACTGCTGCGCGGCCTTGCGAAACACCGGGTTGTCGCACTCGGCACGCTCGACCATCTCGCGCAGCGCTTCGAGAATCGCCGGAAGGTCGGCCTTGAACTGCTCGACCGCCTTGCGGAAGTCCGCGATCTCGGGACGCTGGTAGCCGAAGAAGAGCTTGAGCAGACGCTCCAGGCCGGCCGTGTCGTCGACCGGGCAGCGGATCACTTCTTCCCGGTTCTGGATCAAGACCGCCTCGCGCGAGTCCTCGAAGATGATGTTGTCCTGCGGGTAGCCGCGGCGCTTCTTCGTGTCGATCTCGGCGTCGAGATCGTCCTTCTCGTCCTTCGCCTCCCAGTAACCGAACGGGACCCGCAGCGAGTAGAGGAGCGCGCCATCGACGTAGCGGCGCTCCTTGCGCGGCGTCTCGATCTCGTACTCGGGGACGAACGTGAGGTCGTGCGAGCGCGCCCAGCCCTTCAGGAGGTCCTTGAAGGCCTCCCGGACTACGCTCTCCCGGGTCGATCCCGACACCATCTTCAGCTTCGCGAGCTCCGCGAGGTATTGCTGGACGAGAACCTGGCTCATCGGGAGCTTCGCGCGTCGGGGAATTGGGGCGCCATCGGCCGAACAGCTTAACCGACCACCGCGTGCGACCGGGCCGTTAGCAGGCGCTTACACACTGCGGTCGCACCAAGAATGCGACAGTCTCGCGCCAGGCGGGCTCGCGCGGTGAGCCCGGGCCGCGCCTCGCAGGACGGGGTCGGGACGGGCAGCCGCAGGGGACTACAGCACCATCGAGACGAGCGGATGCGCCGAGAGCTCGCGGTAGAGCGCGTCGAGCTGCTCGCGCGAGGTCGCGGTGATCGTCGCGGTGACCGACAGGTAGTTGCCCTCGCGCGACGTGCGCATCTCGAGCGATCCGGCGTCGAAGTCCGGAGCATGGC
>CAJPFI010000055.1 GCA_905339295.1 Burkholderiales bacterium
GAAGCCCGACCCACAGCCCCAGTCGGGCTGAAGCCCGACCCACAGCCCCTGTCGGGCTTAAGCCCGACCCACAGCCGGCGGGCTGAAGCCCGACCCACAGCCGGCGGGCGGAAGGCCGATCCACAGCCGTCGGGCTGAAGCCCGACCCACAGCCCCAGTCGGGCCGAAGCCCGATCCACAACCCCTGCCGCGATCCGTCCCGACGCCGCGGCCGGTACCATGAGCGCTTCACCGCGCACCGCTTGACCATGCGCTTCACGATCGCCACCTACAACATCCACAAGGGCTTCTCGCACCTGACGCGGCGCATGGTGATCCACGAGCTGCGCGAGCGGCTTCGCCGGATGGCCGCCGACGTGCTGTTCCTGCAGGAGGTGCAGGGCTCGCACGAGCACCACGCGATCCGCTACGACGACTGGCCCGGCACGCCGCAGCACGAGTTCATCGCCGACGAGGTGTGGCGCGAGGTCGCCTACGGCAAGAACGCGATCTACCGGCACGGCCACCACGGCAACGCGCTGCTGTCGCGCTACCCGATCGTCGTGCACGAGAACGAGGACATCTCGGCGCACCCGTTCGAGAGCCGGGGACTCCTGCACTGCGTCGTGCGCATCGGCCCGCGCATGCCCGACCTGCACTGCATCAACGTCCACCTCGGGCTGTTCGAGCGCGGGCGGCAGTGGCAGGTGCGAGCGCTGTGCGAGCGGATCCGGCAGACGGTCCCGCGTACCGCGCCGCTCATCATCGCCGGCGACTTCAACGACTGGCGTCACCGCGCGAACCGGCAGCTCGTCGACCAGCTCTCCGTGGTCGAGGTGTTCGAGGCGGTCAAGGGGCGGACTGCGCGCACGTTCCCGTCGGTCCTGCCGATGTTCCGGCTCGACCGCATCTACGCGCGCGGTCTCGACGTGATCGACGCGCGCGTGCACTACGCGTTCCCCGGCCGGCGCCTGTCGGACCACGCGGCGCTCGCGGCGACCTTCGAGCTGGCGGCACGGAGACGCTGAGCGGGGCTCGCGGCGATGAACCGGTTCTCGCCAGGCAACGAGGTCGAATTGCTGCGCAGCGGCGCCGAGTACTTCCCGGCGCTGATCGCCGCGATCGACGCTGCCGAGCGCGAGGTTTGGCTCGAGACCTACATCTTCGCCGACGACCGCGCCGGCCGCGCGGTCGCCGACGGGCTGGTCCGCGCGACGCAGCGCGGCGTCACGGTGCGCGTGCTCGTCGACGGCTGGGGCGCGAAGCACTACCTGACCCGGCGGCTGGAGCGCGAGCTCGAGCGGGGAGGCGTCAACCTGCTCAAGTACCGTCCCGAGGTGCAGCCGTGGCACTTCCGGTCGCACCGGCTGCGCCGCCTGCACCGCAAGCTCTGCCACGTCGACGCGCGCGTCGCGTTCGTCGGCGGCATCAACCTGATCGACGACATGAACACGCCGGGCCACCGGCCGCCGCGAGTCGACTTCGCGGTCCGCGTGCGCGGCCCGCTGGTCGCGTCCATCGTGCAGACGATGCAGCGGATGTGGGCGCTGAACGAGCTCGTGCAGTTCCGCTCGAGTGACGTGCCGCTGTTCCCCGACCTGCTCCGGATCGAGCGGGCCGGGACGCAGACCGCCAAGTTCACCATCCGCGACAACCTGCGCCACCGCCGCGACATCGAGCGCGCGTACCTCGCCGGCATCCGCATCGCGCGGCGCGAGATCCTGATCGCGAACGCCTACTTCTTCCCCGGCATCCGGTTCCGGCGCGAGCTCATCGCGGCGGCGAGTCGAGGCGTTTCGGTCACGCTGCTCCTGCAGGCGAAGGTCGAGTACCGTCTGCTCCACTTCGCGAGCCGCGCGCTCTACGGGCAGTTCGTCGGCGCGGGCATCGCGATCCAGGAGTACCACCGCTCGTTCCTGCACGCGAAGGTGGCGGTGATCGACGACCGCTGGTCGACGGTCGGCTCGTCGAACATCGATCCCTACTCGCTCCTGATGTCGCGCGAAGCGAACGTGTTCGTGCGCGACGCGCGCTTCGCCGACCGCCTGCGCGGCGAGCTGCACGCGATGATCAGCGGCGGCGCGAGGCCGATCGACGCGAAGCGCTGGCTCGGCCGCTCGCTTCTGTCGAAGGCGGTCTGCTGGATCGCCTACGGCATCGTGCGCGTCGGCATGGGCTGGCTGGGCTACGGCGGCAACGAGTGGTGGCGCGGGCAGCCGCGCAAGCGCTAGCATCGACGAAGCTCCGGGCGCGGCGCGTCGCGGGGGCGTCATCGCCCCGAGGGCGCGCGGGATCGGCGCCGGGATGCGAACCTCCCGCCTGCTAGACTTCGACGATGCGCGGCGCCCGATCCGGCTCGCTTCCCCTGCCCGCGGACAAGGGCATCCCCCGCACGCAGCGCGGCGCCTGGCAGACGATCCGCTCGCTCGCTCCCTACCTGCTCGAATGGAAGTGGCGCATCGCCGCGGCGCTCGCGTGCCTCGTGCTGGCGAAGGTCGCCAACGTCGGCGTTCCGCTGCTGCTCAAGGAGATCGTCGACGGCCTGTCGGCCGAACGCGCGCTCCTCGCGGTGCCGCTCGCGCTGCTCGTCGCCTACGGCGCGCTGCGTCTGTCGACGACGCTGTTCACCGAGCTGCGCGAATTCCTGTTCGCGAAGGTGACGCAGCGCGCGGTGCGCGCGATCGCGCTCAGGGTGTTCCGGCACCTGCACGCGCTCTCGCTGCGCTTCCATCTCGCGCGCCAGACGGGCGGGCTCACGCGCGACGTCGAGCGCGGGCAGCGCGGCATCTCGACGCTGATCAGTTTCGCGCTGTTCTCGATCCTGCCGACGCTGGTCGAGGTCTCGCTTGTCTCCGCCGTCCTGATCGCTCGCTACGACTGGACGTTCATCGCGATCACCGCGGGCGCGCTCGCGCTCTACATCATGTTCACGATCGCGATCACCGAGTGGCGCACGCACTTCCGCCGGCAGGCGAACGAGCTCGACAGCAAGGCCAACACGCGCGCCATCGACAGCCTGATCAACTACGAGACGGTCAAGTACTTCGGCAACGAGGAGTGGGAGGCGCGGCGCTACGACGAGAGCATGCAGCGCTGGGAGAAGGCGGCGGTCACGAGCCAGACGTCGCTGTCGCTCCTCAACGTCGGGCAGAGCGCGATCATCGCGATCGCGGTCACGCTGATCATGTGGCGCGCGACCGCCGGCGTCGTCGGGGGCACGATGACGATCGGCGACCTGGTGCTGGTCAACGCGTTCATGATCCAGCTCTACATCCCGTTGAACTTCCTGGGCGTGCTCTACCGCGAGATCCGGCAGGCCCTCGCCGACATGGAGCGCCTGTTCGCGCTGATCGACGAGCACGCCGAGGTGCGCGACCGTCCGGGCGCGCCGCCGCTCGAGGTCCGCCGCGGCGAGGTACGCTTCGAGGACGTCACGTTCGGCTACGAGCCCGACCGGACGATCCTCTCCGGCGTCTCGTTCGCGATTCCGCCGGGCGGCACCGTCGCGGTGGTCGGGCCCTCGGGGTCCGGCAAGTCGACGCTCGCGCGGCTCCTGTTCCGCTTCTACGACGTGGGCCGGGGGCGCATCACGATCGACGGCCAGGACATCCGCGCCGTGCGGCAGGCGTCGGTCCGCGCGGCGATCGGCATCGTCCCGCAGGACACGGTGCTGTTCAACGACTCGATCGAGTACAACATCGCCTACGGCCGTCCCGGCGCGACGCAGGACGAGATCGTCGCCGCGGCGCGCCTGGCGCAGATCCACGATTTCGTGTCGGGATTGCCCCAGGGCTACGCGACGCCGGTGGGCGAGCGGGGACTCAAGCTGTCGGGCGGCGAGAAGCAGCGCGTCGCGATCGCGCGCGCGATCCTGAAGCGTCCGGCGATCCTGGTCTTCGACGAGGCCACCTCGGCACTCGACTCGAGGAACGAGAAGGCGATCCAGGCCGAACTCGCCGCGATCGCCGTGGACCGCACGACGCTGACGATCGCCCACCGGCTCTCCACGATCGTCGACGCCGACGAGATCCTGGTGCTCGACGGCGGTCGCATCGTCGAGCGCGGGCGCCACGCCGAGTTGCTCGCCGCGGACGGCGCGTACGCGCGGATGTGGCGGCTGCAGCAGGACGAGGCGCGAGTCGAGGCCGAGCGCCGCGATCTCGAGCCCATCGCGGGCGCGCAGGATGCGCCGGACCGGGACGAGCCCCCGCCGGTGGCCGCGGCCGCGCTCCCGTCCGGCCTCTGACCGTCGCGGCCGGGAGCGGCGATTCGCCCCCGGGCAGGGAAGGCGCGGGCGTGCCCTCGGCCGGGCTGCCGTCCGCTGGCACCTTCCGTGCTTTCCCAGCCGCGGAGGTCGGGCGGCAGGTTCGAGGAGTAGGCCCTACCATGACCATGGATATACCGGACGGCGATCCAATGGTATAAAGCCGCACCGGTCCTCACACTGAACATGACGATATTTATCCGAGCCGTTGTTTTGGCGGCACTCCTGGCCGCGTCGGCGCCAGCGGCCGCGGCCGCCGACGCGCCCGATCCGGCGAGGCTCTCGCTCGGCTCGGCCAACGCGCTCGTCTACGACCCCGAGTCCGGCCGCGCCCTCTACCAGAAGGGTGCCGACGAGGTCACGGCGATCGCGTCGGTGACCAAGCTGATGACGTCGATGGTCGTGCTCGACGCCGGCGCGCCGCTCGACGAGCCGCTCGAGGTCGACATCGACGACCTGGACATGCTCAAGGGGTCGAGATCGCGGCTGTCGATGGGTTTCGAGCTTCCGCGCCGCGAGATGCTGCGCCTCGCGCTGATGGCGTCGGAAAACCGCGCGGCCTCCACACTCGCCCGGCACCATCCCGGGGGCGCCGAGGCTTTCGTCGCGGCGATGAACGCCAAGGCCGCCTCGCTCGGCATGACGCGCACGCGGTTCCACGATGCCACCGGGCTGTCGCCGCGCAACGTGTCGACGGCGCGCGATCTCGCGAAGATGGTCGAGGTCGCCGCCGGCTATCCGCTGATCCGCGAATACTCGGTCACGCCGTCGCACGTCGTCGAGGTGCAGCCGACCGGGCGCGCGCTCGGCTTCTCGAACTCGAACCGGCTGGTGCAGTCGTCGGCCTGGGACATCCAGCTCCAGAAGACCGGCTACATCCGCGAAGCCGGGCGCTGCCTCGTGATGCTCGTGCAGGTGGCGAGCAAGCCGGTCGTCATCGTGCTGCTCGACTCGGTCGGCAAGTACACGCGGCTGGGCGACGCGACCCGCGTCAAGCACTGGCTCGAGACCGGGCAGGCGCTGCCGGTCGCGAGGGCGGCGTTCGCCGCCGCGTCCAAGGTGCGCAAGCCCGTCCGCGCGACGGCGCGCGCCGTGCCGACTTCGCAGGGCCGGCGTCCCCGCAGATAATCATCGTCGCCGCGTCGCGTGACGTGGCCGGGACGTCCTGCCCGTCCCCTCCCGGGCGACTCGCCGCTTCGCGCCCGCCCGCGCGGGACGTGGCCCTCGCGCGGTCTCCGCGTTACCATCCGGAACGCCCGCCGCCGCGGGCGAGGTTCCGAGCGCGTCGCGACGAAGCGCGCCGGGTCGCCCGTCACCGACGTAGAGGAGGAATCATGACCGTCGCACTCACGCGGCTGCGCGCGATCGCGCTCGTCGCGCTCGTCGTCCCGGTAACCGCGTTCGGCCAGGCCTGGCCCAGCAAGCCGGTGCGGCTCGTGTCGCCGTTCGCGGCGGGCGGCGGCACCGACGCGTTCGCGCGTCCGCTCGCCGTGCACCTGTCGCAGCAGCTCGGCCAGCAATTCGTCGTCGACAACCGCGCCGGCGCGGGCGGGACGATCGGCGCCGACCACGTCGCGAAGGCGGCGCCGGACGGCTACACGTTCCTCGTCGGCGCGGTCCATCACACGATCGCCGTCAGCGTCTACAGCAAGCTGCCCTACGACCTGCAGCGCGACCTCGTGCCGGTCACGATGGTGGCCAGCGTGCCCAACGTCATCGTCCTTCATCCGAAGGTGCCGATCAACTCGGTCAGGGAGCTGATCGACTACGCGAAGGCGAACCCCAACAAGCTCAACTTCGCGTCGGCCGGCAACGGGACCTCGCACCAGCTCGCGGCGGAGCTCTTCAAGGTGAGGACCGGCATTCAGATGAACCACGTGCCGTACAAGGGAGCGGGCCCCGCGATGCAGGACCTGCTCGCCGGGCAGGTCGACCTCATGTTCGACGGGATGGGGACGTCGGCGCCGCAGATCCGCGGCCAGCGGCTCAAGCCGCTCGCGGTCACGACGGCAACCCGCTCGCCCGCCATTCCCGACGTCCCGACGCTGCAGGAATCCGGCGTGCCGGGCTACGAGGTGACGACGTGGTACGCGCTGTTCGCGCCCACGGGGACGCCGCCGGAGATCGTCAACAGGCTCCAGCAGGAAGTCGCGAAGGCGCTCGCGTCGCAGCAGCTCAGGGACATCTGGGCGCAGCAGGGCGCCTCGCCCGGCGGCAACCCGCCCGCCGAGTTCGGCGCGTTCGTGAACCGCGAGGTCACGAAGTGGGCGGAGGTCGTCAAGGCGTCGGGCGTGCGCATCGACTGATCGCGGCGCGCCGCGCGGGGCGGCGCGGAGCGGGGCGCGGGACCGCGTCCGCGCCCGCCGCGCCGTCGCGTCACCCCAGCACGACGTGGTGGTGGAATACGTGCGACTGCGGCACGCCGTTGCGCGTCCATTGCAGCGTGCGCTCCACGCGGAACGCGAGCGTCGACAGGCCTTCCGTGCCGAAGCCCGCCGCGCCCATCGCGACCTTCGCGGTGTAGACCGCCTTCGTGTGGTGCAGCGCTGCGGTCCGTTCCCCGCCGGGCGCGAAGCCGCCGTCCGGATGGTCGAGCGGCGTGAAGGTCCCGTCGCGCCTGGCCCAGCCCAATCCCGCGCGACGAAGCCTGTCCTTCAGGTCGATGTCCTCGTAGCCCCACGCGCGGTAGTCGTTGCTGTAACCGTTGACGCGCACGAAGTCGTCGACCGGGATCGCGACGACGCATCCGGTCGTGTCCTGCGGCCCGTCGCCCTGCGCCTCGCGGACGCCCCACGCGATGAGGCTGGTTGGCCGGCGGACGCGCGAGTAGTCGGCCCAGATCGGAAGGTAGTCGACGTCGTGGAACACCACGTAGTCGGCATCCGCATGCGCGATCGCGAACCCGGCGTTCTTGATCGCTCCGCGGTTGAACGGACCTCCCGGCGCCTGCTCCACGATGTGGATCTCGTAGGGGATCGCCATGGCGAACCGGTCGCGCTCGAAGAACGTGACGAGGTGCGGGACGATCCGTGACAGGTGCTCCGCACGGTCGCGGTACGGAATCACGATGGCCAGGCGGCCGGCGTAGTCGTCCGGGTCGACCTGCGGGAGCGGCGCGCGCGGCGGCAGCATCACCGGTGCCGCCGGTGCTGGTCGTAGAGCTCGCGCGCGTGCGCGCGCGTCTTCGCGGTCGTCTGCTCGCCGGCGAGCATGCGGGCGAGCTCGGCGACGCGCAGGTCGCGGTCGAGCAGGGTCACGCTGCTCTCGACGCCGGGCGCGCCGTCGTGCTTCTCGACGCGGAAATGGTGGTCGGCGAAGGAGGCGACCTGCGGCAGGTGGGTGACGCACAGCACCTGGCGGTGCGCGCCGAGCGATTGCAGCAGGCGTCCCACCGTCGCGGCGACGGCGCCGCCGATGCCCGCGTCCACCTCGTCGAACACGAGCGTCGGGACTTCCCCGACGTCGCTCGACGCGACCTGGATCGCGAGGCCGATCCGCGACAGCTCCCCTCCGGAGGCGACGCGCGCGAGCGGCCCGGACGGTTGCTTCGCGTGGGCGGCGATCCGGAACTCGAGCGCGTCGAGCCCGTGGACCGCGGGCGCCGGCAACGGGTCGATCGCGACCTCGAACCTACCTCCCGCCATCGCGAGCGCGTGCATCGCGGCCGTCACGCGATGCTCGAGCTCGCTCGCGGCGAAGCGGCGCTTCGCGCGGAGCTCGAGCGCGAGCGCCCGGTAGGCGCCTTCCGCGTCCGCCGCGCGCCGCTCGAGCGCGTCGACGTCGGATGCCGCGTCGAGCCGGGCGAGCTCCGCCTCGGTCGCCGCGAGCAGCGCGGGCAGCGACTCGGGACGCGCGCGGTGCTTGCGGGCGACGTCGTGCAGTGCGGCAAGGCGCTCGTCGATGCGCGCGAGCTCGGCGGGATCGAGGTCCAGCCTGCGCCGGTAGTCGCGCAGCGCGCGCGCCGCCTCCGCGAGCTGGATGCCCGCCGGCTCGAGCAACGCGGCGACGTCAGCGAGCGCGGGGTCGTGCGCGCCGGCCTGGGCGAGTCGCGACGCGACCTGCGCCATGCGGCGCGTCAGCGCGTCGTCGGACTCCTCCAGGGCGTCGGCGGCCTGCGCGCACGCCTCGATCAGCGACGCGGCGTTCGCGAGCCGCGACTGGGCGGCGGCGAGCTCCGCCCACTCGCCCTCGCGCACGCCCAGCGCCGACAGCTCGTGACGGCGCGATTCGAGGAACGCGCGCTCCGCGGCCGAGCGTCCCGCATCGGCCCTCGCGGCGTCGCGCGCCTCGATCGCGGCGCGCCACGCGCGCCACGCGCGCCCGGTTTCCGCGGCGAGCGCGGCGAACCCGCCGAACGAATCGACGAGGGCGCGCTGCGTTTCCGCGGTCGAGAGCGACTGATGCGCGTGCTGGCCGGTGATCTCGACCAGCTTCTCGCCGAGCGCCTTCAGCTGCGCGAGCGTCGCGGGCGAACCGTTGATCCACGCGCGGCTCCGTCCCTGCGCGTCGAGCACGCGGCGCAGCAGCACCTCGCCGTCGCTCTCCGCGAGCCCTTCCTCGGCGAGCCACGCGCGGACGGCCGGCGCGTCGTCGACGTCGAATGCCGCGGCGAGCTCGGCGCGCTCGGCGCCGGCGCGGATCTGGCGCGGCTCGAAGCGGTCGCCGAGCAGCAGGCCCAGCGCGTCGAGCAGGATCGACTTGCCCGCGCCGGTCTCGCCGGTGAGCACCGTGAAGCCGGGCTCGAGCTCGAGCTCGAGCGAGCGCACGACGACGAAATCGCGGATCGACAGCAGCCGCAGCATGTCAGGCGCCGCGCCGTTCCTTGAGGCGCTCGGGCGTCTCGC
>CAJPFI010000056.1 GCA_905339295.1 Burkholderiales bacterium
TAGGAGCCGTGTTGCGCGTGTGTCAAGGCGCGGACTGCGCCGATGTGCGTACGCGACGGGGCGCCGGGAAGGCGTCGGTGTGACATGCCAAAAGCGTCGGGCTGAAGCCCGACCCACGAGGACGAAAAGCGGGAGAGGGCCCGATTCCGCATCGCGGCGACGCGGCGCCGAGTCCGACCCCACTTTCGGGCGCATGGTGATCAGGCGGCAGTCTCGCCCGAGGCACCCGCCAGCGCGACGAACTCGGCGATCGACAGCGTCTCGCCGCGCCGCATCGGATCGATTCCCGCCGCGGCGAACGCCGCGGGCGCGACGACGCCGTCGAGCGCGTTGCGCAGCGTCTTGCGACGCTGCCCGAACGCGGCGGCGACCACCCGCGCGAAGCGCTCCGCGTCGGCGATACGCGGCGCGGCGGCGCGAAGCGGCACCAGTCGCGCGACCGCGGAGTCGACCTTCGGCGGCGGGCGGAACGCTGCGGGCGGCACCACGAACAGCCGCTCGACCGCGAACGTCGCCCGCAGCATCACGGTGAGCCGTCCGTATTCGGGCGTCGCCGGCTCCGCGGTCATCCGCGCGACGACCTCCTTCTGCAGCATCACCGTGAGGTCGCGCAACGCGTCGGCCTGCGCGGCGAGGTGGAACAGCAGCGGCGAGCTGATGTTGTACGGCAGGTTGCCCACGACGCGGAGATCGCAACCCAGCGAGCGGAAATCGAAGGCGAGCGCGTCGCCCACGACGAGCTCGAGCGCGTGCGGCGGAAAGCGCCCGCGCAGACGCGCGGCGAGGTCGCGGTCGATCTCGATCGCGACGACGCGGCCCGCGCGCGCGACGAGCTGCGCGGTGAGGGCGCCCAGCCCCGGCCCGATCTCGACGACGGTCTCGCCCGGCCGCGGCGCGACCGCGTCGGCGATGCGCGCGACGTAGTGCGGATCGGCGAGGAAATTCTGGCCGAAGCGCTTGCGCGCGACGTGGCCCTCGACCGTGCGACCGCGGACGCGGGGCATGGCGGGCGCGGCCCTGGATGCCCGGCGGCGCGGCTAGCGCGCCGTTCCGCGCGCGAGCTCGATCGCGAGCGCGACCGCCGCGACGAGGCTGCGGGGATCCGCGCGGCTCGCGCGCTCCGCGTCGACGGCGAGGTCGAGCGCGGTCCCGTGGTCGACCGACGTGCGCGGAAAGGGCAGCCCGAGCGTGACGTTGATGCCGAGCCCGAAGCTCGCGGCCTTGAGCGCCGGCAGCCCCTGGTCGTGGTACATCGCAATGATCGCGTCCTGCTCCCGCGCGTGCGACGGCACGAACGCCGTGTCGGCCGGGACCGGGCCGCGCGCGTCGATGCCGGCCGCGATCGCGTCGGCGATGGCGGGCGCGATCGCGTCGATCTCCTCGCGCCCGAGATGGCCGCCTTCGCCGGCGTGCGGATTGAGTCCGCACACCGCGATGCGCGGCGCGGCGACGCCGAAGCGTCGCTTCAATTCGGCAGCGACGATCGCGATCGTCCCGCGCACGGCGTCGCGCGTGATCGCCGCGGGAACGTCGGCGAGCGCGAGGTGCGTCGTGACCAGCGCAACGCGAAGCGGCGCGTCGACGGGTCCGCCGACCAGCATCATCACGACGCGCGGCGTGCCGGTGCGCGTGGCGAAGAACTCGGTGTGGCCGATGAACGGCAGCCCGGCGTCGAGGATCGCGCTCTTCTGCACCGGCGCGGTGACCAGCGCGTCGAACGCGCCGCCCGCGCACGCGTCGCAGGCGTGGCGCAACATGGCGAGGACCGCGGCGCCGTTGGTCGGGTCCGGATGCCCCGGCACGGGCGGCGCGGAGAGCGGCTGGTGCCAGACCTCGATCACGCCGCCGGCGGGCGCGAACGACGCCGGATCGAACGCGGCGTACCTGGGCGCGAGCCCGATGCGCGCGCCGCGGCTCGCCAGCAGGTCGCGGTCGCCGAGGAGCACGATGCGCGCCGCGAACGGATCGCGCTCGTGCCGCGCGGCGAGCATCGCGCACAGCTCGGGGCCGATGCCCGCGGGCTCGCCCGACGTGACCGCGATCGTGGGACGGGCGGAGGTCATCGCGCCGGGTTCACTCGCCGCCGAAGCGCACGAGCTCGACCCCGGGCGAGGCGCGCAGCGTGAAGCCGCCTTCGCCGTCCGCCTCCAGGCGCGCCTGCGTGAAGCCGTCGAGCGAGGTCGAGGACGTGCCGAACAGCCACAACTGCTCGAGCGGGGCGGCCGCGTCGATCTCGCCGGTGTGCTGCACGGCGCGCCCGAGGGGCAGCGCGTGGCCCTCGCGCCCGAACACCGGGAACTGGTCGAGCGATGCGCGATAGCGCAACACCTGCCGGCCCGCGTGGCGCACGCGCGTGTTGAGGTCGTACCACGCGCCTGGCGGCAGCGCGACTTCCACCTCGCCGCCGGGCGCGACGATCGGCGCGACCAGCAGCGCCTCGCCGCACAGGAACTGCGTTTCGAACGTCCGCGTGAGCGCGTTGCCCGGAAACGCGAGCGGCATCGCGCGCATCACCGGCAGCCCGGTGCGCGTCGCCTGCACGACGACGCGCTCGACGTACGGGATGAGCCGATAGCGAAACGCGAGCCACTTGCGCGCGACCGCCTCGGCCTCGGCGCCGAACGCCCACGGCTCCCGCTCGCCCATGCCGTGGACCCGCATGTGCGACATGAACACCGATGCCTGCAGCCAGCGCACGTAGAGCTCGGCGTCGGGCCCGCCGCCATCGTAGAAGCCGCCGATGGCCGAGGCGTAGTAGGGATTGCCGCTCATGCCGAGCGACAGGCCGCAGCGGATCGCGGCCGCGAGCCCTTCCCAGTCGCCCTGCGGGTTGGCGCCCCAGCTTATCGGGTGGCGCTGGCTCGCGGACCACCCCGCGCGGCTCCAGATGATCGCCGGACCGGCCTCCTTGGGCAGGAACCGCGCGGTCGCGTCGTGAACGCACTGGTTGTAGAGCTGCGGATAGACGTTGTGCAGGCGGACGCCGCGGTCGCCGTTGAACGCGACCGCGTCGTCCGGCACCTGCTCGCCGAAGCTGCTCTCGAACGCGTCGACACCGTCGTCGATCAGCGCCTTGTGCCGATCGCGCCACCACGCGTACGCGGCGGGATTCGTGAAGTCGACGATCCCGCTGTCGGGTAGCGGCGTCAGCACGCCGCCGAACGGGGCCGTCGCCGGGTCGGTGTCCCACCGGTAGACGTACGGGTCGCCGTAGTCGGTCGTGAGGAGGTAGTGGCGCTGCGCGAGATCCTGGAACAGCGGGTCGTGCACCGAGACGGTCGGGCACTCCCACACGCACACGCGCAGCCTGTGAGCCTTGATCGAGGCGAGCGTCGCGCGCGGATCGGGAAACCGGTCCGGGTCCCACTGGAAGTTGAAGCGCGTCTCGACCTTCCACGCCGCGCGGCCATCGAGCGCGAGCACGTCGCAGGGGATCTTGCGGCTGCGCAGCTTCGCGGCGACCGCGACGGCCTCGTCGGGCGTGCGGTAGGTCACCCGCGACACCCACAGGCCGAGGCTCCAGCGCGGCACCGGCGGCGCGCGTCCCGTGAGCTGCACGTAGTGGTCGACGATCGCCGCGGGCGCGGACGCCGCGAACACGAACAGGTCCAGCGACTCGTCGTCGACGACGAGCGCGTAGCTGCGGTGCGACCACTCGGAGTGGCCGACGCCGTGCACGACCTGCGCGGGCGTATTGACGAACACGCCCCACGCGCCGTGGCGCGTCCCCGGGCTCCACGCGAACGGGACGTTCTTCGACGAGCGCCCGGCCTGCACGCCGAGCGCGTGCTCGACCTGCGAGTGGACGATCTGGCCGCGCTTGTCGAGCGGTCCGGGCTTCTCGCCCAGCCCGTAGACGGGCTCCCCGGAGGCGAGCGCGAGCGACGCGATCCAGCACGGCGCCGCGCGCACGCGTCCGAACGCGGGCAGCCGGGTCGCGCCGCCGATCTGCCTGTCCGTGATCGAGCCGGTGACCGGATGCCCCTTCCAAAGCAGCCGGAAGCGCACCGGCGAGCCGGAGAGCTCGAGCGTCGCGTCGCCGGAGGTGAACGTCCAGGTGTCCGGCGCGGACTGCGCGAACGTGCACGGCTTGACCTTGCCGAGGACGAGCCCGTAGTCGGGACGCGTGTTCGGCCCCGCGCGCAGCCGGAACACGCCCGGCCCGAAGCACGACACCTCGAGCACGTCGCCGGTCGACGTCGCGAAGGACGCGCCGGTCGACGTCGCGCCGAGGCTGTTCAGCGCGTCGAGCCGGAGGAAGCCGGCGGCGTCGATCATCATGGCGTCACCCCGCGAAGCGGGGCTCGGGGAGTCCGGGCACGTCGACGCGCATCGCGAAGACGCCGCCCGACTGCGGGTAGCGCGCGAGCTCGTCGTCGGGGCGCAGCTGCCGCGCGCTCGTCACGTAGAGCGTCCGGAGGTCCGCACCGCCGAACGCGCACATCGTCGGGCACATCGCCGGGACCGGGACCTCGCGCACGATGCGTCCCGACGTGTCGAGCTCGACGACCTTGCCGCCGCGGTAGAACGCGACCCAGTAGTGTCCGGCGCTGTCGACCGCGGCGCCGTCGGGCCGGTCGGTCGCCTCGTTCCAGCGCGCGAACACGCGCGGTTCGCCGGGCATGCCGGTCGCGGGATCGAACGGGAACGCGCGCACCGTGAGCGTCGGCGTGTCCGAGTGGTACATCGTGCGGCCGTCGGGGCTCCATGCGAGGCCGTTGCTGATCATCATGTCGTCCAGCACCCGATGCAGGACGAAGTCGGCATCCAGCCGGTGGAGCGCGCCGCTGTTCGCATCGCGCCGCTCGTTCATCACGCCAGCCCAGAAGCGTCCCTGCCGGTCGACACGGCCGTCGTTGAACCGGTGGTGCGCCGGGTCGTACGGCGCGTCGGCCACCTTGCGCTCGAGCCGGCCCTGCGCGTCGGCGAGCCAGATGCCGTCGCGCAGCGCGACGACGAAGCCGCCCCGCGCGCGCAGTCCGAAGCAGCCGATCGACGAAGGCATCGACATCGCGACGACCGTGCCGGACGCCGGATCGAAGCGGTTGAGCGACGGCGCGTTGATGTCGACGAAGTACAGCGCCTGCTCGGCGACCGACCATTGGGGGCATTCGCCGAGGCTCGCCTTGATGTCGAGCGCGCAACTGAAGGGGGAGGCGGGCATGGCGTGCGACCGTGTCATCCGGCCGTTCTAGTGTCGATGCGAATCGTACAGGAGAACGCGGCGCCCGGAGGCAGGATCCGCGTGCCGGTCCCGGTCTCGCCGCGCGAGGCGCGGTTGAACGCGTCGGTCATGTGGGATACAGGCTCGAACGCGAGGAAGTCGCGGTCCGGCGGCACGTAGACGACGCGGCGGTCGAGCGCGCTGTCCGCGTCGACCGAGGCCGAGAGTCCCCGTGCGGGCCACCCGATCGCCGCGGTCCCGCGCGAAGGCTCGAACACGTGGTCGAGGGCGACGTCGCCGACCGGTCGCGCGGCGGCGAATCGCCATGCGGGCGGGACGCCGGCGCGGGCGACGGGGATATGCGTCGCGTCGTTCTCCCAGACGAAGGCGGCGTCGAACGCGAGCGTCGTGTCGGGCGTCTTGGGGAAGAACGGGTGCCATCCGAGGCCGAACGGGAACGCCGAATCGCCGCCGTTTCCGATCGCGAGCCGGATCGACAGCGTCGCGCCGCGGGGCGTCGCCGCGAGCGCGAAGGTCTGCAGCGCGCGGAACGGCCACGGCCACGCCGCCGCACGCTCGCCGCGCGCGTCGTGCTCGAGCGCGAGCTGCGCATGCGTGTCGGAGACGCGGACCGCACTCCACGCACGCTGCCACCCGACGCCGTGGATCGCGTGCGGCGAGTCGCCGAAATTGCGCGTGAGCACGTGGTCGCGGCCGCGAAACGCGAGTCGGGCGTTCGCGATGCGGTTCGAGTACGGCACCAGCGGGTAGCAGGCGTGCAGGCGCGCGTCGCCCGCCTCGCGCGCCTCGCGTGGCGTCGGCCGCAGGATGTCGCGGCCACCGAGCGTGAACGACGCGATCGCGCCGCCGGCGCCCGGCGCGATCTCGACGACCGCGTCACCCGCGGCGAGGCGTACGAGCGTGGGCGGCGAGATCATCGTCGATGCCCTTCATGCTCATGACCCGTTCGAGACCGTCCTCAGCCGGATGCCTTTTCCGCGTTCCCGACCGGCGGAGTGTTCTGCATGTCGGGCTGAAGCCCGACCCACGGGAGGGCGAGCGGTTGTGCGTCGGGCTGAAGCCCGACACATTGCGCTCGACATCACGCCGTCCCGCTCGGTCGGCGCGCCTTTTCCGCATTCCCGACTGGCGGAGTGTTCCGCATGTCGGGCTGAAGCCCGACCCACGACGCCGGAGCGCTGCATGTCGGGGTGAAGCCCGGCCCACGGCGCCGGAGAGCTGCATGTCGGGCTGAAGCCCGACCCATGACGCCGGAGCGCTGCATGTCGGGCTGAAGCCCGACCCACGACGCCGGAGCGCTGCATGCCGGGCTGAAGCCCGACCCACTGGAGGGCGAGCGGTT
>CAJPFI010000057.1 GCA_905339295.1 Burkholderiales bacterium
TCCCGGCCGTGGCAGTCGCCACGCGCGACTCGCTGGTGCGCGACCTCGCCTGATCCCGTGGGTCGGGCGTGAGCCCGACGCGTATCGGGATCGGTGGATCGTCGGGCTGAAGCCCGACCCACGACTGATCGAGCGAGCGCCCGCGCAGCACGGCGTGGGTCGGGCTTCAGCCCGACGCTTCTTCGCGCAGTCGCAGCCGGTACACGCGATCGACGGCAGGCTCCCCGCGCAGCGTTTCGGCGATCGTCTCAGCGTCCGGCACGAAGCCGAGCGACACGGCGGTTGCGCACGACGCCGCGTTGCGCACGTCCGACTGCGCGACGATCTCGCGCACGCCGAGTGACGCGAGCCAGGCGACGACGGCGGCCGCGCCTTCGCGTGCATGGCCGCGGCGCGTGCTCCCGGCGAACGTCACCCACGCGATGTCCGCGCGAGCGCCGGCGACGGTCGCCTGATGCCATCCGACGAGCGAGGCGTCGTCGCGTCGCCGCGCGAGCCAGTTGACCCAGCGCTCGTCGGGGCGCGGGCAGCCCGCCGCGAGGCGCGCGAACTCGTCGCGCAGCGCGTCGACGCTCGCCGGCGGCTCGCCGACCATGAACGCGTAGAGATCCGCATCGGCGAAGGCGACGAACGCCTCGGCAGCGTGACCGGGAACGAGCGGCTCCAGCACGAGCCGCGCCGTCGGGAGCAGGGGAATCGCGCCGGACGCTCCGGCGCCGGTCGGCGCGCTCATTCGAGCGCGAGCTCGTCCACCCACGCGATCTCGCCGTTGCGGTCGCCGGGCGAGAGCGAGCTCTCGTAGCGTCCGCCGGACGGCGCCGTCGCCGCGACCAGCGTCGCCCGGGGGCGGATCACCTGGCCGGGCCGGATGCCGGCGAGCGACCTGCGGGTCCCCGGGTTCCCCGGGATCGTGTGGACGTGGGTGAGCGAGCGGAACATCGCCACGAGCTCGACCCGGCGCCGCGTCAATCGCGGAAATTCTGGTACTGCAGCGGGAAGTCGGTGATCGACTTCTTCACCAGCGCGATCGCGGACTGCAGGTCGTCGCGCTTCGCGCCGGACACGCGCACCGCGTCGCCCTGGATCGACGCCTGCACCTTGAGCTTGCTGTCCTTGACGAGGCGCAGGATCTTCTTCGCGAGCTCCTGCTCGACGCCCGTGCGCACGGTGACGACCTGCTTCACCTTGTTGCCGGACACCTTTTCCGGATCCGCGCTCTTGAGGCAGCGGGTGTCGACGCCGCGCTTGGCGAACTTCGCCGTCAGGATGTCGGTCACCTGCCTGAGCTTGAACTCGTCGTCGGCATACAGCGTGAGCGCCTTGTCGGCGAGCTCGACGCGCGCGTCCGAGCCCTTGAAGTCGAAGCGGGTCGAGACCTCCTTGTTGGTCTGGTCCACGGCGTTGCGGACCTCGACCTGGTTCACTTCCGAGACGATGTCGAAGCTGGGCATGGCGATCCTCCTCGTGCGGCCGGGGAAACTAGCACGCCGGCGGCGGGGGCCGCAAACAGGCAGCCGGGCGGGCGACGGTCCGTCACGGGGCGCAGCATGCGGATCGCTTCACCGGGCCGGGGCGGCCCTTCGCCCTGCGCGAGTGGCGCCCCAGCACGCGGGGCGGCCCTCTTCCGCTTCGCGGGCCGCCCCGTGGAGAGGAAATCGACGTTCGGGCGCGTCCTGCCTTGCGACCGGCGCGCGCACGTAGCGCAAACACGAACCGGTGCATCGAGGTCGTGCCCTGCCCCGAAGCGGTGACGGCGCGCGCTCCGGGTCCCGCCGCGGCGCGACTGCCCGTGTCTCGCCGGCGCCACTTGCCGCCGCGGGTACCGACGGAATCCGCGGTGCCGCTTGCGGGATGGTCCCGGTCTTGGCACGCTATGTGCGTCGCCCGCTGCGACAGGAGGCCACCCGCCATGGACCCCGTGATCCCGATCGCCGATCTGCAGCCGATCTACTCGGTCGCCGAGGTCGACCGGGCCGCCGAGGACGGGGCGGCGAAGCGCAACGAGGGACTCAAGAACTGGTACGAGCGCATGCGCGAGCTCGGCGGCTCGCGCTTCATCATCAAGCCGTCGACGACCTCCGCCGTCGACGACCTCGCCGACGCATCGCCCAACTTCACCGACGTGATCGCCGACCTGCGCAAGTCGCTCGCGCTCGCGATCGCCGGCCACGAGGCGGTTCAGTTCCTGCCGATGCTGCTCCTGGGCGAGCCGGGCCTCGGCAAGACACACTTCGCGAAGCGCCTCGCGCAGGCGCTCGGCACCGGCTACGAGTTCGTCTCGATGAACTCGCTCACGGCCGGCTGGGTGCTGACCGGCGCGTCGTCGCAGTGGAACCACGCGCGGCCGGGCCGCGTCGCGCAGACGCTGGTCGAGGGCGAGTACGCGAACCCGGTCATCGTGCTGGACGAGATCGACAAGTCCGGCGGCGACCACCGCTACGACCCGATGGGCGCGCTCTACGCGCTGCTCGAGCGCGACACCGCGGCGCACTTCAAGGACGAGTACATCGACGTCGACATCGACGCGTCGCACATCCTGTGGATCGCGACGGCGAACGACGAGAGCGCGATCCCCGATCCGATCCTGAACCGCATGAACGTCTACGCGATCGAGCGCCCGGACGCCGAGGGATCGCGCCGCATCGCGCTCGCGGTCTACCGCGAGATCCTCGACGCGCACCGCTGGCCGTTTCCGTCCGAGCCGTCCGAGGGCGTGCTCGAGCGCCTGGCCGCGATTCCGCCTCGCGACATGAGGAAGCTCCTGCTCGACGCGTTCGGGACCGCGCGGCTCGACGGCCGCGACCACCTCGTGCCCGGCGACATCGACGCGACGAAGCTGTGCGGCCGGCGCGCGCGGATGGGGTTCTGAACCGGGGGCCGGACCGGCATTCGCGCGAAGCGGCGAACGCGTCCCCGTCCCGTGTTCGTGTCAGCCCGACTCGACGATCGAGCGCGGGAAGCTCGCCCTGATCAGGCGCGACAGCGCGCGATCGCGGCGGCGGGTGCGTCGACATCGGCACGGTCGGGACGCACCCGGGGCTTCGTGCCGAGGTCGAACGCCGCAGGAAGCGTGCGCAGGCACACGGCCGAGTGCACGCATGCCGATGCGTCCCAGGTGACGATCGCGTCCCTGCCGTCGTAGCGCCGCACTCCCGGTTTGTCGGCCACGACGGTCTCCCGCTCGATCGGCGGCGTGTTCGCCCCGTCCGCTAGAATAGTGAATTCCCCCGCAGCAGGCGCCGAGCCCGTCATGTCGCACATCCTGCAGGACCTCCCCGTCGGCCAGAAGGTCGGCATCGCGTTCTCCGGCGGCCTCGACACCAGCGCCGCCCTGCACTGGATGCGGGCCAGGGGTGCGATTCCGTACGCGTATACCGCGCATCTGGGCCAGCCGGACGAGCCCGACTACGACGACATCCCGCGCCGCGCGAGGCAGTACGGCGCCGAGGACGCGCGGCTGGTCGACTGCCGCGCGGCGCTCGTCGCCGAGGGTATCGCGGCGCTGCAGGCGGGCGCGTTCCACATCTCGACCGCCGGACTCGCGTACTTCAACACGACGCCGCTCGGCCGCGCCGTGACCGGCACGATGCTCGTCGTCGCGATGCGGGAGGACGACGTCCACATCTGGGGCGACGGCAGCACCTACAAGGGCAACGACATCGAGCGCTTCTATCGCTACGGGCTCCTCGCGAACCCGAGCCTGCGCATCTACAAGCCGTGGCTCGACGCCCGGTTCATCGACGAGCTCGGCGGCCGCAGGGAAATGTCGGAGTACCTGACGCGCGCGGGCTTCGGCTACAGGATGAGCGCCGAGAAGGCGTACTCGACCGACTCGAACCTGCTGGGCGCCACGCACGAGGCGAAGGACCTCGAGTTCCTCGACAAGGGAATGAAGATCGTCCAGCCGATCATGGGCGTCGCGTTCTGGCGGGACGACGTGGCGGTGAGGCCGGAGACGGTGTCGGTCCGCTTCGACGAGGGGCGGCCGGTCGCGCTCAACGGCGCGACGTTCGCCGACGACGTCGCGCTGCTGCTCGAGGCCAACGCGATCGGCGGCCGCCACGGGCTGGGCATGAGCGACCAGATCGAGAACCGCATCATCGAGGCGAAGAGCCGCGGCGTCTACGAGGCGCCAGGCATGGCGCTGCTGCACATCGCCTACGAGCGCCTCGTCACCGGCATCCACAACGAGGACACGATCGAGCAGTACCGCGACCACGGCCGCCGGCTCGGGCGGCTGCTCTACCAGGGCCGCTGGTTCGACCCGCAGGCGATGATGTTGCGCGAGACCGCGCAGCGCTGGGTGGCGCGCGCGGTGACGGGCGAGGTGACGCTCGAGCTTCGCCGCGGCAACGACTGGTCGATCCTCGACACGACGAGCGCGAACCTGACCTACAAGCCTGAGCGGCTCACGATGGAGAAGGGCGAATCGTCGTTCACGCCGCAGGACCGCATCGGCCAGCTCACGATGCGCAACCTCGACATCGCGGACACGCGCGAGAAGCTCATCACCTACGCGAAGGCGGGCCTGCTGAGCCCGTCGGCCAGTTCGCCGCTGCCGCGGCTGTCGGACGGCGCGACCGGGAGCAAGTAGCGCGGGGCGTTCTGAGTCGCCGCGTCGCCGGTCGGCGACAGTTGCGGGCGACCCGCTGCGCGGGACGAGCGTGGCAAGGCGGACGCCGGGTGCGGGAGTGCGGCGCGCGACCCGATGTCACTATAATCGGCAGACCGCCCGCCGACCTCGCAGTGCGAGGCGCGGGCCGGCGAACCGGGGCCGCGACCTTCCGGCCTCACCCACGAATTCCCACGGGAGATCGAACCATGTTCAAGCGTCTGGCCTCCGCATTCGCCCTGGCCGTGCTCGCGTTGTCCGCCGCGCCGGCCCGGGCCGACGAATACTCGGATACCGTCAACCTCTTCCGGAATGCCGGCGAAAGCGGGTCGTTCTTCGACCGGAGCTACGGATACGCGGTGTTCCCGACGATCGGCAAGGGCGGCGTGGGCATCGGCGGCGCGCACGGATCGGGGCGCGTCTACGTGAAGGGCAGGCACGTCGGCGACACGTCGCTGACGCAGCTGACGCTGGGGTTCCAGCTCGGCGGACAGGCCTACAGCCAGATCATCTTCTTCGAGGACGAGCGGGCGTACAGGGAGTTCACGGGCGGCAACTTCGAGTTCGGGGCGGAAGCGCAGGCGGTCGCGATCACGGCCGCGGCAGGCGCGCAGACGTCGACGACCGGATCCTCCGCCGGCGCGAGCGGCGGCAAGAAGGACGCGACGACCGTCGGCGGCTACTACAAGGGCATGGCGACCTTCACGATCGCCAAGGGCGGATTGATGTACGCGGCCACGCTCGGCGGCCAGAAGTTCAGCTACAAGGCCCGATAGCGCATGCAGGCGCACGGTCCGGCGTCGCCCGGCGCCGGGCGGAAGCGCCGACGGCCGAGCGTGACGTCGGGGTCGGACCCGCAATGCGGCCGTAGCCGCGACCGCTGGAGGGCGCAGCGAGTGCGCATCGCGGCGCCGCCCGGCCCCGATTTCACGTCTCGCGCCTCCGGGATCAATCCACCTTGATGCCGAGCTTCTTCACGATCGGCGTCCAGCGCTCGGCCTCGCCCTTCATCAGCGCGCCGAAGTCGGCGGGCGTGCCGCCGACCAGGTCGAAGCCGAAGGCGTTCATCTTCTTCACGATCTCGGGATCCCGCAGGATCGCGCCGACCTCGGCGTTGATCTTCTGCACGACGGCGGCGGGCGTCGCGGAGGGTACGACGAGCCCGTTCCACGCGAGCGCCTCGAAGCCCGGGTAGGTCTCCGCGATCGCGGGGAGGTCGGGCAGCAGCGGGAAGCGCTTCGGCGTCGTCACCGCAAGCGCGCGGAGCTTGCCGGCCTGGACCTGCGCCTGCAGCGGCTGCATCACCGCGAAGATCATCTGCGTCTCGCCCTGCACGGTCGAGAGCACCGCCGGCGGCGAGCCGTTGAACGGCACGTGCACCGCGTCGATGCCGGCCATCGACTTCAGGAGCTCGGCGTTCAGGTGCGACGAGCTGCCGTTGCCGACCGACGCGAAGTTGAGCTTGCCGGGATTGGCCTTCGCCCACGCGACGAGCTCGGGGACCGACTTCACCGGCAGCGACGCGTTGACCGCCAGCACGTTCGGCTGGCTCGACGTGATGATGACCGGCGCGAGGTCCCGGTTCACGTCGTAGGTCGTCTTCTGGATCAGCGGCCCGGTCGCGAGCGGCCCGTTGAACCCGAGCAGCATCACGCTGCCGTCGGCCGGGGCGCGCACGACCTCGCCGGTGGCAAGGGTGCCGCCCGCCCCGGGCCGGTTCTCGACGATCACCGGCTGCCCGAACTTGTCCTTGAGCTTTTCGCCGATCGCGCGCGCGAGCACGTCGAGCGAGCTGCCGGCGGGCGCGGGCACGAGGATGCGCACCGGCTTGTCGGGCCACGTCTGGGCCGGCGCGGGGCCGGCGAGCAGGGCGGCGGACAGCGCCGCGGCGAAGGCGAAGCGGAATCGCGACATGGAAGCGTACCTCCGAGGACGAACGATGCCCGGTCAGCCCGGGCGATGGCAGACGGCTTCGACGTTGTGCCCGTCCGGGTCGAGGACGAACGCGCCGTAGTAGTCGGGATGGTAGTCGGCGCGCACGCCGGGCGCACCGTGATCGACGCCGCCGGCCCCGATCGCGGCGCGCCAGAACGCGTCGACCTCGAGCCGCGTGACGGCGGAGAACGCGACGTGCATGCGCGGTGACGGCTGCGCGGGCTCGCCTTCGCCGAGCCAGAGCTGCGGGCGGTCGCGGCCGAAGCCGGCAAACTTTCCGTGGCGCACGAGCTCGGTGACGCCGAGCGGCGCGAGCGCGGCCGCGTAGAACGCGCTCGAGCGATCGAGATCCGACACCGTGAGGCCGACGTGGTCGAACATGTCAGGGCTCCACCTTTCCGCACACGAGGTACTCGAGCAGCGCCTTCTGCGCGTGGAGCCGGTTCTCCGCCTCGTCCCACACGGCGCTCTGCGGGCCGTCGATCACGTCGGCGGCGACCTCCTCGCCGCGGTGCGCGGGCAGGCAGTGCATGAACAGCGCGTCGGGCTTCGCGGCGCGCATCATGTCCGCGTCGACCTGCCAGTCGGCGAACGCGCGACGGCGCGCGTCGTTCTCGGCCTCGAAACCCATGCTCGTCCACACGTCGGTGGTGACGAGGTCGGCGCCGCGGCACGCGTCCATCGGGTCGGCGAAGCTCTCGCAGCGGCGCGCGATCGCCTCCGGCAGCTCGTGGCGCTTCACCTCGTAGCCGACCGGCGAGGAGACGTGCACCGTGAAGTCGAGCACCGCGGCCGCCTGCAGCCAGCTCGTCAGCATGTTGTTCGTGTCCCCGACCCACGCGACCGTGCGCCCCGCGATGCTGCCGCGGTGCTCGATGTAGGTGTAGACGTCGGCGAGGATCTGGCACGGGTGATGCTCGTTGGTCAGCCCGTTGATCACCGGGACGCGCGAGTGCGCGGCGAAGCGCTCGATGATCGACTGGCCGAACGTGCGGATCATCACGACGTCGACCATGCGGCTGATGACGCGCGCGACGTCCTCGATCGGCTCGCCGCGCGACAGCTGCGTGTCGTGGCGGTTGAGATTGATCGCGATGCCGCCCAGCTGGTTCATGCCGGCCTCGAACGAGACGCGCGTGCGCGTGGACGCCTTCTCGAACACCATCGCGAGCGTGCGGTCGCGCAGCGGCTGGTAGATCTCGTAGCGCTTGAAGCGTTCCTTGATCCAGCGGGTGCGCGCGAACAGGTGGGCGAACTCCGCGGGGGAGAAGTCGCCGAACTCGAGGAAATGCCGGGTCGCCACGGGGGCCATCGGGGTGCTGGCGCCGCCTGCCGGAGCATCCGACGACGAGTGTGCCCAGTCCATGAGAGGGAAAATACTAGCATGCCGGTCCCGCGCGCCGCCCGTCGTTTCCCCCTTGACCCGCATCAACGCCCCCGGCCGGGGACGCCGCTAGCATCGATCGCGTTCCGCCGCCCGCGGAGCACTCCCGCGTGACCGTGCCCGACTTCCCGCCGCCGTTCGCCACCGACCTGCCGCCGTTCGTGCTGCGGGGCCGCTCGTTGTGGCCGGTCGTGCAGGGCGGGATGGGCGTGGGCATCTCGGCGCACCGGCTCGCCGGCAGCGTGGCGGCGCTGGGCGCCACCGGGACGATCGCGTCGGTCGACCTGCGCCGCCACCACGCCGACCTGATGGAGGGAAGCCGCAACGGTACGAAGGCGACGATCGACGCCGCGAACCTCGAGGCGCTCGATCGCGAGGTCCGCGCGGCGAAGGACCTCGCGCAGGGCAGGGGCGCGATCGCGGTGAACGTGATGCGCGCGGTCTCGGAATACCCGGCGTCCGTGCGCCGCGCCTGCGCGAGCGGAGCCGACGCGATCGTCATGGGCGCGGGCCTCCCGCTCGACCTGCCCGAGCTCGCCGCCGACTGGCCGGACGTGGCGCTCGTCCCGATCCTGTCCGACGCGCGCGGCATCGCGCTCGTCGTGCGCAAGTGGATGCGCAAGGGGCGGCTGCCCGATGCGATCGTGGTCGAGCACCCGCGCTACGCCGGCGGTCACCTGGGCGCCGCGCGCGTCGACGATCTCGCCGATCCGCGCTTCGACTTCGAGCGCGTGATCCCCGAGTCGCTCGCCTTCTTCCGCGCCGAGGGCATCGGCGAGCGCGCGATCCCGCTGATCCCGGCAGGCGGCATCAACACGCACGAGCGCGTCCGCGAGCTGCTCGCGCTGGGCGCTTCCGCCGTGCAACTCGGCACGGCGTTCGCCGTCACGCAGGAGAGCGACGCCGACCCGGCCTTCAAGGACGTGCTCGCCGGCGCGAAGCCGGAAGACATCGT
This sequence comes from Burkholderiales bacterium, assembly GCA_905339295.1. Lineage (GTDB taxonomy): Bacteria > Pseudomonadota > Gammaproteobacteria > Burkholderiales > Casimicrobiaceae > VBCG01. The sequence continues at coordinate 8,887 of CAJPFI010000057.1, forward strand.
CGAGTTCATGAGCGTCGCCGGGCTGCCCGCGCGGGCCGTGCGCACACCGTGGCTGGAGCGCTACCTCGCGTTCCTTCCCAGGCTCGCGGCGGCGGCGCACAGGAAGCCGCGCTGCGCGCTCAAGTTCGACTGCCTGATCCAGTGCGGGATGCGCGACGGCATCGCGAAGATCGGCCAGTTCTGCATCGACACGCAGCTCGCCGCCGCGCTCAGGGGCGATGTCGCGAAGGGCCTGTTCTTCCGCGGCGCCGCGGCGCTGCCGTTCGGGCGCGAGATCCGGCCGGTGCGGGAGTTGCTAGACTACCTGCTCACCGGCGTCCGCCCGGCTCCGCTCCCCGCGTGAGGAGCGAGGCGTTGCGCCGCACGGTTCCAGGCCTGCCGATGGCTCCCGCGTCCGAGGAGCGGCCGCTCGAGCTTCTGGGCGCGATTCCGCACCGCTTCTTCTTCCTGTCGGGCGTCAGCGCGCTCGCGCTCGCGGCGCTGTGGTGGACGTGGACGATCGTCGCGCGGCTCGGGTACGCGCCGCCGCCCGCGGCCGTTCCGCCGACGGTGATGCACGCGTTCCTGATGGTCTACGGCTTCGCGCCGTTCTTCATGTTCGGCTTCCTGTTCACCGCGGGGCCGCGCTGGCTCGGCGTCGATCCGCCGCCGCCCCGCGCGTGGCGGCTGCCGGGGGCCGTCGCGGCCGCGGCCGTCCTCGCGATGTTCCCTCTGCAGGCGGCGCCGGCGTGGGCGACGCAGGTCGCGGCCGGCGCGTACGCGCTCGCGTGGGCGACGCTGCTCGCGCGCTTCGTCGCGTTGATCCGCGCGAGCGACGTCGTCGACAAGGTCCACGCGACGCTCGTCGCGCTCGCGCTCGCGGCCGGCTGCGCGGGCGTCGCGACCTTCGCGATCCTGGGTCCGGCGGCGCACGCGATCGTGAAGGCGATCGGCGTCTGGATCTACCTGCTCCCGGTGTTCGTCGTCGTCTGCCACCGGATGATTCCGTTCTTCACGGCGAACGTCGTGCCGTTCGTCACCGCGTTCCGGCCGTGGTGGCTGCTCGCGGCGATGGTCGCGGCGCCGGTCGCCCACGGTCTCCTCGAGCTCGCGGGCCTCGCGCACTGGAGCCTCGCGGTCGACGCGCCCGCGGCGGTCCTGCTCCTCGCCGTGACGCTGCGCTGGGGGCTCGTGCAGAGCCTCTCGAACCGGCTGCTCGCGATGCTGCACGTCGGATTCGTCTGGTTCGGCCTCGGGTTCGCGCTGTTCGTCGTCTCGTCGCTTTCCGAGCGCTTCGGCATGCCGGGCCTCGGGCTCGCGCCGATGCACGCGCTGACCATCGGCTTCGCCTCGTCGCTCCTGATGGCGATGGTCACGCGCGTCACCTGCGGCCACACCGGGCGGACGCTGCAGGCCGACACGCTCACGTGGTGGCTGTTCGTCCTGCTGCAGGTCGCGGCGCTCGCGCGCGTCGCCGCCGAGCTTCTGCCGTGGCCGTACGCGCTCGCGTGCGCCGCATTGCTGTTCGCCGCGAGCTTCGTGCCGTGGGCGGCCAAGTATGCGCCGCTGTACTGGCGGCCGCGGTCGGACGGGCGGCCGGGCTGACGCTTCGCGGTCGCGCCGTCGAGCGGCGCGGTGGCGCGAGCGCGTGACGCCACCGGGCGGACGCGAGGGCTCGCATCCGGTCACACGCGCGTGAGATCGATGCCCGTGATCCCGAGAAAGAACTGCCGCAGCGCTGCGCTCAGCCGGCGGCCGCGCTGCGACTCGACGAAATCGAGCTGCGTCCGGTACTTCGCCTGGAACCCGAGCAGGCGCTGCGTCCTCGCCGTGCCGTACTCGATCCTCACGTGGCGCCCCTGCAGGGACGCGAGGCTCGAGCCGATCTCCGCCGTCGAGCGCCCCGCGGCGAGCATGACGGTGCCGACGACGAACGCCTGGCTGGCGCACAGCATCTCGTAGTCGATCCGCGTGACGGACAGTCCGTGGTCGAGGAAGTAGCCCTCGAAATGCGTCTCGTGGCAGAGGATCAGCGCGAGTTCCTCCCACAGGTCGCGATCCGTGATCGCGTCGGGGGCGACGACCTCCGCGGGCGGCTGGACGGCATCGCGGGTCCTGTACCAGACGCCCACGCGCTTGGCGTGCGCATACGAATAGGCCTGTTCCAGCACGTTTCGCCGCATCATGTAGACGAAGCCGAACGCGGACGGCGGGAAGAACGCGAGCGGGTCGGCAAGGTCGCAGAGTCGCCGGTGACGCAAGCCGTCGATCTTGAATCCGAAGCGACGGCCGGCCGAACGGTTGGCCACCAGCCAGGCGATGTAACCCGCGAGGTCCGAGCACCCCGACTGCGAGACCTGCCCGGCGACGATGCTCTCGTTGAAGTACTCGTCAGGCACACCGCACAGTCCCGTGCGCGCGAGCAGATCCGCCAGGTGGGTGCTTCCGCACCGGCCGGTGATGAAGATGACGTAGCCGCGGTCCGCGCTGTCGTTGGGCCATGGCGTGGCCACAGCGTGAGCGCCGGAGGTCGGGAACCAGGTCTCGAGCGGATTGGACATCGGAGTCGCCGGGCGTCCCGCGGGGGCGCGGGTGTCGAGGGGATGACGGCGTAGGTCGGCGCGGGTCGTCGCGTTCCGTCACGCGGCCGCGCCGCGCCGGGCGACACCGGGCGCCCGACCCGATCGCGGCTGGATCGGGGCCCGCCGGTAAGCGGCGCCGGCCGTTCGAGCGTGCAAGCGCGAACCCGACCCGGTCAAGGGGCAACACGCCGCGGGGGCGGGCATGCCGGGACGCGACTCGACGGACGCCTCCGGGGCCCCGCCGGCCGCCGGGGATCGCACTGCCCGCACGTGCGCGCGACGGGACCGCCGTGTCACGCTAGCGCGTCCCGACGGCGGGTCGATGCTCGTCGGCACCCGCGAGCACGACGCGCTCGCGGCCCTGCGCCTTGGCATGATAGAGCGCGCGATCGGCCGCCGACACGAGCTCGGCCTGCGTCGAGCCGTCGCCGGGCGCGACCGCGATGCCCGCCGAGAACGTGAAACCGGTCAGCGATTCGCCGCCCCACGGCACGACGAGTTCGCGCAAGCGCGCGGCGAGCGTCGCGAGCGCCGTGCGCGCGCCGTGGGCGTCGGTGTCGGGCAGCACGACGCAGAACTCCTCGCCGCCGTAGCGGCACAGCACGTCGGCGGGCCGCAGCGAGGTCGCGAGCACGCGGCCGATCTGCATCAGCACGCGGTCGCCGGCGAGATGGCCGTAGCGGTCGTTGACGCGCTTGAAGTGGTCGAGGTCGACCAGCGCGAGCGCGAGCGGCGCCGCGCGCCGCGTCGCGCCGGACAGGAGCGCCGGCACGACGGAGTCGAGGTAGCGCCGGTTGAACAGCTGCGTGAGCGGATCGTGCACCGCCTCGGCGGCGAGCCGGCCCTGCAGCTCCTCGACCTCCTGCACCTTGCGCTCCAGCTCGCAATTGAGGCGCTCGAGCTGGCGGTTGATCGCCAGGCTCTCCTGCCTCTCGCGCTCGGCGCGGTCGCGCTCGTTCCGCGCGTGCTTGAGCTCGTGCTCGACCTTGAGCAGGTAGTACTTGGCGCCCGCGCGATGGCTGAGGCGCGCGTGGTCGACCTCGGTGAGCCGCACCTGGCGCCGGTAGGCCTCTTCCCAGCGTCCGAGCGCGGCGAGGCGGGCGGCGCTGGCCGCGAAGGCCTTGCACAGCGTCGGCACGTGCTTGTGCCGCTCGGCCGTGTCGATCGCGAGGTCGAGTGCGGCGAGGGCGGCGTCGTCGTCGTCGCGTGCGTCGGCGAGCACCGCCGCCGCCCAGGTCGCGTAGACCGCGTTGAACCCGCCCGGGTAGCTCGCGCGGATCGACTCGGCCTCGCGCACGCAGCGCGCGGCGTCGTCCAGGCGGCCATGCAGCGCGTAGACCTCCGCCGAGATCGCCAGGTAGTGCGCCTGCGCGGCGCTGCGCGGCGGGTTCGCCGGATCGCCCAGCATCGCGTCGATCGTCGCGAGCGCGCCCGCGGCGTCGCCGGTGCCGAGCTGCGCTTCCGCGAGGTTCGAGCGCGCGAACAGCCAAAGCTGCGGATTGTCGTAGCGCGGCAGCATGCCGAGCGCGTCCTGCGCGAGCTCGCGCGCCGGCGCGTAGTCGCCGACGGTGACGAGCGCCGCGGCGAGGTTCGACAGCGCGGTGGCGAGCTGCGGCGAGACGTCGATCGTGTGCAGCGTCTCGAGCGCGAGGTGCATGTAGCGGATCGTCTCGTCGATCCGGTCCTCGTAGTAGTAGGTCGCGCCGAGCGCGTTGATCGCCCAGAAGCGGTCCTGCGGCGGCAGCGTCGAGCTCGCTTCGTCGTAGATCTCGAGGAGCGCGGTGCGCGCGGCGAGCGGCTGCTGCGTGATCAGCAGCAGGCGCGCCTCGCCGATCCGGGCGAGGAGCTCGCCGCGCCGCTCGCCGAGGCGCTCGAAGCGCTGGCGCGCGGCCGGGAACATCGCCGCGGCGGACGCGGGATCGGCCGTGAAATAGAGCTGATGCCAGGCGATCGTCAGTTCGGCCCAGGCGCGCAACCGCTCGCCGGATGTCGGATCGCCGACCGCGGCGCGCGCGCGCGCGACGGCGGCCGCGGGCTCGTGGAAGTGCGCATCCCACAACGCGACGATCGGGTCGTCGGCGCCGCTGCCGTCCCTCGCCGGGCGGTCCTGGATCGAGGGAGCTTGCCCGCTCATCGCGATGCGCACCCGCAGGGCCTAGCAAGGCGCGTGCCGCGGGCAGGCCATCCCGCGTCGCAGGAATGCGCGCCGGCCGCCGTTCCCCGACGGTTGCGTCTCGGCCCCTGTCGTGGCGCCGCGACTCCCGTGCCCGGCACCGGCCCGTGGGTCCTCGTCGGGGCCCGGAGGACCGCCGGGCGGTCGATTGCGCCGGTCGACCGGACCGGCCGGCCGGCCGGTCTTGCCGCGGCGCCGGTTCGGATGCGCAGGCTCGCGCATTCGCCGTGCGCGCGTAAGGGGACGATCGGGGGCGTCAGCGTGGTCATCGTCGGCAGCGCATTCGCGTCGCTCGTCGCGCGGCTCCCCCATGCCTTCGTCGACGTGGTCATGGTCGACGGGGAGCGATCCGCGGCCTCGCTCGCCTGTCGCCCGCCACGGATCGCCCCCCGGAAACGCCGAGAGCGCCTCGCGGGCGCTCTCGTGGCGACGCCGCGAACGCGCCGGCGCTCAGGGCATCGCCTTGATCGCCTGCGCGAGCCGCGACTTGGCGCGCGACGCCGCGTTCTTGTGGACGATCTTCTTGTCCGCGATGCGGTCGATCGTCGACTGGGACGACCGGAGCGTCGCCGCCGCGGCCGTCTTGTCGCCGGCCGCGATCGCCTTCGCCACCTTCTTGACCGCGGTGCGCAGTTCCGACTTGAGGCTCGCGTTGCGCTTGCGCGTCGCTTCCGCCTGCCGGGCGCGCTTGCGTGCTTGCGCCGAATTGGCCATGGATCGCTCTTCCTTCGTTGGGGGTGCGCGCCGGCGCGGCCCCGGTTGCGAGCGCCCGGTCGACTTCTCCGGACGTGGGCGGCGGCGCAAAGACTTGGAATACTATCGCTTTTTCGCTGTCCGGGCAAGGCGTTACCGCGGGCCCTCCCGTGGGCCTGGCCGTCCGGCGCGAGCCCCGCCCCGTGAACCTCCTCAAGGCCGTCTTCACCGTCAGCGGCATGACGCTCGCGTCCCGGGTGACCGGGCTCGCGCGCGAGAGCGTCAAGGCGGCGGTATTCGGCGCTGGCCCGGCGATGGACGCGTTCGAGGCGGCGTTCCGGCTGCCCAACCTGCTGCGCCGGCTGTTCGCCGAGGGAGCGTTCGCGCAGGCGTTCGTCCCGATCCTCGCCGAGTACCGGCGCACCCGCGGCGCGGACGAGACGCGCGACCTCGTCTCGCGCGTCGCCTCGCTCCTCGCGGTGGTCCTCGTCGTCGTGACGGTGGCGGGCATCCTCGCGGCGCCGTGGCTCGTCTACCTGCTGGCCGGCGCGTTCGCGAGCGATCCGGCCAAGGCGACGCTGACCGCCGACCTGATCCGCGTCGTCTTCCCGTACATCCTGTTCATCTCGCTCACCTCGCTCGCCGGCGGCGTCCTGAACGTGCACCGGCGCTTCGCGATCCCGGCGTTCACGCCGGTGCTGCTCAACCTCGCGATCATCGCCGCCGCGCTGTTCCTCGCGCCGCGCGTCGATCCGCCGATCATGGCGCTCGCGTGGGGCGTGTTCGCCGGCGGTATCGCGCAGCTCGCGCTGCAGGTCCGGCCGCTCGCGAAGCTCGGGATGCTGCCGCGCCCGCGCGTCGACTGGCGCGACGCGGGATTGCGTCGCGTTCTCGCGGCGATGGCGCCCGCGGTGCTGGGCGTGTCCGCGGCGCAGGTGTCGATCCTGATCAACACCCAGCTCGCGGCACTCCTGGGCGACGGCCGGATCGCGTGGATCAGCTACGCCGACCGCCTGATGGAGTTCCCGACCGCACTGCTCGGCGTCGCGCTGGGCACGGTGCTCCTGCCTACTCTCGCGCGCTACGGCGGCGAGGGCGACGAGGCGCGGTACTCGGCGCTGCTCGACTGGGGACTGAGGCTCGCGTTGCTGATCGCGGTGCCCGCGGCGGTCTCGCTCTGGCTGCTCGCGCTGCCGATCGTGACGACGCTCTACCAGTACGGGCGCTTCGCTGCGACCGACGCGATCGCGACGCGCGCCGCGCTGATCGGCTACAGCGTCGGCCTCGCCGGCATCATCGCGATCAAGATCCTCGCGCCGGGCTTCTACGCGCGGCAGGACCTGAGGACGCCGGTGCGCGTCGCGATCGTCGCGGTGGCGGTGAGCGTCGCCTTCGCGTTCCTGCTGATGCAGCCGCTGGGACACGCGGGCCTCACGCTCGCGACGAGCCTCGCGGCGCTGTTCAACGCGACGGCGCTCCTCGTCCTGCTCAGGCGCCGCGGCTTCTACACGCCTTCGCGCGGATGGTTGGTGTTCGCCGCGAAGGTCGTGATCGCGGCGGGCGTGCTCGCGGGCGTGCTCGCGGCGCTCGCCGGTCCCGCGTCGACGTGGCTGAACGCGGGCCTCGCGGAGCGCGTCGGACGCCTCGCGCTGCTCGTCGCGGCGGGCGCCGCCGCGTACTTCGGCGCGCTGTTCCTGCTCGGCTTCCGGATGAAGGACTTCGGCCGCCGCGACGACGTTCCGGCGCCCGCCCCGCCGCCGGACGTCGGGGCCGAGCCCTGAGCGGCATCGACACCGCGGGCATCGGGCCCGCCCGCGCAGGCGCGACGTTGCCGCCCGCTACTAGCCGGCGGACTTCCTGTGCGGGCAGCGCGGCTTCGTGCACTCGGCGTACAGGTAGAGCGCGTGCTCGGTGATCTCGAAGCCGCGGTCGTGCGCGACCTTGGTCTGGCGCTTCTCGATCTCGGCGTCGTAGAACTCCTCGACGCGGCCGCACTGCAGGCACACGAGGTGGTCGTGATGCTTCCCCTCGTTCAGCTCGAACACCGCCTTGCCGGTCTCGAAATGGTGGCGCACGAGCAGCCCCGCCTGCTCGAACTGCGTGAGCACGCGGTAGACCGTCGCGAGTCCCACGTCGAGGCCGTCGGCGAGCAGCTGCCGGTAGACGTCCTCGGCCGTCAGGTGGCGCACGCCCGACTTCTCGAAGACGTTGATGACCTTCAGGCGGGGCAGCGTGGCCTTGAGGCCGGCGTTGCGGAGGTCGTGGGGATTGGTCATGCGTCGGCCCGGGTCGTGGAATCCGCGCACCGGGAAACGCACGCGGCCCGGCTATAATAGCCATTCTCATGTCCAGCGCCCACGCCTGCCCGTGCCCGTGAATACCGGACGCCGCCGGATCGTCCCCGCGGCGGCGCTCGCCGCGATCGTCCTGGCCGGCTGCCAGACGATCGACACGTACGTGCCGACGCTCCGATCGTTCGGTGTGTACAAGATCGACATCAACCAGGGCAACTACATCACGCAGGACATGGTCGACCGCCTGAAGGTCGGCCAGACGCGCCAGCAGGTGCGCCTCGCGCTCGGCACGCCGCTCGTGCAGAGCGCGTTCCGCGACCACCGCTGGGACTACGTCTACGAGTTCACGCGCCAGGGCAAGCTCGTCGAGCATCGCCAGTTCACCGTGTACTTCGTCGACGACAAGCTCGCGCGCTGGGAAGGCGACGAGATGCCCAGGTCGGTCGCGGACCTGAACCGCGCCGCCGCCGAGCGCACGCTCGGCAAGATGCCGCAGGCGGACGATCCGGGCTGGTTCGGCTCGTTCCTCGACTGGTTCCGGAAGCTGTAGCCTCGCGGCGCGCGTCGTATCGATGGCGAATCCGATCCGCATCGCGATCGCCGGTGCCGGGGGCCGCATGGGCCAGGCGCTGATCGCCACGGTGCTGGCCGCGCCGGACCTCGCGCTCGCTGCGGCGCTCGACGTGCCCGACGCCGCGTCGTGCGGCCGCGACGCCGGGACGCCGATGGGCCGCGCCACCGGCATCACCGTGGGCACCGACGTCGACGCGGCGCTCGCCCTGGCGGACGTCCTGGTCGATTTCACGCGCCCCGAAGGCACCGTCATGCACGCCGCCGCGTGCGCGCGCCGCGGCGTGGCGCTCGTCGCGGGCACGACCGGCCTCACGCCGGCGGACAGGGAGGCGCTCGCCCTGCACGCGCGCACGGTGCCGATCGTTCACTCGGCCAACATGAGCGTCGGCGTCAACGTGCTTGCGGACCTCGTGGAGCGCGCCGCGCGCGCACTCGGAGCCGGGTACGACATCGAGGTGGTCGAGATGCACCACCGGCACAAGGTCGACGCGCCCTCGGGCACCGCGTTCATGCTCGGCGAGGCGGCAGCGGCGGGCGCCGGCGTCGACCTCGCGACTCACGCCGTCTACGCGCGCGAGGGCGTCACCGGTCCGCGCCGGCAAGGCACGATCGGCTTCGCCACGATGCGCGGCGGCGATGTCGTCGGCGAGCATACGGTCGTGTTCGCCGGCACCGGCGAGCGCGTCGAGATCGCCCACCGTGCGACCTCGCGCCAGATGTTCGCGGACGGCGCGCTGCGTGCCGCGCGATTCGTCCATGCGCTGCGCGCGCAGGGCGCCGCCGGGCTGCACGACATGCGAGCCGTGCTCGGGCTGGCGTAGCGCGGCGCCGCCCGCGGTTGCCCGAGCCGGGCGAAATCCGGTAGAATTCATGGCCTTGGCGGGAGCGTGCCGGAACGGCCGGGCGCTCCCGCTTCGCACGTCCGGCGTCCCGCGTGCCACTTCCTCGCGCGACCGCAACGACGCGCCGCCATGACCGACACCGCGCTCTTCCCCCCGCGCACCCCGGCGATCCTCGCGCTCGCCGACGGGTCGGTCTTCCATGGCCGCTCGATCGGCGCGGCCGGACAGTCGTCCGGCGAGGTCGTGTTCAACACCTCGATGACCGGCTACCAGGAGATCCTGACCGACCCGTCGTACGCCGGCCAGATCATCACGTTCACGAGCCCGCACATCGGCAACGTCGGCGTGACGCACGAGGACGTCGAGTCGCGCCGCATCTACGCGGCGGGGCTCGTGATCCGCGACCTGCCGTCGCTCGCGTCGAACTGGCGCAGCGAAGGCGATCTCGGCTCGTGGCTCGCCGGCGCGAACGTGATCGGCATCGCGGATCTCGACACGCGCAAGCTCACGCGCCACCTGCGCGAGCGCGGCGCGCAGAACGGCTGCATCGTCGCCGCGCCGTCGGTCGGCACGATGGAAGTCGAGCAGGCGCTCGCCGCGGCCCGCGAGGCGCCTTCGATGGCCGGGCAGGATCTCGCCGGCGTGGTCTCGACGACCGCGCCCTACGACTGGACCGCCTCGACCTGGGCGCTGGGCGAGGGCTACCGCGCGGCGCCGGAGGCGAAGCACACGGTCGTCGCGTACGACTTCGGCGTCAAGCACAACATCCTTCGAATGCTCGTGTCGCGCGGCTGCCGGGTGCATGTCGTGCCGGCGCGGACTCCCGCGCGCGACGTGCTCGCGACGAAGCCCGACGGTGTGTTCCTGTCCAACGGTCCGGGCGACCCGGAGCCGTGCGACTACGCGATCGACGCGATCCGCGACATCGTCGCCTCGGGCGTCCCGACGTTCGGCATCTGCCTCGGCCACCAGCTGCTGGGGCTCGCCGCCGGCGCAAGGACGGTGAAGATGAAGTTCGGCCACCACGGCGCGAACCACCCGGTGCTCGACCTCGACACTGGGCAGGTGCTGATCACGAGCCAGAACCACGGCTTCGCGGTCGACCCGTCGAGCCTGCCGGCCAACGTGCGGGTCACGCACGTCTCGCTGTTCGACCGGTCGCTGCAGGGGATCGCCTACACCGACAGGCCGGCGTTCTCGTTCCAGGGCCATCCCGAGGCGAGCCCGGGGCCGCACGACGTGGGGGCGCTGTTCGACCGGTTCGTGAGGGCGATGGAGCGGCGCGACTGAGGCGTCCCCGATTCCCATGCCCAAGCGCACCGACATCCGCAGCATCATGATCATCGGCGCCGGCCCGATCGTGATCGGGCAGGCGTGCGAGTTCGACTACTCGGGCGCGCAGGCGTGCAAGGCGCTGCGCGAGGAGGGCTACAAGGTCGTCCTCGTGAACAGCAATCCGGCGACGATCATGACCGACCCGGACCTGGCCGACGTCACCTACGTCGAGCCGATCACCTGGCCGATGGTCGCGAAGATCATCGAGCGGGAGCGCCCGGACGCGCTGCTGCCGACGATGGGCGGCCAGACGGCGCTCAACTGCGCGCTCGACCTCGCGCGCGAGGGCGTGCTGTCGAGGTTCGACGTCGAGCTGATCGGCGCGTCGAAGAAGGCGATCGACAAGGCGGAGGACCGCGAGAAGTTCAAGGCCGCGATGTCGCGCATCGGGCTCGGCTCGGCGAGGAGCGGCATCGCGCACTCGCTCGACGACGCGCACCGGGCGCAGGCCGAGGTGGGCTTCCCGTGCATCATCCGGCCGTCGTTCACGCTGGGCGGCACCGGCGGGGGCATCGCCTACAACAAGGACGAGTTCGACGAGATCTGCAGGCGCGGGCTCGCGATGAGCCCGACGCACGAGCTCCTGATCGAGGAGTCGCTCCTCGGATGGAAGGAGTTCGAGATGGAGGTGGTGCGCGACCGCAAGGACAACTGCATCATCGTCTGCTCGATCGAGAACCTCGACCCGATGGGCGTGCACACGGGGGACTCGATCACCGTCGCGCCGGCGCAGACGCTGACCGACAAGGAGTACCAGATCATGCGCGACGCATCGATCGCGGTGCTGCGCGAGATCGGCGTCGACACCGGCGGGTCGAACGTGCAGTTCGCGATCGACCCGAAGGACGGGCGCATGATCGTGATCGAGATGAACCCGCGCGTGTCGCGCAGCTCGGCGCTCGCGTCGAAGGCGACCGGGTTCCCGATCGCGAAGATCGCGGCGAAGCTCGCGGTCGGCTTTACGCTCGACGAGCTCGCCAACGACATCACCGGGGGCGCGACGCCCGCCTCGTTCGAGCCGACGATCGATTACGTGGTGACCAAGGTCCCGCGCTTCGCGTTCGAGAAGTTCAGGCAGGCCGACGACCGGCTCACGACCCAGATGAAGTCGGTGGGCGAGGTGATGGCGATCGGGCGCACGTTCCAGGAATCGCTGCAGAAGGCGCTGCGCGGTCTGGAGGTCGGCGTCGACGGCTTCAACCTGAAGTCGGTCGACCCGGACAAGATCGGCGACGAGCTCGCCTACCCGCGCGCCGAGCGGCTCTGGTACGTCGCGGACGCGTTCGGCATCGGGATGTCCCTCGAGGAGCTGCACGGCTACACGAAGATCGACCGCTGGTTCCTCGCGCAGATCCAGGAGATCGTGCAGCTCGAGCTCGCAGTCGAGAAGCGCACGCTGGAGTCGCTCACCCGGGACGAGTTCCGCGAGCTGAAGCGCAAGGGCTTCGCCGACCGCCGGCTCGCCCACCTGTTCAAGCGCGCCGAGGACGAGGTGCGCGCGCGGCGGCACGCGCTGGGACTGCGCCCGGTCTACAAGCGCGTCGACACCTGCGCGGCCGAGTTCGCGACGCAGACCGCCTACCTCTACTCGACCTACGAGGACGAGTGCGAGGCGCAGCCGACGAGCCGCAGGAAGGTGATGGTGCTGGGCGGGGGGCCGAACCGGATCGGGCAGGGCATCGAGTTCGACTACTGCTGCGTGCACGCCGCGATGGCGCTGCGCGAGGACGGGTTCGAGACCATCATGGTCAACTGCAACCCGGAGACGGTGTCGACCGACTACGACACGTCCGACCGGCTGTACTTCGAGCCGCTGACGCTCGAGGACGTGCTCGAGATCGTGCACGTCGAGAAGCCGTGGGGCGTCATCGTCCAGTTCGGCGGCCAGACGCCGCTCAAGCTCGCGCGCGACCTCGAGAAGAACGGCGTGCCGATCATCGGGACCTCGCCGGACATGATCGACATGGCCGAGGACCGCGAGCGGTTCCAGCAGATGCTGCACCGGGTCGGCCTGAAGCAGCCGCCGAACCGCACCGCGCGCACCGAGGAGGCGGCGATCAGGGCGGCCGACGAGATCGGCTACCCGCTGGTCGTGCGTCCCTCCTACGTGCTGGGCGGGCGCGCGATGGAGATCGTGCACGAGCAGCGCGAGCTCGAGCGCTACATGCGCGAGGCGGTGAAGGTGAGCAACGACAGCCCGGTGCTGCTCGACCGCTTCCTGAACGACGCGATCGAAGTCGACGTCGACGCGGTGTCGGACGGGACGCGCGTCGTGATCGGCGGGATCATGGAGCACATCGAGCAGGCGGGCGTCCACTCGGGCGACTCGGCGTGCTCCTTGCCGCCCTACTCGCTGTCGGCCGAGGTGCAGCAGGAGCTGCGCCGCCAGACCGTTCTGATGGCGAAGGCGCTGGACGTGGTCGGGCTGATGAACGTCCAGTTCGCGATCCAGGACGGCGTCGTCTACGTGCTCGAGGTCAACCCGCGCGCGTCGCGCACCGTGCCGTACGTGTCGAAGGCGACCGGGCGACCGCTCGCGAAGATCGCCGCGCGCTGCATGGCGGGCCGGAGCCTGGACGAGCAGGGCGTCGACGGCGAGATCGTGCCGCCGTACTTCTCGGTGAAGGAGGCGGTGTTCCCGTTCATCAAGTTCCCCGGCGTCGACACGATCCTCGGGCCCGAGATGAAGTCGACGGGCGAGGTGATGGGAGTGGGCGAGACGTTCGGCGAGGCGTTCTTCAAGAGCCAGCTCGCCGCCGGCGTCCGCCTTCCCGACGCGGGCAAGGTATTCGTGAGCCTGAAGAACAGCGACAAGCCGCGCGCGATCGAGACCGCGCGCATGCTGCACGCGCTCGGCTACCAGATCGTCGCGACGCGCGGCACCGCGGCGGCGCTCGAGGCGGCCGGCGTGCCGGTCAGCGCGGTCAACAAGGTCGCCGAGGGCCGGCCGCACATCGTCGACATGATCGTGAACGACGAGATCGCGATGGTCGTCAACACGGTCGAGGAGAAGCGCAGCGCGATCCACGACAGCTACGCGATCCGCCGCGCCGCGCTCACCGACGAGGTGCCGACCTACACGACGCTCGCGGGCTTCCGGGCCGCGGCGGTCGGCATGCAGGGCATGCACGCGCTCGACGTCTGCTCGATCCAGGCGCTGCACGAGCGCCTCGCCGGGCCCGGGGGAGTGGCCGCCCGATGATCAAGGTTCCGATGACGGTGCTCGGGGCCGAGCGGCTCAAGGCCGAGCTGCAGCGCCTGAAGTCGGTCGAGCGGCCGGCGATCATCCAGGCCATCGCCGAGGCGCGCTCGCACGGCGACCTGTCCGAGAACGCCGACTACGACGCGGCCAAGGAGCGCCAGGGATTCGTCGAGGGCCGCATCGCCGATATCGAGCACAAGCTCGCCGGCGCGCAGGTCATCGATCCGTCGTCGATCGACGGCGACGGCCGCGTCGTGTTCGGCGCGACCGTCGAGATCGAGGACCTCGACAGCGGCGATCGCCGCCGCTGGCAGATCGTCGGCGAGGACGAGGCCGACATCCGGCATGGCAAGATCTCCGTGACCTCGCCGATCGCGCGCGCACTCATCGGCAAGACCGAGGGCGACACCGCCGAGGTGCAGGCTCCCGGTGGCGTGCGCGCCTACGAGATCCTGACGGTCGCCTACCAGTAGCGGTCGCGCAGTGTCGGCGCGCGCCCCGGCCACCGTTGCGCGCTTTCCTGGCGGTGGCTCGCCGCGACGACGGCGCGGCGGGCCGGGGGCTGGCCGCGATCGGCTCCGTGTCGCGACGAACGCATGCGCGGCGGGCGCCACAGGGTTCGGCGCGCGTCATCAGCTCGAAGCGCGTACCGGCCCCGGGAGGCGCGCGCGCATGCCGTGCGCCTCGTCGTGCCGCGCGAGTGGAGTACACTTGCCTGGCAGGAGCGGTGATGGAGGGGAGGGCCAATCGCGCTGCGCCAATCCAACCCGACACGGACGGAGACCATGACCGACTACGCCGCAGACATCCGCAAGTATTCGAGCAGCGCCGACGACGCCAAGGTCGCCGCCATCGTCAGGTACTGCGGCATCGCGCTGCGCAGTGCCGACGCGTCGCTGGTGTCGACGAGCGATCCCGCGGAACTCGCGCGCGTGCGTGACGGGTTCGCCGCGAAGAAGCTCGGGCTGTCCGCCGAGTCCGCGGATGCCGGCATCAAGGCCGTCGCCGAGAAGATGAAGGGCGACCGGACCAAGCAGCGCGTCACGTTCTACTACCTGCTCGCCGAGCAGACCGGCACGCTGGGCAAGCTGCCGTAGCCCACCCCCCGACGCCCGCGTCCACCCGGCGCCGGCGTCGGGCGCGTCAACGCGAGGCGGGCGCCGCGCCGACCGCGTCGGTCAGGAACAACGCCGGATCGACCATCGCGCGGTTGAGGCTCACCGACCAGTGCAGATGCGGCCCGGTCGTGCGGCCGGTCGCGCCGACGGTGCCGACCGTGTCGCCCGCAGCGAGCGCGTCACCCGCCTTCACCGCGATCGTGTCGAGGTGGCAATACATCGTCAGCAATCCGGCGCCGTGGTCGATCCACACGGTGTTGCCGTTGAAGAAGTAGTCGCCTGTGTCGATCACGCGGCCCGCGCCGGCCGCGACCACCGGCGTCCCTGCCGGCGCGGAGATGTCCATCCCGCTGTGCGGATTGCGCGCCTGGTCGTTGAACACGCGGCGCAGCCCGAACGAGCTCGACCGCTCGCCCGGCACGGGCTGGCGCAGCTTGAGCGTCGGCGGCGGCTCGTCGCTGAACGTCGCGATCACCTGCGCGAGATGCGCGCGTTCGCGCTCGTGACGCGCGAGGTCCTCCTTCGACAGGTCGACCTGGCCGGGCGCGACCCTGAGGCGCTGCTCCGCGTACTTCACCGGAGCGATCGTGTACGTCTTTTGCTCTCCGGGGCGTCCGCGACGCTCGACGACGAGGCTCCCCTTGCCGGTCTTCGCCGCGAGCGGGATCCCGACGACCGCGACCCATCCGGCGGGCGTGCCGGTCACGAGCACCGGAACGTCGCCGATGCGGGCCCCGGGCCGGTCGGGCGAAGGCCCGAGCGCGATCGTGGCCACGCCGCCGGGAACGGTGCGTTCGCGAGGGAGGTCGAGCGCGGCGGCGCCGCATGCGAAGGCGACCGACGCGATGCAAAGCGCCACGCGCGACCGGCGCAGGGTCGGACTGGACGCATCGAGCATGGACTTTCGCGCCACGCCAGCAGCCACGCGATTCGGGGGCTGCGTCCGCGAACGCCGCCGGACGGACCTAGCGTCCGCCGGTCGGCCGGCGGCGCCGGCGCACCGCGGCCGGCGCACCCGCCGAAGGGCCGGGCCCGCGCTTCCCGTCGCCTGTCGGGCGCCGGCCTGCCGCGGGCGGCCGGGCACCCTTGGACGCCGGCCGCCTGGCCGACGGGGGCGGCCTCGCGCCGTCGGGCGCGAATCCCTTGCCCGATGGCGGCCGTCGTGCCCCTTTGGACGCCGGCCTTCCGGCCGACGCGGATGGCCTCGCGCCGTCGGGCGCGAAGCCCTTGCCCGATGGCCGCCGTCGGGCGGCCGCCGGCGCGGATCGCTTGTCCGACCCGGGGATCCCTGCACCGGCGGACGGGAAGGACTTGCCCGACGCAGACCGCCGTTTGCCGCCCGTGGCCGGGGACGCCTGCGGCCGCGCGCTCCAGGGCGCGGCTCGCCCTCCCGCCGCCGGGGAGCGCCGCGCCGATGTGCCTGAGGGCGGTGCCGACCCCGGCTCGCGCCGCCTGCGCACCGCCGCGGGCGCGTCCGCGGGGACGCGCCCGCCGTCCTGATGACGTGGGGCCCCGCGGCGGTGCCTGGCGGCACGAACGCCGATCCGGGGCGCGTGTGTCTCGTGACGTTTTGGCGGCGCCGCGGCGGCGCCAGGCGCCGCGCGCCGCCCCGCGGGCTTGCTCGCGGGCCGCTCCCGCGGGCGCGCCGCCGGCTCGGCTTTCGGCGCGGGCCGCCACACGATCAGGAGCTTGCCGAGGTGCTGCACCGGCGCCGCATCGAGCTCGCCGGCGATGCGGACGAGCAGTTCGTCGCGCTCGTCGCGGTCGTCGGAATGCACGCGCACCTTGACGAGCTCGTGCGCAGCGAGCGCGACGTCGATCTCGTGCAGCACCGCGGGCGTGAGCCCCGCGTGGCCGATCGCAACGACCGGGTGCAGCGAGTGGGCGCGAGCGCGCAACTCGCGGCGCTGCGTGGGTGTGAGCGTGATCATGCCGGCAGTGTAGCGGAAGGACGGACGGCGCAGATCGACGCCGGAAGGCCGGACCGCGCGCCCGTCCGGGAGGTCGCGAAGCGCCACCCCATACAATGGCTGCGACGGGTCGCTGCGGCACGCGCCGCCCATCCCGCCATCCGCCTTCCATGACGTCCCCGCTCAATCCGACGCGCAGAAAACACCGCTTCGGCAAGGCGTGGATGCACGAGCATGTCAGCGACGCGTACGTCCGGGAGGCGAAGCGCCGCGGCTACCGGTCACGGGCCGCCTTCAAGCTGATCGAGCTCGACGAGCGCGACAAGCTCCTGCGACCCGGGATCGTCGCGGTCGACCTCGGCGCCGCGCCGGGGAGCTGGTGCCAGGTGTTGCGCGAGCGCCTGGGCACGAAGGCGACGATCGTCGCGGTCGACGTGCTGCCGATGGATCCGGTCGCGGGCGTGTCGTTCGTACAGGCGGACTTCTCGACCGACGAAGGACTTGCCGCGGTCGAGTCGGCGCTCGCGGGCCGGCCGGTCGACCTTGTGGTTTCGGACATGGCCCCCAACCTCTCGGGAATCGATCCGGTCGACCAGGCGCGAAGCGTGGGCCTGGCCGACCTGGCGCTGGACTTCGCGGCGCATCACCTGCAACCCGGAGGCGATTTCGCTGTCAAGGTCTTCCAGGGGTCGGGACTCGGCGAGTTCGAGAAGGCGGTGCGCGAGCGGTTCGACAAGACCTACGTGCGCAAGCCGAAGGCGAGTCGCGACCGCAGCCGCGAGGTCTTCCTGGTCGGCAAGGGATTCGCCGGGGAGGGCCTGCCGCGGGGCGCGCGCGGCGCGGGCCATCCCGGGGGCGCGGGGGAGGGTGGAGTAAAATGACGGGTTCTGCGCGAGGCATGCGACTTCGGGGCAGTCGCCCGGGAGACCGGGCGGAACGGGGCGCCGTCGGCGCCACGGCGAGGAGTGATACGTGAACAACCTGCTCAAGAACGTCGGAATCTGGCTGGTCATCGGCCTGGTGGTCCTCACCGTGGTCAAGCAGTTCGACGCGCGCCAGACGACCAAGGACACCGTCTCCTACTCCGAGTTCATGGACTCGGCGAAGGACGGCAAGGTCGAGTCCGCCGTGATCGAGGGCCGCACGATCAAGTGGATGTCCACGGAGAAGAAGCGCTACCTCACGACGACACCCGGCGACATCTGGATGGTGTCGGACCTGCTCAAGTTCGGCGTTCGCGTCGACGCGAAGGCCGAGGAGGAGCAGAGCTTCCTCGCGCAGGTGTTCATCTCGTGGTTCCCGATGCTGCTGCTGATCGGCGTGTGGATCTTCTTCATGCGCCAGATGCAGGGCGGCGGGCGCGGCGGCGCGTTCTCGTTCGGCAAGAGCAAGGCGCGCATGCTCGACGAGGCGAACAACACGGTGACGTTCGCCGATGTCGCGGGCTGCGACGAGGCGAAGGAGGAGGTGGCCGAGCTGGTCGAGTTCCTGCGCGACCCGTCGAAGTTCCAGAAGCTGGGCGGCCGCATTCCGCGCGGCATCCTGATGGTCGGGGCGCCCGGCACCGGCAAGACGCTGCTCGCCAAGGCGATCGCGGGCGAGGCGAAGGTGCCGTTCTTCTCGATCTCGGGCTCCGACTTCGTCGAGATGTTCGTCGGCGTCGGCGCGGCGCGCGTGCGCGACATGTTCGAGCAGGCGAAGAAGAACGCGCCGTGCATCGTGTTCATCGACGAGATCGACGCGGTCGGCCGCCAGCGCGGCGCGGGCCTGGGCGGCGGCAACGACGAGCGCGAGCAGACGCTCAACCAGCTGCTGGTGGAAATGGACGGCTTCGAGGGCAGCGAGGGCGTGATCGTCATCGCCGCCACCAACCGCCCCGACGTGCTCGATCCGGCGCTGCTGCGCCCGGGCCGCTTCGACCGCCAGGTGGTGGTGCCGCTGCCGGACCTGCGTGGTCGCGAGCAGATCCTCAAGGTCCACATGCGCAAGGTGCCGCTGGCGCAAGACGTGAAAGCCGACATCATCGCCCGCGGCACGCCCGGTTTCTCCGGCGCTGATCTCGCCAACCTGGTGAACGAAGCGGCCCTCTTCGCCGCGCGCTCCAACAAGCGCCTGGTGGACATGGACGACTTCGAGCGCGCAAAAGATAA
>CAJPFI010000058.1 GCA_905339295.1 Burkholderiales bacterium
CAGATGCTCGCCCGCCTCACGCATCTGTTGCAGCGTCGCACTGCGTCCGTTGATGAAGCCGCGCGAGCGGCCGTTAATGTCCAGCACGCGGCGCAACAGGCACACATCCGCATCGCCTTCCAGCTCCTGCTCATGCAGCCAAGTCTGAAGTTGCGGCAAGCCTGCCGTTTCAAATTCCGCGCTGACCTCCGCGCGTTCGCAGCCGTTGCGCACCATGCCCGCATCGCCGCGCTCCCCAAGCGCCAATGACAGCGCATCAATCAGGATAGACTTGCCCGCACCGGTCTCGCCGGTGAGCACGGTGAATCCGGGCTCCACCTCGAGCTCGAGCGCCCGCACGACGACGAAGTCGCGGATCGACAGCAGCCGCAGCATGTCAGCCGGCGCGCCGCTCCGTGAGTCGCTCGGGCGTCTCGGTCCAGTGCAGTTTCTCGCGCAGCATCGCGAAGTAGTCGTAGCCCTCGGGATGCAGCAAGCGGGCCGGATGCGGCGCGCAGCGGATCACGACGCGGTCCCCCTCGCCGAGCGGAAAGTGCGCGTGCCCGTCGCAGTGCACGGTGGCGTCGGTGCCGCGCACGACCTGGATCGAGATGGTGGCCGTGTCCGACAGCGCGATCGGCCGGTGCGTGAGCGCGTGCGGCGCGACCGGCACGAGCGCGATCGCGGCGATGCGGGGATCGAGGATCGGTCCGCCCGCCGACAGCGCGTACGCGGTCGATCCGGTCGGCGTCGACACGATGATGCCGTCGGCGCGCATCGCGTAGGCGAAGCGTCCGTCGATCTCGACCGCGCACTCGATCATGCTGCCGCCGCCGCCGCGGTTGACGACGACGTCGTTGAGCGCCGGTTCCGCCTCCTCGCGGTCCGCGCCGCGCACGACCGTCGCGACCAGCATCGTGCGGCGCTCCTCGAGGTAGCGCCCGGCGAGCATGGGCTCCAGCGCCTCCTCCATCGCCGCGAGCGGGATGTCGGTGAGGAACCCGAGCCGTCCCAGGTTGACGCCGATCAGAGGCACGTCGTGCGGCGCGAGGCGGCGCGCGATCGACAGCATCGTGCCGTCGCCCCCCAGCACCACCGCGAGATCGGCGCGCGAGCCGAGCGCCGCAGCGTCGACGATCGCGTGGACCGGGAGCGGCGTGTGGCGCGCCGTCTCCGCCTCGAGCACGACGGCATGCCCGCGCGAGGCCAGGAACCCGGCGAGCCGCGCGAGCGGGGCGCCCAGGTCGGGCGTGCCGGGGCGTCCGACGATCGCGACGCGGGGGAAGCGGGCGGGAGTGCCGGACATGGCCGCGATTATTCCACAGCGCCCCATCCGGACGCCGTCGTCCCGACGGCCGATCCGCCCGCCTGGACGGCGGCGCGGGCGCCGTGTCCTCGCCGCGCGCCCTCCGGGCGTTAGAATGGGTCGACCCGACCGCATGCTTCCCGTGATCGATCCGCGCGCCGCCCACCTGCTGAAGACCCTCGTCGAGCGCTACATCGCCGAGGGCCAGCCCGTCGGCTCGCGCTCGCTGTCGAAGCAGTCGGGCCTCGACCTGTCGCCCGCGACCGTGCGAAACGTGATGGCCGACCTCGAGGAGATGGGCTTCGTCGCGAGCCCGCACACGTCGGCCGGCCGCGTGCCGACGTCCAAGGGCTACCGGTTCTTCGTCGACACGCTGATCGTCGTCAAGCCGCTCGAGCAGCAGGAGATCCATCGCCTGGAGGGCGAACTGGTCGCCGACCAGCCGCAGCAGCTGGTGAGCGCCGCCGCGCAGATGCTCTCGCAGCTCACCCATTTCGCCGGCGTCGTGCTGACACCCCGCCGCGAGCCCGGTCTGCGGCACCTCGAGTTCCTGCGGCTGTCGGACCGGCGCGTCCTGCTGATCGTCGTCACGTCGCAGGGCGACGTGCAGAACCGCATCCTGCACACCGACCGCGCGTACACGCAGACGCAGCTCGTCGAGGCGACCAACTACTTCAACCGGCATTTCGCGGGCCAGTCGATCCCCGCGATCCGCGCGGGACTTGCCGACGAGCTGAAGCGGCTGTCCGACGACGTCCGGGCGCTGATGTCGGCGGCGGTCGACGCCGGCGCCGGGGCGCTGGAAAGCGGAGACAGCGTCGTGCTCGCGGGCGAGCGCAACCTGCTCGCGACCGAGGGCGTGGCGTCGAGCATGGACCGCGTGCGCAGGCTGTTCGACCTGTTCGAGCAGAAGTCCTCGCTCCTGCACCTGCTCGACCAGTCGCAGCGCGCCCAGGGCGTGCAGATCTACATCGGCGGCGAGTCGGGACTGGCGCCGCTCGACGAGATGAGCGTGGTGACCGCCCGCTACGAGGTCGACGGCCAGGTGATCGGCACGCTCGGCGTCATCGGCCCCACGCGCATGGCCTACGAGCGCGTGATCCCGATCGTCGACGTGACCGCGAAGCTCCTGTCGAACGCGCTGACGCAGCAGTTCGCGGACACGTGAGCGGGCGGCGCCCGCGCGAGGCCCGACGATGACCGCCGTCGATCAACGCATGCTGATCAAGCGCTTCTACGAGGCGCTGGCGCGGCGCGACGCCGCGGCGATGTCGACCTGCTACGCACCCGACGCGACGTTCAGCGACCCGGTGTTCGGAAGGCTCGACGCCGCAGGCACCGCCGCGATGTGGCGCATGCTCTGCACCCGCGCCAGGGACCTGCGCGTCGAAGCCACCGGCATCGAGGCCGACGCGACGAGCGGCCGGGCGCACTGGCGCGCCGCCTATTCGTACGGCCCGACCGCGCGGCCGGTCGTCAACGAGATCGACGCGAGCTTCACGTTCCGCCGCGGACTGATCGTCGAGCACGTCGACCGCTTCGACCTGAAGCGCTGGGCGACGCAGGCGCTCGGGCTTTCCGGCCGCGTGCTCGGGTTCACGCCGCTGCTGGGGCCGATGGTCCGCAAGCAGGCCGCCGCGTCGCTCGCCGCGTGGCGCAGGCGGGAGCAGGCAGAGTGAGCGCCGTGCGCGCGGCGCGCCGGCCCCGCGTCGCCTGCGTCCCGGGATGAGATGAGCGACGCCGGGCCGCCGCCGGGCGCCCGCCCGCCCCTTCGGAAGAGGGCGGGCGAGGTCCTCGCGGCGGGTATCGGCGGGGAGGCGGTCCGTTGAGATTCCTTCCGGAGCCGCCGCACGCGCACGACGCCATCGCGCGGCTCGGCGTGCTGATCGTCAATCTCGGCACGCCCGAGGCGCCGACGTCCTCCGCCGTGCGCCGCTACCTCGCGGAGTTCCTGTCGGATCCGCGCGTCGTCGAGATCCCGTCCGCGATCTGGAAGCCGATCCTGTACGGCGCGATCCTGCCGACGCGACCGGCGTCCTCGGCGCGCAAGTACGCCGCGATCTGGACGAAGGACGGCTCTCCGCTCGCCGTGCACTCGGTCAGGCAGCGGTCGCTGCTCATGGGGATGCTCGGCCAGCGAATGAAGCGCGAGGGCCTCCCGGCCGACTTCGCCCCGGTCGAACTCGCGATGCGTTACGGCGAGCCGTCGATCGCGTCGGGGCTCGACAGGCTGCGCGCGGCCGGGACGACCCGGGTGCTCGTGCTGCCGCTCTATCCCCAGTACTCGGCGAGCACGACCGCGACCGTCTTCGACGCGGTCGCGGCGCATCTCGCGAAGGTTCGCCGCGCGCCCGCACTGCGCTTCGTCGACGGTTTCCACGACGACGCGGGCTACGTGAAGGCGCTTGCGCAGAACGTGAACGACTACTGGATGAAGCACGGCCGCCCCGAGCGGCTCGTGATGTCGTTCCACGGCGTGCCGCGTCGCGCGCTCGACCTGGGCGACCCGTACCATTGCCAGTGCCACGCGACCGCGCGCCTCGTCGCGCGCGAGCTGGGCCTCGCCCCGGACCAGTGGACGATCGCGTTCCAGTCGCGCTTCGGCCGCGCCGAGTGGCTGAAGCCGTACACGGCGGAAGTGCTCGCGTCGCTCGGCACCGCGAAGGCGCGCCGCATCGACGTCGTGTGCCCGGGCTTCGTGTCCGACTGCCTCGAGACGCTCGAGGAGATCGGAATCGAGGGCCGCGACGCGTTCCTGAAGGCCGGCGGCGGCGAGTTCCACGCGATCCCGTGCCTCAACGAGCATCCGCGCTGGATCGCGGCGCTCGCCGACCTCGCGTGGCGCAATCTCACCGGATGGCTGACGCCGCCGCCCGAACCGCGCGAGCGGGAGCTGACGCTCGCGCGGGCGAAGGCGCTCGGCGCGAAGGGCTGAACGCCGGACGCCCCAGCCGCCGCAGCAGGTCACGGCCGGCGCGCGACACGTCGCGGCGGCCGTCCCGCCGCGGTGTGTGCATGGCCCATCTCGACGGCGCGCCTCGGTCCCCCACGCCCGCCGACAGCGGCTGGCCGGGCTCCCGCGCTGCGAGAATATCCTGCAGCGATTCGATCTCGCGCACCATGCGCCCGGTCGTCGGCAGGATCACCGTGGCGCGCATGCAATGCCGGCAGGCATAGCGGTCCGCGCCGAATGGCGTCGTCCAAAGCGACCCGTGGCGGCCCTCGCCGTCGAGGGCGACACGCACGACGCCCCCGACATGGCAGCCGTCGCGTTCGTCATTGTGTGCGCAGGCGGCAAGCCGCTGCTCGCGGACCTGCGTCGCACTGCGCACCGTCAAGACGCGTCCTTGCGTCGCGCGCAATCCCTGCGCGCACGCGTGCCGGCCCGACGTTGCAGCGACGTGACGCGAGGATGACCGGGGATATCAGATCCAACGCTTCCGACGCGCCTTCGGGAGCAGCGCAGCACGTACTGGGTTGCGCGGGCCGACGGGAAGCCGGGATGACCGGGAGTCGACGCGACGCCGTGATTGCCCGGCATCGGACGTCTGGCGAGCGTCAGCGGGCGCGGGTCGCGCGCCTGGCGACCGTCGGCGCGCGCCTGCCCGGCGTCGTGCGCGAACGGCGGGCGACCAGGTGACGCGTTGGCCGAACCCGAACCCCGGTGCCGGATGGGGACGGGGGGTCGAACCCACCCGCCCTGGCATCGGGCATGTCCCATGGCGCCGGGTCCCGGGCCGGCGCGATGCGCGGCGGCGCGGTGGGCTCACCGGGATGGGCAAGGATCGCGCGCACGGCCGCGGGATCGGTGAACAAGGCGACGGTGCGCATCCATGCGCCACGAATGGGGCGTATCGGCGGGAACGCTTCGCAGACGCGAGCCGACGGCAGCGATCGGGCGGAGCGCGCGGCGCGCCGCGGTGCCGGTTCGGTGGCGGGTGGCGGAAGTGGGATCGGTGCCGGCGGTGCCGGCGCGGCGCCCGGGGCCAGCGCGGTGACCGCGGCTCGCGGGGGGCGCCCGCGCGCCGGCGCGGCGGTGACGGTGAACGCGTGGCGGCGGGACGGGAGCGGCTAGGCGGTCGAGCGGCTGCCGCGGCCGGACTCGGCGCCCCTCGTCCCCGGCATTCGACGCGGCGACGACGGGCCGCCCGCGGCGTGGCGCGCCTGCAACGCTGCCCGATGCGTGCCGCGTTCGAGCCGACGAACGGTGCCCTGGACACGGCCTCCCCCGAGTCTCCCCGGATGGTTTGTAGCGTGCATCTCGGGGCGCTTTCACGATCGTCGCGCGTGGATGCCCCGAGCGTGTCGTCGCAACCCAGACTCTCCTCCGCATTTGTTCAGTGCAGGTGTCGGTCGCGTCACGCGGCCAGCGGAATATTCGCGTCGCTCGTCGCACGCCCGTCGCGGTCGCGCTTCTCGGACCGCGGATCGGACGCGCGCATGACTTGTTCACTTCAGAAACGCGAACTCCTCCCTGGCGCCGCGGAACCGTCATGGGAGTGAGACATTTTCACCGTCGTGCGAGCTTGAAGGTTGTGCAGTTCATGTCGGGCGCGCCGTGCAAAGTGTTTGCGTCGATGGTGCGAATGTGCATCGCGTCGGAGTCGATGTGTGCGACACCTATGGTCTTGTCATACCCACTGCGCGATGGCTACCATCGGCATGAGTTCGATGTGCCGAAGAGCACCGAACTCCTTCGCTGATGCAGGCTTGCGCCGCATCGGCGAGCCCGGCCCCGCGCGTTGTTGGACGTGCTGTCGGGATGAGATCGTGGAAAGAGCGGCGCGTACGCCGGGAGGTCGGCGTACGCCCCGGTGGCGCCACGGCCTTTCCTTGCACGGCATGACAACGACGATTCGCGCTCTCGCTCTGGCGGGGCATTAAAGGACAGTCACCATCATGAATGCGATCCCGCTCGGCAACGTGCGTCGTTCACCCTTCGCTGCGCTGGTCGCGCCACTGCGTGGCGCGTTGGTCCTGGCGGCCGCGACGACGGCCTTCGCGGTCGGTGCTGCACAGCCGGAGCCCCCCTTCGCCGCCGATGCCTGCGGCTACGTGCGCGGCGCGACCGGATGCACCGCCAACGACACCAACGAGTTCAGCGTCACGCTCGATCCTGCCTTCGCGGGCAGCAATCCCTCCAGCTGCAACGTCGGCGACAACGTCATCGTTTACCTGAAGGTCAATATCGGGACGACGGCGACCGAGCGCTACAACCTCGGCGTCCTGTTCTCCAAGGACGGCAAGATCCCGACGGTGGATCCGACGACGACGGGAGCCCAGTCTTGCTCCGCGTTCACGGTTCCGAGCCCGCCGTTTCCCGAGCTCGACACGGTGCCCAACGCCTGCGGCGACCAGTCGTCCCAGGCGCCGGGATCGTTCACGACCGGCGCGATCACCGTCAAGTGCGTGGCGGGACCCGGCGGGTTTCTCAATGTGCCGTACGTCGGCCTGTGGAACAACAAGACTGCGGCGTGCAGCGGCGTGACCGACCTGGTGGCGGGCACCAGTTCCAAGTGCACGTCGAACAGCCAGACGCTGCCCATCACCGTCGTGACGCCGCGCAACCTGACGCTCAAGAAGGAGTGGGTGAACGCCATCGTCGGTGATGCGGTCACGGCGACGACGACCGGGCTGACCAACAACGCGACCATCGTGTCGACGGCGGGTGCGGCCAACGAAACGGATACCGGCTCGGCGGCGGCGAACGCGCCGGGTGCGCTGGTGACGCTGCCGGCCGAGGTGTTCAACACCGGGCTGCAGGCGAACTACACGACGACGGTGGCCTGTACCGGGGCGACGCTGTCGGGCAGCACGCCGGGGTCGACGTTCACGATGCCGGACAACGACGTGACGTGTACCTACACCAACTCCCGCAACGCGCGGACGGTGACGCTCAAGAAGACCTGGGTGAACGCCATCGTCGGTGATGCGGTCACGGCGACGACGACCGGGCTGACCAACAACGCGACCGTTGCGTCGACGGCGGGTGCGGCCAACGAGACGGATACCGGCTCGGCGGCGTCGAACGTGCCGGGTGCGCTGGTGACGCTGCCGGCCGAGGTGTTCAACACCGGGCTGCAGGCGAACTACACGACGACGGTGGCCTGTACCGGGGCGACGCTGTCGGGCAGCACGCCGGGGTCGACG
>CAJPFI010000059.1 GCA_905339295.1 Burkholderiales bacterium
CTGCACCCAGGCGTTCGACCGCCAGGACGCGGCGTACCGCGCCCGCGTGCTGCCGCCCGGCGTGCCGCGCGTCGCCGTCGAGGCCGGCGTCACCGACGGATGGCGCAAGTACGTCGGCGCCGCCGACGACCCGCGCGCCGCCGTCGTCGGCATCGACACCTTCGGCGAGTCCGCCCCCGCAGCCGCCCTGTTCAGGCACTTCGCACTCACCGCCGAGCGCGTCGCCGACGCGCTGCGGCGGGTGGCCGGGAACTGACGGCGACGGACCGACCCCGGCGCCACCCCCCCATTCGGGGGATAGGGTCTTACCCGCTTCGGCTATAGACGCGCCGGGGGCGGAATGCGCCTAATGCCGGATGCCCGGGGCGGCCCGCGCCGCGGGCAGGCGCGTGGCGGGACGGGCGGCGTCGATCCGCGTTCGTTCCCCCCGGCTCGCCGCGCCGCCGTATCGAATCGCAACAGGAGAACCCATCGTGAACTTCGACAAGGAACTGGACGCGCGCGGACTGTCGTGCCCGCTGCCGATCCTGAAGACCAAGAAGTCGCTGAACGACCTCGCGTCGGGCCAGGTGCTGAAGGTCGTGTCGACCGACCCGGGCTCGGTCAAGGACATGCAGGCATTTTCGAACCAGACCGGCAATCCGCTGCTCTCGCAGTCCGAGGAGGGCAAGGAATTCGTGTTCTTCCTGCGCAAGAAGTAGGCGCCGGCCACCGGAACGACCGCGACGCGAGCGCCTGCCGCGCCGACGCCCAAGGAGCCCCATTGGAAAACCGACAGAAGAAAATGGCCATCATCGCGAGCAAGGGCACGCTCGACATGGCCTATCCGCCGTTCATCCTCGCGACGACCGCCGCCGCGCTGGGCATGGAGGTGCAGGTCTTCTTCACGTTCTACGGCCTGCAGCTGCTGCGCAAGAGCCTCAAGCACATCAAGATCAGCCCGCTCGCCAACCCCGCGATGCCGATGCCGATGCCGATGCCCGTCCTCGTCAGCGCGATCCCGGGGATGCAGTCGATGGCGACGGCGATGATGAAGCAGAAGATCAAGAAGCACGGCGTCGCGTCGCTCGAGGACCTGCGCACGCTCGCGCTCGAGGCCGACGTCAGGCTGATCGCCTGCCAGATGACCATCGACCTGTTCGAGTTCACGAAGAGCGATTTCATCGAGGGCATCGACTACGGCGGCGCGGCGACGTTCCTCGAATTCGCCTCCGAGGCCGACATCACGCTGTTCGTCTGACGACCGGGAGGCCGCGAGCCCGATCCGGCCACGCGGCCGCCGACGACAACTACCGCAAAGGGGGAGAACCATGAAGCGCCACGGATTCACAACGCTGTTCGTCGCCATGGCCGCGCTCGCGGCGGCCGCTCAACCCGCGCACGCGACGGACGGCTACTTCGCGCACGGCTACGGCATGAAGTCGCTCGGCATGGGCGGCGCCGGCGCCGCGCTGGCCATGGAGCCGTTCGGCGGCGCGGTCAACCCGGCCACGATGTCGTTCCTCGGCAGCGAGTGGCAGGCCGGCGTCAACTGGTTCAGCCCGCGGCGCGACGCGTCGCGCAGCGGCTCGGGCCCCGCCGGCCTCGACGCCCAGTCGACGAGCGACAGCGAGCACTTCTTCATCCCCGAATTCGGGGTCAACTGGCGCTACAACCCGACGCTCACGCTGGGCCTGACCGTGTACGGCAACGGCGGCATGAACACCGACTACCCGGGCGACGAGGTCCCGGCGCAGAGCGCGTGCGTGCAGTTCAACCCGAACCCCGGCCCGTACAACCTGCTGTGCGGCAACGGCCGGCTGGGCGTCGACCTGATGCAGCTGATGATCGCGCCGTACGCGGCATGGCAGTTCACCCCCGGCCACTCGGTCGGCATCGCGCCGATCATCGCGTTCCAGCGGTTCAAGATCGAGGGCGTGCAGGCGTTCGACAACCCGTTCCTCTCGACGAGCCCGGGCAACGTCACCAACCGCGGCTACGACAACGCATGGGGCGCCGGCGTGCGCGTCGGCTACATGGGGCAGTTCACCGACAGGTTCTCGGTCGGGCTTGCCTACGCGAGCAAGGTCGACATGGAGAGCTTCGACAAGTACAGGGGGCTGTTCGCGGACGGCGGCGGCTTCGACATCCCGTCCTCGATGCTCGTCGGCATCGCGTTCAGGCCCACCGACCAGTGGACGTTCGCGCTCGACTACGAGAAGATCTTCTACGACGACGCCAACTCGGTGCACAACCCGAGCTCGCTGATGGTCAACTGCGCCGGCGGCCAGTCGAGCGCCTGCCTCGGCGGCGGCAGCGGCGCGGGCTTCGGCTGGCAGAACGTCGAGGTCTGGAAGCTGGGCGTCCAGTACCGGATGAACGACGCCTGGACGTTCCGCGCCGGCTACAACCACACCGACAATCCGATCCGGCCCGAGGACGTGACGTTCAACATCCTCGCCCCGGGCGTGATGGAGGACCACTACACGCTGGGCGCGACGTGGACGATCGACCGGATGTCGTCGCTCACCGGCAGCTTCATGTACGCGACGCGCAACGACGTGTCGGGCACGAGCCTTCTCGTCCCGTTCGGCGCGCCGCCGACGACGACCGAGACGATCGGCATGAAGCAGTACGAGGCCGGCATCGCGTACTCGCGCAGGTTCTGACCGACCCCGCGGACGCCGGGCCCGCCGCCCGTGGCGGCTCCGGCGCCGCGGCGCATCACAGCCGCGTCGCGGCGTCCAGCGACAGTTCCTCGATCGCGGCCTCGCCGTCCGCGCCGCCGCCCGACGCGACGATCCTCGCGCACACGCGCTGCCAGTGCTCCGCGCCCGCGTCGACCGCGGCCGCGAGCGCCTGCCCGCCGTCGCCGCGCCGCCAGGCTTCGTAGCCCTGCCGGGCGCGCGGAAAGATCTCGTGGCGCATGCCGTCGAGGTTCGCGAACCAGAAGTGGATCTCCGCCCGCGCGTCGCGCTCGAGCAGCGCAGGCAGCGTGACCAGGCAGTCGGCGAGGAGGTCGCGCGCCGCCCGCATGAAGATGTCCGCGCGGCGACGCTCGAGGACGCACAGCGTCCGCTCCCACGCGGGGCCCATCCTCGCGGCGACCTCGCGCTCCCCCAGTTCGTGGAGGATCAGCGTCTCCGCCTCGGCCGCGACCATGCGGTCGAGTGCCTCCGCGGAACCGGCCTCGAAGCCGTGCGCGTCGAGCGCCGCCTTGAGGGCGCCGTCGCGCCGCTTCATCGCCCACGCCTCGGCCTTGTCCCACAGCATGCGTGCGAGCGACTCGAGCCGGACGTGGATCGTGCCGCCGCGCGTCGCCGCCGGCGCCGGCGCAAGATCGCGCGCGAACTCGCGCCCCGCGACGAGCACGTGCGCGTCGCCGCGCCACTCCTCGCGCCGCAGCGCCGCGACGAAGAATTGCGGCTTGCCGTGGCGGCCGATGCCGGCGCCGTAGACCATTCCCTCCGGCACCAGCGCGCGATTGACCGTCGCGACATCGTACGGGTCGACCTCGGTGCCCGCGAGCGGAAGCGCGCGGTAGTCGGCGTCCTCGATCGCCGCCCACTCCGCCTCGCGCGCAGCGAGCCAGGCGCCGACGTCCGCGCGCGGCAGCGCCTGCGCGAGCGGCGCGCCGCGCTCCCAGCGGTAGAGCTCGCGCATTTCGAGCAGATAGGTGCAGAGCGTCAGGCTGCGCGCGTGGCGCGCGTCGCTCACCTGGCAGTTCGCGCGCACCGCGGCGACGAGGTCGTCGAACCGCCCGGTCACGGTTTCGGTCCCCGGTACCGGTGCCGCCCCTGCCAGCCGGCGACGGCCGCGACGATCGTGCGCCACGGCAGGTCGGCCAGGCCGCCCCGTCGCTCGATGGCGAGCGCGACCAGCCGGCGGACGTCGCCTTCCGTCGACCCGACGCCTGCGCGGAGACCGGCGAGCCCGCCGCACTGGAGTTTCATCGCCGCCGCGTGCGGCAGCGGCGCCTCGGGCGCGAGCTTCAGCACGAACGCCGCGCGCTCGCGCAACAGCGCCGCGAGGCGCGAGCAGCCGGCATGCGCCTCCGGCGACGCGCAGCCGATCGCCTCGCGCTCGGCCAGCGCGCGTCGCACCGACGTCGAGCACCCGGCGCAGCCGGACGCGAGCGCCTTCCCGAAGACGCAGGGCAGCGGAACGGACGCGCTCCGCGCCGCCCGGTACGCCGCTTCGTCGACCATGCCGCCTCCCGGGAGCCCCGACGCGCGCGCTACTCGTCGCCGACGAGGCCCGGTTTCGGATCGCGGACCTGGGACAGCAGGTCCTCGGCCTCGACGTCGGTCGCGGCGAAGATCACCTTGACCGCGCAGTCGGGCGGCAGGTCGGGGCTCGCGCGAAGCGCCTTCGCGCGCGCCGAGGCCTCGCGGAACGACGGGAGCTCGTCGGCCTTCTCGAGGCGGCGGAAACGATGGACGCGATAGACGAAGTACGGCATGGCTGCTCTCCCGCGAGGGCGGCGTCACTCGACGTAGCGCCTGGCGGCGCGCCGGCTGCCGGGCCGGCTCTTCTGGATCACGACGCCGCGCACCGCGTCGAGACCGGCGATCGCGGTCGCCGGATACGCGGGGTCGAGCGCGCGGAGTTCCCAGCCGTCTTCGGTACGCGCGAGCTGCCGCATCGTCCACTCGCCCTCGACCTGCGCGACGACGTACGAGCCGTCCGTGGCGATGCCGTCGGGCTCGACGATGATGATCTCCCCGTCGGCGAACTCCGGCGCCATGCTGTCGCCGAGCACCATCAGCGCGAAGGGCTCGGCGCCGCTGCAGTCGCCCTCCGGCTCGACCGGCGCGGGCGCGATCGGGATGACCTTGCGCTCGTCCATCGCGTTCACACGGCGGTGGCGCGCACCTGCGCCGGCGGCGCGCCGGCCAGCGACAGCGCCGCGCACGCGGCGTCGACGAACGCGGGCGGGCCGGCGACGTAGACGTCGTGGCGCGGCAGCGGCAACGCGGCCGCCATCGCGGCGACGAGCGAGCGGGCGCCCTGCGCCGCGTCCGCGGACGCGTGCGCCGCGTAGCGGAAGCCGTCGAACGCGGCGGCCCACGCGCGGCACTGGTTCGCGAGGTAGTGGCCGTCGGGGCGCAGCGCGAGCCAGTCGAGCGACATCGACGGAGCCGCGTCGACGGCGATCGCGTGCTCCACCAGGCTCTTGATCGGGCCGAAGCCGGTGTCACAGGCGACGAAGGCGAGCGGACGCCCGCCGTCCGCCATCACGAAGTCGCCCGACGGCCCCCACAGCGTCAGCGCCGCGCCCGGGCGGAAGGCGCCGTCGAAGAACATCGACGCGAGCGCGCTGCCGGGATCGCGCGCGACGTGGAAGTGCAGGTTGCGGTCGTCGCAGGGGCAGCTCGCGATCGGCCAGGTCGCCTGCGCGTCGACGCCGTCCGCCCCGCCGTACAGCGTCGCGCTCTGGCCGGCGAGGAAGCGCAACCGGCTGCCGCGCGGCGTCTGCAGGTGGACGAGCAGCGTGTCGGGCGAAAGCGGCGCGACCGAGCGCACGCGCACCTCGACCTCCTGCTCGGGGATCTCGCCCGGGCCGTGCGCCTCGAGCGTCTCGATGACGATCTCGCCCGAGCCGGCCGAGTGCGCGCACAGCAGCGTGTGGCCCTGCAGGCGCTCGGCCTCGGACAACGGATAGTCGTACGGCATCATCTTCACGACGTCGCCGGAGATCACGCGCGCCTTGCACAGGCCGCAGGTGCCGTTGCCGCAGCCGTAGGCGAGCTTGAGCCCCGCCTTGAGGCCCGCCTGCAGCAGCGTGTCGCGGCCCTCGACGAAGAACACGTGGCCGCTGGGACGCACGGTGACCTGCGCCGACACGATCTTGAGCACGTCGTCCATGACGGTCAGCGCATCCACCGACTCGGTCGCGAGCACCTGGGCGAGGCCCGTGTCGAGCGCGGCGCCGAGCTCCGCGAGGGTGGCGGCCGGCGCGGCGAGCGGCGTGGCGCCGGCGAGAGCGTCGATGCGCTCGCGCAACGACACGACGAGCTCGTGGTAGCGCGACAGGTGCCGCCGGGCGTCGGCCAGCTCGCGGCTCTGCGCGAACAGGCGCTGCGCGAGCACGTCCTGCGGCGGGAGCACGCGCTCCTGCACGCGCCGTCCGAACGCCTCGTCGCGGAGCTTCG
Organism: Burkholderiales bacterium; assembly: GCA_905339295.1. Classification (GTDB taxonomy): domain Bacteria; phylum Pseudomonadota; class Gammaproteobacteria; order Burkholderiales; family Casimicrobiaceae; genus VBCG01. The sequence goes on from CAJPFI010000059.1 coordinate 6,135, forward strand.
CGGTGCGCTCGAAGGCGCCGGAATCCTCCGGCTGCCATTGCGGATAGAGCTGCGCGAGGCCTTCAAGCGAAACCAGCCCGTCGTTCGTCGCGAGCCGGCCCTCGGCCACGTCGCGCTGCAGGACGCCGCGCGGCACGCCGATCAGGCGCGCGGCCCTCGACAGTGTCACCCATGGCGTCATCGCACCTCCTCCGGCCCGCCGCATCCCCGCGCGCACCGCGCGTGGCGCCCCGCCGCCGCGCGGAGCGTCCCGCCGCGATGCCCCGGCGGTCGGCCCTCAAGGCTTCCGCGCGACGCCTTCCAGCGCCTGCATCGTCGTGTCCGGATGCCGCATGATCGTCATGAACTGGCCCATCCCGAGCTCCGGCCAGCCCAGCGCGGTGCGGTAGCGGCCGTAGAGCGCGTGAACCTTGCGGTCGGCGATCCAGATCTCCCACGGCAGCGCGGCGGCGTTGTCGGCGCCGATCCTGCCCACCCACCAGCCTTCGCCGTGCTCGGCGTCGTTCAGCGCGACGCCGAACACCGCGAGCTTGCGCTCCGGCACGACCACCTCGTAGACCCTCGCCGTGCCGCCGACGCCGCTCGCGAGGTTCGCGCGCACCGCCTGCACCGCCTCGTCGAAGCTCGCGTGCTCGGCCAACTCGCTGCGATCGCCGAAGCGCTCCATGCCGAGCATATACCGGTAGCCGGGCAGGTCGTCGGCCTTCACGTCGCCGCCGGCCGGGCGCCCGCCGCCGAGCGCGCCCGCGAGCCTGTCCGACGCCGCCCTGACCGCAGCTTCCGCCCTCGCGTAGTCGCCGCGCAGGTATGCGCGCGCCCAGTACTCGGGGTTCGCGTAGCGCACCGAGCCGTCGGCGCGGACGTCCACGCGCAACGGGACCGCGACGATCGCGCTGCCGCCGATGGCGAGCGCCGCGCCCTGCAGTCCCTCGTCGCTCGCGACGACGATCGCGTGCTGGGGCAGCCCCCTGGGCGTGTAGCGGCCCAGCACGCGGAACCCCGCGCCCACGAGCTTCCCCTCGACGTCGGCCACGGCCGCGTCGAGCGTGCCGCCGGATGCCCGGCCTGCGTCGACGTACGGGCTCAGCGCCTGCGCCACGGCCGACCACGCGACGAGCGCGACCCCCACCACCAGCGATGCCTTCATGCGTTCCCCTCGCGAATCGTCAATGGATCGATAGCCGCGGCCGTCAGCCCGACGCGTCGATGCGGTCGTGGTAGCGGGCGCGGAAGATGAGCCGCGGCCGGTCCGCATCGTCGGTGAACGCGGATCGGTCGTGCAGCACGTTGTTGCACAGGATGCCCATGCCGGGCTCCAGCGTGAGCCGGTGGATCCAGTGCGACGGGGTCGCGAGCAGCCGCTCCAGCGCGGCGACGGCGGCGCGCACGTCCGGATCGGCGTGCCACTCGATGCTCCGCGTGCGCGCGGTGTAGCGCATGTGCAGGTGGCCGGTCGCCGGGTCCACCGAGAACACCGGTCCGGCCTGCGCGGGGCGCGCGACGCCGTCGTCGTCGGTGCGCTCGGGAATCGTCATCGCGTCGGGACGCATCAGCGCGCGCACCAGCGCGGGATCCTCGTCGCGCAGCCGGAGGTACGCGATCTCGGGATCCATCAGCGCGTTCTCGCCGCCTTCGGCCGCCTTCGCCACGCAGTGGAGCACCATCGCGCGGATCGTGCGTTCCGGCGGGTTGTAGTAGCCGTCGGTGTGCCAGCGGATCGGCCGGTTCGTGTACGGGATGAAGTCGCCGCGCCCTGCATCGCCGGACACCGTCACGCGGCTGATCCCGTCGTCGTCGGCGAGCCAGTTGCGGTCGAGGCGCGCGAGCCCGAACTGCGCGGCGAGCGCCCGCGGAATGTCCTTGTCGGCGCCTTGGTGCGGGCTCGCGTAGATCGCCATGTTGGCGCAGCGGCAGCGCTCGGCGATCGCGGCCTGCTCGGCCGGCGCGAGCGCGCGCGGGTCCGCCACCTCGACCACGAGGTCCGCGAGGCTCGCGGGATAGCGCTCGAGCTTGCGCGCCCGCCAGTCGCGCCAGGCACGCTCGTCGTCCAGGCGAAACGGCGACCGCGCGCCGACCCGGTCGGGCGCGGACAGCATCGGGCCGGCGACCATCGCGCTACTCTCCCCGCGACGCGGCGGAGCGACGTGCCCGGCGCGGCGTCTCGCCCAGGAGGCCGGCCATGGCCTTCTGCAGCATCTCGATGGCCTCGGGCGCCTCGACCTCGATCACCTGCGACACGGCCCACGTGCGGTCGTGCGCGGCCATCGTCTCCGCGACGCAGTGGCCGAAGCAGCGGATGAAGCCGTAGTCGGGTCCGGCGTCGGTCCACTGGTGATCGGCATAGTCGACGTTGCGCAGGTTGACCAGTTCGATAAACCGGCGCTTGTAGGCGTCGGCACTGTCGGCGGCCAGGAGGTCGGCCTGGTTGCCGGCGAGCGTCTCGCCGACGCGGTTCGCGGTCGCGTTCGTGAACTCGATTCGCCAGGCGGCGTCGCGCTGCCGGTACGCGATGCGGTCGGCCGCGGCGACGAGGAAAGCGAGGAACTCGGCGAGGAACGCGAAATACGGCTCGCCCGGCGGCAGCTCGTAGCCGGCGGCGCGCATGGTCTTGAGCGCGTTCTGCGCGACGCGCCAGACGATGAACGCGGCGGCGCTCGCGATGTCCGCCGCGCTCTTGTGCGCGTCGTCCTTGAACCACTGGCTCTTGATGCGCATGTGTCACGAGGGGGTCAGACCCTCATTCCCCCGCTGATCGGCATGGCGGGCCGGGCTGTCCACGGGAATGAGGATCTGACCCCCATCTCCGGCCCCGTCACGGCTTGCCGATGTAGAACTCGTACGCGCCCGCGCCGATCTCCTCGGTCCCGAGCAGCTTCAACCCGGTCACGCGGACCCAGTCGGCGACGTCGGTCGCCACGCCGGGGCAGTTGCTGACGAGCTTGAGCGTCTCGCCCGAGCGCATGCCGTTCAGGAGCTTCTTCGCCTCGACGATCGGGCCGGGGCAGACGGTGCCGCGCAGGTCCAGCACCGCGTTGGCCTCCGGCAACCGCGAGTGACCGCGCTGGATGTAGTACCCGTGGCCGCCGTCGGCCAGCCGTTCGGTGCGCACGATGTGGTGGTCGGTGTGGCGCGACCAGGCGAACAGGTCGTCCTGCGTCCCCGGGCAGTCGGACAGGAGCAGCAGCACCTCGCCGGGCTTCATCGTCTCCATGAGCCTGTTCGCGCCGAGCAGCGGCGCGGGACAGGTGGTCCCGCGCATGTCCAGCTTCATCGCCGGCTTGAGTGCCGGCGCGGTGTCGGACTTCACGTTCATGTCGTTTCCCGCCTTGCCGGTCGGCATCAGTAGCCGCCCTTGCCATACGGTTGGGGCAGGCCCGCGATCTTCGCGCCCTGCTTCGCCGGGCCCATCGGAAAGAGGTCGTAGAGGTACTTGCTGTCCGCCTCGGGACGGATCGCCTGGACGCCCTTCAGCATCGCGCGGAAGTTCGGCGAGTGCCCGTGCGCCAGGTACTCGTCGCGCAGGTACCGGATCACCTCCCAGTGCGCGTCGGTGAGCTCGATCCCGTCCGCCGCCGCGATCGCCCGCGCTACCTCGTCGCGCGGATCGGCTTCCAGCAGGTAACCGAGCTCGTCGCATTCGAGCTCCCGACCGTCGACGCTGTACGCCATCGCATGCCTCCGTCGTCTGTGTGCGCGCGCTACGCGCCCAGCGCGATCGCCTTGTGCGGCACGAACACGCCGCATCCCATGAGCCGGTGGCCCCCGCAGCCCGCGCCCTGCACGCGCAGCGAATCGGCCGGCGAGAGGCCGTGCAGCGCGAGGCCCCATGCGCGGATCTCGCGTCCGCCGGTCGCGAGCCGGCGCGGCCGCCCGGAGATGAACTCGCAGCGTACTCCCGACGCGTCGAGCCAGCGCGCGATCTCGTCGTGGAACGCGCGATCGTCGCCGGCCTCGCTCGCCACGCACTGCGCGTACAGCGTGGCGCTGGCCGCGAGCGGCCGCACCGATCCGCTGCCCACCTCGAGGCGGGCGTCCGCCACCTCCAGCACGCGGCCCTGCAGCGCGAGCCCGTCGTCGCGCCGGTGCCCGGGCACGCGCAGCGCGAGCCGCGCCCGCCGCGCGAGCAGGACCCTGCCCTGGGTCGTCGGCGCGGTGCGCAGCGGATGGATGCGCGCGCGCGGCTCGGCCGGCAGCCACGGCAGCCACGCCGCCACCGCGCTCGCCAGCGCCTCGGCGTGCTCGGCCGGCAGGCTCGAGCCGTGGAGCCCGAAGACCAGATCGACCACCGGCGCGTCGTCGTGCGGCACACATGCTCCTGTTCATGGCAGGCGCCGCCCCTCGCGCGGGGCGGCGCGCGGGCGCGTCGCTCAGTCCGACGTGGCGGCGGCGCCCGGCTGCGCCTCGGCCCAGCGCAGCATCGCCTCGCCCCAGCGCAGGGCCGTCGCCGGATCGATGTCGAACACGGTGAATCGCGTCCGCTCGCGCACCCGGATGCGCAGCAGCGCCATCCCGCCGCCGTCGTGCACCAGATGCTGCAACTCGATCTCCTGCCCGCCCAGGGGCACGGTGAACCGGTCCACGCTCGTCAGGGTCGGCATGCTGGTCTCGGGCGTCGCGTGACAGGGCGCCGGCGCGCCGAAGCGACCTCGCGCGCGCGGCAGGAGAGGCGTCGGCGAACCCTCCCCGCCGGCGCCCGCGGACGGGAAATCCCGACACGCTATTGAGCGAGCGTCGGCGTGCCGCCGTCCATAGCCAAGGTGAAGTATGGGGCACTACCCCTTCTGGGTAGTTACGACACCCCGCAATACGGCTTATTCAGGATAGTCAGGCGGAGGGATGGCGGGCCATGGTGGGCGCCCGTAGCATTGCCTCCGGAATCCGGACGCCCGGATCCGGCGCGACCGGCGGCCGATCATGCGAGGAGGCGACGTCATGACCAAGGAAATGTACAAGACCCCGATGCTCGACGCGCTGGAGACCGGTCCGTGGCCCAGCTTCGTCACCGGGCTCAAGCGGCTCGCGAAGGACAAGGACTACGTCGTCGACCTGCTGGGCCAGCTCGAGCACTCGTACGTCACGCGCAAGGGCTACTGGAAGGGCGGCACCGTCGGCGTGTTCGGCTACGGCGGCGGCGTGATCCCGCGCTTCACCGAGGCCAAGGACGAGACCGGCAAGCCGATGTTCCCCGCCGCCGCGGAGTTCCACACGCTGCGCGTGATGCCTCCCGCGGGCATGCACTACAGCACCGACGTGCTGCGCAAGATGGCCGACATCTGGGAGAAGCACGGGTCGGGGCTCATCGCGTTCCACGGCCAGTCCGGCGACATCATGTTCCAGGGCGTGACCAGCGAGAACACGCAGCCCGCCTTCGACGCCATCAACGAGCTGGGCTTCGACCTGGGCGGCGCCGGTCCGGCCGTGCGCACGTCGATGTCCTGCGTCGGCGCGGCGCGCTGCGAGCAGTCGTGCTACGACGAGGCGCGCGCGCACCGCACCGTGATCAACAGCTTCCTCGACGACATCCACCGCCCGTCGCTGCCCTACAAGTTCAAGTTCAAGTTCTCGGGCTGCCCGAACGACTGCATGAACTCGATCCAGCGGGCCGACATGGCGATCATCGGTACCTGGCGGGACAACATCCGGACCGACGAGGCGCTCGCGAGGAAGTGGTTCGCGAAGCACGGGATGGACGAGCTGGTCAACGACGTGGTCGCGCGCTGCCCGACCAAGGCGATCCGGCTGAAGGACACGAAGGACCTGAAGGCCGGCGACTCGGTGTCGGCGGTCGCGCTCAGCGACGCCCACGGCCTCGAGATCGAGAACCGCGACTGCGTGCGCTGCATGCACTGCATCAACGTGATGACCGGCGCGCTCGCCCCCGGCAAGGACAAGGGCGCCACCGTGCTGGTCGGCGGCAAGCGCACGCTCAAGATCGGCGACCTGATGGGCACCGTCGTCGTTCCGTTCATGAAGCTCGAGACCGACGAGGACCGCGCGAAGCTGGTCGAGCTCGGCCAGAAGATCATCGACTTCTTCGCGGAGAATGCACTCGAGCACGAGCGCACCGGCGAGATGATCGAGCGCATCGGCATCGTCAACTTCCTCGAGGCGCTCGAGATCCCGATCGACCCGAACATGGTCTCGTCGCCGCGCACGAACCCCTACGTCCGGATGGACGGCTGGGACGAGGAAGTGGCGAAGATGAAGGCCGCGAAGCAGGTCGCCTGAGGAGAACACGGCATGGCACAACCGCAGATGCGCCGGGCGATCGAGAGCGGGGTCCCCGACAACCAGCAGTTCCTGCACCCGCTGCTCAAGAAGAACTACGGCAACTGGAAGTACCACGACCGCCCGCGGCCGGGCGTGCTGCACCACGTCGCCCACGGCGGCGACGAGGTGTGGACGGTGCGCGCCGGAACGCAGCGGCAGATGGACGTCCACACGATCCGCCGGCTGTGCGACATCGCCGACCGGTACGCCGAGGGCCACGTCCGCTTCACGATCCGCTCGAACATCGAGTTCATGGTGTCGAGCGAGGCAAGGGTCGCGCCGCTGATCGCCGAACTCGAGAAGGGCGGCTTCCCGGTCGGCGGCACCGGCAACTCGGTGTCGATGATCGCGCACACGCAGGGGTGGCTGCACTGCGACATCCCGGGCACGGACGCGTCGGGCGTGGTCAAGGCGCTGATGGACGAGCTGGTCGACGAGTTCCGCCGCGAGGAGATGCCCAACCGCGTGCACCTGTCGACGTCGTGCTGCGAGATCAACTGCGGCGGCCAGGCCGACATCGCGATCATCGTCCAGCACACGAAGCCGCCCAAGATCAACCACGACCTCGTCGCCAACGTCTGCGAGCGGCCCGCGGTCGTCGCGCGCTGCCCGGTCGCGGCGATCCGGCCGGCGCTGGTCAACGGCAAGCCCTCGCTCGAGGTCGACGAGAAGAAGTGCATCTGCTGCGGCGCGTGCTATCCGCCGTGCCCGCCGATGCAGATCAACGACCCGGAGCACAGCAAGCTCGCGATCTGGGTCGGCGGCAAGAACTCCAATGCACGCGCCAAGCCGACGTTCATGAAGATGGTCGCCGCGGGGCTGCCCAACCACCCGCCGCGCTGGCCCGAAGTGGCCGAGGTCGTGAAGCGGATCCTGCACGTCTACAAGGCCGACGCGCGGCCGTGGGAGCGGATGTCGGACTGGATCGACCGCATCGGCTGGCCGCGCTTCTTCGAGCGGACCGAGCTGCCGTTCACCAAGTACCTGATCGACGACTGGCGCGGCGCGCGCGCGAATCTCAACGCATCGACGCACATCCGGTTCTGACGGCGGGGTCGGCTCGAATGAAGTTCGGCATCCTGGTCAACGAAGGCCCGTACCAGCACCAGGCCAGCGACTCCGCCTACCTGTTCTGCAGGGCGGCGCTGGCCAGGGGGCACGAGATCCACCGCGTGTTCTTCTACCACGACGGCGTCAACAACTCGTCGCGGCTGACCGAGCCGCCGCAGGACGACCGCAACGTCGTGGCCCGCTGGTCGAAGCTCGCCGCCGACCACGGCATCGACCTGGTGGTCTGCGTGGCGGCGGCGCTGCGGCGCGGCATCAAGGACGACAACCTCGCGCCGGGCTTCCGCATCTCCGGCCTGGGGCAGCTGGTCGAGTCGGGCATCCAGTCCGACCGGCTCGTCGTGTTCGGCGACTGAAGGCACGCGCCATGACCGAAGGCATCGCCAAGAAGTTCATGTTCGTCAACCGCAGCGCGCCGTACGGCACGGTCTACGCGCTCGAGTCGCTCGAGGTCGTGCTGATCTCCGCGGCGTTCGACCAGGACGTGTCGCTCGTGTTCGTCGACGACGGCGTCTGGCAGCTCAAGAAGGGCCAGCAGACGAAGGGCATCGAGACGAAGAACTTCTCGCCCACGTACCGCGCGCTGGAGGGCTACGACGTCGAGAAGCTCTACGTCGAGCGCGAGTCGCTCGAGGCGCGCGGCCTCGACGAGGGCGACCTCCTCGTCGACGTCACCGTGCTCTCGTCGGGCGAGCTGGGCCGGCTGATGGACGAGCAGGACGTCGTCCTGTCCTTCTGATCCGCGGAGCGCCCATGCTGCACATCGTCAACAAGTCGCCGCTCGAGCGCCCGTCGCTCGACGCGTGCCTGCGCATCGCCGGCCCGGGCACCGTCCTGCTGATCGAGGACGCGGTCTACGCCGCCGCGCGCGGATCCGCCGCCGCGCCGCGCCTCGCCGAGGCCATGCAGCGGCTCAAGGTCTGCGTGCTGCTTCCCGATGCCGAGGCGCGCGCGATCGCCGACCGCCTGATCGACGGCGTCACGACGGTCGACTATGCCGGCTTCGTCGATCTCGTCGCCGGGCACCCGAACTGCCAGTCCTGGCTCTGACCCGACCCCCGGCGCCGATCCCCGCCGCCGACCCTGACCCGCCGACCCCAACGCACCCGAGGAGAGTCCCATGCCCACGATCGACGTCAATGGCAAGCCCTACGAGACCGACGAGGAAGGCTATCTCGTCAACCTGGCCGACTGGAACGAGGACGTCGCGAACTTCATCGCCAAGGCCGAGAACGTCGAGATGTCGGAGAACCACTGGGAGGTGGTCAACTTCCTGCGCAAGTACTACGACGAGTACCAGATCGCCCCGGCCGTGCGCGTGCTGACCAAGGCGATCGGCAAGCAGCTCGGCGCGGACAAGGGCAACAGCCAGTACCTGTACGAGCTCTTCCCGTACGGGCCCGCGAAGCAGGCCTGCAAGATCGCCGGCCTGCCGAAGCCGACGGGCTGCGTCTGACGCGGCGCCGCGCGCCGACTCCGCGCGCCGCGCTCCCGCCGCATCCGTGCGGCCGACGCCGATGACCGCCCTGTTCGTCCTGCTGCTCTACACCGCGACGGCGGTGCTCGTGGCGGGCGTGGGCTATCGCGTCTGGGATTACGCGCGCACGCCCGCGCCGCTGAAGATCCCGACCACGCCCGCGCCGACCACGCGCGGCGGCGTGGCGCTGCGGATGGCGCGCGAGGTCGTGCTGTTCGAGAGCCTGTTCCGCAGCAACCTGTGGACCTGGGCGTTCGGCTGGCTGTTCCACGCCGGTCTCGCGCTGGTGCTGCTGCGCCACCTGCGCTACTTCGTCGAGCCGGTGCCCGCGTGGCTCGCGTTCGTGCAGCCGTTCGGCATCTGGGCCGGGGTCGCGATGGCGGCGGGCCTCGCCGGGTTGTGGGCGCGCCGCTTTCTCGTGCCGCGCGTCCGCTACATCTCCACGCCATCCGACCACCTGATGATCGTGCTGCTCCTCGCCATCGCGCTCACGGGACTCGCGATGACGTTCGTCGCGCACGCCGACATCGTCGCGGTCAAGGCGTTCATCCTCGGCCTCGTGCTGTTCGACTGGCAGCCGCTGCCCGGCGACCCGCTCGTCGCCGTCCACCTCGCGCTGGTCGCGGTGCTGATGCTGGTCTTCCCGTTCAGCAAGCTGCTGCACGCGCCGGGACTGTTCTTCTCGCCGACGCGCAACCAGGCCGACGATCCGCGCGAGCGGCGCCACCTGGCGCCCTGGGCCGCGCGCCTCGACCGGGAACCCTAGCCCATGGCCGCCGAGATCAAGGCCCCGCCGCTGCGGCAGCACGCCGAGGCGCCCGCGCTCGCGCCCGGCGCGATGGAGGCGTCGAAGCCGTACGTCGCGACCGCGAAGATGCAGGAGGCGATCGGCTTCCCCGGCGAGCTCGCCGAGGGCTGGGAGCGGCGCGCGCTGGACAAGATGGGCGAGCTTCTCGGCAAGTACCGCTCGCTCAAGGTCTACCTCGACGCATGCGTGCATTGCGGCGCGTGCACCGACAAGTGCCACTACTTCCTCGGCACCGGCGACCCGCTCAACATGCCGGTCGCCCGCCAGGACCTGATGCGCAGCGTCTACCGGCGGCACTTCACGCTCGCCGGCAAGCTGTTCCCGAGACTGGTCGGGGCGCGCGACCTCACGAAGGACGTGTTCGACCAGTGGTACACGTACTACAACCAGTGCTCCGAATGCCGCCGCTGCTCGGTGTACTGCCCCTACGGCATCGACACCGCCGAGATCACGATGGCCGGCAAGGAGATCATGGACGCCGCGGGCCTCGGGCAGAAGTACACGAACGAGATCATCGGCAAGGTGCACCGGATCGGCAACAACCTCGGCCTGCCGGGACCGGCGCTCGCCGACACGCTCGCCGGGCTCGAGGAGGACGTCAAGGAGGAGACCGGCGCCGACGTGCGCTTCCCGCTCGACCGCAAGGGGGCGGAGGTGCTGCTGGTCACGCCGTCGGCCGACTTCTTCGCCGAGCCGCACGTCGACAGCCTGATCGGCTATGCGAAGGTGTTCCATGCCGCCGGCGTGTCGTGGACGCTGTCGTCGCACGCGTCGGAAGCCGGCAACTTCGGGCTGTTCATCGGGAGCTACGACCAGCTGCGGACGATCGCGACGCGCATCCGCGAGGCCGCGCTCGAGCTCGGCGTCAAGCGGATCGTCGTCGGCGAGTGCGGACACGCGTGGCGCGTCGCGTACAGCATGTGGAACACGCTCGCCGGCATCGGCGCCGGCGGCGACGACCCGTACGCGCAGGCGCTGCAGCGCCAGCTCGACGGGCGCTACACGCAGCCGATGCACATCTGCGAGGTGACGCACGACCTGATCCGGCGCGGCGCCCTCACGCTGGACAGGGAGGCCAACGACCACCGCGTCGTGACCTTCCACGACTCGTGCAACGTCGCGCGCGCGTCGCGGATGGGCGACGTGCCGGGCGGCCAGTTCCGGATCCCGCGCGAGATCATCCGCGCGGTAGCCAACCGCTACGTCGAGATGGCGCCCGGGACCACGCACGACGCCACCTTCTGCTGCGGCGGCGGCGGCGGGCTCCTGACCGACGAGCTGATCGACCTGCGCGTCAAGGGCGCGCTGCCGCGGATGGAGGCGCTGCGCCAGGTCGCGGACGGACAGGGCGTCAACTTCATGGCCACGATCTGCGCGATCTGCAAGGCGCAGTTCACGAAGGTCCTCCCGTACTACGGATTCAAGATGGGCATGGTCGGCGGCGTCCACCAGCTCGTCAGCACGGCCATCAGGCTGGGCGTGCCGCACTGACCCCACGCGCCGGAATCGGGCGCGAGACCCCTCGACGGAGAACAGGCGATGTCAACGATCCCCGGGCAACAGGAGCAGAAACTCACGTTCCGCCGCTACCGCGACGGCGACGTGAAGTGGGACTCCTGGCGCGAGCAGATCTTCCAGGCGAGCTGGACGCACAAGTGCCCGACCTACATCCAGTCGACGCCGCCGTGCCAGGGGAGCTGTCCTTCCGGCGAGGACATCCGCGGCTACCTCAACATCGTGCGCGGCATCGAGAAGCCGCCGGTCGGCGCGGACGGCAAGCCGGCGATGCCCTGGCAGGAATACGCGTGGCGGCGGCTGACCGACGCGAACCCGTTCCCGTCGGTGATGGGCCGCGTCTGCCCGGCGCCGTGCGAGACCGGATGCAACCGCAACGAGGTCGAGGACCACGTCGGCATCAACGCGGTCGAGCATTTCCTCGGCGAGTATGCGATCGCGAACGGGCTCGCCTTCCCCGCGCCGGCGACGAAGACCGGGAAGAAGGTGGCCGTCATCGGCGGCGGTCCCGCGGGGCTGTCCTGCGCCTACCAGCTCGCCAGGATGGGCCACTCGGTCACCGTCTTCGACGAGCACGAGCACCTGGGCGGGATGATGCGCTACGGCATCCCGGGGTTCCGCACGCCGCGCGAGGTGCTCGACGCCGAGATCCGGCGCATCGTGGACATGGGCGTCGAGGTGCGGTTGAAGTGCCGGATCGGCACCGACGTCACGATCGACGCGATCCGCAAGGACTTCGACGCGGTGTTCCTCGGCATGGGCGCGCAGTCGGGTCGGCCGCTGCCGGCGCCGGGCGGCGACGCGCCGAACGTCGTCACCGCGACCGCGTTCCTCAAGGCGTTCAACGACGGGCGGCTGCGCCACGTCGGCAAGCACGTCGTCGTCATCGGCGGCGGCGACACGTCGATCGACGTGGCGACGGTCGCGCGCCGGCTCGGACACATCGGGCACGCGAAGCCGACCGACTTCCCGGAGCACGCGATCGCCGGCCACATGGCGCACGACGTCGCCGAGGTGTCGGTCAAGCAGGGTGCCGAGGTCGTGCTGACGTCGGTGTTCGGCATCGACAGGATGCAGGCGAACAAGCACGAGATCGAGCAGGCCCAGGCCGAAGGGATCACGATCCGCGGCGGCCTCGCGCCGGTCTCGGTGGTCAAGGACGCGTCGGGACGCGCGGTCGCGCTCAAGGTCGCGCGCTGCGAGGCGAAGTTCGTCGGCGCCAAGCTCGAGGTGAAGCTGATCGAGGGCACCGAGGAGGACATCCCGGCCGACCTGATCGTCTCGGCGATCGGCCAGGCGGTTGACTTCACGGGGCTCGAGGAATTCGACGGCGGCAAGGGCATGGTCGTCGCCGACCGGAACTACCAGGTTCCGGGCAAGCCGGGAACGTTCGCGGGCGGCGACGTGCTCAAGCCGCACCTGCTCACGACGGCGATCGGCCACGGCGCGATCGCGGCCGAGGGCATCGACCGGTTCCTGCGCGGCGAGGACCAGGAGAAGCGGCCCAAGGTCGATGTCCACGCGTTCGACCTCAAGCGCAAGATGGTCGAGCGCGGGCTCGCGTTCGGCGCCGCCACCGAGCCGATGCTCGGTACCGACAAGTCGAACGTGGGCATCCACAACTTCGACGACCGCTCCGAACGGTACGTGATCCCGCACGACGAGCTGTTCCTCGGCCACTTCAACTACACGGCGCGCCTCAGGCGCAAGGTGACCACGCTCTCCAGGGAGACCGCGCTCGGCAACTTCGAGGAACGCCTCGCGCCGCTGTCGGAAACCGATGCCGTCGCCGAGGCGAAGCGCTGCATGAGCTGCGGCCAGTGCTTCGAGTGCGACAACTGCGTCGTCTACTGCCCGCAGCTGGCGGTGGCGCGCGTGCCGAAGAAGGAGGCGACGACGGGCCGCTACGTCTACACCGACTACGACCGGTGCATCGGCTGCCACATCTGCAAGGACGTGTGCCCGACCGGATACATCCAGATGGGACTCGGCGAGTAGCGCGATGGAAGCGCGGCACACCCGGGGCACGGCATGGGCGCGCGGGCTGCGCGTCGTGCTGCTGCTCGCGCTCGCCGGCACGGCCGCCGCGGCCGGCGTGTCGGCGTCGCGCGTGCCGCTCCCCGCGCTCGCGACCGGCGCGGGCGAGGCCTGCGTCGAGGACACGCCGACGATGCGCCGCAACCACATGGAGCTGCTCAAGCACCAGCGCGATCGCACGGTGCACGAGGGCATCCGCACGACGCGGCACAGCCTCGCCAACTGCGTGAACTGCCACGCGGGCAAGGAGAGCGGCCGCGTCACCGGCAGCAAGGACGCCTTCTGCGAGGGCTGCCACCGCTACGCGGGCGTCACGCTCGACTGCTTCGACTGCCATGCCGACCGTCCCGGCGCGGCGACGACCGCGGGGGCCGTGCGATGAGCGCCGCCACGCCGCCCCGGGCCGCTTCCGAGGGCGTCGCCGCGTCGGGCGCGGCGGGGCGATCCGACGGTGTCGATCGCGGCCGCCGGCAGATCCTCGCGTGGGGCGCGGCGCTGGCCGGCGTGACGCTCGCGCCGGGCGTCATGCTCTACGACCTCGCGCACGGGCGGCCCCCGTCCGAGCCGGCGTCGCCGAAGGTCCGCTGGGGCATGCTCGTCGACCTCAACCAGTGCGCGTCGGACTGCGATGCGTGCGTCGTCGCGTGCGACACGGAGCACGGGCTGCCGCGAACGAAGACCGCGACCTCCGCCCAGTGGATTCGCAAGGTCGAGCTGAAGGACGCGCGCGGAGGGGCACGGTCGGTGCCGGTGATGTGCCAGCACTGCGCCGATCCGCCGTGCGTCGACGTTTGCCCGACCGGGGCGTCGTTCAAGCGCGCCGACGGCATCGTGCTGGTCGACCGGCACACCTGCATCGGCTGCCGCTACTGCATGATGGCCTGCCCGTACGGCGCGCGCACGTTCGTGCACGAGCCGGTGACCGGGCAGCGCCCCGAGGTGCCGCGCGGCAAGGGATGCGTCGAGTCCTGTACGCTCTGCGTCCACCGCGTCGACCACGACCGCATCCCGGCGTGCGTCGAGGCCTGCGCCGCGTCAGGCCACAAGGCGCTCGTGTTCGGCAACCTGAACGACCCGGAAAGCGAGATCGCGCGCCGCGTCGCGAGCTACGCGACGAGCGCGGTGCGCGCCGATCTGCGGCTCGACCCGGGCGTGCGCTACGCCGGGCTGTGAGGACGTGATGCGCGCCACCCTCGACCGCCCCGACGCCCGCCGGTTCTGGGCGCTCGCCGCCGCGGGCGCGGCCGTCGTGCTCGCGGGGCTCTACGCCGCGCACACGATGGAGGTCCGGGGCCACGTCGTCACCGGCATGGACAACCGGATCGTCTGGGGCATGCCGCACGTGTTCGCGATCTTCATGATCGTCGCCGCGTCGGGCGTGCTCAACGTCGCGTCGGTCGGCTCGGTGTTCGGGCACGCGGCCTACAAGGCGCGCGCGCCGCTCTCCGGGCTGCTGTGCCTCGCGCTGCTCGCCGGCGGCCTGTTCGTGCTCATGCTGGACCTAGGCCGCCCCGAGCGCATCGTCGTCGCGGCGACGCACTACAACTTCCGGTCGGTGTTCGCGTGGAACGTGTTCCTGTACACCGGGATGTTCACGATCGTCGCCGTCTACCTGTGGACGCTGATGGAGCGCCGGATGGCGCCGTGGTCGAAGCCGGCGGGGATCGCGGCGTTCGCGTGGCGCATCATCCTCACGTCCGGCACCGGGTCGATCTTCGCCTTCCTCGTCGCGCGGCAGGCGTACGGCTCGGCGCTGCTGATTCCGCAGTTCCTCGCGATGTCGTTCGCGTGGGGGCTCGCCGTGTTCCTCGTCGTGCAGGCGGCGATGTACGCGTGGGCCGGCCGCGTGCCGCCGCCGGAGGTCCTGCGGCGCATGGGCAACCTGCTCGGGCTGTTCGTCGTCACCGTGCTGTTCCTGACGGCGGCGAGCCACCTGGTCAATGCCTATTTCGCGAAGAACGTCGCGTTCGAGCGGTTCATCCTGGTCGACGGCGGCGTGTACCCGGCGCTCTTCTGGGGCGCGTACGTCGTCGCCGGCAGCCTCGTTCCGCTCGCGCTGCTCTGGCGCCCCGGCGCACTCGGCACGCGCGACGTGGTCTCCGCCGCGATGCTCGTCCTCGCGGGCGCGTTCGCGCTGCTCTACGTGTTCATCGTCGGCGGCCAGGCGTGGCCGCTCGACATCTTCCCGGGCTACGCGACGACGAGCAGCTACGGCGACGGCACGATCGCGCCGTACACGCCGAGCCGCTGGGAGCTCGCGCTCGGCGCCGGCGGGCTCGGCGTCGCCTTCCTGACGACCGTCGCCGGCGTGCGCGCGTTGCGCTTCATGCCGCGCGACGACCCCTCGATCGCGCCCGCCACGGGCCCGACCGCCTGATGAACGCCCGGGGGCCGTACCGCTTCCTGGTCTCGGCGGCGCACAAGTCGTCGGGCAAGACCACGATCAGCATCGGTCTCGCCGCCGCGCTGACCGCGCGCGGCCGCACGGTGCAGACGTTCAAGAAGGGCCCCGACTTCATCGATCCGATGTGGCTCGCGGCGGCGAGCGGTCGCCGCTGCCGCAACCTCGATCCCTGGCTCTCGTCCGACGACGAGATCGTCGAGAGCTTCCGGCGCCACTCGTCCGGCGCCGACGTCGCGCTGGTCGAGGGCAACAAGGGACTCTACGACGGCCTCGCGCTGGACGGAAGCAACAGCAACGCGGCGCTCGCGAAGACGCTCGGCCTCCCGGTGGTGCTGGTGCTCGACGCCCGCGGCATGACGCGGGGCATCGCGCCGCTGATCCTCGGCTACCAGGCATTCGACCGCGACCTCCGCATCGTCGGCGTGATCCTGAACGAGCTGGGCGGCAGCCGCCACGAGGCGAAGCTCCGCATGGTCATCGAGCACTACACCGACGTCGCCGTCGTCGGCGCCGTCCAGCACGATCCGCGGCTCACGATCGTCGAGCGCCACCTGGGCCTCATGCCCAGCAACGAGTCCGACGACGTGGCACGCCGGGTCGCCGATCTCGGGGTCGCGATCGCGCATCAGGTCGACCTCGACCTCATGCTCGATCGCGTCGCAATCGCCCAGCCGCTCCCCGCGATCGTGGCGGGCATCGCCGGCCCGGCCCGCGTGCCTGCGGCCGCGGATGCCGACATCCGGATCGGCGTCGCGCAGGATCGCGCTTTCGGCTTCTACTACGCCGACGATCTCGACGCGCTGCGCGCGGCCGGCGCGACGCTCGTGCGCTTCGACACGCTCAACGACGCGCACCTGCCCAGCGTCGATGCGCTGTTCATCGGAGGCGGCTTCCCCGAGCTCTATGCGCGGGAACTCGAGGCCAATGCCGCGCTGCGCGGCCGCATCCGCGGCGCGATCGACGCGGGCCTCCCGGTCTACGCCGAGTGCGGCGGGCTCATGTACCTCTCCCGCTCGATCACGCAGGCGGGGCAGACCTCGCGGATGGTCGGCGCGATCCCGGGCGACGTCGTGATGCACGACAGGCCTGTCGGGCGCGGCTACGTCGAGCTCGAGAGGACCGATGCGTTTCCGTGGCCGACGGCCGGCGGCGGCCGGAGCGTCCGCGCGCACGAGTTCCACTACGCCTCGCTCGAGAACCTCGCGCCGGACCTGCGCTGCGCGTACACGGTGAAGCGCGGCCACGGCATCGACGGCGAGCGCGACGGCCTGGTCGTCGGCAACGTGCTCGCGTCGTTCGCGCACCTGCGTTCGACGCCGGCGCACGACTGGGCGGCGAGTTTCGTCGAGTTCATCCGCGCGAGCGACTACCGCCAGCGACGCAACGGCAACATCGTCTATCTCCCGCCCACGCGCGCCCGCGACGCGCTCATCGTCTGAACCCGACCCCTCCGCCATGAACGCCACCCCCACCACCGAAAGCCACTGGATCGACGTCGACGGCAAGCGCGTCGCGGTCGACAGCGAGGGCTACCTCCTCGACCGGTCGCAGTGGAGCCCCGACTTCGCGCGCGCCCTCGCCCGGCGGGAAGGCCTGGAGCTCACGCCCGCGCACTGGCAGGTGATCTCCTTCCTGCGCGACTACGAGGCGACGCACGGCGTGCAGCCGCAGGTGCGCGTCATGATTCCGCACTTCACCCGCCTGTGGGACGCGGAACGCGGATCGAACCACCACCTGCACGAGATGTTCCCGCGCGGGGGCCCGCAGAAGCAGGGCAACCGGCTCGCCGGCCTGCTGCGCACCAAGGGCGAGCACTGATCGACCGCGGAGGCGAGCGTCGCGCCGGACGCGGCCCGCAACGGGACGCCGTCCGCCCGACGAGCGTCACCGACCCCGGCCGGAGACACCGATGATCACCGTCACGCCGAGCGCCGCGACGCAGATCCGCATCGCGGCCACGCAGTCCGACGCCGACGAGCTCGGCCTGAGGATCGCCGCGCGCCGGGACGCCGCGGGCTCGCTTCATTACGCGATGGGTTTCGACGAGGCGCGCGACGGCGACATCGTGGTGCCGTCCGAAGGCGTCGCGCTCGTCGTCGCGGAAGGCGATCGCGAGCTGCTCGAGGGCATGACGCTCGACTACGTCGAGCTCGAGGCGGGGGACTTCCGCTTCATTTTCATCAATCCGAACGACGTCGCGGCGACCTCCGACGCGGACGCCGGCGGAAGCGGCGATGGCGCGAGCTGAGGGCCGCGCGCGGGCGCGCGCGCGTCCGGACGGGCCGGTCGCCGCCGACTTCGCCCGCGCCACGCTCGCGGCGACGCCGCCGCGCCGGTCGGCCCGCGGCGAGGTCTACCTCGTCGGCGCGGGCCCCGGCGACCCGGAGCTCCTGACGCTGCGCGCGCTCAAGCTGATGCAGCGTGCCGACGTCGCGCTCTACGACAACCTGATCTCCGGCGAGGTCCTCGCGCTGCTGCCGGCGACGACCGAGCGCATCTACGTCGGCAAGGAGCGCGCCAACCACGCGATGCGGCAGGAGGAGATCAACGAGCTGATGGTGCGGCTCGCGAAGGCCGGCAAGCGCGTGCTGCGACTGAAAGGCGGCGACCCGTTCGTCTTCGGCCGCGGCGGCGAGGAGATCGACACGCTGTCGGCGCGGCGGGTCCGCTTCGAGGTCGTGCCGGGCATCACCGCGGCGCTGGGCGTGGCCGCCTACGCGGGCATCCCGCTCACGCACCGCGACCACGCGCAGTCCTGCCTGTTCGTGACCGGGCACCTGAAGGACGGCAGCATGGACCTCGACTGGACCGCGCTCACGCGCCCGCGCCAGACGATCGTCGTCTACATGGGCCTGACGGCGCTGCCCGCGCTGTGCGAGCGCCTGGTCGAGCACGGCCTCGCGCGGAGCACGCCGGCCGCCGTCGTCCAGCACGGAACCTCGCGCGACCAGCGGGTCGTGACCGGGACGCTCGCGACGCTCGCCGGACGCGCCGCGCGCGCTCGCCTCAAGGCGCCGACGCTGATCATCATCGGCAGCGTCGTGACGCTCCGGGACCGGCTCGACTGGTTCTCGCCGGATCGCCGGGCGGCGCGCGGCAGCGGCGGCGGACCGGCTACGCGGGCGGTGCCGCGAAGAACCGGGCGACGCGGGGATTCCTGAGCAGCGGAGCGTGCGTCTGCCACACGGTGATCCCCGGCGGCGAGTTGGCCTCGAGGATGCTGTACCCGTCGTCGGTCATCAGCATGTCCCAGCCGATCAGCGTGGCCTCGGGAAGGCAGCGCGCCGCATCCAGCACCCCCGCGAGCGCGCGCTCGAGACCCGGGATCGTCACGCCCTCGATCGCGCTGCCGGTGTCGGGATGCCGCTCGTGTTCGACCAGTCGGCCGTCGTCGCCGAGCGTCACGGCGCGCCCCAGCGAGCCTCGCGAGCAATCGACCGGCGCGTTCAGCCCGCCGCGCCCCCGGTGCCAGTTGTCGATCGACCCCGATCGACGCGAACCGAAGCGGTGGGCCACCGCGGCGACGAAGCAGCCGTCGCCGTCGCAGATCGTCATCACGCGCAACGTGTTGGCGGTGGCGGGATAGATCGTCGCGGCGTAGCCCGCCTGGTCGACGAAGGCCGTCACGATGTAGCGATCGAGCGTGGCGACCAGTCGATGCACGTCGTCGTTGCCAGCCGGCCGCCGATTCACCTGCCAGCCGTGCGCGTCCCGTTGCAGGAAGAACACGCCTTCGCCGGCGCCGGACCAGTGGGGCCTCAGCACCAGCGGTCGCCCGTCCGCCGCCCAGCCCTCGAGAAGCGCCCATCCGTCGTCCCGGGCGTCGCCGGCAGCACGCGGGCCGATCGCGACCGCCCTGCCCCTGCGCACCACGCCGAACACCTTGGGATGAGGCAAGCCGTATCCGGCGAGGATCTGGGACAGCACCAGCTTGTTGCCGACGATCGGATTGAAGAATCCGTTGAACCGGTAGCCCGACAGGTAGTAGTCCCAGTCGGAGACATACTCGCGCGGATCGTTGACGTCGAGCCTGTAGACGAGAGCGCTGTTGGCGGTGAAGCCGCGACGCCAGGTGGCCAACCGCTTCGGCCAGGACATCGGAGACGACGCGACGAGCTCGTTGCGGACGAGTCGAAAGCGCCGCACGTGGCAACGAAGCCACAGATCGAGGCGCCCGCGCGAGCGCCGGTTCGGCGCGATCCCGTAGCGATCGAACAGGTCCGCGGCATCAGGGCGTGGCATGCCGTGCGATTATCGCTCGCGGCCCCGGCTCTCGATTGCCTTCGGCTTCGCGGCCGGGGCGCTCGACGAGGCGGAGCAGGGGCCCCACGCCTTTCGTGGGGATGCGACCCGAGACGAGCGCAGGGCCGGCGAACGCAACGCCACGGTTCCGCTGTACGGTTCATCGCCGGCCCCTCGCCGGCGCAGCGACGCCGCGGCCTCCTTGCATGGCTTGCGCGATGTGCGGCGTCGCGTGTCGGCCGCCAGCGGCGATCGCAACCACGCGCCGTCAATCCCCGCCTGCTTCGCAGGCGGGGCGCTCGACGAGGCGGAGCAGGGGCCCCACGCCTTTCGTGGGGATGCGACCCGAGACGAGCGCAGGGCCGGC
>CAJPFI010000060.1 GCA_905339295.1 Burkholderiales bacterium
GCCGTTACTCGATGACCTTGGCCACCACGCCGGCGCCCACCGTCCGCCCGCCCTCGCGGATCGCGAACCGCAGCCCCTCCTCCATCGCGATCGGCGCAATCAGCGTCACCGTCATCCCGATGTTGTCCCCGGGCATCACCATCTCCGTCCCCGCCGGAAGCTCGCAGCTCCCTGTCACGTCCGTCGTCCGGAAATAGAACTGCGGCCGGTACCCAGGGAAAAACGGCGTGTGCCGACCCCCCTCCTCCTTCGACAGCACGTACACCTCGCAGCTGAACTTCGTGTGCGGCGTGATCGACCCCGGCTTCGCCAGCACCTGGCCCCGCTCCACCTCCTCACGCTTCGTCCCGCGCAGCAGCACCCCGACGTTGTCCCCCGCCTGCCCCTGGTCCAGCAGCTTGCGGAACATCTCCACCCCAGTGCACACCGTCTTCATCGTCGGCTTCAGACCCACGATCTCCAGTTCGTCCCCCACCTTCACCACCCCGCGCTCCACACGCCCCGTCACCACCGTCCCGCGCCCAGATATCGAAAACACGTCCTCCACAGGCATCAGAAACGCCCCGTCGATCGCCCGCTGCGGCTGCGGAATGTGGCTGTCCAGCGCCTCCGCCAGCTTGAAGATCGACCCCTCCCCCATCTCGCTCTTGTCCCCCTCCAGCGCCATCTTCGCGCTGCCAATCACGATCGGCGTCTTCTCCCCGGGAAACTGGTACTTCGACAAAAGCTCCCTCACCTCCAGCTCGACAAGCTCCAGAAGCTCCTTGTCGTCCACCATGTCCGCCTTGTTCATGTACACCACGATGTACGGCACCCCCACCTGCCGCGCCAGCAGAATGTGCTCCCGCGTCTGCGGCATCGGACCGTCCGCCGCCGATACCACCAGAATCGCACCGTCCATCTGCGCCGCACCCGTGATCATGTTCTTGATGTAGTCCGCGTGCCCGGGACAGTCCACGTGCGCGTAGTGCCGCTTCGCCGTCTCGTACTCCACGTGCGCCGTGTTGATCGTGATCCCGCGCGCCTTCTCCTCCGGCGCCGCATCGATCTGGTCGTACGCCTTCGCCTCCCCACCGTACTTCTTCGACAGCACCAGCGTCATCGCCGCCGTCAGCGTCGTCTTCCCGTGGTCCACGTGACCGATCGTCCCCACGTTCACGTGCGGCTTCGTACGCTCGAACTTGCCCTTCGCCAT